>CAMLRS010000009.1 GCA_946482515.1 uncultured Flavobacteriales bacterium | reverse complement strand
TTTTGAAGAACATAAAACGTTTTTGTTGTATGGAAAAGCGTAATTTTGCAGCCGTCTTTAACAAAGGCAATTCAAAAAAAACATCAACACAAAACAGAAAAGACAATGAAAGTATTCAAATTCGGTGGTGCGTCTGTTAAAGATGCACAGGCTGTTCGCAATGTTTCCCGTATTTTGTCGCTGTACACACAGGACCAGCTCCTGGTGGTTGTTTCAGCAATGGGCAAAACCACTAACGCGCTCGAAGCGATCGTGGAGGCACTTTGTAAACGGAACGAAAAGGAATACAAGGAACTTGTTGAAAGCTGTTACCAATTTCACCTCAACATTGCCGGCGAATTGTTTGCCGAGCCGCATTACACGATCTTCAAAGAGCTCGAAACGATCTTCGATGGCCTGAAGAACCGTTATAACAACGAGATTTCCGATAACTATAACTTCGAATACGACCAGGTGGTTTCCATCGGTGAAATCGCTTCTACGCTGATCGTGGAGGCGTTTCTAAAGGAAGAAGGCCACAACACCTTCTGGGCCGATGCGCGCAAGCTCATTCGTACCAATCATACGTACCGCGAAGGTGAAGTGAACTGGGCGAAAACCGAAAGCCTGATCGTTGAGCGATTGCTACCGGAATTCAAAACCAAGCGCATTGGCGTTACACAAGGATTTGTGGGACATACCAACGAAGGTTTCACCACAACGCTCGGTCGCGAAGGTTCGGACTTTACGGCTGGTATCCTGGCTTACTGCACAGGCGCGGAAAGCGTGACGATCTGGAAAGACGTTCCGGGAATGCTCAACGCCGATCCGAAATGGTTCGACCATACGATCAAGCTCGATAAAATCTCCTTCAAGGAAGCCATCGAATTGTCGTATTACGGTGCAACGGTGATTCACCCGAAAACCATCAAGCCGCTTCAGAACAAAGGCATCTCGCTGCACGTGAAGTCGTTCATCGAGCCGGAAGCTCCGGGAACCGTGATCCAGGCTTCAGGCGATTTCGATCACCTCGTGCCGTCGTTCATTTTCAAAATGGACCAGGTGCTGCTGTCGCTCACACCGAAAGATTTCTCCTTCATCGTGGAAGAAAACCTCGGCGATATTTTCCGCAAGCTCGGTGAAGCGAAAGTGAAGATCAACCTCATGCAGAACTCGGCACTGAGCTTCTCCATTGTTTTCGATCGCGCGAAAGCAAGCCCGAAAGATTTGGTGGAGCTGTTCCACGATCAGTATGAAGTGCGTTTCAACGAAGGACTGGAGCTGGTAACGATCCGTCATTACGACGATGCGACGGTGAGCCGTGTAACCGATAAAAAGGAAATCCTGGTAGAGCAGCGTACGCGCCAGACGATCCGGATGGTGATGAAGAACATCGATTGAGAATTATAAATGGATGAATTATGAATTATAAAGGCGAAGAGCCTCTTCATAATTAGTCATTGATAGGACAAAAGAAAAAGGATCAATTACGAGGTGTCGAAGCCGTCATAATTGATCCTTTTAAATTATCAGTAATAACTAACTATTGCTGGGAACGAGCCCTTGATAATTAATCAATTTATAATTCATAATTACTTCAGTGGTTTCACCGAGCGAATGGATTTTACCATCAGGTCGATGATCACTTTCTCGTAGCCTTCGTCGCGGCTCTGGAATACGTAAGTAATGCCGTTGATCACTTTCTGTCCGTATACGTGATACGTTTTGTGCTTGATCCCGACGCTGCTTGGAACGCCTTTCTTGCCGTCTACTTTCAGCTCGCGCTCATACATGATCAGATCCGGCTCGTTGATGAGGTATTTGATCTTGTAGAAGTTCAATCCGGCGAGCTCTTTTTTCTCGGAAGAGACCATTTCGCGGTCAGCTCCCCAGTCGTCGATCACCATCAGAAAGTTCGGGCCTACAGACAATTGCCATTGGAAACCGCCCTCTTCGTGTATAACTTCTGGTTTGGTAGACGCGCCGATGTTGGCTGTTTCATCCGGAAGCATGATCATTACCGGCATATCGTAAGGCTTCATGGAAAAGCCCTGGAATTCGTACAGTTCTTCTTCGCTGAGCTCATCTTTTTCCCCGGTTTCGCCGCAGCGCACCAGTGGAAAGATCAACAATAACAGGAGGTAAAACGGTAACTTCTTCATAGGATGTATGTTGAAAAGCCATCAATTCCGGCGTGAGTTCTGTGCAAATATACTTTTTTTATCACACGCTAAGAACAAGGTCCGTCAGAACGATGAATTTCAACCGTTTAAACTGAATGAATAAAACAGGCTATAACGCCTATTGCTTACCGATTGATGACCAAACGATCCACTTTTCTGCCGCTTTCCGTGGTCACTACAAAAAAGTAGGTTCCGCTTTGTAAAAGGCTGCAGTCGAGCGCGTCAAATCCCGAATGGAACACCACGGCTTCTTTTCCCAGGGCATCGCGAACAGAAACCGTTTGAATAGGCTCCTTCGACGTTACAGAAACTGTCTGTGAAGCTGGATTCGGATAGATCAGGATACCCGGACCGTCGTTTTCAGCCACGCCGGCAAACTCTCCTACGTGGATCGTAATGCAGGAAATGTTATCAACCATTTCAGGGTCAATGATCGGGTCATCGGCATTCATCGGAACCACGCGCACGCACAGTTCAACTGTCTGACCGTCGAGCGAGCTGTCGAAGGCCATGTTGCGCACGATCGTATAAGTTGCTCCGGCACCGATAGACTGCTGGTACACGAGGTAATCGACATCGCCGGGAAACATTACCGGTTCGCCTTCGAGGGTCATGGAGTAACGCAGGGTATCGTCGGTCGTCACGTGGGCGGAGCCGAGATTTGTCAGAAAAACATTCAGGTTAAAAAGTTCCGTGGCTTCAATGGTCGCACCATCTGAAGGGGTTGTGATGGAAACTTTCAAGTCGGATTCACGCTGTCCGAAAGCGCTGGCGCTGATGGCTGTCAGACATGCAAATAGTACAAACTTTTTCATAATTTTCAGGGTTTGATGTCTATTAGCAAGTTACGCCAATCCCTGCTCTTATACCTTGTCGATTCTTTCAAACTTCTTGTTATTTTTGCTTACTTTAACATTGTATGCGGGCACTCTCAGCAATCGGTTTTGTGATCAGTATTATCGGGCTTCTGCTGGCCTGCTATAACCAGTTCGCTATTATCCCTTTCCTGACGGATCTTTACAGCACTTCGACCAAATCCTACGAGTTGTCCATTGTTCTCACCCACAAATACGAAGAGCAGCAGAACATGCTCAGCCTGCTCAGCATCATCATCGGGGCGTTTTCTGTGGTATTTTGTTCGTTCGTTTACTTCCGCAAACGCACGCGTATGACCCTGATCGGTACGCTGGTTGGATTTGTGGTGACCGTGATGGGCATTTTCCACAGCTTCTGATATCCGGCTGAAACGTATCTTTAGTCCATGCAATCCGTTCTTTTCTGGCACCGACGTGATCTGCGCATTTCCGATAATGCGGGATTATATCATGCATTGCGGTCCGGGAAGGTGCAGCCGCTTTTCATTTTCGATCACACCATCCTGGATAAATTACCGGCAGATGATCAGCGTGTGTTGTTCATTTACCGGCAGGTGGATGTTTTGAAAAGAGCTTATCAGGCTCTTGGAAGTGATCTGGTGGTGCTGTACGGGCAGCCGGAAATGCTCATTCCCGACTATTGTCGCCAACAGGGAATTTCACTGGTGATCGCCAACCGCGATTACGAGCCTGCAGCAAGGGAGCGCGATAAACAAGTGTATGAACACCTGCAAAAGCTTCAGATCGACTTCAAAGCGTTTAAAGACCAGGTGATTTTTGAGCGAAACGAAATCCTTAAAGCCGATGGAACGCCGTATACGGTTTTCACGCCTTATTCGAAGAGATGGAAAGCCGCGTTAACCGATTTTTTCGTGAAGGCTTACTCGGTGGAACGCTATACCGATCAGTTGTTGCAAATGAATCCTTCCGATTTGCCTTCGTTGCCCGACATGGGATTCAGCGAAACGCAGCACGTGCCGTTTCCACCAATGGTAATCGATAAAGAGCTGATCCGGCAGTACGATCAAACGCGCGATATTCCGTCTGTTTCGGGAACATCCCGGCTCAGTGTGCATTTGCGCTTCGGTACGATTTCCATCCGGGAGCTGGTTCGAACAGCATTGGATAGCAATCCGAAATACCTCGATGAGCTCATCTGGCGCGATTTTTACCAGATGATCCTGTACCATTTTCCGCATTCGGCTACCGCTTCGTTCCGAAAAGCCTACGATCACATTCGCTGGGAAAACAACGAAGCGCATTTTCGTGCCTGGTGCGAAGGAAAAACCGGTTATCCGCTGGTTGATGCCGGTATGCGCGAGCTATTGGCCACAGGATTCATGCACAATCGCATTCGTATGGTGGTGGCGAGCTTCCTGACCAAGCATTTGCTCATCGACTGGCGTTGGGGAGAAGCATGGTTTGCGGAAAAATTACTCGATTACGAACAGGCAAGCAATGTGGGCGGCTGGCAATGGGCCGCTGGTTCGGGCTGTGACGCGGCGCCCTATTTCCGGGTGTTCAATCCCGCCAGTCAGCAGCAGAAATTCGATCCCGATTTTGCTTACATCCGTCGATGGGTCCCCGAGTTCGGAACGGAAGCGTATCCCGAACCGATTGTCGATCATGCCGAAGCGAGAGAACGAGCTTTGAAACGCTACAGAGAAGGGTTAGTTTGAAGTTGCTGGTTGGAAGTTACTAGTTGGTCTCCGGTCGACAGTCTTTCGGTCAGAATACGACTGGAGACCGCGGACTGAAGGACTGTTATTTCCGCAGGAAATTGTACGCTTCCTTGATCTCGATGAACCGCTCAGCGGCTTTTTGCCGGGTGTCTTCGTCGACGTGCCCCAGCTTATCGGGATGCAATTGTGCTGCCAGTCGCCGGAAGGCTTTCCGGATATCTTCCTGTGTGGCCGATTCGGTGAGCTCGAGGTGGAACAGCGCACGTCGCCTGAAGAAGGTTCCGTTGGCCACCAGGTCGAGCGTGGCGTCGCTGCCGTAATGATCATAGATGATTTTGCGCCGTTTGTAGATTTCGTCGGTGACATAGCGGATGCTGATACCAGTGAGCTCGGCAAACCGGGCGATGGCTACCACTTCCCGGTCGATGATATCGCCGTCGGAAAAGGAAAGGTCGAGCAGGAAATCGATCAGCAATACGCGTTCCTTCCCGGATTTCATATGCCGGACGATCCACGCCGCAACGTTCCGGATATTGGTGGCGTTGCGCAGGGCGCGTGTAAGCTCGTCGGAGGTTTCAATGGTTGTTTTCCCGAATCGCTGCTGCAGGTAGGCGTGCGCAAACGTGATTTTTCCTTGTGTATCGCGGGCATTTTTGCCAATTACCCAGGCAGCGATGTAAATGTAGGTGAGGTGTACGAATTCTTCCGGGTGACGCGCACGAACAGGCAATTGGTTTTCCTCCTTTTCATTGATCGGCCCCTGCAGGTTGCGCCGTTTCTGCCAGATCACGAGAACGAGCACAAGCAAAGCGAACGAAAGAAGAAAAACGGCTGCAGGGAGCATGCACTTGGTTTTTTAGCAATATTACTAACGATTTTGAATTTTTGACAGGGAACCGCGGAGATCGAGAACTGAAAGACCGAAGACCGGATGACAGTGGACTAGAGACCGCCCGACTGAAGACTGGAAGACTGTCGACCGGAGACTGAAAAAAGTTTTCCATCGTTATCAACAAACCATCCCGTTTCCCGCCCGAAATTGCCTTGAATTCGCTACTTTTATGTTCCGAATTCTTCCGCAGATATGTTCCTCATTTTCGATACCGAAACAACCGGTCTACCCCGCAATTGGAATGCTCCCATTACCGATACGGATAACTGGCCGAGAGCCGTCCAGATTGCCTGGCAATTGCACGACGAACACGGTCGGCTGATCGAAGCGAGCGACTTCCTCATTCGTCCCGATGGCTATGACATTCCCTTCGATGCGGAAAAGATCCACGGTATTTCGACCGAGCTCGCCGCGGCGGAAGGAGAAGACCTGCGAACCGTCATGCAGCGCTTCAATGAAGTGTTGTCGCAGGCGCAGTTCATTGTTGGACAAAACCTCGGCTTCGACGTCAACATCGTAGGCTGTGAGCTGCACCGAATGGGCATTGAAAGCGAATTGCTGAATAAGCCGGTGCTCGATACCTGTACGGAAACAACGGCCAACCTGCTCAAACTGCCCGGAGGTCGTGGTGGTCGCTTCAAGCTGCCAACGCTGACCGAGCTCCATGAATACCTCTTCGAAGTGCCATTTGCGGAAGCCCACAACGCTACCGCCGACGTGGAAGCGACCACGCGCTGCTTCTTCGAGCTCGTGCGCCGCGAAGTGTTCACGCCGGAAGAGCTGAAAGTCGAGCTGGACTACTTCAACCGTTTCCGCGAGGTCAATCCGGAACCGATCGGAACCTACGGCATTCACCACGTCAACCTGAAGGAAGCTTCCGCGAAGCTGAAACCAAAAACGGGCGCTACACCGGTTGTTACCGACCTCGAAGGTGCCCGCGAGCGACTCAAGGACGTTCCGTTCGTGCATTTGCACAACCACACGCAGTTTACGATCCTGCAATCCACCATGGATGTGAAAGGATTGATCAACCAGGCGATCAAACACAACATGCCGGCAGTAGCGCTCACGGATACGGCCAACATGATGGCGGCGTTTCACTTCGAGAAAGCCATCGCCGGAATCAACAAGCAGATCAAAGCCGAGCGCGCCGAAGCGGAAGAACAGGGACAGCCCTTCAACAAACAGGAATTATTGCCCATCATCGGTTGCGAGCTGTATATCTGCCGCGATCGCCACGATAAACAGAACAAAGACAACGGTTACCTGGTCGTATTCCTCGCGAAAAACAAGCGCGGTTACCACAACCTGGTGAAGCTGGCTTCCATCGCCTACACCGAAGGGATGTACTACGTGCCGCGTGTCGATCGTGCAGCAGTGGAACAATACAAAGACGATCTCATCGTGCTGACGGGAAGCCTTTCCGGTGAAGTGCCGAACCTCCTGCTCAACGTGGGGGAGAAGCAGGCCGAAGAAGCTTTGCTGTGGTGGAAAGAGCGTTTCGGGAAAGACCTCTATGTAGAGATCATGCGCCACGGTCAGGAAGACGAGAACCGCGTCAACGAAGCGCTGATCCGACTGGCGAAACAACACGAGATTTCGCTTGTAGCAACAAACAATACGTTCTACGGAACGGAACAGGACGCCAATACACACGACATCCTGTTGTGCGTGCGCGACGGTCAGCTGGTGGAAACACCGAAAGGCCGCGGGCGGAATTTCCGTTTCGGACTGGAAAACGAACAATACTATTTCAAATCGGCGGAGGAAATGAAGGAGCTCTTCCTTGACCTTCCCGAAGCGATTGAATCCATAGGCGAGATCTTGCAGAAGATCGAGCCGTATCCGCTGGCGCGCGAAGTACTGCTTCCGGCCTTCGAGATCCCGGAGGAATTCGTGCATGCCGAAGATGCCATCGATGGCGGAAAGCGGGGTGAGAATGCTTACCTGCGCCATCTGACCTACAAAGGAGCGGAAAAACGCTACGGCACGATCACCGATGAGATCCGCGAGCGACTCGATTTCGAGCTGGCAACGGTTGAACGAACCGGTTACCCCGGCTACTTCCTCATTGTACAGGATTTCTGCCAGGCAGCGCGCGATATGGGCGTTTCGGTAGGACCGGGACGTGGTTCCGCAGCCGGTTCCGCGGTAGCTTATTGCACCGGAATTACCAACGTCGATCCGATTGCCTACGATCTCCTCTTTGAGCGTTTCCTCAACCCGGACCGTATTTCCATGCCCGATATCGATATCGACTTCGACGATGAAGGCCGTGGTCGTGTGATCGATTGGGTAATCGCCAAATACGGGGCTAACCAGGTGGCACAGATCATTACCTACGGTACAATGGCGGCGAAATCCTCCATCCGCGATGCCGGACGTGTGCTCAACCTGCCGCTGCTGGAAACGAACATGCTGGCCAAGCTCATCCCCGACAACTTTTCGCTCGATGCGATCTTCAACTGGGAAGAGCCGAAAATTGCCGAAAAGCTCAACAACCCAGTCGATCTGGCCAATGTGCAGGAAATGCGTGCAATTGCGCGTGGAAACGATTTGCGTGCCCGCGTATTGCAGCAGGCCGTCCGCATCGAAGGCTCGGTCCGCAATACCGGTATTCACGCCTGTGGTGTGATCATCACGCCAGACGACATTACGAACTTCGTTCCCGTTGCGCTCGCCAAGGATTCGTCCATGTGGTGTACGCAATTCGACAACTCCGTGGCGGAAGAGGCCGGGTTGCTCAAAATGGACTTCCTTGGGCTGAAAACCCTGACGCTGATCAAAGACGCGGTCAAAAACGTGAAGATCCGGCACAACATCGACCTCGATCCGGATACATTCCCGATCGACGATCTGCCGACCTATGAGCTCTTCCAGCGTGGTGAAACCGTCGGGATCTTCCAGTACGAATCCGCCGGTATGCAGAAATACATGCGCGAGCTGAAGCCATCGGTGTTTGCCGATCTCATCGCCATGAACGCCTTGTACCGTCCGGGACCGCTCGAATACATTCCCGACTTCATCAAGCGCAAGAATGGCGAACAGGAAATCAAATACGACCTCGACGCCTGCGAAGAATACCTGAAGGAAACCTACGGTATTACGGTTTACCAGGAGCAGGTGATGTTGCTCTCGCAGAAGCTGGCTGGTTTTACCAAAGGTGAAGCCGACGTTCTGCGAAAGGCGATGGGTAAAAAGCAGAAAGCCGTCCTCGATAAGATGAAGCCACAATTCATCGAAAAAGGACAGGAACACGGCCACGACCCGACGATTCTCGAAAAGATCTGGAAAGACTGGGAAGCTTTTGCGTCCTATGCCTTCAACAAATCCCACTCGACCTGCTACGCCTGGATCGCATACCAGACAGCTTACCTGAAAGCCAATTACCCGGCTGAATTCATGGCGGCCGTACTCAGCAACAACCTCAACGATATTTCGCAGGTGTCCTTCTTCATGGAAGAATGCCGCCGCATGGGCGTTGCCGTCCTCGGGCCGGATGTCAACGAATCGGCTTACGAATTCACCGTGAACCGCGAAGGGAAAATCCGTTTCGGTTTGGGTGGTATCAAAGGGTTGGGTAGCGGACCGGTGGAGAACATCATCCAGGAACGCACACAAAATGGGCCTTTCAGCTCGATTTTCGAAGTAGCCAAGCGCGTCAATCTGCGCCTGGTGAACAAAAAAGCGATGGAAAGCATGGCTTATGCCGGTTGCTTCGATTCCTTCAAGAATACGCACCGCGCCCAGTATTTCCACCAGGATACTTCCGGACGTACCTTCCTCGAGAACGCCGTTCGTTTCGGAGCCAGCTTACAGGATTATGAAAACTCGTCGCAGGTATCGCTGTTCGGTGAAGCCTCCGATGTGCGTATGCCAGAGCCGCAGGTACCGATCTGCCAGGAATGGCCGACGATGGAAAAACTGAGCTACGAGAAAGAAGTGGTCGGGATCTTTATTTCCGGTCACCCGCTCGACGATTTCCGATTCGAAGTCGATGCGTTCTGCTCGGGCAATGTCGAAATGCTTACCAAAGTGAAAGAACATTACGGTCGTGACCTGCTCATTGCTGCTATCGTAACGGATGCACAGCATTTGACCACCAAAACCGGCAAGCCGTTCGGAATCCTGAATATCGAAGATTACAGCCACAGCACGAAATTGTACCTCTTTGGCGACAACTATCTTAAGTTCAGTCACCTGATGAAAAAGGATCTGATCCTTGGGATTAAGGGGAAAGTGCAGGAAGGGCAGTTCAAGGATAAGATCACCGGTCAGAAACCGATCGAATTCGTGATTTCTTCCATCGAACAATTACAGGATTTGCTGGAATCGCGCCCGTCGACACTGAACATCACCATTCCGTTGAAATCACTCGATCAGCTGCTCATGAGCAAGCTCGAGACCGTGCTCACCGGCTCGCTCGAAGGAAAATGCGCCGTGAAATTCACCGTAGTCGATATGCTCGACGATCTGAAAGTCACCATGCCATCGCGCCGTCTGCGGGTCGATCCGTCGAAAGACATCATCAAAGCCATTCAGGAATTGCAGCTGGAAGTGGAGTTGGTAGGGAATTGAATGTTGAAAGACTCCCTCCTTGAGGAGGGATTAAGGGAGGTGGCCCATTACAAAACGAGGTGGAATGCCACCCTCCTCGTTCCTCCCTCAAGGGAGGAGGCCGATTTTAATCCAAAAGGCTTCTTAGCTCAATCAGTTCACTCACTTTCTCCGCATTTCCGACCTGCTGGAACGAAGCGATGAGGTTGGTGAGCATGCGGCGGATGATCTCCGAATTGGAGCACGGTTCGTAATGCGCGCTGCTTTGCGGCAACTGCAGACCTTTCAGAAACTGATCGATGTCTTCTTTCTGGAACAGGCTGCCCTTCGAAAACGTATTGATGTAGAACAGCACGCCGTGTTTGTTGGCTTTGGAAAGAAAGCGGTTCGTTCCGTGCTCGTCCATGAATGCCAGGATGAAATGATTCGGCAGGTTAACGCCGTAGATCGGTAAATCCAGCTGCTGGGCCACAATGCTGTAGAGAATCGACAGGCTCAGCGGATTCCCTTTTTTCGTTTCGATGACCGTATTCAGATAAGAATTCAGCGGCGACGTATAGTTCTGGGAATTCCCTTTAAAGCCGTATTGCTCGAAAAAGATCTTGTTCAGCACGCGCACCGATTCATAGGCCGTCATATTCGGGTTCAGCTCCAGCCAGCAATCGCGTCGCAGGCGTTCGATGAAATCGGTAACGGTTTTGTCTTTAAGCCCCGGATACTGGTATTTGGCGATGATCAATGAGCCTTCCAGCAAATCTTTGGCCGGACTTTCATACCAATCGGTGAGCTGGCGCTTGCATTCTTCGAACTGGATCTCGTGGATCAGCTGTTCGATGCGGGTTTGAAAGATGAGTCCGAAGTCGCGCTCTTCCCACGACGATTCCAGGTATTGGATCGCATCAGGCCCCACTTCCAGCAGCTTATCGCGCACATGGGCGTAAATCTGATCGTCCGGGTCGTCGATCAGGGCAATCAGCGCTTGTATGGACTTCGCGTCTTTCATCCAAACAAAGGTAGGGCAAGTCGCAGGTCAAAATGTAGCTCATTGATTATCTTGTTAAACCGTCATTGTTAATTGAGGTGAAAATCGATTCAATTTCCCACGAATGCACTAATTAAAGCACTTTGTACAATTTGGAGCGAATGTTGTAAACAACGTTTACAACACGAATAAGTGAGCATTCGCTTTTATTCAAGCTTAGTTTACCATTCGTTTATTCGTGGGAGAAAAAATAGTATTGGTTATTAGGAGAGTTGAGCCTTATCTTTTGTGGACGTAGCGGTGAATGAAAAGAAAATCCAGTCCGTGTTGTTATTGAACAGGAGGGAGCTTGTGTTCGGTCAATTTGGTATTGATCACTTTCTTGAGACACGTTGGGCACATGCAATCGGTGATGTTCTCCATTGGCATAATCATGGGTAAATCGGCACACCAGCAACCTTGTGTATAACAGGAAAACGGTTTTTTACACTCGACACAGACTTTCTGTTTGATCAGTGTCGGAACGGAATACTCGCCATTCAGCGATGCACTCACGGCATCCAGGTAGCTCATTTCCTCGTGCTGTGCAATTTGAAATGAATCGATGGAGATCGGGGAACGATAGCCTGGTCCATTCAGAACCATGGTATGAAATTCACCGTTTTCACCACAGATATCGATGCCATTTTCCGCATGCAGAACGTTCAGCTCGTCGATTAATGCTGCATTGAATGTTTTTCCGAGGAAGCCTGCATGGAGCCAGGGAGCTTTTACCAAAGTGATAATCACTTCAAAGTCGGCTGCAATCAATTGATGAAGCACCGTTTTTCGGTCGGCATGCCACAACGGAAGCAGTGTTTGCATTCCAACGGCCGTAGCACGTTCGGTTATCCAATTGGGAGCACCGTGCACTTCAGAAATATCGCCCGAAATAAGTACGCTGATCCCAAGCTGGTTTTTCAGTTTATCGAGTTGCAGCTCATACTGCTGCGCGAAAGGCTCGTGGATTTCCAGGAACAGGTGTGGAATGCCCAACGATTGCGACTGCAATACCATGAGTTCCTTTGAATGCGCCCGGAATGCGGTTTCGGAGGAATGAAAAGTAACGAGTGCAATAACTTCAAGCTCCTGTTGTTGATGCGCCCAATGCAAAGCCAGGTTACAATCTTTGCCGCCACTCCAGAGTACAAGTGCTTTCTGTTTTTGCATCATTTGCTCGATCAGATCTTCTTCTTCGCTACCAGCTTGTGCCGTTCGCCAGCTTCGACGAGTGCAGCCGAGCCGTACCACGGGTGTAATTCCATCACCAGCATCCCCGCCTGAACGGCCGGATCGGTATTTGTGAGTGCTTCGGCTTCTTCGATGGTCTCAACATTGAAAATATAGATGCCGCGGATGTCGCCGTTATCGAGGAACGGACCGGCAACCACCAGTTTCTTTTCTTCCGCCATGCGTGTGATGTTATCCAGGTGCGCGCGCATCAGCTGTGCCCGTGCGGTACTATCCTGGCTGCGGTTGGGGCCTGCTTTCAGGAACGCCATGACGTAGCGCTTCATGCCGTATTCATCGGCGCCAACTTTTTCGGCCAGTTTCGGGTCGTATTCGCCTGAGGCCTGTTCTTTTTTAGCTTTTTTGGAGCGCTTGCCGGTTTCCTGTGCCTGTGTGGCAGCAGCGAACAATGTAAGGAAGCAAAGCAGTAGTGTTGTTTTCATCGTAGTTAAGATTTGGAAAGGGTTTCAACGGTTTCCATCGCCGACCGGATGTGTCCTTCCGGGTCGCTGAGCGAATTGTGGATACTGCGTACGGTTCCCGTTTGATCGATCACATAGGTCACGCGCCCGGGAATAAGTCCGAACAGGCTTTTGGGAACACCGAACAGCTGACGCACTTTTTTCTCGCTGTCGGAAAG
This sequence comes from uncultured Flavobacteriales bacterium, assembly GCA_946482515.1. The sequence goes on along the minus strand of CAMLRS010000009.1, from coordinate 170,080 downwards.
CAGGGTGAAATTCAACCGGTGTTTTGCGGCAAATTGTTCCTGCGATTCGATGCTGTCGCCCGAAACACCCACCACTTCGCAGCCTAATTCTTCGAATGCTTCGTAGCTGTCGCGGAAGGAACACGCTTCGGCTGTGCAGCCGCCTGTATTGTTTTTCGGGTAGAAGTAGAGCACGATGTTCTTTTTCCCCAGCAGCTCATCGATCTGGAACAGGTTTCCGTTCTGATCGGGCAGACTGAAGGAAGGGCATTTATCACCAACTTGTATGGCCATGGTGTATCGTTTTGAGATAACTAAATATAATGCAGAATTCAGAATTCAAAATGCAGAATTGTGAATTTTGTATTCAAAAAAAATCCCGTTCATCAATGACAAACGGGATTCCAAAAGTGTATTGTTGAAGGATTATTCTCCTACCACTTCGAATTTGAATACAGGCTTCACCCCTTTGTGGAGGTTTGCTTCTGCTTCGTAAGTACCTACTTCTTTGATAGGCTCATCTTTGATTTTCAGTGCCTTGCGGTCAATGTCGAAACCAGCTTTTTTCAGCGCTTCAGACAATTGAACCGTGTTAACGGAACCAAAGATTTTACCATTCTCACCTACTTTCGTAGCGATAGATACAGTCAGCTCAACCAGTTTCGCAGCAACAGCTTCTGCTTCAGCAACGATTTTGGATTCTTTGTGTGAGCGTTGTTTGATCATATCCTCGTGCGCTTTTTTCGCAGAAGGAGTTGCCAGGGTCGCGTATCCTTGTGGAATAAGGAAATTACGTCCATAACCAGGCTTCACGGTTACAACATCATCCTTGTAACCCAATTTGTCGATATTTTTCTTCAGAATGACTTCCATTTCTTCTAATTGTTAAAAGTTCAACCCGGGCTTATTTCAGCATATCCCCAACATAAGGGAGAATAGCGAGGTGACGTGCACGCTTGATAGCCTTGTTTACTTGCTTCTGGTATTTCGCAGAAGTTCCGGTAATACGACGCGGCAAAATTTTACCTTGCTCGTTTACCAGGCGGAGCAGGAAGTTACCGTCCTTGTAGTCGATGAATTTAATTCCGCTTTTCTTGAAACGGCAGTATTTGTCTTTCTTGATCTCGATGTTGATCGGGGTCAGGTAGCGAATATCGTTTTGTGACATAATCGTACGTTTTAATAAGTTAATTAAGCTTCAACCGCAGGTGTAGTTGACACGTTTTTCATTTTCGCACGGCGCTTGTCAGCATAAGCAACATGGTGCTTGTTCTGCTTCACCGTAAGGAAACGCATAACGCGCTCGTCACGCTTCATAGCGAGCTCGAGCTCAGCTACTACTGTTCCTTCCGCTTCGAAATCGAAGAGGAAATAGAACCCGGTTGTCTTCTTCTGGATAGGGTAAGCCAGTTTTTTCAGGCCCCAGCTCTCAGAATGATTTAACTTACCGCCGAAAGCCTTCAGATCGGCCTCGTACTTTTGCACTGCTTCCTTTGCCTGATCTTCAGACAAAACGGGAGTAAGAATGAAAACAGTTTCGTAAGAATTCATAATTAAAACTATTTGGTGTTAATAAAAACCTGCTTAACACTTTAAACAGGGGTGCAAAGGTACAGATAAATTTCATTCATTGAACACCTTCCTGTGGAAAAGTCGGATTGCAGCCTTCAAATCAACTCCCAACTAACCCAGCAACTCATCAACTTCCAACCAACTCAGAAACTCTTCAACTCACTAACTCACCAACTCGGCAACTCACAAACTCCAATTCAAAACCATTCTAAATAAACAATTGACCCTGATTCGTTGGGATGAATGACAGTCAATTTTTTTCTTATTCGTAAATTCGCAGGGCAGAATACTAGCCTGTAATAGAAATAGAAAAGCAAGATTTCCTTAATTATGAATACCTATCAAGAATACATCAAAGAAATTGAAGAACGAAAAGTTCAGGGACTTCATCCAAAACCGATAGATGGTGCGGATTTGCTGAACGAAATCGTTGCACAGATTAAAGATGCGACGAACGCAAACCGAAAAGATTCGCTTCAGTTTTTTATTTACAACACATTGCCGGGAACGACCGGCGCTGCAGGTGTAAAAGCGAAATTCCTGAAGGAAATTATTCTGGGGCAATCAGTGGTGGAGGAAATTACGCCTGCTTTTGCTTTTGAGCTTTTGTCACATATGAAAGGTGGTCCTTCGATTGAAGTGCTGCTGGATATCGCATTAGGCAACGACCATGCTGTTGCAAAACAGGCTGCTGAGGTGCTGAAAACACAGGTGTTTCTTTACGACGCGGATACAGACCGCTTGAAAGAAGCGTTCCATAACGGAAATGAAATTGCGAGAGAAATCCTCGAGAGTTATGCCAAGGCTGAGTTCTTTACCAAGCTTCCGGATGTAGCCGAAGAAATTAAAGTCGTAACCTTTATTGCAGGTGAAGGCGATATCTCAACAGATTTGCTCTCACCTGGAAACCAGGCACACTCCCGTTCGGACCGCGAGCTCCACGGTAAATGCATGATCTCCCCGCAGGCGCAGGACGAAATCAAGGCATTGCAAGCGCAGCATCCGGATAAAAGTGTGATGCTGATCGCCGAAAAAGGCACCATGGGCGTAGGTTCGTCGCGAATGTCGGGCGTGAACAACGTGGCGCTTTGGACCGGGAAACAATCCAGCCCTTATGTTCCGTTTGTGAACATTGCGCCGATTGTTGGCGGTACAAACGGTATTTCTCCGATTTTCCTCACAACAGTTGATGTGACCGGTGGTATTGGCCTCGACCTGAAAAACTGGGTGAAAAAGCTGGACGCAAATGGTGAGCCTGTTCGCAATGAAAACGGCGATCCTATCCTGGAAGAAGCCTATTCGGTTGCTACAGGTACCGTGCTTACGATCAATACAAAGACCAAGAAATTATACAACGGAGACAAAGAGCTGATCGATATTTCGAAAGCCTTTACTCCGCAGAAAATGGAATTCATCAAAGCCGGTGGATCCTACGCAATTGTGTTTGGGAAGAAGATCCAGACGTTTGCGGCTAAGACATTGGGAATTGAAGCTCCTGTTGTGTTTGCACCGTCGAAAGAGATTTCTCATGCCGGGCAGGGGCTTACAGCCGTGGAGAAAATCTTCAATAAAAATGCGGTTGGAATAACTCCCGGAAAAGTACTGCATGCCGGCTCAGATGTTCGTGTAGAGGTAAACATTGTTGGTTCGCAGGATACCACCGGGCTCATGACAGCTCAGGAATTGGAATCCATGGCCGCCACAGTGATTTCACCTATCGTTGATGGTGCCTACCAGTCGGGTTGTCATACCGCTTCCGTTTGGGATAAAAAAGCACAGGCGAACATTCCAAAGCTGATGAAGTTCATGAACGACTTCGGTTTGATTACTGCCCGTGACCCGAAAGGCGTTTATCATGCTATGACAGACGTGATCCACAAAGTGCTGAACGATATCACGATAGACGAGTGGGCGATCATCATTGGCGGTGACTCGCATACACGTATGTCTAAAGGTGTGGCTTTTGGTGCCGATTCAGGCACAGTGGCGCTTGCGCTTGCGACCGGAGAAGCTTCCATGCCTATTCCTGAATCCGTGAAAGTGACCTTCAAAGGAGCTATGCCGGGTTACATGGACTTCCGCGATGTGGTGCATGCGACACAAGCACAAATGCTCCACCAGTTTGGCGGCGAAAACGTATTCCAGGGTCGGATCATTGAAGTGCATATCGGAACGCTGACTGCCGATCAGGCATTCACGTTTACGGATTGGACAGCAGAAATGAAGGCGAAAGCTTCGATCTGTATTTCGGAAGACGATACCCTGATTGAATCACTCGAGATTGCGAAAGGCCGCATCCAGATTATGATCGACAAAGGCATGGACAACGCGAAACGTGTACTTCAGGGCCTTATCAATAAAGCGGATAAGCGAATTGCAGAAATTAAGTCAGGTGAGAAGCCTGCGCTTACGCCGGATGCCAATGCAAAATATTACGCTGAGGTCGTGGTGGATCTGAATCAGATCGCAGAACCAATGATCGCCGATCCGGATGTAAACAACAAAGACGTTTCCAAGCGATATACGCACGATACAATCCGTCCGCTTTCGTTCTATGGCGGCGATAAAAAAGTAGACCTCGGATTTATTGGTTCGTGTATGGTTCACAAGGGCGATATGAAAATCCTGGCTCAGATGCTGAAGAACGTTGAAGCACAAAAAGGCAAGGTTGAATTCAATGCGCCGCTTGTAGTAGCTCCGCCTACTTATAACATCGTCGATGAGCTGAAAGCTGAAGGCGACTGGGAAGTGCTGCAGCGCTACTCCGGCTTCGAATTCGACGACAACGCTCCGAAAGGTGAAGCACGTACGAAGTACGAAAACATGCTCTACCTGGAGCGTCCGGGATGTAACCTCTGCATGGGGAATCAGGAAAAAGCAGCAAAAGGAGATACCGTGATGGCAACTTCAACCCGCCTTTTCCAAGGACGTGTCGTAGAAGATGCCGAAGGTAAAAAAGGAGAATCTTTGCTTTCTTCAACACCGGTGGTCGTATTGTCGACCATTCTCGGCAGAACGCCAACGATCGAAGAATACAAAACAGCGGTAGAAGGTATCAACCTCACGAAGTTTGCGCCGTCTCACAAGCAATTGGTGGGATAATTTCCAGCTTAGCATAAAACGAAAAGCCTGATCCAACGATCGGGCTTTTTTTATCGCCTGCTGGTGGTAGCCTCTTCTTTGGCAAAAAGCTGTTAATGTCGACTAAATAGTTGACTATTATAAACTCTGTAACGGTTATTATACCTAAATTAAGCCTGTAGAAACTTAAATTATGGCTGTTTTCGATTTAGATATGATCAAGGCGGTTTACGCCCGATTCCCAGAGCGCGTGGCAGCGGCCCGCAAAATCGTGGGGAAACCTTTAACGCTCTCTGAAAAGATCCTTTACGCCCACTTGTGGGATGGCAACGCGACGAAAGCGTTCGAACGTGGAAAATCCTATGTGGACTTTGCTCCCGACCGCGTAACCATGCAGGATGCAACCGCACAAATGGCTTTGCTGCAATTCATGCAGGCCGGTCGTGCAAAAGTGGCTGTTCCTTCGACTGTTCACGCCGATCACCTCATTCAGGCCAAGCTTGGCGCCACCAAAGATTTGCAGGAGTCATTGAACCAGAACAACGAAGTATTCAACTTCCTGGCTTCAATCTCGAATAAATACGGTATCGGTTTCTGGAAACCAGGCGCCGGGATCATCCACCAGGTAATGCTCGAAAACTATGCGTTCCCGGGCGGAATGATGATCGGAACGGATTCACACACCGTAAACGGCGGCGGACTCGGAATGGTCGCTATCGGTGTTGGTGGTGCAGATGCCGTAGACGTTATGGCCGGAATGGCCTGGGAGCTTAAATTCCCGAAACTGATTGGTGTGAAGCTCACCGGTAAGCTCAACGGCTGGACTTCTGCCAAAGACGTCATCCTGAAAGTAGCCGATATCCTGACCGTGAAAGGCGGAACAGGGGCCATCGTTGAGTACTTCGGCGACGGGGCAATCACGCTTTCCTGCACCGGAAAAGGAACCATCTGCAACATGGGAGCTGAGATTGGTGCCACGACATCGACCTTCGGCTACGACGATTCCATGCGTCGCTACCTTGCGGCTACCGGTCGCCAGGAAGTGGTAGATGCAGCCGACCAGATCGCCGAACACCTTACGGGTGACCCGGAAGTGTATGCTAATCCTGAGAAATACTTCGACCAGCTCATCGAGATCAATCTCACAGAGCTCGAGCCGCATATCAACGGACCATTCACGCCGGATCGCGGAACACCTGTTTCCAAAATGCGTGCTGAAGCCATCGCCAACGACTGGCCGATGAAAGTAGAGTGGGGGCTTATCGGTTCCTGCACCAACTCTTCCTATGAAGATATGTCGCGCGCAGCTTCCATCGTGGAGCAGGCCGTAAAACACGGAATCACACCAAAAGCCGAATTCGGTATCAACCCGGGTTCCGAGCAGGTGCGTTATACCATTGAGCGAGACGGCATCATTGCCACCTTCGAGAAAATGGGAACGAAAGTCTTCACCAATGCCTGCGGTCCGTGTATCGGACAGTGGGACCGCGAAGGTGCAGACAAGCAGGAGAAAAACACCATCGTTCACTCCTTCAACCGGAACTTCTCCAAGCGTGCCGACGGCAACCCGAACACGCATGCCTTCGTAACGTCGCCTGAAATGGTTGCGGCGCTGGCCATTGCCGGAGACCTCGGTTTCAACCCGATTACCGATACGCTCACCAACGACAAAGGCGAGCAGGTAAAGCTGTTGCCACCGAAAGGCGACGAATTGCCAAGTAAAGGCTTCGATGTAGAAGATCCGGGCTATCAGGCTCCGGCTGAAGACGGAAGCGGAGTTATTGTAGAAGTGAAGCCGGATTCATCCCGTCTTCAGCTCCTGGAAAACTTCCCGGCCTGGGACGGACAGAACATCCTCGGTGCAAAATTGCTCATCAAAGCACGCGGAAAGTGTACAACCGACCACATTTCCATGGCAGGTCCGTGGCTGCGTTACCGTGGTCACCTCGATAACATTTCCAACAACATGCTCATCGGTGCGGAAAACGCATTCAACGGCAAAGCCAACGAAGTCGTGAACCAAATGACAGGTTCAACAGGTGAAGTACCGGCTGTTCAACGTGCATACAAAGCTGCTGGCATTCCTACCATCGTTGTAGGTGACCACAACTACGGTGAAGGTTCCTCCCGCGAGCATGCCGCAATGGAACCACGTCACCTGGGCGTTCGTGCCGTGATCGTGAAATCCTTTGCACGAATCCACGAAACCAACCTGAAAAAGCAGGGAATGCTCGGTCTGACATTCGCAGACGAAGCTGATTATGATAAGATCCGCGAAGACGATACGTTCAACTTTATTGATCTGGCATCCTTTGCTCCGGGCAAACAGCTCACCCTGGAGCTCGTTCACGCCGATGGTACAAAAGAAAACATCCTGTTGAACCATACTTACAACGATCAGCAGATCGATTGGTTCAAAGCCGGTTCAGCCTTGAATCTGATTAAGCAACAGCAGCATTAATCCTGCTGGAATAGTACTAAAAAAGCGACTGCATTTGCGGTCGCTTTTTTGTTGGATCAATCTTCAGTTGTTTTCCGCTGAAAAAAGAAATAGCCCGGTATCGTTTGACCGTTGACCGTTTTGGGGATCACGCTGGTAAGCTCATAACCACTTTTGATAAAGGTATTGCTTAACGTAATCGTCAGCATTTCTGGTTTACCGCTTATTTCTTCATCCATTCCGTTCCCGTAGAAAATCTTCACCTTGGATGAGTTAACTTCGAAATAGAGCACTTTACAGCCGGCATTTTTGTAATAATCTTCTGTTTGTGCAAAAGCTGTGCTCCCAATGCATGTAAAGGCCGCAATCGATAAAAGCTTAATCAGTCTGTTCATAAGAAATAAGGTGTTGAATAAATAAAATGTGAACTCAGGCTCGACTAAGATACCGAAACCTTTTAACCTGGAAAAGAATGGATTGCAGGCTGAACGATGAGATGATTTATTTTCAGGCGTTCGATGAGCTCCCGGAAAGGGTGTTTTAACCACTGTTGCTATCATTGATAAGTTGCTGTCGGCTGGGTATTCGTCTCAAAACTAGTTTGTTAATGCTTTGTCTCGTTTTTGGCAGCCTTTTTGTAGATAGAGCGGCAGTTTTAACAAATTTTTACAGGCAAATGAGAAGGTTTTATAGATCAACTTCTATTTTTTATCGACAAAAAAGGCGGTCATTGCAAAATACTTCTATATTCGCCATTAATTAATTTAAACCCCCATTTAAAATGAAAAGAATGAAAGTTCTTGTGATTGCACTGCTTGCTCTCACTGCTACTAACAACGCTACAGCTCAGGTTGTAGAAGAAGGAAATGTATTGGTTGACACTTACTACGGTTTCCCTAACCTGTATACAGCTGCCTTTAAATCAGCTTACGCTAACTCTGGTGTCGAGCAAAACGTTGAGATCAAAGGATTGGGTCCTGTAGGTCTGCGCGTAGAATACCTGCTTACTGACAAAATCGGTCTGGGTGTTGACCTCGGGTTCAACAACACAAACATTACTTTCGACGAAACCACAACTAATGGTAACGGAGATCCTGTAACATACCAGTACGATTACTCTACACAGAAATTCGGTGTAATGGTAACATTTAACTACCACTTCATCGAAAACGACAACCTCGATTTCTATGGTGTTGTAGGTGCTGGTTACGGTAACCGTTCATTCAAATTCGAATCTACGGATCCTAACTACGCTGACGAAGAGATCAAAGGTTTTATTCCGGTTGCTTCCCGCCTCGGAATCGGTCTGCGTTACTTCTTTACTGACAACATTGGTGCTAACCTCGGAGTTGGTTTCGGACAAGGTGGTATCCTGAACGCTGGTCTTTCTTTCAAATTCTAAGAAAAGCCATACCATAAACATTTTGCAGCCGTTTTGTAGTCATCTACAAAACGGCTGTTTTTTTAGATACGCTACGACATGAAAACGCTACTACTGACACTGCTCGCAGCAGCTTCGCTGCACACCGCCATGGCTCAGGCCAACACGCGCGGTTCCATGATCACAGATCCTTATTACGGCTTTCCCAACTTCGGCGGGTACTTCCTGAGAGCTATTTCGGAAGCTTCCGGCGTCGAAGGTTTCGAATTTGGAGGAGCGGGACCTACCGGTCTTCGCACGGAATTCATGCTCACCGACCGCATCGGCCTGGGCGCAGACGCGATCTATTCCAACCTGCATCTTTCCTATACCCAGACCGATTCCGTTTACGATGGCAATACGGATACCTGGACAACTACCAAAACAGATTTCAGACGCACGATGAACCGTCTTCGCGTGCACGTCCGGATCAACTTTCATTTTAATGTCGACAATCCGAATCTCGATATGTATTGGGGAATAGCAGCCGGCACTAATAAGCGCTATTTCGGACTGGAAAAAAACGGCGTGAAAGTCGATGCATCAGACGATGATTTCTGGAGCTTCCCTGCGCTGCCGTTTTCCATGCGTACCTGCTGGGGCATGCGGTATTACTTTTTGCGAAATGTAGGATTCAACCTGGAGATTGGCTTCGGTGGACCGCTTATTTCAACCGGCATTTCGACCCGTTTCGGGCTAAGGATTCCACAACGTCAACCAAGAGTGGAATAAACGAAAAGGCCCCGTTGATACGAGGCCTTTTTTATTAATGACGTTTGCCCGGGTGCCCGGCAGACTTCTTGGTTTGTCCTGGAGGGCCACCATGCGGATGGGCTTTTTTCTTCTTCGTTACGGTTGTGCTTTTTGTCGTCGTTTTTTTCGTTGGTTGAGGGACATAAACACCGCAAGCTGACATAGATGCGACGCCTGCAAACAGCAGACCGAAAAGCATTGTTCTGATCGGGTTTCTCATAGCTTTTTTCTTTAAGGTGTCTTTGGTAGCAAACACCTGTTCGAATATACACAAAACATGCCGTAAAGAATCTCAAATCCTAACAGGAGTGCCAAAAAATCAAAAAAACCGGCATTAAAAATTGAATATCAAGCTGCTATCAAATGCTGGTCTTTTACCGCGAAGGATGCAAAGCCAATCTAACATCAACCATCAAACAGCAACGCTGTGCTCTCGCAGCGCGTCGTTCAGTGATGTTTTCAGATCAGTGCTGGCTTTTCGCTTGCCGATGATCAGTGCGCAAGGCACCTGGAAATCGCCGGCAGGGAAAGTTTTGGTATACGATCCCGGGATCACAACCGAGCGTTCCGGAACATAGCCCTTCATTTCCACAGGCTGATCACCCGTCACATCGATGATTTTGGTCGATTGCGTGAGTACCACGTTGGCACCGAGTACAGCTTCTTTTCCTACACGAACGCCTTCCACCACGATACAGCGCGAGCCGATGAACGCATCGTCTTCGATGATCACCGGAGCGGCCTGCAATGGTTCCAGTACGCCACCGATTCCAACGCCACCGCTTAAGTGAACGTTTTTACCGATTTGTGCACAAGAGCCAACGGTTGCCCAGGTGTCTACCATTGTTCCGCTGTCGACATAAGCGCCGATGTTCACATACGAAGGCATCATGATCACGCCGGGAGCAACAAACGCTCCGTAACGGGCAATTGCATGTGGCACCACGCGTACGCCCAGCTTGGCATAATTCTTTTTCAAGGCCATTTTATCGTGGAACTCAAACGGTCCTACTTCGATGGTTTCCATCTGACGGATCGGGAAGTACATCACGACCGCTTTCTTGACCCATTCGTTCACTTGCCAGCTTCCGTCTTCCTTCGGCTCAGCAACGCGCAGAATGCCCTTGTCGATTTCTTCGATAACGTGTTCGATAGCCTGGCGGGTTTCCGCTTTAGACAGTAACGTTCTGTCGTCCCAGGCTGCTTCGATGATGGATCTCATATAACGGTAAATTTTGCGTAAAAGTAACCACACCGTCGCGCATTGTCAATTTTCTGTCAAAATGTTCAATTTCATTATCCGGGTCAATTGTTACTTTTGAAACATGGGAAAAATCCTCGCGATCGATTTCGGGCTTAAACGCACCGGCCTGGCTTTATCAGACGAAAGCCAGATCTTCGCTTTTGGTCTCAAAACGATCGAAAGCAAGCTGTTGAATGCCGAGCTGAAGCACCTCGTTGCAGCTGAAAAGATCGAAGAAATCGTGATCGGCGAGCCCAAGCGCCTCGACCAGTCCGATTCCCACGTTACCGAAAACGTTCGCCTGCTCAAACAAACCCTCGAGCAGCTTTTTCCGTTAGTGAAAATTGTATTGATGGACGAGCGCTTTACCTCCAAAATGGCGGCGTTTGCTATCTCCCAAAGCGGACTGAAGAAAAAAGACCGGCAAAACAAAGCCCTGATCGACGAGGTCAGCGCTACGATCATTTTGCAGGATTATCTTCAAAGCCGAATGAGATAACCACAAAGAAGCAAAGACTAAATGCATAGCTATATGTGTTAAGGAAGCAAGGGCGTTGCGGGTATTTTTTAAGATCGGAATTCAACTTTCGTTCGCTATTGCGGACGAATAACATGGTAGATTTCAACGAAGATTCCCTTTGCCACCTTTTCGGGCAAGTACGTCCCAAAAAACTTTGCTTCTTTGTGGTGAAAAATGCGTGAAAGTCCCATCAAACAAGGATTTGTGATTTGAGTCGTTCAGTTTCGTAACTTTGCGAAAAAATTTTTCAGCATGATTTTACCTATCGTTGCATATGGCGATCCGGTACTTAAAAAACCGGCAGAAGAGATCGATAAAGACTATCCGAATCTCGATCAGCTCATTGCCGATATGTTCGAAACGATGTACCAGGCTTCGGGTGTCGGATTGGCGGCACCACAGGTTGGCCGGTCGATCCGTTTGTTCATTGTAGACGGCAGCCCGTTTGCCGAAACCGATGACGACGAAGAGGAAGACCCGCGTGCAGCTGGTATGGAAGGCTTCAAAAAAGTGTTCATCAACCCGGTGATCGAAGAAGAATCCGGGGTCGAGTGGGGCTTTGCCGAAGGCTGCCTCAGCATCCCGAAGATCCGCGAGGAAGTGTTCCGCAAAGAGATCGTGCGTATTTCCTATTACGATGAGAACTGGAATTTCCACGAAGACACCTTCGACGGTTACAAAGCGCGCATCATCCAGCACGAATACGACCACGTGGAAGGCGTTTTATTCACCGATCACCTTTCCGTGCTGAAAAAACGTTTGCTCACCAAGCGCTTGGCCAATATTTCGCAGGGCGTTGTGAACGTGGATTACAAAATGAAATTTCCCGTTGTAAAAAAAGGCAGATGAAAATCCTGATCACCCTTTCCATCACTTTTCTGTTGTTGACTGCTTGCGGCGGCAACGATAAAACCGCTTCCGAAACGTCGGCTCCAACGCTCGGCATCATGGAAGCGCGACTAAAAGAATATGAAGACTCCCTGCAAAAAGGGTTGATCGATCTGAACAAGAAGAACAACGGTGTGGACTATGCCGAGCGCTGCCTGGCCATTTACCGCGCTTATCCTAAGAGTCCGGAAGCCCCGAAATACCTCGATAAGGCGCACATGATCTATACGAGCATTCTGGCCCACCCGCTTGCGGTGATGTATGCCGATACGCTTATCAGGAAATACCCGGACTACAAAAACCGCAAAATGGCGTTGCAGAGCCTGGCTACATCTTATGATATGTTCATTGTTCCGCGCAACAAAACCAAGGTGAAGTTCTACTACGAGCTGTTGCTGAAGGAACCGAACCTTTCGAAAGAGGAACAGGAAGACTACCAATACCGGCTCGATCACCTCGATCTGACCTACGAGGAGCTCATCCTTCTGAGGACACAACAGGCGGGAAATCAGTAGCCTGTTAAGGTTTAGTTAACGGATTTTTTAATTCGGAAGATTCTCCTAAATTTGATTCAACAGTTAATGCTATAAAAAATGAAAAGGATATTACTTACGATGATGCTGGCTTTCGGTGGAGTAGCAGGTTTGGGTTTCAACACAGCCGTTGCTCAGGAAGTACAGGATGGTGCGAAAATTGAATTCGCGAAGCAGGTACACGATTACGGTAAGCTCAAAAACGGAGCGAACGGAACTTGCACCTTTGAATTCACCAACACCGGAAACGCCCCGCTGATCATTTCCAACGCGAAGGGATCTTGCGGATGTACTGTACCACAGTGGCCGAAAGAGCCGATCGCTCCGGGAGCGAAAGGTGTAATCACCGTAAAATACGATACAAAGCGTACAGGTCCGATCAACAAGTCTGTGACCATTACGTCTAACGCCGTAAACGAGCCTACAAAAACATTGCAAATTCGCGGTGAAGTAGCTCCTCCGGCAGAAGGTGCAAGCCCGGTGAACAACTCGGGAGCGCCAACTAACTAAGAGATACTATGCGCCTGGTCGCACTCATCACACTGGTGATTCTGAATTCCGCCTTTGGCTTCGGTCAAACGGCGGAATTTTTTGTTGATAAGCCCATCCACAAGTTCCCCAAAACGCAGGAAGGTATTCAGCTCAAACATACGTTCACCGTCACCAACAAAGGAACAACCCCGCTGATCATTTCTTCGTTCGAAGTGGCTTGTACCTGTACGAAAGTGACGCTGCCACCACCCATCGCACCCGGACAAACCGGAACGATTACCGTGGAGTTCGACACCAACGGCAAGTACTATCAGCAGGATCGCACCATCATCCTGCACACCAATACGAAGAAAAAGGTCGAAAGGCTGCGTTTTAAGGTATTTGTCGTGCCTTCGGAGGAATAATCCTTTCAACGATACAAAACGAACAGGAAAAGCCTGTAAAACAAAAAAGCGATCCCGGATGAGATCGCTTTTTTTATTTCTGGTTATTATCAGGCGTTTGCTCCGGCTGCGATGATCACAATCAGCAATACCAATCCAAGAAGTGAAATACCAATGATTGCACACGTACGTCCGGCATTCACACGCGAAAGCGAAGAGGCTGTATAGCTTCCCGGGTCGCTGTTATACAGCTCGCGGGCTTTCCCGGCCAGGCTCAATGCAATGATCCCAAGGATCAGGCCGATTAACCCGGCGAAAATGATGGACAAAATGCCCATTGTGAGGATCCCACCTGCATTCGGCAGGTCTTTCTGCGCTACCGAAGCGCCGCTCATCGGGCGATCGATCGGTGTAACGTTCTCATGTTCCATAGTATTCGGTTTTTGTTGGTTAACGCTTTATTTGGCTTCCGCACGGATGATGTCGCCGTCGGAGTCTTTCAGCCATAATTCCTTGTTGGTCAGGCGCAGGATTTTACGGGTCTCCGTAACGGTTAAGTTGCCTTCCTGGTAGCTGATCGCCAGGCTTTCCTTGTCATTGGCGAATTCCCATTCCCCATTGTAACTCAGATTGCCGTAATTAGCGCGATATGTCCCGTCTCTTTCAAAGGTGAACGAGTCACTGCTGTTATCGGCTACCACATTGCCGTCTTCATCTTCGTATTCAACAATGTCCCATTCCCCAACGAGGCGCATTTTCTTGGTCAGCAGGGAAAATTTCGGGCCGTCTTCGTATTTGTTGCAGGAAGGAGTTGCAAAGGCGAAAGCAGCCAATACACTTGCGAGTAGGATTCTTTTCAAGTACATGCTTACTGGATTTAATTAATGGAAATAGAGTTGAAAATTTGTATTAATAGCCGAAAAATACAATTTTATCTTACAATTCAACCCGTTCGGCGATGTTTTTTAATGCTCCCGTTTCATCAGGAAAGCGGCCAGCTGGCGCAGTGGTTCTTTTTTGCTGTCGGGCAGCGGCAGGGCTTCCAGTGATTGCAATGCCTTGTCGTAATGGCGCTGTTGAGCTGCTTCCACAATTGCAGTCGCTCCGAGCTCCTGGAAAAGCGTACGGGCGGTTTCCACTTTTGCTTCGGATTTGTCCATGGCCAGCAATTGTGCCACGCGATCGTCGTTGTGTTTACCTGCTTCCCGTTGGGCGGTGAGCAGCAGCAGTGTTTTTTTGTTCGCCAGCACATCGCCGCCTACCTGCTTGCCAAATTTCTCGGGATCAGCATAAAGATCGAGCAGATCGTCCTGGATTTGGAAAGCAATTCCCAGCTCCACACCGAAGTCGTAGAGCAACTGACGAGCTGTTTGATCGGCCCGGCCAAGGATTGCACCGAATTCGAGCGCGCAGCCCAGCAAAACGGATGTTTTGAGGCGAATCATGTTGATGTAGGCTTCTTCCGATACGGAAACGGCCGTTTCAAAATCCATATCGAGCTGCTGGCCTTCGCAGACTTCTACGGCTGTTTTATTGAAACAGTCGAGCAGATCGGCCAGGCGCTCGTCGCGGTACAAAGCCAGTTGCTTGTAGGCTTCGGTAAAGAGCACGTCGCCGGCGAGAATAGCAATGTTGGCATCCCATTTCACATGCACGGTCGGTTTGCCGCGGCGAACCGGTGCCGCGTCCATGATATCGTCGTGGATGAGCGAGAAGTTGTGGAAGAATTCGATCGCCAGCGCTGCGTGTATGCTTTCGGTTGGCGGAACGTCGTAGAGCGAGCCGCCTATCAGGGTCAATACCGGACGCATGCGCTTGCCGCCCAAAGTCATGAAATACCGCAGCGGATCGTACAGGTTGGCTGGCGCTGCCGGAAAAGTGTGCCCGGAAATGCGTTCTTCGATGAAGCTGCTCAGCGCTGTAACGTCGTTCATTGTTTTTTCAACAGTTGGATCAGGTAGGTGCCGTAGCCACTTTTGACCAGCGGCTCGGCCAGTGTTTCCAGTTGCTTGTTGTCGATAAAGCCTTTTCGCCAGGCAATTTCCTCTATACAGCCGATCTTCAGTCCCTGGCGCTCTTCGATAACCTGAACGAATTGACCCGCCTGCATCAGCGAAGCAAACGTTCCGGTATCGAGCCAGGCAGTTCCGCGGCTCAGAACGGCCACTTTCAATCGTCCCTGGCGCAGGTATTCGGCATTCACGTCGGTGATTTCGTATTCACCACGTGCCGATGGCTTGAGGCCTTTGGCGATGCCGATAACATCGTTGCTGTAAAAGTAGAGTCCCGGAACGGCGTAGTTGGATTTCGGCGCTTTGGGTTTTTCTTCGATGGAAATAGCGTTCATCTCCTTGTCGAACTCTACCACACCATAGCGTTCAGGATCGCTCACGTGATAAGCATACACCACGCCGCCGTCGGCTGAAACGTTTTCCTGCAACAGGTCGTCCATTCCGACGCCGTAAAAGATGTTGTCGCCAAGAATCAGCGCCACGCTGTCGTTGCCGATGAACGATTCACCGATCACAAAAGCCTGTGCCAGTCCGTTGGGAACTTCCTGTATGGCGTATTCGAAACGACAACCCAAACGCGAACCGTCGCCCAGTAATTTTTCCATGTGCGGCAAATCGTGCGGGGTCGAAATGATCAGGATTTCCCGGATGCCCGCGCTCATGAGAATGGACAGCGGGTAGTAGATCATCGGCTTGTCGTAAACGGGCATCAGCTGCTTGCTGATCGCCAGCGTAAGCGGATGCAGCCGCGTTCCGGAACCACCTGCCAGGATAATGCCTTTCATGCTTCAGGGAGTTTTCGGTTGGTCATCATCTGTTTGTCCGGCAGGCAGATCTTCGGGATCGTCACCGTCTTTCGGCTCGTGCTCCGGAAGCTCCGGATCGAGATCGATAGCCAGGTTTTCAGCATCCCATTCTTCCGAGCGCACTTCGAGCATGGACACATCGATGTCTTCTTCTTCGTCGTAAAGCTCAAAGAACGGCTCTTCGAAGGATTTCGTCGTGAGCTTGCGCTCCATTGTCAGCAACAATGCTGGCAGGATGATGAGGTTGGTGAACAACGCGATGAGGTACGTGATCGATGACAGGTAACCAAGCGCCTGTGTTCCGCCAAATTCGGAGAAAACGAAGACGATGAATCCGAAGAACAGGATCACGGACGTGTAGATGATACTCAGTCCGCTTTCACGAATTGAAATGGCCACACATTCTTTCAGGTCCCATTTTTTCAGCTTCAACTCCTGACGGTAACGGGCCAGGAAGTGAATGGTATTATCGATGGTGATACCCAATGAGATTGAGAAGATAAGCAACGTCGAAGGTTTCAGCGGAATGCCGAACCAGCCCATGATACCGGCGGTCATCACCAGTGGAATGAGGTTCGGGATCATGGAAACCATTACCATGCGGAAGGAGTAGAACAGTACACACATCAGCAGGGCGATGGAAATTATCGCGAAGATCATGCTGGAGAACAGGTTCACGACCAGGTATTGTGTTCCTTCCGAAGCAACGATCGATGTTCCGGTGAGCTTTATTTCGTAATATTCATGGTCGATCGCTTTGCGCAGCTGCTTGTTGAAGCCAGGCTTGCCAAAGTACTTGCGGATCAGCTCCGGATCGGAATCGAACGCGAGCTGTTTGTCGGCATCGCCACCCGAAAGCTCGGCAGTCAAAGCGTTGTAAACACCCGAATAATTATAAACGATGGAATCGTAGTACTGCTTCTTGCCCGCGAGTACTTTTTTGTACAGGCGCTCGATATCGGCTTTTTCCGGGTTCATCACCTTGTCGATCTTGCGCTTTACCAGCTTCACCTTGTCGGAAACTTCATACGAACCGATGTCACGCATTTGCGTACGGATCCGCAAGACGTTTTCAGCCGTGTCCACGAGCTCTTTCAACGAGAACGCCGAGTTGGAGGCCGTGGTGGTGAAGTTGTCGAGGTATTTCTTCAAACGCCCTTTGTCGCGGTTGGCAATGATCTTGTACTCATCCGGATTGTTATCGTAATACGCCATGTTGATCACTTTCACGAAATCAACAATGGAAATACTCTTGGCAAACAGCGTATCCTGTGCAAACATTTCCTGCACTTCTTCGACACGGCTTAGCGTTTCTTTCCCGAACAAGCGTCCTTTTTCCTTGTAGTCGATCATGACTTCGAACGGCACGGCACCGCCGAAATTCTTCTCGATGAACTGAATATCTTTCAGAATAGGATCGCCCTTCGGCAAGTCGCCGGTAATGTTCCCCGTAACCTGCATGCGGTAAACGCCCACGGTGCTCACCACGACGATGATTCCGCAAACCCAGTAAATCCACGGACGTTTGAAGCTGGTCAGGTAAACGAGCTTTTCGAGCAAACCAATGGCGGCTTTGCGATCAAGGTGCTTGAGGTGACGATCCGGTGGACTTTTTGCAAACGAGGCAAAGATCGGCACCAGGCAGAGCGACACAATGAAGCACAGCATGATGTTGATCGACGAAATCACCCCGAATTCGTAGAATTTCTCCGAGTTTGTAAACAGGAAGGTCGCAAAACCGAGCGCTGTGGTCACGTTGGTGAGGAACATAGCCGTTCCGGTCTTTTTGATCACGCGCTGCAATGCTTTCGCCTTGTTGCGGTGCTGACGGTATTCCTGGTGGTATTTGTTGAACAGGTAAATACAGTTCGGGATCCCGATCACGATCATCAGCGGCGGAATGAGTGCCATCATGATGGAAATGTTGTAGCCCAGCAAACCGATGGTTCCCATCGACCAGATCACCGTGATGAGCACCACGAGGTTGCAGAGCATCGTAACACGGATGGAACGGAAGAAGAAATACATCAGGACCGATGAAACGAGGATGGACAGCGCCACGAAAATGTACATTTCGTTCAGTACGCGTTTCCCGATCAGTACGCGCATGTGCGGCAACCCGGCAAAGTGGATCTTTCCGAATTCACCGGAATAGGATTCTGCCAGTTTTTCGATATCGATAACGATGTTCTGCTTTACGCGGTCCGAAAGGAAATCTTCCCGAAGCGAAACCATCATCAGGCTCACATTGGTCTTCGGGTTGTAAAGCAGGTCTTTGTACAGCGGATAGAGACGGATCTCTTTCTTGATCGAATCAATGCTTTTTTCCTGGAAGGTTGTGTCAGAGAAGATCGGGCGGGCGTCGAAACGGTGTTCGGCCTGGTTGTTCTTGATGTTGAACAAACGCGCTTCGGAAATCACGGAATTCACACCTTCCAGTTGGTTGATGGAATCGCCGAGCTGTTTCCAGAGCTTGAATTTGCGTTTGGAATAGAGCGAATCGTCCTGAATGGCAATCACCAGTGAGGAACCGTCTTCACCGAACATTTCCTTGAAATGCAGGTAATCGGTCTGCGCTTCCGTGTCTTTCGGAAGCATGTTACCGTATTTGTTGTCGATCTTTAACCCGGTGATGGTGTAATAACCGAAAAGCACGGTCAACAAGGCATGAACGGCAAGGATGATAAACCGGTTACGTAGGATGATATTAGCTATTCGGTTCCACATATGCATTCAGGGTATAAGGGACAAATTTAAAACAATACGGCGGGCAGGCAAGGTTTTCTATTTCAAATAACCGTCGAGCCAGCTGTAAAATGTCCGGTGCCAAAGCATGCTGTTCTGTGGTTTGGTCACCCAGTGTCCTTCATCCGGGAAGTACAGATATTTACTCGGAATGCCTTTCAGCTGAAGTACCTGGAATGCCTGCATTCCTTCCGATTCGGGAACGCGGAAGTCTTTTCCGCCGTGGATCACGAGCATAGGCGTGTTCCATTCGTCGACCATCAGGTGCGGACTGTTTTTGCGGTACAATTCCTTGTTTTCAGGCAGCCAGTATGGCCCGCCGATGTCGAAATTGGCAAAGAAGAGCTCTTCGGTTGTTCCGTACCAGCTTTCCAGGTTGAACAGGCCGCAGTGCGAAATGAACGTCTTGAAACGGTTGTTGTGGATGCCGGCCAGGTAGTAAACCGAATAGCCACCATACGAAGCGCCCACGGCACCGAGTCGGTTCTTGTCAACGAATGGCAATGCAGAAATGGAATCGGTTGCAACGAGGTAATCACGCATGGCCTGACCGCCCCAGTCTTTTGAAATCGCATCGTTCCATTCCTGCCCGAATCCTGGCAAGCCGCGACGGTTCGGTGCAATGACTACATAGCCGTTGGAAGCCATCAAAAGGAAATTCCAGCGGTAAGAAAAGTATTGGCTTACCGGACTTTGCGGACCGCCCTGGCAGTAGAGCAGGGCCGGGTATTGCTTGCCGCTGTCGAAGTTCGGCGGAACGATTACCCAAACGAGCATTTTCTTGCCGTCGGTGGTCGTGATCCATTTTTCCTGCACTTCCGGCAAAGCGATTTTGTCCATCAATGCTTTGTTCACGGCTGTCAGCTGACGTTGTGCGCCGGTTTTAACCGTAATTTCCCACAGATCGGTTGGGGCAAGCATGGATTGGCGCTCGGCGAGCACTTTATCTTTCAGTACGTTGATGCCTACGATATCGCAGCGTTCAGTCGTTACTTGTCGTACGGCTCCGCTGGTCAGATCGGCTTCAAACACCTGCTTGGTTCCTTTGATCGTTGCCGTAAAGTAGATCAGTTGCCCTTTCGGGTGCCAGGCAAACGATTCCACGCTGACGTCGGTGGAAATTGTCAGGTATTTTTCCAAACCGGAAGACAGATCGCGGACCAGCAAACGGTTTTTATCCGCTTCGAAGCCATCGCGTTCCATGCTCAGGTAAGCCAGTTTCTTTCCATCCGGGCTCATGCGCGGATGCGTGTCGTAGCCTTTGTTCGACTCCGTAAGGCAAACGCTGGTGCCCATATCGATGCGGAAGGCGTAGATCTCGCTGTTGGTACTTTGGGCAAATGCTTTTCCTTTTTTCTTCTTGGTGGAATAGTAGATCGTTTTACCGTCGCGGCTGAATGTCACATCGTCGATGCCGCCAAAAGGAGGCGTAACGGCTGCAAATTCTTCGCCTTCCATCACGTCGATGCCGCCGGCGAATGCATTGCCCGATTTCCGGTAGAGGAACAGATGCAGTGCGTTTTCATCCTGCCAGGCGTTCCAGTGGCGGTACATCAGATCGTCTTCGATGTGACCGCTGGTTTTCGGCAGATCAGGATATTGGTCCTGCACCGTCTGACGCACTTTTACCGGCTGCAAGGCTGCGATCGAGTTGCCGTCGTCGGAGAGAATGAAACCGTCTACATCAGCGCTGAACGTATGGAGGATTTCTTCCGTGCCCTGCATTTTCTGGGCAACGAGCTGTGTGCCTGCGTTGCCGTCGCGCAGCCAGATCAGCCGACCTGATTTATCCCACGTAACGTTGCGGAAGGAAGTTCCCAAGGGGAAGATTTCAGTGGTCTTACCGCTCGAAAGCTCTACCAGGTAGCCGGCCGAAGCTCCTTTGTTAGCGGCTACATCGTAGGAAGTCAGCTGGTAAAAGGCCCACTTTTCGTCGGGTGAAACAACCGTTCCGGAAAGGCGCTTGAGCTGCCAGAGGTGTTCAACGGTGAATTGTTCTTTCTGGGCAAAGCTGCCGGAAGCAATCACGAGCAACAGTAAGAGAAAAAGGGATTTTTTCATAGCATATTTCTGAGAGAACCAAAAATAGCGCAAAAATCCTATTTAGGGTAGAAATACCTGTCTTGAGATCAAGTAAGGGTAATTTCTTCACCACAAAAGGCACAAAAGCTTTCGGGACATATATACAACTTGAAAGCGTCACCAGCCTTGGGCTGATGCCTACACAAAAGAGGCCTGTGATTAAGCTGCCCTAACGATTTAAAATTGAACAAGCTTTTGTGTAATCCCGATGCAATCGGGATGCTTTGCGAAAGTGCACAGCATGTCCAGCTTTTTCTTTTGTGTCCGCCGCGGCGAATGAAAATAATTAAGAACCGAGATTTACTGACGCACACGAGAAGCTCTTGCGCGAAGATTTTTACGGATCAGGATGTAGCCCATGATCAGGATGAGCACGATCATCATCGAGAGCAGGGCATAGACGAATGAACGCCCGGTGCCGATATCACTCGACAAGCAAAATACAAAGGAGTTGATCCCGGTAAGACCGGTCAGCATGGTGCGTTGAAAGCGACGTATTCGATCCATTAATCAGAAGTGAATAGCCGAAATATACGATTAATTTCACCCCTTCGAAAGAAATTTCATCAACAATTCGTGTGTTTTTCAACAAACTAGCCCGCCGTTTTCAGGCTTCTTCAGCTTTTTTCAGCGATGTAGAACAGATCGAAACAATTCTCATCCGCCTCCCGGACAAAGTAATCTTCCATGCGGATCCCGGTCACTTCGTCGAAGTGTTTTTTGAGCAGCGAGCGACGGTTCATCCTGTTCAAAATGTCGTAGGGAAATTGCAGCAGAAAACGCGGAAGCCGGTATTGCAGGTTCAGAAAATCGAAGCGCGTCAGCTGATGGATAGCCGCTTTGTTTTTCTGATAATACGACCACACGCGCTCATTCCCGAAAACACCTTTCATCTCGATTTTGGTGAATTGCGGCCGCAGCAGGTTTTCCAGCTCGGCGATCGAGTATTCGCGGATGTGCCACGGGTTACGTGTGAGGCTGCGGTTCTTGTTCGGCGTCGTGAGTAGCAGTTTACCGCCTTTTTTCAGCACGCGATTGATTTCGCGGATCAGGCATTCGTCCTCTTCGATGTGCTCGATTACCTGGAAGATCAGCACAAAATCAACGGATTCATTCGGGAAACCGCACAACCGGGGCACACTCATCTGGATGAATAAGGTATTGTCGGGTAATTGTTCTTCTTCGATGCAACGCGTTTTGTCGATCGTATAGAAGCGGTGCGTTCGCGGACTGATCAGCTCCAGCCCGTAGCCTGAGCCTGTGCCGATTTCGAGCACGGTTCCGGAAACCAATTGTGCGGCTTCGTGGTAAGCGAGGATGGAACGTTGAAAAATGTAATTATCCGATGGATCAATGGCCGAAACGCGTTCGGCGGTGTGGAGAGCAGTTCGTTTCATGTGTCAGTTACCATTCCTGAACGTAAAAAGTTGTCCGGAATATAGCTGTAGTGTTAGTTTTTGCGTGAGCTTGCTTTTAGTCCGTGTGAAAGGTTACTTCCGTTGATTACACGACATGAACCGAATGATTGAATGCCTGTACAGGAGGTCATCAATAACACAACCATGAAAAAACGTGTTTTCCAATACACCATCGCTGAGCCTTGCCACGAGAGCTGGGCTGCGATGACGCCGAATGAAAAAGGTCGTTTCTGTAACAGCTGCGCCAAGCCGGTGGTCGATTTTACCAAAATGACCGATCGCCAGGTTGTGCAGTTCATGACCACGGCAACAGGTTCGGTGTGCGGCCGTATGCACACGCAGCAGCTCAACCGCGATTTCACGTTAATAGAACAAGGACGCCAGCCATTCTTCAGCCTGCGGGCAGTGTTGCTGGGTACGGCTTTGTCCACTTTTTCAGCTTTGACAGCCAGCGCACAAGGACGCGTAACACCGATAAAAGGTGAAGTGGTGGCTCAGCCCATCGATACGACAACACCTCCCGAACCCTTTTTAATGGGCGATATTGCCATCGAAAACCCGGTATGCGCGCCGAAAGATTCCGTTTTTTCAGGAAAAGTGGTGAGCTATATGATCGACAGTCATATCGGTGGGGTGCAGGTAACGCTTTTCGATGAAGATGGAACCGAGATCGCCACCACACTCAGCAATGACGACGGACGGTTTTTTATACCACTCACCAAAGAGATGAAACCATTCCGCGCGGTGTTCATGAAGGAGGAGTATTTTGAAGAAGTATATTATTTCGCCGACTTGCTGATCACGCGCGACCTTACAGTTGGCATGAGCCACGAACGGGAAATCATGATGGGAATGATCGTTGCTCCACGCCCGGTAGAGGAATTGAACATTCCGGAAGAGCCGAAAGAAAAAGAATAAAAATCCTGGTTTAATAAGAAAGAGGAGAACACCAACCCCCATTGGAACCCCTCGACACTCACGCTCACACTCATTGCTGTTTTTCAGCGTGGGTGTGGGGTTTGGGTGTGAAGCCTCATTGAATTCATCTTGTTCGAAAACAAAACTTTGCGCTCTTCGCGTCTTTGACGAAGATCCGCCTGAGGAGGAGGGTAAGTTAAAGCTTCGCCCGAAAAACAATCACCGGCAGATCCCTCCAGGTAGTGTGTTTCCAGGGCTGCATGCCGTTTCGACGAGCCACTGCCTGTGACGGATAATTGTCTTCGCGAATAATGCTGGCCACATACTCTGCAAGTCGTTCCTGGGCCGCATATTCCCTGAAATAACGGGCCGCTTCCGTAGCATAGCCTTTTCCGGTGTGTTCGGTAAACAAATGATAGCCGATTTCGAGAATGAGCTCGTTGTCGACTTCCTGCGTGATGAGTCCGCACTGACCGATAAACGTCCCGTCATCGAGGTGCAGCGCATGTACGCCAAAACGTCCTTCGTTGTAGCGTTGAAGCTGCGATTCAACCCATTCCACGGCGCGTTTTTCTGGAAAATCGAAGCGTTCGGCAGGGAAATACCGGGTAGCCTGTTTGTCGGAAAGGAAAGCGGTCCAGGGCTCTGCGTGTGCGATTGTCAGCGGACGGATGTGCAACCTTTCGGTCGTATGTTCGGAGAGATAAGAAGAAGGAACGTTCATAAAAGCTATTGTTTCGGGGGCAAAATACAAAAAGGGCGATACGGAATCCGCATCGCCCTCAATCTTTTAAAGCAATTTGGCTTATTCGACCGTAACGGATTTTGCCAGGTTACGTGGCTGGTCGACGTTGCAATCGCGCATTACTGCCACATAATAGCTCAGCAATTGCAGCGGAATGGTCGCCAGCAGTGGAACGAGGTGTTCGTCCGTGTCCGGAATTTCAATCACGTGATCGGCCATGGCTTTCACATCCACGTCGCCTTCGGTTACAATGGCAATGATCTTTCCTTTGCGGGCTTTCACTTCCTGGATGTTGCTCACCACTTTCTCGTAGGAAGTTCCTTTGGTAGCGATAACGAATACCGGCATTTCTTCATCGATCAGTGCGATCGGCCCGTGCTTCATTTCTGCCGCAGGATAACCTTCTGCGTGGATGTAGGAAATTTCTTTCAGCTTCAATGCGCCTTCCAGTGCAACCGGGAAGGAGCTTCCGCGACCGAGGTAAAGTGCATTGGTTGCGTCTTTGTAGGCTGCAGCGATTGCTTCGATGTCTTTGCTGCGCTCCAGCACCTCTTTCACTTTGCCCGGAATCGCTTCCAGCTCGGAAAGCATGGTGTGGTATTTGGTCTGGCTGATCGTGCCTTTCTTATAAGCAAGGCGCAGTGCCATCAGTGTCAGTACAGTTACCTGTGCGGTAAAGGCTTTGGTGGAAGCCACTCCGATTTCCGGTCCGGCGTGTGTATACGATCCGGCGTCGGTAACGCGGGAAATGGATGATCCTACAACGTTGCAGATACCGAGGATGGTAGCGCCTTTGGATTTCGCCAATTCGAGTGCTGCGAGCGTATCGGCTGTTTCACCGGATTGGGAAATGGCGATCACGATATCGTTTTCGTTGATGATCGGGTTGCGGTAACGGAATTCGCTGGCGTATTCCACTTCCACGTTGATGCGCGCCAGGTCTTCGAACAGGTATTCGCCTACGAGGCTGGCATGCCAGGATGTTCCGCAGGCTACGAAGATCAGGCGCTGGGCCTGGATCATTTTCTGCTCGTAATCTTTGATGCCGCCAAGTGAAACCCAGCCTTCGGTTGCGTTGAGTCGTCCGCGGAAGCAATCGCGGATAGAGCGCGGCTGTTCGTGGATCTCTTTCAGCATGAAGTGTTCGTAGCCGCCTTTTTCAAGGGCTTCGAGCTGCAATTCCAGTGCCTGAACGTACGGTGTTTTCTCCTGGTTGCGGATGTTGACGATTTTCAGTCCGTCCTGCAGGTCTACAACAGCGATCTCCTCATCTTCGAGGTATACTACCTGGTTGGTGTATTCGATGATCGGTGTGGCATCGGAAGCAAGGAAGAAATCGCCGTCTTTACCGATTCCAACTACCAGCGGGCTACTTTTGCGCGCCGCGATGAGCTGGTTCGGGTTTTTGTCGGATAATACAACAATGGCGTATGCGCCAATCACGTTCAGCAGGGCGAGGCGAACGGCTTCAGCCAGGTCTACCTGTTCCTGTTTCTGGATATCGTCGATGAGGTGCACGAGCACTTCTGTATCGGTCTGACTTTTGAAAACGTAACCGCGGGCTTTCAATTCTTCGCGCAGCGAGTTGTAGTTTTCGATGATCCCGTTGTGAATTAGCGCAATATGACCAGAAGAGGTCATGTGCGGGTGCGCGTTGATGTCGTTTGGCGGACCGTGTGTCGCCCAGCGCGTATGGCCGATTCCGGCGTAACCCGTAATGTCCTGACCTGCTGCAAATTCTTCCAGATTGGAAACTTTCCCCTGGCGCTTGTACATGCGGATGTTCTGCTGGTTCAGCAGTGCGATACCGGCACTGTCATAACCACGGTATTCCAGACGTTTCAATCCTTTGATCAGGATAGGGTACGCTTCTTTTTTTCCTATGTAAGCTACGATTCCACACATGGCGTTTAATATTCGGTGTATTTAACGATCAATTTCGGTTTGTCTTTGTTCGTAGTGTTCGGTCCGTTAAAGATAATGCGATCTGACGTTCCGCCCATGAAAAGCGGATAGAAATACAAGCCTGTGTTATCGGCATCGCCCAGCACCACAGATTGTACGTAGTTGCGGATGCTCACACGGTAGCTGCGCGAATTGGGATCGTAAGCAATATCGTCAAACCCGATGACATTTCCTTCATCGTTCTTATAACCTGCCAGGATCGTTGTGCTCGGATAGTAGCTCGTGCCGGCCTGGTAAGAGATCGGCAGCACCAGCAGCGCATCGTGAATGATGGCATTCTTCGGCAGCTGATCCAGTCCCGGAAGGCGTATACCGGCACGGGTTTTAAAGGCCTGTGCGTAGAATTGTTTGCGGTCGTTGTTGTCCGGGTTGTCAATGATTGTTTGCACGTCGTAACCAGCATTGTTGATGGTTACGTGATTGAAATCAGCGCAATTGGCGTTGATCAGGAAGTCATATTCCAATGGATCCGTTTCGCCTTGAAGGTGATAGTATACCGTGAGCTTGGTATCCGGATCGTTGGTGCGGAAGTAGAAGACGCCGCCTGTTCCGTAACCCGGGTTTTCATTGGTCACTTTTACGTGCAATCCTTTGAAGTACTCGTTGGTAAAAATCGTGTTGTCGGTGAATGCTACATTGCCGTTTTGGGCATCCTGGAGCAGGTTCAGACCGAGTGAAGGATCCAGGTGCAAACGCAGCTGAGCTTGTGTCGTGTCTTCTCCGAGAATCACTTTGCCGGTTGGGTCAGGCGTAATGGTTGCCGAATAATTCGGGTCCATCAGGTTTCCACCCAGATGCGGCTTGGTATCGTTGGCATAATAGCTTGTTGCGATTCCAAGGCTGTCGTCGAGGCGATATACTTCGAAGGTCTGCGCATCGAGTTTACCGTAGTAGCCGCCGTATTCGAGGGCAAGCACAACGGAGTCAACAACGATGGTTGCCGTTTGTGGAATGGAAAGCGTTCCGGACGTACGGATCTGTGTGTAGAACGAAGCCGCGAAGGTTCCCATTTTCGGATCGTGGTAGGCTCCCAGCAAAGCAAACAGCTGGTCGTCAGTGCGAATCGAATCGTCGGTTTCGGAGAATGTGTACAGCTGGAACGTATCTACGCCACCTGAAGAAAGCAGGTCGTCCGGGTCGAGGGCATCGCCGCCGATAGGGCTCTGATTTTTCTTACAGCCGGCTCCGACAGCAAGTACTAATAAAAAAGCAGCGGAAAGAACAAATACTTTCCGCCAGCTTTCAAAAGAGTTTGGGTGATTCATAAATTCAAATCAATACACCTTCTTCAATGACTTTATCAAAAAATTCGGAAAGCCCTTTTGTCAGGTGTTCTTCTGGTAAGTAATTCAATTTCAAACAAGCGGCCTTGTCAAACACAGCCTGCAGTTCCGGAGAAACCTGCTCGCTGCTTTGAACGACACCATCAGAGAACGTAACGGCAGCATTTGTTATTGCTTCCGCTGAAGGATTTTGTACAAGTGAAGTCACGTCATCGCCGAAGCCGTCGAAAGCGAGCTTCTCTGCAAAACGCGCATCCCATGGCTTGGTAAAGCCGTCGTGATCGTCGTAGATGCTGTAAACAACTTTGGTATCAGCGAAGTGCGGATCCTTGTTGTATACTTTTTTGATATACAAAGGCATCAGCGAGGTCATCCAGCCGTGGCAATGGATCACATCAGGCTTCCAGCCCAGTTTTTTCACCGTTTCAAGTACACCGCGGCAGAAGAACATGCTGCGCTCGTCGTTGTCGGCATAGTCGCTGCCATCTTCGTTGCTCACATTGTCCTTGCGTTTGAAATACTCATCGTTATCGATGAAATACACCTGAATCCTTGCCGTAGGAATCGAAGCAACCTTAATGATCAACGGGTGATCCTGGTCGTCGATGATGATGTTCATCCCCGAAAGGCGAATAACTTCATGCAATTGGTGACGACGTTCATTGATGCTGCCAAACCTGGGCGTGAATACGCGGATTTCTTTCCCGTTTTCCTGAACTCCCTGGGGCAATTTTCGGGCATTGTGCGAAATTTCAGATTTCGGAAGAAATGGATAAATTTCTTGGGAAACGAACAGAATTCTCTTTTTCTCCATAGAATTCACGTAGAATTAGATATAAGACGGTACAAAAGTACGAAAAAAGAGGGACAACACCCATAAAATCTAAAAATAACCTGAGCCGGGGAGCCCGTTAACCATCTGAAGGGCATTGATTTTCAGGAATTGGGAACAAGGAATGGGATCATGGGAATAGGTTGTTTGGAATCAGAATACCAACCTATTCCCATGATCCCTAATTTCCCATTCCCTCAAAAAAAGTACGATTATCAGTCCGTTCTCAATTTATTGACCTAGATTTGCCGCCATCCTTTTTTAAAACCAGCACGGTGAGGAAAGTGGAATCAGCAGCCCAGATCCGGGAAATTACAGCAGCCGCTCGCAATGCGGGAAAAACGATCGGATTCGTTCCTACCATGGGAGCGCTTCACGAAGGCCACATGGCACTCATCGAACAGGCGAAACAACAAACGGACATCGTCATATCGAGCGTGTTCGTGAATCCAACTCAATTCAACAATCCGAAAGACCTCGAGCTGTATCCGCGCACGCCGGAAAAAGACGCCGCTTTATTGGAAGCACACGGATGCGATGTCGCTTTTTTTCCTTCCGTAGCTGAAATGTATCCTGAAGGCGCCATCGCCCCGACGGTTCCGCTGGGCACTCTTGCCACCGTAATGGAAGGCCAGTTCCGTCCCGGACATTTCGACGGCGTGGTACAGATCGTGAGTCGCTTTTTCGAGATCGTTCAGCCGGATAAGGCCTTTTTCGGACTAAAAGATTTTCAGCAGGTTTCCGTCATCAAAGAAATGGTGCGCCAGCTCGGATTTGCTGTGGAAATTATTCCCTGCCCGACACTTCGCGAGCCTTCCGGACTGGCTATGAGCAGCCGTAACATGCGTTTAAGCGCCGATCAAAAGGAAGAAGCGCTCCACATTTACCGCACACTGACACGAGCCGCTGCCGAAGCACACAATCATACGCCGTCCGAAGTAAAGGCATCAGCAGTCGCTTATTTCAATGAATCGGACATGAAGCTGGAATACTTTTCCATCGTTGACCCCGTTACATTGCTGGAGCTCGACGAAAGCTGGGTGAAAGGCGCTACGGCCTGCATTGCGGCATTTTGCGGTGAAGTAAGGCTGATCGATAATATGCAGCTGCGCTGATTTCAGGACTTCAGTATTTTAAAATATCAGGACCGGAGACTGTAGACTGATAACCGGAGACTGAAAATCATTATGAATTAATCGTAACTTTGCCCCGATTTTTAGAACATGTTAATACAAGCAGTCAAGTCGAAAATTCACCGCGTTCGTGTCACACAGGCCGAACTGAATTATGTCGGCAGCATTACGATCGATGAAGCATTGATGGAAGCCTCCAACTTGGTGGAAGGTGAAAAAGTGCAGATCGTGAATATCAACAATGGCGAACGTCTCGAGACCTACGTGATCCGCGGCGACCGCAACACCGGTACGATTTGCCTGAACGGTCCGGCCGCAAGGCGCGTTGCGTTGGGTGATATCATTATCATCATAGGCTACGGTTATATGACCATGGAAGAAGCCAAAAACTTCCGTCCGGCACTGGTTTTCCCCGATGAGCTGACCAATCTGCTGGTGTAATGGGTAAGAAATGGATAGGAACGCTGCTGAAGACGGTTCTTCCATTATTACTGGGTGTTTACCTCGTTTGGTATTTCTTCGACAGTATGTCGCCCGCAACCCGGGAGCATTTCTACCGTGAATTAAAAGAAGCCAATTATTTCTGGATCGTACTTTCGCTCATGATGAGCTTCCTGGCGTTGCTTTCGCGAGCTTACCGCTGGAAATATACCCTCGAGCCGCTGGGGTATCAGACCAAATTCTGGAACCGCTATCATGCGCTGATGATCGGCTACATCATGAACTTAACGATTCCGCGTGCAGGTGAAGCCACGCGTGCAGCCATGCTGTACCGTTCCGATGGCGTTCCGTTCTCCAAATCCGTAGGAACCATTATAGCCGAGCGTGCGATCGATCTCGTCATGCTCCTGGGTGTTGTGCTGTTTACAGCCTGGATCGGCTACGATGATTTCTGGGAGATCAAGTACCAGATCCAGCATCGCTTTGCCGGAGAGCCGGGAAGTGAGCCTTCGATCTGGCAGTCGGTTGTTTTTTACACCTTTTTGCTGTTGATAGCTGCGAGCATACTCGCACTGGTGTTCCTGGAAAACCTTCGCACGAAAGCCTTCAAGTTCATTAAAGACGTATTCGCAGGCGTATTTGCCATTTTCCGTTCCCGCAACCCGTTTAGCTATATTGCGCATACGCTGTTCATCTGGTTTAGCTACATTGCCTATTTCTGGGTGGCATTCTGGTCGCTCGATGAAACCGCTTCGTTCCCGTTTACCGGTATTATGCTTGGTTTTGTAGCCGGTTCACTCGGGATCACGTTTACCAATGGCGGTATCGGCGCTTTTCCGCTGGTAGTGGGACTGGTCGTTGCGTTTTTCCTTGGCGACAAGCTGGGCGATGAAACGGCGCAGGGCATTGGTTTTGCGATCGGGATGATTATCTGGTCTTCCCAGACCTTTATGATGATCCTGCTGGGATTGCTTTCACTGGCATTGTTGCCGAAAAATTATTCCAAGAAAGATGAGCAGGCTGGATAATGTATTGATGAAGATCCGCACGACCGATGAGGCCGCCCGACAAGTGGCTGTGTGGAAAGAAGCCGGCGAGCGCGTGGTATTCACCAATGGTTGTTTCGATATCCTTCACAAAGGTCATGTAACCTACCTGGCGGAAGCAGCTTCGCTCGGCACCAAGCTGGTGGTGGCACTGAACACCGATGCTTCCGTAAAACGCCTTGGAAAAGGAGAGGAGCGACCCGTAAACCCGGAAACTGCCCGCGGCCTGATCATGGCCTGTCTGGAGTTTGTAGATATGGTGGTGCTGTTCGATACAGACACACCGCTGGAAACCATCATTCAAATCCTGCCGGATGTGCTGGTAAAAGGCGGCGATTACGATGCTGCTGAAACCGATCCGGCTTCCAAAAAATACATCGTAGGCAGCGCAGAAGTACGCGCAAACGGCGGCGAAATCCGCACGATCGATCTCGTTTCGGGATTTTCTACCACGGCGATCATTGGCAAGCTGAAAGGCTGATTGGACGTTAAGACATCCGGATATCAGGACTGTCCAGCGGGAATCTTTCAAATTTCGAGAATTTGCAAATTCGATAATTTTAAATATTGCGAATCACTTTGTGATTCAACGTGAATCGATCTTCTTCAGATCCTAAGTCTTAAAATCCTACTGTCCTGAAGCCCTAAAATCCTATAGTCCAAAAAGAACAAACCCCCGATCGAAAAAATCGACCGGGGGATTCGCTAATCTAACTGACTGGTTTATGTCCTAAATTCAGGTCACCGGTCAATGTTGTCAATGCTTTTCAATCATTGCAAATTGGGTTTTCCGGTGGGGTGATTGTATCCGGTCCCTACAGCTGTTATTCCTATGTGAACCTACCTTAAAATTGTCTGAAATACAATCACATTTACATTGGTCAGACGTTGATGGGGCAAATATAGTTGCTTTTACTAACTAATTGCTTTATTTTTTTTTCAAACATCTGTTTTCACTGTGTTTTATTTAACGTCGGACTCTTTAATAAATTGTATTACCAGCAGTCGAAACCTGTATTTTTGTTTCCATGAAAGCCAATGTACTTGAATTGCGCCTCGACTGGAGCGAAATGGACCTGTTCGGTCACATCAATAACGTATCCTATTTCAAATACTTACAGGCTTCCCGGGTGAATTTTTGGGAGTCGCTTGGAATCAACGATCTGTATGTAACCGAAAACGTCGGGCCGGCGTTGGCGAAAACTTCCTGTGCATTTTTACGGCCGGTGCATTATCCTGGAACGATCCGTTTGGAGATCCGGGTCGACTGGATCAAAAATTCCAGCTTTCAGCTCCACCATTCACTTTACGACCAGAAAGGCAACCTGTGTGCGGAGGGTGAAGACATCGTGGTACTGTTCAACTATGCGAAGAATGAGAAACACTTGTTGACAGCTGAACAGATCGCTTTGCTGGCTGCTTATCAATCCTGAATTCTTCATTAAAAAGCAATCCGCGGCGACGGCTAACGCACTTATTTCATTTGATAAGGGAGCAAATAGAGTTTCCAGGAATGTGGTAACCTTTAATAGATGTGATAGTAGTTCAAAACAAAACACTCAAATGGAGGGCATTGAGTTTAGTTGACATCGACTGTAAGATTGCCGACTGGCAGGCTTAAGCGTGTATCGCTTCCACCCGGACGATTTCCGGAGCTACTTTCTTCACCGCTTCTTCAAGACCGGCTTTGATCGTCATCACGCTCATGGAGCAATCGCTGCAAGCACCCAGCAGGCGCACTTTGGCAACTCCTTCATCCGTGATCTCCACCAATTCCATATCTCCGCCATCTGCATGCAGGTGCGGACGCAAGGCCTCGAGCGAAAGATTGATTTTCTGACTTAATTCGGTTTTATCCAGCATCATGTTTTATGCTTTAACAGCCTTACGCGCTTTGATCGCTTCGACTTCTTTTACAAAGATACCAACTAATTCCTCAAATGCGGTTGCTGTCGGGGTATTTTCCTGGAAAACAGCAGGTCGGCCCGCGTCACCCGACTCGCGCACGCTCTGAACGAGTGGAATATGACCAAGGAATGTTTCGTTCATACCGGAAGCGAGGTTCTTCACGCCGTCGCGGCCAAAAATGTAATAACGGTTTTCCGGCAATTCGGCCGGAGTGAACCACGCCATGTTTTCCACCAGACCAACGATCGGAACGTTGATCGTGTCCAGCTTAAACATATTAACACCTTTACGGGCATCGGCCAGGGCCACTTCCTGTGGTGTGCTCACGATCACAACGCCGTCGAGCGGAACGGTCTGTACCAGCGACAGGTGAATATCACCGGTTCCCGGAGGCAGATCGATCAGCAGGTAATCCAGCTCGCCCCAGTAAGCATCCGTAAAGAGCTGCGTCATCGCTTTGGCAGCCATTGGTCCGCGCCACACGATCGCTTCGTCCTGGTTGGCGAAAAAGCCAATGGAAAGGATCTTGATGCCGTAGCTCATCACCGGGTTGATCATCGGTTTGCCTTCGACGTCGATCATCGTTGGGCGCTCACCCACGACATCGAACATGGTTGGCATACTCGGACCGTAGATATCTGCGTCAACAATTCCTACACGGTAGCCCGCTTTTGCGAGTCCGCCAGCCAGGTTGGCCGTAACGGTCGATTTACCTACACCGCCTTTACCCGAAGCAACAGCGATGATATGCTTGACTTCCGGCAGGATTTTCCGACGCTCGGCACGGTTTTCAGCAGGCATGCCTTTGACCGTACAACGGATTTCCGTTTCCTTGCCGAACACACGCTTCAGGTTGAATTCAACGGCTTCCTGCATACGCTTGCGGGCATGAAGCGCCGGGTTGGAAGAATAAACCGTCAGCTCGATGGCATCGCCTTCGATCTTCAGCTCTTCTACAAAATTCAATGAAACGATGTCTTTTTTCAGGTCCGGCTCCAGGATGGAACCAAGTACTTCCAGAACGGCTTCTCTTGTCATAATCACGTTGTTCGGACTGTCCTTTTCGACAGGCAGTGCAAAGGTAGCAATAAGACACGAGTGGGAGGAAATTTAAGGGAAACAAAACGGGTGATAAGTTTGACTTACCACCCGTTCCTGTTTTCTCATTTAAGTATTACGGTCGACCACCAACTCTTGGTGTTGTTGTGGTCGGTGTTGTAGACGGTTTTGGTGTTACCGTTGTTCCCGGACGTGTTGTTGGCTTTGTGGTCGTTGTTCCACCGCGTGGAGCAGTACCGCCATTGCCGCCGTTGTTACCGTTACCGTTGTTACCATTTTCATCGTCGGTTGAACCACCGGTTTCTCCGTTAGGACCGCCACCGCCGTTGCCCGGATTGGACTCGTCGTTGCCATCCTCGTTGTTGCCGTGGCCGTTGTTGCCATTACCGTTTCCGCCACCGAGGTTGATGATGCTGATCTCGCAGGTCTTCACGTCGGTTCCGGCGGCGTTTGTAGCCGTAATCACCAGCGGGATGTTGACCGTAGTTGCGTTGATCGATACACCGAAATCAAACGACAGTACGTTTCCGGAAATGGTCGAGTTGAAGGTAACCGGCGTATTGTTGTACAGGATGGTTACCGCGCTCGCGTTGTTAATATTGGTGATCGTACCGGAGATGATCTGGCCGCCACGATTGTACGTCATTGGGCAGGAAGCCGGGTTCGTGAGCGTGATCACCGGAGGCAGGATTGTAACCGGCTTGGTATAGATCACCTGCTTGGAATCGGTAGCCGTTCCGTAGGTGTTCACAGCAGTTGCAACAATCACGTTTGCTCCTTCCTGGAACGTTGCGTTAAAGTTGATGTTTCCGTTGGTTGCGTTGAAATTGAAGCTGATTGCAGCTCCGTTCAATGTTACGGAAACCTGGTCGGCGCTGGTCACAAAACCGGTCGTGATCTCAACCGTCATACCCGCCTGCTGTGTCTGCATTGGCGATGAAGCCGGGTTGATGATGTTGATCTTCGGAGGTGTAGCCTGTTCCACTTTGCGCGTTACGGTGAAGGTGAATGTTGCCTCGCCGCAAGCGTTTTTGGCTGTGATCACGATGATCGTCTTACCGACCTTCAGTGGAGCATCCAATGTCAGCTCACCGGTTTGCGGGCTGAATACAAAGCCGATGCTCTGTCCATTGCGCGTTACGGTGATGTCTGTATTGCTGGTTACACCGCTCACACCTGCTACCAGTCCGAGGGAAGCCCCTGTAATGGTGCTGCCGTCAGGTGTAGTGCTGCTGATGAGCGAGATCTGTGGCTTAGCGCACTCTTTACGCTGGATCATCCAGGAAACGCGCGAATCAGGTGCGCAATTGTTGCTTGCAGTGATCACAATCGTGTTGGCTCCGAGCTCAAGGGCAACATCTGCCGTTACCACATGCGAAGCATTGTCATAGGTGAACGGAATAACTGCTCCGTTGCGCGTTACAGTGATCTGGCTCGCGTTGTTGATGTTGGTCACATTGGCTTTCACCGTTGTTGTTGCCGTTTCCACGGTAAACGTGTTATCTGTTGGAGCGAGCATAGCTACTACCGGCGGTTTGCAAGGCTCAGCGACTGGCTTGTAGATGATCGTCGTGCTCACGCTCGACTGACCGCAGTCGTTTACAGCTACCGCTTCGATGGTGTTCTGACCGGCAGTCAGCATAATCTCTTTGGAGTAGGCAGTACCGAGCATTGTTCCTGAAGTTTGCAGCACACCGTTCACATACAGCTTGATCTGGTTGGCAGAAGCAATGAACTGTGTTTGCAAAGCAACCTGGTAAGCAGCCGCATCTGTGGTCTGACCCGCAGCAGAAGGCTTCGTAAAGGTCAGTACCGGTTTGTTGCAGTCGATTACTGGAGCCGTGTACGTAATGTTGGTCGTAGCGGTATGGTTGCCAGCTGCGTTGGTTCCTGTAATGGTGAATACGTTGTTACCTGCATTCAGGGTTGTATTCAGGGTCACTTCTTTGGTGCTCGGGTTGAAGTTCCACATAGAAGGAACGACTACCATTCCGTTCTGCAGCACTACTACCTGGTTGGCTTCGTTCACATACTGAACCGTTGCTTTTACAGTAATGCCGGCTACGTTTACAGTTGTTCCAGGGCTGGCAGGATTGATGAATGTGACCACCGGAGGAACAGGGATCTGCTCGCGACGGTACATAACCACACGGCTGTCGCTTGCCTGACCTGCTGAGTTCGTCGCAGTGATGTCGAGCGTGTTAGAGCCATGAACGAGATTCATTACGTAGTTCAGCTGCTTGGTCGAAGCATTGTACGTTGCTCCTGTTACCACGGCGCCGTTTACACGCACCACGATGTTTTGCAGACCGTCAACGTTCAGTACCGTTGCTGCGATTGGCGTGGTTGCTGTAGTCACAGAATACGGGTTCGCGAGCGGGTTCGTGATCGTTACTACCGGAGGAACGGTTGGGTTCGGCTCCTTGTAGACGATGGTCGTGGATTTTTGATCCTGTCCGTCGTTGTTCGTTGCTGTGATTTCAAAGATGTTCGCACCTGGTACCAGTCCGGAAGTGAAATCCATCATTTCCGAAGAAGGTGTATAGGTGAAGTTCGATGAAATCTGGCCGTTGATGCGCAGCACGATCTGTTGTGCACCGACTACGTAGCGAACTCTTGCACGCACGTGGTAAGTCGGATTGAACACCGTCATCGGGTTCATTACCGGATCGATGAAGCTCACAACAGGCGGTTGTACCGGCACCGGACGCTTGTAGATGATTGTTTGCGGCTCGGAATCCGTTCCGGCTGTGTTGGTACCGGTGATCGTGATTACGTTCGCTCCTTCAATGAGTGTCATTGGCAGTGTTACCACGCTGCTGGTCGCATTGAAGCTGAAGTTGCTGATGTTTGTTCCGTTTACATTCACGTTCACACCGTTCTGGTTGTTCACGTTCAGCACGGTAGCCACTACGGTGTAGTTTGGCTGATCGGTCGTGAACGGATCGACGTTCGGGTTATTGAACGTTACCACCGGCGGTTGAACCGTTTGCTGCGGCTTGTAAATGATCACCGTTTGCTTGGAATCGGTTCCGTCGTTGTTTGTACCGGTTACCACCACTACGTTAGAGCCCTGGATCAGGTTCAGGTTGGCTGTTACGCCGCTGTTAGCAGCTGTATAGTTGAAAGCGACAGTCTGTCCGTTGAGCTTCACGCTGATCTGGCTTGCCTGCGTTACGTTCAGTACGGTAGCACCGAGTGTGTAGTAAGCATTGGCTGTCTCATGCGGATTGGCAGACGGGTTGGTAATGGTCACAACCGGCGGTTTCGGAGCCTGGCGCTCGAAGATAATGATCGTCGTAGCCTGAGCCGTTCCTGCTGTGTTGGTTGCAATGATCTCGAAAACGTTTTGTCCCGGGCTCAGCACCACATTGCTTTGCAGGTCTTTTGTAGCGGAATTGTACGTGAAGTTGTGGTTCACGGTACCGTTCTGCTTGAAGGTAATGTTCTGTGAACCGGCAACATTCAGCACGTCGGCGTTGATCACAAACGTGTTGTTGCTCGTTGTGTACGGATTCACGTTCGGGTCAACGAAGTACACTACCGGCGGCTGTTCTGTTTGCTGCGGCTTGTAAATGATCGTTGTCGACTCGCTGTCTGTTCCGTACTGGTTGGTGCCTGTGATGGTCACGATGTTGGTTCCTACCTGCAGATTGAGCTGTGCATTCAGCAGATTATTGGACGGGTTGAAGCTGAAGTTCGGGAATACCTGTCCGTTGACACGCATTTCGATCTGAGTCGCTTGTGTTACGTTCAATACGCTTGCCGACAGGTTGAATACCGGGTTCTCAACTGTTGTAGGGCTGGAAGCCGGATTGATGAAGCTCACCACCGGTGGCAGCTGCTGTTCGCGGTTGTAGATAATGATCGTCTGCTCCTGGTCGGAACCGTAATTGTTCGTTCCGGTGAGCTCGAAGATGTTCTGACCCGGTGTAAGGGTCACCGTGCTTTCAAATTGCTGTGTCGAAGGGTTGAAGTTGAACGCGGTGATGTAGTTCCCGTTCTGACGGAAGATCACGTTGTTTGAGCCCGGTACGTTGCGGATATCCGCGCGGATCACATACGTTGGCATGTTAACGGTTGTTCCGGTAACGGCAGGATTACGGAAATCAACTGTTGGCGGCAGGTTGTTGTTCGCCTGGTTGTAGTTGTCTACATTTTCCAGCGTATTGTCATCTGGCGTATCAACAACCGTAGCATGATCACGGATCTGGAAACGCACATAAGCGCTGGTGTAATGGTACAGGTCGTTCTTGCGTGAACCGGACGGATCGTTGTAACCGTCGAAGTTGTCCATCAGCGTGAAGGTCGTTTTGTGTTCTAGACCGATGGAGAAGCGCGGACCTACCTGATAGCCCAATCCAACGCCGAGGCTTGGCATCCAGGCACCTGAAAAACTGGAAGAAGAACCGTCTAGAGCGGTTTCGTAATCGCCGTCAAGCAATCCATCGACTTCGTCTTTGCCAAAGTTGGGCAGCTGATCGTAGCGGTAAATAGAATCGTTTGATCCCAGCAAGTCGCCGTTGGTCTGGTACCATGTGTAGCCAATTCCCCCGAAAACGAAGAAATCCCAGCCTGTTTTAGAGCGCAGGTTATTGGCGTGGATAACAAGCTCGAGTGAAGCGCGGTGAATTTCCGTCTGGTAGTTCAGCACGGAATAGCCGTAAGCCGTTTTGTAGTCGGTGTTGCCGCTGCTGAGGGCATTGTTCGGATACTCGAAACCCGTGGTATCGTAATTCTGACCATACCAGTACCCGTGAAGGTAGCGGCCGCGGATATCGAAGCTAAGTGCCCGGCCGTAATTGTAATTGAAGGATTTTCCGAGCGTGAGGCCCCATCCCCAATCGTGTTTCTTGGTTACATCGGTTGTGCTCCAGGTTGAGCCTACGTTGAGTCCCCAGAACCATCGGGAATCATTGTCGTAGTCGACTTTGGACTGTCCGAAAGCGGTGAGGCAGAAGCACAATCCAAAAAAGAGCGTAATAATTCTGTTCATATCATTGGTTTTACGTGTTGTTTTGACCAAATCCATCATTGTGCCAAAAACCATTTGTTAAAGGACGTTAATGGAAAAACTGCCCG
Source organism: uncultured Flavobacteriales bacterium (assembly GCA_946482515.1). The sequence continues at coordinate 131,301 of CAMLRS010000009.1, read as the reverse complement.
ACGAAACTAGAAAAAAACACAGAACAATCGCCTTGAAAGTGTTAGTTTTACGGAAAATGAGCGGTTTTCACATGCATTTTCGGAGCGCTGTTAATCTTTTGTTAATCCTTTTTTCAGGGGTTATTACGGCATACGGACAACCGGTAAACGATGCCTGCAACCAGGCAACCGAATTGTGTCCGGGAATTTCCGTGCAGGCATCCAATCAGGCATCGACTGCCACCGTTTGCCCCAATTGTGAAGACGATTTTACCTTCTGTTTCACCGGCACGCATTCCATCTGGTTTTCCTTTACAACCAATGCCAGCGGGGGCGATGTAGCCGTTGATTTTTCCAATCTGTTGTTTGTCATCGAACCGAATCGCGGCAATCAGTTGCAGGCCAGTATTTACAGCGCGACCATTCCGTGTAATGGCGCTACGTATACAGCGCTGGGCAATTGCGAGATCGGCGCAACGGGCAATTTCACGCTCACAGCTACCGGCTTACCGGCCAATACGACCTATTATATAGTGGTGAACGGTGCTACCAATGGCGGAGCAACGCTTCCCGCTGAAGCCAGCTTTGATATTGTCATCAATGGAACGGGAATCGATCGCATTCCGGCCATTGCCGGATTGGCTGGTCCGCCGCCACCGATCTGCCCGAAACAGGTTTCCGGATTTACGGTGAGCCTGGCCAATTGTACCGATACGAGCGCGTTTACCTGGAAACTGAACGGACAAGTTGTTGCCGTTACAGAAGAGCCATTCTGGGAAACCAGTGAATTGCAGACCGGCGACATCGTTACGGTGGAATGTTCCTGCTTTACCGTTTGCCCACAGCAGCTTACTTCGCAATCGGGGCCGTTTGTGGTGGAAGACTTGTTTGTAGATGCAGGTCCCGATCAGGTCATTGCCAGCGGTGGCTCCACGATGCTTTCCGGAACGACGAATGGTACCAGCTTTTCCTGGTCGCCGGCTTCAACACTGGGCAGTCCGACGAGCTTACAGACGATTGCCATTCCACCCGTCACCACGACGTATTTCCTGACGGCTTCTTCTGCCAACTGCACGCTTTCGGATGACGTGGTGATTACAGTTGGAGGCGAATTCGTTATTCCGGGCAGTTTTTCCCCGAACGGCGACGGCATCAACGACACATGGGTGATCACCGGCCTCGACAACTACCCGAATGCGAAAGTGCAGGTGTTCAACCGCTGGGGACAGGAAATCATCAGCGTTGTAGGATACGGTGGCCCGAAAACCTGGGACGGAACGAACAACGGTGAGCCGGTTACGGATGGCACCTATTTTTATACGATCGATCTTGTTGACGGTAAAGACAAAAAACCGATGACAGGCTATGTTACTGTGCTGCGATGAAGAAAGTCCTGATTGCAGCTTTTCTGTTGAATACAATTGTTGCCGCGGCGCAGCAGGTTCCGCATATGAGTCAGTGGGCCAACCACCAGTTTGCGGTCAATCCGGCGCATGCAGGCATTAAAACCTGCCTGGAAGTTCAAAGCACCTTGCGCGGACAATGGCTGAATGTAGACGGCGCACCGATGACCGGCTGGCTGACCGTTTCAGCACCTTTACAAGCCAAACGAAAGCAATTCCTGAGCGCCCGACACGGCATAGGCGGCAGCGTTGTATACGATCAGCTCGGTGCTTTTCGTCAGCTGACGGCTTCCCTGACGTATGCCGGCCATTTCAACTTTTCGGTCGATAACCGCCTTTCACTGGGATTGTCCTTTGGTGCCACGCAGCTGTCCTTCGATATCAATAAGGCCCGACCATTAACGCCCGATCCGCGTATCAACGGAAGCGCTGTCGAGCTGAAGCCAACGGCAACGTTCGGCGCCTGGTGGAACGGCAAGAATTACTATGCCGGACTGGCGCTTTACCAGCTCATTCCACAAAACTGGGACGAGATCGGTATGGATGCCACTTCGTCTATGCATGGAATGGTCAACGCCGGCTTCCGCATGCCGATGGGGAAGGAGTGGACGATGCTGCCGGGATTGTATGCCGGTTTTACCAAAGCCGCACCGATCGATCTGCAGCTGCAGGCCATGTTCGACTTCAAGAACCGTGTGCTGTTTGGTGCCGGTTTCCGAAACACGGATGCGATTATCGGTTTCCTGGGCTTCCGCTTCGAGGACCGCTGGCGTGTTTTATATTCCTACGATTACGTTTTATCGCCCATGCGCGTAGGATCGTTCCATTCCCACGAGCTCACGATCAGCTTCTCGCCGTGCAAGATGCCTTCTTCCGACCAGCAGCTGTGCCCGTTGTTTGAGTGATGGAGAAATAGAACGTGAATAGTGAGTTCATGACGTACTGCGTGCTTTTTCATCCGCCGCGGCGGACACAAAAGCTTTCGGGACATACATACAACTTGAAAGCGTCACCAGCCTTGGGCTGATGCCTACACAAAAGAGGCCTGTGATTAAGCTGCCCTAACGATTTAAAATTGAACAAGCTTTTGTGTAATCCCGATGCAATCGGGGTGCTTCAAACTACGCACAGTGCAGCTTTTGTGCCTTTTGTGGTGAGAAAAATAGACCTTCGAACGCCCGTGTTCATTGAGATTCCTCCTGATTTTCAATTTTTCTTTCTGATTTTTTTCATTCCCGCAGTAACTTTTTTATACCCTCTTGGTCATACGTACAAACAACGCCAAACGGGCTATGAAAACACAGAAATGGATACTCGCACTTGCATTCGTCACGATGAGCTCCGTTTCGTTTGCAGGATACAGCTTGAATCTTGTGGATGTGATCAGCGACGATTTGGTGAAGAGTAAAAACAATAGTGTTACAACAAAACCAATCGATATGAAAGCACAAAAATGGATTCTCGCTTTTTCACTTGTACTCGTAACTTCCCTTTCTTTTGCAGGCAACGGTGAAACCCTTCTGAAAAAGAAAGTGAACAGACTGGTGAAATACCCTGAGCTGGCTTCAACAGAAAAAGCCAACACCGCAGCAGTTGTTCAATTCACTGTTAGCGAAACCGGTTACCTGGTTGTCGACAAGATCGATTGCCCGAACGCCGAAATCGGTGAATCGTTCAAACGCCAGATTGAAAAAATCCGCGTCACACCGGAAGCCGACATCGTTGGCAAGACCTTTACCTACCGCTTTGTAGTAGAAGTACAGTAACCGTTTTTACACCACGGTTTGGTTAGATAGAAGCTCTCCGCCACGGCGGAGGGCTTTTTTGTTTACCACTACTACTCTTCATCACCGTAACGCTGGCTTCCCACGAATACAAGAATATGGATTCCCTGCTGTTCAGGGGCGAATTCACATTAATTCGAGTCCGACTAGTCGGACTCATTCGCTTTCATTATGAGCCGTGTAGAATTCGTGTATTCGTGGGAAACATAACCAGTGTGCATCGTGTTAAATGAAGGGGAATTATTAATAAAGAGAAAAAAACAGGATAATTTATGGAATCTCCGGAAAGCGATCATCTCCATGGAAACAATAAAACAATCAACGCCATGAGAACTTTAATCATCGTCCTTGCCTTGCTGACAGGATCAGCCGCTTTCGGACAAACCGCCTTCGGAGATATCGTTGGGACATTGTATAACAACACAGCCAAAGAACCAGTATTCGATGCAGTGGTCGTTACCAGTTACGGAGAAGCAGTTTATAAAACTGTAACGGATCCGGATGGTCGCTTTCGCCTCTCGGCCATTCCTGCCGGAAAGTACCAGGTTCATTTCATCGTACCTACAGACGAGTCCTATGATACGATTTATGCGCCACAGGTCGTAGAAGTTGCTCCGGATGGTATCGGCGACCTCGGAACAGTCAGCTTCAGCATGACAACCCTGGATAGCTATGAGTTTGTTTACCAGGAAAAAATCATGGATCTGATCAAAAAAGATCCGGCGGTGAAAATCACCGGTGAGGACTGGCGTGCCAGTCCAGGTAAATTCGATACGAAAGCCATGATTGCAGGCTCCACATCCGAAGTTCGTCAGACGGAAGATGGCTCGCTGGTATTCCGCGGCGCACGAAAAGGCGATATGGTCTTTTACCTCGATGGTGTGAAAATGAACGATACGCCCCGCGTTCCGAGTGCAGCAGTTGGCTACATGATGGTCTATAGCGGCGCGATCCCGGCCAAATACGGCGATACGAACGGTGGTGTTGTGGTGATGGAAACACTGAGCTACACGGATCTGTTCCGCGAATGGCAACGAAAGAAAAACCTCGAGCTGTAATTACCTGACAACCCAAATAACAAACCTAAGGGGACGGATGTACATTCGTCCCTTTTGTATTTCAGGACTAAACAAAAAAGGACGGAAATTACTCCGCCCTTCTATGTCTCTATGTGGTTCCCCAATTAAGAGGTCAATCTATTTAGGAAAAAACTCCGGGCTTTTCTCTTCCATCGGAATCAAATACTTCTTCAGGTTCTGCTCGTCGTCTTTGTTCAGGATCATCAGCATATTGTCTGATTCCACCACGATGTGATTATCGAGTCCTTCGATCAGCGCCAGCTTGTTTTCCGGCAGGTTCACAATACAGTTCGTTGAATTGATCATGTGAACATTCTTCCCGATCACCGCGTTACCGTTGTAATCTTTTTCGAGGTGTGTGTAAAGGCTTCCCCAGGTTCCGAGATCCGACCAGTCGAAATTAGCCAGCACGACATCGACGTTTTTGGCATTTTCCATCACGGCGAAATCGATGGAAATGTCTTCACAGGCTTCAAAGCAGCGGTTCACGTATTCCTGTTCGGCAGCCGTGTTGTATTTCGCGGCTTCTTTGGTAAAGATCGCGTACAGCTCCGGTTTGAATTTCTCCAGCGCCTGCAATACGGTTCGGGCTTTCCAGATAAAAATTCCGGAGTTCCAGTAATAATTACCGCTTTTCACGAAAATCTCCGCCAGCTCGCGGTTTGGTTTTTCCGTGAAGTGTTTCACATCTTTCACCTGGCCCGGGAGAATATCGCCTTCTTCCACGAACTCGATATAGCCGTAGCCGGTGTCAGGGCGGGAAGGCTTAATTCCCAACGTAACCAAACGATCGCGATTGCCCGCCGTCTGGATAGCGATGTTCACGATCTCGGTGAACTTCTCTTCTTTCAGGATGAGGTGATCGGAAGGCGCCACAACGAGCGTTGCGTTCGGATTGATCGCATGGATCTTGGCCGCCGCATACGTAATACACGGCGCCGTGTTCTTGCGCTGGGGCTCCATAAGGATCTGGTCATCGCTCAGCTCGGGAAGCTGGGTGCGAACGAGATCGCCGTAGATGGCGTTGGTAACGATGTAAATATTTTCTGCCGGCGCAATGTTCAGCAGGCGTTCAAAGGTCATGCGGAGCAGCGATTTTCCGATCCCGAGCACATCGAGAAATTGTTTCGGGTGCTGCACGGTCGACATTGGCCAGAAGCGGCTGCCGATTCCTCCGGCCATGATCACGCAATAGTTGTCTTGTTTCTGTTCCATACTTATTCAATGTGGTGGACGGTCGCCAGGGCGTGAATCAGGAAATTCCGCCGGGAAGCGATTTCTTCGCAGATATAGCGCGTTCGCCGCAAATCTCCTTTGCGGAAGTGGCGCCCCTGCAGGGCAAAAGTAGCATTTTTGGGCAGCTCTTCGAGTGCTGTTTCGCGCTTGTCTTCCGGATCGTAGCGTCGCAACACGCGCGACAGCTGGGTATCGGAGCAGGAAGAAGCCTTGGTATTGGTGAGGCTCTTCATGAGCGCATGTTCGATAGGCTGGGGTAATTTACCGGTGGAAATAGCCGGCCACAGCAATTCGCGATAGACCTGTTTCCATTCCTCGCCATGTGGTTTCACCCGATTCCCGAAACGGATGAACGTTTCCAGGTGCGCAAATTCATGCAAGGTCGTAACGAGAAAGCTGTACGGATTCAGGTTGCCGTTGACCGAAATGCGGTGGTGTTTTTCGCCTGGCATCGGTGCGCGGTAATCGCCTAGTTTGGTGGAACGCGGCGGCGTAATGGCAAACCGCACGGGATACTTGAGCAGCAAATCCGTTATCATAGCAGCAAATCCTTCCGGTAAATAAGGTCTGAGCTGTTTTTCCAGGCGATCGTGCCGGCTTTGTTCCATGGACACAAATTTACGTATTTGCCGGGCTTTCCATTTCAGTCGATACTGCTTTTTTTCAGGTGCTGCCGGTTGAAAAACACACTTCCCGAAAGGAATCTTCGGGCGGGATTCAGTTGAACGCACATATAAAATTGAAGTTCGACTCTAACCAGTGACTGACAAAGCCATGAGGGCTGCTGCTTTCCCACGAATACACGAATGAACAATTAAGTTAAATTGAAGCGAATCTGCACTAGCTGTCAACCATGTTGACAGCTTAATTCGTGTCCATTCCTCATCAGATTGTAAGCTAATATAGTGCCTGATTCGTGTATTCGTGGGAGAAAAACAGTACCAGTCATAGATTAGAGTAGAGCCAAAATCGATTATTCCATTAACTTTATCCGCGTAATGGGAGTGATCAGAAACATAGGGATCTACATGTCCATGTTATGGGTCGTGTTTTCCGTGCCGGATAAATGGAAGATTTTCCGCGTCCGGCTGTTCGAAGAAATGGAGCTCGTCGGCATCAAGTCGATTCCTATCGTAGCGCTCATGTCGGCGTTTATGGGAGGTGTAATCGCGCTGCAAACGGCGTCTAACATGAGCAACCCGCTCCTGCCAACGTATACGGTTGGTTACATTACGCAGTCGAGTACCATCCTCGAGTTTTCCCCGACCATCATTTCCCTCATCCTTGCCGGTAAGATCGGTTCCAATGTGGCTTCCGAGATCGGTACCATGCGCGTGACCGAACAGATCGATGCGCTCGAGATCATGGGCGTGAATTCGCTTTCATACCTTGTATTGCCGAAAATCGTTGCGGCTGTTTTCTTTTTTCCTATCCTGGTAATCTTCTCCATCGGTCTGAGCCTCATCGGCGGCTGGCTGGCTTTGCTGATCTCCGGCTTGCTTTCAACAGAAGATTATGCGTTCGGGATCCGCTACGATTTCCGTGTGTTCCACATCGTTTATGCACTCACCAAAACCGTTGTGTTTGGTTTCCTGATCGTTTCGATTTCCTCCTTTTACGGCTACTATACGAAAGGCGGAGCGCTCGATGTTGGTCGTTCGTCGACACAGGCCGTTGTGAGCAGCAGCATCGCTATCCTGATCGCGAACTTCTTCCTCACTCAAATGATCCTGCTCACATGATCGAAGTAAAGCACGTAAACAAGTCATTTGGCGATCACCAGGTGCTGAAAGATGTGACGACGACTTTCGAGAAAGGGAAAGTGAACCTGATCATCGGTGCTTCGGGACAAGGAAAATCCGTGCTTGCGAAATGCGTGGTTGGTTTGCACGAAGTCGATTCGGGAGAAATCCTCTACGATGGCCGTGATTTTACCAAAATGAGCCGTCTGGACCGCAAAGATATCCGCAAGGAAATCGGGATGCTCTTCCAGGGTTCGGCTTTGTTCGATTCCTTGACGGTAGAACAAAACGTTATGTTCCCGCTTTCGATGTTTACCAAAATGTCGAAAAAGGAAATGCTTCATCGTGCCAATACCTGCCTTGAACGCGTAAACCTCGTAGGCAAAAACAAGCTTTTTCCGTCGGAATGCAGCGGAGGTATGCAGAAACGTATCGCTATTGCCCGCGCTATTTCCATGAACCCGCGCTACCTGTTCTGCGATGAGCCGAATTCCGGTCTCGATCCGCAGACATCCATCCTGATCGACAACCTGATCCGCGAGATCACCTACGAATACAACATCACCACGGTGGTCATCACTCACGATATGAACTCGGTAGTAGAGATCGGTGACACCGTGCGCTTTATCTACCAGGGACAAAACTGGTGGGAAGGCAACAAAAAAAGCATCATCACGACCGATAACCCCGAGATCGTGAACTTCGTCTATGCGTCCGACTTCATGAAGGAGATCAAGGAGCAGATGCAGAAGTAAGAGGAAAATTATCAATTATGAATGCGGCAATTATCAAGTAATTGAAAATGTAATCCACCGCGGCGTAGATTCTTTTGTCTTCGAACCTTGATAATTCATAATTTTCCAATTGATAATTCATCCTTATGTCTTTTCATCCTTTTATATCAGAATATATTTCCAAAGCCGAGCCGTTTGCTCAACCTATTCTCAACGAGCTGCGGAATACCGTTCATGTGTTTTGTCCTGAAGTGAAGGAAACCGTTAAGTGGAGCTTCCCGCATTTTGAATACAAAGGCGCGATCCTGTGCAGCATGGCGTCGTTTAAAAAGCATTGCGCGTTCGGATTCTGGCATGAAGTCTTGCTGAAAGACGAACATGATATCCTGCGAGGAAACGAACGAAACGGGATGGGATCATTGGGGAAAATCCATTCGTTGGAAGCACTTCCCGATGCTGAAAAGCTTGGGGCGCTGATTTTGCAGGCGATGGATCTCATCGATGCAGGTGTTAAAGTGCCTAAAACGAATCCAAAGGAACGCAAGGAGCTGGAAATTCCGGCTATGCTTTCCAAAGCCCTCGACGAGCATCCGATTGCGAAGGACGTTTTTGAAAAATTCAGCCATTCTCACAAACGCGAATACGTTGATTGGATCAATGAAGCGAAAACAGAAACCACCCGCGAGCGCCGATTGGAAACCACCTTATCCAATTTGCTCGAAGGGAAAACAAAAGAATGGAAGTACAAAAAATAATTGGCCTTTCTTGAAAACCTAAGTTCATATCCGACACCAAAGTTCTACTTAAACGGTAGGCTTTTCCTTGTTAAATGCTTGATTTGTTGATTTAAATGTCGTTTGTGTGTATTTGAAAAGAATGTGCATATTTTAACTTGTCCTGTATTTGTCCCTATGGTTTAAGGCAACTTCGCGGTCATACTGCCGTAACTTTGTAAACACATTCTGCCTCGCAAGAGGATACAAGGATTATGAAAAAAAGACTTTTCTTCGTTGCCACATCCATGCTACTGACAGCGTTTTCCGCTGGTGCTCAATGCACCTGGACAACCGTGACCAACGAATCATTTGAATACACAGGCGTTGTTCCCGGAATCATACCTGGAACCACCTATCAGAATACACCCCAAACGTATGGCGGTTGCATCCACTCTGGTGCCCGCGGTTTGTACATGAATTTCGTTGACGGATTTTCGGGCCTGGTATACGATCAGAGCTACACGAACCTGTGCCTTGGTAAAAGCTACCGGTTTAACTTCTGGACAAAAGACACCTGGGGTGCTTCCAACAATATGACATTCCGCGTGCTCGATCCGTCCAATAATGTGCTGTCGACGCAAAACGTCATCACCAATGGCGTATGGCAAAACATCATTATGCCGTCATTTATCGCCACAACCGGAACGGTGCGCTTCCAGGTTATCACCAACAATGCCGGTGGACCAGGAAACGATGCAGCGCTCGACGATCTGTCCTTTCAGATCTGTAGCCCGGATCCTGTGAGTGTGACGAAAACCGTATGTGCTGGTGTGGGAGCCTTCGACCTGTTCAATGAGCTTACCAACGTTTCTCCAAACGGGACATGGACAGGCCCTTCTGCGCTTACAAACGGCACACAGGGAACGTTCACTCCGGGTTCCAATACCAATGGAGTGTATACCTACACCATCGACGCCGGCGGCACCTGCCCGGATTCTGTTTTCAATGTACAGGTCCAGGTGGTGAATATTCCTTCGATCAATCCACCGGCACCTGTTGCTTCCTGTGGCCCGTACACACTTCCGGCCATTACCGGAACAAATCTCACGGGCAACCAGCGCTATTCTACAGGTCCGAACGGAACAGGTACGATTCTCCCGGTTGGCTCGGCCGTAAATACAACACAGACGATTTACCTTTATGACGGTGCGGCAGGTTGTTCCGACCAGGAAACGGTAACGATCACGATCTCGACACCGGGAAATGCCGGTAACGATAACGGTGCGAGCTATTGCGGACCAGGCCCGAACATCGATCTCGACTTTTTCCGCTCGGCTAATTCCACGGCAGGAGGAACGTGGGCCGAAACGACTGCTACGCCTTCAGGAACGTTCAATCCGGCAACGGGTGACTGGACAACAGCCACACTGCCTTCAGGAACCTACACCTTCAGCTATACGATGCCTGCCAACGGTCCTTGTCCGGCAGATGTTGCCAACTTTACGCTGATCCTCGGCGATATTCCGGAAGTGGATCTTGGAAATGACACAACGCTTTGTCAGGGACAAACCATGTGGTTGAATGCAGGCGCTGGTTATGATGTGTATCTCTGGAACAACGGTTCTACCAACCAGACCCGCTTTGTGAGCACAGCCGGAACATATTCGGTGCGCGTAGGCGAGCTGGGAAATAACCAGATCATCAACGGCGATTTCGAGCAGGGTGTAGTGAATTTTAATACACAATATGTTCCGGGAACCGGGGGTACATGGGGATTGCTTTCCAATCCGGGGACGTATGCCATTACGACTTCGCCGAACCTCGTACACAATAACTTTGGTGCCTGCAACGATCACACGACCAATCCGGGTGTGAACCAGATGGTGGTAAACGGTGCTGATACGCCGAATACCAATGTGTGGTGCCAGACCGTTCCTGTTCAGCCGAATACGGAGTACCAGTTCGGTACTTGGGTAACGTCTGTGGAAACAGGATTCAATGTGGCGCAGCTGCAATTCTCCATCAACAACGTACAGCTGGGAGGCATTTTCTCGCCACCAACGGGTGCTTGTAACTGGACACAGTTTACGCAGAACTGGTCGTCCGGAATGACTACCAGTGCCCAGATTTGTATTGTGAATCAGAATACCGGTGGAGGTGGAAACGACTTCGCGCTGGATGACATTACCTTACGTCCGGTATGTTATTCCCGTGATACGATCGTTGTGACCTATAGCCCGCTGCCGGTTGTAAACCTTGGTCCGACGCAGAACCACTGCGAAGGAACGCCGGTTGTGCTCGATGCATTGAACCCGGGCTCTAATTACCTGTGGAACACAACCGAGACAACGCAAACCATTTCACCGACCACGAGCGGAACGTATAGCGTTACCGTAACGAACCCGGCCAATTGTTCAGCCAGTGGAAGCGTCATCGTGAACTTCGAAGCGCAAAAAGACGCCGGATCGGATTCCGCTGCTGTGTTGTGCAACACGCAAAACCAGATCGATCTGAACACACTGCTTTCAGCAAATGCAACCGCAGGCGGAAGCTGGGCAGCCGGATTATTACCGTATCCGGGAGCTGTAACACCGGCTGGTATTGCTACTACAACCGATGCCGGAACATTCGATTTCACATATATTGTTACCGGAACATATTGCCCGAACGATACGTCGATCATGCAGATTCTGGTCAACCAGCAGCCGATCGCAGCAGCCAACCAGGCATTGCATTTCTGTAATACCGCAGGTGACCAGGAAGACCTCACGCCTTACCTGAATCACCCGGCAGATCCGAACGCGCCTCATTGGTCGACTTCGGCAGGATTCCCGGCGGCCAACTTCAATACAACGACCAACACGCTTGATCTGACAGGCTTGCCGCATGGCAATTATGAATTGTACCACGTGCTGCCGGCCGATTCCATGTGTGTCAACGATACGCTCGAAATCGCGCTGCAAATCACGGCGGTTCCGGTGGTCGACTTCATTTCCGATCGCATCGAAGGCTGTCAGCCGGTTCCGGTTACGTTCACCAACCAAAGCACCGTTCAGGGCGCAGTGGTGTACCAGTGGGATCTGGGCAACGGCTCTACTTCGGCTTCCAATTCGACCGTTACGACCGTTTACGAAACAGCAACCTGCTACGATGTGACGCTCACAGCCACGGCCGATGGATTGTGTACATCTACTCATACGATCACCGATATGATCTGTGTGCATCCGCTGCCGCATGCGGCATTTACCTACAATCCGCAGCAGGTTTATTCCGATGGCCCAACGGTGAGCTTCACCAATAATTCTACCGACAACGATTTCAACGACTGGACTTTCGGTGATGGCGGAACCAGCATTGCCCTGAACCCGGAGCATACGTTCCCGATAGGTGAAATCGGCAACTACGTTGTGGAGCTGATCGTTACTTCGCAGTTTGGCTGCGTGGATACCGCTTCACAGATCATTATTGTGAAAGACCAGCTGTTGTATTACGTTCCGAACACCTTTACACCGGATGGCGATGAGCACAACAACGAGTTCAAGCCGGTAATGACGGCCGGAATGGATCCGCACGATTATCAGCTGCTGATCTTCAACCGCTGGGGAGAATTGCTGTTCCAGTCGAATGATATTTCGGTGGGCTGGGACGGTACCTATAACGGCGAATACGTACAGGAAGGAACTTACGTCTGGACATTGCGCTTCGGCATGATGGATACGGATGAGATCCGTACGGATAAAGGGCACATAACGCTCCTTCGCTGACCGGTAGGATCACAAAAAAAGGATTGTTTTTGGCTTGCGGGCCGATGAAATTAATTTTAACATTGCGGCAACCTAACCGATAAAATTCCAGTCACGGGAGAGGAATATTCTCCCTAGGCGGAAAAAGTGTTAATTTAGTATTGTGACTGGAAAACTACGTAGACCTAAATACATGCTTGCCATGAGACACCTGCTCATGGTTTGTTTTGCTGTCTCTTTCTTTTTGGTGTTGTTACCTGCAACTGGCCTTGCACAGGATGTAAAGTCCCCGCCGGTAGTGGATTACACCCTACGAAGAGTGGTGCGTGAAACCGATTCCATTGTTGCACAATCTGCCGAACCAACCATTTCGCTCCTGTATTACTTCCGCGATCTGAAAAAGCACAGGTTCGCCGCTCCGGAAGAATGGATTAAATCACTGGAGCTGATAGAGAAAACAGCAGATAACCAGGACGGAGGCTATTATGCACAATTGTGCGCGGAGATCGGGCATAGACTTTATGATCACGGTTACAAAAAAGAATCGTTTTACTTCCTGATAAAGGCCAAAAAATCCATCGATGCCAATCCTCCTGCGGATCAGCGATTTATGTATAGCTATCACCAAAACCTTGGTCTGGCTTACCTGTATTTCCTTCGTTTCGACGATGCCCGTACGCAGTTCCTAATTGCGCTGAAATTCACGGAAGAAGGTGGAGTAGACCAGATCGGGATCTACAATACACTGGGGATTATTAACCGCGATCAGGATTACCAGGATTCCTCGCGTATTTACTTCGAAAAGGCCTTATCGATTGCCTATAAAGTGGAACACAAGCCATGGATAGGTGTGCTTTCCGGGAACCTCGGATTCTATTACTGGAGAAAGAAACAGTATGGAAAAGCACGTGAGCTGGTCACGCGTGACTGCCAGATCAGCCAGGAGACCAAGCAATGGGGGAGTGCGATCAATGCACTGAACTTGTTGATCGATATGGATCTGCACATTGGCAAGGTGGATGCAGCCCGGGAAAAACTGCAGCAAATGGAAGGCCTGATGAAGGAAATCGGTTACGTTACAGAGATTTATTCTGTGTATTACCGTTCCCGTACGGCTGTTCTGGAAGCATTGGGACAGTACAAAGAGGCGCTGGAAAGCTACCGCATCCTGGCCCGATACGATGATACGCTCAGCCGTCGTTCCGATATCGAAAACATGCGCAAGATCGAATTTCAGGTCAACTTCGAGCGCAAACAGGCCGAAGTATCACTGTTGCGGGAAAAGAAAAAGCGCGACGAGCTGAAAATTACCGTTCTGGTCGGATTGGTGATCGTTGTGTTCTTCATCTTCCTCATCTTGCTGAACGTGGTGCGCAAACGCCGGAAGCGCGAAAAAGAAATTGCTTTATTGCGTCATGCACAGGTAGAGCAGGAGCTGCAAACCGCTGAAAAGGAAATGCACAAGATCCTTTCCAACCTGATGGAAAAAAACCAGCTGGTGGAACAGCTCACCGAAGAAATCGACCAGTTCCAGTCGCTTGAAAGCGACCAGTCACGTGAAGAGAAAGAAAAACTCTTCGACAGGCTGCAATCATTTACGCTGCTCACAGACGACGACTGGCTGGAGTTCAAAAAACTCTTCGAAAAGCTCAATCCGGGATTCTTCACGCGTGTTCTTTCACACTTTCCGGACCTCACCAATGCTGAAATTCGTTTAACGGCCCTCGTCAAGCTCAACCTTTCCAACCTGGAAATGGCCCGAGTACTCGGTATTTCACCCGATTCGGTGCGAAAAACCAGTTTGCGCCTCCGCAAAAAGCTCAATATGGAGCTGCACGAAGAGCTGGTGAAATTCATCCTGACACTCTAGTGTTGTGATTTATTTAACGTTTAGATTGATAAAAACGCATTTTTGTTAGTAATTTATTGGTTGTCCGCTTTTTGTCCCGTTGTATACCGCCACCTAAGCCCCTTAATCGTCGTTACTTTATCGCATAAATTAAACTGTATGAAAAATCAATTACTTAACAAACTAGCATTGTTGCGTAATGGTTCTGTGAAGCTTGGCTTGATGCTGGCACTCGGAACGATTACCGGCACTGCGGTTGCCCAAACCAACGTAACTGTTGGTGTTACTACCGATGGTTCGGCCCAATGGCTTCCGATTCATGGTGTGAACAGCTACAGTTATTCCCAGCAATTATACTATCCGGCACAGTTCGGCGTATATGCTGGTCAAAGCTCTACCATTACAAAGCTTCGCTTTTTTTATGTTTCCGGTACACCATCGGCAAATAATACGCTGGTGATTTATATGGGGAATACAGCTCAGAATACTTTCGCTGGAACGGCAGCAGCAAACTGGATCCCTGTTGCATCCATGACAGAAGTATTCAACGGAACAGTAACTTATCCTGCCGCGAACAATTGGGTGGAGATTACGCTGTCAACACCGTTTGTCTGGAACGGAACCAGCAACCTGGTGATCGGGGTAGACGAAAACTCCGCTACTTCGGGTGCTACGCTCTTCCAGAAAACAGAAGTGGGAACCAACCGCTCCATGTATCATTCAAGCAATTTCACCAACTTCAACCCGGCTGCGCCGATCACAGCATCAGGACGTCACGGACACGTTCCGAACATCCAGCTGGAAATGACACCTTCGCTGGCTTGCAGCGGTCAGCCAGGAAACGGCCTCACCGTAACAAGCGATGCTGATATTTGTACAGGAGATTCTGTAGTGCTGTCTTCCAGCAACGCTTATTACATGACCGGAATCAGCTACCAGTGGCAGCAATACGACGGAGCAGTCTGGACAGATATTCCGTCTGCAACTGCTTCAACGCTTAACAGCGGCGCACTCACTGCAAACATGGAGTACCGCACGATTGTTACCTGCGCCAATTCCATGGAATCGGATACGACAACCAGCGTAATGGTGAATGTACATTCCTATCCGACAGTTTCCGTAAACTCAACGAACATCGTGACTTGTTCGGGAGATCCTGCGAACATTATCGCTTCCGGAACAGATACCTACCTGTGGTCGCCGACAACCGGTCTCACACCTTCAGCTACACAAGACACCGTTTACATGCTGCCTACGGCTCAGACCGTTTACCGTGTGATCGGAACAACAGCCGGTTGTGCAGATACGGCATTCGTAACCGTAACACCAATAACAGTGGTGGGATCTGATGTTACATTCGATCCGATCGAAAACTGTGCACCGGGATCACTTGTAACGGCTACGATCAGCGAACTTCCTAGTGAAATCACCAGCGGTGGTGAGTGGCAATACCGTTGGCTGGGACCAGATGGCGTTGAGCTTCAGCCATGGGGCACTACCAATGAATACAGCTTTACCCCTGCTGCTGACAGCGTTTATGGTATGTACTACCAGATCCGCTCAACTTCCTGTCCGGATGAGCTCGATTCCATCTATACATCCATTACCATCGGATTTGGTGCTGATGTAGAGCTTACCCATTTTGACTGCAACAGCCAGGGAATTATTGAATTGAGCAATATCTTCGGTCAGAAAGAGGGCATGGAAATTTACGACAACGCCTTCAGCAGTGCTGATGGAGCAGCAGTATTTACAGGATCAGGAGCGCTGATCGACGGACGTGCCGTTCTGACGCCTTCAGCTACAAGTGTCAGCGGTTACCTCCAGATCACTGCCACACAGCAAACTGCTACGGGCAACCCGATGCGTGTATCATTCAACATGACCAACGACCAACCGATCAATACATGGGGGACTGGTGGTGCCGACGGTCTTACTTACTCTTTCGGTGACGATGCTACACCAGCAGGAAACGGTACACCTGTAAACGGAAAAGGCACCAAGCTGCGTCTTTCCTTCGACTCTGCCGGAAACGGTGCTGAAAATGGCAACGCACCTGGTATTTACCTCGTGTACGGCTGGACAGCCAACAACGCATTCGGTCCTGGAAACAGCCAAACACTGGCTTATTCAACAAATACAGCGCTCTGGAAACTGCTAACAGATGTTCCGGTTGTGCTCGAGATCAACAACCTCGGTCAGGCTACAGTTACGGTAAACGGTGAGGTAGTATTCAGCAACATTCAGCTGCCTCCGGGATATGTGAACGCAGACATTACCAACTGGAAACACCTCTTCTCTGCCGGAACTGGTGGCGATGCGCTGCGCCAGGCAATCGACGATCTGGTAATCGAATCCAAGAGCTCTATGTACGGGATCACTGCCGGAGCAGGTACGACAACTCCTCCGACCGATTGGCAGAGTCAGACTTCATTCGAAGACTTGTTGCCAGGCGTGTACAACGTTTGGATTTCCAAAGACACAACAGGAGATTGCTCCAAGAACATCGGGGCGTTTGAGATCCTGAACACCTACCCAATAGTTGACCTCGGTAACGATACAACGATCTGCGCAGGCGAAACACTGATCCTGGATGCAGAAAACCCTGGTTCTACGTACACATGGAGTGGTACCAACGCGTTCACGCAAACCATCGAAGTGGATGAAACAGGTTCTTACATCGTTTACGTGACCAGCCCTGCAGGTTGCCTCGGAATCGGCAACATCGATGTAGACGTGCTCGAAGCACCTTCAGCTACAGGATTCGATGCTACAATGGTAGACTTCACAGGCTATTTCACAGCAATCGGTTCTCAGAACGTAGACAACTACCACTGGGATTTCGGTGACGGTGAATCCATCGACAATGCAGCCGGAAGCGTATCGCATACGTACGATGACTACGGAACGTATACGGTTACTCTAACAGTAAGCAACGATTGCGGCGAGGAAGAATACGAAGTGGAAGTAGAGATCATCGACTACACATCGCTTTCTGAAAACAGCATCGCCGGACTGGAAGTATATCCGAACCCTGCAAAAGACCAGGTAACGATTTCCATTCCGAACAGCATGCAAAGCGAAGTACGCGTGTTCAACATGGCGGGAGCGCAAATCCTTTCCGGACAGGCATTCACTTCTTCCCTGAAGCTGGATGTTGCAACATGGGAAAAAGGCGTTTACTTCCTCCAAATTTCCAATGAAGGACAAACAACAGTCTCAAAACTGATCGTTCAGTAATAATTGAGGTAATCATTTGGAAGGCATCCGCTCAAGCGGGTGCCTTTTTTATTTTTGTTCCCTTGTTGAGAAAATGCTCATATTCAGTGTTTAATGATAGGATCTGAAACAATTAACGCCAAACGTTACTGTTTTCGGGGCTTTAGATAGTGGTTGTCTGTATTTTGTCCCGTACAGTTCCTACCGTTACCCGGGTAACTGACCGTACCTTTGAAGGTAAAATTAAACTGTATGAATAATCAATTACTTAACAAACTGGCGTTGTTACGTAGAGGTTCGCTAAAACTGGGCTTCATGCTCGCTTTAGGAGCGTTTACAAATAACGCCACCGCCCAAACTACCCTGACGATTGGTAATGGTACGGGAACTTCGAGCGTTATGCCGCTCAATACGTACTATGGCTACTCTTACACGCAAAGTATCTATACGGTTGCCGATATCCAGGCATCAGGTGGTATCGCAACGATGAGCATCACCAAAGTGCGTTTTTACTACAACGGTGGGCCGACTGACGATTCCAATAACTGGACGGTTTACCTGGGACATACCAATAAAAACTCATTTGCCAGCAACACCGACTGGGAAGTGATAGGTAACCTGACCAACTGTTTCAGCGGTACAGTAACGTTCCCGGCTGGAGGAAACTGGATGGAAATTACACTTTCCACACCATTTGTATGGAACGGTACGCAAAACGTCATGATTGCAGTAGATGAGAATACACCTAGCTGGTCCAATTCTCCTGGTGCAACCTGGAGAGTAACCGGAACTTCGAATGCTCGTTCATTGTATTATTACAACGATAACACCAACCCGAACCCAACTACACCTCCTGTAAGCGGTAGCACTTTGGGTAGAGAAAACTCGTACCCGAACGTACAGCTCGTTTATGCGCCGTTCCCGGATTGCGCAGGAACACCAGCATCGGCAAACATTAACATGACGGTTGATACGATTTGCCCGAACGGAACATCTGTACTGTCTTTGGACCAGATCTATCCGTTCACAGGTATTACATACCAGTGGGAGCAAAATGACGGTTCCGGCTGGAATGCCATCCCTACGGCAACAAGCGCAAGCTACTCTACACCTGCCATGACATCAACCATGACGTACCGCGCGATTGTAGGCTGTTCTATTTCAGCTGAAAGCGATACAACAGCTGCTGATACGCTTGTTGTGGTTACACCTCCAACAGTAACTCTTTCTTCTACAGACATCGCGGTATGTTCCAGTGATCCTGCCAACGTAACGGCTTCTGGAGCTGCAACTTATGTGTGGTCTCCGACCAATCAGTTGTCTCCTTCGCCGACAGATGCAAGCGTTTTCCTGATTCCTTCGGTAATTACAACTTACCAGGTTATCGGAACGGATGTAAACGGCTGTAAAGACACTGCGACAGTGAAAGTAACACCGGCAGGTCTTGTAAGCGGAACTTCTGCTTATGCGCCAACTGAAATTTGCGAGCCGGGTAGCCTTGTAACATTGGGCGTTAACGGACTTCCTGATACAATCACCAGTGGTGGTCAGTGGCAATACCGCTGGTTGGCTGCTGACGGAACAACTGAAGTACAGCCATGGGGCTCTACGGACGAATTCGAGTTCACTCCGGCAGAAGACAGCGTTTACAGCTTCTACTACCAGATCCGTTCTACTTCCTGCCCGCCGGATGACAACCTTGATTCCGTAAGAATGGACGTAGTAGTTGGTTTCGGTGCTGATGTAGAGCTCACACATTTCGATTGCAACGATGAAGGCACAATTTCCCTGGAAAACATTTTCGCTCAGCGAAACGGCGTATTCTATACCAATAACTTCACTGCGGCAGATGGCGTAGCTGTACTTACTGGAAACGCTTCACTCACAGCAGGAAGAGCAATTCTGACACCTTCAGCAGCTGGTAATTCCGGTTATCTTCAGGTCAACACACCTCAGACAACTACATTGGATAACCGCATGAAAGTTTCCTTTAAAATGACTGTTGATCAGCCTATCAGCGGTGGTGCAGACGGAATCACTTACTCTTTCGGTGATGACGCTACTCCGGCTGGAAACGGTTCGGCCAGAAACGGTAAAGGAACCAAGCTGCGTTTGAGCTTCGACTCATTCGCTAACCCGGAAGAGAACGGCAATGCTTCAGGAATTTACCTGGTGTACGGCTGGACTGCGAACACAGCATTCGGACCGGCAAGCGCTCAAACAGTAGCTTATTCTACCAATACAGCACTGTGGAGATCATTAACAGATGTACCTGTTGTACTCGATATTAACTCGGCTGGTCAGGCAACAGTAACAGTAAATGGTACTGTAGTCTTCAACAATATCCAATTGCCTGCGGCATACCTGGCTGAAGATATTTCCAACTGGAAACACCTCTTCTCTGCAGAAACAGGAGGAAGCGCATTCCGTCACGGAATCGATGACCTGGTAATCAACTCCGCAACTGCAGCTTACGGTATTACTGCTGGTGCAGGAACAACAACTCCACCGACTGAATGGCAGGGTGAGACAACGTTCGAAGACCTGTTGCCAGGTATCTACAACGTTTGGATCTCTAAAGACGAAACAGCTGCCTGCTCTAAAAACATCGGAGCATTCGAAATCCTGAACACCAATCCTATCGTTGACCTCGGTAACGACACAACGATCTGTGAAGGTGAAACATTGTTGCTGGATGCTGGTAACCCAGGCTCTACTTACACATGGAGCGGAACCAACGCATTCACACAAACTGTTGAAGTAGACGAAACAGGTTCTTATGTTGCTTATGTAACAAACCCTGCGGGCTGCCTCGGAATCGGTACAATCAACGTAGAAGTTGAAGAAGCACCTTCTGCAACAGGCATCACCAGCTCTATGAACGGTTTCGTTGGTTTCTTCTCTGCAACTGGTGCTGAGAACGTAGACAACTACAGCTGGGATTTCGGCGACGGTGAGTCTATCGCAAACGGTCCTGAAAGCGTATCACATATCTACGACGATTACGGAACGTTTACCGTTACGCTGACAGTAAGCAACGATTGCGGTGAAGAAGAATACGAAGTGGAAGTAGAGATCATCGACTACACATCGCTTTCTGAAAACAGCATCGCCGGACTGGAAGTATATCCGAACCCTGCAAAAGACCAGGTAACGATTTCCATCCCGAACAACATGCAAAGCGAAGTGCGCGTGTTCAACATGGCCGGAGCTCAAGTTGTTTCCGGACAAGCATTCACTTCTTCCCTGAAACTGGATGTTGCAACATGGGAAAAAGGCGTTTATTTCCTCCAAATTTCCAATGAAGGACAGACCACGATTTCCAAATTAGTGGTTCAGTAATACAGATTCAACTGTTAACCAAAATGGGCGTTTGCTTTGGCAAATGCCCATTTTTGCTTCTGTCTCGCTGATGTCAGATCTAACGCGGTGTTAATCAGACGGGTCTTTACCCTTTGTCCTGTTTTTGTCCGCCCGCCTATAAGCAACCTCTAGCGCTTTTTCTGCGTATTTTTGTTATCTCTTATACACGCATGATGCTATTATTAACACATTGTAAAAATTGGCTCGTTGCTCTCGGGGTGCTTGCCACAGGTTTTTCGGCAAGTGCGCAGTGCACGTGGAACGACCTGTCACTTGAATCATTCGAATACACTACTGTCATTCCCGGACTTGTACCAGGGGCCACCATCCACAATACACCTCAAACTTTTCCGGGAAATATCCACCACGGAACACGTGGGATGTATATGAATTTCACGAATGGTTTCACGGGCCTGGTCTTCGATCGTCAATACACAGATTTTTGTATCGGGAAAGATTACCGTTTCAGCTTCTGGACAAGAGATGCTTTCAACTCGTCCAACAACATGACCTTCCAGGTACTCGATGAGAACAACGTCGTGCTGGCAACGCAGAATGTGGTAACGAACAACGTATGGCAGAACATCATTCTGCCGTTTACAGCTACAACAGCAACTGTTCGTTTCCAGATTATCAACAACCTGGCGGGAAGTCCGGCGGGGAACGATGCCGGGTTCGACGAGCTGCGCCTACAGGTCTGCACACCTACACCGGTCAACCTGACCAAAGCAGAATGTGCCACAGGTGGATCATTCAATCTGTTCGACGAGCTGACCAATGTTTCCCAGACAGGAAACTGGACCGGTCCTTCTGCACTGACCAACGGTTACCAGGGAACGTTTACTGAAGGTGTCAATACCAACGGTTCGTATGCTTATACCATTGATGGTGGAGCAGCGCTGACCTGCCCGGATTCGGTTTTCAACGTACAGGTAACCATTTACCAGACACCGGATATTACCACCGCAACACCGGTTTCTTCCTGCGGGGCTTACACGCTGCCGGTTATTACAGGAACCAACCTGAGCGGCAACCAACATTATTATACCGGTTCGCTTGGAACAGGCACGATGCTGGCAACCGGATCAAACGTGAATACTTCACAGACCATTTATATCTATGACGGTATCACCGGTTGCTCGGATGAAGAAACACTGGCGGTAACCATTACAGCACCGTTTACAGCAGGCGCTGATAACTCAGCCGATTACTGCTCGCCAGGACCGCTGATCGATCTCAATGACTTTATTTCTGCAAGTGCCACCGGTGGTGGTAACTGGGCGGAAACAACCGTGCCTGCTTCCGGAACATTCAATATCGGAACAGGCGAGTGGGCTACCGCGACAATTCCTTCGGGAGTTTACACTTTTACGTATTCCTTCCCTGCCAGCGGCGCTTGCCCGGCAGATGAAGCAACCATTACCATGAACCTGGGTACGCTTGACGTGAACCTGGGAAATGATACCACTTTCTGTCAGGGATCGAGCATGTACCTGACTCCGGGTACAGGTTACGACAGCTACCTGTGGGATAACGGTAGCACAAACACCACGCGTTTCGTGACTATGCCGGGCAACTACTGGGTACGTGTCGGCCTCATGGGCGACAACCTGATCGTGAACGGCGATTTCGAACAGGGAAATACCAACTTTACAACCGACTACACAGTTGGTATGGGGGGATCGTGGGGACAATTGTCCAGCGCCGGAACCTATGCTATCACGACATCACCACACCTGGTACACAACAACTTCGCTGTTTGCCAGGACCACACACCGGATCCGGGAAATAAAATGATGGTGGTAAACGGTGCCGGTACACCTGGAACAGATGTGTGGTGCCAGACAGTAGCAGTAAACACCAATACCGATTATCAATTCCGTGCGTGGGCCGCTTCTGCGTTGAACGATCCCAATGTAGCGAACCTGCAGTTTACGATCAACGGCGCACCGCTCGGAAGCGTCTTCTCGCTTTCGCCGACCGCTTGTAACTGGCAGCAGTTCTACCAGACCTGGAACTCAGGGATGGTGACCAGCGCCCAGATCTGTATTGTGAACCAGAACGTCCTGGACAGCGGTAATGACTTCGCGATCGACGACATCAGCTTTGCACCGATCTGCTATGCCCGCGATACGATCACGGTAGCCAATTACCCGCAGCCGGTGATCACCGCTACACCGAACGATACGATCTGTGCCGGTGAAATCGGAACGTTGACAGCTTCTTCCGTTACACCGGGACTGGATTTCACCTGGAACCCAGGTGGATTGAATACCGCTCAGATCAATGTGTCGCCAACGGTCAATACAGTTTACTCCGTATCGGCTGTATCACCGGAAGGCTGCGTTTCCAACACTGTGAACCGCACCATTGTTGTGAATCCGACTCCACATGCCTTTATCTTCATCAACGGAAACGATACGCTTTGTGAAGGCATGTCGAACAACCTCGAAGCCTGGCCGACAGGTGTTCCAAATTCGACTTACAGCTGGTCACCGGGTGGAAGCACCGCTTCAGAAATCGACGTTGTGCCACCGGTTGGATTGACGAACTACACACTCACGGTGACTTCACCTGCCGGCTGTGTGGATGATACGACCGTTACGGTACTGGTTATTCCGGCTCTTGTGGTAAATATCGAAACAGATGTTCCACCGACGATCTGTGAAGGTCAGTCTGTGAGCCTGACAGCGATCTCCAATCAGCCTGATATGGAATACAACTGGATTCCGACAGGCTCTACGACGAACACAACAACAGTAAGCAGTCCGGGATGGGTGTACGTTACTGCCGATTACTATTTCTGTCCGCAGGCCATCGATTCCATCGAGGTAACGCTGCTTCCTGATCCGGTAGTAAGCGTACCGGGAGATATGGAAGTATGTCCGGGCGAACCGGTTTACGTTCAGGTTTCATCCGACCAGCCGGGCAGTACTTTCGTGTGGCAGCCGGGTAACCTTACCGGATCGGGCAACACGATTACTGTAGGCGGAACAACAACGTTCACTGTAGTGGCCGAAAACAACGGCTGTGTATCCGATCCGCAAACCTTTACGATCACGGCATCTGCAGCGTGCTTCCTGTCCGTTCCGAACGTGTTTACACCAAACGCTGATGGCGACAACGATTACTTCCAGCTTGTGAGCTACGATGGTATCAAATCGCTGAAATGTTCCATCGTGAACCGTTGGGGAAATACCATTCGTGAATTCGATACACCAGACTTCAAGTGGGATGGAACAGACGAAGGTGGCAACCTGATGACTGAAGGCGTTTACTTCTATACCATCGAGGCGGAAAGCAAAGCCAACGAAGTGTTCAAGGAAACAGGAATGGTACAGCTCGTGAAATAACACATAACCATCTCAAATAGTACAAAAAGCGGTTTCTTCGGGAGCCGCTTTTTCATTGGTACAATTCTTGTATTCAGGTTGTTCTACCAAATACCCTTTGAGTATGAGACACGCTTACCTTCTTTTGCTTTTCGTTCCTTTCTTTTCGGCTGCCCAGCAAGCCCAGATAGGAACTTACCTGACAGCTGATATTCCCGTGCGGTCCGTAATGCCCAAAATGAGTACCAATCTCGGGTTTGGATTGCAATTTGCCTACAAACCCATTCAGCGTTTCCCGATGATGCTCGAATTCAAAGGAAGCGTGGGTTCATACTGCTACCGGACGATGCAGCAAACCTATGTTTTCGATGACGAAAGCCAGACCACAACAGATGTTACGTTCTCCAGCGCGATGAACAAATGGCAGCTCGGAACGAAATTCCACATCGGTCATCCTTACCGGGCAGTTCGCGGGTTTATTACACCGCAAATCGGAGGAGCTGTGATGCGCTCTAAAATTGCCATTGCCGTGCCGGGTGAAGAAGACGATTGCGTGCCCATGGAGCGCAATACCTTTCAGAAAGACCGTGGCTTTATTTACGGTGGTGAAGCCGGAGTGGAGGTCGACATGAGCCGATTGTTCCACGGCGTTTCTACCGAAGACCGTCACCGTTTGTATTTCTCCGTCAACTTCATGAATAGCTTCGGCAAATTCGAATACGTGAATGTGAAATACATGCAGGATCACGACCACGAAGCGATGCACGGCGGCGAGAGCGAGCAGCCAACAACCGAAGAAGGCCGCGATATCAATACCACATTTGTCAACGTCACGAATGGCGACCTGCACGAACATAAGATTGCAGAGCTCTACCGCACCGATCTGCGCCTTTGGGGATTCAGCATCGGGTATGTGTTTAGTTTTTAGAACTTTCTCCTTTAGAGGGGGATGAAGGGGGAGTAATCTAAAACGAATTGTAATTCGCGGTTGTCATCTGGTAATCTCTCATGATCTGAGCGATATCCAGTTGTTTCAACGTGTCCAGGTACTGCTTTCGCCATTTGAAGTAATTGCAATTGATCCCTTCCGGAATCGTTGGATCTTCCACACCTGAGCCAAGGCAATTGCTGTTTTAGCATAATTAATTGCAATACTTTGGACAAAGCTTTTTATGTCGTATGAATCGCCAAGGGCGATTCTATTCGTGTCAATTCGCCAATTCGGGGAATGCAACTACGAAGCACGTCGTACTTTGGGATAAACGAAATTCATTCTTCCTCCTCAGTCGCCTCGTCCACCTTCGGAAGACCTTTCTTCGAGCGCTTCGAGCCCAGCTGCTTGATCGATTCTTTGATGCTTTCCAGCGGCGCGAACGGGTAATTGCCAAACGCCAGCGATAAGCGGTTAATGCGGAAAATCCGGCGCGTATAGCGGTTCGATAAAATGATCATGCACACCGTATCAGCCCGCATCGTAGCGTAACAACCGGTATTGCCATGCCACCAGCCGGTGTGGAAGAAAAACGGCTGTTTGCCCGGTTCTTCGCGCATGCGGATGCCCAGACCGTAATTCGCTTTTCCTTCCTTTTCATAGCTGTAGCCTTTGAACATCTGTTCCTTCATGGCTTTGCTCAGGAACGCATCGGAATACGTTGCGCGGTCGAACTTCAATAGGTCGCGGGCAGTGGTGTAAAGGTTTTTGTCGCCGTAGACATAATCCAGGTGTGTGGTTTCCTGCAGCACGCCTTTGGAATTGTACGAAAGCGCCATGGCCTGTTTGGCCCTCGATGGCTCGAAAATAAAGGAATCGTCCATCTCGAGCGGCTCAAAGATCAAAGCGTTCATGGCTTTTGGAAACGACTTACCGGTTACTTTTTCGATCACCAGCGCCAGTAGTGCATAATTGGTGTTGCAGTAAGAGAACTGTGTTCCGGAAGGATAATACAAAGGCAATTGGTAATCGTGGAGCAATTGCAGCACATCCTTGTTGCGCATCATCTTCGAGCGTGGCCAGATCGTATCCGGAAAATAGCCGTAGTACTGAATGCCTGTGCGGTGGTTCAGCAGCATGCGTATTGTAATACCTTCATAAGGAAGCGTCGGCAGGTAGGTTCGCACATCTTTATCCAACCCAATTTTTCCCTGGTCAACGAGTCGCAGAACGGCCACCGCGGTAACGGTTTTCGAGATCGAAGCGACGTGAATGGGCATGTGTGCCGACATAGTGTCCTTGCGCTGGATGTTGGCCATTCCCTGGTAATGCTCGAAAATAATACGCCCGTTTTTGGCTACGAGAAACATTCCGCTGAATTGTTCTGCCTGGATGCGGTCGTAAAAGAACGAACGGATCGTATCGGCATAATCGCGGGCATACGTATCCGGAAGAGCGCCGAAAGTCACATCATACGAAACCCTTTCCGATTCCGGTCGGACAGGAGCAGACGCTTGTTTGTCCCCGCATCCCGCCAGCATCACCAGCAAGAAACCATATAACAGTGTTTTCCGCATTTCGGGTGCAAAGATAATTGTTAGTTAGAAGTTGCGAGTTGCCAGTTATGAGTTCGGCTCAACGATCGCGACTATTTAGGGATTTTTTTGAAAATCATCGAATGAACTAAAGTTGATGAGTTTATGAGTTGGCGAGTTATGAATTCATGCACTAACCCAAAAACTCTGCAACTCAGAAACCCTGTAACTCATAAACTCACAACTCCACCACTCCTCTTATGTAGCCATAAAACCGTTGATTCCGAAAAGTCTCTATTGCTTTCCGGCGATCCGTTACCTTTCGATCGGTAAAAAAAAATACCGCGGTGTTACCAATCCGTGTTCTATAGTTTAAAGGGCAAAAAATAATTGAGTGCAGGCAATGGCGCAAGAGACATACAAGCTGTCGCATTTGGGCAAAACCGATCTCCTTGGCGAAATCTACAATCGCTACGGGAAGAAGTTGTATTCCTATGCGATACGCACTTGGAATGTCACGGAAGACGAAGCCTGGACACTGATTTACAAAACCCTTTATAAGGTCATTGACACGCTGGGTAATTACACCTTCGAAACGGAAGAAAAATTCGCTTCGTTCGTGTTCCGGATCTTCATCAACTATCTGCGGAACCATTACCGCGATACGAAGAAGGAGGAAGGCATTGTCACCACTGATCTCGAGAAGGTGGAGCGGCATGCCGGCGGAGCACAGCAGGCGGAAGCAGCTGTAAATCCAAAGCTGCAGGTGCTCGATGAAGAGCTCGACAAAATGGAAGACTGGCAGCGCATGCTCCTCTTGCTGCGAAGCGAAGGAATGGCTTACAGTCAGATTGCGAAGTTCATCGACAAGCCGGAAAACCAATTGAAAGTGTACTACCAGCGATTGAAAGAACAATTAACAAAAAAACTCCATGAACGCATTTGATTCAACCATTACGGACCGGGAACTCCGGGATCTGTTCAAGGCAAGGATCTTAGCCGCGGACGGAGACGATTTTGTAACGGATAAATTCATCGAGATGGAAGCAAAACTGGCATTCGCTACACCGGCAGTCGTGTTCATCCCAACCGGGAAAGAACAGGAGCTGCTTTCTAAGCTGGGAATGAAATCCAGCGCCAAGCTCATCGGGAAAGTCGGCCTGAAATGGCTCTTCACCGGTCTGAGCTGTGCAACAGTTGCCGTGGCTACCGTGGTTTACAAGCTGAACGAAGATCCTGAGCCAAAAAAACCGGTCGTTGTGGCTGCTGTAAACGCTGCACCTGAGCAAAACGACACTACAATCGTCGCCCCTGAAATTGAAACAGTAACAACCGATAGTACAAAACCCACTCCGGCAATTCTACCTGAAATTGTAACAAAGCCCATGCTGGAGCAGCTGTCCCCCTTTTTAGCTGAAGCATTACCCGTAGCCCGGATTACACCTCCGGCCATGCCTACGCTTCCAAGAGGGATAGCTGTATTGGGGATTCTACCGGTTGAGCCACCGAATTATTTCTTCAGCATGGGTTCCGAGGAAACCGATACCACTTTTGTCGGAGTGAACCAGCTGGATGTAGATGCCGTTCAGAGCAACATTTTCGTAAAACCATCGCCCGACAGCAAAGTCCATATCCGTACAGTGATTCCGACGTCCACCAACAAATCAGACCAGGAAATTCCGATCTATCCGCTGGAATACGAACGGGATGGTTCGACATTGCACGTGAACCTGAATTCGAATGCCCGCTGTGGCTCAGGGCACGATCCAAGCGCAGCGATGTACATCGAAATTCCGGAAGGCGTTCATATGGCCCTGCGCACAACCAGCGGTGATATCGAGGTCAAAGGTCAGCGCGGGGGCCATTGTGAGGCAGAAAGCGATTTCGGAAACGTACGCATTACTGATTGCAAAGTTCCTGTAGAAGCCGTAGCGAACAGCGGCTACATCCACATTACCGATGTTACAGGAAATGTACGGGCGGATGCATCGTTTGGTGACATCACGCTTTCATCAGTGAACGGTACGATTAACGCACACGCTTCATCCGGCAAGATCAACGGCACTATGCTCCGCGGAAATACCACTATTGTTTCCGATTTCGGCGCCGTTGAGCTGAACAGAGTTAGCGGGATGCTGAGCCTCCAGGCAACATCCGGGAAAGTGACGATCGACAGCCTTAACGCACCTACCTGCAACATTTACAACAGCTTCGGCGATGTTACCTTGACCAACGTGCAGGCTACGACTATGCTGAATGTGGATTCGGGCAACATCACCGTGGAAGATCTCACCGGCGACCTGACAGCCGAAAGCGCTTTCGGGAATGTCAGCATCACCAAAATGAAAGGCAAGCTCATCCTCGACGGTTCATCCGGCGATACCAAAATCATGTACCTCGACGGCAATCTCGACCTCGAATCCGATTTCGGGAACATCGTGCTGGTACAGACCAAAGGAGCTGCGGTTATTACGTCGCATTCCGGAAGTGTAACAGGAAAAGACATGGAGCTTACCGGCGATATGGAAGTCAACCTGGATTTCGGAAACGGCAATTTCCAGCTGAAAAATAACTACGACGATCTAAGCTTTAACCTCGAAACCGATTTCGGAAAAGTGAAGGTGGCGAAAGGCGGCCTGAAAAAAGAAGCGGCCAACGGATCGATTGTTATGAACGTTGATAATTCGAAGATTCTCATTACCGGCAAAGCATCAACCGGTAGTATCACATTTGACTGAGTGTAGCATAAGTAAATTTAAAGAGAGTTAGGTAAAAGACCCAGTCAGATGACGGGCGGCGAGGAGAGTGCGCCGCCCGTTTCTTTTTCTGCTGATTGTTCGAAAAGCGGATTCGGATTGTAAGAAAAAGACAATCCTGGAAAGATCAGAAACACTGCTGACTTTTCTAAACTGGAAATAAGGATCTCCGATTTTTGTAAGAATCGTTCCGATTGCATCGCATCCCAATCGGAAGTCAGCGATCTGCGCAATCGGAAGTGCATTTTTTGGTTACTTTTTGTTGCACCAGACAAAAAGTAACAGGCTTTATTTCATCATTTCGCCGTTTCAGTACATTCCCATGCTGTAATCTGCCGAATGGTAGCATGCCCCGCTTATTTTTACGGCAAATCAAAAAAGACAGGCGATGCGTGGCATTAAAAATCTGCTGTTTTACATCCTGACCATTGGTGGATTGTTCGTTGTGGTAATGGCCATCATCACATGGGGGAAAGCGCTCGAGCCGGGCAAAGTCCTTAATCCGGTGAAATACGATACCGCCGCTTCCACGTGGAATCAGTTTGCGGATACCGCCATGCACAACCTGACGCATCCGCTGGCAACCCTGTTGTTGCAGATCATTACCATTATCGTCGTTGCCCGCGTCTTTGGTTTCTTCTGTAAGAAGATCGGTCAGCCAACCGTTATCGGTGAAATCGTTGCCGGTATTTTCCTCGGACCTTCCTTCATTGGGATGTATTTCCCCGAGTTTTCCGGGTTCCTGTTCCCGAAAGATTCCCTGAGCAACCTCCAGTTCCTGAGCCAGATCGGATTGATCCTTTTCATGTTCATCGTAGGAATGGAGCTCGATCTGAAGGTCATCCGCAACAAAGCCAACGACGCCGTGGTCATCAGCCACGCCAGCATTATTTTCCCCTTCGCACTCGGTGTGGGATTGTCGTACTTCCTGTACCAGTCGTTTGCCGGTGAAAATGTCGAATTCCTTTCCTTCGCCCTGTTCAGCGGTATCGCGATGAGTGTCACGGCCTTTCCCGTACTGGCCAGGATTGTGCAGGAACGCGGTCTGTCGAAAACCCGGCTCGGGAATATAGCCATTACCTGTGCCGCTGCCGATGACATTACGGCCTGGTGTATTCTTGCGGCCGTAATTGCCATTGTGAAAGCCGGTTCCGTGCTCAGCGCTTTTTACATCATTTTCATTGCCATCATTTACGTGCTGATTATGCTGAAAGTGGTAGCGCCCTTCCTGCGCCGCTTCGGTGAAAAATATTCCAACAAGGAAAGTCTGAGCAAACCGGTTGTGGCGATTTTCTTCATCACTTTGCTGCTTTCTTCTTATGTTACTGAAGTAATCGGCATCCACGCGCTCTTCGGTGCTTTCATGGCCGGTGTGATCATGCCAGCCAACCTGAACTTCCGCTCCATTTTTATCGAAAAGCTCGAAGACGTGGCTTTGGTGCTCCTGTTGCCGCTGTTCTTTGTATTTACCGGTTTGCGTACACAAATTGGCCTGCTTGATGAATGGTATCTGTGGGGAATCACCGCCATCATCGTTGCGGTAGCCGTAACCGGGAAATTCCTGGGATCTGCGCTGGCGGCGCGATTCGTGGGGCAATCCTGGCGCGATAGTATCATTATCGGTGCGTTGATGAACACCCGCGGACTGATGGAGCTCGTGGTACTGAACATCGGCTACGACCTCGGCGTGTTGTCTGATGAGATCTTTGCCATGCTGGTACTGATGGCGCTCATTACGACTTTCATGACCGGTCCGCTGCTCGATCTGGTCAACTACTTCATCCCGGAAAGAGACCATCGCAGAGAAGAAATTTCACAGATCAACGCTACGAAATATGCCGTTCTCGTAGCCTTCGGAAGTCCGGAGCGCGGTCGCACCCTGCTGCGCATAGCCAACAGCTTTACCCGCAAAACGCTCGACAATACCAGCGTAACGGCTCTTCACGTTTCGTCCAGCAACGACCTGAACCAGTACAATGCCGAAGAATACGAGCGCGATAGCTTCCGGCCGATCAAGCTCGAAGCCAAACGACTGGCGATGCCGGTGGTAACGCTCTTTAAACCTACGGTCGATATCAACAAGGAAATTACCGATACAGCTAACGGCGGACATTTCGATCTGCTTATGATCGGTATCGGACGATCCGTATTTGAAGGCTCGCTGCTCGGGCGGGTGCTTGGGTTTACCAACCGACTCATCAACCCGGAGCGCCTCTACGAAACCATTACCGGTAAAGAGCCGCTGTTCGAGAATACCACCTTCGATGATCGTACACGTCAGCTGATCAAAAGCTCGCGCATTCCGGTGGGTATCGTGATCGATAAAGACCTGGAAAAAGTAGAAAACGTTTTCGTACCGATCTTCTCCATCCACGACAGCTTCCTGCTGGTCTATGCGCAAAAGCTCATTCACCATAGCGAAGCGCGCGTGATCATCATGGACAGCGCCGGCATCATTCGTCAGCATCCCGAGCTCAAAGAGAACATCCGTGCAATCGAGCAGGTGGCACCGAACCACATTGCCCTCTACAACGAGCGTAAGCTGGAAAAGGAATTCATGCAGCAGCAGGATTTGATGCTCATCAGTCATGAAAGCTGGAAAAAAGCCGTCGAAACGCAAAGTATCTGGCTCACGAACACACCTTCGGTGCTGATCCTGAAACCGTAATTTCACCACAAAGGAGCAAAAGCTAATTGCCTGACTGTGTTTGTTAAGAAAGCAAAGGGAATCCCGGTGCAAGACAATCCTGTTCGAAAAGCTCAACAGTATAGTAATACGATTTTGATTTGTATTTCGATTAAGAAATAAACGACAAAACGCCTTTGCTTCCTTTTGGGAATGTACGTCGAAAAAAAATCTTTGCTCCTTTGTGGTGATTAGAGTTGAGCTACCAGCTTTTTCGGCGCGGTATTACAGAACGACGTCTTCAGGATATCCTGTACAAATTCGGCATCGACTTTCTGTAGTTGAATGATCGTCCAGCCCTGTTTGCCCCATTTATTGGGAACAGGATAACACGCCGTCGCATCCCATGCACCATAAACCGATTGCTGGATTTCCGTGAGCTTCACCACAGCCGTCTGATTCGCTTCATCCATCGTAGCAAAGATCTTCTTGCCCTGCACCCGAAAAGAGGTTTTCTCGAAATGCGGCGCTTCCGATGCCTCAGGAAAACTCAATGCAATAGAACGGAAATCGTCAACGCTGATCATAGCCGTGAATATTTGTGATTCCTGTAAATGTAATGATCTCTTTAGATATTACACGCGTTGCCACCCTCCTCGATCCTCCCTCAAGGGAGGAGGCCGAAGTACTTCCCCCTTCGGAGGGGGACAGAGGGGGAGGATAAACAAAAAAAGCTGCCCCGGAGGACAGCTTCTCATTGAACCTGTAGTTTGTCAATGCTTCTTCATCCCATCGGGCTTACAGCAGGCGGGCAATTGATCTACCGCTGCCTGTTCGGCCTTCTGATCGTCGGCATCGTAACCAAGCTTGTTGATCGCCGCGCGAAGCTTAGCCACGTCGGTCTTCTTCGCGTTGTATTTGATCGTCACATTCTTCGTTGCCACATCCAGTTCCGCATAAACGACGCCTTTCGTGTAGTTCAATGCTTCTTCGATGCGTTGCTTACACTGGCCGCACTCGGCGCTGGTGTGAATGACCACGGTCTGTGTTTTCGATTCCTGTGCCCATGATGTTCCGAAGAACGCCAGCAGACAGATAATGATGAGTGATGCTTTCATTTTTAATACTATTTAATGTTCTTATTCTCCTTCGTGTTCGTGCGTCTCCTTTTTCTTCGGACGCTCGATCTCGTACCGGAAACCTGCATAAATAACCGTGCCTAAAACCGGTCCCCACGTACGGGTCGCGTCAAATGCCGCATTGTACGGGTCTTCGGCGCTGATAATCGGGTTCGACTGCGTGAAATTTGCCAGGTTTTCCCCGCCGATGTATACATCAAATTTACGGAAATGGTGCGTAACCTGTGCTAATACTTGCGGAACTGCCTGGCCCGTCTGACCGTGTGCATGCGATCCGTCCGGATAAGTGACGTCGTGGAGACGTACTTTTCCGTAAACGGAAAGCGTGGCGTCGATTTCCCAGCGCTTGTTGCGGGATGCATAAGCAACGTTGAACAACCCGCGATGCTTCGGTACCATAACCTGCTGCTGCAATTGACCGTCGTAGCGTGCCATTACCTGCAGGTACTTGTAGGCGAAGCGTAACGTGATCGGTTTCCACGGCGAGAAAGAAAACTCTGTCTGGAACGTATTGCTGAACGAAGCGCGGTCCTGGAAGCTAAAGAAGAAGGTATCCACAGCCATTTCGCGGTCGATTACCAGCTGTCGCTCGAAGCGTGCGTGGTAGAAATCGGCCGTGAAGCTCGATTCGCGGTTGAACAAACGCATGCGGCGTGCAAGTGAAATCCCCGAATTCCAGACGATTTCCTGCTTGATCTCCGTTGGCAGTCGCCAGGCTTTGGAGGTAGCCAGCAGCGAGCTGTTGTCGATGATGACATTCGGCAAACGCCAGGCTTTTCCGGTTGTGAGACGCAGATCGGTGAATTCGTCGAGAATGTATTTCAGGTGCAGACGCGGCGAGAACTGGGAACCAAAATCCGTCTGGTAATCGTAGCGTGCGCCAGCAACAGCCGTTAAGCGTGTTCCGGTGTAAGTATATTCTGCAAACACACCCGGTGTCATGGTCGGACGTTTCAGCTCAACTGAGTCGAGACGCTGCGTGAGGTCCTGTGCCACACCCGATAACCCGAGCTTGATCTTATGGGTTGTCGAGCCGATGATGCCGTCGTAGATGGCGTTGATATAACCGCGGTATTCGGTTCCGGAGAAGTTGCGCGGACCGAAATTCCCGTTCAGCTCATGCACTTTCGCCTGGTACACCACACCAATGCTCTGGTACGGTTTTTTCGGGAAAAGGAACCCTGTTTTGGCAAAAACATCGATGTGCTTATTGTCGGTATAGGCGCCGTAGCGGTTTACTTTATTGCTCAGCTGTCCGCCTGAGCGCTCGTCGTAATATGCATTGACCCCGAAACGCGTTTCGAAGCGGTCGCCGGTATATTCCCAACGGTTGAGGAACGAAGCGGTTTTGCTCAAAGGCAGATCGCGGAAGCCGTCGTTGTTTCGGTCGATTTCCTGCTGCATACCTGAAACGTGCGCAAAAGAACCTGTTGCCCAGCGCTTGCCGATCAGTTGTCCGCCGTGGACATTGAGCTCGGCCCGTCCGAACATATTCCCGTAGCCGTTCACATACAAGCGCTGCATGGTCGAAGGCTTGCGGAATTCGACGTTGATCAGTCCGGCCATGGATTCGTAGCCGTTGACAACGGTTCCCGTTCCTTTGGTGATCTGTATGGATTCCACCCACGTTCCCGGAACGGTGTTCATACCGAACGATCCTTCAAGGCCTGTCAGGAATGGAACGTTCTCCATCTGCATCTGCGTGTAAACGCCGTCGAGACCGAGCATCTGGATTTTCTTGGCGCCCGAGATCGCATCAGTGATATTTACGTCAACGGTTGCGTTCGTCTCAAACGATTCGGAGAGGTTACAGCAAGCGGCTTTTTTCAGCTCGCCTTCGCCCAGCTCTTCCACATAAAGGGTTTTGAGCCGGTTCACGGTATGTGTGCTGCGCTTGTATTCGATGACGAATTCTTCCAGCATGTTTTCCGGAAGCAGTGTGATTTCGAGACCGGTAAAACGGTCGTCCCGTGTAACGATCACCGTATCGGAATAGTAGCCGAAAGCGGAAATGATCATCGTGTCGGGCAGTTCTTTCGGGAGGATCAGTTCAAATCTTCCTTCTTCATCGGTCGAGACGCCGATGCGTGCTATTTTTAATTGTACCTGGGCCTGTTCGAGCTGTTCCCGTTTTCCGTTTTCTCCGGCACCAAAGACAATACCTTGTAACTGGGCGAAAACGAATTGGTTAACCAGTAAAAACAAGCCTGCTAAAATGAGATTTTTCATAAAGACTGTTTTGTGAATGAATGACTGGGTCATTGTAATCCTATGTTACAATGAGCAGGCAATCGGGTTCACAGTCTCCAGATGCAGATGCGGTGCAGAATGTCCCTTCCGCTTAGCGGAGGCGGACTGGAATTGGTGGCGTAAAGTACTTCCTGCTCATCCGGAAAAACAACGGTGTAAGGCAGGTAAGTTACAATGTCTGAAATGAGCTGCGGAGCAAGCGCCAACTGCGTTTGCCAGTGTTCGAAGAAACCGAACTTCATGGCCAGGTGCTGTGCTTCTTCCGAGCAGCAATTGTCTTTTACCAGTTGTTTCGGAGCAGCGCAGCAGGAAACGTGCTGTTTTTCATAAGTGGCAGCTTCCAGGTCGTCGCAATGCTTCGAAGCGGTAAAGAGCGTATGGATCGTAACCTTCTCTTCAAGACAGGTATGCGTATACAAAGGTGCCCCGATACTTCCTGAGAAGACGAGCAATAACAGTGCTATGGAGGCCAAACGACGCATAATCCATTGTAAAGATAGATTTTATTTAAATGCCGCTCGTCAGAAAAGGAGAGCTTGCTTGTATTCCTGTCGGTCAGTTTCCAGTCATTTGTCTGGAATCCGACCGGAGACTAGAAATCATCGTATCAGTTGAATAAAGCCGCTTTTCTGCTCTCCTCTCATCCACGCAATATAGAAATAGACACCATCAGAACATGCTGCGCCATTGACAGAACCGTCCCATGTGGGGGCGCTTTTGCTAAGCCTAACCATTTCATTTCCCCATCTGTTTAAAATAATGACGTACTCATCATCATACAGAAAATCAGTTGTCCAGATATCATTGCTATTGTCGTCATTAGGGGTAAAGATATTGGGGAGAGCATAATCCTCTTTTTCTTCTTCGGGAGCATCGGGCTCAATCGCATTTTCGCATGCGCAGGTACCGCTTTCCTGCATACAGACGCTCACATTGTCGACATAATAATAGGCCACATAGGAATTGCCATTCATCGTGTCGCCCAAAGGAGGCTCCGTCAACGTTGTGATCGTTGTATTGGAATAATTGTTGTAGCTCCCGATAAACATGAATTTTTCGGTTCCTGAAGCCACGTGATACCCGGTCACTTTGATCCAGTTTTGCTTGTCTGTGATCACACCAGTTGTATTGACGGCCTGTGCAGTTAAATCAAGCTCTTCCAGAGTAATTTGTGGCAACGAATCCGGACCAAAAAAAGCCCCGATTTCGTCTACAGCATAATGACTGCTGTCAGCCAGACTCACATAAAATTCTACACAATATTTTTCACCTGCTACCATGGGGGCTAACAGCTTTGCCGCGATGTACTCTTTATAGGAAACGGGGTCCAAGACTTTCACATAAGCAAGAAAACCACAGTAACCATTTCCTGATAAGGGATGTTGGTATCCCATACAATTTTGCGGAATTCCTGATGAAATATCTACCTGACAAATACCCTGATTGAAACCGATGCCGCCGCACGTGTTGAAGTAATCAGACGTTGCATTTAACATATACCAATCACTACAGGACAGTGCGCTGTTTTGACCCGGAGGACAGTGCGTCATTTCTTCGAAGTGAGGGTTTGGAGCTATATTGACCTGGCCCAGCGAAAGGAACGAAAGTGGAATAAAAAAGAGCAAACAAAAAATGTAGCTCTTTGATTGGGTGGTTATAATCGAAAACATAAAAGAGATCAAAGTAGTACGCTTACCTGATACGATTACTGCTTTGGGGTTGGAAACGAAAGCGTCCATTCAGTCTCTCCCGTACCAGGTTCCAAACAAAGACTGAAGACAGAACGACTGGAGACTGGCCGACCGGAGGCTGAATGACTGTCGACCGGCCGACTGAAAATTGTATCTTCGTCGCATGGAAGCGCACAAGAAAGCCGTTGCAACCGCTGTGTTCAGTATCGTAGGGAATTTCCTGCTGGCCGTTGTGAAAGGGCTGGTCGGTTTCTTCGGTAATTCCTATGCGCTCATCGCCGATGCCATTGAATCCACGACCGATGTATTTTCGTCGGTACTCGTCTTGCTCGGCCTGAAATACGCGAATCGTCCGCCCGATGAAAACCATCCTTATGGTCACGGAAAAGTGGAGCCGCTGGTGACCTTCGCCGTCGTTGGTTTCCTGTGTATTGCCGCTTCGGTAATCATTGTGGAAAGCATCGATCGCATCCTGACGCCGCACAAAGCCCCGGCAGCTTATACGCTCTGGTTCCTGGCCGGAATCATCATCTGTAAGGAATTGTTTTACCGCTTTGTTTCGCGCAGAAGCAAGGAGCTCAACAGCACGTCGCTCAAAGCCGATGCCTGGCACCACCGCAGCGACGCGATCACCTCACTTTGCGCCTTTATAGGAATCCTGATCGCCGTGTGGCTGGGTGATGAATATGCTGCCGCCGACGATTGGGCCGCCTTGATCGCCGCCGGAATCATCTTCTTCAATGCTTACCTGATCTTCCGCCCGGCTTTGGGAGAAGTGATGGACGAGAACAACCACGCCGAGCTGATCTGCCGCATCCGTGATCACGCCACCGAAATTCCCGAAGTGCTCGACACCGAAAAATGCTACGTCCGGAAATCGGGCATGCGCTACTGGGTCGATCTGCACATTGCCGTAAACGGCCAGCTCACCGTCGACGAAGGCCACACGATCGCTCACCGTCTCAAATCCCACCTCATGGCAACCATGCCGGAGATCGAGGATGTGCTGGTGCATGTAGAGCCTGCTTGAGTTAGTGAGTTGCCGGGTTAAAGAGTCGTTGAGTTGAAACTTCAGCCTATAACTTGCAAACCCATCAACTCAGAAACTCGTAACTCTGTAACTCATCAACTCTCCAACTAATGAACTATCTTTGCACTACGAAAACACAGACATCATGACACAAATTCCCATTACCGTATACGTTGAGATGACACCGAACCCGAATACGATGAAGTTCGTTGCCAATAAATACTTGCTGATCAACGGTGAATCGGTGGAATTCGCTTCCCAGTCCGAAGCCAAAGGCTATTCTCCGCTGGCGGAAGAGCTGTTCAATTTCCCGTTCGTGAAAAGCGTTTTTATCGCTGTAAACTTTG
The DNA here is from genome assembly GCA_946482515.1 of uncultured Flavobacteriales bacterium. The sequence goes on along the minus strand of CAMLRS010000009.1, from coordinate 92,817 downwards.
TAACCATTACCAAAAACGATAGCATTTCCTGGGATTTTGTGACCATGGAGCTGCGCGAGTTTGTCAAAGACTGGCTGGCCAACGGCAAGGATGTATTGATCCAGATGCCGGCACCGAAAGCGCCAACTGAAGATAAACCGGTAAAAACCTATGAGCCATCCGAGTACGACGACGCGATCCGCGGTCTGCTTGACGAATACGTGCGCCCTGCTGTTGAAAACGATGGCGGTGCCATTGATTTCGTTGGCTTCGAAGACGGTATCGTGACCGTTGCGCTGCGCGGTTCCTGCTCCGGCTGCCCGTCCAGTACGGCTACGCTGAAAGGTGGTATCGAAAACCTTCTGAAACAGCACTTGCCGGACGTGAAGGAAGTCGTTGCTGAATCTCTTTAATGTAAAATGGAAAATTCCAAAATTGAAAATCAATTATCAATGCGGCAATTATGAGTTATCAAGGAGAGCAACCTGCTAGAAATTCTTATCTTAATAATTGATCATTCATAATTAATAATTAACCCAAAGGCTTTTCAATTTTCCATTTTGGCATTTTCAATTTTGGAATTTTACATTCCTGCTTTACGGCGTTTCCAAAAGAACCAAACAAGGCCAAGTATGATCAGTACCGGCCAGATGCTGACCAATGCCAGAATCAGTTGAACGATGAGGTTCCAGCCATCGGCTAGACGGTCCAGCAACTGTGCACCGATTCCGGGCTCATAGCCTTCGGTAGAAAGGATCATGACTTTTTCCCGGCTCACTTTATCCTGTCCGTAAATGGAAAGCGTAACGGTGCTGTAAGCCACCTGGTCGTCTAATTTCAGATCTTCCACTTTTTCGCGATCGGCCTGCATTTCGCGTTCCAGCAACTGATCGAGTCCTTGCTTTTCATCGGGTGATTTGGCTTTCAGAAAGCGCTCCGCATGCGCGCTGATGCGTTGCTGCACCAGTTTTTTCAGGTAGCTGTCGAAGGCGATGTTGCGTGCATCAACCGTGCGGTGATCCAGGTAGGCGACATACGGCTGAAGGGCCTTGAGCACGTCGTCGAGCTTCGCCACCGGAATACGGGCGGTAATGGTTGAAATGGTGGTGTAGCGCGTGATCTTCCATTCGGAATGTGCATCAATAGGCGCCGTGCTCACTTCTTGCTCCTGACTGGCGATCTGTGAGTGTTCGATATAGCCATTACGTTCTGTGAACAGGTCTTCCACCGCCAGCGATGTTTTCACCACTTCCTGCGTACGAAAACGCAGGTTGGCCGTTCGTACAAAACGGTGCAGCGAATCTTCGAACAATGGTTGGGCGGCAGCGCTGCTCAGTGCATCCAAAGGATTGGTTTCGTAGGCTGGAACTTGGCTCGCTTTGGCATTCGACGGTGGTTGTATAGCCGCCATTTCTTTTTGTTCGGAAGCCTGATCGGCAGCGGAATGACAAGCAATCAGCAGCAGGCCGCAAGCTACAGGGAGAAGGAATTTCATCATGATAAGGTGTTTTGGGTTTAGTACATATCAAAGGTTAAACCGTTCAACGCGTTTCACAGCCAATGCGTTGGATAAGGACTGATCCTTAAACCGTTGAATATTCGGCTTATCCACCATTCACCTACACTCAGCTACGATTCGCCTAATTCCTGTTGTGGCACAGAGGGAAAGCTTCTACTTTTGGATCATAAATGAAACGATTATGAGCAATTTACTCAATGCAGAAGAAGAGCATATGTACCTTACCTGGCAGAAAAACAAGAAAAGGGGCAAGGTAGCTACCGGTCTTATCGTGATCGGCTTCGGTACGCTTTTTCTCCTCCGGGGATTGGGTGTAGATCTTCCTGACTGGCTGTTCAGCTGGCCGTTGATCCTGATCAGTATCGGAGTGATCATTGTGATCAAGCACAAATTCAAAACCGTGGCGGGCTATATGCTGATGTTGATCGGTACGCTGTTCCTGTTCCACGATTGGTACCCCGACATCATCAACATGAAAGTGGCCTGGCCCATCGTCATTATCCTGGTCGGTTTCGGGATCATTTTCAAATCCCGCTTCAAGGGAAAGTGCGGACGTCACCGCGATCATCACCACAAATTCCATCGTGATCGCTGGAAAAAACACGAAGCTTTTTTCGAAGAAATCGGCAGCCTCGACGACGTGTCGCAGGACGATTTCATCGATGCAGTTTCCATCTTCGGTGGCGTGCAGAAAAATGTGGTGAGCAAGCAATTTCGCGGAGCAGATATCGTAACGATCTTCGGAGGAAACGAATTGAACCTTTCCCAGGCTGATTTTACCGACAAAGTAGTCATGGATGTGACGAATATTTTCGGCGGAACCACGCTGACCGTTCCAAACAACTGGCAGATCAAATCTGAGATTGTGGTACTGTTCGGTGATGTCGAGGACAAACGTCAGCACAGCCCGGCAGTAGGGGATACACCCGATAAAGTTGTCATCCTGAAAGGAACCTGCCTCTTCGGAGGAATTGAAATCAATAGCTACAATTCCTAAAACCCGTTTATCGTTTATGGAAAGCCGCTCACAACTACGTCCCCGCATCCTGTTCTCGCTGGAAATCCTGCTGGCTGCCGGCATGCAGTTCGGATTGCTGCTGGTCAATCATTTCCCGCTCGAAGTCGCTGCGAAAGATGCGGCGCTTACGTCGGTGATCATGATCGTACTGGCGCAGGTCCTGTACCTGATCCAGCACAGCTACCACGCGGCGAAGGCGTTGAACTTTGTGAACTTTGCCATCGTATTTGTGTTTGCGGCCCTGTTCCAGCTGGCGTTCAATGGATCGTACCGACTGCTTTCGTCGGCAAACGAATGGGAAACCTACATTTTTCCTTACGAGCCCGTTCGCGGTGTGATGGCTTTCTTCTTCCTGCTGCTGATCAGCTTTTACTGGTGGATCCGTAAGAACGAACAGACGCAGGTGAAAATCCAGCAACAATTATTGGAAAAAGAAAGGGCGCTGACCAAAGCAGAGCTGGACAACATTCACCAGCAGCTGCAGCCGCATTTCCTCTTCAATAGCCTCAATTCTATTGGTGCACTGGCGCTTCTCGAGCCAAAAGAAGCCCACCGGATGATCCAGCTGCTGAGCAACTTCCTGCGCGGCACACTTCGGAAAGATGTGCAGCAGTTATTGCCGCTTGAAGAAGAATTGCAGCAATTGCGCCTCTATCTTGAGATCGAGCGCGTGCGTTTCGGTCACCGCCTCACGACGGAAATCATCCAGTCGGAAAATTGCGAAAATGCCCAATTGCCGGCATTGATCCTGCAACCTATCATTGAAAACGCCATCAAATACGGATTGTACGGCCAGGTGAACACCATCCTGATCAGCGTAAAGATCAGCTGCGACCAGAAATTGCTGCGGATCGACGTTTCGAGTCCGTATGACGAACAATTCGTGGCAGCCAGCGCCGGAAAAGGCTTCGGATTGGCCAGCATCCGCAAACGATTGGGCTTGTTCTACGGCCAGAACGACTTGTTGTCGACCTCCAAAACACCTGAACAGTTTACAACGACATTGCTTATTCCTCAGACGACATGAAACGCGTAATCATTATCGACGACGAACCGCTGGCCCGCGCCATCATCAAAGAATACCTGAAAGAGCTTCCGGAGCTGGAAGTAGTGGCCGAATGCGGCGACGGTTTCGAAGGCGCCAAGCTGATCGGTGAATTGCAGCCCGACCTGATCTTTCTCGACATCCAGATGCCGAAGATCAACGGTTTCGAGATGCTGGAAATTTTATCCAATCCGCCGGCTGTGATCTTTACAACCGCCTTCGATGAATTCGCCCTGAAAGCGTTCGAGGTACATGCGCTGGATTATTTGCTGAAGCCCTTTGCAGCCGATCGCCTGAAAGCTGCGGTGGCCAAATGGCAGTCGAGCGAGGAAAAAAAGCCTGTTCCGACATCGGAGATCGCTTACCCGCAGCCCGATGAGCAATTCCGCATCGTGATCAAGGACGGAACGGAAATCCGCATCATCCCGACGTCGGATATCCATTACCTGGAAGCCTACGACGATTACGTGAAGATCCATACCAAATCCGGAACGTTCCTGAAGAAGAAGACCATGTCACATTTCGAGCAATCGCTTTCGCCGCGGCAGTTTATACGCATTCACCGCTCGTTCATCCTCAATATTCATGAGCTTACGAAGATCGAGTCGTTTGAAAAGAACAGCTATGTGGCGATCCTGAAATCGGGCGCGCGCCTGGCGATCAGTCGTACGGCTTACAGTGATCTGAAACAGCTACTGGGCGTTTGAGCTACCCAGTTTTTGCAGAAAAGCTTCGCGGTACAGCACGCCGAGTGAAAACAACCGGTTTTTTCCTGTTTTATCCAGAATAGCCGTTAGCACGGAATCGGCTGTATGGCCCTTTACCAGATCGATGGCGATGATCTCACCCCGTGAGATCCGGCAAAACTGTGCTTCGGGCAGGCGTTCGAGCAATTGATCAAACGACGTATTCTTGATCACCCACGTTTCGCCGGTTTTGAGCGTCATGAGCTTGTCGCGCCGGTCGATCGTTTCCGAAGAAATAAGCGCGATCTGCCCCGATTGAATGATCATTTTCCCTTTGGCCGTTTGGATGGAAAGCTGTACACCCTGCTGTTCCTGTAAACGGATCTGGCGGATCACTTTTTCGATGGCTTGTTCCAGGCGTTGTTTCCGAACCGGTTTCCGCAGGTAATCGACTGCATCGATGTCGAATGCATCGGCTGCAAACTCGTTATGGGCCGTGGTGAAAATAATTGGCAGGTGTTTCAGGTGACGCGCCAGCTCCAAACCGTTGATGGCGGGCATGACCACATCCGAAATGCAGAAATCGGCGCCCATGACCGGCAATTCTTCGATCAGCTTCTGTGGGTTGTCGTAGGCTTTCAGTACGCGGATGCCGGGAATTTCCTCACACAAGGTGCGCAGGTAGGAAAGCGCCAGGAGCTCATCGTCGACCAATATGCAGTTATAATCCCTGGACATTGAGATCGATTTCTAAATGTGTGTTGAAGATATTGCCTTCCTGCTGGGTGGACAGCTTGTACTTACCGGTGTAGGCAATTTTCAGTCGCTCCTCGAGGTTTTTCAATCCGAGGCCACCACGTCGTTTCCGGAGCGGTTCCTTTTCGCTGATGCGGTTGCGCACTTCGAGCCGGAAAATACCCTTGTCGAGGGTAAAGCTGATGGCAATGAAGGATTCGTTTTTCTGGAAATCGGTATGCTTGAAGGCATTTTCGATCAGATCGACCGTCACCAGCGGCAAAATGCGCAGCTCGGCCATGGCTTCGGGTTGCTGTTGTTCGAGGTTATTGCGCACGGAAAGATCGAACAACGGACTTAATTTCAGGCGGTTGATCTCGATGAAATTCATGGCAAATTCCATTTCCTCGCTTAGCAGAACAAGTGGCTGATCGCTGTCGTAAAGAATGTAATCCAGTACGCCCGAAAGCTTGTCCATCGAATACCAGGTCTGGTAGGCGTGTGACTGGATGGAATTGAGCGCGTTTTTGAACAGGTGCGGATTGAGCTTGTAGCGCAGGGCTTTCAGCTCGCTCGAATGAATAATGGAATTCAATTCCTGGTTGCGCTCGGCCAGCTCTGTTTGCTGCCGCGCTTGTTCGCGCACCCGTCCCAGCAGCAGTGCTATGATGAGCAAAGCACCCAGCAGCAGAACAGACAGCAAAATAATGACGATCAGCATAGAAATGAATCTTGTTCAAAGCTAGTGAAAAGACAGGAGGATTTTAGGATGTCAGGACTTTAAGATTTCAGGAGGGAAAATTGTCTGATATAATAAAATTCGTTTCCGACTAGTCGGAAGCATTCGCTGTCATTCCATGATAGTACGTCATCCGTGTATTCGTGGGAAAGCAAGATTACAGATTTGTTTTCCAGTAGAACTGTACCATTTTTGCTCATTTCGCTTTATATACAACGATGCCTATGAAAACAATTGCTGCCTTTTTGTTCCTTTTTCCTGTAGCTGTGGTCAGTGCACAGCGCACGAAAGTGTATAAATCAATCGATGAAGCGCTGAAGAATCCGGCGGCAGTTTACCAGCTCAACCTGTTCGGCCAGCAATTGACGGCAGTTCCTCCCCAAATAGCACAATTTCCCAACCTGGTGAGACTGAATCTGGATCTGAACAAAATCACGGTCGTACCGGAATTTATCGGCCAGTTGAAAAAGCTCGAATTGCTGTACCTGAACGATAACAATATCGTATCGCTTCCGGCGTCCCTCTCCCAATTGACATCGCTCAAATGGTTGGGATTGAACGATAACGAGCTTACCGAAATTCCTGATATCGGAAACCTGATTTTGCTCGAAAGCCTCGATTTGCAGGGGAATAAGCTGCAGCGGCTTCCCGAATCGATCGGTCAGCTGACAGGCCTCAAAGAGCTGGAGCTCGAAGATAACCAGCTCACAGAGCTTCCTGTATCCATTGCAAAGCTCACAGGAATTGACGAATTAGATGTTAGCAGGAACAAGCTTTCCGAGCTTCCGGCATCGGTCTGGACAATGATTTGGTTGGAGAAGCTTGATCTTTCGTCTAATCCGTTAGGGAAACTGCCTGAGGAACTTGGGCTGCTGACGAATCTCAGGGTGTTGAAAGTCAGAAATTGCGGACTCACCACGCTTCCCGTTTCGATCGGAAAGCTCAGCGCTGTTTTTAGTTTAGACCTGGGACAGAATCCGATGAAAACCTTTCCGCCTGAAATCGCCGGAATGACCGTTTTGTCGAGCCTGTTAATGGACAGAAGCGATCTGCCGCGCCTGCCCGAAGGATCTGGGAGCCTTCCAACCAGTATTTATCAGCTCAATCTTCAGAAAAACAAGCTCGAAGTATTCCCGGAAGAACTAACCCGGCTGGTGAATATATCCCAGCTGGATCTTTCCGAGAATCTCCTTGTACGTCTTCCGGAATCGATCGGAAAACTAGTGAAGCTTCAAATGCTGAAGCTCACGGCAAATCAGCTGACTGAACTTCCCGAAGCAATGGGCGAATTGTCACAACTGATGAATCTCGAGGTACTCAGTAACAAGCTTCAGCGTCTTCCCGAGTCCATCGGTGATCTCGATTCGCTGGTGGAGCTGAATTTATGGAGCAATCAGCTGACCCAGCTTCCTGAATCGATCGGGAATTTATCAAAGCTGCAGCGCCTGAACCTGGACAGAAATCAGATCAGCTCCTTACCGGCATCCATGAAAAATCTGAAGGTATTGAATTGTCTGAGCCTGCAAGGAAATCCTGTTGCCAGCGAAGGCTTTTGCGGGAGCCGTTATGTAACGCTGCCGCTGATGGCACGCGTTTACACAGTTGATTCGTCGGAAATCCTGCTGCGGAAAGACTTGATCGCCGTCAATGGAAACTGGATGTTTTACGCCGAGTACGGAACGGAAGTCTGTACCCATTGTATGCTGGCTGTCAAAGCCCTGGCTCCTCTCGGTGATGGCACCTGGCAATATATGCACTCACCGATGGAAGAATTGCAGACAGGTGAGGAAGCAGAGAGAGGTAAACCATTCCGATTGAATGAAAGCCAGCATTTTTACGATGAAGGATTTGGAGCCGTGGAAATGCAGCTGGTGAACACCCAATGGACGCAAACGCTGCGTTCGAACGTGTTTATTATCATGATCGACAGCACCGATTTTGGAAAAATCCTCGATACAGTTGATTTGCTCGTTCGGGAAAAATCGTATGAACGCGCGTTGGCCAGTCTGGATGCGATTCATACATCCTATAGAGATCATTACCATCCTTTTTTCAATGTGTATTACGATCATATCCGTTCGCTGCATGAAGCTTCAAAGCCGAAAGACCCGATAGCCGGGGAGAAAAAGAAGCGCCGGAAAAAACGATGAGCATCCTAATGAAAATCAATTATTCTACCATTTAAGTAGATTAATTGGCTAAATTCTGATTGGTTTCTTTCCCATTCCTTTTTTTTCACTACTTTCGCGCGTCATAAATTATTTAAGAAACCGAATATGTCTTATTTGTTTACATCAGAATCCGTTTCTGAAGGTCACCCGGATAAAGTAGCGGACCAGATTTCCGATGCACTGATCGATCATTTCATGGCTTTTGACGCTGAGTCGAAAGTGGCTTGCGAAACCCTGGTTACAACCGGACAGGTGATTCTGGCGGGCGAGGTGAAAACGAATACATACCTCGATGTACAAACGATTGCACGTGACGTGATCCGCAAGATCGGCTACACAAAATCGGAGTATATGTTTGAGGCGAATTCCTGCGGTATCATGTCGGCGATCCACGATCAGTCGGAGGATATCAACATGGGTGTTGACCGTAAAGTGGTAAACAACGACTTCGAAGCGAAAGCCAACGCACAAGGTGCCGGCGACCAGGGAATGATGTTCGGTTATGCAACGAAAGAAACCGAGAACTACATGCCACTGGCACTCGATCTCGCACATAAAATCCTGCAGGAATGCTCCCACATCCGCAACAACGAGCCTGAGCTGATCGGCTACCTGCGTCCGGATGCAAAGTCACAGGTGACCATCGAGTACTCTGATGACAACATTCCACAGCGCATCGATACCATCGTGGTTTCTACACAGCACGACGATTTCGGAAGCGAGTACGAAATGCTCGAGCGCATCAAAACAGACATTATCAATATCGTGATCCCGCGTGTGAAGGCTCGTTTGAAGCCGGAGCTGCAAGCGTTGTTCAACGACCAGATCACATACCATATCAATCCTACCGGTAAATTCGTGATCGGTGGACCACACGGTGACACAGGTCTTACAGGACGTAAGATCATCGTTGATACCTACGGTGGTAAAGGTGCACACGGTGGTGGTGCATTCTCCGGAAAAGATCCTTCCAAAGTAGACCGTTCGGCTGCTTACGCTACACGTCACATTGCGAAAAACCTGGTTGCTGCCGGTTTGTGCGATGAGGTACTGGTTCAGGTATCTTACGCGATCGGTGTAGCGAAGCCATGCGGTGTGTTTGTAAACACTTACGGTACTGCGAAAGTAAACATGACAGATGGCGATATCGCCCGCAAAGTAGAAGAGATCTTCGACCTGCGTCCTTACGCGATCGAGCAGCGTCTGAAGCTGCGTAACCCGATGTACAGCGAAACAGCAGCTTACGGTCACATGGGGCGTCAGAACGAAGTGGTGAAGAAAACCTTCAAATCACCTGACGGAACAGTTATCGAGCGCGATGTGGAGCTCTTCACATGGGAAAAGCTCGACTATGTCGATAAAGTAAAAGCAGCTTTTGCATTGTAATACAAGACTGAGAAAACAATAAAAAAACGCCTTCGGAAACGGAGGCGTTTTTTATTTCTCCCCCTTTGGAGGGGGATACAGGGGGAGGAATTTACGTCCGATCGTTACTCAGCCACCCTCCTCAATCCTCCCTCAAGGGAGGAGGTGTAATCAAATCTTCACCAACTCCTTCCCATTCCATTTATACTTCGTGGTCTCGTCCTGCGAGTAGACCACTTTATTGGAAGTTGGATCGTTTTCATCGTCAACGTACTCGCCGGCTAGTTCGTGGAGCAGCACGCGGTCTTTTTCACCTTCTATATCGGCCGGAAAGAGGAAGGTTTGGGAAGCGAATACCGGTGCGTCGAACATATCCCAGAGCTGTTTTACCAGTGTGAGCTGGTTATCGGCCCAGAAAAACACAATCGCGCCACCACCGTCGCCGCAGAATTCACCAAACCCATCCACATACAAGATGTCGTCTACAGACTTCAGCCCGCGATCGCCGTGGTTGGTAAACGTATGGCGCTTCATCGGTCCGCCGAAGCTTTCGAAGGAAAGCATTTGCAGCTGTTTGTTGTTTTTTTCCACACGGATCTGGAGAATACCGATGCCGTCGGCGGTTGCTTTCTCCAACCCGAAGTGAAACACGATATCCGGGTTTTCGGTACTGCGACAGGAAGCCATAGCGATCTTTCCGCCCCAGACATACCCTTTCTGCTTTTTCGAGATCTCAACGTAATACCACGGCATGTCGAAATTATTGAGACGCGTGATCTTCTCGCTTTTGCTGATGATTTTGAGCTTCGTCCCAACGGGAAGCTTAGCCACCACTTCGGCGTTCAGATCAGCCGATTTACGGATGTTCACGCTATCACCCAGCAGGTACACGATCTGGTCGGGTTGAAATTCATAAGGGATCATCGGTTCTTCCTCTTCCTGGCTGAAAGCAGCAACAGAACAGAACAAGAAACCAAGCAGCAGGTAAAAGCTTTTCATAGGGTTATTTTTTTCTGCAATCATACGAAAAAATGTGCCACAAGTTGGATGTCAGGACTTCAGGATCTCAAGACTTTAAGACCGAGGACTGGATACCTATGTGCCCTATGTGTCTATGTGGTTCACAAACCATCGAAACGAGTCCTGATATCCTGAATTCCTAAGGTCTTAAAGTCTACTCCGGTTAGCGGATCGCATTCGCATGATAAAGCTTCAGCTCGTCCCAGCTCACTTTGTCGCCGAGCTTTTCCTTCAGCGCGCCGATAGACGTGGCCTGAATGTCTTCAATCAGGTTGTCCAGCTCGCGGATGCGTTCTTCCGATAGCACTTCCTTGAGCTCCATTTCTTCCGAACGGATGAGGTTCACGAAGTGGTTGTTGATCGTATTGCCGGTCAGCTGACGGATCTTCGCGATCTCTTTTTTGGAATGTCCTTCGCGCAGCAACGCCAGTGTTTGATGATACGTCGAGACCTTGACTTTCTTTTCTTTCGGCAGTTTTTTGCGACGCAGCATAATATCTTCAAATTCATCATCGTCGTAAACCGGATCGAGCAAAGAACGGTTTTGTCGTAACTCTTGCTTGATTGTTGCGATTTTCGCCAGTTTGAAATGCTGAATCTCTTCGCTGAAGAGTGCTTCCCGGTCAACGGTTTTTCCGAGCATCACCGTTTCGGTGAGCAGGCGTGCTTTCTTGAGCTTCAGGATGGTTTCGAGCAGCAAAACTTCCAGTTCTTCCAGCTCTTCGACATATTGCTTGGTTTTGCGAACGAGGTTCAGCTCTCCGATTTTCTTTAGCGTGGAATAGTAAACGCCGTCGAGGATTTTGAAAAAATAACTGTAAGCTGCCTGCACGCGCTCATTGATGAAAGCAAGGTCGAGCTGTTCTTTGGTGAACAGCTGGTTGAGCTGTGCCTGGAATTTGCGCGCCGGATCGACGGTATTGGCAACGGCCGCTGCCTGGTGCGTCACCCAGACTTTTTCTTTTCCTTTTTCGGTTTTCGGGCCGGCCAGTTTATAGCTCGATTCGTGGATCTGCCACTGGGTCATGAGATCAAACCAATCGAAAGCATTGACCAGCGAATAGTAAATGTAATGCTTCGTTCCGTGTTCCAGGAAGGTCATCAATGTTTGTTCGTCGGCGCGGGTGGAAGCATAGGAAACGACCTGCTGATCGCTGGCAAGTCCGTTGAGCGAGATTGGTTTGAGCAATACCAGTCCTTCGAGGCTGCGGAGACGTGAAAGTGCCACATACGCCTGTCCCGGTGCAAAGACGGACGAAACATCTAGCACGGCTTTGTCGAAGGTTAAGCCCTGGCTTTTGTGAACGGTGATCGCCCAAGCGAGCTTGATCGGGTAATGAACGAAGGTTCCCAGTACTTCTTCGGTGATCTCACCGGTGCTGTCATCGAGCGTATAACTGATGTTCTCCCATTCGTAGCGTTGTACTTCGATCGTGCGCTTCTCATCGGGGAAATGCACCTTGATCTCATCCTCCGAAAGGGATTCGATGCGGCCCATCTTGCCGTTATAGAAATTCTTTTCGAAGGAAATGTCGTTTTTGATGAACATGACCTGTGCACCCACTTTCAGCTCGAGCTGAAAATCGATGGGGTAAATGTGTTCGGGGAACGTACCGGTGACTTCGGCTTCGTAAAAGTGCGATTCACCTTCCAGTGCTTTCAGCGAAGCGGTATTGATCTCGTTCGCCTTGGCATTGTGCGTGGTAAGCGTAATATAGCCTTCGTGCTGTGATGGATCGAAATCGGGTTGTACGAAGCGATCGAGTACGGCTTTGTCTTCGGCCGTAATGGAGTTGTTCCGCAGGTTGTTCAATACGCCGATAAACGTATCGTCCTGCTGGCGGTAAATCGTCGACAGCTCGATGTAAAGCGGTGGTTGTTCGTGGATCACACGCGCATGGAAAAAGAACAGCCCGTTGTAATAATTCCGCAGCACGTTCCATTCTTCCTGCTTGGCAACGGGCGGCAGCTGCAACAAATCGCCGATGAACAATACCTGTACGCCACCGAAAGGCGCGTTGTTTTTTCGCACGTTTCGCAATGTCCAGTCCATGGCGTCGAGCAAGTCGGCACGCAGCATACTCACTTCGTCGATGATGAGCAGCTCGGTATTGCGAAACAGCTGCTGGCGTTGTTTGTTGAACACGAAGTGGCGCTTGAGCGTGTCTTTCGTTTCAAATTTGACAGCCGATGTATAATGGGGCGGCGGAATGAATTCCGGGATGAAACCGCTGAAAGGCAATTGAAAGAAGGAGTGAATGGTCACACCGCCGGCATTCAGTGCAGCAATTCCGGTAGGTGCCACGATCACGGCCTGCTTGTGGGTCGAAGCGATGATCTTGCGCAGCAAAGTCGTCTTTCCCGTTCCGGCTTTTCCGGTCAGGAAGATGTTGTGATTCGTCTGATTGATGAAGCGTTCGGTGAATTCTGCCGGATTACTGATCGCTGCTGGAATTGATTTCATGTTATTTAATATACGCAAAAAATGGACAACAGAACCGCTGCCAATGATGCGTGAATGCTTTTTTGTCTCCCGATAGTGGAAACGTCAAAGTTACATGAATTAATCCGTCTTCAGTCCCCAGTCAAGCAGTCTTCAGTCGTTTTTCAGTCAGTTTAAGGACTGGAGACAGAAAGACAGTAGACTGTCAGACCGGCCTGCGCCCGCTAGTTCTTAATGACTTTCCCGCTCAACACCTTGTCGGTGCCTTCCAGGTAGACTTTCAGGATATAAACGCCGTCGGTGAGCTTGCTCAGATCCATCGAACGTTGATTGAAACCGGTTTTGATCGCCACGTCTTTTTCCGAAACCACCAGCTTCCCGGAGATGTTGTAAAGCGAGAAGGTTGCTGATGCCCTGCGTTTCGCATCGATTTTGACCTGCAGCTCGTCCCCGAACACGAAATTCGAGATCAGCGAAAAATCGGTCGAATTGGAAACCGTTGGGTCCAGGCTGATGATATCGGAGTGCACAGCTTCACCGTTTTTGTCTACCATTTTCAGGCGGTAATAAACAACCGAGCTAAAATCGATGTCCTTATGCTGGTAATCACAGGTCGCGTTGGGCGGGCAGTTGCCGGCAACAATATAGATCTTGGAAAAATTCGATCCGTCCACAGAGCGCTCGAGCTCGTAGTGGGAGAAATCAATTTCATTGCTGGCCGTCCAGTTCACTTTGGTACCTTTCGATTCCTTTTGTGCCGAAAAATGGATAAGATCAGTCGAAAGCGCCGTCGGTACTGTCAGACGCACATCGTCAATCGCCACGGAAGGATCGGTTCCTGATCCGTTTCCGTTGTTCATCCAGTGGAAAGCCACGCGTACGTTCGGGTTGTTGTCGAATGCTGCCGGAAGGGCAAGCGAATAGGCTGTCCATTGTCCCTGGCTGTAGCCGTTGCAGGCACCACAGCAAACGCTGCTCAGACAGTATTGGTAGCCAGCGGGCCAGGTAGCACCACCGTCGGTACTTAAACGCAGCTGGGCACGATCGTCGCTGCAGGCCGCGCTTCCGAACGCAATGAAATCGAATGCCAATGTGATTCCCGCATAACCGGTTGTGTTGATCGCAGGCGAAACCGCCATCCGGAAAGTGGCGTTCGTAACACCGGTTTCGTTGTAGCTGGCTCCCATGTCACCTCCGGCTCCCGGGTTAGCGCCTATGTGCAGCGAAGCATCGCCGATACACGACGATCCGCAACCCGGAGGCGTAATGCCTTCCTCGGCGCAGCTCACGAACCAGTTATTGGGAGCACCGCCGGTCGTTCCGCCTACATTATCCTGTATGGTCCAGCCATTCCAGGTGTTTGCAATGCAATTGGATGCACAGCCATTATTGAAATTGTCGGACCAGATAGTGGTCTGAGAAAACCCGTGAAAAACACCAATAAGAAAAAAGAAGCCGCAGCAGAAGGAGCGATGTAGTAGTAGTTTCATGAATCGCCTTTTTTTGGTCGAACTAATAAATGATGTGCCAAAGATATTGAAAACGAAGCGATTAAAATCAGAAAGAGCAGTATGCTGTCTATCCCTATCATAGGGGCTCCGAAGGTCATATAGCCCATGAACAGGCACACACAAGCCAGGCAGGCTTGCAACAGCTGTGATAAATAAGGCACATTTTTGAATAATAACGGTTTTTCATACAGAAAAAACAGGATTCCCCACGCAAGCATAACGGCAAACAGGGTGTGAAAGGAAATGCAGGTAGCTGTAAGCGCTACGACTGCCAGGATGCCGTTTTGCCTGTGAAAAGTGCTTTCATCCCGCAGCGGATTTCGGCCTAAATTGTCGTAGGCAAACAGCACCAATACGACAATTGCCAGCAGCGGAAAGTAGTAGATAGTGGTCGGATTGAGCTTCCAATTGCTTGGATACTGTTCCAACGCTAGTAAAGCACCCCAAACAATCAGGCCGACAGCAACAACGAAACGGAAGCAGGAGATGAGCGAAAAACGAAACCGGATCAGCTTTCGGTTGTAGCGAGAGGCCAATACGAGGAACAACAGGATGTCCAGCGTGAACAACAGCGAAACGGAAGACTGATCGTCGGGGCTGTATTGCAGGTTGAAAGCCGTGTTGAGCAGCCCCATGAAAAAGGGAATCGCGCCGGAAAGGAACAGCACGGTATAGATCGAAAACGTGCCGACCAGCGCCCGTAGCAGGCTGCCGGTTTTCACATACACGTAGTTGAAGCTGGCCAGTACGAGCAAGACGATTTCGATCCGAATCCCAATAGTAGCTCCGCGGCTCAGGCTGGCCCCGCCGATGGTGATATACGACCAGAGCAGATCACCGGCCGAATTGATCGACAAATAATTCATCTTCGAAAACTTGCCCTGTGAAACCACCAGGTCGATCAACGGAGCGGTCAGTGCAATGGAAAAACAACAAACCACGAGTTTTACGATGCGTTCCACCTGTGCGCCGGAAAATACATGCAGCTGCAGCATAAAAGCTTCCACAATGAAAATGAACCAGAGGCCGATATGGATCACGTCATCCACTCGGAACAGACGCTGATTGGCAAAAAACTCCAAACACAATCGCACGCTGAGAATAGCGGCAAACAAAAGAAAATACCGCTTGAGTGGAAGCGGATAGTCTTCGATCTTCGCGACGATATTGAGAAAAAGAGCCTGGAGTTTACGCATGTGCTAAAGCTTATAAAGAATGCCGGTACCGATTGCTTGGTCGTTTTGAATCAATTCCACAGCACCGACCCAGTAAGGATCTTTTCGGTCGTGTGGCAATTGCTGTTCATCAACAGGTCTGATCAGTATTGTTCCGTTGACGAGCTGCAACGAAATACTCAAATCACTGACTTCATGAGGTTGTGTTGTGATTTCCACGCCTTTCAATGGCGGAAATGTTGTGTATAGGATCGTCGTTTCCCCGGACGCCTGTTTTGACAGGAACAGGCTGTGTGTCAGGCTGTCGTTGATCTGGCAATCGAGCCAGTAAAAATGTTCCCGGTCTCTTTGCCCGAAAAGCGGTGTGCTGTTATCCAGTACATGCAGCGCCACCTTCGAAGATTGGTTAACTGTCCGGCCGTTCAGCTCTTCCAGCGTTGCGTCGAAGGGGGCTGCGGTGCTGATCCGGAAATCGGTTGCCGAGGCGCTAACCGCAAAAGGTTGTTGTTTTGGAAAAGTGAGCTGATACTGGGTGCCGTGGTTCGGTGAAGCAAAGCTGATGTTGTCACGATCGAGTGAAAACCGAAAGCCCAGCGCAAGTGAATCCGGGTAAACGGATTTTACGATAACGGGAAACGTCTTCGGATTGAACGATTGGATGCTGTCGGCGAAATAGCGGGTGTCGGAGATGATGGGCATGTTTCGGTTGTAGACAAAAGCCAGCACATCGTTATTCGTATCCTGAACAATCAGCGTGCTCAGGAAAATGCCGCTGGTGTCGCTCGGAAACGTTGACAGGATGTATACTTTGGCCGTGTTCGGCTGTAATCCCAATACCGTTTCGGATGGCTGCATGCGTGCGGAAAAGCAGCTGGAAAGCACCGCCATTAACGCGACAATTGCTATCATTTTACTCATGAGGAAGCGTTTGTTGGGAAGCAATGAGCAAACGGTAGATCAACGCTGTGGCCACCAGGTATTCCCGTTTTTTATACCGTGCATTCGGAATGGGAAAAAGTCCGCCGTCCCACGCACCGTTTTCCTGTTGGGAATCGAGCAGGAAACGCATGCCCCGGCTGAACGCAGCACGCGAAGCCGTGTCGGTTTCGGGAAGCAGACAGTGCAGCATAAAAGCCGTTTGCAGCTGTGCCGAAGTGTTGTTGACTTTGGTCGGATCGATCGTGTACCAGCTGCCGTCGGGTAATTGACTGGAAAGAATGAAATCGAGGCTTTTTTGCCAGGCTTCGCGGTGTGTACTGTCGGATCGCAGCACCGGAAGACATTGCCAGAGCGCATAGCCTGGGCAGCCATAATATTCCCAGCTTTGTCCCAGCGAGCCGTCTTGCAGCTGATTGGATCGGATAAAAGCCTGTGCGGCAGCTGTATTACCAGCCGGGTAGTTGGCGCTGCGAAAAAGGTTCAGTACGAATGCCGTCACAGATGGGAAGTCGGTGTGCTCGTAAACATCCGGGTTGACGATCTTCCACGAGCCGTTCGGTTCCTGCAATTGCGCGATCAAATCCAGCTGCGAACGAATGTTTTTCGCGCTGTCCAGTCGAAGCAGCAATTGCAGGTAAGCCGCAGATGTTTCCACACAATAACTGGCCGAGCAGCGGGTGTTGTGACAGATCAATCCTTGTGGGTTCGTTTGCCGGGAAAGCCACCCCAGGGCGCGCTGAATGGTGCTGTCGCTTGCGGAAAACTGGTCCAGCAGCGCATGGGTAACGAGAATGGTTTCCCAGGTATTGAACAAGGCATTCGAAGAATCGGCAATGGCGCCGTCAGATGTCTGTGCGTTTTTCAGGAAAGCAGCAGCTTTGTCGGCGCTTTCGGAAAGTTCCGTTTGCGTGAGCTGCGCCCAGCCTGATAAGGGCCAGCCCACTAGCAGGGAAAGTAGTAATAGTCGATGTCTCAAAGCGTTAATCGGAAATAAAACGGCTGCTTAAAACTAAACTAATTAATCCGATAAACAGGCTGTTGTGAAACAGAAACAGGGCCTTTTCACGGTAAGGTTTGCGAAAAAGAAGGTAGAAATGCACGCCGCACGTTCCGGTCAGTAACAATGCGATCCACAACGATCCGAAATAGCAGCCTACCATCACATAGGCGATCAATGCGCATACGGCAATGAAATACCGCGTGAAGGTTTCGCCGTAGAGCACAGGCAAGGTCCGGATACCGGCAGCTTGATCACCTTCGGTGTCTTTCAGGTCTACAAAATTGGCCAGGAGCGAAACCGGGACGAGGATAAACACCAGCCAGAAAACAGGAAAATCGCTTACAGCGCCACCTGCAACGTAAAATCCGCAGACGGCAGAAAGCAGCGAGTTGATGCCAATGAGGAATTTGGCCAGGAAAACGTAGCGTTTGAGCTTGAACGGACGACAGGAATACAGGAAATAAATGAGTGAAATGCCTGCAATGGTGATCAGCAGCTCCATTCCGGCCAGTGCTGCAATCAGCAGCGAAAGCACCAGGCTGATGCGCGAAACGCGGATGTATAGCTGCGGATCGACGGTTTTCCTCACCAGCGGACGATTCGTGTTGGTGATCCGGTCGATCTCAAGGTCTTCCCGGTTATTGCTGGCAATGGCAAACAGCGCCGAATACACCAGCACAACAGCGTACAGTGCCGTTTGAAGAAGCGTCTCGACGGGCGTTTCCGCCAGCAGCTCCAGGCGATCGTTGTACAAAACAAAGCCAAACAGGTACAGCACGAAGTAATGGATGATGCGTTCCAGCCGTAGGTCCAGCCACAGTTCCCGGGCAAAGGATGGGTGAACGATCAAAAGCGTCAACGCCGGCAACAGCGAAAAAAGGAGTAGTACGAGTAGGAAAATCATTGCGGCCGCAAGATACGCAGCTTATTGAAAAACAACCGGTTTTTAGTTTTTCTGTTAGTGCATTTCATTGTTTTTCTGAAAACTTACGGCCCAGACAACCTTTTGAAAGAAATGGGAGTACTTACTTAAACAACTTAACATTATGAAAAAGATCTACGCTCTTTTATTACTTACCATCGGTTTGGCAGGGAATAATGCCTTCGGACAAACGGAAGAGTTCTATGCATGGGATGCCAACGACACCATCAGCGCCGGAACTTGTATCAATGAACTTTTAATATCGGTGACATCGGGAATCAATCCTGAGACAGGCGGTGTGATCACTGTAGACTGGGGCGATGGAAACACGGAAAACCTGAACTTCACGCAGGCTGCGAACGCAAACGAATCCTTTCAAATGCTGCACGGTTATGCAACACCGGGAAGTTACACCGCGATCGTTACAGTATACAGCGGAACGGCTGCGGCAAATGTCGGCTCTCCGGTTACGGTTGCATTTGAAGCAGGCGACCCGACAAGCTGCGCATACATCTTTATTGCCACCTACCAGGCAGGAGTAGTCAGCTATCAGGATGCAGTCTATGACTTCACCGGTGCGGATGGCACCACGCTAACGATCAGTCCAAATTCGAACTACTTTAATTACACCGGATTGGACCCTGCCAATGTGCCTTACCAGGTGAGCTTGAACGATGCCTGGATGACAGGAAATGGTCTGGCGCAGGTGTCTCCCGATTTCACGATCACTTCGTTTAATCAGAATGGAATGGCGAATCCTGCACAGGCGGTTATTGAAGTCACATGCAGCGTTCCGGCAACGAGCCCGAATTTCGCTATAGCGTATTCTTATGCATGGGCATTCGTTGCACCGTTGCAGACAGGTAATGTTCATATCAATATCTGCAATATCGCGTGCAGTAATATAGCCGATGCGACCGTTTCCCTGGAATTTCCGGCAGGTCTTGGTCTTGTGCCGAACACGGCAGGTTTGACGAACGCAAACGTTTCGGGTAACGTGCTGACCTTCGATGTCACCGCAGTAATTAACTGTGAAAGTATTGTGATTCCGTTCACCTTCCCTGGAACCGTGGCTTCGGGCACGCAGCTCGACTTCATAGCCACGGTGACCAATCCAAACGATACGGATCCAGGCAACAACGAACATGAATTCTCGACTGTCGTTGTGAACTCTTACGATCCGAACAACAAGTTAACAGACAAACCGGAGAACATCGATCCGGAGGTGCAGGAAGACCTGCAATACACCATCAACTTCCAGAACGAAGGGAATGGCGATGCCTACAACGTGGTGATCACCGACGAGATCGACGACAACCTCGACCTGTCGACCTTTGAAGTAATGGGCTCGAAACACGGTGTAGCAACCTCTGTGAACACAACAACACGCGTCGTAACATTTACGTTCAACAATATCATGCTCACGCCTGCGTCTGTCGATGAAGAAGGAAGTAAAGGATTTGTCGTGTACAAGATCAAAGAAATTGCTGGTCTTGGTGAAGGCAGTGCGATCGACAACACCGCGAACATCTATTTCGACTTCAACCCGGCGATTGTAACGAATACGACGCACAACGTCAATACCACGCTGTCTCTTGGCGATATCACAACTGAAACGATCTCGATGTACCCGAATCCTGCTAAAGAAACCATCCGTTTCAGCGGCGCGGACGTATTGTCGGCAAAAGTCTATGATTTGACAGGCAAGCTGGTACTGGATGCAGCTTCAGTAACTGGCAACGAATTGTTGGTGACGGTGCTGCAGAATGGTGTGTACCAGGTAGCGATCGTGACGGCAAAAGGCGTTCATACGCAGAAGCTGGTCGTGAATAAATAATAACTTTTTCTACTGAAGAGGCCCCTTTGTGAAAGCAGAGGGGCTTTTCTATTTCAACGGTGATGATTACTCATCAGAAGCAGCATCGTCGGACGGATCTTCGAGCAGGGTGGGATCGATTTGTTTCCCCGCTTTTGCTCCGAGCTTCTTCAGCTTCTCGATCTTGCCAACGATATTTCCCGGTCCTTCCGACAGTTTCCCGAATGCTTCCCGGAAATTCGTATTCACGGTTTGCTGGTTCTTTTCAATTTTTTTAAGGTCATCGATGAAGCCCACGAACTTATCGTAGAGTCGTCCGGCTTCGATGGCAATGTTCACCGCATTTGCATTCTGGCGTTCCTGCTTCCAGATGCTTTCGATCGTTTTCAGCGTGGCGAGCAGGGTAGAAGGCGTAACGATCACCACGCGTTTTTCCCACGCGCGACTGTAAATATCCGGTTCGGATTTGATCGCCAGGGCAAACGATGCTTCCATCGGGATGAACAGGAGCACGAACTCAGGGGTTTGCAGGCCGCCGAGGTAGCTGTAGTTCTTATCGCCGAGCTGTTTCACGTGGTTGTTGATGGATAGCACGTGATTTTTCAGCTCCATACTTCTTATGTCGTCGTTTTCCGCGTTGATATAGCGTTCGAAAGCCGTCAGCGAAACTTTGGAGTCGACGATGATGTGCTTGTTATCCGGCAACCGGATCAGGAAATCCGGTCGGTGCACCTGGTTGTGCTCATCCCGCAGCGTGACTTGTTTTTCGTATTCCGCGCCTTCCCGCAGTCCGCTCATTTCAAGGATGCGCTCCAAAGCCAGCTCGCCCCAGTTCCCCTGGGTTTTCTGATCGCCGCGCAAGGCATCGGCCAGGTTCTGCGCTGTGTTGTTCATGTGAGCATGCTGCTCCGAAAGGGCCTTGACAAGTGTTTCCATCGATGCATGCTGGTGCACGCTTTTCTCCTTGCTTTCGCGTACTTCCTGTTCGAACGTCGCCAGTTTTTCCTTGAAGGGCTGCAGCAGCTGTTCGAGCTGTGAGCGGTTTTCGACCTTAATGGCCGAATTTCCCTGTTGTACCACGTCTTTCGCGATAGCCGTGAGCTGTTCCTTCAATTGCTGCTCATCGGCGGTGCGTTTTTCGCGCTCGGTTTTCAGGTATTCGCGCAGCAGATCGATTTCTTTCTCGCTTTGCGCATGACGGATAATCGCCGCGTCTTTTTCCTTCTCGCTTTCCTGGTGCAATACGCGCAAACGATCACGCTCGGCAATCAGTCCGCTGTTTTTTGAATAGAAAAGATAAGCGGCAGCAAGCCCGATAACGGCAATAATGGCAAAAACGACGGTCAATAACATGGACTAAAGATAATGCAGAATTCAGAATTCAAA
Organism: uncultured Flavobacteriales bacterium; assembly: GCA_946482515.1. Next base: position 71,348 of record CAMLRS010000009.1, on the reverse strand, counting down.
ATGCACAATTGTTTCAGGAGATTAGCGGTTAGATTTACTTGATTTTAAGATAGCAGTCAGTAAGCGATTCAGCTCATCTATTTTGGGATGTAATTCCAGGAAGAATGGTTCTTCTATATAGGCAGATTGGTGAAGTAAATCGATCCAATAGGCCGTTTCATTGGCTTCTTTCAGTGAAATGGACAGCTTATGAATAAAATCAGCTTTACTTTCTGCACGTTCTGATTCACGTATCCGTGCCCCGATTGCAGTTCCACTCCGAAGCAGTTGTTTGGATAACACGAATTCTCGTTTTTCTTCAGCAAGATAGCGGTAAGTACGAATGATTCGAAGTGAAAAATCGAAGCTTTTGTCTTTTACAATATTTGGTCTCATATACCTTAATATACAGACTATTACCGACAAAACCAATTGTGCATTCTGAATTCTAAAAGTAGGCGACGTATCCAAAATGAATCTTCGAATCGCGGAGCAGAATAGGGTTGTTAAGCTGTTTGCCGAGGGCGTACGTGAGGGAAAAGATCCCGATATTGGTTCCGAACGATAGCCCGGCGCCGAATCCGAAAGGGAAATCACGACTGAAAACCCGCATATTGCGTTCGTACCAGCTTTGATCAAAAAAGGCGAAAAGATAGGAGTTCCGGTCGAGCAGGAAACGGTATTCCACCGTTCCGGTACTGCGGGCCGTGGCCAGCAATTCGTCCTCCATGAACCCGCGCTGACTGAGGTTCCCGCCGAAGCGCATCAGCTCGTTTTGCTGAATGCTGTCTGTGTAGAACGTTTCCGAAACAACGGCCAGTTTCACCACGTGTCGTTTGGCCAGCGGAAGGTAGCTTTCGAGCCGGATTTTTCCGGAGAATACCAGCGATTTGAATTCATTGGAGTCTTTGGTAACGGTACGGTTCCCGGCGCTTCCTTCAACGCTCCACAGCAGTCCGCGTGTGGGATTAGGCAGGTAATCGATGGATTGATGCGTGAGCGACAACCCGTATTGGTTGCTTTTCACCGATCCGTACGTACCGCCCGAAAGCTGGGCGCCCAGCAGCGTTGAATTGTAATTCTTGTAGAACGCCTTGAGTGTGTTGCCGGCTGAGAGGAAGTAGCTCACACCAGCGGAAGACGATAATTCGAGAAATGTCGAATCGCGCTTAAACAGCTGGAGTTGCCCTTCGACACCGAATGGTGTGTTGAACAAATATGGATAGCTGAGCAACAGCTTCAGCTGCGGACTCGATGGCTGAATGGAGCGCCAGTTCAGGTCGAAGAGCTCGCCGCGACGCAGGACGTTTTGCAGCTTCAGCCGCAGATCGCCGGTAAACTGGTAGGTTTTGGTCACGGGATTTTGCTGCAGCCCGACCGTACCGTTGAACAGCGAAACAGGCTTGCTCTCGAGGTAGAGGAACAGCTCGGCGCCCTCGGCAGTGAAAAGCAATTCGGCGGGCTTTGTCTGACCGAGATAGGTGATTTGCTTCAACCGCAAAGGAACGAGCATCACGGTTTCCTGTGAAAACGGATCGCCAATGGTAATGTGCAGGTAATTCAGCAGGAAGCGTTCGGTCACGCCGGTCCGTTCGCCCACGATGTGCAGCTTTTTCCACTTCACTTCGTTATTGCGTTCGATGTACAGCTCGGAATGAATGGTTTCGCCATCGATTTGCAGGGTGTTCAGCCCGACTTTGGCAAACGGGTAGCCGCTGTTTTCGAGCTTTTCCAGCGTTTCTTTCAGCATGCGGGCCACTTCCGTCGGATTGGCGCGCAGGGTGGCTACGCTCCGGGGTTGAATGCCGATCTTTTTCAGCAATTTCCGGTTGTCGTCGGAAATGGTGAGATGGATCTGGCGGAAGCTGTTTCCGGTGTTGCCCTTAACGGTAAATTGCAGGCTGTCGGTGCGGATAAGTGTATCGATACTGAACGCCAGGAACCCCTGTTTATAGGCCGTAAAAGACAGCTCATCGAGATAGCGGGCCATCGAAATACTGTCGGAAAAACTGTTTTTTGGGTGTTTTGAAACGCTTTTTAGTCCATCGATCTGGTAGGAGACAGAAATTTGTGAATAACTACTGAAACAAAGCAGGAATGCGGCAATCAGGAGGGTGAAGGATGACCAAAAAGCCCCCTTAAATGCATACAAACGCCTTGGATTCAATAATTTCAAACGTTAAATGTGGATAATATTTTACGCTAAGTAACGTTAAAATCTATAGATTTGTATTCTCTTACAGCAACTAGTTGAAACTAATAAACGCACAACGATGAAAAGATTTTTTGCCCTTACTGCTATCGCCGCCTTTGTTGCAGTTGTAGCAGCGTCTTGCGGATCCTCACAAGGAGGCCACTGTGATGCTTACGGAAGTGTTGATCAGGTTGAAACCAACAACGACCTCGCATCAAAATAAATCCCATTTAGAAAATGAAGTGAGCCTCTTTCCCACAAGGAGGCTTTTTTTGTGCCTGAAAATCTCTGAGCGGCACGCAGGGTTGTGCATCTTTCCTCCTTCCTTCTTCGGGGAGGATGGTCACATAGTGAATCTGCTATGTCAAGGCTTATAATCCCGCTCCACAAAATTCTTGAAATCGTCCAGGTACTTACGCGACTGCTTTTTGAACAATCCTGGAAACAACCACCCGAATACTTTCATGCCGCCTTTGAACTGGAAATACTGTTCCGAATCGTACTGCGTAGTGTTCGCATCGACAGGCTTGAAATGAGCGCTTACTTCGTTGTACACGCCGTTGGCTTCGTAATAGCCGGCAAAAACATCCGGAAGATCGCGTTTGGTGATGGTCTCGACCATTTCGAAACGACGCTTGCCCATCTGGAATTTTAACCGCGATCTGGCTCCGACCTGTCCGGGTGTTCCTTCGAGGTGTTCGAAGCTTTGTAAGCCTTCCATCCATTCTTTCATCAGGTCGGCGTTGTCGAAGCGCTTGATGACTTCAGTTATTGGCGCGTTGATGGTAGTAGAAACAGTATATCTCATGGCGAAACGATTTACGATTTTCTGCGCAGCACGAAATTCTGACCCAGGTACACTTTCCGAACCTGTGGATCGTCGGCGAGCTCTTCGGCCGTGCCGGATTTCAAAATGCTGCCTTCAAACAACAGGTAAGCGCGATCGGTAATCGACAGCGTTTCCTGCACGTTGTGGTCGGTGATCAGGATACCGATGTTGCGCTTGCGCAGGTCGGCTACGATACTTTGGATGTCTTCCACCGCAATCGGATCCACACCGGCAAATGGTTCATCGAGCAGCACGAATTTCGGGTTCGTGGCCAGTGCGCGGGCAATTTCCGTACGGCGTTTTTCACCACCCGAAAGGCGGTTACCGAGGTTCTTGCGTACGTGTGTCAGGCTAAATTCTTCCAGCAGCTGTTCCAGGCGTTCCTTGCGCTGCGGCTTGGTGAGATCGGTCATCTCCAGGATGGCCATCACGTTGTCTTCCACGCTCAGCTTCCGGAAAACGGAAACTTCCTGCGGCAGGTAGCCAATACCGAGCTGCGAGCGCTTGTACATCGGGTAGTGGGTGATCTCCAGATCGTCGAGGTACACGTGGCCTTCGTCGGGTTTCACCAGCCCTACCATCATGTAAAACGAAGTGGTTTTCCCGGCGCCGTTCGGACCAAGCAGTCCAACGATTTCGCCCTGGTTCACTTCCACGGTCACGCCCTTGACCACACCGCGGCCTTTGTACGTTTTCTTGATATGATCGGTATGCAGCTTCACATTACAAAACTAGTAGAATTACTCAAACGAATTGGAGTTAGATTGTTTCCCTCCTTGAGGAGGGATAAAGGGAGGTGGCTAACCCATTTGTCGTTTTACGCCACCCTCCTCGGTCCTCCCTCAAGGGAGGAGGGACATCAGAAATTCAACGCCCATCGAGCCCTGATCCCCAACGGATTCATCCCCGGATCGAGATGCGTCAAACGCCACACGAGATCTACTCGACCTACTTTGAAGATATTCTCGATTCCAACGGCCACTTCCGCATACGGTGTGTTACCGAAGCGCTTGGTGAATTCAGGCAGGAGCATGGCTTGCTGGTGACGGTTGCTGATGGCGCCATACGTGATGCGACCGGTAGTAACCAAACGCCATTTGAGCTTTTTGATCAGCGGAATGCGGTCGAAGAACAAGCCTTCCCAGTGTTGCTCCACGAGCGCACCTACGTACTGGTCGGAAATGAACTCGAAGAAATTGAGCTTGTTGAAGGAGTTCGTATACAGCCAGTAGGACTGCGATCCTTCGTGTACTTTCAGGAAAGGATAAGCCACCGTTCCGAAAATGTAGCCGGCATTCAGACCATAACGAATGCGTCCGAATACACCCACTGTGCGCGTGTGTTCCATGGCAAATTCAATGCGCTGGTAGTTGTAATCGCTGCCAAAAACGCCTTTGATCCCGAAAATACCCTGGATAGAGAAGATCGGGTATTTGGACGTCAGCGAGGTGCGGTCGAACGAGCCGGAAATGAATTCTTCGTCCTTGGCCCAGCGGAAACGCAGCGTGACTTCGGTCGACTGCACTTTGGAAATATCGATCGTATCGCTGGTCGCAGGATCGATGCGCTGGTAATTGGCCCGGCCAAGTGCAGTGTACTCTTTGTACTCCATGCCGCCGAACAGGATAATGTCTTTGCCTATGTCTTTTTCGAGGTTCAATCCGCCTTTGGCTACGAAGGTCAGTTTATCGAGCGGACCGGTGCGCAGGAGCGAGCTGAAAGTGGAACCGATCGCAGCAGCTGTGGGCGACGTTCCGATCTGTTCAATGTCGTAATTGAAATAGGAAGTCAGCATCCCGCGTTTTTTCGGCGTGATGTTGTAGCGAACGGTAGCGCCGTATTTGAAGCGTTCGTCGCCGAAGCCGTAGTAGAGTTTTCCACCGAGTTCTAATCGGCGTGAGAAATCGTTCGAAGTACGAAGCGCAAGTCCTGTCCGGAATTTTTCTACCGGGTTCAGCGATACCAATGCGTGGATGGAGCCGATCTCAATCTTGCCCAGCGGATAATAGCCCGTGGAAGCCATGTAGGTGAAGTTCTTCAGGAATTTGAAGAACGGATCGCGGTTCAGCGAGTCGATCATCTGGTCGATGCCCTGTTCCTGCAAGCCGAGCGGAACGTGCCGGTGTTCGGCCCAGTAAGCGTCGGTTCGGGTTTTGGCGCCGTCTTCAAATTCAACCGTGTTATCCGATTTGTAGAAATCGTCGGGGTAATCCTTGTTGATCACAAAGTTTCGCCGTGAGGTGTATTTGCGGCCGTAAAAGCCATAGATCTCCGTCTTCTTAGTGATCTTCAGGTCGATGATCATCTTTTCCTCCGTGAGCATCCAGACTTCCTTCTGCACCTGGTCGAAATGGTGCTCGAGGTAGAGATCCTGCACGTAGTTGATATTGGCCCACGGCGAGATATTGGCCTTGATGTTCTTCACCGCGTAGGTGGTATCGTGGATCCACATTTCACCTTCGAAAGTCATGTCGCCGGTACGTTTCGGTGTAAAACGCAGCTTGTAGCACCACTGGTTATCGATAAAGGTCGAATCTTCGAGGTAGAACCGGTAATAGCTGCGTGCGAAGTTGGCCACCGGGCTCACGAATGCTTTGTTGAACAACACGATGTAGTTGTCGTAGATGTTGAAATCGAGGTACATTTCACCCAGGAACTGGTTGAGCTGCAGGTTGTCGATTCCCGTAATGCGGGTCGCCGAAACGACTTCTTTTTTCTTCTTGGGATTGTTCCGGAAATTGAACTGCGAAATGTTTTCACTCAGGATGACCGGCAGAAAGGTGGTTCCGTTATCGGCCGAATCGAGGTATTCGAGCACGAGGTCGAGGCGTTTCACCAGTCCGCGCTCATCGAATTTATCGCCGATGTTGTTCAGGTCGATCTGAATCTTGTTGTACAGCTCGTAGCCATACGAATGTAGCTTTTCCTTGTTGTTGATGTGCTTGTGCGCTATCACGCGTTTGTGCAGCGTGGTCGAAGGGAATTCATCCGGCGGCTTCACCACGATCTCGTCGATCTCTTCAATGGTGACTTTGAGCTTTACGTTGATTTCCTGGGCTTCGTCACGGCGAACTTTGATCGTTTGTACATCGTATCCGGAATAGTAAAATTGAAGGCTGTCGGTAGCGTAATATGTTTCCAGAACGAACTGGCCGAGCGTATCGGTGAAGGTGCCTATTTTCGAATCCTGGAAAATCACATGGACGAACGGAATCGGATCACCCGATTCTGCGTCGGTGACCGTGCCGGTGATTTTTGTCTGCTGAGCGAACAACAAACCGGTAGTTAACTGGAAAAGAAGGAGTAAGCCAGAAATTCTCATAATCCTGGCTTAAAACTAACGAAAAAAAAACGCTCCGGAGCAGAAAGGCCGTAGGTGTTAACGAATTTTGTTCTTATTACTTAACCGCCCGCCACTCTTCGACAGAGTTCGCTGAGGCTTATGCAAAAGACGCAGCGTTTTTGGTGTAACTGAAAGTGCGCTGACAAAGCGCGAATCTTTTGTGTAGTCTCCGCCGCGGCGGATCGGGACGCTCCGAACTACGCCAGCGCGTCACATTTCCTTTTGTGCCTACCTCATTGCTACGACCGCCAACTGCGGTCTGCAATTCGTCTTCATCCGCCTAAGGCGGATTCTTGAGGTGAAAAAAATGTGTTGAATTTAATCTTGATGCCCTAACATCAAACATCCAAAATCAAGTATCAAAAATTATTTCTGCTTATCGCGCGCCTTCTCAACCCGCACCACGACAAAGATGCCGATTTCATACAAAAGCAGGATCGGAATGGAAACAATGATCTGGCTGATCATGTCCGGCGGTGTGATCACGGCCGAGAGGATAAGTACACCCACGATCGCGTGCTTGCGGTATTTCTTCATAAAACCCGAAGAAATGATGCCGAGCTTTCCGAACAGGTAGGCAATCACAGGCAGGAGGAAAAACAATCCGGAATAAAAGATTGTGGAGAGCACCGTGCTCATGTAGGAGCTGATGGTGAAGATGTTCTTGATGCTTTTCGACATCGTATACGTTCCGAAGAACTGCACGCTCATCGGCGCTACGATGAAATAACCGAACAGGATACCGAAGAAGAACAGCAGGCTCACGTAGAACGTAATGCCTTTCACGACCTTCTTCTCGGTTACTTTCAGTCCCGGTTTCACGAAGCTCCACAGCTGGTAGAACACATACGGGAAGGAAAGCACCAGTCCGCCGAGGAAGCTCATCATGAGTGCATAGGAAAACTGTCCGCCCACGGTTGTACTCTGGAAATCGACCGGGATCTCGTCCACACACATGAAGTTCAGGTAGTGGCAAAACAGGTGGAAGGTGACGAAATCGGCCTTGCTCATGGAAAGGAAAATGTTGTCCATGATCCACTCCTGGTTCCACCACAACACGATCGCCACCACAAGGATCACAGCAACCGAACGCACCAGGCGCCAACGCAGCTCCTCCAGGTGCTGGAGAAAGCTCATACTGCTGTCTTTTTCTTCTTCCATTGTTAACGAGGCGGTAAAATTAACCATTCACCCAAAAATAGCCGTCAATTCTTTGTTAATAACGTGAGTTTGATCCCAGAATGCTGTCAGATCGCTTAGAAATAGCTGGATACAAGTGAAAAACCCGAAGCGTATCAGGATACGGTGAGGGTATTTCAGGCAGTAGACGGCTGTTTTAGTAAGCGAAATGTGGCCATGCGCTCTTTCCTGAACAAATGCATCTGTGTCGTTGCATCCGTTTACAATAGCCAGCTATTCCTCGCAAATGCGCCTAACAGCTGCAACTGTCAGAAAACTCTGACAGGAATTCTGGTATGAAACTCACGTTAATAGTTGGTTTTTGGCGATTAATCTTGTATATTAGGCTGGTTGCCGAGTTTTGACCACCGGTTTGGCTAAGAATGGTTAATTTCGGGTAACTTTTACAAATCAGATAGATAACACTAATTTTCATACGGTATGGATCAAAAAAATCTGAAAGAGGCGCTACGGACTTTTTTTGGTTTTGACGGTTTCAAAGGACAGCAGGAAAACATCATTACAAACGTGTTGAATCGAAAGAATACGTTCGTAATCATGCCAACGGGTGGCGGAAAGTCGCTTTGTTATCAGCTTCCGGCGCTGCTTTCTGAAGGTACGGCCATTATCGTTTCACCGCTGATCGCCCTGATGAAGAACCAGGTGGATGCCATCCGGAACGTGAGTGATCACAACTCGGTGGCCCATTTCCTGAACTCTTCGCTCAGCAAAACAGAGATCAACCGCGTTAAAGACGACATTCTTGCAGGGAAGACCAAGCTGCTCTACGTGGCCCCGGAGTCCCTCACCAAACAGGAAAATATCGACTTCCTGACGTCCGTTCCGATTTCGTTCTTCGCCATCGACGAAGCACACTGTATTTCGGAATGGGGACACGATTTCCGTCCGGAATACCGCCGTCTGCGCGAGATCTTCGAGAAAATATCCGACGTTCCGATCATTGCATTAACGGCTACGGCAACGCCGAAAGTACAGACCGATATCCAGAAGAACCTCAACATGCTGGATGCAGTGGTGTACAAATCGTCGTTTAACCGCGACAACCTGTACTATGAGATCCGTCCGAAACGACAGGTCGAAAAAGAGATCATCCGCTACATCCGCGCCCGCGAAGGCAAATCCGGTATCATTTACTGCCTTTCCCGCAAGAAAGTGGAAGAAATGGCCGAATTGCTGCAGGTTAACGGCATCAACGCACTGGCTTACCACGCCGGGCTCGACGCCAACACACGTGCGCGCCACCAGGATATGTTCCTGATGGAAGAAGTAGATGTGATCGTGGCCACCATTGCCTTTGGTATGGGGATCGACAAACCCGATGTGCGCTTTGTGATCCACCACGACATCCCGAAATCGCTCGAAAGCTATTACCAGGAAACAGGCCGTGCCGGTCGCGATGGCGGCGAAGGCGAATGCATCGTTTTCTACAGCTACAAAGACATTGAAAAGCTCGAGAAATTCCTCCAGGGCAAACCGGTAGCCGAACAGGAGATCGGGAAACAGCTGCTCAGCGAGATCGTTTCCTACAGTGAGACCTCGGTTTGCCGCCGCAAATTCATCCTGCATTACTTCGGTGAAGCCTTCGACGAAAAGCTTTGCAACGATATGTGCGACAACTGCCGCCATCCGCGCGAGCGCTACGAAGGTTCCGAATACGTCATTCAGCTCCTCAAAGTGGTGGAAGAATTGCAGGAAATGCAGAAAGCCAAACACGTGTGCGCGTTCCTTTCCGGAGGCGTTACGGCCGATATCAAAAGCTACCGGCACGACCAGCTGCCGATGTTCGGCATCGGGAAAGACAAGGACGAGCATTTCTGGAATGCCGTGATCCGCCAGACAGTGGTGGGAGGCTTCCTTTATAAGGACATTGAAACCTACGGAACGCTGAAATTCACCGAAAAAGGCCGCGACTTCCTGGTGAATCCGTACCCGTACACACTGCTCAAGCAACACGATTTCTCTGCAACAGACGATGACGATAGCATCGCTGCAGGTGGAAAAGGCGGCGCTTTCGACGAAGCGCTCTACAGCATGCTGATCGATCTGCGCAAGAGCCTTTCCAAGCAGAACAACATTCCGCCGTTTGTGATCTTCCAGGAGCCGTCGCTCAAAGATATGTGCTTCCAGTACCCGATCACGATCGACGATCTGACCAACATCCAGGGCGTCGGAACAGGCAAGGCACAGCGCTACGGACGACCATTCGTGGAAATGATCGCGCGTTACGTAGAGGAAAACGATATCGAACGTCCGGACGACCTCGTGATGCGTTCACTGGTCAACAAATCCGGCCTGAAAGTGCAGCTCATTCAGAACATCGACCGCAAGCTGCCGCTCGAAGACATTGGTCGCGCGCAGGGCAAAACGATGGATGAGGTCATTGAAGAGATCGAAGCGATCGTTTCTTCCGGAACACGCGTTAATATCAATTATTACATCGACGATATCCTCGACCCGGAAAACCAGGATGAGATCTTCGAATACTTCTCCGAAGCCGAAACAGACGACCTTACAACGGCCTACCATGAATTCGACGGCGATTACACCGAAGAAGAATTGCGCCTCATGCGGATCAAATTTATGAGTGAAATGGCGAATTGATTGGTCATCCTCCTCATTTTATCCTTCAGCTCACGCCGCAAGCTACCAGCCACAGCTGGTTAAGCTGAAGGGGAATTGTTAATAGATGCCAGAAAATAAAAGAGGTCGGGAATAACCCAACCTCTTTTTCGTAAAGGAAACCAGCATCACTTGATTTCCTCACCCCACCTGAACTATTGCTTGATGAATTTCTGTGTAGCCACACGGTTGGCCGAGCGAATCGCGATAACATAAACGCCGGCGTTCAGATCAGCCACATCTACGTTAATACCCGTTTGATTGCCGTTCAGCTCGATGGAGCGTACAAGTCGTCCTTCCAGGTCGCGGACCTCGAGTGTTTCTGCCGTCTGACCGTTCGTGTTTTCCCAGGCAATCGTTACTTTTTCACTCACAGGGTTCGGGAACACCATCAGCGTGTTCAGCTCCTGTTCATTGATGCCAGCCGTAGAGCCACCCGGTGTAAAGTCGATCTCACCCGGTGCCAGGTAAGCGTTGTCGCTTTCGTCGTCTTCAGAGGAAGGAATGTCGTCGTCTGCGTCTACGTAAACACCCAGGCGGTAAGAACCGGCTGGCAATTCCAGCTCACTCAGATCGATGTCGATGTTTTCGTAGTCGCGCCCACCGAAATGGTAAAGTCCCGGATCGTTGATCGTGTGTACGAAGGTTGGGTTCGAGCCGTCCCAGATGTAGACCTTGATCGTGAACTCCGGTGTTACATACTCCGAGTTGGTGCCCTCGGCGTAAACGGAAAAGTTCAGGTTGTCCACGATCTTCGTGTTGTCGTCGTAGCTGTCCCAGTAAAGGCTGCCACTCAGGTTGCCGAGCAGGATGTTGGCGTCTTCTTCCGTCTGACCGAATGCCGATCCGCAGATCAATGCTGCTGTTGCGAATGTAAAAAGTTGTTTCATGATATTGATTTTGATTGTTTCGACAAAGGAAAACCAATGCCGCGCCAAAGCCTTATTTTCCCGGGGGACAAAACGGGGTACATTCGATAAACAGGGAGATCCCGGCGTTTCCGGGTACAAAAAAATCGATTCCTTATGGGATCGATTTTAAGACATCAGGATAGTAAAATTTTTGATGATGGATGAATATGCAAAACAGACAAGAGCAAGACAATTAGATTATTGGGTTTGATTATCAATTCATTGCATTGGACAGCGATGGGACAATAGTATTTTCAGAGTTTGATTGATCCGAGCAGCTCATCCAACATCAAAAATCAAACTTCCAACATCTAACTAAAGGACTTTTACCAGTGTTTCATCCAGATCCTGCTCCGTATCCAGCTCCATTCTCCGACGCAAACGCTGACGGGCTTTTTTCACGCTTTCCGTAGAAATACCGAGCATCGCGGCAATCTCTTTCGACGACAATTGCAGCGTGATCAACGCAGCCAGTCGCAATTCGGCCTGTGTAATGCCGGCATACAGCTCCTTCATGCGGAGCATAAACCGTGGATGTACGCGCGTGTACAATTGTTTGAACGCTTCCCAGTCTTCATCAGTCACAAGGCGTGCGGTCGACAGCCGATTCAGGGTTTCCACACGTTCTGGACTCAGTAATGTATCGCCGGATGCCGGTAACGGTCCCTGTTCCTCGGCTTCTTCCAGTTGTTCCTGCAAAGCGGCCAGCTCGGCGTTCTTGGCGATCATCTGGCGGGTGTAATCCATCAGGGCTGCGGTGTTTACGGCTAGCTCGGCCTTCAGCCGCAATTGTTCCCTTCGGTGGCGTCGGCGTAGTAACAATACAACGAGACCGGTAAGAGCCACAATGATACTTCCTGTAATAGCCGTCAGTGTTTTCTGGCTGTAGGCCGTCGTTACGTTCTGTTCCAATTGTGTGATCTGTCGCTGTTTGTCCTTCGTGGCCATGCCGATCAGCACATCGATGAGCTGACTGTTCGATCGTTCGCGGAGGAAACGGTCGTTTGCAGCCGTATACAGCTTGTGGTAGCGCATGGCTTCCGTCGTGTGACCGAGCTGTTCGTGTACCTGTGCCAGCAGCATGCTCGTTTCCACCTGGTAAAGCAGCGACCCGATGCTGTATGCCTGCCGGTAAGCCGTATCGAGAAATGCGATCGCTTCCGTTGAACGGCCTTCGTCCATGCGCAGGTGTCCGATGTGGGTCAGCACGATCACTTCGCCGAGCACATCCGACATTTCCCTTTTCATCGGCAAAGCCCGCAGGTAATGGTCGCCCGCTTTCGCAAAATTGCCACGGTCGTGGTAAATGCTGCCAATGTTCACCAGCGATTGCGAGATCCCTTTCTTTTCGGCTATCCGTTCGTAAATCCGCAAAGCCTTCTGGTGATATACCAGCGAGCTGTCGGGATTGTCCATGTGGTAATACGTCACGCCGATGTTGGTATACGATTTGGCTACTCCGGAAAAGTTTTCCTGTTCCGTTTCGAACCGAACGGAGGCTTTCTGATGGTACAGCGCTCTGGTGTAATTGCCGAGCTGGTTATAGACTAATCCGATGTTGGTGTGGATGCTGGCCAGTGTGCGGCGATCGTTTCGTCTTTCGGCTATATCGAGTGCCTTGGCGTAGCGCGCCAGTGACTGATCGAGCTTACCCGTTTCGTAATAAATGATCCCGCTGTTGCTGTAAACGATCGTGACGCCCTCGAGGTCGTTGACCTGTTTGTAGAGCTGCAAAGCCCTGTCGTAGCTCACCAAAGCGCTGTCGTAATTGCCCGTTTCCCAGTACAGCAGGCCGTACAGGTTATGGATATTGCCCATCTCGCTGTGATTGTGCAGCTCCGAGAATTGTTGCAAAGCTTTGTTGAGGTGGATGCGCGCCTTCGGGTATTGGCCGCCGATGGAATAAATAGCACCGAGGTTCTTCGAGGCATAGGCGAATCCTCTCCAGTAATGAAGCTCGCGACTCAATTGTCCGGCGCGTTCTCCAAAACGAATGGCTTTCTGTGCGTTGGTGCGGCGGTATTCCCAGCTCAGTTTATTGAGTGTGTTGACCAGCGCCGTATCGCGTTGTGACGGCAAAGCCCTTTCCAATTGTGCCTGCCGCGTGGTTTGGGCAAAGCAAAGTGAACAGCTCAGGATGCAACCGAGAAGAGTAGCAATGGGTTTCATAGGTATCCAAAAATACGGTTTCGGATGGCGCTATTCAATTTTCGAACCACGTTTCCCCAAAAAGCCCCCGGAAATGTTATCAGATTGTTATTCATCTCACCACAAAGGAGCAAGGTTATTTATGCAGGCATACTGCTTTAAGGCAGCAAAGGGTTTCGGTTGTTTGAACAACTACCTGTGAATTAACCGTGATCCCTTTGCTTTCTTAACAAACACAGCAGGACAATTATTCTTTGCTCCTTTGTGGTGAAGACTATCCCAGGTACCGTTTTGCAAACTCCCACAACACTATCCCCGCACAAACCGAAACATTCAGGCTGTGCTTGGTGCCAAATTGCGGGATCTCGATGATGTAATCGGAAGCGTCCACAACGGCCTGGTCTACGCCATCTACTTCGTTACCGAAAACCAATGCGTAGCGTTCATTCGGAAGAGCTGAAACCTGTTCCAGCGAAGTGGTTTTCTCTGCTTGTTCGATGCTGCAGACACGCACACCTGATGCTTGTAGCTCGGCCACCAGCTCGGTGATCGAAGCGCGGTGTTCCCAGGTTACGGTTTCAGTGGCACCCAGTGCCGTTTTCTGGATCTCGCGGTGGGGTGGTACGGCCGTAATGCCGCAGAGGTAGATCTTCTCCACGTTGAAAGCGTCTGCTGTACGGAAAAACGACCCGATATTGTTCAGGCTGCGGATGTCGTTCAGTACCACGATAATCGGGAACTTCTCCTGCGCGCGGAATGTGGCTTCGTCAACGCGATCGAGCTCCCAGAGTTTCAATTTGCGGTTTTCCGTCATGGGGCAAAAATAGTTAGAAGTTACTAGTTGGAAGTTGCGAGTTACTTAGTTAGTGAGTTGCCGGGTTGCAGAGTTTGTGAGTTGACGCGTTCGGAGGGGAGAGCGGAGATTGAAAAACCAACTCTGTAACTCACTAACTCCTCACTCAACAACTACCCAACGACTATCCCTATGTGTTCTATGTGTCCTATGTGGTTTGATATAGTTGTTAAGATTCCGGAGCCGCGAGATAAGAGGTGTAACTAAAACCAACTTCCAACTAGCAACGGGTAACTTCCAGCTAAAATCACTTATCTTTGGGGCAACTGTAACAAGAACAATGAAATCAACCCAAATCCTCACTGCCGCATTCCTCGGCATTTTACCGTTTTTCGCATCCGCTCAGTCGCTCACACTCGATTGGGGCGTGGGTAATTACCAGACCAATATCAACGGCGGTTCCACTGGATCGACCAATTGTGTCACAACCGATGCGGAAGGCAATGTCTACACCACCGGTTATTTCGATAATACGATGGACCTTGATCCCGGACCAGATGTGTTCAACGTCGTGTCGAGCTCATCCGTAGATATCTTTATACAGAAGCTGGATTCCAATGGCAATTTTGTCTGGGGAACCTCTTTTGGTGGCGGTAGTTTTGATTGGGGAAATACCATCCTGGCAGATGCAGAACAGAATGTTTACATCGGGGGGCATTACAATGGATGGACGGACTTTGACCCGGGACCAGGGGTGGAAGAGCATGCGACCAATGGCAATAATGATGCTTTTGTTCTGAAACTGAACGCTGATGGTGAGTTCGACTGGGTGCTTACGTACGGCTCGTCGGGAATAGACGATGTTACGCGAATGGTATTTGACCTCGCCGGTAATATCTGCGTGATGGGGATGATCGGTGGCAACATGACAATTACCACTGGCAGTGGAACAGGAAACCTGAATACCGCCGGAAACTGGGACGCTTATATCCTGAAGTTGGAACCCGACGGAGACTTGATCTGGTCGCGCAACATAGGAGGGGCCAATGACGACATGCCGGGAGGTCTGAATGTGGACGCGGACGGAAATATCCTGGCAACCGGCTACTTCCGGGGAGCTGCTGATTTCAATGAAGGTATTGAGTCCGATTCGCTCGTGTCGAACGGCTCCGATGATGTATTTGTACTGAAACTGAACCCGATGGGTGATTTTATCTGGGTGCGTGGATTTGGCGGCGATAGCTACGACAGGGGCTGTGCAATCCAGTCGGATGCCGCAGGTAATGTGTTCGTAGTAGGTTCGTACTACGAGACGGTTGATTTCGATCCGGGATTAAACACCCTGGAATACACCTCCAATGGAATAGCCGATGTATTTGTACAGAAATACACGTCATCTGGTGAAATGGTCTGGACACGTGTCTTCGGAGGACCCGGCGAAGAGTACGGTTACACAGCTTTTACAGATGCTGTCGGAAGTCTCTATGTTGGTGGATCGTTCGTAGAAACAGTTGATTTTGATCCGGGACCGGGGCTCAGCGAGCAAACCTCACAGGGTGGTTTCGATGTTTATTATGAAAAATACGATACGGACGGTAACCTGCTCTGGCTGCAAACGCTGGGCGGAAGCAATTCTGATTATTGCCAGCACATTGTCCGGAATGCGGAAGGAAAGCTGCTTGGGTGCGGTCATTACCTGAGTGCCAATTTTGATGTCGATCCTTCAGCAGCGGAAACAATCCTTCCTGTCGACAATTTTCTTCAAAGCGTGAATGTGTATGTCGTGCAATTCGAAGAAGAGCTTTGCGCAAACATGGCGCTGGTTTACGACAGCGTTCAAACAACCGTTACCTGCGAAGGCCTGGAAACACCGTATGCAGCAGTTCATCCGCTTTATGGTGCCGTTCCTTTCACTTATACGTGGAGTACTGGCGAAACCACACCTGTTGGTCATTTTCCTGCCGGAGGAATCTATACCGTAAACGTAACAGATGCGTATGGCTGCGAGGAAACATCTTCCATCCTGATCAACGGTCCTTCGGAGCTCACCGATTTCGACCTCGACGGTCATTTGATAGCCGGAACTTTCCGTCCGGGTTTCCCGGCCAATGCCTGGGTCGATGTGCTGAACAGCGGATGCGAATGGGTAAACGGCGAGCTGACACTCGTGATCGATTCCCTCTTAACGCTCGATTCCGCTTCCATCACACCGGATGCAATCAACGGCGATACTCTGATCTGGAACCTCGTGGATATGGCCTATGATTCCGCTCATGTGACGCCGCATTTGTACTTCACCGTGAGTCCGGATGCGCAGATCGGCGATACCATCTGCTTCGACATGCTGCTCACGCCATTCGGTGGCGATGCCGATACACTCAACAACGCAAAAACCTGGTGCTTCCCTGTGGTCAACGGTTACGACCCGAACGACGTACAGGTGTATCCGCAGGGTGCTTGTGGTGAAGATTACGTGGAAAGCGATCAGATGCTCACCTACACCGTGCGTTTCCAGAATACCGGAAATGCCGAAGCCGTGCACATCCGCGTGCTCGATTCCATCAGTCCGTTCCTTGATATCAACAGCCTGCGCGTTACGGCCAGCAGTTTCCCCGTATTGACGGAAATCCTGCCGGGTAACGTGATCTCGTTCTACTTCGATAGCATCATGCTGCCTGATAGTACGAACAACGAGCCGCTTTCGCATGGCTACGTGATCTTCCAGCTCGATCCGGTTGCAACAATTGCCGACGGTTCCGTAGCAACCAACCAGGCGGATATCTACTTCGATTTCAACCCGCCGGTGATCACCAACGAAGTCACGAATACGTACTACGAAATCCTGCCGTGCTTGCTGTCAACCGAAGAGCTGACTCAAAACGACGTGCTCGTTTACCCGGTTCCGGCTACCAACGAGCTTTTCGTGAAATCCGACGTTCCGGTGAAAGGCCTCGTGATCCGCGATCTCTCTGGCCATGAGCTGCTCACCGTTTCCGGAAACAAAGCCGAAGTTGCTGCGCTGCCTTCAGGGATCTACCTCGTGGAAGTAATAACCGAGACAGGAGTAGTGGCGAAGCGTTTCGTTAAATAGTTGGGAATCAGTAGTTCGAGGCCGTTGCTTGGTAAGCAAAAGGTTTACAACACGAGTAAAATTATACATACAAAATTACTGGAGATAGAGAACGATATCTTTGATTAATGTCCTTTAAATCAATTGTTTATATTGGTCTAATACCAGGTGATTAATTGAGGGACTAACGCTTTTTAACGCCAGCGGTCTCGTTCCCTGAACGAAGGAAGCTGTTTATTTGAGGTGAAATCATGCCTGCATTATTGTCTGTGATGCGCTCGCGATCCATTATTGATGATCCGTTAGCATGCTGTCGATAGCGCATGCAGGTACGATGAACGCAACTAAACTTAAACTTCAGGGAAAAAGCGATGAAACGGCTGTTCCTTCTTTTACTAATATGCCAGGGCTCTCAGCAGGCTTTTGGTCAGTGCCAATATGGTGATCCGTGTATGGTAGCCGATTCAGGTTGTTTTGATGCCGCTTACCCTGCTATCAATCATTGGGTAACAGCCGGCGTAACGGGAGGAATTCCTGAAAATCTGACGATAGTAAATACCCTGAACCCGGGCGACGACCTGCAGGCTGCTATCGACAATGCCAATACTTCCGGTGGTGGTGTCGTTCTGCTGAATGCAGGTATTTATGCCATTGGCACCACCCTAAACATGCGCAGCAATGTTGTGCTGAGAGGCGTCGACTCGGCGTCGGTCAGACTGGAATCCACCATTCGTTCCACCTGGGCACAGGGAAAAAAGAACACCATCCAGTTTGTCGGGGTAACGAACGCTGGTCTGGAAGACCTCACGATTTATTACCGTGTAGATGGGAACGAGCCCATCGACAGGCCCGGTTTGCAGAATGGCGGTTACTGCGACAGCTGTTTTCAGAATGATCCGCACGGCGCCAACAATTTGTATGTAAGACAGGTGGAAATAAACGTGGGTAGCAGTAATTGCTGGCTGGACGGTTGCCAGATCCTGAAATCGGGAACCGATCCCGTCTATATCCGCGGAAACCACAATACTGTTCGGAATTGTTCTGTAGACCGCTCCTACAACAAAGGCGGAAGCGGAAATGGCTATGTCGATATCAGGGGCGATTACAACCTCTTTGTCGGCAACAGCATTCGCAGAATAAGGCATTTCACGCTGCATTTGGGTGCGCAATACAATGTCGTTTTCGAGAACTACCTCGAAGTCGATGTCAACTTTCATAACGGCGATGCCGGTAGCAATCTCATTGAGCAAAACACCGTCTACATTCCTTCCTGGCGCGGGTGGGATGTTTTTTCTCCGGGTGCTGCGGGGCTGCATGCTCCTCCCGGGCCGGGCAACATCATGGTGAACAACGATACAGACTACCGTTGGTTCGGTCCCCGCTACAATGGCCAGGACAACATCTATACTTTTGATACACTCGCTCCACCGGTATTGACTACCTGGACCATGCCTCCCTGCGGCACATTCTATCCCATGATCATCGCTGATCCGTTGCCTGTTGAATGGCTGGCCTTTGATGTGGAATTGCTCGATGAGCGTCATGTCCAGCTGAGCTGGATGCCGTCGTCGCAAACCAACAACGATTATTTCACCATCGAAAAGAGTGAAAACGGTTATGACTGGATCAGTCTTGGAAACGTAAAAGGCGCCGGTACAACTGCCGAACTGCTGAGCTACCAGTTCGCTGACGATAATCCGTTTGAAGGCATCAATTATTACCGCATCAAACAAACGGATTTCAACGGCGATTACAGCTATTCGGATTACAGAAGTATCCATGTAAGCACCATGGGAACTAGTGTTGTTTAC
This sequence comes from uncultured Flavobacteriales bacterium, assembly GCA_946482515.1. The sequence goes on along the minus strand of CAMLRS010000009.1, from coordinate 52,451 downwards.
CCCAATCCGACGAGCGGCACATGCTACATTCGGGCCAAGGACGTTGACCTGTCCGACATCCGCCTACGAAACAGCCAGGGCCAGGAAATGGACGTTCAACCAGTTCTTTTTTCCGATGGAGTGATCCAGTTCGACTGTGCTGAAATGAGCGCCGGAATCTACTTTGTTGAATTACGGAAACAACAGCAAACCGAGCTTCTCAAGCTGATCGTGGAGGAGTAGTGTTGAGTTGGTAGTTAGCGAGTTCCTGAGTTTTAGAGTTAGCGAGTTGATGAGTTTTTGAGTTGACGAGTTTAAGTTGACGAGTTTCGGAGTTAGGAACAGCAACTTCAAACTACCAACTTCCAACTTCCAACTTCTAACTTCCAACTTCTAACTACCAACTTATTAACTACAATCTTCCACCTTGTTGATAACACTGCCCGAAAAACGGCCGATATACGGCTGTGAGCGTTTATTTTTGCGGGTAACCGCAAATTCCTTCTTTTGGCAAAGCAGAAAGCAGCAAAAACCTTCGGCGAAACCCCGCTGATGCAACAATACAATGCGATCAAGGCAAAGCATCCGCAGGCCTTGCTGCTGTTCCGCGTGGGCGATTTTTACGAAACGTTCGGCGAAGATGCCATTACCGCTTCACGTGTGCTGGGCATTGTGCTTACCAAGCGCGGCAACGGTTCCGAATCGGAAACGGCGCTGGCAGGCTTTCCGCACCATTCGCTCGAAACGTATCTGCCCAAGCTCGTTCGCGCAGGCTACCGCGTGGCGATCTGCGACCAGCTCGAAGACCCGAAATCGGTGAAAGGCATTGTGAAACGCGGCGTGACCGAACTGGTAACTCCGGGCGTTTCCTACAGCGATAAAACCCTGAACGGTTTCAAGAACAACTTCCTGTGCTCCATCCATTTCGATAAGGACGTGCACGGAATCGCTTTCCTCGATGTGAGCACGGGTGAATTTTTCACCGCACAAGGCTCGCTCGATTACCTCGGCAAATTGCTCCAGGGCTTTGAGCCGAGCGAAATCCTGTTCCAGAAAAACCGCTCCAAATTCTTTGAAGAACACTTCGGGCAGCGTTACTACACGTTTCGCCTCGACGACTGGATCTATACCAGCGATTTTGCGACTGACCGGCTAACGGCGCATTTCGAGACCAATTCCATGAAAGGATTCGGGATCGAGAACCTGCCGCTGGGCATGATCGCTTCGGGTGCTATTTTGCACTACCTGAGCGAAACGCAGCACGACCGCGTGGCGCACATTACCCGCGTGCAGCGCATCGAAGAAGACAAATACGTGTGGCTCGACCGCTTCACGATCCGGAACCTTGAGCTCGTGTCGCCGCTCAACGAGGGCAGTCGCACGCTGTACGATGTGATCAACGCTACGCGCACGCCAATGGGTGGCCGCTTGCTCCAGCGCTGGCTGGTGATGCCGCTCAAACAGGCCGAACAGATCACCCTGCGCCTCGATGCGGTAAAAAACCTCGTGTCCGACGAATCCTTCCGCTATGGAGTGGAAGCCGAGCTGGACGTGATCGGCGATATGGAACGCCTGGTGTCGAAAGTCGCCACGGGCCGCATTCTACCAAAAGAGCTGAACGCACTGGCAGGAATCCTGGATCGCATCGAACCGTTAAAAGCACTTACAGCGAAAACGAAAAGCGATCTGTTGCAGCAGCTTTCGGCCAGCCTGAAACCCTGCGATGAGCTGATTACTCAAATCCGCGCTACGATTGCCGAAAACCCGGCTGTGATGCTGGGCAAAGGTCCGGTGATTGCCGACGGTGTAAACGCCGAGCTCGACGACCTGCGCGGGATTTCCAATTCCGGCAAAGATTACCTCGAGCTGATCCAGAATCGCGAATCGGAGCGTACCGGCATTCCAAGCCTGAAAGTGGCCTTCAACAACGTGTTCGGCTATTACCTCGAAGTGCGCAATGCCCACAAAGACAAGGTGCCGGAAGACTGGATCCGCAAACAGACGCTGGTCAACGCCGAGCGCTACATCACCCCGGAGCTGAAAGAATACGAAACGAAAATCCTCGGTGCCGAAGACCGCATCGCCGTCATTGAATCGGATATTTACCACAAGCTGTTGCAGCAATTGCTCACGTGGGTACTGCCTATTCAGCAGAATGCCTACATGATTGCGCAGCTCGACTGCTTCTGCGGTTTTGCCGACCTGGCCGTGAAGAACAATTACGTGTACCCGCTGGTCGATGATTCGTTTATTCTCGACATCAAAGACGGTCGCCACCCGGTGATCGAAGGACAGATGAAAGCGGGCGAATCCTATGTTCCGAACGACGTATTCCTCGATACCGAAACCCAGCAGATCATCATGATCACGGGACCGAACATGGCCGGTAAAAGTGCATTGTTGCGTCAAACCGCGCTCATTGTTCTACTGGCCCAGATGGGCTGCTTTGTGCCTGCTTCGGCGGCGCGTATCGGTATCGTCGACAAGATCTTTACCCGCGTGGGCGCTTCCGACAACATCGCGGCCGGCGAATCGACCTTCATGGTGGAAATGAACGAAACGTCGAGCATTCTCAACAACCTGTCAGACCGTAGCCTCATTCTCCTCGACGAGATCGGTCGCGGAACGAGTACTTACGATGGCATTTCCATTGCCTGGGCCATTGCCGAATTCCTGCACGAGCTCCCGCAGGCCAAGCCCAAAACGCTGTTCGCCACGCACTATCACGAGCTCAACGAAATGGAAGAGCAGTTCCCGCGCATCCACAACTACAACGTGTCGGTGAAGGAAATGGGGCAAAAGATCATCTTCCTCCGCAAGCTGGTGAAAGGCGGCAGCGAACATTCCTTCGGAATCCACGTGGCCAAGCTGGCCGGTATGCCGAAAAAGGTAGTAGATCGTGCCGAATTGATGCTCCGCCAACTGGAAATGAACCACGCCACTTCCGAAAACGGCTCACTCAAGGAATCTGTCAAAGCAGTTGTGCAGGACGCCAATATGCAGCTCAGCTTTTTCCAGCTCAACGATCCCGTGCTCGAACAGATCCACGATCAGCTGGTTACCATCGATATCAATACGCTCACGCCTGTGGAAGCGTTGATGAAGCTGAATGAGATTAAGAAATTAACTGGTGGTTAATTTCTTGATGGTTGATTTTGAATTTTTGATGTTGGATGAGATTTCAGGAAAATAAGCCCGGACAGCTATGAACAAACTACTTGTTGGACTGGCAACCGGCTAAGAAAGAGGATTGATCATCAATAATCAACCATCAAAAATCCAACATCCTGTTTCATATTTCCTTTACGACTTTGTTTCCATAAAAATCCATCAGCACTTTCTGGCGTTGCTGGCGATAGGTAACGATGCCATCGCGGAAGTTTGAGACGTAGAAGCTGATGGGTGGAAACAGCGGTTTGCCCGCATAATCGAGCACCACAAATTCTTCCAGGCTTTTCTTACAAAGAATACCAAATGGACTGGCTTTCACCTCCTCATATACAGCCGGTATAACTACCTGGTTGGCACTGTTGATGAGTCCCGATTTGCCGTTTTCTTCGAAGACAAAATAAGCCGTGTTCTGCGTTCCGTGGGGCTGTTCGCCTTTGCGCAGGAGGCGGAGACTTTCGTAGTGAAAGGGAACGATGGTTTTGCCTGTTGAGTCGACCACGCCCGTTTTACCATTCTCCGTGAACAGGAGCCATGCCCGCTCCTCGTCGTAATGCAGCCAGGTGTAGTTGGCCTCCCGGATCAGCTTTCCTTTACGATCGATGAGTCCGTAGTAAGTTACGCCGTTGCGTTGTGTGGAAATCGGGCAGTAGTCCGAAAGATAATCGTCGATTTCGTATTCGCAGGGTAGGATGAGCTGCTGTTTGCGTACATCGAAAATGCCGGTAGCATAATCCTTTCGGTCATAGAGCGAAAGCTCGTACAGGTCTTTAGCGAAGTAATGCTGTTCGGTGTAAATGGTGTCGAGGATGAACGTTCCTGTGAAATCGATCGCTCCCGTTTTTTTTCCTCGCTTCACGAAGACAAAATTGCCGTTTTCAGGTTGGCTTATAGCGCTGTAGATCACCGGTATGATGAGCCGACCGTTGGTGTCCAGAGCTCCAACAACGCGCATGTAGTTGGTGTAATCACTGATCTCGATATAGGATTTCCCTTCGCGCCAGTTCAGTCGTGCATATTCGAATGGAATCGTAACACTGCCATCAACCGCCAGGATGCCGTATTTGCCGTTGAGCTTGGCCGAGTAGGTCAGTCGGGGAGAAGGGGCCTGAAAGCGACTGAGCTCTTCGTATTTCACCGGAACAAGGATGTTGCCTTTTTCATCAGCCATGCCTTCCAAACCGTTGTTTTCGAGCTGGTAGAGCAGTCGATCCGGGTAGCGGATACTTTGAATTTTGTCGTAAATGGCCGGAAAGAGCGTGTCGCCATCGTACAGAAGGCCTTTTTTTCCGTTTTGGGTAAAGTACTGTCTGCGCTGGAAATAATCGGAAGGTGTTGAACCGTCGACACTGCCGGCCGATACGTCCATTCCTTTGTCATACAAACTACCGTCTGAAACAAGTCTGGGCTCGTCGTGAAATTCCTCCAGACCGCCTGCACGACGAACGGCATTTACGTCTTCGTATTCCTTGCCGCTGAGGTCGATGTAGATCTCCAGGTTGCCTTTCAACACACGCGCCACCATGAAATGCTTTTTCTCGTTCACCACCTGGAAAGCGCCTACGAGCTGATACCCGCGGTCGGTGATGAGCTTTTTGAATTTCGGATCGTGAACGTAGCCGTAAGCATCGGCCTTGAACGTCTGGGCCTGTGAAGCAATGGTGAAGAAGACGGTTAAAAACAGCAGAACGGATTTCATTCGGATGGTTTTTGGTAAAGATAAGGTTTCTTCGACCACATAGAAACATAGAGCACATAGAGGTAGTTGTTAGTTACGAATTGCCAGTTGATCTTCAATCCCCATCTCTATCCATCAAAAAATTAAACACCTGCCTGCTCTACCTATCGGCAGACAGGCGCAGGCAAGGTTCAAAATCAAACATTCAAAATCAAACATCTCTTAATGTCCTAATGTCCTGAAATCCTGAAGCCTGTCTGCCGACAGGTAGATCTTAATATCCATAGAGCGCTCTCTGCGGTGAAGAATAAAAAATGCCACACCCTGTTGGATATGGCATTCCCTGAAAATCACAGTAGCGGTTTAACGCCCGGAACTGTTGAGCAAATTCATGATTTCATCGAGCTTCGGCGACAGAATGATCTCCGTGCGACGGTTTCTCGCCCGGCCTTCTGCTGTTTCGTTGGTCGCTTTCGGGAAGTACTCGCCGCGGCCTGAAGCTGTAAGTCGCGAAGATGCAACACCGTATTTCGTGGTGAGCAATCGCGTAATAGACGTAGCCCGCGCCACGCTCAAATCCCAGTTGTCTTCATACATCGCGGTTTTGATCGGCACGTTGTCGGTGTGACCTTCCACGAGTACGTTCACGTCGGGGTTCTTGTTCAATACATCGGCCAGTACACGGAGCGCTTCCACCCCTTTGGCTTCCACGGCATCGCTACCGGATTTGAACAACAGCTTATCCGACATGGATACGTAGACTTTGCCGTCGCGTACTTCGATCGACAGCTCGTCGGAATTAAACCCGAGGAGCGCATCGCGGAGCACATTGTTGAGGCGTTGGGTCATGGAATCCTGACGGGCAATAATAGCCTGCATTTCGCGGAGCATGCGTTCCTTGCTGCGCAATTCGCGCTCACGGTCGCTGAGCTCTTTGCCAAATTGATCGGCCTGGTCGTCGGTAATGTCTTCCTGGCGGCGCAAACGGGTTTCCAGGTTTTCATTGTTGGTGCGCAAACGGCTGTTTTCCGCTTTTTCACTGGCCAACTCGCTGCAAAGGGAATCGCGCTCTGAAACAACGGCGCGGAGACGCTTGCCGCCTTTTTCTTTTTCCGGCATCGGATCGCCGCATTTATAAACGGGTTTACAGGATGTGAGCAAGAGGCCAATCGCCAGTATGCCAATAATCGAGGCTAGTACGCCAATGACGGAAGTAGTGCTGAGGGTCTTCATACGTTTGTTTTTGAATGGATAAAGCAATATCGGAACAAACGCAGTTGATCTTCTGTATTTTAGCCTTTTTTGGGGCCGGTTTAGGAATTGTTAAGAGAGTTGGTGAGTTTCTGTGTTGCAGGGTTGACGAGTTAAGGACTTCAGGATATCAAGACATCAGGATTTTAGGATTGGAAACAAACTCAGAAACCCGCCACTCACTAACTCGTCAACTATAATTATCTTGTACAAAAAACTCTTACGATGCACCTGAACCAGGTTACCGTTCCCGTTTCTGATATAGCTCGCTCGATTGCTTTTTACCGGCAGCTCGGCTTGCAGCTCATTGTTCACAGCAACGATCACTATGCGCGTTTTGTGTGTCCGGACGGCGAAGCAACGTTTTCCATCCAATTGGCTGATCGTCCTTCAGGCGAAGGTATTCATCTGTATTTCGAGGTTCCCGATCCGGATGCCACTTACCAGGAATTAAAAGCGAAAGGAATCGTATTCGATGAAGCTCCAACAGACAGACCCTGGTTGTGGCGGGAAGTAACGCTCCGCGATCCCGATGGCAATCGACTGATTATTTATCACGCGGGCGAAAACCGGTTGAATCCACCCTGGCGGCTCAATTCATAATTCATAATTCAGAATGAGCCTATCAATTGTGCATTTTGAATGATGCATTATTAATTGCCTATGACGGTATGTCCGTAAAGGTCCGCTTTCACCGGGCGGCTGTCATTGGTGCGTCCTTCGATGAGTCCGCCGTAGTAACGGGTTACCCAAAAATTGGCTGTATAAAGAACCTTGCCGTTGAGGTCCATAAATACGGAACGGTCGTGTCCTTCAATGCCGAGCGCTGTATTCGTACTGGCAAACCGGGGTAGTGTGAGGGGCAGTACGACTTTATTTTGATGGTCGATGATACCATATTTTTCATTCATTCCGGCAATGAACTGATCTTTGGGCAGGTTGCCACAGCGGGTACAATCGTTCAGCGCGCGCAGGTAATCGTAAGTAAACGGAATAATCGTCAGGCCGGTGGTATCGAGCACACCGTATTTGCCGTCTAATGCGGCCACAATGTAACGGGAGTCATCTTTATACAAAAGATTGCTGTACTGTGGTGGCAGGATCCATTCGCCCTGGCGGTTGATCATGCCGTAGATGCGTGCTTCATCCGGACCTTTGTGCACCACAATTCGTTCCTGGCGGTAGTATTCCCATTCGTATTCCACCGGCAGCACAAACGTTTTACTGCGGATATCGAACAAACCGTAGGCGTAACCCGGCTCTTCATCGTCGAATTCCACCGACAACAGATCGCCGAAAAATTCTTCGATTTGCTGGTATTTGGGCTCAATGAGCAGGGTTCCCTGCAAGTCATAGACGCCTACCTGGTAACCGCTCCGGTATTCGTTTCCGTTGGAAACGAAGAGCAGGTCCGTTTCGGCTCTGCGCCAGATGCCATCAAATTCGACCGGTACAATGAGGGTACCGTCTGGTTTCATAGCGCCCTTTTTTTCGGTAACGGGATCGGTCAGCACGAAGTAGCCGTCGGCCGGTGCTGGTTTGTATGGCTGCGGACCCGTCCAGGTGGTTCCGTCGAGTCGCAGCAGGGTGTAGCCTTTATCAGACAGTGTTACGATGCCTTTAGGCCCCAGCTCATGCTCGGCATCGTCGAACAGCACGCTTACTTCCTGGTAGTTTACCGGTACAATGATCTTGCCTGTATGATCGGCCAATCCCTGTTTTCCCTTGCGTGTGAGCTTCAGGAATGGCTTTGCATCGTTGCCAATGACTTCGATAGCGTCATAGATCGGGGCAACCACCTCCACACCACTACTGTTGCGGAAGCCCTGTTTTTTTCCTTTCAGGAATACGCCACCGGTATACACGCCCTCTTTGGGCATTTCGTGAAAAACCGTCGGCTCTTCAACGATATACTCTACTACGTTCGCCGATTCCCTGTGGGAAGATGTTCGCTGGAATCGCTCCGTGGTTTTAGTCCTGTTCTGGTTGTTCAGGTAATCCTTAAACGCCTGTTCATCGGCGAAACGGTTCCCTTTCGTATCGATGTAAAACCACTCGCCGCCTTTCATCACCTTGGTAATCCAGACCGTGTCGCTTTTGTAGATTTCCCGCGCAAACGCACCCACCAGCTCAAAACCTTCTTTGGCTATATAATCGCGAAAAGCCTGGCCGTGGACATGACCGAGCGCATCGGGTTGAAAAGGCTGCGCGAAAACCTTCGTTAAGAGGAAGACTGAGAAAAAAGTAGTATAGATAGAACGCATAAGTTAATGAGTTGCTGAGTCGATGGGTTATTGAGTAAGCGAGTTAACGCCCGAATAGTTGTGATTTGGCGTTTTTCAACGAATTACCGTAGAGATCGTACAAAAGAGATGCCCCGTTTTCGTCTTTTACATAGACGTAGCCAATTTTGCAGTCGAGCACCGTGAAATCGGTGGTGAGCAGCACGTTTCCGTTCAGGTCCATGAAATCATTCACGTTGCCTTCGACTACGCGCAACACATGATTATCCGGGTAGATGCGGTCGTATTTCAGCGGAATGATCACTTTTCCTTTCGGATCGATCACACCTTCCTTGCGGCCTTTTTTCACCAGTAACCGATTTTCCGGCAGGTGACTGGCATGTTCACTCAGGGGCGAAAGAGTCTCATACACCACCGCATGCGTTGGGCGCAATTGCAGATCGGTGAGCTGGTACTGGCGGTCTTTCCCCAGGATGAGCAGCTGTTCACTTTTCAGTAGCTGAACGTAATTATACTCCACGGGCACCAGCAGCTCGCCTTTCTTGGTCAGCAGGCCGTGACGTATACCGTTAGTGGTCCTTCGACTGATGGCCACCGTATCGTTTTCATCGGAATAATCCTGTTCAAAGCTGTATTCCGCCGGCAGCAGTACCGTTCCGGAAGCCATATCGAACAACCCCGAAAGGCCCTCATCGCCAAAAGCAGTGGTGAAACGATATACGTTCTGGTAAAACTGGTTGATGTCGTAGTAAACCGGTTCGAGCAGCTGCTTGCCGTTGTAATCCACAATTCCTTTTCCGCCATCCGTTTCCACGATAATGGCGTTGTAATGTACCGCGTCTCCTTCTGAACGATAATCTGCTACAGGCTCCAGGTAGGTGTAGACAGGTTCCAGCTGCACAACGCCCATAGTATCCATCAGCCCGTAGCGGCGGTCGTAACCGGTGGTCGAGATCCGGATGTAATTCCCGCGATAGCTCATCTTCAGCTCCTGCAGCGGAATGGACAGTTTCCCGTCACTATCGAGAAAACCTTCGCGGTCGCCATCTTTCACATGGTAACAGATGCGTCCGTTGCTGAACTGTCCGCTGATATGCATATACATCGGTTCCACAATGATGCGTCCGGTGGTGTCGGCTATGCCTTCCAGTCCGTCCTGTGTAATGATAAACACCGGTTCGCCGTGCGCCAGGTCCTGGCGGATGTCGTCGTAAACAGGCGGCAGGATTTTCTTTTTATTGAATACCATGCCCATCTTTCCCCTTTTCTCGTAAGTATGGGTATTGTCACCCTGGAACCACTCGGGATCTGGAAACTCTTCTGCGTCTTCGTCATCTCCCCGCTCAAAAGGATTCTTCGTCTCAAAACCCTTGTCAATAAATTCCTGGATGCCCGTAGCCTTTACATATTCCGCGTACGTGCTGTAGATCTTCCCCGTCGATTCCAGGAACATCATTTTATCCTCCTTGAAAATCACGGCAAAATGAATGGTTGAATCCAGCGAATGCGTCACCGAAAACGCCCCGCAGAGCTGTATGCCGTTCGCCTTCAGAAAACCTGGAAACGCCGGATCGGCCACATGACCGAGCTCATTGGGCTGAAAAGGCTGGGCGCACACACGCGAGCACAGAGCGAGAAGGCAAACGAGAAGGAGTGTAGAGCAGGTGTAGCGCATGAGGGATGATTGATGAGGTAAATATAACGCAGAATTGGCAATCAGGAATACACAACGTGCGATTATACCGGCTGTTTCCCGTCAATCAGCAGAACGAACAAGCTCAAGAATTGCTGTCAGAAAGAGCGAACGCCCACTGTGTTCATAATGCAGCTCAGGAAGGTTAGCCGAAGACCGAACAACGTGATCGCCGATATGGAAATCAACCGCCGAACTATCATCGATGTTAACGGCCCATTGGAGGCGGAAAGGGATTTGATTTTTGTTGAGCTCGTGGAAAAGGCGAGCGGCCGTTGGTTGGGTGATGTAGAGGGCATTTTTGCCGGTTTTGGGATGCGTGAGGTAATGCTGCAGGCCCGCAGCAGTTGCATACCGGAAACGCGTCGGTGTGAGGTCGCCCGGAGTTTGAATGGTTTTGACAAAACGCAGGTTGAACACCACGTAATGATCGGCCCGATGCTGCCAGGTAGTGCCGCGTTTGCGGAGCACTTCTTTGGAACAGAATTCCCAGCCGGTTACGTCGTAGATGTCTGCTTCGGTTGAACCCGCACGACAAATGAGCCACTGGGGTGTTGCATACACGCGCGAATGCAGGTCTTTCACATATGGGATGTGGTAGCACAATGTTTCGTTGAGAAAATGCAGTCGCTCTGCCTGGTTTTCCGCCGGCAATACACCGATCGACAACCAGTCTTCCCACGTTTTGCGCTGCTGTTCGTATTCGGAGCGATCGAAGTCGATGAAACGCTCGAAGTGTTCTTCAGCCGACGTCTGGTTGATCATTTTATTGAGCAACTCGCTCACCAGGCCTGACTTGCTGGGCAGGAAGGGCAAGGCGCCGATATTGACCTTTTCGATGCTGTTGTAGTAAGCATTCTTGCGGAAGGTTTCTTCGCTGAGCGGATACGGATACAGAATGATGCCTCCCAGGTTTTTGATCGCTTTCTGGTAGCTGGTTCCAGCCGGTTCGGAATGCAGAATGGCATCCCGGTAGCGGTGCAACTGTCCGATCGCATCTTCCGGAACGTTGTAGGTGTTGTATTCCCTTTCTGCCTGGTCTTCGAAACGGTATTTCGCATCGAATAAATACCAGAAAGGCTGTTCGAAGCCATTCTTTTTGAAGGAAATGGCGTAATCGGGTTTTTGGTTATACGTGAAGATCTTGCGGTTATCACGCTTGAACGTGCGATTGAAATAAATGGCCGTTTCTTCGCCGTCGGGCTTGCGGAAAATGATCTGTGATTCCTGGCCTTTTTCCAGCCTTACACGACACCTTCCGGATTGAATGCGAACGAGATCCTGGTAGCTGATAGTCGATCCGTGTTGTTCCTTCAGCAATTGCACGAGCTTCAGGAAACACCAGTATTCGTAAAGCGTAGAGACTTGTTTGCTGCTGATGCGGAAGAGGGCATTGTCGGCGACTTCCAGTCCGCGGGTGAGCAACAGGTAGCCGAACATAAAATCGCGGTAGCCGGCGCCACGTGTGAGCGATGTGGAAAAGTGGACGCGTTTTTCGAACGGACCAACTTCGTTGAACGGGCTTTCATGTAGAATGCCCTGCAAACGGCTTTGGTAGCTTTGCATCCGGCGAATGAGCGCCGAGTAATCTTTTGTGCCGGCCAGTTTCTCGATGTGTTTCCGGTAGATGCGCAGCTTTTCGAGAATTTCGCGGATGGCCCAGGCGATAAAGCGGTTCTCGTACGTGTCGTAAGTCACGTATTTTCGGCTCGACAGCGCATGCGAGTAATACTTTTCTTCGGCAATGCGCACGCCTTTTTCGAGGTCGTTGGAATAGCGCGCGTTCTTACGCAGCCAATCTATGTTTTTCTTCGAAGCCGTACGGATCTTTTCCACCGGCAACACCTTTTCCCGCTTGCGGATCTCGTGTTTGGGCTGCTGTTTAATAACGCCCAAATGAATAACAAACTGCTCGAAAAGGGCGTCGAGGATGTTCCACCATTCGTTGTCGGTGGATGTTCCAGTGATCCGGGCCTTGCTCTTGCGGAAAGTCGTTTTCAGCTCATCGTAGGCCAGGTTGTGGATGATCTCCGAAATATCGGCCATCATGGCGCGGTAATCCGACTGGTAATCCATCTTCTGCGGAAAGACTTCCGTTTGTAATCGGAAAATGATCTTGTTGTGGTGATCACGCAGCTCTAAAAACGTTTCGCCCACTTCGTCCTGGAAAACAAACTGACCGGCGAACAGGTGGTGATTGCCCCGTTGTTTCGATTCGGCTATTTTGCGATCGTTGACCAACAGGCGAAACGGAGGTATGAATTCTGTATCCGCTTCAATGAAGTAGGAATACTGGATACGCTGCCATTCGAAGAAATAGAAAGGCGTTCGCTCTAGCTTGCCGCTGCCGAAACCGCTTGCTTCGAAGGAAACAGTTGCAGGATCAACCGAGCCATAGCAGCCCCGTGTCGATTCCGCGATTTCCAGCTCGAGAGAGCCCCAGCCTTCCGCTTCAAACTTATGCGTACCGTGATTCATAGCCAGAACGACGTGAAACGGTCTTCGTCGAAGCGCTGGAGCATGAACTCGATCTTAGCCGATGCTCTTGGATAGCGCCGTTCGTCCGACAGCTGTTTTTTTACCTGGGAAAACTCAAAATTTTCAGATTTCAAGTTAATATTTTCGAGCAGGTTGAGCAGATCAATCAATACAGCCAGAATGCGTTCGGAGCTGCCGTGAATGCGTGGCAGAATCTTTTGTACGAGCTGGAAATCGAGCGCCGTGATAATATCCATGAGCTCATGCTGCTGGTTGAGCGTGAGGTAAAAGGCGATTTCATCGCGCACGCGGTAGGCGAAATGCAGGTCGGCTTTTTGGAGGATTTGGTTGACCCTTTGCAGCAAATCCATCCCGTAATGCAGGTTTTGCTTATCCGTTTCCGACAGTTCCGCCGAAGTGAGATAGGGCGTTTCCAGGAATGCATTCGGAATTCCCGAAACAGGAGCCGGAGCCGTTTTCGCCGGTTCGATCCAGTTGAGGTCCACGTCGTTCATTTCGATGGAATTGGCACGATCGAGCACCTTCCGGGAAAAAGCGTGCGTGGTTTCATCCATATTCACTGTCCCGATGAGGTAGAGATTCTGCGGCCAGCCATACGCTTCGAAGTCGTTGCGGTTGCGCGCCGTATTGAACGCTTCCTCCCTCAAAATCGCATCCGTTTGAATTTCGTTACCGACCCGTTCGCGCGTTTCGATCACGCTCAGGAAATCGCTGAAGTAGTGCTCGACTCGTGCCAGGTTCATTTCATCGAGGATGAAGAAGAACGGCTTATTGCTGTTTTTCCGGGCCCGCTGAATGGCAATCGTCAAATCCTTCGGCACGAAATTGCCGTCGAGCGCCGTGTAGCCCAGCAGATCGCTGCTGTCTGTCCAATCGGGCCGCACGGCGAGCTGCATCACCTGTTCCTTCGAAAAGCCCAGCGCTTCGGCAAACTTTCGCGGCAGCTGCGTTTTCCCCGTCCCGGAAATTCCCGCCAGGATCACAAACGGCTTGGTGCGCAGCGCGAGGTAAAAATTCGCGATCTCCTCGTATTGGTAGCGGAAACCTTTCGCTGTGATATAACTGTGGCAATGACGGATAGTGGGAAGGATGTCGGGCAGTGAAAGGGGACTTTCCATTTCTTCTGTTGCTATCTGATCAAAAAACGCATCGATCTGCTTATTCCCAAACGGCTTTCCGTAGATCTCCCGAATGAGCTTCCCCGCTTCGGGCGTGAACTCGTAGAGATAGCCTGAGTTGACTTCGCCTGCTAAAGTGAACGGTTTGTTTTTGATGGTTTGCAGCCGTTTCCGGAATTCCGATTTAAAGTCGATAATTTTCGAGAGAGAAATAGGGGAGCCGAATGAGATGAATTGAACATCCGCCCGATAGCCGTTCGTTACCCATTTTGCATTACCGTTGGGATCGCCGCTTTCATATCCGTTGGAAAGAGCAATCGAAATGCCCTCAATGGCTAAATTGGCATAGTGAAAAATGAAATCACCTTTATTGATCTTGTTTACATTCTCCCAGTAAAAGCGGGGTCGATCGTCTTTACCGAATTTCGGGCCCCATAGAAATTTCATCCCTTCATCGGGTTTGAAGCTGGCTCCCTGGGTTACGAACCAGATTTGCGGTGTTGTAATGTAATCAGACACAATTTGTAAGTATAAATAGATGATTTATCCAGTGATTTTGGCAGGTATGAAGTTACTAAAAACTCAACCAAAACATTGACCGGGGCGGTTATTTCCTGGTTTTCAACCGACAATTTTCAAAGAACCACATTTTTGAGAAAAAAATCACCGAAAGGCTTGCAAATTGCGAAAATCGTTTGTTACATTTGCAACCCGGTTCGAACGAGAGTCGGCAAATTGAAATAATGCGAGAGTAGCTCAGTTGGTAGAGCACGACCTTGCCAAGGTCGGGGTCGCGGGTTCGAATCCCGTCTCTCGCTCCAGGCAAAAGGTCCGTCGCTAGACGGACTTTTTTGTTGATAGTCGTTAATAACAGTCCGTTATTGACACGCCCGGATGGTGGAATGGTAGACACGCCGGACTTAAAATCCTGTGCTCATTTGGGCGTGCGGGTTCAAGTCCCGCTCCGGGTACATTTAATTCTAAAACCCTTTGTTAATCAATGATTTGCAAAGGGTTTTTTCTTTTTGGGGTCAGAATGTGGGGTAGAATTGGAAAGCTAGGGGTCAGAATGTGGGGTTGAATGTCGGTGGGTTTCGGAGAATTTCATCTGAATTCATCCGGTCAGATGATCAAGAATGGAATTCGGTTGATATGTGTAATCTTCAATGAGACTATTACAAGCTTCTATAATTTCAAATTTCTTTGATCTCGAGATGTCGGTAATAATATTGTTGGTGTTCTCAACACTTGCTAATTCTAATCCTTCCAGGTTCTCCGAAATGTGCTCAACCACCATGATCAATTTATCTGTGAATCCGGCAGGAATTTTTCCCCTATTGAATTGATATGCATCAACCACTAAATTCTCCAACAGATGACTACTTATTGGGATGTTATTTCGCAGTTTCCAATTTTTCAAAAGAAGAATGATGTTCTTTTGTGTTTGCGTGTAGTGCTGGCTAGTTAACGCGTAGACATCTGTTTTTTTATATGTGTTGACTGTCATTCCAAACATGTTTTGGTCCATCACACGCAAGTACCCAGAAGAAACGTTACCTTCTCGACTAGTAAGTTTGCATGGTACAACATCAATTTTGATCAATTCGGAGGCGGTATTGAAAAATACCCCGATAGACTTTTTCTGCAATCTTACATCGTATATCCTGCCACTCGATTTCAGGTCCAGCAGGAAGTCGAAAACTGCCGAGCTCATTTCATGCGTGGAAGAGAAGCTACTCGAGCGGAAAAGTAGAGAAGTATCTATGTCAAAATGCTTGTTCAAAGCTGTGCCTTTACTTACAGAGCCAATCCGTTTAGGGTACCTTTGGAGCTGATGAAAAAATTGTTGGTTTAAGACGTTCTCTAACCAAATAGCCTTTTTATTGGTGCGAACGAATCGAGGATTTTGTTTTTGTAGTGAGATTTTTGATGCCTCCCGTTTCAATATGTTGTCGGTGTCTTTAGGTACTACCTTTGCATTTTTATTGTCACAATATGCACCTGCTAATAGTCCTACGCCACCTCCCAGTAGCGCGCCTTTACCGGCAGCAGAAAGCGCTTCAGACCAATCGAAATCTTTTTGATCCTCATCGTTCATATCTAAAAATTGGCAAATAGCATTTATCAAAAAGCCAATTGCGGCGCCTATACCAGCTCCATTAAGGGCATATTTTACTTTTTTATTCATATACTCAATCGATTAGTCTTTGATATCTTAAAGCACTCAATAGATTACCATAAAGTTGACTTCTAAATGTCGCAGATGAGAAATGTCTATTCTGATCATCATCCAATCGGATACCCTGTCCAAAAAAGAATAGTAAGGTATTCGGCTTTAAATCTGCTAGCAGAAGATCCTTCTTATCAGTAAAGTTGCCTTTTTCATTGTTTATGAGAAGAATATCATAGTTCTTTTTAATTTCCTCGTATTCATCCATTTCAACGAATTCTGTGTTGAAGTTTGATTGTTTTAAGAATGACCCTAGAAAGTCAGTGTCATCTCCCTTAGCGGTATTTGAAACAACAATAATTTTCTTCTGTTTTTTTAGTTTCTCATCTTCATCAGCACCCCTAACGATGGCTTCGATTCGTGATTTTTTCTCTTCAAAATAGGTGGATAGTTTTTCGTTCGCTTTTAGTTCTGCGAGTGCCTCAATTTTCTTTGGTAAACTGTAAAACCACAGGTATAATCCAATAAGCGCTGTGACCCCAAAGGAGCCGCCGAATATCCAACCTAACCAATTATAATCGTTCTCGAAATTTGAAAGCTGAGTATTAATCTGGTCTTTGAGGAGATCAAATTTTTCTTCTTGGATTGACTGAAACTCTTCAATTTTTTCAACTCTTTCCTGCAATTTTGATGAATCTGAGTTCGCCATAGTTGGTCCATTTGCAAGGAGTAAAAGAATAGCTATTAAGTAATTTCTAAAGTTTTTCATATCGGTATAGTTTATTTGAATGCTGAACAAATGCTCCTACAGAATAAGTTTTTTGAGTCATTCCAATGATAATGAGTATTGGAGAAGAAATAAGTACGCTACTCGAAGCTTCGACAGAACCCATTCCTTCTATATCCGTTTTACTTGGATTCGGCCCAGCATCCGGATGTGTGTGCCATTCCCCAACATAGATTAGTCTTGGGTTGGAATTGTAGTATTTGATGAGAGGTTCGGCTAATCCAGTATTTCCCCTTTCAAATCCGTATCTGGATGACTTGAATGTTGTAGGCAGTATTGTCGCTCTAACATAGCATCTTGTCTCATCTTCCGAATAATGTCCAACAAGAATTCCTCCAAACTCTCTTGGATAATGCCTGAGACCGTGAGACCAAAGTTCATCCAAGAGGGTATCCGGTATCTCTAAGGTTATTGCCAGCTGTTTTTGTAGAAAGTTCAAAACTCGTGCAGTTTGATTGTGAATCCTTGATCAGTCTCTGTTGTCAAGTAAAAACTTCTCGGGGTCTTACCGTCCACCATATAGAGATTAAATTGTTTGATGGCATATTGAACCAAAACATTTACGTCATTATAGGAAGCTCTAAAAGTAGGACTCCAGCAACCAATTGGCTCATATAAATCAGCGGCATCACCTTTTAACGACTCAGAAACTTCAGTTACCCATTTATAAATATTCCGACCGTACCCGAAAATGAGCGATTCCGCTTTATTCGTAATAGACATGCTAACTATTGACAAATCCAGATCTAACAAATCAAGCATACTAAGAACATCGTTGTCCGCCGAACAGTCGATAATTAAGTCGTAAGAACCATAAAAGTCCTTCAGTTTTTCCTTGGATTGATCGTTCTGACCAATCAGTTTTACTAAGTCCGGTAGATGAGATGAATATTTGACATCTACAAATGGCGAGATGCTTGATAACGAGAGAGCGAGTTCATTTACTTTCAATCGGACGCCTGATTGAAAGATATATTCTGATCGACACACATTTTCTGGTTCTTTTAAATCGTAATCTTCCAGAGTTAAGTATCGACATCCGCCTCTAGCTAATGTAGTCGCTACAATACTTCCTATAGCGCCAACACCAACAATGAGAATTTTCTTTTCGGTTATTTCATCATGTAATTTCCCTCTTCCAAAGAAATTTGCATATGAAACGTTTTTTGTAAATATCCATTCAATAGTGGTATTATTGAAATAGCCTTTATATCCTTTTTTATCGGGAAGTTTTTCTGATATGACAGGAATTGAATTTGGGCTCAACATCGCAGCTTGCCAATGAGTCGATCCATCAGGAATTTTATATCCTATAAACAAAGGGAACCAAACTTCCTTTTTCTTAGAAGTCTGATGTTTAAAGTCATTTAGGTATTTCTTAAAATCTTGATCAACAAATGGCTCAAGCTGATGCCAATTTTCGATTATAAATCTCCTGTGAATTGTAGGAGGGACATCAACATATACAAAGATTCCAGTATTTGAATCTTTGAGTCCGTTGTAATAGGTTTCTGTCCAATTACACAATAATTTTGATTGAGCCCCAAATGCTTTTTTTTCGTTATAAAATGCTTTTACTATGAAGGTGAGTATATCAACACCAATTGTGGTCCCAGGTCCAGAAGCCATCGTTGAATATGAAAATTTTCCGTAGTCCCCTTTGTTAAAATTGCCATTTAAGTCAGTGAATAAAAAGTAATGTCTATGGTTGTTTATTGTAGACGGTTGAGCTACGATATGCGGATAGTGGGAATCCTCTTCTTTGTTCACATAATACTTTACTATCCATTTTTTGAGAGATTCGATATCGTATTCCAGCTTGGTTTTTAGATGCTGATGATGAGCTGTGTGAAGGCAAACCGAGCCGTCTCGGTTTACATGATTATACTCAATCAACTCTGGATTTATAAACCG
Organism: uncultured Flavobacteriales bacterium; assembly: GCA_946482515.1. Next base: position 33,951 of record CAMLRS010000009.1, on the reverse strand, counting down.
GATTGATTCAGCTTCATGAAGTTGAAATGGATAAGAAGACTGAATAACAACATCAAAGTCTAGAGATCTATTTTCGAATTCAATTGACACCCTTCCTTCAATAGAATCATATTTAGCAAGTGTCAAGTCTCTTAAGATTCGTACACCTGGTATCGAAGTCAGATATCCAGTGATTGTTTTTACACGATCATTCATTGTAAGCCAAATCTTGTCGTTGGAGGAATGGAGATACCTTCATTTTGGCCATAACCTCTATTTGAAGAATCTTCATTAGGACACGGGAATTTCTCGTTTACTGCAAAATACAATTTGATATTATTACTATTATCCTCAATTCTATTGATCATGTTTTTCATATCATCAGACAAATTCGTTTTCTCGTAGTCTGTGAGTGTTTCTGCTACATCTTTATTCGAATTTCCTGGATCCGTCAGTGTAACGGTTTCGACATTATCGCGGATGTATTCCATCACCGCCTTAAGTTTATCCCAAGTATTTCCGGTAATCATTTTTTTATCGAAAGCTTTTATAGTAATCAATTCAATAAAAAATGACTTGGGGGTCTTGTAATTTTGGATTTTCCAGACTTTTAGTAATCGAATAACCTTCCGGATCGAATCTTTTTCTTTTGTTGCCCGCTCTTTGATATTATCGATTTGAGCGTGTATATTCGTTTGGATATAATCTGAACCTTTCGCCAAGTTTCCAAACTGTTCATACACGTAAAGATTAAGTCTTTTGTCATTGTTGAAATCATCTTCCACCAGCTCTCTTCCTGGTACTACATCAATCTTTACAATATCACCATCTTCATCGGAGTAAAATTCAATCCCGATAGAGACTTTCTGCTTGCGAACAGTTGCTGCCTGATCTTCAGTCTGAAATTTCTTTTTCATGAAATCATGAACAGCTTCATACATCGACTCCAATGTTGTAAAAGCTTTCTTTTTAAAAGGTGCCATCAAATCAAAGTCAAACTTTGTGTTAACAGCAGTGTTTTTTGCGTAAGACCCAGAATTGAAAGGTGTGTATAATTTGCTGCCAAATTCAGATTCAAGAGCCTCTTTGACTTCATCTCTTCTATCCTTGAATTTGTCAAGGAGTACTTCCTCCTTTGTAATCATGTGCGAGCTAAGCACACATTCTAAATGTTTGTTTTTATCTACTGACATCGTTCCTAATATTTAATACTTACTGATAGATCCTTTTCTGGATTGCTGTCAGATTAAGTATTGTGTTATAATTTATTACGCTACAAAGAAATATTAAGACCGCGCAGTCTATTTGCGCCATACCGACTAAGAAATTATTTTAATATTTTTTAAGGGTTTCTGATAGAAGTTCCTTAATTCTTTTTACCAATGACTCGGGAGAAATTACCTTAACATGATTCCCATAACTCAGAATCTTAGCGTATAATTCATGAAACGGTATGACAGTCAATGACAAATAAATTTTGCCATTCTCCTCTTTAATAAATTTCTGGGTTTTATGAATGGGAGCCGCTAATAAATATCTACCCCGCCAATCATCGAACTCTAGTATAACTTCCTCGACATCAGCTTTAGGAACTATAATCCCGAAAGCGTGATCAAAATACTTCTCTGGATTGAAATTTACAATTTGATCCCGATCCAGATTGGTTACTTGAAGATCGTTGATCCGGTCTAAAGCAAATGTTTTGACTTGCTGTTCACCATCGGCTTGTGCTAACAAATACCATAAATGGTCATACTCCTTTAACATAATTGGTGTTACAACCCGATATGTTGATATTGCAGAAGTATGCTTTTTGTATTCAAAACTTATTTTTTTATTAGAATCAAAGCCAACAACTATCTGAGGAATAATATCACTTCCTTTGAATTTCGGTAGATTTTCCGGCTGTATTAAAATAGGTTTATTTACATCTCGTTGGCTAGATTTAATTTGTACAGCGTCAACGATTTTATCGATCGCACTCGTAAAATCGTCGAATACACCAAACTGTTTATATTGTTGCAGTGTTTTCGCATAAAACAGTAAAGCTGCAATTTCATCTGACTGTAAGTCGATTGATGGGAAAAGTGCTTCCACTTCGTTAGGATAGTAATATGCTCTTTTTCGATCGCAATAGTCTATTGGCGCATGAAAATTGTCTATCAGGTCTCGAATATCTTTATTGATAGTTGTAGACGCAACCTTTTCATCGTGCCTCTCCCAAATTTTGTCAATGATTTGTCGAGTTTTCACATATTGGTGAGTGCGTAGCAAAGAGTCTATTACGCGGTAGCGAATGAAGGCATTTTTGTTAATAGGCATCGAGAGCTGGTATTAGTGAGTGGTAATTATTCGACCTTTTTAAGAAGCACTTTAAATTGTGTCGGCTTCATCAATAATCGATCTTCGACATTGTCTATTAATTGAAAAAATTCCCCTGCATTATTCTCCTCGTCATAATTATACACCCGATACAGCTTATAATTAGCAGAATGATCACGCATAAAATGAACTTCATTATCACTTAGAAAGAACGGAGTTAAAGCACCACCCGTGGTTGTTTTTACTTCTATATATACCTCATTTCCATGTTCGTCGAACGATAGAACATCATATCCTTCACCATCCTGTACAATTTTCACTCTTTCTGCGTCGGAATGTCTTCCAATAAAGATCAATCGATCAATTTCATACTGCTTAACTAGCTCTTCTCCAGCATCACCCAGATCCTTCTGCAGCTTTGTTTGGGCTTGGAAATCGATTTCGACAGGGGCATAGGATCTTTTTGTGTTGGGAAAGGAATCGTAGTGACTGTTAGGAGGATCCCTTAATTCCAATCGATTTGGATTGATCTGGGTACTGGAATGAAATTCGTCATAAACAAGCCAGACGAAGATGTTCCGCCAAACAATCCGTTCCATTTCATTATCCGAAAGTTCATGGAGAACAGGTTTTAATTCAATATCCAACCAAGCTGCCAATTGGTGGTTAGCTTTGAACCAGTTCCAATCATTTTCTTGATAGTTGAATTTATAGGATTGGGTAAAAATGTCAATCGCTTTCCAGAACTTTTTCCCATCTACTGTAGAGCTCAACATTTGAGGATTACAGGCCGCAAGTGCTCGGTTAATTAATAATGGGCGATTGCGGATGCCCTCGTTGCCGAACCACCACCGGTTCAGCATATTGTACGAGTCTAGTGTGGGGAAAAGAATAACATTCTTGATGAGGAATTTAAATGCACCATTATGAATAATTCTCTGAAAGTCATCATCGGATAATACGCTTTGTCCTCTGGTAGATATAGGGTTACTCTTCTCTTTTAGAAAAGTATACATAAAATCCTGGTATGAAGAATATACACCAAGTTCCTTGTAAACTTCAGGTGCATCGATACCAAATTCTGGATTGTTTATAAGAATACTTCTTAACGAAGCAACCTGATTCACGTAGTCAACATAGTTATCTTTCCAATCTTCGGCCCAATCATAAGTAGGACTATCAATCAATCTTGTAAATAAAGCTTTCAAGGAATCTTGGCGTGACCCAATCTTGGCAAAACGTTCGTAATTCTCAGAATTCTGCCAATATTCGTAACACTTAGTCATCTCGAGGACGCCAAATTGTTCTGTCTCCAGTCTTTTCGCATCGCCTAAACCTAACTGTTCCGCAAGTTGGTAAAATCCTTTACCATGCGTACCATTGCGCTGATCTTTATAAATAACTAATGCGCTAAGCAAAGGTCGCTGATGTTCGTGTTCGAAACTGGAAACTTCTCCTAATACGTTGCCTAGTTGTCCCTTGCCGTAATCAGTAGTTAGATCGAAGCCCAACTTACAATCTCTTACAATTTCGCTATAAGTAACGGAACCATTCCTGCGTTTCGCTACTTCTAAAAGATAGGTTCTAACTTGACTGTTCATAATTGATATCTTTTATTTTGTCCTACTGTTTGCTTGCGGAAACTTGTTTCATACCATTAATCACTATGATTTCAGGAACACGATCCCCTTTTTTTGCAGCTAATTGAGCGATTTTTAAGAGCTGGTTTATTTTCCTGGCGTGATTCCCGGTTTGAATGATTAAATAAACACTGGTATTGGTTTTTTCGGCTTTGTTGTATGCTGGCAACTGCTTTTGAAAGCCTTTGATTAGGCTCGTGTTTGTAGAGTATTTCAGTTCTACGTTCACCTTTGCATCGAAACCTTTTGATAGCTTAAAGTCTAAGGAGCCAATTCCGGCATTTGTTTCCCGATTTAAATCAAGATCATTCGCATTACAATATGCTTCCGCTACACCGTAGAAGAGTAATTGTGGTGCTCTTTCCTTCTTTTGTTTGCCTTTTTCATCGTAGAGGTACTCAAACCAGCCGTTGTTTTCGATAAGAGACTTAAAATGTTGGCAGATCAACTTTACTACGTCAAGTATACTATCCGCTGTAACAGGATTATAACTGCGTAAGTTCAATGGATGTTCAATTGGAGCTTTATCCGATAATTCGGCCCATATAATTTCCCCAAGTGGATCATTATCAAAATTATATCCGTTCTTAGGCTTGTTTTTGTATTGGTCGATCAAGTCCCTCAGAAGTTCAGGATTTGTAAGAAGCAATTCCTTGAGGTCAGTTTTTGTGAGTTTCGAAATCGCAGATTTCCAGCTATTCCCGATGAGTTTATTAAAGCTCATTCTCAATGCGGCGTTGTATGCGCATACATAGTCGATCTCGCTCCAGTCAGAAGCCACTGGTAACCCATTAAGCAACTTTTTGGGAAGAAATAGAATAAAAGAATGGCTGACCGTGTCTTCGGGCAGCTGATAGTTTTCCCCTTTAATGGTGAACTTTTTCACTGGTATATTTAGTTCTTTCGAGACTCGTTGAGTATAGAGTAAAAATCTATCGAAGAGAATCGCGATAGTCATGTCGCTAATTCGATCAGCGCCGATATTATCCTCCAGAACACCTACCAATTCAAAGATCACAGGATCATCGATTCCAGCCTTAATTATCTGTTGCGATGTAGTGAGTATCTTCCTTGCTAGTACCGGCCCGATCGCACTACCGCGGGTACCTTCTTTTGCATAGCCTAACGCTGTACTCCCTTGCTCTTTGAATTGCAATCGCCGCCAGGCTTCGTTATAAAGAGCATCGTTGTCTGCCTTTGAATTTTTTATAAGTGTAAGTACTTCTCGGAAATACTCGGTAAAAGCTTTGTCTGAACCTTTGAATTCGGGAATCTTCAAGTTCTTAAGTAGGCTAGGGTCGACATGCAGACGGGAATCGACATCTACAAAGCTGTCAAATACTCCCTTGCTTTCGAGCTCAGCTGTAGTTGTTCCGGTAATTGTGCTTAGTTTTCGTGGCATAGATTAAATATTGGTAGCTGCAATAAAGCTATTATTTTTAAAAATTTCAACTTATTTGATTGTGTGTCAGCGTTTTTGTTTAACCATGAAATCTTGTAGCGGTGCAATTATTTCCTGCGCCGCCTTCCAGTTCTTCTTCAACACTGGCCGGATAAAACACGTTTCCCCCTTTGACGCTTCACCGGAAAAATGGCAAAAGCTTTCCGGGTACTCGGCGTTGCTGTATCGACTCCATTCTTTGAAGGCATCGTAGCTCATTGGCTTTTCAATGTTGAACGGGATCTTGACACCGGTCCGGATGCAGAAGCCGTACTCCTTTATCGGTTCGACCGGTTTCCTGCTGATTTTTTGTTTCTCACCGGTCTCTTTGCTGATCGTCAGCAAACGTTTGGCTTCGGCTGCAGTTGCGTTGTAGAGCTCGGTGTCTTCGCTTCGGGTAATAAGTACTCCCATTTCATTGTTGTGCAATTGGGAGAACTCGTAGAGGTTCATCGAGGTGATGATGGCCTGACTTTCGTTGAGGTAGCATTTAGCATGCAGGTTCGGGCATTCGCTTACGCGGATGCCGTCAAGGCTTTCCAGCCATTCGCGTTCTTCCTTTTGGAGCTTGTTTTCCCGGAAGATGATGCGGATATCGCATTTCTCGGTGTGCAGGTGTTGGATGTGCTCACGGATGCGCTTGTTGAATTGCAGGTAGGGACTGAAAAGAAACAGGCGCTCCCGCGTGTTCGTGATGAGCTCTTCGAGGTGATAGGACACACCTGTCGTATTGAGGAATTTTGCCATTGTTGATGGGTACAGAAGTAACCGGGCACGTGCGCACCCGGTTACCGTTTGTTTAACGTGTGTGACAATCGTTTGCGCAGAAATAGCAGCCGTCAACCTTTGTGTAGATTTCTTTCGCTGCTTTGACTGCCGATGAACAGGAAGAATGCCAACCAAGCGACTTTTGTTTGGAAGCTGCTGGTCCATGGTTGCAGCCGTTCTCGTGCACTTCGTGCTCTCCGGACGACTGGGCGTCGGTGTTTACATAAAAGTAAGGCATGACCGAGATTGAATTAGGCGTACCGAACCAGTTTCCACGTTACCGGATTTCCACCGTACGGTGGCATCTTATCTCCTTGTGCGATAGGAGCTGTCGTTGAAGGAGCTCCAACCACAGCCCACACTCCGCTTTCCGGGCAGATTTCCCCGGTTTTTGCTGTTGTACCAATTGGCTTTTTCATTATGTATGTGTTTTGATTTTTACAAAAATCCACCCGGCACCGGACGTGAACAACTTTCATTTCCAAGTGCCGGGTTCTGGTTTCCGAAACAGGTGATCAGGGTTCCGAATCAAAAGAACTTAGGCAGCCACTTGGCTAGCTTGCTTGTGATACCTTTCTGCTCGCTGCGCTCCCAACGCTTCACAATGAACTGCAGATCCTCAAAGGTGTAGCGGCTGACGTTCAGAAACAGCAGGACAGTGTCCTTCAGCAGGTATTTGTTCTGGTTGGAGGAAAATAGGAAATAGAAGAAAATCCTGATCCGCAGTCCAAGGTGCAGTTGAATTTCAGGGTTTGTAACAACAGTCGGTCTCGCCGGTTGCGCATATTGCTGTGCTTGCAGTATTGACTGCTGCTGCTGGTATAGCTCACGTTCCCGTAACGCCAACGGCTCGTAACGATCGTAGCCACGCGCGAGTTCGAGGAAGGTCAGTGTCGCAAAACGCCGCAGCATGTCATCGTATTCCATCCACTTATAGAGCGTTCTTTCGATCGGCGTGAGCGGCCGCGACGTGTTCTTCGTCCATACCGCATACAAGTTGCCGTCGCGCTCGTAGGTCTCATCTTCGTCGGCCATTTCCAGGCGCTGGTGCCGGTATGTATGACCCCATAGGAGGATCAGTCGCAGACGACGCTCTTTGTCCAGCTTGCCAATTGTCTGATTTGCATATTTTGCCGCCAGCTCGTAATCCTGCGACTGCACCTTCGCAAGTAGAATCAATACATGGTCTACAACCTCGTAGCGGTTTTCCTGCCGGATGAGCGGAATCAGGAAGTCGGTATACAGCGCTTCGCGTGTGAAAATCTTATTTTTTGACAAATCGATCAGGTAAAGCATATGTAACACGATGATCAGACGGTTGTCCCGATAAGTCGGTGCGCTCCTTCGGTTGAGCTTCGATGCTTCTTCCATGCATTTGTCCAGCCAGCGTTTCAGGGCAGCGCAAACTTCGTCCGGATAGGAGGCCAAAGCAAGTGTAAGCCCGTCAATGATCGGCTGACGCAGAAAATAGGCCGGCATCAGTTTTTCATATAAATCATGTTCGAGCTGCAGCGTATGAAGGTGGATGAATTGGGGAAGCGCTTTTTCAATGTTATCGCGAAGCTTCGGTTTATCCCCGCACTCTTGTGCGAAGTGCACCATGGACGATACAATCTCCTCGTGAAGCTTGTTGGGTTGGTCATAGTAGGAGGCTTGTCCCAACGCAAGTACCGCAGTGGACTTGATCAGATCGATCGCCTTGGCGCCCTTTGTTGCGGACTGTTCTACATTGCGGGCAAAGAGCGTTTCCATTCGTTTTGCAATGGAATCGTCTTCACGCCATGCTTTGAGCGTACTGAAAAACAGTTCTTCCTGGCCGTTGATCCGCCATTGCGCCATTGCTTTTGCGCAAATATTTTGTAAGAAATGCTGGCCGGTCGATGCCAGGTCGAGTAAGTGATTTTCCACGAGACCGAATTCGATGATCCCTGCGGAGCAAAGCGTTTCTGTGAAAGACTGGCGAATCCAAACCCGTTTTCCGGGTGTGCCGAATAGTTCCCAGTTGCTCGCTTTCCGCTCGTAAGTCTGTTTGGTCATCTTGAGAAAGGATTGGAAGGCCGTTTTGAAGTGCCTGCGGTATTCGCTTTTACCCAATTCGAGCAAGACCATTTTCGACGACTGAGACTTGGCGATCACAAACTGCTCTTCGCCCCGTGTTTGCAAGAGGAAAAAGGCGTCCAGGAATGAGAGGTCGTAGTAGTCGATAGCCGTGAGAAACGGTTCGCTGGTTTGCCAAAAAGTCGTCTCCGTTATCGTTTTTAGCGCTTCGAAGTATTGGTCTACCAACATTCCGTCGAACAATGCTGCGGCCATTGCCAGGATCTTGTTGCGGTGATTGAGCTGGTAGAACCAGGAGCGGACCATTTGTTCATGCCCCTGACTGAACATCGTAATAAGGTCGTTTACCTTGTGGTCGGTTGGGAACGCAGGCAAATTGGAGTAGGAAATCAAAAACAGCTGTACCTGCTCGAAGGTGTTCAGCGAGGCGACAGCATTGGTCACCGTGATCGTCGGGCTCAGAAGAAAGTCGTTTTCTCCAACGGTCTCTTCCAGGAAAGCCGGTGGGTGTTGTCTCAGTTTTCTCACGAGAAACTCCTGGAGCTGTAATTCCGAATAATGTCGTCCCTGTGGTATGGAAAACCAGTAGTCCGCTACGGCTTTCCCAGCCTTCGACCAAATCTCCGGTCCACAACAAGCGGTGATCACAAAAACGCAGTCGTCCTCGCGGGTTTGGCGGATCAGATTATGGAATTGGTAGTTGACCATTTCTGGATGGAGGTCGTACAGCAAAATGATCTTCTCATGGCAATCTTCGGAGCGTAAGGTTTCCGTAATAGCTGACCTTCCTTCCTGCTTTTCTTCGTCTTCCCGCAACAACTCGAAGACTCTCATATCGGAAAAAGGTCCTTGTTGTTGCAGTTGAGCGGCTACGTGCCGGGCGAGATCCGTCCGGACGATCGTATCATTCTCCGAGATCAACACGATGCGCTTTTCAGCGAGCTGCTTGACTAACTCACCGGTAAAATTGGGAGAAAGATATTCCTCGTCTTTCTTGTCGAAGTGAACGGGCGCCAAATGGTCCTTGCCCGAATAAATGGTTTGGTAAAAGTCGCCGAATGCGATGTTTTCGCCGTGGATGCTTTCCGTAGTTACGGAAGTGCCTTCGAAAGTTGTTGTTTCAGTGTTCATGGTCGTCCTTTTTATGTTTGTAAATCGTTTGATGAATGGTTCCCTGGTAGAAGTTCTCGCCTGTGATTTGGACATTGTCTCCCAAAAAGAGCGTCCCCCTGTTGTTGGGAATGTTTTGGATCCTCCCGGCTATGTGTTGGGACGGCTTTGAGAGTTCAGGGGGTTGATGGTATTTTTGAATAGCATCCTGCAAGCAGAGCAGGCTCGAAAATATACCGGGGAAGCTTCCTATCGTCTGGTGGTGATTGAGCCAGGGAATGAACGGCGTGCTTCCCCAAGGATCGTTTCCTTCAACCCATACCGGTACAATACGTTTGGTCTCTAAGAGCTCGTTCCACCCTGGATTTTTTAACTGCGCCAATTGTTCATTCCAGCTGACGGGAACCGCCCAGATAACAAAAGGGAACGTTTCCAGTTGCTTAATTGCAAACTCCAGGTTTTCGGAAACGGTACTCGATTTACAGTCGAGTAGGTCCAATGGATAATTTGAGGTACGTTTAATCGGGGAGAGATCCGGCAGCAACTGTTTTTCCAAAAGCTGAGGAAAACAGACCGCCAGCCCCAAGGTAGAAAATCGGGTAAGCTCAAGCGATCCTGGTTCGACGTATTCGTTTGCTAACGTTAAGCCATGCTTCCAGTCGTCCCAGTGCCCGACCTTGGCATATTGAAGAATCGGGTCTATATACGTTTGATGACGACCGATGGAATTGTTTTGCTGCATTGCTGTATTAGCAGCAGTGTATAAATCGGTAAGGTAACGTTCGTCAGGTAGCTGGCTTTTCTTCTCCGCACGCTCGGCGATCTTTCGGGCTAATTCGCGGAACCCTGTTTTGTCCATCGTACAGCGCGTCTTCCAGCAACAGTATTGCAGTAAGGACACCATTTTGTCTGCTTCGAAATCCATAAGTAGTGTTTACGTATGGCTCAAAATGAGTGACAAAACATGGGAACGCGGTTACTTGATTTCCGAATCGGCGGTTATGGTTTCCGAACTGAGTAACGTTCCAACGGTCTACAGCACATTGATCATGCGCAGGAAGTCGTCTTTGAAGTTGCCTTTCATCGGCAATCGCATGTCCCCGGGCATTTCGACCTCATTCCCCCAGATCCCTTTCACGTGATCGATGTGGACCGTATTGGAGCGACTAATGCGTACGAGTTTCGGATGGTCCAATTTTTCCAAGACAGGCCCCATTGAAGTCGATACCGTAATCTTGGGTGCGTTGGCAAAGAATAAGTCGCAGTAGCTACGGCCCGCGACTATGTACAGGATCTGATCGGGATCGATGCGCCGTTTACGGCCTTCCTTATCAGAAATCATGTGCAGTTTGGGAAGTGTCTCAGCCTTGACGGGTGAATTCAAGTCAAGATCCAGTAATGCGTTTCGCAGATTGATCGGGTCAATGGGCTTTGCGAGATTTTTCAGGGGTTCGGTATTCTTCGCTTTTTGATAGGTGTTGAGATCCTGAACTCCCGATAAGTATATGAATGGGATTTCCAGCTGTTTGAGCTGGTCAGCTAGATCTATCCCTGATCGTTCGCCCTTCAGCTCGATGTCGATGAATGCGAGATCCGGTCGTTCGGCACGAATGGCTTCCAATGCCGCTTCGTAACTATCAGCTACAGCGGTGACGCGGTAATGCCACACCTGTAGTTTTTCTATCAGGTCTTCCGCTGCAAATGGTTCGTCTTCTACCACCAGGATCTTCATGCCGAAAGTTTGATACTTTTGATCGAAGGTAACGAAATTCGGGTTATGAAAAGCTATACACTATTCCTGCTGAATCTATTGTGTTGTTTATTTGTATTTGCTCAAGCCAGCTTTGACCAGCTTACAGACACCGGTTATCAACAGCTGGCCAACGGCAATCCTGCGGCATTGCAAACACTCGAACACGCGCGGATTGTACTTCCGGCGACGCTCGATCTCCAATCGAAAGCAGACTTTTACAACAACTTGGGGGTAGCTTATTATCAGGCCGGAGAGTACAAGAAAGGCCTTGACGTTTATGAGCGATCGCTGGAAATCTACCGGAGGATGAACAACGACAGCCTTGTTGCTGGTGCGTTGTTGAATTTAGGATTGGCCTATAAAGAGATCGGGGCTTTTCGGCAAGCGACGGAAGCATTGACGCAAGCCGCGCGGCTGTCGGAACGCTACGAAAACCAACAAGAATTGGCTGCTGCGTGGAACGCCATTGGCAATATTCAGCGGGAAGCGGGTAATTTTCCCAAATCTCTCGCGTACCATTTGCGCGCCTTGCGCATCAGGGAAGCCATTGCGTACGAAAAAGGCGTTGCGGATTCATATCACAACATCGGCAACCTCTACCTGGAATGGAAACAGTATGAAAAATCGGAGTATTATTTACTGAAAGCGCTTGCCCGAAAGAAGGCGATCAACAACCAGTCGAACATGGTAAACACCCTGGCTGCCTTAGGCAGACTATACGTGGCAAAACAGTTGCATCGAAAAGCCTTGTTCTACCTCGATATGGCGTACGGCATGCGGTTGGAGGCGGGAAATTCCACCAAAGCTGCTTCAAGTCTTTTTGACTTGGCAACATTTTACGCTGCTACACACGATAGGATCAAAGCATTGGAACTGTTTCACCAAACCCAGGAACTGGCTCGTGGATCAGCTGACAATGCGTTGCTGGCGGAAGCACTATTCGGAGAAATCGCATTGCTTGAAGCGAGCGGGAACGCGACTGTGTTGGTCACAAAATATCGCGAGCTCGTCTTGGCACGTCAGCTGCAGGCTGATGACGCGAATCGCAAAGAGATGGCCCGCCTCGAGGTTGAATACGACATTGAACGGAAGGAACGGGAAATAGAGATGCGCCGGAAACAGGCAAAACTGGATCATGCGCGCTTGCAGAACGAGCGGCTGCAAAACCAGCAGCTTATTGGCTGGATCGTGGGCTTAGCTTCGCTGGTCAGTGTCGTCTTGGCGCTTTTGTACCAAATCCGTCAGCGCAAACAATATATTGAGCTTCAAAACACCGAACTCCAGGAACAACGTGACGAAATCACGCATTTGCACCACGAACTGAGTCACCGAACCAAGAACTACTTCAGTCTATTGAGTGGAATTCTTAAATCTGACAAAGCCCATGCTAAACACGAAGAGACGAGCAGGGTACTGCAGCAGAATGTACGGCGGCTCGAAGCTATGTCGCTGGTCCAGCACTATCTCCTTGATGACTCCGCAAGACACAATAAGGAAGTGCGGCTCGATGCATACCTTGGCAAGCTGGTGGACCTAATCGTTTTCAACCTTTTTCCTGCCGATGGTGATCTGAAGCTGACACGCGACATCGATGCTGTTTACCTCGATTACGATCTCGCGATGCGGCTGGCGATTACGCTGAATGAGCTGCTGTGCAACGCTATCGAACATAGTCTCTTGCAAGCTGATAACCCTCGATTAGGTGTTTCCGTAAAACAGTGGGGAAAAAAAGTCGAACTGATTGTTCGTGACAATGGACCGGGTATTTCTGAACAACAAATTCAGTCGCAAAAAATCAAAGGACAAGGCTTGATTGCAAAGCTGCTTCATAAAGTAAATGGCACTATTCAGTACCGAAACGAAGATGGCTGCGTTGCGACAGTTGCTGTCAGTATATAAAAAAGTCCGGGTAGCTACTACCCGGACAGATTGAAGTGCAATATATCAGTCAACGAAAATTGTTACTTCTGAGTCCTCCTCAACATGAAGTGTGTCGGTCACGAAAGGAGTGCTTTGGTGCGGAACGGAAACGACGAAATAATAGGTTCCTTTACTCACTGTCTGGACGAAATCCCCCAAGCTATCTGAGTAAACACCACCAATCCGCGCATTCGTTCCGTAGGCCATGGTTTCGACATAAGCGCCGTTCACCGGGGTCAAATTGTGTTTTTTTACTTTCCCCCGAATAACAGGGTCCTCATCATCGTCCCCGCCGTCCTTGGTTTGCACTACAGTTAGTCCGGCTTTCCGGTATTTCGTACATTGTTCTTTTTTACAGGAAACGGTGATTGCACCCATTCCCACCAGGATTGCCAGCGTGGCAATCGTTGTCATTTTTCGATTTTTCATTTTTTGTAACGTAATCGCCGTACGTGTGCTTAATGCACCATCATTCGGCGTGATGACGGGAGGGGCGTGCCTGTCTTGTTTTCCTTCTCCCTTGCGGGAAAGCAACACAGACACTTTTGTGAGCAGCTGCCCGGACGTGAACCCGGAAGGCGCCTGCTTCCGTTAGCTGCCGGAAGCGTTTTCAGCTGATCACAATGCAAAGATGCAGGGAAGAAATGGCGGAAATTGACGTGGAAAAACGCGGAGTGCGAGTATTTCCGCGTTATACACAAGTGGTTTTTTGTCAGTACTTTATGTGTTGCGTCTTTGAAGAAAAAATTCAGTTGAAGGAAATAAAAAAAGACCCATAAAGGGTCTTGTTTGAGGAAGCAGCATTTTGTAGGATGAGAATGTGATCAATCAAACAGCTCCAGCGACGTTCTTAAATAGCCAATATCCCGAATGATCTGCTGCTCTTCTTCCCGCAACAGCTGGAGCTCGGAAAGTGATGGAATGTGTTTGCGGCGCAGGATGGAAACTGTTTTGGCCTTCATCGCGCCGGTAAAGCGCCCGACAGTGCCGTGCAGCAGGTAAGCGGGCACGCTGTATAGTAACAGCACAAGCGCATTGAAGTTGGTGACGAGCTCGATGCACGCGGCCGGGTTCCTACAGGCGTTATCCCACGACATGTGCTGCAGCCGAACAATGTAGAGCCAGTTAATGCCAACCAGCAACGCGGTGATCACTAAACGCACAGCGAAGAGCATGCGTTTTTCCGTCCTGCGGATCTTGTTCACGATGAGCTGCAGCTCACCGATGCGCTTCCGCACCACGACGAAGCGGTGCTTTCTGCGCTCGAGCGTGATGCGGAGCTTTTCTTCCGCACTCGGTATCCGCAAGCGACGCTGTTCTTTCGCGGTATCGTCTTCGGCTCGCAGGAAAATGCCCAGGGTGAGGATCGTGAAAACGATGAACAGGATGACAGCTGCTACCTGGAAAGCAAAGACGATGATGCGGATGATGAAGGGGAGGTCTTCTTCTTCTTCTTCTTCTTCTTCGTGTTGCATGTTGTAGTGGTTTGAATAGTGACGGTTTTTTCGATGTTATGCGGTGCCGGTCTTTTTCAATGTGTCTTCGCTATCCCAAATGGTGCAGATCTCCTGGCAAATGGTGCGGAGCTGCTTCATGTCGTACTTGATCTTGTGTGAAGCATTGATGATGGTTCCTGCGAACGGATCGATGCAAATGCACAACCTTGGATGGACAGTCTCATCTTCTTCCGCTACGAAGTTGCTGAGAAACATGTTCAGCATTTGCGCAACCAACGCAGATTTGGCATTTGTGAACGGTTTGCTTTTCGCTATATGCACCTGAGCGGCACCAAGGTATTTTTTACCGTTGTATTCAAATCGAAAAATGGCGGTTGGTACAATTTTGATATTTACTCCGAAAAGCGGAAGGAACTTAGCCTTCGTGCTTACCGGAATTAATTTGTGCTCTACGATGGCGGGTGGCAGAGGCATTTTCTTCCACCGTTCCAGTGCAGCAACGGAGTTAACCCTGTCATGACGTTCCCAATTCTCCTTTACTGCTTTCTCCAGGATCCTCTTTATGCCAATGTCAATCTGTTCGTGTCGACCGTTATCGAATATCGCCCTTTTAATAGATGCTTTGGCTTGCTTGTAATATAGCGACATTACCGAACCTGGATTTTGCTGTTCAAGAATAATGCGCCTCTTTCTTTTATCAGTTGCTTCGAGGAACTCGGCCAATGGGTTGATTGAGATCTGTACTTGACTCATTTCGTAGTATTTATCTTGAAATTACGAAATGATTAGTGAGAAGTTGCTTTGAAGCGAAAGAATGTTGATAAGTCTGATCTAGTGTTGATTATGTATCAGTACCTAGAGTGTGGATGAGATGTCGTTTCGGCTTAGTTATTCAGCATTTCAACAAATATGAAATCTCAAAAAAGAGACTTTCCTAAAGAATATTACTTGGTGGATATCAGTAAATCCTTGATATCTATATCCAACGTCAAAGCAATCTCCCGCAAAAACTTCAGCGTTGGCTGGCTTTCATTGTTGCAGATTCGAGTAATCGTATTCGGCGTTTTTCCAACGCGCTCAGCTAATTCCTTGTGAGAAATCTCCATCTCTGCCAATACGACTTTAAGTCGATTGATTTTGATCTTTTCCTCTTTAGTACTCTTAGCCATTGTGGTTGTTTTGTATAAAAGTATTCAGAAAAAACACCGATTCATACGAATTGAAGACTGTCCTGTTACGTACTATTTAGTTTTTAGATACGTTATATGGTTTTATTAATACATTATTTGTATCTATGAATACATTTTATGTATATTTGCTGTGTTGATAATTTTTTGTGTATGAAGCTAAACAACCGCAAAGATCTGATAATTGCACTGATAAAAGATGATCTGATCAACTCGAAGCTCGTAAACTCGCTGAATGAAATAGGCTTAGAAGCCGATAGCTACAACCTGCATGCAAGCACTACGATTATGAACCTGATGAAGATCAAAGCACCGCCTTTGCGTTGGGAGGAAATACATGATGGTTATCTCGATAGAACAAAAAAAATCACACAGATCGATATACAAGAATCACCTACACTAGTAGATGCACTGGCAGTAGAGATTTATCGTTATTTGAAGAAAAGTAAAGAAGAGGAACAGGAATTTAATTCGGATCGAATTAGTTAAGGCATATTCGAATTGGAAAACGGCGTCATTAAGGCGCCGTTTTTTGTGTCGTTCCGAATCGTTAAATACAGTTCATTACAATTAAGAACAGATAAGAACAATTAAATACAGTTAAAGGAATATCGATCTATTCTAAAACCACCCTCGAAACGCAACCGCCTCGGACTGACAAACCATGTCTAATCTCCCTTGTTTTATAAATATCTTCGCATCCGAATCGAAGTTAAACACTCGGTACAAATGGTAGTCGTCAACGGTCCGCTGCGAGAACAAGAGCTCGCCTTTTGAGAAATAGAATGGTGTCTCTTTACCGAGCTTCGTCGTCTTCACCTCGATGAATTTGTGGCTACCGTCTAAATTGCGCGACAAAATGTCAAAGCCGGCTCCGTCATCTTTTTCGGAGATCCATTCCACCTGTTTTGCCAGGCCATCTTTCCCGCTCTTCTTTAGCTGCCAGCGTTCGTACTCTAACACGAGCTGTTCGCCTAGCTCCCCGAGCTTTGTATTCCGTTGCTCCCGTTCAAGGTAGTTGGTTTTGATCGGTCGTCGTAAATAGATGAGGTCCGGCTCATTTACCATATTCGTTTCTTTCTTCGACTCGGTCCGCGCCGGAGGATTTACGGCCCATTTTGTAAAATCGACAGCAGGCAATGTATTGACGATCGTCTTGTCGGCGAAAAGTTGAAATTGTTTTTCGAGTGATCGGTGGGTTTCAAGATATTCGACCACTTTTTCCGCTAGCATTGATTGGATATTGTAACGTGGCAAGTATCCTTTAATGTAGGGTTGCCCTAAATTGATCAACACCGCGCTGATGTTTTGATGCTTGAACTCTATGGATCCATCGGATCGGCCGTTCAGAAGCGGTTTTAAATTTCTACGGTGCTCTGCTTTCGAATAAGGTTTCCTTAAAAGCTCGCTTTCCAGCATTCTAAAGTAATCCGCAACAATTAATTCGACTTCGATATGTGACCAGGTGCTCAAGTTTCCAATGTTTGGCACAAAATAAAGATTTTCTTCAATTTATGACCTGACGACTACATGGAAAACTGTCGCCTGCGTACGACCTGGCGCCCACATGACCACTACTTGACGTAAGCTGATCCCGAGCTGCGCACGACATGCGTATAACATGGGATTTTACTGACTTTTCTGAATTCGAGCGGATAGAAAAATCAAAAAGTGAAATGGAGTGACATGGCGAGTGAAGTGGAGTGAAAAGGTGAAATCATAAAGTTTAATGGAGTGACTTAAGCAGGATTTTAGGTGAAATTGAATTTCGGCGTAATTTGTAAGATTTTTCGTCCCGACGCGTTCTGGAATTTATGGAACCATCTGAATCACCACAAGATCAATTTATCGCTGCACGCGAACATTTCTACGAAATACTGAAAGCGGCATACCTGAATTCAATTGATAAAGCTGCTGACAAAGCTTACGCAGCAGAATTCTATCAGCGGATCTATTTTTCGAATAACACAAAACTGCCTCAGTGGTCCATTGCTTACCGTAAGCTTCTCGCGGGTCTCGATCATTGTAGAAAGCTGGATCCGGCGACTGAGATTGAGCAGACACTACTGCTGTGGCCGGAGATTGTAAAGACTACGGATAGCTTCTATATGACAGCTTGCCAGGCGCAAATTTTCGACAACGATGAGTTGTCGCTGCATTGGCTGTATGTTGAAGGCCTGGACAATGGTGTTCCACTAGCTGAGATCTTAGACCAAGAACACGACGTTCTACAATCGGATGAAAAGCAATTGGTCGAACTGCTCGCGTTACACGATGCCACACGGCAATTGATGTACGATTTCGCGGACGAGACGTTGGAAGACATGAGCAGCTTCGATGACAACGCCTTAACCCGTCCGCAGCAGGATCTGGTTTGGTATTACATGAGTCGACTGCTGAATGTTTACCGCGATAAACGCGTTACGAATTGCGCGCGAGCGTTGCATTCTTTCCTGCGAATCCCGAATACAGGACTGGTGAATTCCGATCATTATAAAAGGTTGTTGCATCCCCTTCCAAAGAAGCTGTCGACGATCTCGAACCTGAAAGTCGTCCGTAAATTTTTTGAAGACTTCGGTTCGAAAGAGGCATTGGAGCTAATCGACAACGACCTCGAGCAGCTTTCAAAGCCTAAAAAATAGCCTTCGAAACCCTCCAAATGTTAAAATCCGCCAACTTCTGAAAGTTTGGGGTACCCCAATATTTTTTCATTTTTCGATTTTCGTCTATCCTTGCCCCATAGACCGACAGTAAGTCCATTCGACCCAGTAATTGGTCTCACTTCGCGTGACTGTGCCACCAACGCAATTACGCAAACATGGAAATAGCGACGTTACGCCGTTTACTGGCGAGGCTCCTGGGAGGATTCATTCCGACGATCGGTTGAGCCAATTTGAGTTGACAGGGACGTCGGGGAAATAAGGACATGTGCTCTGAAAGAACAACGGATTTCCGTGAGCGAACCGCCCCGCCTGAACACTTGCACTTATCGACGTTGCAATGACCATGACTTAGGCAATGGACCTTTCGAGCTGACAAGTAAGAAAGGACCGAAGCCGAACGGTATTGCAAGCTGGATGTGTTTGGTGAACATCCGGCTTTGCACTATCGCTTTTAGTAATCACTTAAATCAAAGATCATGGAAACAATGGTTAGGCTCGCTATTGAGCGAATGAATGAAGAGTTGGAGAAGTTGAAGGAGCAAGTTCGGCGGCAGCAGCTGGAGATTGAAGAAATGAGGAATGCTGCCCCCGCTCAACAATTGAAGGTTGCGGTTCCGATGGAAGATGAATTTATTGATACGAAGGACGTGCAGAAAATTCTCGGAGTTTGCTACAACACTCTCAAACAGATTGTTCAACAAGGTTTACTTAGACCGATTCGCATTAATCAGAGGCGAATTAAATATTCTAAGGAGTCTGTAATTGCCTATTTAAACAGAAATTAAGAACGTTTGATCCACTACCTGCGCCTTGTTTTATTCAAGGTGCAGGTCCTTGTTCAGTAGAAACATTACAAATGTTGATTGATCATCCGGTATGAATTATTAATACTTTTAAAGCATTCGAATAACACACTATGAAACCACAGACACTTTATATAATCGGCAACGGCTTTGATATTTTTCACGGTTTAAATACACGGTATACCTCATTTGGTATTTTTCTTAAGGATAAATATTACAAGTTATACGACTACTTTATTAAGTATTTTGGACTACCAGATTTGGATGAAAATAACGAGGATGATCTTTATGATCCTCTATGGTCGCAGTTTGAAGCGGAATTAGCCAACTTAAATATTGAGGAAGTGTTGATCGATCACGAAGAGTTCGCAGCGAACCCTATGAGCGACGATTTTAGCGAGGGAGATTGGGACACGATAGCAGTCATGGTTGATGAAATAAGAGAATCGTTGACCACACAAATGTTAACCGCCTTTAAGGAATTCATTAATAAGGTTGAGTATGTTGAGAACCAGCGGTTACTAAATTTAGAGCGCAATGCTTTATTTTTAAGTTTCAACTATACAAATACATTATCGAAATATTACAAAGTGGAACGAACCCAAATTTGCTTTATCCATAACAAAGCAGATGAATCGTCGCCTTTAGTACTGGGGCATGCATTTGACCCAAGCCAATTAAAAGAGAACGATCCGCGACCACCTCAAGATTTAAGCGAAGAAGAGTTAGGTGAATGGTATGATCGTATGGCTGAAATGGACTTATCTATTGAGAAAGGTAAAACTCAACTAAGCAAGTACTTTAAACAATCATACAAATCTGCTGAATCAAATATTGCTACACACATTGATTTTTTTAACTCTCTAGAAAATATCTCTAAGATCTTTGTGTTGGGACATTCACTCGCCGACGTGGATCAACCATATTTTAAAAAAATAGTCGAAATGACTAATCTTCCCGAATGGATTGTATCTTATTATAACATCAATGAACAAGACCAACGAAGACAAATTCTAAAGGATATTGGGGTCAAAGAATCTCAAATTCATTTGGTAACGTTAGCTGAATTATAATATTAAGTGGTATAAATTTCATACTACTGTTAGAACAAAATGCTCCGGATTCTCCCGCTGTACCCTTTCCAGTTCTCGCACAAACAACGCCGCATTATCAATCAACGATACCTTGTTATACCCAAAAATGATACTCTTGTCCTTCAACTCATGCCCGGTGATCTTTGTCAGAATAGTCACCGGCACATAGTTGATGAGGTTCGTCACAAACGACCGTCGGCCGATGTGTGAAGACACAAATTGATAAAACGGCTTCACCTCAAATCGTTTTTTTCCTTGTGGATCGGTGTACGTTAGAGAAACCTCTTCATCAAGCCCGCACTTCGCAGCAAGTTCTTTGACGTAGCTATTGAAGTTCTGGCTGGAAATCTTATAAGCCGGCCCGCCATTCTCTTCGATCGCGTCGGCCAAAGGTTTCAGGATTGGTACGATGATCTCCGCGTTCGTCTTTTGCGAAATGTAGCGGCACCAATGGAATGTCAATCCGTTCTTCTCATACAAATGGTCCGGCTTGATCTTGAATACGTCCGATTCACGACAGCCGGTAAAGAGTAGGGTCAACAGGATCAGCTTCACATTACGCTCCTTTTCGCTCTCCGGCACATAGTCGATCACTTTTTGTATTTGCTCGAAGTTCAGGTAAACCTTATCCTCTTGGACAGAATGAACGCGGTCCTTAGAGGCCAAATCCTGGCCGGGTTTGAAGACCGGAACTTTATACCGACGTCCGATCTCGTTCAGGACTGCGCGAAAGCTCTTATCAAGAGACCACAACGAGTTGATTTTGTTCACCTGTTCCCGCTGCATGTCCAGGAACTGCTTATACACATGCTCATTCACATCATTACTGTATAGATGTTTTCCAATGACCTGTTCAAACTGAAGGATCTTATTTGCAAAAACACCGTATGACTTCAATGTTCTTTCCTTGAGACTGGTCTTTTCCGCCATGATTTCGTTCCGAACGAAGTCGTGGATCCGGACGCGTGTCACAACAACTGCTGGCGCTTTCCCTTTGACCTTGTCGTCCAGCTCCGTTTTAAGTACAGTAGGCGTGATCGGCTCGCCCTTCAGCTGAAGGTAGTTGAACACATCCTCCATCTTTTTCTGCAGGACGAAGATCTCCATCTGCTTGTCGCGGTTCTTCGGCAGTTTCTGTTTGTCGTCCCATTGATCTTTCGTCACGCGGATGCCGGTATAATAGCGTAGCGGTTTGTACACGTTGACGCTTTTCAGGATATCGAATTCCTTGTAACCGAAATTGAGGATCGCGAGCACCGGAATTTCGCCTGTCATTCCGGTCTTCAAAGTAAAGCTGATTCGTAACTTCATGGTGGTGTTTTCTTCCAAATCTAACGCAGAAAATAGGGCCTGGGGTATAAATATGGGTCAGAATATTGGGATGCTGCAACCCGTTTTGCTACGTTTCGGCTGATTTCATTAAAACGCGGAATTACTGGTAAGTTACTGATAAACAAAGGATAATTGCAGTCTACTGAGATTCAGCTAAATAAGAAAATAGTTCCGCTCCGACTCACTTCCCCGAAGACGAGCGGCTGCAGGAGCTCAGCCTTGGCGACACCTGGCATCCCGCCAGCGGCTACGTCGATGAACGGATCTTTACCGTCAATCCACCGATAAAAGAACTGCTGGCCGATCCCCATGACTGGCGTGGCCTGATCGTCTTCAGTTGTAGGGTAGGTGAGTTAAGGATAGAAAAGGTCAGCGACACGAAGAACAGGTGTGTCTACGAATTCCGTATCGAAGGACCGTTCAAAACCCTGCTAAAGCTCTACCACCTCCTCATCGAAAAAGACGCCCACCACCCCGGCTCTACACATTCAGCTAAAAAACTTCATAATTGATCCTTCCTAATTCATAGCTCCTCTTCACTCGTTCCAATTCTGCATTCTGAATTCTGCATTCTGAATTTTCAATTCCCGTTCTTGATAATTGATCATTTATAATTCATAATTCCCTCTTCACCAATTCTCCATTTTGGCATTTTCAATTTTACATTGCCTCTTAATAATTGATCCTTCCTAATTCATAGCTCTTCTTCACTCGTTCCAATTCTGCATTCTGCATTCTGAATTTTTCAATTCCCCGTTCTTAATAATTGATCATTTATAATTCATAATTACCTCTTCACCATTTTGGCATTTTCAATTTTACATTGTCCCTCTTAATAATTGCGCATTCATAATTCATAACTGCTCTTCACCCTTTTCATTTTTACATTATCCTCTTAATAATTGATCCTTCATAATTGATAATTGAATTTATCTTTGCCCCAAATTATCTTCTCTATGAAAGCATACGTATTCCCCGGTCAGGGGGCGCAGTTCCCGGGAATGGGAAAAGACCTCTATGAGGCGTCGGATGTAGCAAAGGAAATGTTCCGCAAGGCCAATGAAATCCTTGGGTTTGATATTCAGCAGATCATGTTCGAAGGAACAGAAGACGAGCTCAAGCAAACCAAAGTAACCCAGCCTGCTATCTTCTTGCACTCCACCATCCTCGCGGCTTGCCTGGGCGATGCGTTCCAGCCCGATATGGTAGCAGGACATTCCCTCGGGGAGATCTCCGCGCTGGTAGCCAATAAAACCCTTTCCTTCGAAGACGGACTGCGACTCGTGTCCAAGCGGGCGCTCGCTATGCAGGATGCCTGCGAGAAAACACCTTCCACCATGGCCGCTATTCTGGGTCTGGAAGACAACGTCGTGGAAGAGATCTGCGCAACCATTCCGGGCGTAGTCGTTCCGGCAAACTACAACTGTCCGGGACAGCTCGTTATCTCCGGCGATCTGGCGGCAGTCGATGCAGCCTGTGCCAAGCTTACAGAAGCAGGCGCCAAGCGTGCAATGGTGTTGCAGGTAGGTGGGGCGTTCCACTCGCCATTGATGGAGCCAGCGCGCGAAGAGCTCGCTGCAGCTATCGAAGCAACAACCTTCAGCACACCGATCTGCCCGGTTTACCAGAACGTAACCGCCACCGCCGTAACCGATCCGGAAGCCATCAAGAAAAACCTCGTGGCCCAGCTCACCGCTCCGGTAAAATGGACACAGACCATGAACCAGATGATCGCCGACGGGTGCTCCGAAGTCATCGAAGTAGGCCCGGGCAAAGTCCTGCAGGGACTCTTCAAAAAAATCGACCGCGCCTTCCCAACGGCCAGCGCCGAGATTTAATCAATCACACATATCTTCATATAAAAAGCCCGGATTCATTCGGGTTTTTTTAATGCTCCCCCTTTGGAGGGGGCCGGGGGGAGGACTCACAGATCGCGATTTGCCATCCTGCCAATTTCCTCAAGAGGGGGAGACAAAAGAAAAGAACGATAAAAAAGAAGCCTGAAGTTGAACTCCAGGCTATTAAGACTATGAGGGATTATCCTCCCCCTTAATCCCCCTCCAAAGGGGAAAGTTTTTAATTTCTATAAAGCGTCGCTTTCACCGCCTTCACCACTCTATCCACACTTGGCAAAGCCGCATCGATCAGCGTAGGCGAGAAGGCAAATGGTGTATCCGTTTGCGTGAGGCGAATCACCGGTGCGTCGAGGTGATCAAACGCATAGCGCTGCAGGTGGTAAGCAATTTCCGAAGAAATAGACGCCAGCGGGAACGATTCTTCCAGTACTACACAGCGGTTCGTCTTCTTTACCGATTCCACGATGGCGGCGTAATCGATCGGGCGCACCGTGCGGAGGTCGAGGATCTCTACCGAAATACCTTCCTTCTCCAGCTGTGCAGCTGCTTCGTGAGCCACTTTGATGATCTTCCCGAACGAAACGATCGTTACATCCGTTCCTTTGCGCTTGATATCCGCTACACCGATCGGAATGATGTATTCGCCTTCAGGAATTTCGCCCTTGTCGCCATACATTTTCTCCGATTCCAGGAACACCACCGGGTCGTTGTCGCGGATCGCCGCTTTCAGCAAGCCCTTGGCGTCGTATGGAGTAGAAGGAGTGATCACTTTCAATCCAGGGAAATGCGCGTAGAACGATTCAAAGCTTTGCGAGTGCGTTGCCGCCAGCTGACCGGCTGTACCGTTACCACCGCGGAAAACGATAGGACAACCATACTGTCCGCCCGACATCTGCAGCATTTTCGCTGCCGAGTTAATGATCTGGTCGGCCGCCAGGATAGCGAAGTTCCAGGTCATGAACTCTACGATAGGGCGCAGACCGTTCATCGAAGCTCCCACTGCGATACCCGCAAAACCAAGCTCCGCGATCGGCGTATCGATCACGCGTTTCGCTCCGAACTCATCCAGCATTCCCTGGGAAACCTTATAGGCACCGTTGTACTCGGCCACCTCTTCCCCCATCAGGAATACGTTTTCATCCCGGCGCATTTCTTCCGTCATCGCTTCGCGCAGTGCTTCTCTGAATTGTACTGTTTTCATGGTATCAACAATGTTTTACTTCCATCCGGAAGGTCGCCAAAATTACAAAAAATACTATTCCCAAGGCGCTCTTAAGCGTAATTCAGAATTCAGAATTCAAAATGCAGAATTGTTTCAGACACGCTGTGTGATTTAGATCGTAAAACTTCAGAACCCGCCTGCCGGCAGACAAGGTATCAAGACCTCAGAAAATGCACCAGTTGAAACGACAACTCAGCAACTATCCAACCCGTAACTCAACAACTACCCAACTCCTAACTCACCAACTATCAAACTCGAAACTCACCAACTATCCAACCCATAACTCAACAACTCCCAACTCCTAACTCACCAACTACTCTATGTGCCCTATGTGTCTATGTGGTTCAGATTTGGATCTTAAGACATCAGGATATTAGGACATCAGGACCGACTGACCGGAGACTGTGGACTGGAAGCCAACTCTGCAACTACCCAACTTCTAACTCACCAACTATCAAACTCGAAACTCACCAACTATCCAACCCATAACTCAACAACTACCCAACTCGCAAACTCAACAACCATCAAAAGAAACAGATCGGTGGAAAAAATGTTTATTTCTAAACGAATAGAATCAGAAAAGTTCGAGCATTTTAATAGCTGAATTGCGTACATTTGCACCCGTTAATAAACAACCATTCTTCAAAGCGCTGCTATTAGCGAAACAGGGAGTGGGCATCTAACTATAAGTAACATGAAAATTCTTGTTTGTATAAGTAAATCTCCTGATACAACGTCGAAAATTGCCTTCACCAACGGCAATAAGCAATTCGATGAAACAGGTGTACAATACATCGTCAACCCCTACGATGAATGGTACGCACTGGTGCGAGGTCTGGAGTTGAAAGAAACATTGGGTGGCAACCTTACGATCGTTACGGTTGGAAATGCTGCTGATGAAGCCATTATCCGCAAAGCGCTGGCTATCGGTGCTGATGATGCCGTGCGTATCGACGCCGAGCCGACTGACGCTTACAACGTGGCTATCCAGATCGCTGAGTACGCAAAAGCAAATGCATTCGATCTCATCCTTACCGGGAAAGAGACCATCAACTACAACGGTTCACAGGTAGGAGGTATGATCGCTGAGGCGCTCGACCTGCCATTCGTTTCCCTGGCTGAGAAGCTTGACATCAACGGTACAACTGCTCGTCTCGAGCGTGAGATCGCCGGAGGTGTACAGGTAGTAGAAGTAAGCCTGCCATTGGTTGTTTCCTGTGCAAAAGGAATGGCCGAGCAGCGCATCCCGAACATGCGTGGTATCATGGCGGCGCGTACGAAGCCGCTTCAGGTGGTTCCGGCGGCTAGCGCTGAAACCCTGACGTCTTATGTGGAGTATGGTCTTCCTGCTGCCAAGTCGGCGGTGAAGCTCATCGACCCGAACAACATGGACGAGCTGGTGCAATTGCTCCACAACGAAGCGAAAGTGATTTAATTTTAGACAGAAGACATGAATATCCTCGTATATATCAATGCTGAAAACGGTGTGAACAAAAGCGCACTGGAAGTAGTTACCTACGCTAAGAAAATTGGTGGAACAGTAACAGTAGTAGGCTCAGGAAAAGCCGATGAAGCAGCCCTGGCAAGCCTCGGTGAATACGGTGCGCAGAAAGTGCTCGTAGACCACAACGCCTATGCAGACGATGCACAGCAGATCACGCGCCTGGTAGCGAAAGCTGCTGAAACAACAGGAGCAGAGCTCATCATTTTCTCACACGACCTCGTAGCCAAAGCCGTAGCGCCGCGTTTGTCCGTTCGCCTCAAGGCCGGGCTCGTTTCCGGTGCCGTAGCCATTCCGGATACCAGCAACGGGTTCGCCGTGAAAGTGAACGTATTCTCCGGAAAAGCATTCGGACACGTAGCCGTAACGTCAGCCAAAAAGATCATTTCCCTGCTGCCAAACTCCATCCAGCCTGAGAAGAGCGGTTCTGCCTGCCCGGTAGAAGCATTCGACGGAGCGGTAGGTGCAGCAGCTATCAAAGTCATTGAAACCAAAAAGCCGGAAGGCGAAATTCCATTACCGGAAGCAGAGATCGTGGTTTCGGCCGGTCGTGGTCTGAAAGGACCTGAGAACTGGGGCATCGTAGAAGACCTCGCTACAGCGCTGGGTGCAGCTACAGCTTGTTCCCGTCCGGTAGCCGATATCGGTTGGAGACCGCACCACGAGCACGTAGGGCAAACAGGTGTGGCCATTCGCCCGAACCTCTACATCGCAGCAGGTATTTCCGGAGCCATCCAGCACCTTGCAGGTGTAAACGGTTCCAAAGTCATTGTTGTCATCAATACCGATGCAGAAGCACCGTTTTTCAAGGCAGCCGACTACGGTGTCGTGGGCGATGCCTTCGAGGTTTTGCCAAAATTAACGGAAGCGGTGAAAAAATTCCGTGCCGGACATTGAGACAAGATCAATCAATTTGGTTATTTTTGAAGGGATGAATAAGAGGGAAGCATGATCGTGCTTCCCTTATTTATTACGAAACCTACGCAATTTAACGCGCCGGATGGAGAAAATTAAACTGGAAATAATAGGATTGTCATACAGCCAGACGCAATCAGGTGCCTACGCACTGGTCTTGTCGGAAGCCGGTGGAAAACGCCGTCTACCGATCATCATCGGTGGCTTTGAAGCCCAGGCCATTGCCATCGAGCTGGAAAAGATGGTCCCGACGCGTCCGCTGACCCACGACCTGTTCAAAACCTTCGCTACCGCCTTCGCCATCACCGTGAAAGAAGTAGTGATCTACAACCTCCAGGAAGGCATCTTCTTCGCCAAGCTGGTCTGCGAGCGCGATGGACAGATCTCCGATATCGATGCCCGCACATCCGACGCCATTGCATTGGCCGTGCGTTTCGACTGCCCGATCTACACCTTCGAATCCATTCTCGCTTCTGCCGGTATCCTGTCCGACGAATTCCTCGAAGAGGAAGACACCGCCGATGAAGAAACCGAAGAAGGCGAATTCGGGAAGATGACCGTGGAAGAGCTCGAAGCAGCCATCCAGGAAGCCATCGAAAACGAAGATTACGAACGCGCTTCCATGCTCCGCGACGAGATCACCCGCCGCACCAGCTAAGAGCCAACGCTAAACCCTGCTACACTATGCTGACGTCCCTCAAGAATCGGCTGATCTTCATGAGCTTCATGCAATTCTACGTATGGGGCGCCTGGCTCATCACCATTGGTAATTACTGGTTCGATAACAAAGAATGGGGCGGAGCCGAATTCGGAGCCATCTTCTCTACCTTAGGACTCGCTTCCATCTTCATGCCCACCATTACCGGTATTCTCGCCGATCGCTGGATCAATGCCGAGCGCTTGTACGGGATCCTGCATTTACTGGGAGCAGGAACACTCATCTGCCTGCCCATGGTCGATGATCCCGGAACCTTCTTCTGGGTCATGTTCCTCACCATGATCTGCTACATGCCCACCATTTCGCTGTCCAATTCCATTGCCTACAACGTCCTGAAATCAAATGGATACGACGTCATCAAAGTCTTTCCGCCCATTCGCGTGTGGGGAACGGTAGGCTTTATTGCAGCCATGTGGACCACCAACCTCACGGGCAGCAAAGCCACCGAAGGACAATTCTACATTGCAGCCGTTGCGGCGATCGTGCTGGCGGTTTATTCCTTCACGCTGCCGGCTTGCCCACCCTATAAAGACCAGCAGAAAAAATCCCTGAAAGTCATGCTCGGGCTCGATGCCTTCAGCCTGTTCACCAACTACAAAATGCTGTTGTTCTTCTTCTTCTCCATGTTCCTGGGGGCGGCGCTGCAGCTCACCAATATGTATGGTGATACCTTCCTGTCCGACTTCCAGAAATACCCCGAATACTTCAATTCCTTTGTCACGGAATACTCCACCATCATCATGTCCATTTCGCAGGTGTCAGAAACCCTGTTCATCCTCGCAATTCCGTTCTTCCTGAAGCGTTTTGGTATCAAGCGGGTCATGCTCATCAGCCTCTTCGCCTGGGTACTGCGTTTCGCCTTATTTGCCTACGGAAACCCGCACGATGGCTTGTGGATGATCATTCTTTCCTGCATCGTTTACGGAATGGCCTTCGATTTTTTCAACGTATCCGGTTCGCTCTTCATCGAAACCAATACCGATAGCAAGATCCGTTCGAGCGCCCAGGGCTTGTTCATGATGATGACCAACGGTTTCGGTGCCGTGCTCGGCAGTACCGTCAGTGGTTTCCTCATCGACCGTTTCTTCACCTACCGCTTTTACGATGAGTCGTCGTTGTTGTCCTTCCTCAATACCACGACTGATAACCCGGCGTATCAGGGCTTGATTCAATACAACAAAGTTCTTCCCGACAATACCTACCAATCCGTCGTAGAGCTCAAAGACTGGCAGCCCATCTGGCTCAGTTTCGCAGCTTACGCACTGGTGATCGCCATCCTCTTCGCGCTCTTGTTCCGCCACAAGCACGAACCGGAGAAAATAGGGGAAATCCAACACTGATTTTTACCGCAAGAGAGTATATTCAATTGTGGTCTCATTGCCTCCCCTTCGGAGGGAGAGGGTAACTACAGCTATTCCGCGAATAATCAGCGAAACCCATCAACAACTCATCCCTTTGCGTCCTCCGCGTCTTTGCGGTAAAACAAACCAAAGTGTCTATGCGCCCTCTGTCGGAGATCCGCCGCGGCGGGCGGTTAATAGTTATTGCTTCACACAAGGAATCACCCTCACGCCTCCATTCTCAGCAGTCAGCGTCACGAAATAAACACCCGATTGCCAGTCCGTCATTTCCAGAATGGTATGAACATCTGTCAGGCTTCCTTCGATCAGAATGCGTCCCTGAACATCGATAACTGTATAGCGAACGCCGTTCCAGTCGTCCATACGGATCGTTGTTTGCGACGTCGCCGGATTCGGGTACAACAACGCATCGATGGTGGCGATGTCTTCAACGCCTAATTGACAATTGTTCAACGCATCATAGCTTGGGTACGTATAGGTGAATGCGCCGCCGTCCGGGCAACGGGCGTAGGAAATATCCTGTTCCTGCTCGCCAAAATCGATCACGTCGTAAATCGTAACGCCGTCGCTCAGGATCACCGATTCGCCGGCCGAGCTAAGTTTGAAATTCGTGTGCAAACCCGATTGCTCCGAATCCTCGTCAGTCCAGATCACCAGTACATCGTGGGCATTGATAAAAGTTCCTGTCGGGATTTGCCACTTCGTAAGGTTTGTGGCGTCATCTGTGAGATACAGCCCCGTAAGGTTGCGCGCAGCGCTCGTGGTGTTGTACAATTCGATCCAGTCGTCGTTTTCACCGTTCGAATCAGAACCGTAAGAGCTGTTGCTGGCCAGGATCTCGTTCACGAGGATTTCACCCGGCGAAGGAGTGGCAATGTTCACCGCCAGCTCATAGAATTCGTGTTCGGCACGCTGAGGACTGAATTTACCGGCATTCGCATTCTCGGCATAGATGTAATATTCCATCGTTATGTCGTTCAGTACCACCGAAGCACCGTAGACATGATCGTCGGCAGCGCCGTCGTTGTGAGCACCATCGTCATACATCGGTACGCGGTTGAAACGCAATTGGTGCGCCAGTCGGTAGCCCAGGTAAACCGTCGTTTCATTCGAGCAGGTAGCTGTAATGGTAACGGTGGAACCGTAATCCGGCGAAGCATTGCTCGGCGCATAAGCACTGATAACCGGAGCCGAAAGCAGGTAGTCGGCATTCGTCTCAAAGAAATCCACGCGTGCGTCCATCAGGGCTTGTATTCCCGGTGTAGAATTGCCACCCGGACCGCCACCCGCAACAGCCGTCGTCAGACCGTTCTGGAATTGCGTATACGTGTAGAATTTATACGGATCTGCCTGTACCGCTGCGTCGATCGTCGTGCGAAGCGCATTGGCGGTTGTGAGGTAATCATTCGAAGCAAAGACCTCCTGAACGATGGTGCGTAAATGGGCCATATACATGCGTTTATACATCGGATCGGCCATCACTTTTTTGATCAGCGGGTGATTGTTCGACGTACTGTTCGAGAACGGATCGAGCGTGGTCGGCGTATACGATTGCCCCTGCACCGGTCCGCCCGGGAATCCGGCAAAGCTCATGTTCAGATCCCAGATCGTGGGCACAAAGCGGTCGTTCAGATCCTTGTACAGGTAGTAATTCTGCCGGAATGCACCGGAATACGAATCGAGGTTCACCAGTACGTTGTTGTAGGCCAGCATCCAGATCGCGCGGTCCATATCCAGCTTCGAGTCGATGTTCGTGAAATCGTTGTTGAGCGTATTGATCAGATCTGTCAGGTCGTTCCAGCCGTAATCCGATTTCAGCTCATAGCCGTTGAGGTAATAAGAGCTGTCGGCCCCAAGGTATTTCAGATCGGGACTCGTGCCGCCACCCGGGCCCGCTCCGCCAACGGGATTGCACTTAAACGCCGATCCGTCGGAAGTGTAATAATGATCGCCGTTGAACTTATCGTTGATCGATTCGGCGTTGGAATAGAGCCCGCGTAATGCTCCGTTGATATACACATTGGCAAAATTCGCTTTCGGGCAATCCATGTATTGTTCCAGAATGGCATACGACAACACCTCGCGGATCATCGACGGGTCCTGGTAGCCGTTTTGCAGCTTGATATCCGTATAGCCCTGGTAATCGTAGCTGTCGTGCGTGTAATCCAGCTCAATGTGCAGCGGATTTTTGTTGTTGTTCGCGTTGTAGGAGCTGTTGCCCTTGTACTTTACACCCACGCTGTCGTAGGTCACGCCGTTGATCCGAACGGAATCTGCCAGCAGGTAATCTTCGGTCGAGCTGGCCAGTGCATCGAGCTGTGCATCCCAGTTCGAAAAGCCAAAGAAGATCTCGATGGTCTGAATGGTAGAGCGATCGTAGAAATCCTGGGCTTGTGAGTTAGGCGCAAGAAACAGCGAGCCTGCGGTGAAGCCGCCAAGTAGAAGGTATCTTAACATAAACGTAGTTTTCACTTTTGATTAACAATTCCTTAATAGGTTTAATCGCAAGAGAAAAAAATGTCAATTAAGGTTTAATGTAAAATGGCGAATTCCAAAATTGAAAATGAACAGATAATTTTCCATTTGAACAGCCTTGATAATTCCCCAATTGCTAATTCATAATTTGAATAAAGAAGTATCCGGTTATGGATAAATGCCTTCGAAGGATCTTCCGAGCGTAATATCCGACCTTTCAATTTTAGAATTTTCAATTAGAACAGCCTTGATAATTGCCGAATTGATAATTTATAATTTGAATAAAGAGGTGTCTGGTTGCGGATAAACACCCTTCCGAAGAATTTTCTTCCCTTTCCGGATCAGCGTCAATTGTTCCTCAATGAGCTGTCCTTCGAGGCGAAATGCGATCACATAGCCTTCCTTACTTTCGGAAACAACGCGCCAGGTGCCCGTTTTGATAGTGCTGCCAATGGTTTGCACGATGGTTTTGGCTGCCAGCTCGATGCGGATCGTAGCGGCTTCCACAGGTACCACATCCGACCCAAGATCGAGTGTATAAGCCGGAATACTGCCTTCGTAAACGCCCAGGAACTTCTTGCGTAACGTTTGCCCTGAGCCCGTTATAGCAACAAACAGGAACAGCATCAGCAGCAGTTGTTTCATTTTCACCTTCATGCGGTGATAAAAATAATTAAATGAATGAACAAAACCGCCGACTTATCAACCGCCGTTGCCGTGAGCGTAGGAAATCCTTAACTTCACGCTTGAATTTCCGAACATGAAACAGTATCACCAATTATTGCAGCACATCCTCGATAACGGGACCAAAAAAGAAGACCGTACAGGTACGGGAACGCTATCGGTATTCGGTTACCAGTCGCGCTACGACCTCTCGGAAGGCTTCCCGGTTTTGACCACCAAAAAACTGCATTTGCGCTCTATCATCCACGAATTGCTGTGGTTCCTCAAAGGCGATACCAACATTCAGTACCTGAAAGACAACAACGTGAGCATCTGGGACGAATGGGCAGATGAAAACGGCGACCTCGGTCCGGTTTACGGCTACCAGTGGCGCTCGTGGCCAACACCTGATGGCCAGCACATCGACCAGATCACCAACCTCATTCATTCCATTAAAAAGAACCCTGATTCCCGCCGATTGATCGTGAGTGCGTGGAACGTAGCTTATGTCGACCAGATGGCGCTGCCGCCGTGCCACACCATGTTCCAGTTCTACGTAGCCGATGGCAAACTGAGCTGTCAGCTTTACCAGCGTTCAGCCGATACTTTCCTCGGTGTTCCGTTCAACATTGCGTCCTATGCCTTGCTCACTATGATGATTGCACAGGTCTGCGACCTCGAACCGGGCGAGTTCATTCACACGCTCGGCGATGCCCACTTGTATGTGAACCACCTCGAGCAGGCGCAGTTGCAGCTCACACGTGAATGCCGTCCGTTACCGGAAATGAAGATCAACCCGGCTGTCAAAGATATTTTTGGCTTCACGATCGACGATTTCGAACTGGTGAACTACGATCCGCATCCGCATATTAAAGCAGCAGTAGCTGTTTAAAAGAACATAGAACCACATAGAAACATAGAGCACATAGACCTATTACAGCTGCTGATGCTTAGTTTTCAGCTAGTAATCGATAGTGCTCGTTCACGAAGGTTTTTTGTCCGTCCCGAAACAGGTTGAAACAATTAAAATTGATCAGGATGCCCTTGGGAGCTTCCAATAGTTTCATGTAGGTCATAACCTGTGCTGCGTGAATAGGAGCGAAGTCAGCCACTGATTTCAATTCGACAACAATGGCATTTTCCACAAACAGATCACAGCGCAAGCGTGTTTCCAATTGCTGGTTGCAAAAATAAACCGGCACAGCCATTTCCGTCTCGAAAGCCATCCCGCGGTTCCGCAATTCGATTTTCATACATTCATGGTAAATAGACTCCAAAAGTCCTGGTCCTAACGATTGATGCACATAAATAGCAGCCCCTATTATTTCATACGTAATTTCCTTTAAATCATCCTTGGTTAAATTCTTCATCAGTGACTGGATTATCTATTTAATATACACTTTTTCAAAAAAATAGCACCACATACGACCCGGAAAAATCCAAATTCTCTATGTGCTCTATTGTGTCTATGTGGTCAAACAATCACCCAAAACCTTCAGCTCATCTATGTGTCCTATGTGTCTATGTGGTGAAAGGATCCCCCAAAACCTTCAGCTCATCTATGTGTCCTATGTGTCTATGTGGTGAAAGAATCACCCAAAAACCTTCAAGTCGTCTATGTGTCCTATTTGGTCAGCCTAATAGTAACTCTCGTATACCTATGTGTCCTATGTGTCTATGTGGTGAAAGAATCACCCAAAAACCTTCAAGTCG
>CAMLRS010000008.1 GCA_946482515.1 uncultured Flavobacteriales bacterium | reverse complement strand
CGTTTAAATTCTCTACGCTGTTTCCTTATCTTTTCCTAATCTGTCAAAGAACTTTGTTGTCACTCTCAGCGATTCCTCGCTTTCAAGTTTCAGAGCCGACGTTTCGGCTGCTGTTTTCCCGTTGTTTCGGGGTGGCAAAGGTAAGCATTCTTTTTGTTTCGACAAGCGATTGTGAAAAAAATTTTTTCTTTTTCTTTTCGGAATCACTTTCCTTTACCAGTCTTTCAAATTCGTGTCGCTTATCGTTCAAAGCGGGTGCAAAGATAGGTACTCTTTTTAATTTAACAATACTTTCACCGCATTTTATTTGAAAGAAAACACAGCCACCAGCACTAAGTAGCTGAAGAAGAAACAGAATGCCCCTGAACTTTTTTTTCGCTTTCTCAGGCTTTCGTGCGCAAATCCTTCAGAAGATCAAGCTTTGAGTGGTCCAGGGCGGGTGTTTGCTGTATCCCGAAACGGATGGAATGCGTGACTAACTTATCGCCATTGGCCCCGATCATCAGATCATGTTTGCCTTCGCGGAGCAGCTCAACGGCCATTGCACCCATGCGCGTAGCAAGAATACGGTCGAATGCAGAAGGTACTCCGCCACGTTGAATGTGTCCGAGAATGGAATGGCGCAATTCATACGTAGCCAGAAACGGGCGCACTTTTTCCATGATCTGCAAAGCGCCGCCACCATCATCACCTTCGGCTACTATAATAATAGAGCTGCGCTTTCCCCTGTTCTGATCTTTGATCTGCTGCACGAGCTGGGGAATGTCGGTTACTTCTTCCGGAACGAGCGCCGCTTCGGCACCACTGGCCATAGCTGCATTCAAAGCAATGAACCCGGCATCTCTTCCCATGACCTCTATAAAGAAGATGCGATGATGGCTGCTGGCGGTGTCGCGGATTTTATCCACGGCGTCTACAACGGTGTTCAATGCCGTATCGTAACCGATCGTGTGATCCGTGCCGGCAATGTCATTATCTATAGTAGCCGGAATACCGATAACAGGGATGCCTGTTTCCTTACTTAATAAGGTAGCACCTGTAAAGGATCCATCGCCGCCGATAATGACCAATCCGTCGATGCTGTGCTTTTTCAATTGTGCCGCTGCCTTCTTTCTGCCATCTTCGGTTTTGAATTCTTCGCTGCGGGCGGTTCCGAGAACGGTTCCTCCTCTATATATAATGTTGTCGACGCTGCGGTAGGTCATTTTGTGAAACATCCCGGAGATCATTCCCTGGTAGCCATCGGTGATCCCATAAGGCGTAATACCGTAGTGCAGGCACATTTTTACCACGGCGCGGATACAGGCATTCATTCCCGGAGCATCACCGCCGGAGGTCAGTACAGCAATATTTTTCATTGAAAAGTGCAAATAGCATCCGCAATTTATGGATTTCGATAAGAAGTTGCATCTTTAACCTGAAATGTTTTTCGGAGCCAAGCGCAGGAAATATCAGCAACTGTCCGATAAGGAGCTCATCGATCTGTATATCACGGACCGCTGTGCCTATACCCTGCCCCTGCTTTACGAACGGTATGGCCACCTGGTGATGGGTAGCTGCATGAATTACCTGAAGCAGGTAGAAAACGCCGAAGACATTACGATGCGGATCTTCGGGGAGCTGGGCGCCAAATTGCTCCGCCACGAAATCCAGCATTTTAAATCGTGGCTCTACCAGGTAACGCGGAACGAATGCCTGCAATACCTGCGGAAACACAAACCAAACGAAACGACCGTCATCAACGAGCTGGCACTGCCGGCCGAGGAAGACGATGAAGAAGCCGTTCGTCTCGAAGACCGCCTCCAGCTTTTGGAACAGGCGATCGGGCAATTGAAGGGCGAACAGAAAACCTGTGTGGAATTGTTCTACCTCGAACAAAAATCCTACAACGAAATCAGTGAACACTTGTCCATATCGTTAAATACCGTAAAAAGCGCCATTCAAAATGGCAAGCGGAATCTGAAGATCTGGATGGAACGACAGGAACGTCATGAAGCATAAACCTACATATCAATCCGGACTTTCGCGCGAGCAGATCGAGGCCTACAAAACCGGCTCCGAACGCGTTCGCAGGGAAATCGAAGGCGCTGCCGACAGCGGGTTCGAGCGGGATGCGCTGGAAGGCTGGCAGAACAGTCCTGTCGGGATGGAAGCCATGCACCGACTCGACAGCCGGTTTTCCTTTACATCAAAGTGGCCGCTTTACCTGGGAAGCGCCGTTCTCGTCGGAGCGGTGGTAACAGGAATCCTGTTCTTTCAACCGGAACACCAGCAGGCTGCACAACCTGGACAATCGGTGCAGCTGACTGTTGAACAAACGGATGTCACACTCCCGGCGGCTATCGATACGCTTGAAGCATTGCCGCAGCAGGAACAGATTCCGATCGCTTCGGTGAAAACCAATCAGCAGGCTTTGCAGGAACAACCGGCGAGCGTTCCGGTAACGAACGTGGAAGCGATTCCCGATATCCTGCTCGAGCCGCTCGCTATTAATAAGGAAGAAAGCGCACCGAAGGTCGTGAAGCAGAAATCGGCCAAGGAAATTTATTACCACGGTCTGAAGCTGATCGATTACAGCCTGTACCGCACCAAACCCATCATCGAAACCGAGCGCATCGTATTAACCGGCACACCGGCCGACCAGGAAAACGAGTATTCGGAAGAAGCCAATCCGACGGTTACGACCGTTTCCATTCCTTATATGGATTACATCGAGAAAACGATGAAGTATGTGAATAAGGGCAAATGGAAAGAATCGCTGCAACGCTTACAGCTGGTTCTGAAAGCGTATCCTGACGATGCCAACGGACATTTTTACGCAGGCCTTTGCTCCTATAACCTGCAACAGTACGAAGATGCCAAGAAGCATTTCTCGGCCTGCCTGCAATTGACATTCTCCAATTTCAATGAAGAAGCCACCTGGTACCTGGCGAAATCGTACATCGCCAATAACGAAGCGAGCCAGGCCAAAGAACTGCTGATCGTGATCCGCGACCAGAAAGGCTTTTATTCGAAACAGGCCGATCAGCTGATCCGGACGATTCGTTAAGACACCTATATATAAGGACGTTGTTGTGTAACCAACTCAAAATGGTCGCATTTCACTATATTTGCGGCCTTATTTACCATTTAAATGATCAACATCCACCTTTTTTCCTCAGCCATCATCGGCTTGTTATGCAGCTTCAACACCCTTTTCGCACAAAATGGAAAGCCGGAGACTGAGCTCAAGCAGCAGCAAAAAGACTTCGCGGTTTTCAAGAAAGGATTATTCAGCATCGAATCGCGCGTTGATCGTGGCATTTCCATGGATTCCATTCAGAAAGTGGTGGCGACGGCCGAGCAGGAGTTCAACGACAAGATACTGACGGCGATCGAAGAATACAAATGGTATGCGCGCTGCATCAACCTGGTGCAATCCGGTCATACGCAGGTTTCACCGGGTCGTGATGTGATGAGGGAATATGTACTGAAGGCGAAATCGCTGCCATTCGACATGGTGATGGTGAACCAGAAGCTCTACGTGGCAGGCTACGAGAAGACAGACAAAAAAGCGAAAACTTCTTCACGCAAAAAAACAACCGATCAGCTGCCGGAAGGAGCCGAGATCGTAGGCATCGACGGAACGACCATTCCGAAATGGATGGAAAAGATCGGTCAGTTTATCGGTTCCGACGAAGACGATCCGTGTTTTGAATATTTTATGGCCGGACAGCTGTTCGATTTCTACCGTTTCCTGGCAACCGATACACATAAGGATCGCTTGACGGTTCATTACGTTCTGAAGCGCGACACGCTGGAACAATCCGTTTCACTGACGTATCCGCCGGTGCACAGAATGGATGAGCGCTTCGAAAAGCAGAAAGACCAGCTGAAAAAGGACAAGAAATCGTTCGGGAAGTTCAAATTCATCGGCAGCGATGTGGCGTATTTCCGGTTCCCGTCGTTCTACGACAACCACGGCTACCTCTATTCGCAGTTCCTGGAAAAGAGCTTTACGAAGATCAAAAAGAAGAAAAAGGTCAAAACGATCGTGATCGATGTTCGCGGCAATGGCGGTGGACACATCCAAACCGAATTGCTGAGCTACCTCATTCCGGCGCAGGCAGAACCCGAGCTGGTGGGCAGTTACAAAATCGTCAAACGACTGAAGAGACGACAGCTGAAACACGTGGTGAAAAGCAAGGAAGAGTACCGCATTTACCGCCGCAATATTCGCCGTTTCAAAAAGGTGGAAAAGAAGTATTCGAATTTCACCGGTCAGGTCTATACGTACCGCGTCGACACCAGCCTGATTTACAAAGGCAACATCATCGTGCTCACCGACGAAGGAACGTTTTCGGCCGCTTCGCTCCTGGCTGGCCAGCTCAAAACCCACCGCGAAGCAAAGATCATGGGTTCACGTCCGGGTGGAACGTATTACGAATCCAATGCCGGAACATTAACGCTGCGCCTTCCGAATTCGAAGAACCTCATCATTCTGAATCCGAATACCTGCGCTTCCATTCTCAACGGCTCGAAAGTCGATCCGACGATCAAAGATGTGGATGTGGAAATCATTCCGGAATACGATCCGAAAGCTTCCGCCTACAAAAAGAACTGGGAAGAAGTGATCAAAATCGCCCTGAAGAAGGCGAAAGCATAAGTGTGATCCAAATTTCCGCTTAACGGACTTTTTTATGAGTTTGCCAGGCGCTTCAGCAGTGGATTTGGCCGGTAGCGATCTTCGCCGTATTCCTTAAACAGGTTTTCCAGACGGGCAAGAACGGTTTTCAGACCGATTTCTTCTGACCAGGCCAGTAATCCTTTCGGGTAATTCACGCCTTTGGTCATGGCCAGATCGATGGCTTCCTTCGATCCGATCTGCAGGAAAAGTGCATCATAGGCTTCGTTGATCAGCATAGCTAATACGCGATCGACGATCTGCTGTCCCAGAACCGGATCTTTCACCGGCTCGGGCATTGTACTTCCTTCAGCGTAATCGTAAAAGCCCCTGCCCGATTTTCTGCCGAGGAACCCGGCTTCCATATGGCGTTTCTGCGTAAACGACGGTTTGAAGCGCGGATCGTAATAGAAAGCCGCAAACACCGTTTCGGTTACCGTATAGTTGATGTCGTTTCCGATGTAATCCATGAGCGTGAACGGCCCCATTCTGAATCCACCCAGCTCGGTCATCGCCCAATCGATCGTGGCGAAATCAGCAACACCTTCTTCGTAAATGCGCAACGCTTCGCCATAAAACGGTCGTGCAACGCGGTTCACGATAAAGCCCGGCGTGTCTTTACACACCACCGTTACTTTGTTCCAGGAATCGATAATGGATTTGGCTGTTGTCAGCGTTTCGGCTGAAGTCTGAACCGCAGGAATGATTTCTACCAGCGGCATCAGCGGTGCAGGATTGAAAAAGTGAATACCGACAATACGCTGCGGATTTTTCAATGCTGCCCCGATGGACGCAATCGACAACGAAGACGTGTTGCTCGCGAGAATGCAATGCTCATCGACCACAGCTTCCATGGCGGCAAAAACCGCATGTTTGGCTTCCAGCTTCTCAACAATGGCTTCAATGATCAGTCCGCTGCCTTTGAAATCGTTCATCGAAGAAGAAAAGGTCATGCGCGCGATCACTTCATCGACACTTGCCAGACTTCCTTTTTCCACCAAACGGGCCAGTACTTTTTCGATACCGGCTTTTGCTTTCGCCAGCTGTTGCTCGTTGACATCCACCAGCACCACTTCGTGACCGCATTGTGCAGCAACCTGGGCAATTCCCGCCCCCATTGTTCCGGCGCCAAGAACGCCTACCTTAATTTGTTTCACAATGATCAATTATGAATTATCAATTATGAAGATGCTTCCTTTATAATTGATAATTGTTGCATTTATAATTCTAAGATTTATTTGCCTTTAAA
This sequence comes from uncultured Flavobacteriales bacterium, assembly GCA_946482515.1. The sequence continues at coordinate 214,437 of CAMLRS010000008.1, read as the reverse complement.
AACCGGTTTCCGCTTCTCAAGAAACGCATTCACGCCTTCGGAAAAGTCTTCCGTAGCGCCGGCAAGTGTCTGCAATTCCTCTTCGACCGCAAGCTGCTGTGTCAGGTTATTGGTGAAGCTTTGGTTGACCGCACGTTTGGTGAGTCCGAAACCTTTAGTAGGCATCGCAGCCAATGTTGCAGCCAGCTCATTCACGGTGTCTTCGAAATTATCGTCGGCAACAGCTTTGTAGATCATATTCATGCGATCGGCATCTTCCGCCATCACTTTATCGCCAGTCATCATCAACGCCAATGCTTTCTGCACACCGATAATACGCGGTAAAAAGAACGTTCCACCCGAATCCGGGATCAAACCGATCTTGGAGAACGCCTGGATAAACGACGCCGAAGATTTGGCAACTGTGAGATCACAAGCCAGGGCAATATTCGCTCCTGCTCCTGCAGCCACACCATTTACTGCGGCAATAACAGGTTTCTCGATATTTCGGATGCGCTCGATGATCGGATTGTAATGATCGCGCACAATGGTTTGCAATTCAGGTCCGTTCGGATCCGTCGCTTCGGCAAGGTCCTGTCCGGCACAGAATGCTTTTCCTTCACCGGTAATTACGATCGCGCGAACAGCATCGTTGACAGCACATGCATCCAAAGCCTGTTGCAAAGCCATCGCCATTTCACGGTTAAACGAGTTGAACACTTCCGGACGGTTCAGTTTGAGCGTACAAACGCCGTTTTCGTGCTGTTCAAGAATAGTCATAGTGTATACTTTGCTGCGAAGATAAGGTTAATTGAAAATGGAGAATGGAAAATTCCAAAATGTAAAATTGAAAAGAAAGAGGAGATTTTCACCGTATAGAACTCGATATACCCTTGCAAATGGAGAATTGAAAATGCCTAAATGAGAACGGTCAAATGAACGAGAAGCCAATTTTACATTTTGGAATTTTACATTTTCAATCACAGGTAGTTTTCCATCATCGCTCTGAGACGGCGAATAATGTGATCTCTGAGCAGCGGCGGTTCCAGCACTTCGATATCGCCTCCGTAGCTCATCAGCTCCCGGATCAGCTCTTCCGAAATGTAGACCATCATTTCAAACGTGGTTTTGTTTTTTCCCTCTTTGACCACTTTCAGGGAAGAGTGGAACGGCTGCGACAAAATGTATTTGGCCGCGATATTATCCGCTTTGAAGACAATGATCTCAGGCGCACCATTGCTGGCCGTAATTCCCATCGCATGACGGAAAAACGACTCGGGCTTGAAATGTACCGATGCCGAGATTTTTTCTTCGCCCAGCTCCAGGTTGGCCATACGGTCGAGCGCGTAGGTGATGATCTGTTCCTTCACGCAATCGTAACTCAGCAAATACCAGCGATTCCGGTATTCTTTCAGAAACAGCGGCAGGACTTTTCGTGCTTTGCGCTTTTGCGATTGAAAGCTTTCGTAATCGAAATACACCACCGTTTTTGCCTTGATGGATTGCAGCAAAGGCTGAAGGAATTCGCCGCCACCAAACGCAACCGGCACTTCGAACTGCACGAAATCGTTCACCGACGTATCTGCCACATCGTTCGAAATGGCAATACGGTCTACAATTTTGTCAATCGCGAAGCTGAATTGCTTGAAAATCCCCACGTCTTTGAACTGGCTCAAGGTGTTTGTTGCAAAACGAATGGCTTCCAGGTCGCGCTCGTTCAACGGAATTTCGTCCAGCGAAAATTCGGTATCGGTGTAATAATAGCCGCCGTATTTCTTGCTGTAACGGATGGGTGCATCGTGCTCCATTTTCATGGCCGCCATGTCTTTCTCGATCGTTGAATCGCAGATATTATCGCCGTACGTACTGCCAAAAATCGCTTCTTCGCACGCTTCCCGGAGCATGGTTTTGCTCGGATAAGGCTTGTACGGGTTACGCAGCGCTTTGTCTATGACGCGGTAACGGATCTGGGCATTCTTGATTTGAGACATAGCGGATGAATGAGTTCCGAAAATACACATTTCGCCCCGTTTTGGAAACAATCGTACGGGACTATTTTATTCACCACAAAGGAGCAAAGTTTTCTTTGACGTGCTTGATGGAAAAGGGAGCAAAGACGATTGAAGGTTAGTTTACAGATCGAAGTCCATAAGAGTATTGCCTTTGCTACCTTAACAAACACAGCGAAGAAATTGCTCTTTGCTTCTTTGTGGTAAACTACTTCGGAACATACAGCTTCGTATAATCAAACTCCCTGATCGTAAGCCAGTGTTTCCAGCCGATCGCGAAAGTGCAGGCCAGCGGTATGCCGGGCGTGAAGCTCACCGAAAGGTAGTCGCGCTCCGTGAAGCGGTAATCGTATTCGAATTCGCAGCCGTAGGGAATGAATTTCCATTGTACATCGCCCAGCATACGTGTATCTGATTCGTTGAAATAGCCTGAAGGCGTATAGCGATCGCCGAAACGGGTCCAGGAGTTGCGCACCAGGAAGGTCGGACCGACGCCAAAATACAGACGGTGTTTTTCATTCCTCAGCAACAGCAGGCGAACGCCCAGATGGGTAACGGAAGCCCAGCCGGCTGAACAATCGGTGAACGCGCCCTGTATGACTTTGACCGAAACGAAATCCTTGTAAACGAAACGCTCATAACCGGCAAAAGCGCCGAAATTGAGCACAAAACGGGCGTGTTTGTCCAATTTGTACGGTTGAAGATCAGCAGTTTTGTCGCCGAACGGGTGAACGGTCAATCCGAAATATTTTACCGTAAACGCGGACTGTCCCTGAACGGAAACCGCCAGGAAAAGCACCGTACAACAGGCTGCTAACGACCGTAAAAAGGACGAAGACACCATACAACGACGTTCAGGCATGCGCGGATAAAGCTATTCAGGGTTGATTTATCGCGATGGCGCGCCACGAATTGCGGCGACGCGCGGTAATACCAGGAAATGAAACGTCTTCCCCAGCCGTAGCGCTGCAGGAAACGATCGCGGAAAGCGCGCAGTACCATTACTTTCGGGGCGTCATACGAACCGTAGACCATGGTTGCAATGTAGCAGCCACTGTCGGAATCACTGCCACCCGAATCACCGGAGTTGGAATCGCCCGAATCGGAGTTGCTATCGGAACCCGAACCATTGGCTGCTTCGGAGCTCGCTGCGGCCAAAGCATATACAATTGCTGCAAGGATCAATCCGCCGATGACCAACAACGCAATAAAGATCCCGGCCATGCGGAACACGTGTTCTTCATTCTGTGCAAACATATCCACACGATCAACTGCAGAACGGTCAATAACAACGCGCTTCACAAGCGTGCTGGTATCTCTTGCCACAAGCAGCTCGTTGGAACCCTTCGACAAGTAAACGTGCATGTCTTTCCTGCTTTCGCGCATTTGTCTCTGCTGCTCCGGATGTGCATTGACGCTACCGGCTGGAATAGGCTCGAGCACGCCGCGCAGGGTGTCGTTCTCGAATTTTCGATCGGAAAGACGATAGAGATTGGTTCCTTCGTGCACATAGACGTTGTACTTGTCGATTTTGGAAGGAACTTTGTCGTTGTTATAGAATTCGTGATTGCTGAGCGACACCTGTTTATAGCCACCGCAAGCCGTTATGATCAGGGTTAGGAGACTGAGGCTGAAAAGCGTAGCAATTCTGTTCATAAGTGTGTTTTGGTTCGCCCAAGATAACCATTCACCACAAAGAAGCAAAGATTATTTATCTGGCGGTGTTTGTTAAGAGAGCAAAGGCGATTCAATTATCGAATACGATCTGTCTCCAAAATCAGGTTAAAACTGTTTGGCAAAACAGACCATTAAAACCGATAGGATCTTTGCTTCAGCCTGCCGAGGCAGGTTTGCGATAATCAGTATGTCACTGCCTTATCCAAACGCTTGAAACCGAACAGCTCGTAGTATTTGATGGCTTTGACCACGTTTTCCGGCACATCGTCTTCCCAGGTAGGAACGCCGGCCTTGATTTTGGAAAGCACATCGTCGGAAAGGATGCTGAGCAGCTTCGGATGGAAATCGTGAATGGCTTCCATCTTGTTGTTGTCGCGCATGTATTGCAGCAAACCACGGAGGTGAACCGGAATCTGGATGTTATCGAGGTCGTACAGCTCACCTGTTTCGACATTAATCGCCGGATAGACGAAGAGCTTCACGTTGTGTCCGAATCCGCGACCGAATGCTTCTAGCAAGCCACCAGGAAGGTTGTCGTAATAACGCTCGTCGAAGATTGTATGCAGGTTGTAAACGCCTACGATCAATCCCATTTTCTGTCCGCGGGAAATGCTCGACAGGTAATCCAGCATTTTGTAGTGTTTCAGGTAATTGGAGATCATCACGGTATAACCGAGCGATCCCAGCAATTCGGCACGATCGATAAAGTCTTTATCGGAAATTTTTCCGTCGGCTGTGAGGTCTTTGAGCGTAAGCTCGAAAATCACCGACAGGTTGTCTTCGGAAACACCTTCTTCCTTGAGGAATTGCTGCGAGCCGGTTTCAATCATGTCGATGTGGACTTTCGTCACCGGACGGAAACGACCACGCATCAGCAGGACATTTTTCTTGTACAACGCTGCTGCCGGCTGCAATACGCTTCCGCAGAGGTCGAACATGGTGGCATCGGTCATTCCCATTTTCACGAGATTGAGCGCCACGATACGGTTGTCGACGTTCCCTAAATCCGGACCAGAAACACGGAGCATATCGATTTCTACGCGGTCGCGTGGAATGCGGTGCACCAGGTTGGTGAGGAAATCATCGAGATTGTCGGTATGGAAATAGCACGCGTGGATCAGGTTTACACCCAAAATCCCCAGTGCTTCCTGTTGTGCTTTGTGGGAGTTGTCGTGCATTTTAACGTGCAGGATGACATCGTTCGGTTCTCCGCCCTGTTTTGCCTGGAAACGGATCCCGATCCAACCTTGTCCCTGGTTGGTTTTGTGGTAGTTCAACGCTTCCACGGTATTGCTGAAAGCGAAGAAACGCGCTTCTTTCTGCTTTTTCGGCAGACGCTCGCACAGTGTATTGTATTCCGTCTTCAGCATGGTCATGAGGCGCTCTTCGCACACATAGCGCGAAGCCGGGCCGTACATGGCATCCGAGACTTTCATATCATAAGCGGACTGCGTATATGCAATGGTTCCGGAGCTTCCACCAGCCTTAAAAAAGTTGGCGGCAACTTCCTGCCCGGCACCAATTTCAGCAAAACAGCCATAGATGTCCGGGGTAAGGTTGATCTTTAATGCCTTTTCTTCGGTAGTTAATCGTCGTTCGTCAATCATGCTGCTCATAACAATGTGCAAAGATAGTCAATTAATATGGCTCTTTCAGGGATTTAACGGCTGAAAGTCCGGATTGGTTACAAAGTGTTCGTCGTTAAGCGTCATCAGGAATTTTTTCAGCAATAATCGCTGTTCCGGATCAAGCTGTACGCCGCCCTGGCTGGCGAATTCGATCAGCGGGTCGATGGTCGGTGATTGATGGATGCCGGTCGAGTAATGTTCGATCACGTCGTCCAGCGTTGCAAAGCGGCCGTCGTGCATGTACGGCGCAGAATAGCCGATATTGCGGAGCGTCGGCACTTTGAATTTGCCGTTGTCGTTCGGATTGCCGGTAATGGCACCGCGACCCAGATCGGTGAAGACGGCATCGAGGCCGTTGTTGCTGAATTTCTGCACCTGCATCAGCGGACCGTTGTGACAATGGAAGCAGTCGGCGCCGTTAAGGCTTTTGAAGAGGTCGTAACCCGCCCATTCTTCCGCCGTAACGGTTGCATAAAGCTGCTGCTCGGCCGCCGTAAGCGGTAAGTCGTTTTCATGCTTGTACATCACATCGAATTTCGACGAGCCGGAGATCATGGTTCGCAAGAACTGCGCAATGGCTTTGGCCACATGCGTAGAATCGAATTCCGTTACGCCAAATGCCTGGTAGAACTGGTTGCGGTAATCCTGGTCGCTTTTCAGCTTGGCGATTGCCGCCGGCCAGGCCTGGTGCATTTCAACAGGATTGGGAACCGGTTCAAGAATCTGTTGTTCCAGTGTCTGCGATCGGCCGTCCCAGAAAAAGCTGGTTTGCCAGCCGAGATTGATTAAGGCCATGGAATTCCGGTTGCCCATGATGCCATCTATACCGGTCGAAAACTGGTTCGGATCGCTGAAAGCGGCATCGGGAGCGTGGCAGGAGCCACACGACATGGAATTGTCGCCGGAAAGCCGTTTATCGTAAAACAAGCGTCGGCCCAGCAACACGCCTTCTTCTGTCATCGGGTTATCCGCCGGGATGTTCATCTGCGGGAAATGCGATGGGACTTTCAGCGTATACGGCGTTGGCGTATAACCGACCTTATCCTTCCGACAAGCCTGGAAAAGGACGAATCCGAGTAATACGATCAGCAGCAAACGGTTCATTCGGCGGTAAACGAGTCGATGAAATTATCCAGCACTTTTTGTGTCAGTGCTTCCTGTCCGGCGCCGCTGTGCGTTGTCTGTTCGGTGTACACATCGATAGGCGTGGTCGGGTGACTGATGAAATGCTGTAAATCGAGCCAAAGACGGGCGGTATGAGCATGACTATCATCCCATGTCAGCTGAGGGAAAGCCAGGTTGCCTGTATACGCATTCGTTCCTACATGATAAGTCAATGCCTGGTCGAACAGCGGAATGCCGTCCGGAATGGTATCAATGCGTGCTTCGATCTTGATGAAAATGTAGCCGAAGCTCCATCCCCAGTGCATATCGTTTGCATTGGCGATGTTGAGTGGACTGTTGGATGGAAAAGCCGAAGGGTCGCTGTTATTAACGGAAGCAGGAACGCCAACCAGCGCTGAGAAATTCGTGAAATCGGCCGGAGTGCCTTCAATGGTGAACAGCTGTCCGCCCGTGTAACCGTAATCGTAGAGCACGTAATCTTTTTTCACCACGCTCTGACTGCTGATATTGCTCATGTAGAACCGGATGTCTGTAAATTGGATATCCGTGCTGTCGTTGAGCTCGAATGTCTGATTCAGCTCCAGGTTCTGACCTCCGAATTTGGGCCAAACCTTTACCGTCAGCGTTTCAGGATCGACAGGGTCCGGAGGCGGTGGATCTTTTTTACAACCTGCAAGCAGGGTCAAACAAAGGAGAAAACGATAACTCATAGCGTATAAGTCTTCGAAAATTACGGAAATCCGATCAATAAAACCAGCAACTGCCGACACTTTACGGCTGTTTTTGGGTAAATTCGAGACTTCATTGACGGAATGGGATGAAAAAGGTTGCAAACAAGCCCTTATTGGTATTGAACGCTTCGGCCGGAAGCGGGAAGACTTATAACCTGGTGCGCAACTACCTCGTGCTGTTGCTTAAAGAAAGCGAAACGCGCGCCGATCTGGGCCAGGTGATCGCCATGACGTTCACCAATAAAGCCGCTTTCGAGATGAAAACGCGTATCATTCGCGATCTCGGGCGACTGGCCAATCCGGGCAAAAAAGACACCGCTTACCTCGAAGAGCTGGGAAAACTGACCGGACAACCACCCGAAAATCTTTCCAAAAATGCGCAGCTGGTTCTCAAGAAAATGCTGCACCGCTACGAGGATTTCAATGTGCTTACGATCGATAAGTTCAACCTGCGGCTCATCCGTTCATTCAGTCGCGACCTGAACCTGCCCGAGCAATTCGATGTAGTACTCGACGAAGTGGCAGTGCTGGAAAAAGCCATCGACGAGCTGTTGAGCAAAATCGATAAGGAAGCTGAAAACCGCATTTACCGGCTGGCTATCCAGTTTGCCAAAAGCAACCTCGACGAAGAAACTCGGTGGAATGTGAAAACCGCCTTGTTTGAAAGCGCCCGTGTGTTGACCGACGAGCGGAGCTTTCAGGTCGTAAAAAGCCTCGTGAGCAAAGAATTTACCGAAGAAGACCTGGCTTTGTGGAAGCTGCAGTTCAATGAATATCGCCGCGAGATCAAAGGCTGGCAGCGACGCATTCAGCTGGCGCTCGAAACCAGCGGCTTGCAGCAAACTGATTTTCACAACGGCAAAAACACGTGGAATAAGATCCGCAGCATGATCGAAGTCAGCGGCCGGGCAACCGATCTGAACAAAGCTTTCGAATCGACCGATTATTATTACACCAACCTGGTGCGCACGGCCGAGAAAAGCGGTCAGACGGAGCCAGCCGATACCATTGTCCAGTTCTGGGATTTCTGGACACCTTTATTCCCGAAATACTTCGAGCTGGAATTGAAAGTGCGGCAGTTTTACCTGCTTTCGATTCTGCGCGAGCTGGCTATTTCGATGGAAGACATCCGCCAGAACGATGCCATTATCCGGATCTCGGAATTCAATAAGCTGGTGGCCGAGCTCGTCCGCGACGAGGAAGCGCCGTTCATTTACGAGCGGCTGGGAAGCAAATTCCGGCATTTCTTCCTCGATGAATTCCAGGATACATCACGACTGCAATGGCAGAACCTCGTTCCGCTGGTACATGAATCCATTGCCAGCGAACAATTCAACCTCATCGTTGGCGATCCGAAGCAATCCATTTACCGCTTCAAAAACGGTGTTGCCGAACAATTTGTGGAGCTGCCGGGCATTTACAACCCGGAAAACGATCCGGTTACTGCCGCAAAATCGGCGTATTTCCAGGAAATGGGCCAATTAGAAAGCCTGGCCGACAACTGGCGCTCCTGCGAAGAGATCGTGGCTTTCAACAACGCCTTTTTCGCACAATTCAAGCAGGGATTGCCGGAATCGGGGCAGCTGCATTACAACCAGGTGCTTCAAAACGCCAAAGGACGTGAGAAAGGCCACATCGCTTTTCGTTTTTTTGAAAAAGAAGATGACACCGACGACCAGGTGCTGCAACAGCTCGCTGTTTGGGTGGAAGATTGTTTAAGCGAAGGCTACCAGCCGGGCGATATCTGTTTACTCTCGAAGCGCAAAGCCGAATGCAACCGTTACGCCAATTTTCTGAAATCAAAAGGCTACCAGGTCGTTTCGTCCGATTCGCTGCTGGTGGATTCCGATCAATATGTTCAATTCGTGATCGCTTTCTGCCGCTGGCGGGCCAATCCGCATCATTTGCAGCTGAACATGCGCTTCGCCGAGCTGTATTTCCGCTTGTTCTCACCTGCCGAGAATTTCGAGCAGTACCAATCGTGCTTTCTGCCCGACGAAAATGGGAAACCTCGCTTCAGTCCTGCCCTTTTTGCCCAAAAAGCTACTCCTGTAAACCGGCTCGTGAGCTCGCCTTTCCAGGATTTGTTCTCGCTGATCCAGCAAGTGATCCGGGCCTTCCGCATCGATGAGTTAAAGAACGCTTATGTACACCAGCTGCTCGATCTGGCCGCGCGCTTCGACCTGCAAAACGGCCCCGATCTACCCGGATTCCTGGCATTCTACGATAAAACCGGCTACCAGGCGAACGTTCAGCTGCCGGAAAATCGGAACGCGATCAAGCTGATGACCGCCCACAAGTCGAAAGGACTGGAATTCCCGGTAGTGATCATTCCGTCGGTGAAATTCGACAGCTCGTCACCTATGGGCAATTTCACGCTGGTGGAATCAGAAGAGCATTTCATTCAGACACGTTTGAGCGAAGCCGACAAGCACCTTCCGGGACTTTCCGACCTCGTGGAACACGAAAAAGAAGCGGAATATATGGACAGCGTGAACCTGTTGTATGTAGCATTTACCCGCCCGACTGATCGCTTGTATTTCATGGGCGTTCCATCGTCGCGCGGTGGCAAGCTGCAAAAGAACATTTATGAGACTTTGTCGACTTTGTACCCGGATTTCCGCGACGGTGCCGTTTTAGAAGGTGCCATTGGTGAAAAGCCTGCTCCTGCACATTCAGAAGCAGCCATCGAAGTGCCGTTTGAGCCCTTGTCGCTCAGCGATCACCTCTGGTTTCCGGATATCAGCCTCATGTCGCCGGTCGAAGAAGCGGAAAGCGATCTGCACCGCCAGCAACGTTTAGGGAAACAATTCCACGCCGTGATGGAACAAAGTCTGAACGTGGAAGATGCGCTGGCGGCGATTGAAAAAGGCATTCTCAAAGGAACAGTCGAGCAAATTTTCCGCGAAGAGCTGCAACAAGCTGTGGGACAATTATTCCGCCACGAGCCGTTCAAAGCCATGGTTAACAACGGTACCCAGCTGGATGAACGCACACTACTGATCGACGGAACGGTGAAGCTGCGTCCTGATAAGATCATCCTGCATCCCGACAAAACGATCGTGGTGGATTTCAAAACCGGCGAGCGCAAACCCGAACATTTGAAACAGGTTTCTGATTACGTTTTCGCACTGAACCTGATGCAGTATCCGGCGATCGAAGGATATTTGTATTACGTGAGCGAAGATGTGCTGGTGAAGGTGAATACGGGGATGTTTGGGTAGTGGACGAGTTGGTGAGTTTTTGAGTTGAAGGGTTTTTGAGTTGGTTAGTTGGTGGGTTCAGTTGCTAATGCCAATCCGACCACATAGACACATAGAACACATAGTTTTTCGGTCGACAGTCGTTCAGTTCCCAGTCAGTCCTGATGTCCTAAGATCCTGAAGCCTGTCTGCCGACAGGTAGATCTTAATATCCAGTATCAATCAATTTTCTTGAAGTAGTTGACGCCTTCTTTGGTGCGGAGGACCATTGATTTTTTGTCGATGTCCTCGACTTTGGCTGTGTCGATTTCGATACCGTTCTGGGTGTTTGTTTGCAGAATGACTTTGAGGCCTTTTTCGATGATGCAGTATTGTCCTGTAATGTCGGCGGTATCGCCCGCGTTGCGACGTGTCCAGCCGGCGAACGTTTTACCGTCTGGCTCGGCGGCATCGAAGCGCACAGTGGCATCTTTGTCCCATTCCGAGCCGTCGTCTTTCAGCAAGTGATACAATTTCCATTCGCCTTCCATCTTCCGGGCAACGGGCTTGTTCTTGTTACAGGAAACGGCAACAAGCAACACGCAGACCAAAAGCAGCAGGCGGTTCATGGTATCAGATTGTCATGATGTCCTTCTCTTTCTGATCGATTTCGTCGTCGACCTTCTTGATGAAGACATTGGTAATGTTCTGGATCTCGTTTTCGGCGTCTTTGATCATGTCTTCGGAAAGTCCGTCGGCTTTCATCGCTTTCACCATATCAATGGCGTCTTTGCGGTTGTTGCGGATCCCTACTTTTGCATGTTCACCATCCGCTTTCGCTTTTTTTACCATATCCCGGCGACGCTCTTCTGTGAGCGGTGGAATGGAGATAATGAGCTGCTCACCGTTGCTCTGAGGATTCAGACCAAGATTGGAGTTGATAATCCCTTTTGCGATCTCGTTGAGCATGTTTTTTTCCCATGCCTGTACGGTCAGCGTACGTGCATCCATCGTGTTGATGTTCGCTACCTGCTGGATCGGTGTCGGTGAGCCATAGTAATCCACCATTACGCTCGAAAGCATAGCAGGTGTTGCTTTGCCTGCGCGGATTTTCTGCAGCTCGTTCTCTAAATGGGTCAATGATTTGCTGTTGGATTGTTTCAGCTCATCGTAGATCATTTGTAACTCCTCAGTCATGGTCTATTTTTGTAGGGTTAATTACGTACTATCGTTCCGACCTTATCGCCGTTGAGCAAACGCTTCAGGTTGCCCGGTGTGTCCATATCGAACACGATGATCGGCAGGTCATTTTCCTTACACAGGGTGAAGGCTGTCATATCCATTACTTTCAGTCCGCGTGCATATGCATCATCAAACGTAATGGTGTCGAATTTTGTTGCAGTTGGGTCTTTTTCCGGATCGGCTGTGTAAATGCCGTCTACGCGTGTTCCTTTCAGGATGACATCGGCGTTAATCTCGATGGCACGAAGCGAAGCCGCAGAATCGGTTGTAAAGAACGGGTTTCCGGTTCCGGCGCCAAAGATCACCACGCGGCCTTTTTCCAGGTGACGAACAGCTCTTCTGCGTACATATGGCTCGGAAATTTCTTTCATTTCGATGGCTGATTGCAGACGCGTGCTCAAACCAGCAGATTCCAATGCAGCCTGAAGGGCCATGGAGTTGATCATCGTGGCGAGCATACCCATGTAATCACCATGCGTACGGTCCATTCCGCCTTCTTCGGCCTGTACACCCCGGAAAATGTTTCCACCTCCGATCACAATCGCCACTTCGACACCCATTTCATGGATTTCTTTGATCTGATTGGCATAAGTGCTCAAACGCTTGTTGTCAATTCCAAATTGTTTTTCCCCCATGAGGGATTCTCCACTTAATTTGAGCAGGATGCGACGGTATATCATATAATCAGAAGTTGTGCAAATATAGGATGTTCTTGCGATAGCAAAAAGCGGTTCGTTAACGGATTGTCAAAAAATGCGCTATTTCCGAAGGAAACCTTATTTTCAACCAACTTTTCCGTTTGCTATGGAGACAACACAACTTTCTGCCAACAACCGCCGTGAACAGATCAACTGGGCGATTCGTATTCTGCTTTCCTTATTATTCCTGGTTTCGGCCGTGGCGAAAATCTATCCCGATCCTTCGGTTTATTTCACCCTCCGGACCTTCGAAGTGAAACAGCTGCTCCCGATGGGCTTCAGCGAAACAAGCGCTGCGTATTTTTCGCGCATACTGATCGGCTGTGAGCTGGCATTGGGGCTTTTGTTGCTGCAACGCCATTATTTTAAACGGCTGATCATCCCGGTATCGGCTTTGATGCTGCTGGTGTTCTGCATTCACCTGACCTACGAGATCATTACGACCGGAAACAAAGGCAATTGCGGCTGTTTCGGTGCGCTGCTGCCAATGACACCTTTGGAAGCGCTCATTAAGAACATTGTTGCGATCGGGCTTTTGGGCTACCTGTATAAGAAAACGGATAAAAACCGGGATAAGCTAAACTTTTCCACGGCGCTTTCGGTGGTGCTGGGTTCCATTTTGCTGATCTTCATGCTGGGGCCTATCCGTCCGAAACAAACGGTCGTTCCGTCAGCTCCCGTACCAACAGAGGAAACAACACTTCCGGAAGTACCAGTAAAAGATTCCCTTCCGGCAACAACAACGACAACTGCATCAACCGCTGTTGCTGATACAGCTACGGTTGTCAAAGTAGACGAGCCGAAGAAAAAGAAATCCGGCTTCAGCAGCTATTACGCCGATATCGACAAAGGAAAAAAGGTGCTGTGCTTCTTTGCACCGGGCTGCGATCACTGCAAGGAAACGGCCAAAGAGCTCACGCAATTGCGCAAAGGCAATCCTGATTTCCCAAAAGTTCAGATCATTTTCATGGACGAGGAAGCGGAATTGATCCCTGCTTTTTTCGACTATGCCGGCGCGACGTATCCGCACCAGATCATGGAAATTGGACAATTCTGGCAAGTATTGGGCGGCAACCGCGACACACCGGGCGTATTCTATATCTGGAACGGAAACATCGTGAAAACCTACGACGGTATCAACGAAAATGCGTTCAAGAAAAACGAATTCAAAGCGTTGGTGAAAAAGCCGTGGAGCGAAATCAAAAAGTAAGATGGGACTTGTTATCCTGAAAACGTTTGATAACGCAATCGATACGCACATTCTGAAAGCCCGCCTCGAAGCGGAAGGCATTCAGTGCTATATTTTCGATGAGCACATCGTGAGCATGAATCCACTGTACAACATCACGGTGGGCGGGATCAAGCTCAAAGTCGACGAAGCGGACGAAGCACAGGCACTGGCCGTTCTGGCAGAAATCAATAATACGCCTTATACGACGGAAGAAGACAAAGCAATCACTTGTCCGCGCTGCGACTCGGCTAAGCTCATTTCGGGCTACCGTTCTTTCAACAGCGTCGGCGGCGTTTTTTCAGCGATCTTTTCCGTGCTGCTGAGCATTTTCCCGCTCTACTACCGCAAAGTATTCAAGTGCAAGGAATGCGGACACGAATTCAAACCTGCGAAGGAAGTCATCTGAAAACACCTCTGATTCAGGAAACAACTGCACACTGGCCGCAATTTGCCCCGCGAATTACCGAATTCACGCTAATAAAAGTTGCATTATGCCATAATTGGTCTGGACAGATTATTCGTGCCAATTCGCTAATTACCGGGAGCCCTATGAACGTGATCGCATGAAATTATGTATGTTTGATTCGCAACGCTAACGTACGTCGTATGAAACTGCTCGTAACCGGTTCCTTTTTCACGCTTTGTCTGCTGATCGCTGCTTCCTGCGGCAACGATTCTTCTTCAAAAACACCATCAGGAACGGCCGATGGCGACACGTTGGCTTATGTCGATCCGGGAACGTTTGATTTCGATACGATCTGCGGCATTTATTCCGGGAAATTCGGCAACAACGAGCTGCGACTGGTGATCAATTTCGCCAGCGAAGGCCACGCAGTAGGCTACAACATCGTGAAAGGTCTGCAGCGCAATATTTGCGGCAAGGTGAAATTGCTGCCTGAAACCGTTGAAATGGAGCTTGCCGAGCCCGGCGATGACAAAAACGACGGTGTTTTCAAGCTGAGCATGAACCGCAGTACGCTGCAATTCACCGGCACCTGGACGCCAAATGACAAGAAGTTGAAACCAAGAACATTCACACTCGATCGCTATTTAGAGCCGGTAGCTGAAGATGAAGTTACTTCCGCCAATATTGCCTATTACCTGAGCTATATCGGTGACACCAGCGGCAATTTCCTGGCTTTCGAGGACGATGGCTATTGTACGTATGAGTATTATCCCGGAGGAAATTTCGACCAGAAAGAAGAAATCAACGGCACGTGGGCGTTCCGCGAGCAGAGGATCTTCATCGAATGGGAGCCGAACCCGATTTTTCCTAGTCGTTCAAGTGTGTTCAGCCTGGTCAAAGATCCGGAATACAACGAATACACACTGGAAGGTGAAGGCACGGTCTTCTCCAATTATTATTTCTGATGGCATCCGCAACGGGAAAAATCCTCTCGTGGTCGGGAGCGGGTGTCGTTCTGTATGCTTCGTGGCTGCTGATCCTGCTAACGCTTCCCTACCTCACGTTTGAGCGCACAACGGATTTTCTCGCTTCCAAACAGCTGGTCTATCACCTCGACTGGTGGCGGCTTTCGTTTTACGTGCACATCTTTTCCAGCCCGGTCGTCATTCTCAGCGGCTTGTTCCAGTTCAACCGGAAGCTGATTCATCAGTATCCGAAAATCCATCGAACTTTAGGCAAAATCTACATCGCTACGGTAGTATTTGTGAGCGGCCCGGCGGCCTTGATCATGGCTTTTTATGCAAACGGGAATGACCTGACGAAAACCAGCTTTGTCATCCTGAGTTGTTTGTGGTTGCTATTCACCTGGCAGGGTTACCGGGCGGCAAGGCAACGCGATTTTATCCGTCACGGCAAGTTGGTATTGCGCAGTTATGCTTTGACGCTTTCAGCCGTTACGCTGCGTTTTTATGCCTACATGATGGACATAACAGGAGTAGATATGACGCCTAAAGACGCTTACCTGCTGCTTTCGTGGATCAGCTGGATCCCAAACCTGTTGCTGGCCGAAGTGATGATCCGCTACGGCTACATTCGCTACCTGATGAAACCCGTTCGTCAGATCGGTTCCTGACTATTCAATGATCTGTCGGAGCGTGTAGTTTCTGCCGTTCACAACCAGCGATACAAAATACATTCCTGTACCTGCCGTAAACGTAACCGGCGTTTCCTGTTGTCCTGCATCTGTCAGCTGCGGTTCCGATGCATAGACCAGTTTCCCGGTTACATCTGTAATTTTAATCTGCGTTGTTGCTGCAACCGGAAGCTCATAAGCAACTTTGAAGCTGCCTGAAGACGGCACCGGGAAAACACGCAGATCGAGATCAGCGGCATCGTGTTCGAAAATGCCCAACGGCTCGCCGATGTTGATACGATCGATATAGATTCTGTTCGTGTAGTAATCGGAGTAATAGACGAATTTAAACTGGAACTCATCTGTTCGGTAAGTCGAGCTGATGTTAACCGTTTTGTCCCACCAGATCGTTTGCGGGCCGGGCACGAACGGATCGAGCTGATCAGGATTGTTGTTCAGATCCGACGCGTTATAGGTCCTTATCGTATTCCAGGACGATTCACAGTTTTTCTTGAATAGAACAACCAGCTTGTCATCCACTGCAATGCTGTCTTTTGAAGCGCTGGCCAGCTTAAAGTTGAGACTCAAAGAATTCTCCGAAAGGTTGTAATAAGGACTCACCAGCTCGTCCATTTCCAGGTAAAAGGCATTTTGTCCATTTACGCAGACCGATCCAGCGCCATTGTATCCATTGGCAGCGTCGTAAATCCATCTGTTGTTATTGGAATCGAGATTGGTGATTTGCCATTGCTCGTTGAAAAGGGTTTCGCTTCCGAAGTCGTCATAAAATGCGGTTTCGGCATTGATCGCGTTCACACCGTCAACTGTTATGAAATCTTGTTTGGTGGTCGTTGAAGAACCCGTTGCATTCGTTGTCGTGAGGCTTACTGCATAAACACCCGGCGTTGCATAAAGGACCGTTGGATTGGCAGCCGTTGAAGTTCCCGGCGTTCCTCCTTCAAATGTCCACGATTGGGAAGTAGCTGCCGCATCGGTCTCATTCATCGTGAATGAAACAGTGTTATCACTGCAAATTCTGTTTGTTGAAGCGTAAAAGTCTGCCTGTGGAATACACGGATCTGATGGCTCGAGCACGCCTGTTGCTTCCAGGTTCGCCTGGCTCCAGAGGTTGTTACGCCCCGAAAGCGGACTGTTGAGGGCTGCACTCATACGCGCGCATTGTCCTTTTGTCCACATATGGCAACAGTACGAATATTCCATGTAATTCTGAATATTCTCAATGACGCCGGTCGATCCGGTGAGCGATACGCTATCCAGGACGAATTCACCCGATGCACCTTCGCTGTTCCAACCGTAAAAACGGAACGTCAGCGGCTGGTACATCAGCGTATACTGTGATCCTGTAAGCGGAACGTGAACAGTCATATACTCCGGATCGGCATCATCCGTTTCAAAAAACAGAATGTTTCCTGTCTGAACGGCGATATCTTCCCCTACCTGGCTTTGCGGTATGTTCATATTGGCGTTGAATGAACTCACAGATGATCTCACTGAAAATGTTCTCGGACCATCGGCTGTGCGTTTGATGCGGAAGCTCAGCTTTGAAAGTGTGGCCGTATAGCCTGTATCAGGTCGAATGACCCATTCATAGTATTTCGCTGTGTTGATCGCACCGGTCAGATCGCCATAATTCGTTGTTCCGTCAGGTGCGCCTGTATCCCATCCTGAAAATGCAAAGCTCCCGTCCTGCCCCGAATTAGCTCCCACGCCAACAGCTTCGAAAGGCTCGGCGATGAAATGATTCAATTCTGCCGGAAGCGCACCCGGATCTTCCATTCCGGATGTCGTGGTAACGTCATCAAAGGTGAGGTAATGTTCTGTCAGCGTGTCAATTGTACAAACCGGCGTGCGCAGGTTCGACGGGCAATCGGTATGTCCTTTGGTGATCGGTGTGTCGGGAACGAGATCGTCTCCACAGGCCAATCCTACGTTAATGGAAATGTTGATCGTGGTATTCCAGGGATGTCCCAGGTTGAGCCAGTGGCCAACTTCATGTGTCAATGTCCTGGAACGAAGAACGTTGCTTGTTCCAATCGAGCCGACATAATTTGCGAGCAACATGATCCCATCGCGCACTTCCATGGCATCGGCTGCCGAAGGATAATAGGCATATCCCGCCCAGCCCTGCAACAGCGATTTTGCCGTCCAGATGTTCAGGTATTTATCCCGCGGCCACGGATTGACTTTAGCGCTGTCGTCACCGTAATTCGTTCGGGATGTGTAAATGCGGTCAATACCATTGGTACAGTTTCCTTCCGGATCGATGGTCGCCAATCGGAACTCGATGCGCAATTTACCGACAAGGTGCCTGAATTCGGGCAGGATATTGATCGTATCTGCATTCAGCTTCTGCATATCCCTGTTCATGATATTGATCCCGTCGATGATCTGTTCGTCGGAGATGTTTTCCGGGCCATTGAGGTGCAATACGTGAAACACGACCGGAATGATGTAGAGCGTGGTGTCTTCATCCGATTTCTGCAATAATGCATTCTGGAGCAGCAAATCTTTTTCAACGAAATCGGCATATGCTTTTGGATTGGCCTGGTAGTGCTGGCGGATCATCTGATCCGTTCCGCATTGGAGCTGTGAAAAGCCCGTGGTGCCGCTCAGTAACAGCACAAACAGTAAAAGTAATTTCGTGTTCATAGGGACACACCTTGATGAGAAGTTGAGTAAATGTAGGGAATTCAACTGTTCTCTAACAAGCTGTTTAGCAAAAGAATTGC
Source organism: uncultured Flavobacteriales bacterium (assembly GCA_946482515.1). Next base: position 196,146 of record CAMLRS010000008.1, on the reverse strand, counting down.
CTGATTGAACCGATCGTTACTTTTCGAACCTTAAAAGGACTCATCAAACGGGATCTGTTTCGCTGATCTTTCCGTCGTCGCCAATCTTGAAATACTCCGTATTGCTCAGCGTTTTGTTCTTCACCCGGTTGTTTTCATAGCCCTCTTCTTCGGGGTCTTTTTCGAATTCGATGTCGTAGGTTTTGACGCAGATCACACCGTTCTGCGTGACTTTGGCTGTCATGATCGGCTCATCTATGGAAGTATGGCCGGCAATCATTTTCTTGTCGATGATCTTGCCATCCGGTGTAAAGGTTACCAGCAGGTACGCTATCGGCGCCAGGTCTTCCATGAAGGTTTCTTCTTCGGCGTAAACGAGGGCGATGTATTTATCGGTCGAAAACAATTCAGCTACGGAATAGTACATATGCCCCACTTCGCGGGAAAAACGTTCGTCGCGCATTTCCGGAACGAATTTCTCGTAATCGTAAGCGATGCGGTCGTCATCAGCATAATAGCGCTTTTCGCCATTCAACGCGTACGGAAATTGCACTTTGGCGAACGGTTTGCGGAACTGCAGCCAGAACAAGGCTTTCGGATTCGACATACCACGCATGCCGCGGGTAATGGCTTTGCGGTAATAAAATTCTTCTTGCCGCAGAGAATCCAGGTCTTTGTCTGTGCTGATGTGATCGAGATTGGTGTAGCCGGCCTGTATGCTGTATTCGAGGTAGTTGGCCGCCGATTCCACTTTGCCTTGGCGGGAATATACGCAGGCCATGTTGTACAGCACTTTTGAAAAAGGCTCGTAACCAAGCTTTTCGGCCATTTCGTAGCATTTCAGCGATTGATCGAGCTCACCGGCGTCAAGGCAGGCATTCCCCAGCTCATAATAGCTGCGGTTTTCCGGGAATTTGCAGATGGCCTGGATGAACAGCGGAATGGCGCCTTTCGCATCTTTTTTGTTCTTATAGAGATCGAGCGCTTGCAGGAATAGCTGATTGGCTTCGTTTACCGCACTGTTTTTCTGCGCCAGCATGCGTTTTACCAGGTCGCCGGAGAACAACTGATCTTCCGTGAGCTCTTTGGGAACCGGCAATTCATCTTTCTTAGCCGTCTTAGCAGCTTCGCCATCGGAACAACCGTTGATGAATGCGAATACACTAACACCGAAGACGATCAGTGCGACAAGGGAAAAGCTGGTCCGGTTTTTCATGGTCATGACTTTGATGATCGAAAAGTACGAATTTGATTGTTGTGCCCAACTTTCGCAATAATGAAAAATAATGTCATGTGTTTTCCCTCAGGTTGAGAATTGTTTGTGAAGTCATAATCTGATCTACAGAAGTTAGATTTTCATCTATGAATCCAAGAAACTTATTGTAGTTCTTCTTTTGTAACTTACTTAAACCATTTGACAAATTATTTGCTACCATAAGACAGTTGAAATATTGGAGTATTTCAACATTATTGATGATGTAATCTGATTTATTAAATGCACTATAGGTGAACGGAGAGTATATATTATATCTCTGAGAATTTAACCGATTACAAGAGTTATCTACATCATCAACCATCCCTATAAATCCAACAAATCGAAATTTCTTAAACTTGAGATAATCTTTCATGATAGATACGCATTCATGCATTATTTTCAGCATTTCATTTCTTGGAACAAAATACTTTAGAGAATGTCCTGATTTACCTATTCCCCTGCATTTAAATTTGTTTTTATCATTCTTTAAATGCCTTGGATAATATTTAATCATAGCGAACCCATCGTATTCCTCGAGGTCAATAATGTATTTTATATTTTCCTCTTTCCTTGAGCCATTAACAGGCTTAATGACCTTGAGGTTCATTCTGTATTTCGAAACTTTCTTTACTCCACTTGAGAAATCAAATCCGTTAGTAGTAGATGCTAATAATGTTGAGTGAATCGGCATAAAATAAAAATGGAGGCCTTTAAGCCTCCATAAATTTAAATAATCTTAGTTAGAGATTATACTGAAAACCTTTCAACATAAACCCTATGTTGTTTAGCTTTAATGTCCTTATCCGTAGCAGTTTTCCACTTTGAATTCTTAATTGAGTCTGACATATATTTTTTTAATACAGGGTCCATATTATCAGATTCTCCTCCTTTTTTCTTGAAAAAACGTCCCATAACAATAGCTATTGTTGCGCAAAGATATGCATAAGTAATAAAATTTATTCAAACAAAATGATAAGTGGTAGTTAACATATATTTTTCAGGGCATAATAAATCCCTAATTAACAATTGTTTTGACATCATTTCAATAAAGGTACAAAATGATCAATTAGCACTAGAGTTAATTTGGGACGATTCAGTATAGTTAATTTTGATTTAACGTGATGATTAACTAAACTCTGAAAACAAAAATCCCGCTGCTCTTGCGAACAGCGGGATCCGATATTGTTGGTTTCTTTTAACTTGTCTGCAGAGGCAGATTAGCTCAAAGAGAAACGCTTGAAGTCTGTAACTGTCAGATCTTTTTCTGTGTTGGCAAGGAATTGCTCAACAGTTACTTTGTTGTCGCGAACGAACTCCTGGCTCAACAGTGTGTTTTCCTTGAAGAACTTCGTCAGACGGCCTTGAGCAATTTTCTCAGCCATGTCTGCCGGTTTTCCTTCCTGGATAGCCAGCTCTTTACCAACTTCGATTTCACGCTCGATTGTACGTGCGTCAACACCGTCTTTGTTCAGAGCGATAGGGCTCATCGCAGCAACCTGCATTGCAACCTGGCGACCTGCCTCAACTGCCGTTTCAGAACCGCTGTTCAATGCTACGAGTGTAGCCAGCTGGTTACCCGGGTGGTTGTAAGCCACAACTGTGTCGCCTTTCAGCAAAGCGTACTGGGAAAGATCCAGCTTCTCGCCGATCACCCCCACCTGCTCGGTGATTTTCTCTTCAACGGTCAGCTTGTCGTCGTATTTGAGCGACTTCAACTCTTCTGCAGTTGCAGGAAGGTTGTTGAGGGCTACGTCTACGAGGCTCTGAACGAAGTTACGGAAACCGTCGTTTTTCGCAACGAAGTCTGTTTCGCAGTTCAGCGCCAGGACAACACCTGTCTTAGCATCTGAAGTTGTCTGAGCGAACACCAAACCTTCTTTTGCTTCGTTTTCGCCGCGTTTCGCTGCAATTTTTTGTCCTTTTTTGCGCAGGATGTCTACTGCTGCTTCGAAGTCTCCGTTGGATTCAACCAAAGCGTTTTTGCAGTCCATCATTCCCGCACCTGTCTGCTGGCGTAATTTATTTACATCTGAAGCAGTAATTGCCATGATCTTCTATATTTTAAAATTTAGCGCGAAGTGCCCGCCGCGGCGGGCTACTTTGCTATTATTCTTTTGTTTCTTCTGCTGAAGCTGCTACTACTTCTTCAGTCGCATCTTCTTTGTCTTTACCTGTTCCGGTGCTCTTACGCTCCTCAAGACCTTCCTTGATAGCGCCACAGATGGCATCGAGGATGATAGAGATAGACTTTGTTGCATCGTCGTTTGCAGGGATTGGGAAATCAACCAGACGTGGGTCAGAGTTGGTGTCCACCATTGCAAACGTAGGGATGTTCAGGCGCTTTGCTTCGTTCAGTGCGATGTGCTCTTTGAGGATATCTACGATGAACACAGCAGCTGGCTGACGTGTCATATCGGCGATAGAACCAAAGTTTTTATCCAGCTTCTCACGCTGACGTGTTTTGAAGAGACGCTCACGCTTGTTGAGTGTTTCCCAGGTTCCGTCCGTTTTCATTTTGTCGATAGACGCCATTTTACGGATAGACTTACGTGTAGTCTGGAAGTTGGTCATCATACCACCTGACCAGCGCTCAGTAACGAACGGCATGTTTACCGCTTTTACTTTCTCGGCAACGATGTCTTTTGCCTGTTTTTTGGTTGCAACGAAAAGAACTTTTTTACCCGACTTTGCGATTTGTTTCATCGCCGCACATGCCTGATCGAGGTGTGCAATTGTCTTATTAAGGTCAATAATGTGGATACCTTTTTTCTCGTCAAAGATATACGGCGCCATAGCCGGGTTCCATTTTCTTTTCAGGTGGCCGAAGTGTACACCTGCTTCCAATAAGTTTTCAAAATTAACTTTTGACATGTTTCTTTTTTTTAATGTTGTTTACTTTCCTTTAGTAATCAGATGCCGCGGGTCCCAATTTATCGGGAGGTTACGCAGCAGCTTGGATACTAAACAATCCGAAAATCCAATTAAACGATTAACGTTTAGAGAACTGGAATTTCTTACGTGCTTTCGGCTGACCTGGCTTCTTACGCTCCACCATACGTGGGTCACGTGTCATCAGACCTTCAGCTTTCAGCGCCGGCTTCATTTCTTCGTTCACTTTTACAAGTGCACGGGAAATACCAAGACGGATAGCCTCAGCCTGTCCGTTGATACCTCCACCTGCTACGTTTACCTTCACATCGAACTGGCCGAGCGTTTCCGTAATTTTGAACGGCTGCTCCACTTTTCCTTGCAGGATCGCAACAGGGAAGAACTCTTTATAGTCACGGTTATTGACTGTCACCTTACCCGAACCTTTTGACAGGTATACGCGAGCAACGGATGTTTTTCTTCTTCCTAATGTGTTAACTACTTCCATATCCTTATTTGATTGAGTCAAGATTGATTACCTCAGGGTTTTGCGCCTGCTGCTTGTGCTCTGCACCTCTGTAAACTTTTACGTTTGAGAAGAGGTTACGGCCAAGTGTGTTCTTCGGCAACATTCCTTTGATTGCTTTCTCAATGACGCGCTCCGGACTGCGTTCCATCAATTGTTGTGCAGTCAGTGTGCGCTGTCCACCCGGATAGCCTGTGTAACGTACGTACTCTTTATCTACCAGTTTGGTACCAGAGAACGATACTTTCTCAGCATTGATAACGATCACGTTATCGCCGCAGTCAGCATGTGGTGTGAAGTTGGGCTTGTGTTTACCACGTACCAGCTTCGCCACCTTGCTTGCCAAGCGACCAACAGTCTGGCCTTCGGCATCCACCAACAACCACTTCTTTCCAGAAGTTTCCTTGTTAGCGGAGATGGTTTTGTAACTTAAAGTATCCACTACTTTCTAATTTTTAAATAAGACAATATCCCCAATTTGGGGGTGCAAAGATAGAAACTCTATTTTTTATTAACAAGGGTTTTGTGAATTAATGCGGAGAGGTTGGCGAGTTGGTGAGTTAGTGGGTTGGTGAGTTATCAAACGAATGAGCTCACAAACTACAAAGATAAGGAGTTCTGCCGGTTTCTACCGCACCAACTACCCCACTTCGAATTTCCAGCTTCCAACTAAAAAAGAACCCCGATCCTTGCGAACCGGGGTCTTGACAGCTAATGCAATCGCAGGTTAGCTTTTCACGATCTTTTTCAGGATGGTTTCTCCGTTTGCTTGTTTTACATGAACCATGTAAACTCCGGAAGGAAGACCACTTAAATCTATATCCATGGATTGTACTTCTTCGGCAACAGCGCTGCTGAACACCGTTTCGCCCAGTACGTTCGTTACCATGACCTGTTCGGCAGCTACACCGTCCAGCATCACCGTAAAGGCGCCGCTCGTTGGGTTCGGGAATACCATTACTTCGTTTTCAACCGATACGTCTTCAAAAGCAACTTCACCGTTTTTGCGGCAGTCGATCGCTCTGAACAGCTTCATGGTTGAATACCATCCAGGTCCGACGGTAAGACCTACAGCATAGATTTCACCATAGGTAAAGCTGTTCCCCACAGATTGAACAACCGTATACAGGTCGATATCGTTACCTACCTGCCCTGTTCCATACCAGTTATCGTAAAGTGGTGATCCAAGAAACGACCAGCTTCCCGGATCGAATTTCTGGATGCGGAAGTGGTAATCAACTTCATTCATACTGGCCGAACCGTCGATTTTATAAGGAGAGCAGATATGCGTTACTGTCTGAGGGCCATAAGGTGTGGTAACTACCTCCGATCCGATTGGATGCTTGAACACAAATGACGGCGTAGGACAATTGTTTACCGTTACAGTAAGCTGATCCGACGTATAGCAGTTGTATTGGCTCGTTGATGTGAAGGTATAAGTTGTGGTGCTTGTCGGTGACAATGAAATCGGATTAGAATTAAACGTTCCTACCAATGTCGCTCCATTGTATACTTTCACCGGCCATGTATCTGCTGTTGCATTGATGGAAACGCTGTTACCGATACAGATGGTCTGATCTGCCCCTGCATTCAGCGTTGGCAGCGGATTGACACGGAACAGCTGATGAACGGAATGCCATGGATTGCCGACCGCCAGTGTGACAAGATATGTTTGTCCCGACTGGATTGTGACACCGGAAAGCGTACTGATATTGATATTTGTGGCTGGAACAGGTTGCAATGGCGTTACCCAGTTATTAAACATTGCTGCTCCTGTAGATACCCAATCTTCCGGATCCCAAGGTGTTACTGAAATATAGTAGCCGCTTTCATTCGCACTTGCAGAACCGTTGATCAATATAGTTGTCTCGGTAGGTGCAGGTGCCGCACAAACCTGGGTTACCTGTGTTGGCCCCCAAGGTGTGTCCACCATCGTATAGGTTTGACCAGGAGTCACAAAAGAAAATGCTGCTTTTGGAAGTAATCTTTTTGTCAGTGAAACATCATCGATTCCTGTACGCATCATTGTCATGTCGCCATTAAGACGTATTTCCATCCGGGTATATCCTTCAGCTATATCGGCCCCTGTAAGTGTGAACGTACCGGTAATATTGCTCCAGTTACTGGTCGGGCTTCCGACGTTTCCATGATTGAGTACAGGTACATTTCCGGATGAATAGACCAGTTTCTCTGCCGTACAATTTCCTGGTTTACGCAGGATGATCTCTACGTGAAAAACAGGGGCTGTGCTATTAGGCATACTCCAGGCAGCGACCCAAAGACCAACGGTATATTCGTAATCGGCCGAAAGGGGCTCATTGATCGTTCCGATAATGGATTCACGGTATCCAGGAGGAAAATTCGGATCGGCAGGACCACCCATCATTCCAACAAATGTCCGGTTTTGGAATCCGTTATTGCGAGCTCCAATCCGTCCATCGAGTGGAATCTGCAGAAACGTTTGAGTGGCATAATAAGAAATCAGATCCGGACTTCCGGGATTCGGTGACCAGGTAGAACAACCATTCACCCAGCCCGCCGCATTGGCAACTGTTCCTACTGTAAAAGGAGTTGTAACGGTTTCAAAATCGCCGTTAGTAATAAGATTCTGGCCAAAAGCCAATTGCAGACTCAATAATCCGCACAGCATCATTAATGCTTTCTTCATAAATTATGTAAGTTATTTCTGCCTACTCTAATTTCAGAATTTGCATTCCACAGGGATATTTCATTCAGATGGAAGGCAAATCAGGTTGTTCAGCTTTTCGGCTTCCGCTGATTTTTTTGCGCCGCAAAGGAACACATAGAACCCGGTTTTAACTTCTGCTGTTTTCTGAAAAGCAGCTCCGGATTTTTTAACGGAAGCTATATCATCCGTTGATTCCACCTTCTTAAGTAAAAGAACTTCAGTACATTTAACCAACACAACACCTATGCGAATTCTTCTTTTGTCCTTCATTTCCGGAATGTGGCTGCTTTCTGCGGCTGCACAGTACCGACTCACCGAACAGGAAGCCAGCCGGCTGGTGCAATTGCCGCTCAAGTGCCTGCAGCAGGAATACCCGAATAAGCTGAACCAGGTATTGAACGACAGCTCGGCGCTGTTGTCGCCACAGGTTTTGCATCCGGCGTTTTACGGCTGTTTCGATTGGCATTCTTCCGTTCACGGTCATTGGCTTTTGGTGCGTATCCTGAAACAATTTCCACAGCTCCCCGAAGCGGCAGAGATCCGTCAGAAGCTGAACGAACAACTGACGGCCCAAAACATTCAAATTGAAGTCGCGTATTTCGAAACGAAGCACAATCAATCGTTTGAGCGCACTTACGGTTGGGCGTGGCTGTTGAAACTGCAACAGGAGCTCCTGAGCTGGGAAGATCCGGACGGAAAATCCTGGTCGGCGAATCTAGAGCCGCTGGTGAGCATGATCACGGCTAAATACATTGCCTTTCTTCCAAAACTGATGTACCCGATTCGGTCTGGCGATCATATCAACACGGCGTTTGGACTCACATTCGCTTACGATTACGCTGTTTTTGCAGGAAATGAGCCGTTGAAATCTGCTATCACGGAACGGGCACGCGCGTTTTACCTTCCCGACAACAATTATGCGCTGCATTACGAACCAAGCGGCTATGATTTCCTTTCCGGCGGTCTCGAAGAAATGGACCTGATGCGGCGCGTATTGCCGAAAGACGAATTCGAGCGCTGGCTGAAGCAATTCCTGCCTTTGCTTTTCAAAAAACGCTTTCAGCTGGAGGTTGGGAAAGTGAGTGACCGCAGCGACGGGCATTTGGTTCACCTCGATGGCCTGAATTTCAGTCGCGCGTGGTGTTTATACGGATTGGCTAAATCGGATAAAAAATTTGCACACCTGGCTGCTATTGCCGATCAGCACCTGGCGCATTCACTGCCCTCGATCGTGGATGGCGATTATATGGGAGAACACTGGCTGGCTTCCTTTGCCCTGCTGGCAATCCTGGAAAGCGAAAACGCAAATTAGGGAACCGAAGTTCAGTGAAGCTAATTCCCAAAATTACAAACCGGTACCCAATATTACGTAGTGGTTCGTAATATTACGTCCGTCAATCGATTCCTCTCAAAACTCCAGTTTCAGTTGCACACTGAATTGCTCTGCCACCAGCTCCGTATCGAGCTTGGTTATGGAAATCCCAAGTAATCGAACGGGCAATGGCCACGGCTCCTGCATCAGCAATTCCTGCACGATCGGAAAAAACTCGGCCTTTCGGTCCAGGAATTCGTGAACGGTTCTGCTGCGGGTTTGCTGGGTAAAATCGTTGTATTTCAACTTGATGGTTACCGTTTTGCCTTTCACTTTGCTGTTCAGCAGGCGTCTTTCCAGCTCATCGGCAATGACTTCCAGCTGTTCGAGCATAAAGGGCGCCGAGTCGAGGTCGTTGCTGAAGGTGCGCTCGGCAGCGATGGATTTCCGGATGCGGTCGGGTTTGACTTCGCTGCGGTGAATTCCCCGAACGATGTCGTAAAAGTGCTTGCCGGATTTCCCGAATAAGGTCGTTAGCGCTTCCAGCGTCCGCTCTTTCATATCTCTGCCGGTGTAAATGCCGTAGCGGTTCATCTTTTTGGCCGTCACTTCGCCCACGCCGAAAAACTTTCCCACCGGCAGTGTTTCCAGAAAGGGCAATACTTCTTCCGGTGGAATGGTTTTCTGTCCGTTTGGCTTGTTGATGTCGGAAGCGATCTTCGCCATGAATTTATTGATCGAAATGCCGGCTGAAGCGTTCAATCCGGTCGTTTCTTTGATCCTGGCCCGGATTTCCTGTGCCAGCAAGGTCGCTGAAGGATGATTTTTCTTGTTCTCCGTTACATCCAGAAAGGCTTCATCGAGTGAAAGCGGCTCTACCAGATCGGTGTATTCGTAAAAGATCTCGCGGATCTGGGCAGAGATTTCCTTGTAGCGGTCGAAACGTGCTTTCACAAAGATCAATCCCGGACATTTCCGAGCAGCCAGCACACTGGGCATGGCGGATCGCACACCGAATTTTCGTGCTTCGTAGCTGGCTGCCGCTACCACACCGCGTTCACGGCTTCCGCCCACGACCACAGGTTTTCCCCGCAGCGCCGGATTGTCGAGCTGTTCCACAGATGCGTAAAAAGCGTCCATGTCGACGTGAATGATCTTTCTGACTGGAAAATCAGGCTCCATTGCTCAAAGATACGAAACGAAAAGGGCGCTACCGATTACCGGTAACGCCCTCTCGTGTATTACGTAACGCGTTAGTTCTTTTTGAATGCGTTGATCGCATTAACGGTGAAGTCGGACAGCACAAGCGTTCCGCTGATCAGCGCACGATCGGACAGCAACGTGTCCCAGTTTTCGGTTCCCTGCCAGAAGATTTTCTTCAGCTGCGCCATTGCTTCCGGGCTGGAAGCTGCAAGCTTGGAAACCAATCGCTCGATCTCCTCGTCCATATCATCTTCGGAGCCTGTGAGGCTGGCGTACAGGCCATTGTTGTAGGCCCATTCAGCCGATTGCCATTCGGTAGCGTTGATCGCCAGCTGACTCATGGCCGAAAGACCGATTTTGCGCTCAACGGCTGGTCCAACTACAAACGGACCGATTCCAACGGCAAGCTCTGAGAGCTTTACATCTGCCGCGCGGGTTGCGAAGCAGTAATCTACCGCCGAAGCGATTCCTACACCACCACCAACGGCTTTGCCCTGCACGCGACCAATGATCAGCTTCGGACATTTGCGGCAAGCGTTGATGACCATGGCAAAACCGGAGAAGAATACTTTACCGGTTTCCATATCTGTAATAGAAATCAATTCATCAAAGCTGGCGCCCGCACAGAATGCCTTGTTACCAGCCGAACGCAGAACGATGACTTTTACATCGTCCCTGTTTCCGGTTTCGGTAATGGTTTCAGCAAGCTTGCGCAGGATTTTTCCCGGAAGGGAATTGCTCAATGGGTGGCCAAACTCAATTGTAGCCACACCACGCTGGTCCACGTTTACATCAACGTGTCCCTGTTCAATAGCATCAGACATGTATCAGAAGTATAAATGTGCTTATTCCATCGGTTTTCGTGGTCTTCTCGGACGATCTCCGGAATTCTGGCTTCCTTCAGATGAACGGTATCCGCCGCTTCCTTCTCCGGAAGAGCGATAACCACCGCCTCCTTCGTTAGAGCGGTATCCACCACCACCTTCGGAACGATAGCCTCCGCCGGAATTTCCTCCTCCTTCAGAACGGTAGCCACCACCGGAGTTTCCTCCTGAACGGTAACCGCCTCCGCCAGTGTTCGGACGATTGCCGCCTCCACTGTTATTAAAGGGGCGTTTTTGTCCACCAAAACCACCAGCTTTATTGAATGGTTTCTTCGGTTTTTCTTCCGGTTTTGGTCGGTTAGCTTTCGGTGAAGCGATTTTCACGTCCAGTTTGCGGCCGTTCACTTCAAATCCGTTGAGCGCCTGGATCGCTTTGATTGCTTCTTCGGCACTTACCATTTCTACATAACCGTAGCCTTTCGATTTTTTTGTCTTCGCATCGAATACGACATGGGCCAGGTGCACTTCACCAAACGCAGAGAACGTCGCCTGCAAATCGCTGGAAGTAATTTCCCAGTCCAGGTTTGCAATAAAAATATTTGTCATTTACCTAAAATTTCGGCCACATTGGCCCGTTATCTAAAACCCGACGATCGCGTTTTTATTGTGTTTATCCGTAGAAAAATCCGCCTGCCAAATGACAAGCGGATTCTCGTGCGAATTTCGCTGTTCGTTTCTTATTTCAATGTAAAGCTGTCGCTACCGATCAACTGTCCGTCGCAGTACAGTTTCACCTTGTATGTACCTTTCGAAGGCTCAGCACCATCGAGGTTGTAGAAGATGGAAACGTCTACCGCTTTGTTCGTGTAGTTGATCTCCTTTTTATCGGAGTACGGAACAGCACCGCTTTCTGTTTGGACGATATTTGAGCTGGAACGTTGCATCACGCGTCCTTCAGGATCGGTTACAGACATATAAACTGTTTTCTCACCTGCCGTTGCAATGGCATTTTCACCAATGGTAAAGCTGGAACGGATCTGAACTGTCGATTTTGCTTTTGTTGTCGGCTCAACGGTGTTGTTCAGCTTCATACGCAGACCGGTAGATGAAATACCGTAAGCACTCAGCTTGGAACCTTTACGCACCTGCTCGGCACTTGCCTCAGATTCCTGCTTGTACTGATCGCGCTCACCTTCTGTTGTTGTCAGCTTGTTGGTTGTTTCATCCAAATCTGATTCCAGTTTGAGATTCAGCGTGTTCAGCTCATCGATCTGCTTCACATAACCGATCATGATCTGGCGCAGTGTTTCGTTTTCACGACGCAGACGGGCGATATCCTGTGCACTTTTCTTTTTATTGTTGTTCAGCTCGTCGAGCAAGCCCTGGATTTTCACTTTCTGAACAGTCAGACTATCGCTTTGGCTGGCGTCTTTCTTGATCAGCGCATCGTACGTTTCAAGCATTTGCTCAAAGTCTTTCTTCAGGTCGTTTGTCATGTCAGAGCCCATAACGCCTGACATCATTTCATTCATTTCATCGATGTCTGCCTGCAACTCCTTACTATGGGCTTCACATGCTTTAAGTGCGCTGTTTTTGGACGACCATAAAAAGGCCATCACACCGAACGCTACGAGTAGCAACAAACTAATGATAATCAATGGGGTACTAAGGTTTCTTTTCTGGGGAACTCCTACTTCTGACATAACTCTCGAAATTTGGTTACAAATATAATAATCGTTTCAAACTGCTGTCGGACAAGCAATTTTTACTTCGGACAAATTACGGGGTTTAGCAGGCCTTCAACAAGAACCTGTAGACCAGTTATCGTTAACAAAACGTAAAATTTGGAGCGGATTAATTCTTTTTAACGATTCCGGCAGGAGTTCGTCGGGTACGTTCTGATAGCTCACAGGCCGCATAAAGCGCAAAACGGCGTGTGCACCAACGGATGTAAAGCGGCTGTCTGTTGCTGCGGGAAACGTGCCGCCGTGCTGCATGGCCGGACTGACTTCCACACCGGTCGGTACACCGTTCACGATCACACGACCGACTTTCCGCTCGAGCAGATTCAGATAATGAGCGGCTAGATCATATTCACCTGGCTCAGTGAAAACGGAAGCCGTGAGCTGTCCGCGTAATCGCTCCACGCAGGCACGCATTTCGGCTTCGTCGCTGCAACGGATCAATAACAGGAACGAACCGAATACTTCTTCCTGGCGGTGGTCGTTTTGGAGGAATTCTGTTCCGGAAATACTGAATACGGCAGGAGAAATGCTATTTGGATTAGTAGCCAGCGAAGGATCAACCAGTGCATCTGCACCCGGTCGCTGACTGGCTTTGGCGGTTTCGTATTGCTCGTGAATAGCTGGATTCAGCATCACCTGGTCCGGAACTTTCGACAAGCGATCTGTCAGCTTTTCTATAAAAGCATCGGCATCCGCGTTCTCTACCATAAATAACAAACCGGGACTTGTACAGAACTGTCCGGCATTCAGACCTACGGACGCGGTCATTTTTTCTGCGATCGCATCACCGGAATGTTTTAACGCCTGTGGCAATACGACAATCGGATTCACGCTACCCATTTCGGCAAAAACCGGAATCGGCTCTTCTCGGTCCTGCGCCAGTTTGTGCAGCGCCATGCCACCTTTGAAACTGCCTGTAAAACCAACCGCTTTGATGCGTTCATCTTTGACCAACTGCTCTGCAACGGCAAATCCTTTGGCATGCAAATGCGAAAAAACGCCTTCGGGCAGATTATGTCTTTTGGCCGTTTCGAGCACGATACCAGCAACAAGCTCGCTGGTATGCGGATGCATCGGATGACCTTTTACGATTACCGGGCAACCGGCCGCTAACGCTGAAGCGCTGTCGCCACCAATGGTCGAATAGGCAAACGGAAAATTGCTGGCGCCAAACACCACTACCGGGCCTATGGCCGTATTCACTTTCCGTAAATCGGGTTTGGGAGTCGGCTTGCGATCGGGATCGGCAAGATCGATCACCGGCTGCAATACCGAGCCGTTCAATAACGCATTGGAATAAGAAACCAATTGAAAACAAGTGCGCTTCAGCTCTGTTTCGGCGCGATCGCGTGGCAAGCCACTTTCGGTGACAAATGCTGCTATCAACTGTTCGCGCTGTGCTTCCAGCTCACTGGCAATGTCGTGCATAAAAGCAATACGCTTCCGCACGGGCCATTGTGCATAGACCGGAAATGCCGCGGCTGCCAATCGAATGGCTTCGTCGGTTTCTTCGGCTGTCGCTTCGTGAAAAAGAGTGGGCAAAGCTGCACCCGTAGCGGGATTAACCGCCTGGAATGTTGCGGAATTCTTACGGGAAACACCGTAACCAACGTGATTGATTCCGGCAACTGCTTTCATGGGAAAACGTGTTTACGCTTCCTCGACGTGATACGTGTAGCTTTCCATGATCTGGTTAGCCAGCAGGTTTTTGCAGGCCTGCTCTACTTTTTGCTCCGCTTCGGTCTTATTGGAAGCATCTACGAACAGACGAATGTGGCGACCGACACGAACGCCGGAGATTTCCGGCAAGCCGATGTTCGACATGCTGTTGGTAACTGCTTTTCCTTGTGGATCCAATAATGCCTCCAGTGGCATCACATCAATTTCAGCTTTGAATTTCATGTGTTTGTTTTAGTATTATCCGCCTTGCGGATATTGTTGATGATAGACAATAACAGGTACAAAAGTACAATAATTGGGATGGACCAGAATTGCAAAACCGGAATAAGTATTCCACAACTTATCAAAAACACGTAGCGGATCTCATTTCCTTTCCACTGAAACGATTTGAATTTCAGAGCAAACAGTGGCAATTCGGCTACCAGCATGAGCGACATTCCAATAATGATCGGTATTAAAACCAGCGGCTGGATGAGCCATAGAATGAGATCGTGTTCCCAGCCGGCTGTATTCCCATATTGTGAAAGCAGCAACGGAAACGCCATGAAAAAGATCGTATTGGCCGGTGTTGGCAAGCCAATAAAGGACTCACTCTGACGCGTATCGATGTTGAATTTTGCCAGGCGGAACATGGAGAAAAACGGAATAATCAAAGCTGCAAATGGCAACCAATTGACTTTTTCAAAAGTTAGAAATTCGGCTTTCCAGACATCAATTGCCATCCAATATGGAAAAACCAGATGACCATTCGTTTCAACAACTGTACCTGCTGTAACGTATTCACCATTCCACAAAACGTCTTCAATATTGACCTGCGTAGTTTGAGTGATCAGTATCACCATCATCATAATCCCCGGCGCCAATCCAAACGTGATCATATCTGCCAGTGAATCGAGCTGTTTTCCGAGCTCGCCCTGCTGCTTGAGCAAACGCGCCAGGAAGCCGTCGAAAAAGTCGAGAATGGCCCCAAGGAAAATCAGATACGGTGCTATGTCGATCCGACCTGCAAAAGCCAACAGGATAGCGAAGACACCGCACAGCATGTTCATGGCGGTCAATAAATTAGGTATGTTGAACATTCGCATAGACAAAATGAACATTTAAGAGCCGGTCTTCCAACTGAATGCTGTAAATTTACGTTTCAAATCCGGAATGGATGGCCGGCTACACAATTTTTTGGGCAAGATGCAGTTAAACCATAGCGTATTCAAAGACATTTTCATGAAATTTAACCTCCTGGCTGTTGCGCTTTTGCTCACTACCCTTTCCTTTGGCCAAGGCTCGGTTGCCCCAAAATATTCCAACGAATTCCTCGCTATTGGCGTAGGTGCAGATGCACTGGGCTTGTCGAATGCCGTTGTGGCCCAAACCAGCGGCGTGAACAGCGGTTATTGGAACCCTGCAGGACTGACGGGTACGAACAAGTGGCTCGACATCGGGCTGATGCACTCCGAATACTTTGCCGGAATTGCCAAATACGATTACCTCGGTCTGGCACACAGCATCGACGATAAAAGCACGGCAGGATTGTCCATTATCCGCTTTGCCGTTGACGACATTCCGAATACCACACAGCTCATCGACAACGAAGGCAATATCGATTACGACCGCATTACGACGTTCACCGCAGCCGATTATGCTTTCTTATTCTCCTATGCCCGCAAGCTGAACATCGAAGGATTGAGCGTGGGTGGAAACTTCAAGCTCATTCACCGTAAAGTGGGCGATTTCGCTAAATCCTGGGGCTTCGGGCTCGACGCCGGTGTAACGTATGCCAAAGGTCCGCACTGGAAATTTGGTGGCGTTGTGCGCGACGTTACTTCGACCTTCAACGCATGGATCTTCAACCTCGACGAAACAACCAAGGAAGTGTTTGCCATGACCGGCAACGAAATTCCGCAAAACGGACTCGAGCTGACCTTGCCGCGCATCATCGTGGGAGCAAATTACCGCACAGATCTTGGCAAAAAAGGACTGTACGTTTCCGGTGAGCTGGACCTCGATATCACCACCGACGGCCGACGCAACACACTTCTGAAAACAGGGTTGGTGAGCGGCGATCCGCACATCGGAATTGCGTTCGGTTTCAAAGACATCGTAGCACTGCGCGGAGGAATTTCCAATGTTCAGTACATCAAGGATTTCGACGATTCACAACACATTACCATTCAGCCGAACATCGGTATCGGGCTCCACATCCGGAATGTTTACCTGGATTACGCCTTCACCGATATCGGAGATCAATCGACCGCCCTCTATTCGCATGTTATTTCACTGAGGCTGTTATTGAACAAGCCCAATAATGCTCTACCGAAGGAATGATGAAACAACTACTGCGACTTATCCTTATTCTTACTTGTACATTTCCGGCCCTTGCTCAAGATTACGGAAATGAATGGATCAATTATTCGCAGCAGTATTATGCCTTCAAAATCTGGCAAACCGGGATTCACCGTATCGATCAGTCGGCGCTTGTAGCCGCAAACGTTCCTTTGGGAAACTTTACCAGCGAGAACATTCAATTGTTCGGCCGCGAGCAGGAAATTCCTATCCTGGTAGTCGATGGCAACGATAATTCCCTCGATCCGGGCGATTACATCCTGTTCTATGCAGAACGCAATGATGGCTGGCTGGATTCGGGATTGTATGTCGATCCCGCATGGATTGCCAACCCGGGATACAGCCTTTACAACGATACGATACAGTATTTCCTGTCCTGGAACAACCAGACATCGAACGAACGATTTGTAATCGATACCGACACCGATTTCACCGGTTATACGCCTGCAAACTTTGTTTTGCGCGAAACGTTTTCGTCTATGGGCGATGCCTACAGCGAAGGTTACCGACAAGGCGATGCCGCGGGTTCGACGTATGCTCCGGGAGAAGGCTGGAGCTTTCCGCAATGTGTTGCAACAACATCGAACACCATTCAGACATGGCCCATTTCCACGCCGAACCTTTATACCGGTGGCGATGCGCCGATACCATCCTTTCATTTCCGATCGACTTCCAATTCCATTGCCGCTTCGACAGGCAACTTTAATCACCATTTACGGGTAGAAATCGGCTCGTCGAATTACCTGGTGATGGACACATCTTTCAATAATTACCAGTTCATTACTTCGGAAACAGAAATTCCGGCGAACCTGTTGAATTCAGGCGCCACGAACCTGTATTACAGTGTTATCGCCGATGTGGGAGCTGCTGTCGATCGTCAGAACCTCACCTATTATCGCTTGCGGTACGCATCGCATCCGCATGCCAATAACCAGGTATTTGATCGTTTCCGAACCGTTTACAACAATGGCGGACCGAAAACACTGATCGATCTGCAAGGCTATTCCGGCACGCCGCTGGTGTTCACATTCGGTGCGTCTCCGCGACTCGTTACTGCCGTTCCCAACGGGGCCAACTGGCAGTTCCTTGTTCCGAACAATACCGGTGGAAATCCAAATGACGTCGTAGTTGGAAGTTTGGCCGGCAGCATTGCGGTGACCAATATCGAGGCTGTAAACGGCACGGGGCAATTCACCGATTACAGCGCACTCAGTACTGAAGGCGCATTTATCATGGTGTACCATTCCACTTTGGAATCAGCCGTTGCGCAATACGCCAGTTACCGTTCTTCTATGAATGGCGGCAGTCACAATGTTGTATTGGCAGACATCGATGAGCTGTGCCAGCAATACGGTGGCGGAATCCCGAAACACATCATGGGGATTCGCCGATTTGCACTGCATGCTTACGATCTCTCGACTAACCGTCCGCAGGCGCTGTTCCTGGTAGGAAAAGGAATTTCAGAACGCGCCGGTGCACGCCAGTCACCACTGTCTTACGCACGTTCATTGGTTCCAAGCTTTGGTGATCCTGCAAGTGATATTGCCATCACAGCCGGTTTGCATACAACCGATTGGGATCCGCTTATCCCGACAGGCCGCATCGCCGTCAACGATACCATCCAGCTGTTGAACTACCTGGAAAAAGTCATCGAATACGAATCCGTTCAAGGTCCGAACAGCCCGGTTGATAACGACTGGCAGAAACAGATCCTTCATTTCGCCGGCGGTTCGACTGCTGAACAGCAGGATACGTTCCAGTCGTATGTGAACCAGATGAAAGACATCATCGAGGATTCGATCTATGCCGGGCACGTTACTTCTTACTTCAAGACCAGCAGTGATCCGCTCGATCCGAATGTTGTAGCAAGCGTTACGGACCGTATTTCGCAGGGTGTTTCAATCATGAACTTCTTTGGTCACGCCGCGGTTTCCAACAACGGTTTTGAAATCAACATCGACGAGCCTGCCAACTGGGAAAATCCCGGAAAATACCCGGTTGTGATCGGTAATTCCTGCCACAACGGTAATATCTTTTCGAACGGAGAGCTTACGTCAGAGCGCTTTGTAAACATCCCGAACGAAGGCGCTATTGCTTTCATTTCGAGTGTTTCAGTTGGCTACGATGCGCCGCTGAGCCATTACACCACCAATCTTTACCGTCAGATCGGCTATAATTCCTACGGTCAGCCGCTCGGTCTGCAGATGAAACGCACCATTCAGCAAATTCAGCCGCCGAACCCGGTTTATACCAACGCGATGATGGAATCGACGTGTACACAAATGACGCTGCACGGCGACCCAATGCTGAAAGTCAACTGGCACACGAATCCGGAGATCGAAATCACCCAGGAAGGCGTTTACTTTACACCTGAAGACCTCAACCTGACAGTCGATTCCATCGATATGCACATCGTTCTCACCAACCTGGGAAGTAGTGTCATCGATACCTTTCACCTTGAAATCCGCCGCAATTTTCCGGGCTCAACAACGGATTCCGTTTACATCATTGAGCAGCCAAAGCTGCATTATAAGGACACCGTTGTGTTCCGTTTCCCGATGCAGCCGAATATCGGTATCGGTGAGAACCAATTCACGATAACGGTCGATATTCCGTCGTTTATCCAGGAAGAACACGACGAGCTTGGCAATAACCAGCTCAACAAAAGCCTGTTCATTCGCGTAGACGGCATTCTGCCGGTTTATCCTTACGACTTTGCGGTAGTGCCGATTGACAGCGTCACAGTAAAAGCCTCAACCATCGATCCGATCGCACCGATGCGAACCTACCATTTCGAGCTCGATACGGTTCATTATTACAACAGTCCGCAATTACGTCGTTTCAGCATCACAGCTCCCGGCGGTGTGAAAGAAGTGCACCCGAGCCAGTGGCGCGATGTGAATGGCAATCCATTCCCATTGATTTGCACAGACAGCACCGTTTACTTCTGGCGCGTGGCAGTCGACAGCTCGGAGCTTACCTGGAATGAATTTTCTTTCCAATATATAACCGGTAAAGAAGGCTGGGGACAGGATCATTTCTTCCAGTTCAAGAAAAACAGCTTTTACAACATCATCTATGATACCATAAATCGCCTTCGCGCATTCTCACCAGCCGAACCACGTGAAGTAGAAGTAGATTGCTACAATAACTCTTCTTATTACAGTGCCTGGTACCTGGAACAAGCGCTGCTCGAATATGGCTTGTGTGATGTCGATCCTTCTATTTATGTGGGAGTACTCGATCCGTTAACGCTGGAACCGTGGGGTACACGTTACGAGACAGAAAATCCTGATCATGGTTTTGGCAACCTGAATGACCTGGGGAATGGCTGTCGCGATCGTTCGGAGAATTACTTCATTTTCCGGCAGGAAGATCCGGCGCAAATGGCCGCTTTCCAGAACATGATCGAAAACGAAATTCCGGACAGCCACTACGTAGTGATCTATACACCGATCGCAACTTTGTACAGTGTCTGGGATGCTATTGCGCCATCCGTTTACAATACCTTCCAGAACGTTATTGGCTCCACGCTGGTGAACAACACGCAGCCTGAGAAGCCTTTTGCGCTGTTCTTTCAGAAAGGCGATCCAACATCTGTCGTTGAGAAGCATTGGCCGGATTACGTTCAGGACAGCGAAGGCCAGAATGTAAGCGTTACCGGCAACGCAATGTCTGTGAGCTATGCAGGAATTGAAAAGACACCTATGATCGGGCCATCTGCACGGTGGGAAACCATCTACTGGAAGCGCGATTCGCTGGAGCTTGTACAAAACGACAGCGTAAGGCTTTGGATTGAAGCGTATGATATTTCAGGAGCGCAGCAGCTCGTGATCGATACTTTGTTCACACCGAATGATTCGATCATTAACGTAGACAACTTCCTGCCTGCTTCATCGTATCCATATATGCGTCTCGGCGTTTACTACTACGACAACGATGCATTTACACCAGCACAGGTTGATCGCCTGCACGTGTTGTTCCAACCGGTTCCGGAAGCAGCTATCGATGGCACATTGGGCTATTACATCAGTCCACTTTCGGCCGATTCACTCAACGAAGGCCAACAAGTGTCCTTTGCGGTCGACATACGCAATATCAGCGCCTGGGATATGGACTCGCTGCTGGTCAATTATTGGGTCGAAGACGTCAACCGGGTCAAACATCCGATTCCGTATGCACGACAGGATTCACTCCTTGCCGGCGAAACATTCCGCGATACGATTGAGTTTTCCACCATTAACCTGGCAGGTCTGAACTCCCTTTGGATGGAAGTTAATCCGTACGTCAACGGCTCGACGTTTATCACCGATCAGCCAGAGCAATTCCACTTCAACAACCTGCTGCAATTGCCGTTCTTCGTTCAGGGAGATGACGTCCATCCTATTCTCGATGTGACATTCAACGGTGTTCATATCCTCAACAATGATATCGTGAGCCCGGAAAGTGAAATCGTCATTACACTTAAAGATGACAACCCGCTCTTGCTGATGAATCAGGATATTGACACCTCGCTGTTCGGCATCTATCTTACCGATCCGAATGGCGTTCAGAAGCGGGTTCCATTCATGGATGGCAACGGCAATATCGTCATGCAATGGATTCCTGCCGAAGCACAGAACAAGAAATTCAAGATCATTTATCCGGGAATGTTCGAGCTGGACGGCGTTTACACGCTGCTCGTTCAGGGAACCGACAAGAGCGGAAATGTTTCGGGCGATATGGAATACCGCATCAGCTTCGAAGTCATTCACGAGTCGACGATTACTTACATGATGAACTATCCGAACCCGTTCTCGACCAGTACGCGTTTTGTGTTTACGCTTACCGGAAGCGAAGAGCCCGATGATATGATCATTCAGATCATGACGGTCTCAGGCCGCGTTGTCAGGGAAATTACGGAGGCGGAGATCGGACCGATCCACATTGGAAGAAACATCTCTGAATATGCCTGGGACGGCACCGACGAATTCGGCGATCCGCTGGCAAACGGCGTTTACCTGTACCGTGTGAAAGTGAAGATCAACGGTGAGGATATCAAACACCGGGAATCGGGCGCTGATTCGCATTTCAAGAAAGGATTCGGGAAAATGTATTTAATGCGCTAAAGCGCATGCAAATTATCAATTGAACAATTATGAATTATCAAGGCAAAGCCTTCTTCATAATTTATACTTGATCATTGATAATTCTAAAAGAATCGGCAGGAAAACACCGCTGTGTCGTCGACGAGCTTTAACTGGCCACGCCATTCATCGAGCTTGGAAAACACCAGGTTGTTCATGTCTTCCATACTGAGGCGGTAAAAACTGTGCACGAGGCTGATCAATCGATCGAGGCCGAAATGTTGTTCTTTCATATTTTCCAGTTCCACAACGCCATCTGTATACAAAACGAGCGTCGTGTTTGGCGCCAGGATTTCTGTACCGACCTCCACAAATGGTAATTCGGGAAACATGCCTAAGCCCACGCAGCCTTTTTCGAGCAGGCTAGCCGTTTTTCCATTCGTAATAAACGGTTGATTGTGGCCGGCATTTACGTACCGCAGCTCACGTGTCGTGGCATTGTAGCGGGCAATGAAAAAGGTGATGAATTTTTCACCCTTGGCACTTCGCATGACTTTTTGATTCAGCTCTTCCATCAGGAAGTCGAGCTCGAAGCGCTGGTATTGGAATAAAGTCCGCAGCGTTGCCTGGAAATTCGCCATCAGCATGGCCGCGCTGATTCCTTTCCCGGAAACGTCGGCGATGCAGATAATGTATTCGTCTTCACCCAGCGGAATGAAATCATAGTAATCGCCTCCTACTTCATGCCGGGGAATGTATTTCGCCGAAAGATCCATGCGTTTGTTGGAAGGCAAATCATCCGGAAAAAGCAGCCGCTGCATCTCGGAAGCTACTTCCAGCTCTTTTTTCAGTCGCACCTGTTTGAGCTGTTCCTTCGCCATCCGCTTGTTTTCAATCGCCATGACGACGATGTTGGTCAGGGTCTGGATAAAGCTCACATTGTTGAGCGTTTCGGTCAGCTTCATACGCTGCTGTTCCAGGCCGGAAATCAGCAGATAAGCCAGCGGTTCGTTCTTATGGAAAACGGGAATCACCAGGTCGAACTCATCGATCACCGGCGAATAGCTCGATTCGATCACCGTAACTTTTCGGAAACGGTAGAGGTCGCGTTGAACATCGATGTCCTTGATCCGTCCTTTCAATCCCACTTTGAGCAGGCAGCCCCACTCCTTTTCTTTATTGAACAGTACAAAGCGGTCGAAACCGAGCTGCTCACGCATGATAAAGCTGAATAAACGGGTGAGCTGTTCGACAGACTGGTTGGTCGTAATGGCACGCGAAATCTCCAGCAGAGAGCTCAATCGGAATTCTCCCTGATCGGCTGTGTTATCCGGCGGACCAATTACAGGTGTCAACATTATTTCATCTGGTCAAGTATTCCGGGAAGTCTGCGCAATGCAGCCATTTCCCTGTAAACTTGTTTTACTTCAGCACACGGACTTCCAAAATAGGTTTTGCCGCCTTCGAGACTTTTCGCAATTCCCGACTGGGCCAGTACGATCGCTCCGTCACCAATGGTGATGTCGGATGCACAGCCTACTTGTCCCCACAGGGTTACTTTTTCGCCCACATTCACACAGCCAGCCAAACCGACACCGGCAGCCAGCAGGCAATCTTTCCCGATGATGGTATCGTGGCCGATGTGTACGTGATTATCGATTTTCGTTCCTTCACCAATGCGGGTTACGGCAGAAACACCAGCATCGATGGTACACAGCGCGCCAATTTCCACATTCTTTTCAATGTGAACGTAGCCACACGAATGCATGCGATCGAAACCGGTAGGCTTCTTCTTGTAATAAAACGCGTAGTGACCGATCACGGCATTCGGCCCGATAATCACGTTTTCTTCGAGGATCGTTCCGTCGCCGATATAAGCTCCGGGATGAATGATCACATTTTCACCGATCTGCACATCGTGACCAATGAAACAGTTAGGCGATAAATGGGCTGAATCGGCAATGATGCAGTTCTCACCTGTCATGGTCATTTGCGGACGATACGGACTAAATTTCTTCGTCAATCGGTTGTAATCATCAAACGGGGCTTTGGAAACGATCAGCGACTTTCCTTCCGGGCACGGAACTTCCGCATCGATGAGAATCGTCGTAGCAGCCGATTGCAACGCTTTGTCGTAATATTTCGGATGGTCAACGAACACCAGATCGCCTGGTTCTACGCGGTGAATTTCATTGATGCCGGTTACCAGCTGGTCCGGGTTTCCTACGACTGTGCAGCCCAGAAAAGCCGCAATTTCGCCTACCGTATGTGTATTACCTATTTTCATATCAGAATATCGCTTAAAATTAGCGGAAAGGATGCGCTGTTGTTTGGAGGAAAGAGGCTTTTTATCACCCGGAAGGTGTTAATAGACGTATTTAAATCTAATCGGCAACTCGTTTCCCACGAATTATCGAATTGATACGAATCTTCTATTGCAGTGGATTGATCGCACGAATAGTCCCGGCTAGCTGGGATGGTGTAAATTCGCTTTAATCAAACCCTACACCTATTCGTGAATTCGTGGGAGAAAAAATAGCACACTATCAGAAAGCAGTTGTGTTAAACAATTGCATAAAGTAAATCCAGAAGCCGCTTTTAACAGCTCCGTTGGAATTGAAAACCAGAAAAGAATACTCGCTTAGTAAGCCAGCAGATCACCCAAAGCTTTCTCCACACGCTCAGCATTCGGCAGCAATTCAGCTTCCAATCCTGAGTTCAATGGAATGGCAGGTGTATCTTTCGAGCCTACGATGGCAACCGGCGCGTCCAGCTCGCGGAAATGATCGCGCTGAATTCTTCCGGCCAGTCCAAGCGTAAAGGATGCTTCGATCGATTCTTCCGTTACCAGCAGAAGCTTACCGTGTGTTTTAGCGACATGGGCAATCGCGTCCATATCCAGCGGATTCAACGTGCGCAGGTCGAGAATTTCCACACGTCCAGGGAAGTTTTTCGCTGCTTCGAGCGTCCAGTAAACGCCACGTCCGTAGGTGATCACCGCACAGGATTCGCCTTTTTCAATTGCGTTCTGATCTGCTTCCTGCACCACGCGCGCTTTTCCAAACGGAATGATGTAGTCTTCATCCGGCTCGATGGACATTGCGCCTTCGGTTCCTGGAATTTTTGACCAGTACAAGCCCTTATGCTCGAGGATCACAACCGGGTTCGGATCATAAAATGCTGCTTTCATCAAACCTTTCAAGTCGGCTCCGGTCGAAGGATAAACGACTTTGATTCCGCGGATATTGGTCAATATAGATTCAACACTGGAAGAGTGATAAGGGCCGCCCGATCCGTAAGCACCGATTGGCACGCGGATCACGCAGCTTACCGGCCATTTGCCATTGGAAAGGTAATACGAACGGCTTACTTCCGTAAAGAGCTGATTCAGTCCCGGCCAGATGTAATCGGCAAACTGGACTTCCACAAATGGTTTCAGTCCCACAGCCGACATACCAACCGTTGAGCCAATGATAAATGCTTCTTGAATTGGTGTATTGAAAACGCGATCGTCGCCGAAAGTCTGCGCCAGCGTAGCTGCTTCACGGAATACACCGCCAAGTCGACCGCCAACATCCTGCCCGTACAACAACGCTTCCGGATGTTTTTGCATCAGCTCACGAACAGCAAAAAGGGCGCTGTCGACCATCACGGTTTTTTTCTTCCCTTTCGGTTCGCGTTCACCTTTTTCTTCCGTTACCGGTGTTGGCGCAAAAATATGATCGAGTACGCTTTCCGGCGTCGGATCTTCTGCATTCAAAGCACGATCGTAATCCGCATCAACGAGCTTGCGTGCGTCTGCTTCGATGTTGATAATATCCGCCTGGTCGGCACCGGCTTTCAATACCAGCTCCTTCAGTTTCGGATAAGGATCGCGTGTCGCGGCTTCTTCGAGGTCATCGCGGTACCATTCCTTGCGAACTCCGGAAGTATGGTGTCCCAAGAGAGGAACTTTTGCATGGATAATGAACGGTCGGCGTTCCTTGCGAACAATGTCGAAGACTTCTTTCACTGTCTGGAAAGACAAATCGAAATCGCTGCCGTCGATCGTACGCACTTCTATGCCGTTGAACCCGCGGGCATAATGGGTCATATCCTGAGCGCGTGTTTCAGCCGCGTTGGCAGAAATATCCCAGCCGTTGTCCTGAACAAGGTAAACAATCGGGAATTGTTTCAAGGCAGCCATTTGAAGCGCTTCGGAAACTTCACCTTCCGTACAGGAAGCATCACCGAGCGAACAAACCACTACAGGATTTTCACCACCAAAATCTTCAGCAAGACCTGTTTTTTCTTTGTATTGAATTCCCATAGCCACACCGGTTGTAGGAATGGCCTGCATACCGGTCGCAGATGACTGGTGCGGGATCTTTGGCATATTTTCTCTGTTCAGGGATGGATGCGAATAATACGTTCTTCCACCTGAAAAAGGATCGTCTTTTTTGGCAAACACCTGTAGCATCAGCTCATAAGGGGTCATACCGATTCCCAGCAAAATACTGTCGTCGCGATAATACGGCGAAACCCAATCCTGGGGCTTCAGTTGCAAACCAACGGCCAGCTGAATCGCTTCATGACCGCGTGATGTTGCGTGAACGTATTTGGATGTTACTTCCTTGTTGGCTTCGAATTTCTCAGCAAGCGTTTTAGCTGTACACATCAGTTGAAACGCTTTGATAAGCGTTGCTTTGTCTGTTTTCATCTGTGTTTTTTTAGCTGCTGAAACTGTTTCTCCCATGCGTATTGTTTGAGCAGACAAAGATACAACATGACTGCATTATAAAATGGGAAAAAGGCGGATATCTTGAATCCGCCTTGTTGTCAGCCTCCTATCACCGAAAGATAACGTTCCAAACCTTCGCGCTCAACTTCCGCACTGAAGAGGCAGAAATCGTCTCTGTCTCCTTTTGTTTGGACGGTTTCCAACGATGTATAATACTGCATCCTGGAATCGTAATCACCTTTGATATTGGAAATTACGAAGCCATTCCGAAGAAGAATTAAGTTCATCACTAACCGGGCAGTTCGGCCATTGCCATCAATAAAAGGATGAATGGTTACCAATCGCTGGTGCATTTCTGCTGCGAGAACAACCGGGTGCAGCCTGCGCTCATTTCGTCTGAACCAGGTGAAATAGGCTTTCATCTGTTCGGCTACGAGGTAAGGTTGCGGTGGAACATGCGCACTTCCTTTAATCATTACGGGTACATCCCGGTATTTGCCGGCATGTTCAGGATGAATTCCCCGCAGGATAAGGTTATGGATGGTAAGCACCTCTCGTTCGTTCAGTTCCGTATTGTTGGTTGCCAGTTCCTTTACATATTCGATTGCATCCTTATGATTGATCGCCTCCAAGTGCTCTCGCATACTTTTACCGGAAATTGTCAATCCTTCGTTGATAATCAGATCTGTCTCTCTTAAAGTTAAGGTGTTGCCTTCTATTCGATTGCTTTCGAATGTATATTCCAATTCCAGAGCCTGTGCAATGCGGAAGTTATCTTTGTGCCGCATTTCATCAAGCCGGGCCTTTAATTGATCGATCTCGTTCAAAACGGCTTCCAGCCGGTCCGAATAATGGTAATCGCTAAGCCGTTTGTATTCAGCCAGCTCTTCCTGTACCATTAGGATAGCTTCATCGGCAAAGGTGTAAGCACGAAGCTCTCGCAACAATTTTTCTTTGAGCCAGATGATCATCAACGGCTCTTCAGCGATGGATAGAATTTGAGCCAGACGACGTGCCTGATCCTCTGTCGGATAGCGTGTTCCTCCTTCAAATTTGGAAACAAGCGCCTGATCAACTCCTAATTGCTGAGCTACTTCACGGATTTTTAATCCTTTGCGAATGCGGGCGTTTTTTAGGAGTGTTTTCATTTTTGACAAAATTTTTCATGACAAATTTAGTCATATTTTTGGGTTCCCCCAAAAAAAAAGCCCCACAAAGGAGGCTTTCAATTAAGATTTTATATCCTAAGGATTATTTTCCATGACATATTTCAACACTTTTTCCATAAGATGCGCGCGGTCTTTACCTACCACATTATGCTTGTGCATAGGATAAGGGAAGAAATCCATTTGAATGCCGAGATCAACGAAGCGTTTTACCAATGCAAAGTTGTGCTGCATAACAACAACGTCATCGACTGTTCCGTGAATCAAAAGCAGATCGCCCTTCAGGTTAGCAGCATGTGTAAGCAAGGAAGCATCTTCATATCCTTTTGCATTTTGCTCCGGACGGTCCATGTAACGCTCGCCATACATCACTTCATAGTATTTCCAGTCGGTAACCGGACCACCGGCAACGCCGACATTGAAAACACCAGGATGACGTAGCATCAGGGAAGTGGTCATAAAACCTCCAAAGCTCCAGCCATGTACAGCAAGGCGATTGCCATCCACATATGGCAAGGACTTCAAAAATTCAACGCCCTTCAATTGATCATCCATTTCAATAGTTCCCAGCTGACGGTGGATCTGACTTTCGAAAGCAAAACCGCGCTCGCCCGAGCCGCGATTATCAATTGTAAACACGAGATAGCCTTGCTCAGCCATCCAGTACATCCACAACGAAGCGCCATCGAGATACGAATTGGTGATCAGCTGCGCGTGCGGTCCGCCATATACGTATACCAGAACGGGATATTTCTTCCCTGGATCGAAGTTGCTGGGCTTAATCAGTCGTGTGTACAATACCGAACCATCGGTGGCTTTGATCTGACCGATATCGGCAGAGCCCATGGTGTATTCATCCAAACGGGATTTTCCGGTGTACAAAGTACTTACAACTTTGCAGGCAATGGTTTTGAGCACCGATTTTGACGAAACGGAATGGCTGGAATATTCATCGATGAAATAGGTTCCAGCTGTGTTTAGATGGATACTGTGCGTTCCTTCTTCCAGCGTAAGGCAACGCTGCTTTCCATTCAGATCGACCACATAATACAAGGTATTCAGCGGACTGGTTCCTGTTGCAGAGAAAACGATTTCCTTACCGTTATTGATGCTTTGCAGGATATCTTTCAGCACGAATTTATTGGTGGTCAGCTGTTTGATCAGCTTGCCATCAATGTTGTAGTAATACAAGTTATTGAAACCATCTCTTTCAGAGATCCAGACGAAGTTGTTGCTGGATGGATTCGGGAAGAAAACAGGATGTTCCGGCTCAACCCACTTGTCATTGGTTTCTTCGAAAAGCGTGCGGACAAATTTGCCGGTTGCAGCGTCAAACAAATTGAGCCACATATGGTTCTGATCGCGGTTCACTTCTGCCAGAATGATGTATTGCTCATCCGGTGTCCATGAAAGATTGGTGACATAATCGTCGGCCTCACCACGCGGTGAAATGAAAACGGTTTGCTTGGTCGCCACATTGTAAATGCCCACTCGCGGTTTTTCGGAAAGCTGCCCGGCCATCGGGTATTTGATCGGCATGAAGCTACCCGGAGTGTCCATGATGTTCACCAACGGATAATCATGTACATTGGATTCATCTTTCTGGTAAAACGCCAGGTGTTTTCCTTTTGGCGACCAGAAAATTCCGCCAGTAATCCCGAATTCATTCCGAGCGATAGATTGTCCGGAAACGATGGATTCATCTTCGTTTGAAGTAACCGCCAGTTTTTCACCGGTAGCCGTATGCACATACAGGTTGTTATCCACTGTATAAGCGATGTGTCCGCTCACCGGTTCCATGGTAGCGTTTTCAGGCTCACCGTCGATGCTCGCGATCTTTTTCCCGGTTTTTGTCGTCGGGTTGAACGTGTAGAAATTCTGACCGTCGTTCAGGTACAACTCCTGCCCGTTTTTCCAGCTATAGCCATAAAAATTGTACAGCTGTGCTCCGAGTGCCGTGTTTACTTCCTGAATGGTCAGGAACGCTTCCGGTTCGTTTTTCTTGACATTCGAACGCTTCATTACCTTGTAGGATTCTTCCAGGTGTACGTACTGATCTGTTCCCGGAATCCAGGAATAACCCGCGCGGTGTTCCGGCCCGAAGACACGGAATTGTACCGATTCGGCCAATGTCAATTGTTTTTTTTGTGCGAAGACGAACAGCGGAGCAATAGCTACCAGCGCTGCAATAATGCCGTTTCTCATACGATTATGCTCTTTGAATAAATTGATTGAAAAATTCTTCCAGCGGTTTCCCGGCCTGGTAACAGCGATCGAGCAGCTGGTCCAGATTGTCGGAAAGGATCTCTTCAGCCGGGAATTCGGCCATGAAATACCATTGTTTATTGTAAATAAGCGGTTGCTTTTCAGCAGCTTCTCTAAGCTCTGCCGGAAGCTGTTTGTTCTTTTCACCTTGTACCTCGCCGAATATTTCACGGAATTCCGGTTGATTGATGCATTTCTTAAAGCCCTCTAATTGAGATGCAATACCTTCACGAACAGCCATAATATCGTCTTTGTCTGCTTCGTAGATACCACCGTAAACTCGCAGGGCCTCCGGTCCGCACTCAAAATAAATGCCATGAACCGAAGCGCTCTTTTTTCCTTTCGGGGAAACGACCGCCGAACAGAACAATTTATAAGGTGTTTTGTCTTTCGAAAAACGAATATCGCGATTGATACGAAAAATACACGCACTGGCATCCAGCTCTTTGTACTTCGGATCGTACTTTGCAAAATGCGCAAGCATGTGATTGACAAAAGCCGTAAACGGTTTCTTCACGGAAGATTCGTAGCGCTTACGATTCGCATCGAACCACTCCTTATTATTGTTTGCTGCCAGCTCCTTAAAGAAGTCCAGGTAGTCTTTCGTAAAATGTGCCATGAGTCAAATATAGCAGTTAATCCGACATCCGGAGTTGTTCATTTTTTCATCACAGGCAAAAAAGAAAGCTTACTTTTAGCAAAAAAACACACGCATGGCAAACGTTACATTGGGTCATATTGAAGCGGCGATTAAAAAGGTTGACAGCCTCGACGAAAACGCACTGGACCGCCTCACGGATACACAATCTGCAGCACAACCGGTCCTGATCGGTTATATCATGTCGGCAGCCGAAGAATACCAGAACGAAGAACTGGAAAGCCTGCTGGTGTACTACTTCACCGTTATCATGGAAGCCTATGACCAGGCAGGACACCACCCTGTTGCGGTTACAGAAGCGCAAATCGACGAGTTCGAAGAGCCGTATTTCGCTGTACTCGATCAGTATTTCGAATCGGAAGACGAAGAGCTGCTGGAAGAATTCAGCGATCAGCCCGATCTCGTACGTTTTATGGCGCTCGAAATCTCGATGGAAGATGAAGACGGCGCAACACTCGACGACGAAACGGCTACTCAGCTGTTCATTGTGATCCTGGCCATGATTTCCCTGCTCAGCAGATCGATCGAAGCCAAATGAAAACACCCGCCGAAATCGTTCGGATGATGATGGAAAAAGATGCCTATTCCAACTGGCTGGGCATCTCCATTGATATGATCGATTTTGGTACCTGTACGCTTTCCTGCACAGTAACGGAAACCATGCTCAACGGTTTCGGCATTGCGCACGGCGGAATCACCTATGCCCTATCGGATTCTGCACTCGCTTTTGCTTCCAACAGTCACGGACAGCAATGTGTGAGCATAGAAACCAGCATCGCGCACATAAAATCTGTTCTTCCGGGCGATCGCCTGACCGCTGTTTGCACCGAAATTCAGAAAGGAAAAACCATAGCACGTTACACTGTAGACGTTTTCAACCGCGAAAATCAGCTGGTTGCACGTTTCAACGGAACGGTTTTCCGCACCGAAAAAGCCTGGTGAATTTTCCTCAATTTATTATGCATACATAATATTATTTTGTTATATTCGTAGGGAACGTAACGAAATATGCAAAATAAACCCGACTATCTTATCGACCTGGATGTCCGATTGATGTGGCACAAATTGTCGCGCATGTACAACCAGAAAGCAGCTTCCTACGGCATCAGCATGTCGATAGGATTTATTCTATTACATATTGATAAAGAAGGAACGCCAAGCACCCAGCTTGGACCGCGCATGGGAATGGAACCCACCAGCCTTTCGCGTACGCTGAAAACAATGGAAGAAAAAGGACTGATCTACCGCAGGGAAGATAAGTCTGACAAACGGATTGTTCGTATCTTTCTTACCGAAGAAGGACTGAACGGACGCTACATCGCACGCGATGTGATCTTTGGTTTCAATAACAAGGTACTAGCCCGCATTCCTGAAAAAGAACTCCGCTTGTTCCGCAAAGTCATCAGCACCGTTTCCGCCATTATCGACGAAGAATCCGAATCCGCCCGAACCGACAGTTAAAAACCCATTTTATGATGAACAGACACATACGAAAAGTAGCCGTTCTTGGCTCAGGCGTGATGGGATCACGGATCGCCTGCCATTTTGCCAACGCAGGATGTTCGGTGCTGCTGCTCGATATTATCCCGAAAGAGCTCAACGACGCTGAAAAAGCGCAAGGATTGGCCCTTGATGCGCCCCAGGTTCGTAATCGCATTGTTAATGAATCACTGCAAGGCGTTTTGAAATCCAATCCGTCACCGATTTACCGGAAATCTTTTGCTTCACGCATTCAGACCGGGAATTTCGAAGACGATCTTTCAAAAATTGCCGAAGCCGATTGGATCATCGAAGCCGTGATCGAACGTCTCGACATCAAACAGCAGGTGTTTACCAACGTGGAGCAATTCCGCAAGTCCGGAACGCTGATTTCCACCAACACTTCCGGGATTCCCATTCACCTGATGCTCGATGGCCGCAGCGACGATTTCAAACAGCATTTCGCCGGAACGCACTTCTTCAATCCGCCACGCTATCTGCCGTTGCTGGAAATCATCCCGACACCCGAAACGAAGCCCGAAGTTATCGATTTCTACATGCAGTTCGGCAGCAACGCACTCGGGAAAAAAACCGTTTTGTGTAAAGACACACCGGCCTTTATTGCCAATCGCGTAGGTGTTTACAGCATCATGGCGCTGTTTCATGCGGTTTCTGAGCTCGATCTGACCGTCGAAGAAGTCGATAAGCTGACCGGTCCTGTGCTCGGTCGACCAAAGTCGGCGATATTCCGCACCTGCGATGTGGTTGGACTGGACACATTGGCGCTTGTGGCCAACGGACTGAAAGCCAATTGCCCGCAGGACGAAGAAAAAGCATTGTTCGAGCTGCCTGATTTTATCCAAAAGATGCTCGAAAACAAATGGCTCGGTGATAAAACCAAACAAGGATTTTACAAGAAAACCGTCAACGCCGAAGGAAAAAAGGAAATCCTGGCGCTCGACCTCAAAACGCTGGAATATGGCCCGTCGAAGAAAGTCAGCTTCCCTACGCTGGAAATGACCAAAAGCGTCGAAGACCTGCGTCAGCGCACCAAAATGCTTGTTGCAGGAGCCGATAAAGCCGGTGAATTTTACCGTTCGATGTTCGGTGGCTTATTCGCTTATGTCACGAACCGCATTCCGGAGATCGCCGATGATCTGTACAAGATCGACGACGCCATCAAAGCCGGATTCGGCTGGGAGCTCGGTCCATTCGAAACCTGGGACCTCATCGGTTTTGCAAAAGGAAAAGAGCTCGTTCAGGCGAAAGGAAAAACGCTCCCGCAATGGGTTTCCGAAATGGAACAGGCCGGTTTTTCGTCCTTCTATAAAGTCGAAAACGGTCAGAAATATTATTACAATAGTGCCAGCAAGTCATACGAGATTATTCCGGGAACGGAAGGTCTGGTAGACCTCGACACACTCCGCGAAACTAACAAGGTGTGGGGCAACAGCGACACAACCATCGTTCACCTGGGCGATGGCATCCTGAACCTCGAATTCCACACCAAAATGAACACCATCGGTGGTGGTGTGATCGAAGGCATCAACAAAGCGATCGACCTGGCCGAAAAGGAATACAAAGGGCTTGTCATTTCGAACAAAGGCGGCAATTTTTCTGCCGGCGCCAACGTCGGAATGATCTTCATGATGGCTGTCGAGCAGGAATTCGACGAACTGAACATCGCTGTCAAAACCTTCCAGGATACGATGATGCGCATTCGCTATTCGAACATTCCGGTCGTGGTAGCGCCACACAACATGGCGCTTGGCGGCGGCTGCGAGCTGTCGATGCATTCCGACAAAGTCGTGGCACATGCCGAGCTCTACATGGGATTGGTCGAATTCGGAGTCGGGTTGATTCCGGGCGGTGGCGGCTCAAAAGAATTCGCCAAGCGTTTCTCGGAAGAATTAACCGATGGCGACATCAAGCTCAACCGTTTGCGCGAGCGTTTTCTGACGATCGGCCAGGCGAAGGTTTCCACTTCGGCTTACGAAGCCTTCGATCTGGGTTACCTGCGCGAAGGAACGGATGAGGTGGTGATGAACCGCGAGCACCAGCTGACCAAAGCCAAACAAGCCTGCCTGTACCTCGCCGATGAAGGCTACATCGCTCCGAAACGCGAGAAAAACATTACTGTACTGGGCCAGGAAGGGCTCGGTATTATCTACGTCGGCGCCAACGCCATGATTTCCGGGCATTATATGTCGGAACACGATGGCGTGATCTCCGAAAAGCTCGGCTGGGTGATGTGTGGCGGCGATCTGAGCGAAAACACCGTCGTGTCGGAACAATACCTCCTCGACCTCGAGCGCAAAGCATTCGTAGAATTGTGTATGCAGCGCAAAACGCTGGAACGTTTGGAAAGTTTGATTAAAACCGGTAAGATTTTGAGGAATTAAACTTCCCTCCGCGGAAGGGAGATCGTGGGGAGGACAATAGAGCGATGAGTTTTGCCACTCTCCTTTATCCTCCCTCAAGGGAGGAACGATTCAACAAAAAATTGATTCAACATTCAGACACATGATTCAGATCCTATAATATCCTGAAGTCTTGATGTCTTAAAGTCAAAAATATGAACACAGCATATATCGTAGCCGGATTCCGATCCGCAGTAGGAAAAGCAAACAAAGGAGGATTTCGGTTCTACCGCCCGGATGATCTTGCCGCACGTGTGATTGAACACCTCGTTCAATCGGTGCCGCAGGTTGAAAAAGAACGCATCGACGATGTAATCGTTGGAAACGCGAGTCCGGAAGCAGAACAGGGATTGAACGTTGCCCGCATGATTTCGCTCATGGGATTGAAAACCGACAAAGTTCCCGGGATGACGGTGAACCGTTATTGTTCTTCCGGATTGGAAACCATTGCCATCGCAACGGCTAAAATCAACGCCGGAATGGCCGATTGTATCATCGCCGGTGGCGTGGAATCCATGTCGGCGATGCCCATGGGTGGCTGGCGTATCGTGCCGAATCCGAAAACCGGTAAGGAAAATCCGACCTGGTACTGGGGCATGGGTTTGACAGCCGAAGCCGTAGCCAAGCAATGGCATGTTTCGCGCGAAGAGCAGGACGCATTTGCCTTACAGTCACACGAAAAAGCATTGAAGGCACTGGCGGCCGGCGCGTTTAAAGACGATATCGTTCCGATCGAGATCGAGCATATTTTCCTCGACGATAACGAAAAACGACAAACGCGCAAGTTCACAGTCGATACAGATGAAGGTCCGCGCAAGTCAACGCTGGAAGGATTGGCCAAACTGAAGCCGGTTTTTGCTGCCGATGGTTCGGTTACAGCCGGAAACTCGTCCCAGACTTCCGACGGTGCCGCTTTTGTAATGGTGATGTCGGAGAAAATGGTGAAAGAGCTCAACATTGAGCCGATCGCACGACTTGTGAGCTACGGCGTTGTGGGTGTAGAGCCACGTATTATGGGTATCGGGCCGGTAGAAGCCATTCCGAAAGCACTCAAGATGGCCGGCCTTTCACTCAACGACATCAGCCTGATCGAATTGAACGAAGCATTTGCATCCCAATCGCTGGCGGTGATCCGCGAGGCGGGATTGAACCCGGACCTGGTGAACGTCAACGGCGGTGCGCTCGCTTTGGGGCATCCGCTCGGATGTACGGGCGCCAAACTGACCGTGCAGCTTATTAATGAATTGCGTCGACGAAACCAGCGATACGGCGTCGTTACGATGTGCGTTGGAACCGGACAAGGGGCTGCAGGCGTCATCGAGCTATTGAAATAACAACAGGAGTAGCTCCCATTATCCGATCTGTTAGCTAGGATTCCAAGGGTTTCATTGCATTACATTCGGAAACAAGCGAAAAACGGGATTATCTTAGCAGTCTGAATTAATTGATTATGAAAATTCTCCATTTCGCAATTGTAGCCCTGCTAGCATGCTCCTTTGTTTCCTGTAAGAAGAAAAAAACCGATGAACCCGTGCCTGAAACAGCTGGTGCAACGGTAAAATTCAACCACAATTGGGAAGGTACACCTCTTGCCCTTGAAACGGAATTTGTGAACAGCTCGACCGACGACACGCTTTCCTTCACGACGGTTAAATATTACATTTCGAACATCAAGCTGAAAAAAGCCGATGGTTCGTTCTATGTTCAACAAAACAGCTATTTCCTGCTCAACCTCTCCGATCCGTCATCGATGACATTGGATCTCGGAGCCGTTCCGCTGGGTGATTACACTGATTTGTATTTCACATTCGGCGTTGACAGCACGCGTAACGTAAGCGGTGTGCAATCAGGCGCGCTTTCGCCTTCACACGGTATGTTCTGGAGCTGGAGCACCGGCTACATCATGTCGAAAATGGAAGGACTTTCCCCGAATGCTGCAAATGGCAATTTTGCCTTTCACCTGGGCGGTTTCTCCGGTGCTAACAGCGTAGTAATTGAAAAACACATCGACCTGACAACAGAAGGATCGCTTTCTGTTACGTCCGGATCTGCTCATCAGGTTGTAATGAACGTCAACCTGCAGCAAATGTGGCAGAACTCGCCTACCCTTTCTGCGGTAAGCGACCTGCAAATGCCAGGAGCTCCGGCACATACCATGGCTGTAGATTTTCTCAGTGGAATCGTATTGGATCAAATCAATTGAGCATGAAAAAAATCCTTTTCATTCTGCCGCTGCTGGCGATCGCACTTGTTTCCTCCTGTAAAAAAGATGGTGTTGAAAGCTACGAGCCCTGGGGGTTCAAAACGCAGAGCTATTTCCCTGCACCGGCCTACAATTTTGAAGGCAACAAGCAGGATTACAACTCGTTCGTTTTAGGACGAGCGCTGTTCTACGATAAGATCCTTTCCTCTGATAACACCGTCTCCTGTTCCATGTGTCACGAACAGCCACACGGATTTGGATCGCACAGCACATCGCTCAGCGTTGGTGTAGGCGGGGCTATCGGAACGCGAAACTCACCGCCTATTTTCAACATGGCCTGGATGCCGGATTTTATGTGGGACGGCGGCATCAATCACATCGAAGTCATGCCGATCGGACCAATTACGAATCCGCTCGAAATGAACGAAACGATTGCCAATGTAGTGAACAAACTCCAGCAATCCGAGCGCTACCGCAAGCTGTTTAAAATGGCGTACGGCGGTTCCGAGCAGGTGACCGAACAGAAAATGCTGAAAGCGCTGGCCCAATTCATGATGATGATCGTTTCCGATCAGTCGAAATACGACCAGGTGCGCCGTGGCGAAACAACTTTCACTGCAACCGAGCAGCAGGGCTACGACCTCTTCGTTCAGAAATGCAGCCAGTGTCATACTGAGCCGTTGTTCACCGATTACACTTTCCGCAACAACGGGCTGGATGCGACATTCAGCGACCTCGGCCGCGCAATGATTACCCAGCTGGCTTCCGACGAAGGCAAATTCAAAGTACCAACGCTCCGGAATGTCGAGCTGACCTATCCGTACATGCACGACGGGCGCTTCTTTACACTGAACCAGGTGCTGGATCATTACAGCTCCGGCGTTCAGAATTCGGCTACACTTGATCCTGCGTTGCAAAGCGGCATTCCGTTGACGGCTTCTGAGAAGCTCCAATTGATCGCGTTCCTCAAAACATTGACCGATTACGAGCTCCTCAACAACAAGTGGCTGATGGAGCCACAGGATTAAAACCAATCGTCAGCCAAGCTGACGACAATTCGCCATATCAACGGTAGAAGAGATCCATCAAGAGATTATTCTTTTTTAATATTGTTATGCTTGCATAATAAATAAATGCTTGTTATCTTTCGAAAACGTTGATACGATAACACTAGCATTATGTCAAAAGCAATAAAAGGCGGCGAATTCATCATCCGCGATGTACACCACAACGAGATCTTCACTCCGGAAGACTGGTCGGAAGAGCAACAAATGATTGCCCAGACCTGCGACGATTTCATCCAGCAGGAAATCACACCTGTCCTCGAGCGCATCGATAAAATGGAAGAAGGGCTCATGCCTTCATTGCTCGACAAAGCCGGTGAGCTGGGCATGCTCGGAATGTCGGTTCCCGAAGCTTATGGCGGCATGGGAACGGATTTCAAAACATCCTTACTCGCCACCGAACACCTCGGTAAAGGCCATTCGTTTTCCGTTGCTTATGGCGCTCATACGGGAATTGGCACGCTGCCTATTCTCTATTATGGAAACGAAGCGCAAAAACAGAAATACATTCCGAAACTGGCTTCGGGCGAATGGAAAGCGGCTTACTGTCTCACAGAACCGGCTTCAGGCTCGGATGCGAATTCCGGTCAAACCAAAGCCGTTTTATCCGACGACAGCTCGCATTACGTCCTGAACGGGCAGAAAATGTGGATCACCAATGGCGGTTTCGCAAACCTGTTTACCGTATTTGCGAAAATCGGCGATGATAAAAACCTGAGCGCTTTTATTGTGGAAGCCAACAGCGAAGGCATCAGTCTGAATCCAGAAGAGAAAAAAATGGGGATCAAAGGCTCTTCCACCCGCCAGGTATTCTTTAACAACGTCAAAGTACCAGCCGAAAACCTGCTTTCCGAGCGCGAAAACGGGTTCAAGATCGCACTGAACATCCTCAACATCGGACGGATCAAGCTCGCTGCCGGTGTACTTGGCGGCTGCAAGCAATCCATTACCGATTCGGTAAAATATGCCAACGAGCGCGAACAATTCGGTCGCCTGATCTCCAAATACGGAGCCATTCGTTTCAAACTGGCCGAGCAAGCCATCCGGACATTCGTACTGGAATCGGCTGTTTACCGGGCCGGACAAAACATCGAAGACGCCATTGCTGATCTTGTGGCTGGCGGCATGGAAAAAGAAAAAGCCACGTTGAAAGGCATCGAACAGTTCGCAGCCGAATGCGCGATCCTGAAAGTAGCCGGGTCCGAAACGCTCGATTACGTGGTCGACGAAGCCGTTCAGATTTACGGTGGTATGGGCTATTCAGCCGAATCACCTGTGGAACGCTCTTACCGCGACTCACGCATCAATCGCATCTTCGAAGGAACGAACGAGATCAATCGCATGCTCACGGTCGACATGCTGCTGCGCCGTGCCATGAAAGGCGAGCTCGATTTGATGGGACCAGCTATGAAAGTGGCAGGCGAGCTGATGAGCATCCCGGAAATGACCGAATTGCCTGAAGGGCCGCTGGCTGCAGAACGTCAGTTGCTGGCCGGTTTCAAGAAAACCATCCTGATGGTCGCCGGATCGGCTGTACAGAAGCTCATGCAAACACTGGCGAAAGAACAGGAAATCCTTTCGAATATCGCCGATATTGCCATCTGGACCTACCAGGCGGAATCCGTATTGCTGCGCACCGAAAAACTGATCGAAACCAAAGGTGCTGAAGCAGCAGCGATTCAGATCGCCATCACGAAAACGTATTTCTACGATGCCGCCGATCGCATTGAAAAAGCAGGAAAAGATGCCGTGTTATCATTTGCCGAAGGCGATGAAGCGCGCATGATGCTCACGGGCCTGAAACGGTTCACGAAAGCAGCTGTTATCAATCCGAAAGCACTTCGCCAGGCTATTGCGGAAAAGCTCATCGATGACAACGCCTATCTCCTGTAAACGGTATGTTTAAGTAGAAAATCAGGAAAAGGTACCTTGGTTTCAGTTCGTTTGACGTAGTTTTGTAGTTGAAACACGACACCATGAAACGAATACTGACTCTACTAATGGCATTGCTGCCTGCGGCGGCTTTTTCCCAAATCCTTTTCCAGGAAGACTTTGATGGCATTCCCGGCCCTACGGCTGGTGGTGCCGGAACCTATGTATTTCCGGGCGGCTGGTTCCTTCGCAATGTCGATAACCGCACTCCGGACGCCCAGGTGGCTTACGTCAACGAAGCGTGGGAACGCCGCGAGGACTTTGGAGTCAGCGTAATTGACTCTGTTGCGTTCAGTACGTCTTATTACAGTCCTGTAGGGCAAGCCGACGACTGGATGTGGACACCGATCATCGGACCGATCACATCAGCTACCGTTCTGCGATGGAATGCCCGGACCTATGACCCTTTGTACCGCGACGGTTACGAAGTACGCATTATGACACAAGCTTCTGGTCCGCCAACTGGAGGAACCGGCGTGCTCGGCAACCAGGTAACGAATTCAACGGTAGTCTTCTCGACCACCGCCGAAAACACCACCTGGACAGCTCGTGAAGTTCCGCTCAACGCTTATGCCGGCCAATCCATCTATGTTGGTTTCCGCAATAATTCAACCGACAAATTTCTGCTCGTGATCGACGACGTTGTGGTACAGCACGTCGTGAACCATGATCTCGCTGTCAGCAACGTATCACACGGTCCTTACACAACGTCACCTGCCGAGCACCAGACAACAGCAACCAATTTTGAATTGAAAGGACGACTTGATAACATGGGCCAGCAACCCATGACCAATGTAAGACTGGCCTGCGACGTGAGTGTAAATGGCAACTTGCTGACAACGGTTCAAAGCACGCCCGTAACCGTGCCTGCCGGTGGGAATACGACATTAACCATTTCGTACACGCCAACCGTATTGGGAACGTATTCCTTCAAATTCTACCCAATGGCCAATGAGATTGATGAATCAGCTGCCAACGATACCATTCTCGATGCGACACAATTCGTCATCGATCCCTTAACAATGCGTCGCGACGCCGGGGCTCCTGTTCAGTCAATCGGTATTGGCGGGAACCAGGGCGGTTATGTCGGCCAGGTCTTTAATTTTGAAACAGCCGTTGATGTCGAAGCGATCGAAGTGTATTTGACCCAGGGCTACGCAACACGCCAGTTAAGAGGCGCTATTTTCGCTACGGACGGCTCGGGCGTTCCAACAACCATGATCGCATCCACTGATACACTGATCTACCCGGACGATTCAGCTCGTTTGTACAGAATGCCTATCAGTGGTGGTACGCTGAACCTTCCGGCAGGTCGTTATTACTTTGCGCAGGTCGAGATCGATTCAACCATTCAGATCGGAATGACCAGCAGTATTTATACAGCGGGTACCGTGTACGTGAAATTTCCGATGGCCTCGCCGACTTTCAACACGATCGAATCCTTTAATATTCCGCAATTTCTTAAACCGCTTACGTTGTACCCGGTATTTGATATGTGCTTCGGAGAAACAGGCGGAACGCTCGACGCATCTACACAAGCTTCATGTGGTCTCAGCGACGGAACGGCTATCGTAGCTATGGATCCGGGATATGCTATCCTTTGGGAAGATTCAACAACACAGGCTACCAACACTGCGCTATCGGCTGGCTGGCATACATTCACGATCAGTAGCACCTACTGTACTTTCACAGATTCTGTGCTGATCACCAACCCAATGGCACCGATAGCAGTTGTCGACTCAATCGAAAACGCTCTTTGCTTTGGCGGAAACGGAACAATCACCCTGGATATCCAGAGCGTAACACCGTATGATGTGATCTGGTCGGACGGTTCTATGAATGAGACATTCACCGGAATGGCAGGAATATATTCCGTAACCATCACCGACACGAACAACTGCTCGACAACCGTATCCGGTGCAGAGATCGGACAACCGGACGACTTAAGTGTCACGGTCATCATCGACAACGTATTGTGCTCCGGCGGTGACGGAACCATCACACTCGACACGATCCAGGGAGGAACAGCACCTTATACCGCAACATGGCCCGACAGCTCGACAGGAGAGACCTTCACAGCACCGGCAGGAACCTATGATTTAACGGTTCTCGACGCCAACGACTGTCAAACAGTTGAATCGTATACGATCACAGAACCTGCTGAGCTGGATGCTACGGCTTCCTCTACAGACGAAACCTGCAACAACTGCGATGACGGAACTGCTTCTGTAACGCCAACCGGCGGAACACCACCGTATGCCATTTCCTGGGATAACGGAGACTCCGGATCACCGATCACAGACCTCGAGCCGGGTGTTTATACGGCTACGATCACCGACGCCAATGGCTGCGATACGACCATGACGGTTGAAGTGTTAGCATTCGACGATGCATCGGTAGACGACCTGGAAGATTTTGGTTTAAGCGTGTTCCCGAACCCGACGACAGATCAATTGTTTATCCGCAATACTTCCGGGAAAGCGATTGATGTTGAAATGACCGATCAAACCGGACGCGTAGTGGCTTCGCTTACATTGAGTGGAACCGTGAACCCTGTCGATCTTTCTGGGCTTGCTACAGGTATCTATACGCTTCGATTTGTGACAGCGAAAGGAATCGCAAGCTGTAAAATCGTTCGGCAGTAATTAAAATATTCAATTGGGGGCTTGATCTGGTTAAGTCCCTGATTTTTATTTCACCACAAAAGGTTTGGTTAAGTACTTGCATAGTTGAGAGCGCCTATCCGCATAGGCGGATTGGTCTACACAAAAGAGTTTTATATAAGAACTAAGCTTAGTGTAATCCTGATGCAATCGGGATGCTTTGCGAAAGTACACAGCTCATCCAACCTTTCTTTTGTGCCTACCTGTCGGTAGACAGGCCTTTTGTGGTAAAAGTCTATCGTAAAATAAAAAAAGGCGTCCAAACGGGCGCCTTTCCTATTTCATGTGATGACGGATGATCAGTTCACCGTCTTTTTCGTTTCTTCCTTGCGGAACAGAATGCCATCGGCTTCGAAATTGAGCTCGTATTTCGGCTCGGTGATCTTAGCGATCTCTTCTTCGGATTTACCTGCGTCTTCAGCATAGTGCTGCAGATCTTCTACCGGAATGGTATCCATATAGGCGATTCCATGCAGGAAGGCCATAGATCCCAGCTTTGTATCGATAGGAATGGTGAAATGGTCCTTGAAGCGCACCATGAAGGTTTCGCCGTTGCCTTTGTCGATGTTCACCCAGCAGCCCGCATTGGTGCATACTTCGGTGATTTTTCCTTCGAACGTAAACTCCTGTTCTTCCTTCGTTTTGTTGAATTCGGTCAGCATTTCCTGAACGGAAATCGCTTCGTCGGGGTTCACTTCCACCGGACCATACGCTTTGATCTCGACTTTCTTTTCGATTTTTTCCGTTTTACCGGAGCCGCAAGCTGCCAGGATCACAACCGCCCCGGCCAATAATATCTGTTTCATAGTACCTGATTGATAGGAACAAAATTACGGTAATGTTTTTGGATTCATGGATTTTTCAAAGAGAACCCGGCTTAAACCATTAACCCCAAATTTTTCAAAATGGGCTCTATTGATTCATCAGTCAACTCAACCTTTCTTAGAATTGAAATAACCTCATCTGTCTTTTTTCTTCAACCGCTTTATCAAACGCATCGATTAAACCACTTATATAAAGTCGCTCATTTACGGTCATTCCTGTAAATTGATTTGGAATCATTCCTTTTATCTATTTAGAGGAATTCACTCTTTGTTTTTAGGATAATTTAATCCAAACATTTGTTTAGCCCTTGTTGTTTCAAGCTCTTTGATTTTTAGTCGGGAAATAGGATAGTTTATTGTGTCAAATAGTCTGATCACAATTTCCATTCGACTATTTAAAAACAATTCAAGCTCTTCTGGTGTAGTAGTTCTATTTAGATTTTCATCTTTTAAGATCATATTTTTTACTACGCCCATATCAAACCATTCATCACGGTCTTTTCGAATGTCCATTGATAAAATTGATTTTGACTGTACAAGCCGAATTTCAAGATCATTTAGTTTGTAAAGCTTAGTGAAATCACCAAAGTGCTCAGATTCTGAACATTCGGCAAGCTCAAAGCTGTAGCGTAATAATATGTTTTTTAGTTCATTCATTTTAAATCCTAGTCTTCACTATATCCAAAATAAAAATAAACCAGTTTGTCGTTTTTGAATTTATAAAGGGCTGCGTATGTATGATAAGAATCTTTTATTTCCATAACGGTATTATCGCCGTCTGACGATTTCACAAACTTGTTTCCTTTTGGCATGTTCGAGACAAAATTATCCAATGACATTCCTAATTCAATATGATTATTAGTAGTAAAATTCGTTTCGGTGAACGTGCTTTTTAAAAGTATCGAGTCATTTAAATAACCAATCTCCATGGATTGGAACTCGCCTTTCTTTCCTCCATTGGCAATATGCCGTTTACAGTAAGAATTGGAGTTAACTATTATAAATTCATCTTCTTCAGAAAGCTTATTTTCATACCCATTAAATAATCGACTGTTCAAACTTTGAGGATTGTATAATTCACAGATACCTACAAGACTTTGATCATAATTAACCGGGTATGCATGATCTTTTTTAATAACATTTGCATTTTCAGAAGCTTGAATCTTCGGCTCATTATTCATACAGGATAATAATCCGATCATGCTACTGACCAATATTAGAACTTGCTTTGCCATCGTTACCATAGTTTGGATTGTTTGGGATATTAAATAAAACGGGGAGAGTTCCCTTACCAGATAAAAGTCCTTCAAGAAGTTGTTGCCATTGTTCCAAGGTTGTATTCTCCCAATCGGTCCCTTTTTCATCAAAATCTTTTCTGAGTAATTCCGGGAACTTAATGAATTCTTGTTGTAATGCTTTCAGCAAAATCATCTATATCCATATTTCTGCTCGACTATACGTTTTTAAAAGGTTCATTGAATTCAAAATCATATGATTCTGCACTTGTTATGACATCTCTCCAGTCCTGAATAGCCAAAGCAATAACTTCTTTAAGCTTAA
Source organism: uncultured Flavobacteriales bacterium (assembly GCA_946482515.1). Next base: position 151,705 of record CAMLRS010000008.1, on the reverse strand, counting down.
CCAAATTACCTTCGGATAAATGCACAATAGACCTTGTTACTCGAGGACTTAATCTCATTGTATTCTCAAAATTGCTAATGATATCTAAAACGATTTCAGTGTTTTCCTTAAAATCTTTTTCTATTCTTATTTCTATATCCTTTTCCATATTCTTCTATTTAGTTCTGTCTCGTAAATGTTTGGTTCTCTGGATTGTATTTGTACCCTGCTCCTTCTAGCACTTCAACCTCTTTTCCAAAGATGGTGCGTTCCCCCCCTTCAATTCCATTCTTCCAAATATTATTGATATCCGTTGGATCTGACGCAGCCTTAATGATATCGTTTCGTCTAATTGCCCGCTGTAGCCATTTTTTATTATTCGCCCAACTATAGTATTTGTCTGGCATATATAAAATATTAAATCCTCCATTATTCTTTCCACTTCTAACATTTACAAGGTTCTCACCCAATGGTCTAGTATCAGCTAGTCTACCTAAAATTGTTGTTGTTCTATTAGCCGTCGCAGTAAAACTATTGCTTGCAATTTTAGGGTTAACTTCAAAATTTGGTAACGCTTTATACATAGCAAACATCTGTGTTGCTATCCCAACCGCCTCTCCTACTGCTTCAGCATCCCCTGTTGTAACGGCTTTAATAAAAGTCATGGTCATTCCTTGTAGCATTTTGGCATCCATTTGGCCACCGTGGCGCTCATGCCATTCAGCAACGGTCATTTCACCTTTTGCAAGCTTTTGAGAATCTTCCCAAACGAATCCAAGGTATTCTGTCAATCCTTCAAGTTGCCCCTGTGGTGTTGAGTTATAAGCACCACGTACAAAATGCACCATCCATAGTAATCCACTGGTCGTTGAGCTGGCATCTTGTTTTTTAATGGCCGCTTCATTTGCTATTATATTATTTATAAGCTGGATTGGGATCCATTCCAATCCTTCTAACTCTATCCCATCAATCACCCTGTTTTCTGAAAACGCATACGGCGAATTATGTGGATACTTCGCCGCCAACGGATCAATCGCAAAGAATCGGTATGCCGTTTCGGGATCAAGCGTGAAAGGCGTTGCTTTTTCATACCCCACAACAGCCAGCGTTCGTGTATCGAGAACAGTCCGACCTATTGTAGCCAGCGTGTCAACAACAAAAAACTCCTGGTAGTGGCCTTTGCTCAAGGCGGCAGTGCGCGTAGGATCATTCTTCGATTCGAAGCTGCCGAATGGCTGGTAGTTCACAGCGGTGGAATGTTGTGTTGCTGCATTTCCTGAGAGCCAACCCAAATACTGTTCCTCCGGCATATTACGATAGCCGCTTTTATACAGCTCAGCAACCAATCGCTGGTGTTCTACAGCAATAGCCATGCTGTGTTTGGCTTGTTCGCCAAGCACTTTTTCCTTGAGCAGTTTTGCCGAGACACAGTTCGGGAAATAAGCCAGAGCTGTATTGCAACAGCGCAGCACAAAAGCACCATTGCCAATGCCGTAGGTCTTTTCATAACCTTTGGCCAGATCCAGCAGGCAAAGTGCTAATTCCTCTTCTTCATTGAGCGGCTGCATGTAGAGCCCGTTCTGAATGGCTTGCAGGTTGACATAGCCCGAAGCCATGATCCAGGCATCTACCGGAAAAGTACCATTGGTGAGCTCGGTGTTGTACATACCCGTTTTGCGGGAGGAGCGCTTGATATATATGTGATTCGGTGCCAATGCCAGGTGGGATTCCACATCGGCCATTTCAGCCAGGATGTTGTAGAGATAAGCCAGCGACTGGCAATTCCCTTTTCCGGTTTGCAACAGCGATGAAACAAAAGTGCTTTCCCAGTGCTGTTCGCCATTGAAATCGGTCACATTGTAGGTCATAGGAAAATGGACCAATTGCAAGCTGTCAAAATCGAGAATAAGCGTGTCCTTCATTGCTGCGAATAAACCAGCGTGTTGCAAAATGGTATCACGGTCGGTAAACGTGTAATCAAATTCAGCAGTATGTGCTTTAGCGTAGAGCTTTGACAAGGTGTGCAGCTCTGTTAATTGCTTATTGTACAGGTTGTAATCCAATTGGCCTTTTGCATAAGCATTTTCAACACTAAAAACGGCTTGTCTGAAACTGGTTGTTCGTCTTCCTTCCAGCATGGAACGAATGGATGCGAATGCATCTTCGTATAAATTGCGCTGAAACATCACGGAGTCAAATGCAACACTCACACTATTCGCCTCAGTCATCCCATAGATAGAAGCAGGATTTGATGGTGCATTCACAGCTATAGTATGACTAGAGAGCTGTTCATCAGTAGTATGTTCTGCCGGCAAGGTTTTTACCATTCGACAACTGAACAATAAAAACAGCGAAAGAAAATAAAAAATGAAATGCGATTTCATGATTAGTTGGTTATTACAGGTTGAACAAGTGGTACTGGATCGAGCGATTTAAGCCATTGCTGGTATTCGGCTTCACCGAAATATTCATAGCCGAGCTGATCGGTGAGTGCATACAATTTGTTTCTGTCCCTGAAAATGGCGGCGGTAACAGGATCGGCAAGCAATTGCTGTTCGGTCCGATAACCCTTTTTGGAAGCAGCGTAATTCAGCAGAATGGTGTAATAATCAGACTTGCCAAGCACAGCGTGAATGTTGGTTGGATGAACAGACAAGGTTTTGTTCAGGCATTGCAGGTTGAATTCATCGTAGCCCAGCTGAATATTTTGCTTCCCGAAACGCCAGCTGTAATACATCGAAAGGTCGACGAGGCAATTGGCAATTACCTGCTTTGTATTCATGGTGTCGAGATAAATCCCTGTGGTAACCGAGGCTGCTTTCACATAGCCGGAACCAACGATCCAGGAATCACTAACGACAATACCGCTGGTCAGCTCCAGGTTGAATAGTTGGCCCGTTTGGTCTTTGCATTTAATGAAGGAATGCGAAGGAGCGAATGATAACCACGCTTCGCCATGCATTTCCTGTACGAGGATCAGAAACAGCAGTGGCAACGATTTGCATTGACCTTTACCGGTTTTGATCAGCTTGGAAACAAACAGCTGTCGAATGTCCTTAATCCCAAACGGATCATTGAAATCGTAAGTTTTGGGATAAGTGGTAATGATTTTTCCTTCACTTGAGATCCTAAGCGTATCACAGATGAAACGAAATACTGTTTTGTTGATCGCCAGCGGATCGTTCACTGGAAGGTTCTCAGCAAGCATTTGTGTTTGAAGTAGGGAAGCGATTCGGGCAATCTGATTACAGAACAGCTTGTAATCCATACTTCCATCTGAAGCAGCATTCTCGGTGAGGAAAACGGCCCGTTTCAAATCCAATGTTGTTTGTCCTTCCAGCATCTGACTGATTTCAGAAAAAGCCTGGTCGAAATATTGTTTCTGTCGTGTAAGAAGCGGTAAGGCTGTCGGAATCTCTTTCCGCTTGGTTGTAACTTCGGAAAGTAATTGCTGGATTTCTTGAATGGAAGCAGATTCTTTGGCTGGCAGTTGGTTGCCGGGAGCTAAAGCCTGGTTGGAATAGGCTTGCTGATAGGATGGATGCTGTGCCGAATAGTTGGTGTTATTCTGATAAAATCCGGATGGATTCGATGAGGAATGCGTTGTGCTGACAGGCTCAAATTGCTTCGGCTGGGGTGTAACAGGATGATTGATTTGCCCAAAGCAAGGCAAAAAGAAAAGTGGGAGCAAAAAAGCGAATAGTGAAACTGTTCTTTGCATAAGCCGAAGTTAATAAAATAACGGCCGTCTCAATCTGAAACAGTGAATAGTTTAGAAAAATCGGGAATAAAAAACCCTTCCCCCGTTGGCCGGAAGAAGGGTCAATATCTGTAAAAGCTGCTTATTGCAGGTACTTGTCGTAAAGTGCGTCGAAGGTATAATCTTCTGAATCAACCTTGATCGTTTGTACGTTGAGCGTAACGAGGAAACGGTGCATCACGCGACGGTTGATCGGCTCGTTCTTGGTCATTGTCAGGACAGCCTGGTGGCTTTTCTGATCGAAAGCAACCGTAAAGTATTGCGTGTAATACGATTTTGCCTTTTCTACCTGCTCAGCCGTAACGCTTGCTGGCAGCGCAAATTCAAATACACCGGAAGTTTTTCCTTTGGTCAGCGATGCCGCAGTAGTGGTAGCTGTTTCCTGCGCTGTAGCAGCAATTGAAGACAGTACAACGGTCAATATCAACAATATCTTTTTCATAGTCTTTGTGTTCTCTGATTAGTAAACGAATATAGCGTCTAAAAAGTTGTTTCAGGGTGGAAATTACAACTATTTTGCCAATTTTGCAGTATGCAGGAGCTGTTGCCATTTCGTACCGCGGGTATAGTCGAAGCCGGTTGCGACGAAGCCGGAAGAGGCTGTCTGGCCGGGCCTGTGGTAGCTGCTGCCGTTATTTTACCGGTCGATTTTCACCATCCTTTACTGAACGATTCCAAAAAGCTGAACGCACGTCAACGCGAAGAACTGCGCCCACTGATCGAGCAACACGCCATCAGCTACGCCGTTTGTTTCATCGACGAACGCGAAATCGAAGAGCTGAACATCCTGCAAGCCAGTCTTACAGCCATGGAACGCTCGGCTTTGCAGCTCACGCCGCGACCAGACGAATTGCTCATCGACGGCAATAAAACGCTCCGCAATTCGGTATTCAAATCCCATGCTATCATTAAGGGCGATGGCATTTACCGATCCATCGCTGCGGCTTCCATCCTGGCAAAAACCTACCGCGACGAATACATGAAAAAGCTTCATTCGGATTTCCCGCATTTCGGCTGGAATGAGAACAAAGGCTACCCGACGATCAGTCACCGGACCGCCATCCTGGAACACGGCTCTACCGTTCATCATCGGCAAACATTCAACCTGCTCGGCGATTTTCAGCTGCAGCTGGATTTCGAGTAAACATACCACTGTTAACTACTTATCCCGGGCAGTGGAAAAGAAGGCTTCCTGACGTGTATTTTTGAACGTAAAGAATTTTTCAAGTGGGAAAATACGTCGTCGGAATACTCGGAGCTGTTGCGTTAATCTGGATCGCATATGTGGGGATCAATATCGCTTCTTCGGGCAATGCCGTTCATCCCAATAGTGTCTTTGCAGCCCGTACACCTGTAGTGATAGCCCACAGGCCTTTCAATTACGATCTGGTTAGCTCAACAGGCCTCATTGGCGATGACGAACTGATCCGGAGCCTGTTTGAGAATCCGGAACGCGTTCAGCATATGTATTTTGGCGCAAGCGGAAAGACCATTCTCCTGGAACGCAGCAAACCATGGACGACAGAGATCGTGAAGCATTTCCTGTCGAAAAACAAGCTGACTGGTGAGCTGACGGCAGCACACAGTCTCCGTTTATCGAATGGCTGGTTTGCAAAGTTCGACAAGGAATTCCTCGTTATTTCCCAATCGGAGCCGACATTGAACGGAGATATTTCGCTGGACTGGAACTATCTCGACCGGAAGAGTACTTACAGCCTCGTAACCTGGAAAGAAGCTTATCCGTCGATCGAAAACGTCTACGAAAAGGCCGACGGCAGTATTGTCTATGTTTCAACCGGCAATGACCTGGGCAAGCACCTGGCCGACGATCAGGAATTGTTCCTCGACGTGATCCCGGAAGATTTCAGTGAATACCGCTTCTACGAGAAAAATTACCTGCGCACGCTCGATCCGGCTATGTCTCCAGCTTACGACTGGATCAACAACGGTGTGGCAGTGGTAACCTACAACGGTAAGCCCTGCATCATTACTGATTACATTGCGGGCCAGGATCCGATTGCCATTCTGGGCGATGCCGTAGATGAATCCAGCATTCGACAAGGAAAAAACGCCGGGTTTGTCCGGAATGTCCATCTCCCGAAACCATTACCGGTAGCCGGCGACTGGCATCTCGAAGTGTTCAACAGCCGCGTTTTCATCGCCGAAGACCAGCGCACCATCGATGCATTTATCGGTGCTTACGAAGCCGGTCATACGCTTTCCCAGCAAATCGAAAAATACGCCGGATTGTTCCACAACATCCCGCAGAAAGTGAGCTACCGCCATTTGTCGCCGCAGGAGCACCGCACGATCAGTTTGCTCGAAGGGTCGCGTCATACCGTTGTGCGCACATATAGCGAGCCGGTTACAGAGGGAGAAAAGCAGCCCGAAACCCGCCAGGAAACGCCTATTCGCATCGACGGCGGCATTGCGCAGCTCTTACCCGTTCAGGGTTCCGATTTCCTGTTCGTGGTTTCGAAAAACAACAGCATTTACGGCATCAACAAACAAGGCGAGCGCTGGAAAAAAGCACTGGACCATGCACCTAACGAAGCTGCACTTTCGACCACCGGCAAAGAACTGATCCTTACGGCCGCCAATACCGTGCACGTGCTTAATCAACAAGGAGCTGAGCTACCTGGTTTCCCGCTGCAACATACGAACAACGTTACCGCAGCCTGTTATTACACCTGGAAAGGTCAAAACCGCCTGGCCGTTGTGGACCAGGATTTCCTGACGATCTATTCTGAAGGAAAAAAAGCCGGCAGCATCCGATTGCCATTCCGCCCGCGGGAAAAAGCCGCTTTGATCGTTTGGGTAAACCGCGGCGAGCTTACCGCGACAGTGACCGGTGAAACGAAAGCCGTTCATCTTTCCATCGACCGGAAACGCCAGTTGAAATCGTTTGCCGTTCCTTCAGGCGAGCTGGTGGTCCTGAAAACCTCCGACGGTCCGCGTTTCTTCGGGCTCGATAACAACCGGTTTATGCTCGTGGGCACGAACGGCGATCAGCGCGAGCTGGCCGGTGGAGCAAAACGCATCGTTGGTGTGACCAATGACTTTGGGAAAGCGGTCATTGCGGTGCAATCCGGTAAAACAATCCGCTTATTCTCCGAATCGGGTACGCAGCTCGGTTTCATAACGCCCACATTTGCAGATATAGAAAGTGTTTCCTGCCTCGGAAAAGCCAACGGAAAAATGATTGTTGGGATTTTGGACGGATTGTCAAATAACAATTATATTTACTCGCTAAACGGTAAACAACTAACAACAGAATCCTTCGAAGGAGCAAGCATGGTTGTGCTGCACCGACAACAGGACGGCTCATTATTACTGCTGTCCCAGTCGAACGGCTACCTTGTTCGTTACCCGGTTGAATGATTCTTAGATTCCCGCTTATGAAGAAAAAACTACGATTACTACTTGCACTGGCCTTGCTGGGCGCGGGCCACAATCAACTCAACGCACAAAACTATCTCGGAGTTCACAGCAGTAATTATGTCGGCGTGATGGGACTGGATAACCAGCCAGCCAGCTTCGTCGACGGGCGCTTTAAGTTCGATCTGAACCTGGCGAGCGTTAACATTGGTGCCTGGAACAACGCCAAGTATTTCGATACGAAAGACATGCCGAAATGGTGGCGCAAGTCGTTCACGACCGATACAGCGTGGATTCGTCCCGATTCGACCTTCGAAGACCGTTACATCGGTGATTACTACGATTACAACGACCCGAGCTCCAAGACACGCGGTGTGTACATCAATTACCAGATCGATGTGCTGAACTTCGCTTTCCACATCAACCCGCGCATTGCAGTCGGATTTTCGGCCAAAACGCGCATGGTGAGCAACATCGACGACCTCGATCCGAAGCTGGCCAAGCTGGCTGAAAACGGGCTCGACTTTGCTGCGTTGTGGAACCTTCGTCTTAATGAGCGCCTGGTAAACGCCAATGCCATGATGTGGAACGAATACGGTGTAAATTACGGACAGGTGCTCGCCGATAAGAACGAACATTTCTTCAAAATCGGTGGACGCATGAAATTGCTCCAGGGACTTGCTTCTGCGTATGCCTACACCGACAACCTTGATTACGAGCTCCTGAACAAGGATACCGCTACAACGCTGATCGGAACATTCCAGTACGGCTATTCCGACGGACTCGACGACCTGGCTTCAGGCGGAAAATTCGATCCGTTCAAATCATCTTCCAGGCTGGGAATCGGTTTCGATCTCGGTTTCGTCTACGAATGGCGTCCTGATTACCAGGATTACAAATACGACATGGACGGCGAAACCAACCTGTGGCGAAAAGACCAGGAGAAATACACCCTCCGTGCCGGCGTTTCCATCCTCGATATCGGTGGAATGAAATTCACCAAAGGTGGTTACAGCCGCGACTTCAGCGTGAACACCACTACGCTCGATCTGCGGATTTTCAAAGACGCTAACAGCTTTGCGGCCTTCGATACGATCATCGATAGCCTTATCCAGAGCGGATCGGGCTGGTCGGCCAACGAAGGAACAGGTGAAACGTATTTCATGTGGACACCGACAGCACTCAGTCTGCAATTGGATTACCACATCTGGAAATGGTTCTACGTGAACGCTACCGGTATGATCAACGTACTGGGCAAAAACGTAGCTTCCAAAGTAAAAATCCCTACACAGTTCGTGATCACGCCAAGTTTCGACCATGCATGGTTCGGGTTCCACGTTCCGGTATCGGTCAACGAATATTCCGGCTGGAAAGTCGGTATGGCTGCCCGACTAGGCCCGCTCACGATCGGATTCACCGATGTGCGCTCCATGTTTGCCTTCGGGAAAGTACGCGGAGCGGAAGTTTATGCCGGTTTGCGCGTGCCAATCCTGTACACAGCGCCGCAAGACCGCGACAAGGATAAAGTATCCGACAAAATGGACAACTGTGTGGACACTCCGGGAATCTGGGCGTTCAAAGGCTGTCCTGATACAGACCAGGATGGTATCCAGGATGCGGAAGACCTTTGCCCTGAGACACCGGGTCTGGCGGAATTCAAAGGTTGCCCGGATAAAGACGGCGACAAAATTCCGGACAAAGATGACGAATGTCCTGAGCTCGCCGGATTGGCTTACTTCAAAGGCTGCCCGGATGCAGATAACGACAGCATCATCGATCCGAAAGACGACTGTCCGGATGTACCGGGTATCATCGCCTTCAACGGTTGTCCTGACAAAGACGGCGACGGTATCAAGGATTCCGATGACGCTTGTCCGGATGTACCTGGACCGCTTGTAAACCAAGGGTGCCCGGATACAGATAACGATGGTCTGTTCGACTTCGTTGACAACTGCCCTACTGAGTTCGGACCGAAAGAAAACAACGGTTGCCCTTGGCCGGATACAGACAAAGACGGCTTGCTGGATAAAGACGACGAATGTCCGAACCTTGCAGGACCGCTGAAAAACAAAGGCTGCCCTTACCAGGATACAGACGGCGACGGCATCCTCGACAAAGACGATAACTGCCCTACTGTGAAAGGTGTGATCGAAAACAAAGGTTGTCCGAAAATCGAAGAAGCTGAACAGGAAATCCTGAACACAGCATTTGAAAACCTCGAGTTCGAATCCGGTAAGGCGATCATCAAGCAGGTTTCTTTCGCTTCACTCGATGAGCTGGCGGCACTCCTGATCAAGAAGAAAGACTGGAAGCTGCAAATCTCTGGTCATACCGACAACGTAGGTGATGCACAGAAAAACCTCATTCTGTCCAAGCAGCGTGCGGAAGCTGTGAAAACGTACCTGATCGGTAAAGGTGTGGATGCGAAACGACTGAACACCCTGTTCTTCGGGGAAACGCAGCCGATTGCAACCAACGAAACAGCTGAAGGACGTCAGAAAAACCGTCGTGTTGAAATGACCGTGATTTTTGAATAACAACAATCCCACAAAACAATAAATCAGCAAGGGGTGGTTCCGAAAGTTTTCGGAATTCCACCCCTTGTTGTATTTTTGAGCTTATGCTGCAAACCGTATTGAGCCGCCGTTTGAACCGGTGGTTACTGGCTTTCTTTTCCGGCGTTCTGATGGCGCTTTCCTTTCCCTTCACGGGAAGTCTGTTCCCGCTGGCTTTTGTGGCCTGGGTTCCGCTTTTGCTGGTGGAAGAAAGCTACACGGCTGAACGGAAATCCTACGCATTGTTTTTCCAGGGCTACCTGGCTTTTCTCGTTTACAATGTATTAACGACCTGGTGGATTTACTTCGCCGATCCGGACGGAGCTTACATGGCGTTTATCTGCAACAGCCTCGTGATGGCGATTGCTTTTTATATATTCCATCGCCTCAAACGCAAGCTCGGTACTATCTGGAATACACCTTTGCTGCTCTGCACCTGGCTCACGTTCGAATTTCTGCATTTCAACTGGGAAATTTCCTGGCCGTGGCTTACATTGGGCAATGTCTTCGCACGCGTTCCCGAGCTCGTGCAATGGTATGCCTGGACGGGCGTGCTCGGCGGGTCGCTGTGGATTTTGTCGGTGAATATTTTCGTCGTGAAATTCCTGCACCGAAAGCTCGACTTACGTCAATCGTGGCTGGAAATGCGCACCTTCCTGATTAAAGGAAGCTTCCTGATCGTTCTTCCGGTACTGATTTCACTGGTGGTGTATGTGAGCTATACGGAAACGCAGCAACCGTATGAGATCGTAGCCATTCAGCCGAACATCGATCCGTACAACGAGAAATTCAACGGCTCGGATGATGAGCAGCTGGCCGAGATCATGGACCTGGCCGACAAGGAAGTTTCACCGGCTACACAGCTGGTCATGGCTCCAGAAACAGCGCTGTATCCCAACGGCAATATCGTCGAGGAGGAATTACATCAGAAAACGGCATTCCACCTGCTGATGGAACGCCGCGCACGCTGGAACAACGCTTCCTTCCTGATCGGCGCTACGACTTACAAATTCTTCGATCAGAAAAACTCGCGTGCTTCGCGTAAAGATCCGTTTGGCCCGGGATATTATGAGGCTTACAATTCTTCCATCCTGTTCAAGGAAAACCGCACACCGACGATCGTTCACAAATCGAAGCTGGTATTGGGGGTGGAAAAAATTCCGTTTTCCAATATTTTTCCGTGGCTGGAGGACCTGAGCATCAACCTCGGCGGCTCCTCCGGATCACTGGGTATTGAAGATGGCGGACCAACAGTTATGAAAGCCGGCAATGTGACTTTTGCGCCAGTGGTTTGTTACGAATCCGTTTACGGAGGCTTTGTACGTAGTCAATGTAAGCAGGGTGCCGGTTTCATCGCCATCATTACCAACGACGGTTGGTGGCGCGATACACCGGGCTACAAGCAACATTTCGCTTTTGCGCGGCTGCGGGCAATCGAAAACCGGAAATACGTAGCGCGTTCGGCCAATACCGGAACATCGGGCTTTATCAATCAGCGCGGCGATGTGCTGCAACAAACCGGTTGGTGGAAGGAAACCGCCATTCGTCAGACGATACAGCTCAACGAGCGCAAGACGCTTTACCAGCTGCTGGGCGATTACCTCGGTTATTTCGCCGTTGCCGGATTCCTCGTGTTCTTCTCGATGCGCGTGCTGAAAAGCTACCGTAAATAAATCACCACAAAGGAGCAAAGGGATTTGCCTCTTCCCTTGAGAAGAGTCCGCCGAGGCGGACGAAGACCAAGCAGTAGCGCCGGAATATTGAGGAGGGTGGCAAGGCGTTTCATCCTCCCCCTTAATCCCCCTCCAAAGGGGGAAATGCCGGAAATTCTCACCACAATTACCTTTGCTGCCTTAAGCGGCAAGCATATTTATGGATCTTTGCCCCTTTGTGGTGAAGGTCATTCCCAATACAGGTTGTGGCGCGCGTCTTTGTTCCACTGGTCCCACTGGAACTGCTGCACGGCTTTGATCACGACCAGTATACCGTTGGCCGCCAAGTACATGAAACCGTTTCGCGCAACCGGCTGACCGTCCATTTCGCCCGTGCTTTGTTTCACCGTTTGTGGCGTACCGGTGCTGATATCATAGCTCATCACGGCGCCTTCCTTCGTTGATACAATGACTTTATCATTGGCCACAACCGGAACCTGGTTTGGATGCGCTTTCACAGGCTGTTGCCAGAGCTGTTGCTCGGAAGACACATCAAACGCGATGATCTGGTCGCTGTCGAGCAAAATCAGTGTTTTGTTTTTGTAAACGATCGGGTGACTGCCGTTGAAATTCATTTGCTCGTACGAACCGACAGCTATGGTCGCCGGATTCAGATCTGTTGCATACCGCTTTTTGACCTGCAGCGTTTTTCTGTCGAGCACCGCCAGCTTTTCTTTACCACCGACTGTGGTTGTGAGGAAAATGGCATCTGGTGTTACGGTTGGAGACGAAACCGCTTTGACCGTTTTGGAAACGATTTTTTCCTTCCCGGTTTCTTTATCGAAGACATAGTAATTACCAGATTGCGAAGCTACATGGACTTCCGTTCCTTCAACTACCGGGCAGGCAATCACTTCACGATCCACCCAGCTCATCCAGTTCACTTTCCCGGTTTTCAGGTCAAAGCAGGCCAGCACGTATTCTTCACCTGTCTTAGCGGGATTGGAGCCGCCGTTGTTGTAGACCACATACACGCTTTTGTCATCAGCTGAAGGTGTGGAATAGATCGTACCGGCCAGCCATTTGCTCCACAGGAGCTTGCCCGTCAAAGCATCGAGTGCGTAAAGCGTACAGGAATAGGTGTTGACAAGCAGCACGCCGCTTTGGTAAACCGCCGGCGACGCTCCTGATTCACCCAGCTCAACGCCCCAGAGGTATTTTCCTGTTGCCGCATTCAGGCAGTAAAAGCTCGGTGAGTAAAATCCGGCTTGCGTATACATTTTATCACCAACGATGGTCGGCGTGCCAATTGGTCCTGAATTGCCAAAATCGATGTCAAAACCCTGAGCATTCGTTTTCAGGTAATTCGCCGGCGTTTCGGCTTTGTTAACCGGCGTCTGGCTGTGATTGATCACAAAGCCTTTTTCGTTCATTTTCCGTTCTTCGAGCATGCGTTCCGTAGCTGCCGAGCCACGGTATCTGCGCGTCGCCATCGCCGATGAAAATCCTTCGACCGTTTTCGCATCCACGAGGTGCATGCCGCGCTCGTATTTCACGTTCACGAGGTAATTGTGTCCTTTTGCCAGCATGAATACGCATTTGCCGGTGGCGTCCGTAACGCTTTCATATACGCGCTTGCCGTTTTCCTCGTCGAGGTAAACCGGTTCGCCGGCCAGTCCGGCGCCACTATAATCGTTGAGCTGGAAGGTGAACAGCAAGTGTGAAGACGTTCCACTGGTCTGCGTAATGCCACGTTGCAGGATGGTATCGCCTTTTGCAATTTCCTGCACGGCTGTTTTTTCGTAGAACACCACTTCCTGCATTTCCATGCCGGTTTCATTGGGTACTTTGAATTTGTGGTAAGCCGCTACGCCGTCCACATCGATCTCGTACGATTTTCCAATCGGCAAATAGAAAACCGCCTGACCGGAAGCATTCGATTTCCCCTGGAATTTGAGCTTATCCGATCCCGAAACGATTTCCATCGGGATATTCGGCACGCGCGTCTGGTCTTTTTCCTTTACGTGAATGGTCACTTTCGCTACGTTCGGCTGGGAGCGCATTTCCAGTGCAGGAACGGTTTTGAACACAATGCCGGAGCGGTTGATATTCGGCGAAACAGCAAAAACGCCGTTCGGATCGTATGTCGTTGTGCGCGACATATTACCGCGGATATTTTCCTTCACTTCGTATGTCGCCACGTCTTTCATTTCGAGGTAGCTGAAGGTGTACATTCCCGGAACTGTGAGCGTAAAGACCACTGCGCCGGCCCCATCGGTGCGGGCTTTCAACACGGTTGCCGTTTCGGTCTTATTGGCGGCCGTTACTTCGACGTTTTTCACCGGCTGTCCATCGGTATTGATGATTTTCAGGGTGTAAGTGATCTGGGAAATCCCGGCGAAAGAGCAGCACAGGAAGGCAAAAAGTAGGATGGCTTTCATAAGGGGACAATTGGATTCAGGTACATAATACGTTGCGAATGAATGGTTACAATTGGTCTTCGGTTTTCCAGTCTTCGGTCTCCAGTGTTGGAACCACACATAGGGCACATAGAAGTCTCCGGTGTAACAGTCTAAAATCGCAGCAGGCCAAAACGTTCGCGGCGACCGGACGAAAATAACAACAATTCGCGTTTGACGTTGTCGAGGGTGGAAAGACGCAGCACGACGATTCCATCGGTTTCCTGGTAATCGTTGAAAACCGTGCGGTGGATTTCGCCGGTTTGCAGATCGATCTGTCCGAGCGCCAGGGCGTAGGATTTTTTCCGGACCGGAAAACTAATGGTTCGATAGAAGGCTTCGTAGTTGCGGAAGTCGTCGTAGTTTCTGAGATTGTCGTTGAACAGGCAGCACAGCTTGCCACCGGAAATAAACGAAACGACAGAGCTGTAATAGCCATTATCGTTCACTGAATGCTGTTCTTTCGGCAGTTGAACGATCCAGTTGAACGAACCGTTCGTATCGATCTTGAAGGCCAGCAGGTCGTTGAAGTAGTAGTGATAAGCCGTCTGGGAAATCCCGCGCGCGTCGGAAGCATTTTGCTGGTAAATGTAGAACTGCTCGGCCAGCACGACTGTTGAGCCGTCGGGCAGCGGATGAATGGCTCGGATAGCGTAATTGTACAGCTGTGGCCCCAAACGTCCGCGTTCTTCCCTTCGCTCCAGCCGGTCGACCTGCTCCGGCGTGAGGTTTTGCGTCATGAATTCCCGTGGGAAGGCGTCGAAGTATTGATTCACGATGGTTTTGGTGTCCAGGTTCACGCGCTGCAAAAAAACGCCCTGTGCTCCCGTAGAAAACGGCGGGCCGTATGTTCCGGTTACCGTGAGCATAGAATCGAGCGCGCTTACGCCCATATCGAACACGCGCATGCCGTCAATGTCCATTTCGTATTCGGAGAAGTCGTTGCCTTTTACATGAACAACAACGGTTTTTTCCAGCGAGCTGTAATCTTTCCACGTGCCGCCGCCCTGGGTTGCGTAGACGGAAATCCCCAGGATGTAATCACCCTGATCGGTCAGGTAGCGCAGATCGACGTTTGCATTACGGGAATTGTACGGAATTTCGTACTCGCCTTCGGTGATGGTATTATAAGCCGAATCGACCACTTTGTAGCCGTAACGATCGAACATATCGCGCTTGCCCGGAATCACGTATTCGACACACATGAAACAGCGGTTATTGGAAATAATGATGTTGAAAAAGCCTTTGTTGCTCCACCCTTTCGGCATGGGATACGACACCATCATTTCGGGCAGCCCGTAAGGATCGGCTTCCGTGTCGTATTTGACCATGTAGAGCGAGTTGATCCCGTTTTTCTTATCGGAGAAAAAACCGAGCAAACGTCCGTTAAAGGTCACCAGCTCTTCGAGGTTCACCATGTTGTCGTCGATACGCTGCTCAATGCGCTTGGTGGTCACCGCTTCACCGGCATTGTAACGCGTTATGCGGGGCGTTTGAACGAACTGTCCGCCGGAAAGCCGGTAGGCATAGAAATTCGTTCCGTCATCGGGTAACACTTCAATCAATTGGGAATTGCGCGGGTTTTCCGGTCCCCAATCAATAAACAGCTCCTGTGAGAAACTGATAGCTGCTGAAAAGCAAGAAACTATGAGGGAAAGTCGCCGCAAATCCGTGGTATTTTTCCCTTAATATACAGATAAATCGGTTCGGGCGTTCGTTAACGTTTCAAAAGATCGACGCCTGTATAATTTTGCGGTGTGATCGTTTTGAGCTGCTCGCGAACTGCCGGCGATACGTCCAGCGTGTCGATGAAATCGTGTACGGTTTTGGCCGTTACTTTTTCGTTCTTGCGCGTCAGGTTTTTCAAGGCTTCGTAAGGTTTCGGGAAGCCGATGCTGCGCAATACGGTCTGGATTGCTTCTGCCACAACAGCCCAATTGTCTTCCAGGTCATTGGCAATGGCGTCGCGGTTCAGCAACAGCTTGTTCAGACCGTTCGTCGTGGCTTTGAAAGAGATCAGCGCGTGTGCAAACGGCATTCCGATGGCACGCAGAACGGTAGAATCCGTGAGGTCGCGCTGCAAACGGGAAACCGGCAGTTTAGCCGCCAAGTGCTCGAGCAATGCGTTCGCGATCCCGATATTTCCTTCGGAGTTTTCGAAGTCGATCGGGTTCACTTTATGCGGCATTGCGGATGAGCCCACTTCGCCTTCTTTGAGCTTTTGCTTGAAGTAATCCATCGAAATGTACGTCCACATATCGCGGTCGAGATCGAGGATGATCGTATGAATGCGCTTCATGTTGTCGAAAAGCGCCGCGAGGTTGTCGTAGTGCTCGATCTGCGTCGTAAGCTGACTGCGCTTCAGGCCCAGCTGGTCACCGACGAATTTATTGGAAAACGCCACCCAGTCAATGGTTGGAAAGGCCACAAAATGTGCGTTGAAGTTCCCGGTTGCGCCACCGAATTTGGCCGAATACGGGATGGTTTTCAGTTGCTGCAGCTGCGCTTCGAGACGCTCTACAAAAACAGCGATTTCTTTACCGAGAACGGTTGGTGAAGCCGGCTGACCGTGGGTACGGGCGAGCATCGGAATAGCAGACCAATCATTGGAGAACTGGCGCAGGAGCGCAATCAGTTTTTCCAGCTCGGGAATGTACACCTGGTTTACGGCATCCTGGAGGCTTTTCGGAATGGCTGTGTTGTTGATGTCCTGCGACGTCAGACCGAAATGCACGAATTCGAGGTAGGCATCCAGTCCGAGGGCTTCCATTTTGTCTTTCAGGAAGTACTCAACCGCCTTTACATCGTGGTTGGTCGTTTTTTCAATGTGCTTGATTGCGAGTGCATCGGCTTCGGAAAAGTCGGTAACGATGGCACGCAGCGCCGCGAATTTATCCTTCGGGAACGATTGCAACGCTTCCACGCCTGAATCAACCAATGCGATCAGGTATTCCACTTCGATCATCACGCGGTAGCGGATCAGGCCGTACTCGGAGAAAAACGGAGCGAGTTCTTCGACTTTGGAACGGTAACGTCCGTCGACCGGACTCAGGGCTGTAAGAGCTGAAAGTTGCATATCACACGATTTTCCGCAGGATGCGTTGTTTTTGAAAGGTGCAAAGATAGGAATAGTTGGTGAGTTTTAGAGTTGGTGAGTTGGTGAGTTGGTGAGTTTTAGAGTTGGTGAGTTTGGTTAGAAGTTGGAAGTTACATAGTTTGGCAGTTGAGGGTGCGATAAAGAACTCCTTAACTATTCAACTTCTGTTCGGTTTTTCTGTCTCCTGTCGGCCAGTCTCCAATAGAGCACATAGAAATAGTTGGTGAGTTGTTAGTTACGAGTTGCTCGTTGGTCCCCGGCCTGCCAGCCTCCAGTCCTGATGTCTCATCCATGTCCGATACAACAAATTGATAATCAAACCCCATTGCTGCATTTGTCTCCCGACTGTCTGTTTTCTATTTCGTTCATCAAAAATCCGCGAAGCGTCCGCCGTGGTGGAAAACATCTCTTAATGTCCTGACGTCTTAAAACCTGTCTGCCGACAGGCAGGTCCTGAAGTCAACTTCGAACTTCCAACTAGCAACTTCCAACTACAAACTGTATTTTTGATCATGCGTTTTTTGCGAAATACCCTTATCGGTTTCCGGGCTTATTACAAAGCGTTCCGTTTCATTGTGGAGCACAAGCTGTATTGGTATATCTGCATTCCGGCGGTGTTGATGATCGGGATTTACCAGATCGGATATATGATTCAGCGCCATGCGCCGCAAACCAGCGCCACGAATATGAACGAGATCGTATGGTACATGATCCGGCTGCTGATCGAAATTTCGATTTCCATCCTGCTGATGCGCTTTGCGAAGTACCTCGTGGTGATCCTGCTTTCGCCGCTGCTGTCCCATTTGTCGCAGAAAGTGGAGTTTTTGCTGACCGGCAATCAATATGTATTCGATTTTCAGCAGCTCATCCACGACGTGAAACGCGGGTTCCGCATCGCGATCCGGAATATCATGTGGGAATATTTCTTCTTCCTGATCATTTTTATCGTGGCCAAACTGGGCTGGAAAGAAGCCGAAGACAGCCCGATGTTCTACCTGATTTTCGTGATCGGCTTTTTCTATTACGGCTTTTCGTTCCTCGATTACATCAACGAGCGGCTGCGACTCACGATGGACGAAAGTGTGCAGTTTGCCCGCCGGAATCGCGGACTGGCTGTGGCGATCGGCTGTATTTACAGTGTGATGATCTGGGTGCCTGTCGACCTGAAAGCGCTGTTCGTCTGGTCGGATTTCGGGCGCGACCCGATGTATTTTCTTTCCCAGTTCTTCCTGAACCTGGTTCTCTGGATCTGCGCGGCTTTTGCGCCTATCTGGTCCATTGTTGCCGCAACGATCGCCATGAACGATATCGTTGACCTTAAGGCAAATCATTACGCGACCAACCAACGCTCCCGACGTACCTCAGGTAGTTGATCGCGATTTCCCCTGACAGGAAGGGCGCAGATACAATATTTTATATTATTTTGTGGCCAATACTTTGTACTGCTTATCATGAAAATTTTATTGAGTGTTCTTTTCGTACTGACTGTATGCAGCTCACAAGCCATTGCCCGGTCAACTACTCACCCACCCGACAGCGTTACCGGAATCATTGACAAATCATCGGCGCTGCTGCTCATCGACCAGGGTAAAAAACTTGTTGCCGAAGGCAAAGTACGCGATGCGCTCATTATTTTCCGTGAAGCAGGTGTGAAAGATCCGATGACGTGGAAGGCGTCGTTCTGGATTGCTTACTGCCACTACCGACTGAACAATTTCGGTTATGCGCGCCAGTATGGCGAAGACGCTATCAAGAAAGGTGGCATGGACGTCGACAAAGACATTTACGACATTCTCGGCAGCAGCTACCACCAGATTGGCAGCCTCGATTCCGCTGCGATGTATTACGAAATGGCGCTGGAACACCTTTCCAAAGCCCGTTCGAAAGAGCTGCGCGTAGAGAAAAAGCTCGCGGAATGCAAATTCGCGCAGGAAGCTATGACCAAAGCTACCAATCAGCGCGTTTCGATGCGCGGAGAAGTGAATTCGGGCTTTAACGAATACGGACCAATCTTCGTCAACGGCGGAAAAATCATGTACTTCACTTCACGTCGCGGAAACACGACAGGCGGTAAAGTGAACCCGGACGACCAGGAATATTTCGAAGATATTTACGTAGCCGAATGGAACGGCGCCACGCAGCAATGGGACAGCGTTTCCAACGATCTCGATCGCCTCAATTCGAACGGCTTCGACGCACTTTCCCACGTTTCTGCCGATGGTTTGAAGGGAATCGTGACACTCAACACGACTGCAACGGATTCCAAAAAACAAACACGCAGCTCGGATATCTGCGAAATCGAATTCACCAATAAAGGCAAATGGACAACGCCGAAGCCGATCAACAACAAGTCCATCAATACGTCTTTCTTCGATGGTGCGGCAACGCTGACAGCAGATGGCAACACGATGTATTTCGTGACCGATCGCAAAGGCGACAAACGCTCGACGGATATTTATGTCGTGCACAAAGTGGGTAAAAAATGGGGCGTGGCGCAGGCCTTGCCAGACAGCGTGAATACGGAAGGTCGCGAGACAACACCTTACATTTCACCGGACGGTCGTTTCCTGTTCTTCAGCTCCGATGGTCATACCGGAATGGGCGGACTGGACGTTTATGTGTGCGAAAATACCGGAACAGGCTGGTCGTCACCGATCAATCTGGGTGCCGGTGTGAATACCGTGAACGACGACACGCATTTCAAGCTGTACCGCGATCTGAATAAAGCCATCATGGCCGGTTTCAACCTCCAGGGACAAAAAAGCAGCATGGATTTATACGAGATCGATTTGTCGAAGATTGTATTGCCTGTGAAATTATAAACGGAAAAATTTATGGAATGATTGAACGTTCCGAATCCTTAAACGTATTCTTCGGGGTACGTTTTTTTATTTATACAAACACCCATCATGAAACAACTGATCCTTTTCCTGTTACTGCCAATGGTAATCTTCGGGCAGAAAGAGCAGAAAATTGCTGCTCCGATTACAAAAGTGACCGTTTTCACCTCCGGTGCGCAGGTTGAACACACCAAACAGGTCGACCTCCGGTCCGGAAAGCAGGTGCTCATTTTCGAGAAGCTGACGGATTTCGTGGACCCCAATTCCATTCAGCTCAAATCGACTGAAAATGCGATCATCCTCAGTGTTCGAACCCGCAAGAATTTCGACGACCTGGCCATCGCCAAACAAGAGCTCGACGATCTGAATGCCAAGCGCAAGAAGCTCGACAAAGAAGAACGCAAGCTCCGCGACGAGTACACTGTTTTGCTTTACGACGAGCAGCTGTTGCTGAAAAACAACGATCTCGGAAGCCAACAGCAAGCCGTGAAGATCTCGGAATTGAAAGAAGCTTCGACCTTCTACCATTCCAAAATGACGGAAATCCAGACTCGCAAATCGCAGGTCGAAGATGAGATCGAAACGATCATCCGCGAGGCCAATACGATCGAACAGGAAATCAATACGCGCCGCAGCCTGCCAGTGAAAAACTACACCGAAATCGAAGTCGAGCTGGATGTAGAACGGGCCGGCAATACCAACTTCACATTCTCCTACATCACACCGAATGCATCGTGGAAACCGTATTACGACATGCGCAGCAACGGGATCGGCGCGCCGGTGATGCTCGAAGCAAAAGGGCTCGTTACACAAAACACCGGCATCGACTGGAACAACGTGAACCTCGTACTTTCCACCAACGATCCGTACGACAACACACAGGAACCGGTAATCGAGCCGTGGTACCTGAATTACTACACGCCGGTTCCGCGCAAGCAGGTGGTACCGCGTCAGCCTACAGTTTACAATTACTCCGGCGAAACCGTTTATGGTGAAGTGATGGATGTAACGACCGGCGAACCGCTGGCCTTTGCGAAAATCCAGATGAACAGCAATCCACAGAACGTGGTTACAACCGATATCAATGGCCGTTATTCCTTTGTGGTGCCGCGCGGCGAACAGGGCATTACGGTTACCTACCTCGGTTACGACAACCTGTACGTGCCGATCAATTCGCCGTTTACGAAAATCATGATGCGCCCGCAAGCCATTGTGATGGACGAAATCATTACTGCCAACGGCAATTCGGTCAACTATATGTCAGCCGGAGCCGTTTCAGCCGATTACAGCTACTCAGCATTGAATGAAGTAACCATTCAATCCGAGCGAAAAGGCTTGTTCAATCGCGCCAAAAAAAGGGACGATAACGCCGGTTACTGGGCTTCGGGCGATACCGAAAAAAGCGGTACGTACAGCTACACCGTTGCCCAGACGGTTGAAAAGGACCTCCGCATGGAATTCCAGATCAACACGCCGTTTACCGTTCCTTCCGACAATGCCGATCACCGCGTAGCGATTGCCGTTTACACGATGAACGCTAACTACGAATACCACGCCGTTCCGAAGCTCGATCCATCGGTTTACCTCGTTGCACAGATTTCCGGCTGGGAAAAGCTGAACCTGCTCAATGGCGAATCGAACCTCTATTTCGACGGGACGTTTATCGGAAAAAGCTACATCAACGTGAGCTCGACGAAAGACACGCTCAGCTTCTCGCTCGGCAAAGACAAGAAAATCGTCGTAGACCGCAAGCGCAGCGAAGAGAAAAGCAAGAACAAAGTCTTCGGAAGCCGCAACCGCTACGAAGTGCAATGGGATTTCACTGTGCGCAACAACGGTGGTGCAAGCATTCCGTTCATCCTGAAAGATCACTTCCCGGTATCGACCAACGACGATATCAAAGTGAAACAGGGATCGTATGAAGGCGCCGAGCTGGATGAAAAAACAGGCATCCTGACCTGGAAATTCAACATTGGCAAAGGCGAATCGAAGCTCTTCTCATTCGACTACACCGTGGAATATTCCAACGGGCAAGTCATCTACCTTGAATAACAACGTATAAGTTGACCTGTCTACCGACAGGTAGATCCGTTGAAACGGCTGTCGGGATTCTGGCAGCCGTTTTTTATACACCACAAAGGAGCAAAGAGCAATTTCTTCGCTGTGTTTGTTAAGGTAGCAAAAGGTGATGTGATTAGGATTTCCACCTCTCCCCTTGAGGGGAGACCGAGAGGGGTGGCACTAATCGTGATAAGCCACCCTCCTTAATCCTCCCTCAAGGGAGGAAAGTCTCCCAATCTTTGCTCCTTTGTGGTGAACCTGTATCTTTGCCTCCATGACCGACTTGTTTTTCTCGCTGATCATTCCTGTTTACAATCGTCCCGATGAGGTGGATGAGCTGCTGCAAAGCCTGGTTGAACAGGAGTTTGACCGGCCGTTTGAAGTCGTGCTGGTGGAAGACGGCTCGACCATTCCGTGCGAAGAAGTTGCGGGGAAATACAGCGATCGGTTACAGTTGTCATATTACTTTAAGGCCAACTCCGGTCCCGGCGATTCCCGGAATTTCGGGATGCAAAAGGCCAAAGGCGATTACTTCCTGATCTTCGATTCGGATTGCATTATTCCGCCCAGCTATTTGCAGGAAGTCGACAAAGGATTGAAAACACATTACGTAGATTGTTTCGGCGGCCCCGACAAAGCGCTCGATTCGTTTTCCGACATCCAGAAAGCCATCAACTTTGCGATGACATCGTTCCTTACCACAGGCGGCATTCGTGGTGGCTCGGAAAAGATCGGCAAGTTCCAGCCGCGCAGCTTCAACATGGGCATTTCGCGCAAAGCGTTCGAAGCTTCCGGCGGTTTCGGCTCCATCCATCCGGGCGAAGATCCCGATCTTTCGATCCGCTTGTGGAAGCTGGGGTTTGAAACGCACTTGTTCACTTCGGCCTATGTGTACCACAAACGCCGCATCGACTGGAGTAAATTTTACAAGCAGGTCACCAAATTCGGTAAAGCCCGCCCTATCCTGAACAGCTGGTACCCGGAACACAGCAAGCTGACGTTCTTCTTTCCAACGGTTTTCATGCTGGGACTGGTACTCGCATTGCTGCTTTGCCTGGTCGGATTTTGCTGGGGAATGGTCTTGTACCTGTTCTACTTCCTGGCGATTTTCGTAACCGCTTCTGTTGAAACTAACAGTATACAGATTGGCTTGTATTCACTGATTGCTGTCTGCGTACAGTTTTACGGATACGGTTTTGGTTTCCTGCACTCATACATCAGCGTGCAGCTGTTGGGCAAGGACCCGAAACAGGTTTTCCCGGAATTATTTTTCAGAAAGTAAGGCCTAATTCGACGAGCGATTGAGGTAAAGCGCACTGTTTCGAAGGATCAGATCGTCGTAGCGCACCGCATTGCGGATGAACAGGAACGGTGCATTCCAGGCCGGGATCCAGACTTCTGTATTGAATTCATTATCGGGGAATTGCTGACGCGTTCGGTCGCCAGTGGATAATTCCACACAAGTGCCGATCAGACCGTAGCGGGCACGCACGTAATTTTCGAGTCCGCAGCCGTATTCCGAAGCGTATTTTGCAATCGAAGCCGTTTTAAAACCTGTTGCTTCGGCCACTTCGGTTGTGATATAAGTATCGATATCGCCCAGAAACGGATGTGTTTTCGCATCGGCCCAGAACAGGATATTGCCTTTCGTATGGAAGGAAGCGGTTACCAGCGGCCGGATTTCCGCCACCAGCTGCTGGATATGCTGCGTTTCAACAGGCTCGGCAGGAAAATGCCCTTTATAGCCTTCGGAAGCCGGAACCGGCTGATACGAGCTTCCTTTTTTCACCTCAAAATTGCCGTCGTCGAAGGTGCGGTTCAGATCGATTCCTTTCCCGTTCGATTTCCATTCCTTGTACGTTTCGATGCACAGAATGGAATCTTTGTACAGGTTGAACTGGTCCTTGATGCCGGTGAAATTTTCGTGGGCTATTTTCAGTCCGTCGGGATTGGCCACCGGCATGATGTAAATATCGATGGAATCCAGCAGCGCTTTCGCTTCCGGATACAGATCGCTTTTCCCTTCGATGGACAAGAGGTAAACGTTCAGGAATTTCATCAGCAATTTCGAGCTGAAGTCCTCTCGGGCGTGAATATTTCCGACCAACAGCACGCTGTTCTTGTTGCGTTTTTCGCGACCGATCCGAACGGTTTTCAATTCCAGTCCGAATTCCGATTTGCCAACCATCACCGGATGGACGAGATCCGGATACGAAGCCAGGAATGCATCCAAATCTTCCACGATCATTTCATAGGTGTACATGGAATCGTCTTCCACGATGTAATACGGCTTCAGGGAATCGTGCAGCAGCACCTGCATTTGCCTTGGTGGAACAGCCGGCAAACTATGCGCCTCCTGGGTAAATCCACGGGTGGCGATCAACAAAAACAGGCAGCACAGGCAAGTAATTGATCTCATAGCATTTCCGGAAACAAAATACGGCAAAAATTGCTTTGAGCTGATAACGAAAAAGAAGATATTAGTTTCAATAAAAACAACAGCGACCTGTCCGAAGATAGATCGCTGTTTGAATTCCACTCAGAATTCGTTCGGTTTTCGCGATGTTTTTACTGAATAACGAGTTTTTTCAGCACGCTTTTGCCGGAAGCCTGTTTCAACTCCACGAGGTAAACGCCGGAAGATAATTTGCTGGTATCGAGCAGCAGGTTTTGTTTACCGTTTGCCAGCTCCTGTTGGTGCAGGCTGTTGCCGAGCAGGTCCAGCAGCTGGAGTTGCCCGTTGCCAGTGAGCTCAATTGTCAGCATAACCTGTTCATGTGCAGGGTTCGGGAATAATTCCAGGTTGAGTGTTTCTGCAACTTCTGCTTTTCCGCTCTTGAACGCTGTTTGTTCCGGATCGGGAAGCTCAATTTCGCCGCCGATAACTGTCTGACTTAGCGAAACGGGGATACTGCGGGCGTTGTTGGCTTTATTCATTTCTTCGAGTGCCATCGCCGGGTCCACAACAGCATTCAGATGAAGATTTTGGGAATTAGGCGCCTGATACCGAATTATCACTGGAAAACTCTGAGTCGTATTTCCCGAAATAGAAGGAATATCTACAATACTGTCTAATCCTATTTCATCATGTTCGCCATATGCATCACTCCAAGTAGACGAGTTGTATACATGCAATGTAGTTGCTGTTGATGCGATATTAGTTCTATTCCACACCGTAACGGTTGCTCTGACATGAGTTGCACTGATGCGTAAATACTGTACGTTGGTTACAACCAAATCCGACAACGGACGACTCTGAGGTGTAAAATTTCGGGCCAGATAAACTGCCTGGTAAGCATTCGGCCAGCGGTAACCACCTGTCATGGCTGTGGTAGAAGCCTTCAACAAGTATTCGATCTCGTGCATTTTCAGTTGAGGATTCATTGCCAGCATTTGTGAGACGATTCCCGTGATATAAGGTGTTGCGATAGATGTTCCGAAAGCGTTGGTCACGTAATCGCCGTTACCATCGGTCGACTGATAACAATTTCCCCAGCAACCCATCATACCGGATAAACCATATTGAAGTCCACGGATATCAATCGCCGGAATCATGGTTCCTGGTCCCATCACATCCAGGCCATCCCCATAATTCGAACCCCAGTTAATGGTACCGTTACCTATATTGATTGGTCGGTTGTCTTTCTCGCAGGTAAGTGGTGTATTACCGGTTTTTATGGCCCCGCACGGATTGGCTGCTCCTACAGCAATACCAACTCTCCCCGGAAAATGAACTTTCTCTATATAGTAATTATTGAAATTACCTGCGGCTCCGATAAAAATGCAGCCATTATCGATCCCCAAAGAAATAGCATCACGGATATTGTTGTCTATCGTTGCTTCTGTCCAGCCCCAGCTCATATTGATCACTCTGATATTACTATCAAAAGCATGATAAATGGCTGCAGCAATATGGCCACGTTGTGATCTTGGACAAGCCGGCTCTATTTTAATGGGCATTACTTTACAGGTTCTGTCAACACCTGCGATCCCAATGCCGTTATAAGCTGTTGCCATGATTGCACCGGTTACATGCGTACCGTGGCCATAAGTGTCTGTTGTGTTGGAATTGTAAGGTGAAACCGAAAAATTCTTGCCTGCTATCAGTCGTTCCTGATCCAGATCCGGGTGCGTTTTGTCCAATCCTGAATCCAACACCCCTACACGTATTACCGGAATGGTTTTCAGGTTCAGGTTCGACATATAATCCCACGCTTCCTCAATGTTAAGGTCAAACCCGATTGTGCCACAATACAAGGTGGATGAATTGTAAACGGGAACCCAGCCGCTGTTTTCATGCGACCATTGTAAAGGCATATAAGGATCTTCAAGGATCGATTCACCGGTTTGCGCATAGATTGGACTTATAAAGCAAGCCCCGGCTACTAAAAAGCCGATTTTGAGAACTGTTTTTTTCATGTTTCTATTCAATGAAAGGGTTAATAAATAGTGGTGCTACCTGTTTGAATTACTAACAGGTAGCTGAAATAATTGACACAAGAGTTGTGCCACCATTCGAGAAAAGAAACGAATAAAACTATTACGCCGTTGGGGCGAGCTGCTGCAAACTTTCCAGTACTTCCCAGAATGTCGGGTAGCTTTTGCTAACGGCTTCGGCTCCGACGACCGTAACGGGTCCTTCGGCAGTAAGACCGGCGATCGCCATGCACATCGCAATCCGGTGATCGTGGTGCGAAACCACTTCGCCGCCGTCAACGCGCCCGGTTCCGTGGACGATCATTTCGTCACCTTCCAGGTCGATGCGCACGCCCAGCTTCGCATATTCAGCCTGCAACGCCAACGCGCGATTGCTTTCCTTGTGAACGAGTCGTGAAGTGCCCTTGATGACGGATTTTCCGTCACAAAATGCGGCCAATGTCGCCAAAGCGGGGAATAAATCCGGACAATCTGTTGCGTCGCCTTCGAATGCCTTGCGCGCCGTTCCGTCGATGCGAATGCCTTGTTCCGAGCGCTCGATGCGACAATTGGCTGCCAATAAGAAATTCAACAATGCTTTGTCGGCCTGTAAACTGTCCATTTGTAAACCGGTCAGGTTCAAATCGTGACCGATTGCAGCTGCAACCAGCCAGCACGAAGCAGAGCTCCAGTCGGCATCGATGGTATAAGTCGCCGGTTTGTAAACCTGGTTTCCAGGAATGGTGAACATCTGCAACGCTTCGTCTTCTACTACTATTCCGAATGCTTTCAGGGTTTTCAGCGTCATTTCGACATAAGGACCGCTGTTGAGCTGCGGAACGATGAGCGTGCTCGCTTCTTTTGCCAGCGGAAGGGCCATCAGTAAACCGGAAATAAACTGAGAGCTGAGCGATCCGTCGACTTCAGCCGTGCCACCTATCATCGGGCCCTGAATGCGCAAGGGAACCGTACCGTTTTCAGTTGTACAGGAAGCGCCGAACAAGGGCAGTGTTTCTTCAAAAAAATTCATCGGGCGGGTTGCGAGCGAACCTTCTCCGTGAATGGTATAGGTTCCGACATGCGCTGCACATACCATCGCCATAAGTCGAATGCCCAGTCCCGATTCACCGGCGGTCAGTGTTGCTTCGGAAGGAAATTGCGCGATACCGGTAATACTGGTCGTTCCGTCGGCATTTTTACTGACAACGGCTCCTAAACGATCGATGGTCCGGAGCATAGCCAGCTCATCGTCACTCTCGCCCAACCCGGTAATAACGGATGTTCCCTGCGCCAATGCGGCAGCCAATGTGGTGCGCTGACCATCGCTTTTGGATGGCGGGATGTGAATGGTTCCTTTTCGCTGAGCCGGTTCAACTCTTTTTTCCATGATCGTTTTGTTGTAGTGAAGGATTCATAACGCGTATCTGGTGTCGAATGGATTCCTGGTGGATCGCATCCATAACGGAACGAACGAATTTCTCCGTGAGGCCGTAATCGGCAGCTTTTTCGAGGCGTCCCATGATGACTTTCCGCCAGTGCTCTTCCTGGAGAATGGTAATGTTGTGCTTCCGCTTGAAGGTTCCGACTTCTTCGCTCATGTGCATGCGTGTGGTCAGGATTTCGAACAGGCGGTCATCGAGAACACTGATCTTTTCACGCAGTGTCGTCAGGCCTTCCTGGGCAGAATCGCTCAATTCCCGGGAACGCAGTACGAGGTTGCTCATCAGCTTGGCGAGATTTTCTGGCGTCAGCTGCTGCGCGGCATCCGACCAGGCGGCATCCGGATCGCGGTGCGATTCAATCATCAGGCCGTCGAAGTTCAGGTCCATCGCTTTCTGCGAAACTTCCTGCAGCAAGGCACGCTTGCCGGTAATATGGCTCGGATCGCAGATCAACGGAATGTGTGGCAAACGCTCGCGTAACGCGATGGGAATTTCCCAGTTCGGCACATTTCGGTATTTCGGGTGTTTGTATACGGAAAATCCCCTGTGAATGGCCGACAGCTCAGTCAAACCGGCTTTCTCGAAGCGCTCGAATGCACCGATCCACAATTCCAGATCGGGATTGACCGGATTTTTGACCATCACCGGAACTTTGGTTCCTTTGAGCGCATCGGCTATTTCCTGTACGGCAAACGGGTTAACGGTCGTTCTTGCGCCAATCCACAAAACGTCCACGCCGGCTTTCAGTGCCTGTTCAGCATGCTTGGCATTGGCTACTTCCGTAGTGGTCGGAACGCCGAGGTATTTTCCCGCATTCACCAGCCATGAAAGGCCTTCTTCTCCTACTCCTTCAAACGAATCCGGTCGCGTACGCGGTTTCCAGATCCCGGCGCGCAGCATATCGATGTTACAGAACTGTTTCAGCTCCTGTGCGGTTTGCATCACCTGCTCTTCTGTTTCTGCGCTGCACGGCCCGGCAATTAATACCGGTCGTCTGTTTTCTTCTCGTATCATACTACAAGTTTAAGGGATAATAAGGGAAGTGTCGCTACTCATGCTCTTGATTTTCGAAGGCCGGAGAAACCTTGTCAGTATGGATTTTCGCTGGACAAAATTAGTTATATTTTTCACCAATAATTCAACTGAAAACTTTTTTTTCACATTTTACTTGCATAATCCAAATCAGGGACGTAGGTTTGCAGCATGATTCAACGCATGAATACAATCGCAATCTGGTGGCAGTGCTCAACTCTGAGTGACTGACCCCTTGTTATATAGTTTACCAATGATTTGAACGGGCTTGTCACAACGACAAGCCCTTTTTTTTGACCAGTTTTTTTTGAAACATGACTATTTATACGCAAACGCAGCATTTCAATTCCGACCTGTACACGGCAACAGGTTTGTACATGAGCCTGCGTCACCACCACCGGAAACCTTGCCTGCTGGAAAGCAATGATTATCATTCCCGGGCTGACAGCACTTCGATTATCGGCTTCGACCCGCTGGTTGAAATCGTTGTAAGCGATGGAGTTATTACCATTTCGCAACCGGATGGTGAAATCGTTTTGCCGATCGAACGTCCTGAAACCGTGACGCGGCAGCTGATCGAGCTAACCGAATCGTTTGATTTCGTTCAGCCAGTTACCTACAACGGCTTTCTTTCCTACTTCAGCTTTGAGTATGCGCACATGGAGGAAGGCATTGCACCGCTTCAGGATTCGATGCCGGCAATCCCCAAAGCGCACCTGATCCTTTACAAATACCTCATCGTGCTGGATCATTTCCACGATACGGGAACGATCATCCGAAACGACGTTTCGCCGATTGAAGAAGAGCTCGACAGCGAAGCCATCCTGCGGAAAAAACCATTTGCCGAATTGCCTTTTACCGTCGAAAAGGAAGAAACAACGCCAGTTTCGGAGGCCGGTTTCTGTTCCATGGTCGAAAAATCCAAACAGCACATTTTGCGCGGCGATGTATTCCAACTAGTCGTTTCAAGACCGTTTTCCCAACCGTTTTTCGGCGACGATTTCCAGGTTTACCGCCAGTTGCGTCGTTTGAACCCGTCTCCGTATTTGTTCTACATCGACATGGAATCGTACCGCCTGATGGGTTCTTCTCCGGAAACGCAGATCCAGCTAAAGAAAGGCAAAGCATCCATTCACCCGATTGCGGGAACGGTTCGCAAAACCGGCGACGAAGAACTGGACCGCGAGCTTACGAATCACCTGATCAACGATGAGAAGGAAAATGCCGAGCACACGATGCTGGTCGATCTGGCGCGCAACGATCTGAGTAAGTACTGCACTTCCGTTGCCATCGAATCGTACAAGGAAATTCAGCAGTTCAGCCACGTCATCCACCTCGTTTCGAAAGTATCGGGCGAGCTCGATAACACCCATCCGCTGCAATTGTTCTCGGGAACGTTTCCTGCCGGGACGCTTTCAGGAACGCCAAAATACCGCGCGCTGGAGCTCATCCGAGACCTCGAAGGCAATACCCGTGATTACTACGGTGGCGCAGTGGGCTTTTTGGGTGCCGACGGCTCGATGAATTTCGCGATCGTGATCCGCAGCCTGCTCAGTCATAACAACGTATTGCATTACCGCGCCGGTGCCGGTGTGGTGCTGGATTCAGTTCCGGAGAACGAATTACAGGAAGTCAGTAATAAACTTGGAGCTGTGCGCAAAGCCATTCACGCAGCGGCCGTAAAACCTCAATTGGTATGAAAGTAGCCGTTATCGACAATTTCGATTCGTTCGTATACAACCTAGTGCGCTACGTGCGCGAGCTTCCGGGTGTAGAAGTGATCGTGCAGCGCAACAACGCCGTGGATTTTTCCATACTCGACAGCTGCGACGCCATTTTACTGTCGCCCGGTCCGGGCATTCCGGATGAAGCGGGCGCTTTAAAAGACGTGATCCGTACCTATAGCGGACGAAAAAAAATGCTGGGTGTTTGTCTCGGTCACCAGGCCATTGCTGAAGTCTTCGGCGGAAAATTGACTCCTTGTCCGGAGCCGGTTCATGGAAAAGCCAGCAGCATTGCTGTTTCACTGGCCGAACAGTTGTTTCTCGGACTGCCGGAACAGATCGAAGTTGGTCGCTATCACAGCTGGCAGGTCGATGGAAACGCTTTACCCGAAACCTTACAGGTAACGGCAAAAACAGCGGATGGAACGATCATGGCACTGCGTCATGAAAGCCACCCTACAAGCGGCGTCCAATTCCATCCCGAATCGATTTTAACACCACATGGCCGCGCAATGATTGCCAACTGGATCAACGAATAAGACATGAAAGCATTAGTAGAAAAAATCATTTCAGGAACCCATCTCACCCGAGAGGAAGCCTACAACTGCATGTTGCAGATCGGTAACGGAGAATTGCCGGAAGCACAAACAGTGGCCATCATGACCGGTTTACAGTTCCGTGGCTTACAGCTGAACGAGCTTTCGGGTTTTCGCAGCGCGCTGATGGAGCTGGCTTTGCCGGTGAAACTGGAAGTTGGCGAAGCCATCGACGTATGCGGCACCGGCGGTGATGGAAAAAATACGTTCAATGTTTCCACAACAACCGCTTTCGTGCTGGCCGGAATGGGCTACAAAGTCATCAAGCACGGCAATTACGGCGTAAGCTCGCTGTGCGGATCGTCGAATGTATTGGAAACACTGGGCTACACCTTCACCACCGATACGGACGTCCTGCAACAACAGCTCGATCGACACAACATCTGTTTCCTGCACGCCCCGTTGTTTCACCCGGCGTTGAAACGCGTTGCTCCGCTGCGCAAGGCCTTGGGAGTGGCAACCTTCTTCAACAGCATGGGACCGCTGGTCAATCCGGCCAATCCGTCGCATCAGCTCACAGGTACGTATTCACTCGAGCTGGCGCGCCAATACCAGCAGGTGCTCCGCAGCGAACGGAAAGGGTTTGCCATTGTACACGGACTGGAAGGTTACGACGAGCTTACTTTCATAGGCGCCACTCGTGTTCTTGGTCAGGAGCGCGATGAGATCATTGCGCAAGCTCCCGGAAAACCAGTTATCGAAGCTTCGGCACTTTACGGTGGTAATTCGGCGCAGGAAGCGGCCGCCATTCTTGTAGCCATTTTACAAGGCAAAGGCTCCGTTGCACAGAACACCGTCGTGGCCGGAAACGCCGCTTTAGCTATACAGGCTTTCGAGCCGCAGCAGACTTACGAACATGCCTTCCACAACGCACTCGATTTTATTTTATCCGGCAAAGCCGCTCATCATTTAATTCCCAATTAACATGCAAACTGTACTCGATCAAATCGTAGCAGCGAAACAACAGGAAATAATACAACTGCAACAACAGACTTCGCTGTCCGCTTTTACCGACAGTCCGCTGTTCGGTCGGCAGACACTTTCCCTGAAAGCCTTCGTGGAAGCCCAGGATTTCGGAATTATCGCAGAAATCAAACGAAAATCACCTAGTGCGGGCGAAATTACAGGTGAAATTGATCCTGTTGCCATCGCTCGTTCATACGAAGCACAAGGTGCCGCAGGAATCAGCGTGCTGACTGATTTTCCATACTTCGGCGGTAGTATCAACGACATTCAAGTCATCCGTCCGGAAGTGAACATTCCCATTCTGCGCAAGGAATTCATCATCCACGAGCTGCAATTGTTCGAAGCCAAAGCAGCCGGCGCCGATGCCGTTTTGCTGATCGCCGCCATCCTGGAAAAGGAACGTGCTTTACAGCTCACCATTATCGCCAAAAGCCTCGGACTGGAAGTGTTGTTCGAAGTACACGCCATCAGCGAGCTGGAAAAGATCAATGACGAAATCGATCTGATCGCCGTCAACAACCGCAATCTGCATACGCAGCAAACATCCTTGCAACATTCGTTCAACCTGGCGCCTTACCTGCCTTCGTTTGCTCCGGCTATTTCCGCTTCCGGGATTCGCAGCGTCGAAGATATCACAGCATTGAAAGAAGCCGGGTTCAGCGGCGGGCTTGTGGGTGAAAGCATCCTGCGAGACGGCCATCTGCATACACTCACGCAACTGGAAGCAAGCCGGTCATGAAAATCAAAGTGTGCGGACTGACGGATCACCCGGCTAACCGGGAAATTGCGGCGATGAGCGAAATCGACCTGCTCGGGTTTATTTTCTACGAGCAATCGAAGCGGTTTACCGGAACAACGCTTTCTTCTGAAGGGAAAAAACGGGTCGGTGTATTTGTCAATGCTTCACTTTCGACAATCAGAACAGCTATTTTGGAACACGATCTCGATACCGTACAGCTGCACGGGCTGGAAACACCTGAGCTTTGTCGCGCATTGCGATCGGAAGTAACGGTGGTAAAAGCCATTGGTATTTCCGATGAAAACGATCTCCGGGTAATTTCGCAATATTACGGGACTATCAATTACCTGCTATTCGACACCAAAACACCAGCCCATGGGGGTAGCGGAATCGTTTTCCCTTGGGAACTGCTCCGTAATTATACGGGTGACATCCCTTTTTTCCTGAGTGGTGGAATCGGTCCGGAATCTGTTGCAGCATTGAAACAATTTCACCATCCGCAATTCGCCGGCATCGACCTCAACAGTCGCTTTGAAACAGCGCCGGGCATCAAAGATCCGGTATTGGTCCGACAATTTTTAACTGCATTGAATACATGAAAACAACATCTTACCTTCAACCCGACGAGCTCGGATTT
Source organism: uncultured Flavobacteriales bacterium (assembly GCA_946482515.1). The sequence goes on along the minus strand of CAMLRS010000008.1, from coordinate 118,372 downwards.
TACGGAGAATTCGGCGGTGCTTACGTTCCGGAGCTCCTGCGCGACAATGTCGAATCGCTTGACGCCGCATTTGAAAGCTATTGCCACACTCCCGCCTTCGAACAAGCATTTACGCAGCTGCTCAACGATTTCGCCGGACGGCCGACCCCGCTGTACCTGGCCGAAAAGCTCTCAGCGAAACACGGCTGCACCGTTTACCTGAAACGCGAAGACCTGTGTCATACCGGTGCGCATAAGATCAACAACACCATCGGGCAAGTGCTGCTGGCCAAATACATGGGCAAAACCGACATTATTGCAGAAACGGGCGCCGGTCAGCACGGTGTGGCCACAGCAACGGTTTGCGCACTCATGGGCCTGAACTGCATCGTGTACATGGGCGAAAAAGACGTGGAGCGACAAGCCCCGAATGTGCAGCGCATGCTGATGCTCGGTGCTACGGTCGTTCCGGTAACTTCCGGCAGCCGTACGCTCAAAGATGCTACCAACGAAGCCATTCGCCACTGGATCAATCATCCCGAATCGTATTACCTCATCGGCAGTGTTGTGGGTCCGCATCCTTACCCGAAAATCGTCGCGCATTTTCAATCGGTGATCTCCCGCGAAACGGAACAGCAGCTGCTGGAAAAAACCGGCATCAATATTCCTTCCAGAGTGATTGCCTGCGTAGGCGGTGGCAGCAATGCCGCAGGTGCTTTCTATTCGTTCTACGATCAGCCTTCGGTTGAATTGGTTGCGGTAGAAGCCGCCGGTTTGGGGATCCATTCCGGGCAATCGGCTGCAACATCCATTCTCGGAACGCCGGGCGTCTTACACGGCAGCTTGACCTTGCTCATGCAGGATGCCGACGGGCAGGTAACGGAGCCGCATTCCATTTCCGCCGGACTCGATTACCCGGGAATTGGTCCGCTGCACGCGCATACGATCAGCGAAGGGCGCGTGAAGGTTGTTTCCGTAACCGATGAAGAAGCATTAGCTTCCGCGTTGGAATGCTCGCGTCTCGAAGGCATTATCCCGGCACTGGAAAGCGCCCACGCGTTAGCCGCTCTGAACCACATCGATTTCCGCCCGGATGAATGCATCGTTGTTTGTCTTTCCGGTCGCGGCGATAAAGACATGAACACTTACCAGCAACAACTCGTATTATGAATCCGTTTCATTCTTCCAAAAAACAAGTCAGCATTTTTATCACTGCCGGTTTTCCCCACTGCGACAGTCTGACAACACTTTTGCCCAACCTGCAGCAACGCGGCATAGCTTTCATCGAAGTGGGCATTCCATTTTCCGATCCCATGGCCGACGGTCCCGTGATTCAGGAAACCAGTACCGTTGCTTTGCAAAACGGTATGACACTCGGACTGTTGTTCGATCAGCTGGAAGCCATTCGTCCGGCTATGCATATTCCGCTCGTACTGATGGGCTACCTCAACCCGGTTTTGCAATACGGAATGGACCGTTTTCTCGAGCGTTGCTCGGCGCTTCGGATTGCATCGGTGATCCTGCCCGATATGAGCCTGGAAATCTACGATCGTTTTTACCGGGCTTCTTTCGAACGATTCGGCATTCACCCAACGTTTATCGTTACGCCGACAACGCCCGACGATCGCGTTCGGCAGATTGCCCAAACCTGCGCCGGCAGCTTCGTTTACCTCGTTGGTCAGAGCAGCATTACCGGTAAAGGCTATGCGATAAGCGAAACACAGCAGCAGCGATTTGCCGAATTGAAGCAACTGTGCGGCGGAACGCCCTTATTTATGGGTTTTGGCATCGATTCGCACGAGAAAAAACAGCAGGCATTCCGTTATTGCGACGGCGCGATTATTGGCACGGCTTACCTGAAAGCATTGGCCGCACAAACCGAGGAAGTCTTCTTAACGAACTTACTAAAAGAAGAAACGTTCGTGTAACTGGCTGGTTAATTGGACGCTCCATAAACAAGGCACAAGTTACGTGAATGAAACGTTAAAACGCCCGGTGGGGCGCGCCGAAATCGTTATTTTTGCAGTACCATTTTCAGGTCGATTTTTATGGAAAAAGAAACGCAGCCGGTGGCCATCCCGATACAGTCGCAAACCGTTTTTTCGATTCTTTTTGCCATCAGTATCAGCCACTGCCTGAACGACACCATGCAAGCCGTTTTGCCGTCGGTTTATCCGATGCTGAAAGAAAACTACGCGCTGACGTATACGCAGATCGGTTTTATCACTTTCGCCTTTCAATGTACGGCTTCCATCCTGCAACCTTTCGTAGGCAGCTATACCGATCGCAATCCGCGGCCGTTTTCCTTCCTGCTGGGCATGTGTTTCTCGCTCACAGGGATCATTTTACTGGCATTCGCACACGATTTCATGAGCATTATCCTGGCGGCCTGCCTGATCGGGATAGGATCGTCGGTCTTTCACCCGGAAGCCTCGCGGGTAGCCTTTTTCGCTTCGGGCAATCGCCGCGGACTCGCACAATCGATCTTCCAGCTGGGTGGAAACTTCGGAACGGCGATCGGACCGTTGATTGTGGCACTCGTCGTTACGCCGTTCGGACAGAAACACGTGGTTTGGTTCATTATTGCTGCGGTTATTGCGATCGCCATACTTTTTAACGTCGGGAAATGGTACCAGGGCAATATCCGCATGCGCGCTGCCGGCAAGATCGCTCAGCCCGTCTATACGCACACGCTTTCGAAAAAACGCATTCGTTGGTCAATCGCCATCTTATTGATCCTCATCTTCTCGAAGTATTTCTACACCGCCGGGATCTCGAATTATTTCACGTTCTACCTCATCGACCGGTTCCAGATGGACATCCAGGATGCGCAGGTTTACCTCTTCATTTTTTCCGGATCGGTGGCTGCGGGAACTTTACTTGGCGGAGCGCTGGGCGATCGTTTCGGGCGAAAAATCATCATCTGGTTTTCCATCCTGGGTGTTGCACCGTTTGCTATCCTGCTTCCTTACGCTAACCTGTTCTGGACAGGTATCCTGATCGTGATCATCGGACTCATCATCGCCTCGGCTTTTTCAGCCATCCTGGTCTATGCGCAGGAATTATTGCCCGGCAAGATCGGCATGGTCTCGGGATTGTTCTTCGGATTTGCTTTCGGAATGGGCGGACTCGGATCGGCCGTGCTCGGCAAAGTGATCGATGAAACCAGCGTCTCGTACGTCTTTGGCATCTGCTCGTTCCTGCCGCTGATAGGATTGGTCACGGCGTTCCTTCCGGATTTAAGAAGAAAGAAAGATGTTTGATTTTGAACCTTGCCTGCGGCAGGCAGGTGCTGAATTTCTGAACTCTTAGCCTTGACCACATAGAGACATAGCGCACATAGAGGGTTCCGATAAACTGAATGACTGGAGACCGAGGACAGGAGACTGTCGACTACTTCTTGGGCGTCGTTCCCACAAACTCTTTCAAATAGAACGGCTCGAAATACGCCACATCTTCCGCTTCGCCTTTCAGGAATTTCGCATAAATGGGTTTCACCTGGCCGGCCGCAGATGGGAATAGCGTCGGATCGTATTCTAGGTTGCGATTTTGCCAGCTCTCAGCAATTTTTGCCGCACCGTCGCCGAAAAAGACAAACGGCTCGTATTCCGCGTAGCTGGAATCGTCGAGAATATCGGCGCTTAATGGTTTTCTAACGCTTAAATCGGGGTTGTAAATCGCGGCGTAGACTTCCATACGTCGGGCGTCGATCATCGGACACAGGGCTTTGCCGGGATGTTTTTTCATCGCTACATGCGCCATGCTCAGCAACGCATCTATGCTGAAGAGCGGAATCCGCAGTGCATAGCACAGCCCTTTTGCGGTGGAAACGCCGATACGCAGTCCGGTATACGATCCCGGGCCGGAAGCCACCGAAACGGCCGACAGGTCGGAAGGCTTGTAACCAGTCTCCTTCAGCAATTCTTCGATCAGCAGCGTGAGCCGCTCACCATGGGCGTATTCATCGTCATTGATTTCCCGCAATGCCAGCAATTGACCATCCAGCGACAGCGCAGCCGAACACACTTTCGTGGCGGTTTCAAGATGCAGGATCAGGGTCATTTTTTGCCTTTCGGGAACGGATTACATGGATCGTGTTCGAGCAGCATTTCCGTACCAACGGTCAGCATCTTTTTCTTTCTCTTGAACCAGACATAAGCCAGATCGATCTCAGTGGTCTGCGTTTGCCCGTTTTCGTCTTTATACGTCAGCACCAGCTCGTAGTAATTCTCGTAATTGGTGTAGCGCACTTCCACCGAAATGGGCTTGATCTTCGTCGGTGTATCGCCGTCACAGCAACCGCAATAAAGGTATAGGGCTTTCTGTGTGCGGATAAAGGTGGCGGCCTTCTCGGCGTCTTCTTTGGAAAGATAAGCAAGCTGATCGGCTTTGGCGAATGTGGCAAAGCCCACGAACAGCAACAACAGTACGAATGTTTTCATACGAACGGATTTTAAACAAAGATAGTAAAAGGGCTATTTCACTTCGAGCTTGAACCCGATGCCGTGAATGTTGGCAATGGAAATTCCGGAATCATGGGAAAGGTATTTCCGCAGCTTCGTGATAAATACATCCATGCTTCGACCTGCAAAATAATCGTCTTGCCCCCAAACGGCTGTCAGAATGGTTTCTCTCGGAACGACCTGGTTCTTGAACTTGCACAGCATTTTCAGCACCATGGCTTCCTTGCGCGTCAGGGTCTTTTCGAATTCAGGGTGTTTGAGTGTAAAATTCTCGGTGTCGAAGGTGTATTGCCCCAGTGAAATAACTTTCTCCTCGCCATCTTCCACGATATTTACACGCTTCAGCAGGGCTTTTACGCGCACCGAAAGTTCGTCGAAGGAAAAAGGTTTGGTCAGGTAATCATCGCCACCTGCATTGAAGCCTTCCACTTTATCTTCGGTCATGGATTTAGCCGTGAGGAAGATAATCGGCACTTCACTGTTGATCCGGCGGATTTCCTTCGCCAGGGTAAAGCCGTCCTTTTTCGGCATCATCACATCAAAGATGCAGAGGTGGAAGTGGTCTTCTGTGAAGCGAATGTGGCCTTCCTGTCCGTTGGAACACAACACAACCTGGTAGCCTTCGGATTTTAGCTGATCGGAAATGACAAAGCCAAGGTTCGTGTCGTCCTCCACCAGGAGAATTTTTGCTTTTGCACTCATGAGGGAAAATTACAAAGAATTTTCAATCGGCGTGCTTCGGAAGACGGGAAGGAATGAAGGAGATTGAAATGGTCTGAAAACAACAAGAGCTCGGAACGGGAGTTCCAAGCTCTTGTCACACTAATCAACCTAACCTACTACTACTTCGACAAAGATAAGTGAAAGGTCCATTACGGTCAAAGCATTTTTGCCCCCTTAACAAATGTTTGGAAAAACAGGATTTGAAGAATGTCGGTGTTTGGTGATCCGTTTCAGGAACCATTCACTCCTTCCATAGCACCAATGAAATAACTATCTATTCCGTTTGCAGGGCGTTAATCACCATGGTAGATTTATGAAACGACGGTTAATTCTATTTTAAGATTCCAATTTATTGGGTATTTTCGTTAGTAAAATTCACTTTACAAACCTGAATTTAACACCCGGTTATGGACAAGATTGTAATCATCGACGACGAAGAAGATATCCGCGAGATCATTTCGTACAATTTATCGAAGGAAGGTTTTAAAGTATTTACGGCTCCAAATGGTGTCGAAGGCATTGCCGTTTGCAAGGACGTAGCACCCGATCTGGTGATCCTGGATGTGATGATGCCCGGCATGGACGGCGTGGAAGTATGCGAAACGCTGCGACGTACGCCCGGCATGGAACAGGTGCTCATTTGCTTCCTGACAGCCCGCAACGAAGATTACAGCCAGATCGCCGGTCTCGACGCCGGAGCTGACGATTATATCTCCAAGCCCATCAAGCCGCGTGTACTGGTGAGCCGTATCAACGCGCTGCTGCGACGCAAGGAATCGGCAACGCCAAAAGCAACAGAGGCTGGCGAAGACCTGGTGATCAATCGCGAGAAGTACACCGTCTTTAAAAATGGCAATCCAATTCACCTGCCGAAAAAAGAATTCGAATTGCTGGCCCTGCTGGCTTCCCGCCCGGAAATCGTGTTCGAACGCGATATCATCCTCGAAAAAGTCTGGGGAACGGAAATCGTGGTGGGCGACCGCACGATCGATGTGCATATCCGCAAGCTGCGGGAAAAGATCGGTGATAATTACATCAAAACTGTGAAAGGCATCGGCTATAAGTTTTCCTATTCCGGAGAGTAATTTTCCTCTTAATTATTTCTTACCGCAAAGATCAAAGCAATTACACGGTGTCAGAAGCTCATATGGCGATAACTCTTCTATGATTTCCCTGACGTGATATTCACCACAAAAGGCACAAAAGTTTCAGTGGACGTTCATACCCATTGCAAAGCGTTCCGACCTAAGTCGGAACTACACAAAAGCAGGTATTGAAAAACTAAAAGTCACAGGTAATATTACATTATTACAAGTCGTATCTTTTGTGTAATCCCGATGTTAATCGGGATGCTTTCAACTACGCTAGCACTTCAAAAATTTCTTTTGTGCCTTTTGTGGTAAAAAAATCTCACGCAGGATTGAAAAACAAAAAAGCAGCTGCCCCATCGGACAACTGCTTGCTAACGCTTTTTTAACGCAATCAGATTCCCAGCTCAACCTGGAAGATCAGGCCGTATTTGCCGGTGGTGACTTCTGAGCGCATGTTGGTCGACAAATGATACAAGAGGTTGCCTTGTACTTTTACACGGTGACCATATAAGTATTTGGTAACTCCCAATTGGATATGCTGTTGCTTTTTCTCGTTCACCGAAGGGAAAATCAGCTGGTTATCCGAGTAAATAGCGGAATACGGCGTGATCTCCGCATAACGCGCAGCCACTTCCCAGTTGTTCTTAAAGAGGTAACCAGCTTGTGTCAGGAAACCATAGCCCACATAAACCGGAACAATCTCCGAAGAATCGGCGGAATACGTGATCGGCTGATTGGCGTTACGGATCATCAATTCGTTATAAAAGGAAAATCCTTTGTACTTAAATAAGGCGTCGAAGGAAAGCGTGGTCATGTCTGTAGCCTGAAGCAGGTCGCGGCCCAATTGCCCGCCTGAGCGCACAGCTTTCTGATCGTAAGAAATTGTTCCTGCAAGGGAAAGCTTCGGTTTCTGCTCGCGCTCAAGATCGCCTTCCACATAATCGTTCTTTCCGGTGAATTTCCCGAAAGGCAACAATTCGATGCGCCCTGTATAGGCCAGTCCGTCATTGGAAATGTTGCTGTTACGACCCTCTCCCGATGTAACGGCTGCGTGCAGGTTCATATAGTTGTTGCCGTATTGCGCGAAGAATCCGAAATCACGGTCGACGGTAAACGTAGCGTTCACAATCGAACGGTCGGCAAACTGCTGATCGCCCGAAGAAACCACACGCTGGCGGTTACCCGGCAATTTCGTCTGCCCGAAGCCGAATTTCCAGTTTTCGGTCGGTGAGTAATACAAAACGGCATCCCGAACGACATTTACACTCGTATTTACGTTGGAAAGCTGGCTGCCATCCCAGTCCATATCGCCGCGCGAAAAGGAAAGTTGCAGCTTATAGGTCAGCTTGGGATTGTAGATAAAGCCTTCGAACTTCAAACGCAAACGACGAACGCGGAATTCGTACGAATCGGGCGAAAGGTCCTTATCGCTCACGGTCATCATCGCCGCACGATTTTGCATACGGAACTGGAATTGCATGGAAAACAGCGAATCCTTGGCAACGACGTTCAACCCTTTTTGCGGTTTGGTGGTAAAGGTGAGCGGGCTCCCCTGACCAAATGCGTTGCCAATACCCAGCAATGCCACCAGGCCGATCGGTTTCAAAAAGCGCGTTGTAATTGTTTTCATTTCGTGTTTTAATTATCGTTTTACAAGTTACCGAACCGAAACCGGAAAGAATCTGACACCGGTTCAGCTTTTTGTCAATTTCTGCGGCGAAATTAGAACCTTCACACTTAGTTAACACTCACTAAACCGTTTTATAATAGTTTGATAATATTCTTAATCTGTGGTTAACATTGAGGGCGGTTTTGGGGTCTGTTTTTTGATTTTGCACATTCCAGCAGGAGAGATTCAGCTCCAATTTTCATCCATCCTTAACATTGCGTTAATATTGGAAATACCGAAAAGCACACATACAGTGGGAGTTCCGGTGGTTCACGCCCATCGAGACGGGTATTCAGGGTCAACTTTACCTTTTCGTTAACAATCGTTCGCGGCGTTTCGGGGAAATGGGTAAGGGCTACCTTTGCGGCAAACAAACGACAAAACATTATGGCATCAGGCATTTTGAAATTCTTTTTACCACGTGACCGGGTATTTTATTCGCTTTTTGAGCAGGCCAGTCAGAACATCGAGGCGATCGCCAAGAAGCTGGTTCAGTGTGTGAACGAAGCCGATTACAACAAGCGTGCGGCAATCATTAAAGAAATGGAAGAGCTCGAGCACCTCAACGACGATCTGACGCATGAGATCTTCATGGAGCTGGGCAAGAATTTCATCACGCCGTTCGACCGCGAGGATATTCACGCCCTGGCAATGTCACTCGACGATATCATCGACCACATTTACGCCTCTGCGAAGAAGATCAACTTCTATAAAGTAGATCCGAACGACCAGGGAATCCTGAAAATGGCCGATGCGATCCTCGAAGCGGTACTCGCTGTAAACTCAGCTGTAAAAGAGCTCCGCAACCTGAAAAACACGCAGAAGATCATCGAATGTGTGATCAAGATCAACAGCGTGGAAAACCAGACAGACGACATCTTCGACCTGAGCATTGAAAAGCTCTTCGATTCCGATATCGACGCAAAATCGCTCATCAAGCGCCGCGAGATCTACCAGATCATGGAGGTTGCTACCGACAAATGCGAAGACGTGGGTAACGTGATCGAATCCATCGTGGTGAAATACGCTTAATGCACTTTTCTTAAAGCTGATATTGACATGCTTACCTTATTGTTCATTGTAATTGCCATTGCGTTACTGTTCGACCTTGTAAACGGTTTCCACGATGCAGCCAATTCCATTGCAACCGTTGTTTCGACCAAAGTACTGACCCCTTTCCAGGCCGTTGTCTGGGCAGCAGCCTTCAACATTGTCGCTTTCTGGGTGTTCGATATGAGTGTCGGGAATACGGTGGCAAAAACCGTTGACAACAGTGCGATCGACCTGTGGGTAATACTCTCCGGACTTATCGCCGCAACGATCTGGAACCTGTTCACCTGGTGGCTCGGGATTCCTTCCAGCTCCTCACATACGCTGATCGGTGGATTTGCCGGTGCTGCCGTAGCCCACGCAGGATTTGGCGTGATCGGAACTTCCGAAATTCTGAAAGTGATCGCCTTTATCTTCCTGGCACCTATCATCGGTGGAATCATTGCCTTTATTATCACACTCATTACGATTATACGCTCGTTCTGGAAAAAGATCATCATCCTTACCCTGCTCTCGGTTCTTATCGTTTACCTGATGCTTTACATGATCGAGTATATGGACATGAAGCCGGTAATGATGTGGATCGTAGCGTCCATGATGGGAACTTTCATCCTCGTATACATCTGGTACGAGGTCGTACACGGCAAGCGCCCGTCGGCAATGAAAGAATCCAATATGTATAAAAAGCTCCAGCTGCTTTCTTCCGCGGCGTTCTCACTCGGACACGGTGGTGCCGATTCGCAGAAAGTAATGGGGATCATCTGTGCTGCATTGATGGTATTTGCCAACATGCAGCGCGAAGGAAAAGTCCAGGGCGACATCCCGAAATTCCTGCAGATCTCCGAAGTGATGCAGATCGAGTTCAAAGACGCCGACGGCCATCCGGAAAAATACAAGCCGGAGTACCCGAACGAAGAGCACATCTTTGTTTATACAAAAGGCAAAAAGATCTACGATTCCAATTCCAACGAGCTGATCTTCGACGACAAGGAGCTCAATCCGAAGTATTCGCAGGCTGCGGCTTTCACCGAGCATATTGATGGTGAGTACCACCTGAAAAAAGGGGAAAAGATCAAAACCAAGGTGCACTCGGAGACGATGCCGTTCTGGATCGCATTCGGCTGCTACCTGATGATTGGTCTAGGAACCCTCATGGGAGGATGGAAAATCGTAAAAACAATGGGAACGAAGATCACCAAAGTAACACCACTGGAAGGCGTTTGCGCCGAAACTGCCGGTGCACTTACGCTCTTCACCGTTTCACAGGCTGGTATCCCGGTTTCAACCACGCACACTATTACCGGTTCCATTATCGGTGTGGGCGCCACGAAGCGATTAAGCGCCGTACGCTGGGGTGTAACCATCAACCTCTTGTGGGCATGGATCCTCACCATCCCGGTAAGTGGATTGCTCGCAGCAGGAATTTACTACCTGTGCCTGTTGTTCAAATAGAAAATCAATTACTCGATATAAAACCCTTTTGCAGCTTGCAGAAGGGTTTTTCGTTTTTAGACTTACTAGGATTCGGTTAGCCTTCCTGCGAACATGTAACACATTCTATCTGTTCGCGTTGTAGCTGCGTAGCAACAATGAATACCACTTTATGAAACGCATCTATCTCTTAGTTCCCGCTGCGGCAGTTCTTTTGATCAGCAGCGCCAACCTCTCCAAAGAAGCCAGAAGCACCCAAAAAGCGCTCGACGAGTATTACGCCTATGTACCCGCCGGGAACGCCGTGATAAATGATGACACTTTATCCGTCAACGGCTTCTTCATGGGCAAAACCGAGGTTTCCAATATACAGTATGCCGAATTTATCGCTGCATTGAAGGCTGCAAACGCAACCGAGAAACTGAAAATCGCCTTGCCGGACACGAACCTATGGAACAATCAGCCTTACACCGATTACTACCACAGGCATCCTGCCTATCATGATTATCCAGCCGTGAACATTACGCACGAGGCCGCAAAACTCTACTGCGAATGGCTTACCGAAACGATCAATAAGCGCATGGCAGGAACGGGAAAAACATATATGTTCCGTCTGCCAGAGCGGGCCGAGTTCATCCGTGCGGCGCGTGGCGATAATTACCAGATGGTTTATGCCTGGGGCGGACCGTACCTGCGCAACAGCAAAGGACTATTCCTCTGCAACTTTCTGCGTATGGACGAAGGCACCATTCATTACAACGCAGAAAAAAAGGAATATGAAATCGTGAAAGACGCAGCGCTCTTTTTAACGGATGATTTCTCCGACGTAACCGCGCCGGTGAAATCGTATTTTCCAAACAGCTTCGGGTTCTATAACCTCAACGGAAACGTTTCTGAAATGATCAGTGAAAAAGGCAAAGCTGTGGGCGGCGATTGGAAAAGTCCGGGTTACGATGTGCGCAACGAGAGCATCAAAGACATCCCGGCAGCAGGTCCAACCACCGGATTCAGGGTGGTGATGAGCTTTATTGAAAGCAATTAAACCGGGTTTCTCCTTAATAAATTCCGGGCCCCTGTGCATATCTTGTACAGGGGTTTTTATTTGCTGTAGAACTGAACAATTATATTTGAGAAAAATTCATCGTCATGACATTCCAGGAAAAAATTCAGGCAGTAGAAGCGTTCCACAATGCGTTCAAAATTCCCAACAATTATGCGCCAACAGCCGAATTATCGGAGCAGGACGTGCAATTGCGCTACAACCTGATGAAGGAAGAAAACGAGGAATACCTCGAAGCGGCCATGAAAGGCGACCTGGTAGAAGTGGCCGATGCACTAGGCGATCAGCTCTACATTCTGTGCGGCACCATCCTTCGTCATGGTTTGCAGCACAAGATCGAAGAAGTTTTTGCAGAAATCCAGCGCTCGAATATGAGCAAGCTCGATGAAAACGGCGAGCCGATTTACCGCGAAGACGGAAAAGTGCTGAAATCCAGCCTGTATTTCAAGCCAGACATCGCTTCCATCCTGGAAAAATGAACCGGTTCAACATCCGCGTTTACGGCATACTGATCAATGACCGCAACGAAGTATTGCTTTCAAAGGAACGACGAAACGGCTATGCGTTTACGAAATTTCCCGGCGGCGGACTCGAATTCGGCGAAGGATTGGTGGATTGCCTGAAGCGCGAGCTGAACGAAGAGCTGAACATCGATGCAGAAATCGGGGAAGTGTTCTACCTCACGGATTATTTCCAGCAATCGGCCTTTCACAAAGACCACCAGCTGATTTCCGTTTACTACCGCGTTTATTACGAAGACTGGGATGACATTCCGCTGGTGGCTTTCACCGAAGGAACCGACGACCTCGAAACCTTCTTCTGGCAATCGCTTTCACACCTTACACCCGACCTGCTGACATTCCCGGTGGACAAGATCGTTGCGGAAAAACTCCACATGAATGCTTTTCGCAGCAACCGATCGGAACATTCCCGCTGATTAGCGCAGCTTTTCGTTGTTCTTATGCCGCTCGCTGTCGCGGTTGGTTTTCTTTTCGAGGTTTTTGAGCAAAGCTGCTTCCAGATCGACACCGGTTTGATTGGCCAGGCAAATGAGTACGAATAATACATCAGCCATTTCGTCGCCGAGGTCTTTGGCTTTATCGCTTTCCTTTTCGCTCTGTTCACCGTAACGACGCGCAATGATGCGGGCCACCTCGCCTACTTCTTCGGTCAGCATAGCCATGTTCGTGAGCTCGTTGAAGTAGCGAACACCAACTTCCTTAATCCAGCGGTCGACGCGTTCCTGTGATTCGCGTATCGTTAATGCTTCGCTCATTATTCCCGGTTTTTGGAGTCAATACTAATGGTAACGGGTCCGTCGTTCACCAATGCCACCTGCATATCGGCGCCGAAAATGCCGGTTTCGACGGGTAAGCCGGTTTGTTTACAGCTTTCGATGAAGCTTTCATAGAGTGGAATCGCTTTTTCCGGTCGGGCGGCCTGCGTAAATCCAGGACGGTTTCCCTTTTTGGTGGAAGCATGCAGCGTAAACTGGCTGATCAGCAATAAGCCGCCGTTGATGTCGAGCAGCGAACGGTTCATTTTGCCTTCTTCATCAGGGAAAATGCGCATGTTGACGGTTTTCTGAACGAGCCATTCGATATCGCTCTGATCGTCGGTCTCCTCAATGCCGATAAGGACCAGCAGGCCGGTTGCTATTCTTCCGTTGGTCTTGCCTGCTATGCTGACAGCTGCTTCGCTAACGCGCTGAATGACCAGTCTCATGTGTATTTATTTCTGCGATGAACATTGTCTTCGTCGCCCTGCATCAATTGCAGGTACGTCAGGTAGCGCGATTGAAAGATCTCGCCGTTTTCCAGCGCTTCTTTGACGGCACAGGCGGGCTCGTTCAAATGCTGACAATTGTGAAAGCGGCATTGCCCGATCAGCGCACGCATTTCCGGGAAGTAATGCGAAATGACTTCTTTTTCCAGGTCGGCGATCCCGAATGCACGGATTCCCGGCGTATCGATGATGAAACCACCCGATTGCAGCGGATGCATTTCAGCAAACGTCGTAGTGTGCTGTCCCTGGTGGTGGGCCGAAGAAATTTCCCCGATGCGCAGATCCAGCAACGGATCGAGCGCATTCACCAGCGTACTTTTTCCTGTACCCGAATGTCCGGCGATCATTACTTGCTTTCCGTCGATTTCTTCGCGCAGGAATGCCACATCGGCAGGATTGGTAGCTGTGATCGCCACGCAAGTATATCCAATCGTACGGTACATATTCATCACGATCTCCAGATCCTTTTTTTCTTCTGAAGAAAGCAGGTCGATCTTATTGAACAACAGCGTTACCGGGATCCGGAATGATTCTGCCGCCACGAGAAAACGATCGATGAATACGGGATGCGTTTCCGGGTGCTTGAGCGTTACCAGCAAATAAGCCCGGTCGACATTCGCAGCCAGGATGTGGAATTGCTTGCTGAGATTGGTGCTTTTCCGCACGATGTAGTTCTGGCGCAGCTCGTAATCTTCGATCACGGCTTTGCCTTCTTCGTCGAACTGATCGCTGAGTTTTACCACATCACCCACGGCCAGCGGATTAGTGGTTTTATAGCCTTCGAGCCGCAATTTTCCACGGATACGCGCATCGACCTGTCTGCCGTCGCTGAGCAGCACCTGGTACCATTTACCTGTTGATTTGAGAACTTTTCCTGTGAGTCCGGGCATGGAGTAAAAGTAGCGCTAAACGGTAGAATGCGCAATCAAATGGGTAAAACTCACAATTATTCGGCCTTTTGAAAACGCTTCCGGTATTCGAGCGGTGAAACCCCGGTGAGTCGCTTGAACGTGGTATAAAACACTGATTCGGTATTGAATCCGGATTCGAGCGCCACCTGGTAAATGGTGTAATTGTGTCCGGCATCCTCCAACATCCGTTTGGCATGTTCGGTCCGGAAATCGTTGATCAACGCATTGAAATTCTTTCCATAGAAGCGGTTGATCACAAACGACAGATCGTGCGATTTGATTCCCGTTTTTTCCGCCAGCAGTGCAATTGTAAGGTCGGGATTGAGGTAGGAACGCTCCTGTTCGATCGACGCAGTTAAAGCCGCGACGATTGCGTCGTATTTTTCATCCGTCATGCGGGGTTTCCTGTCCAGGGAAGCATTGGAAATGGTTTTGATCAATCGTTCCTCGAAGTTGACCCCTTCGCGATCCTGGAGGCTGTTGAGGATTTCCGGCTTCAGCAACAGGACATAGCTGACAAAGAGCACCAGCACTGTCTGGCAGGGAACAAAAATGAACAGGTGGATAATGTCCTGGATCGGCTGTAATTCCTGTTTGTAAAACGTTTCACCTACAAACATGCTTGTAACCGGCAGCACACTTCCGATGAAAATGTTCAGGACATTAACGAGGAAAAATATCCGTCCGTAGAACAACCGGATGCGCAACTGGTTGTCGAGCACTGCATTTCGGGCCTGGAAGCGCCCTATGACCAGGTAAGCGTAGCCTAAAACAAGTATCGAATAAATGCAGATAAGCACTTCATACTTGCTGATAAACATCGTGGTGGAAGTTTCAACTCCACTGGTCAGCATATCAAACGTGAACCAGGACACAATGGCGACCCATGTATAAGGTGCCATCAGCAGGTGTTTTATTTTATAATCGATCAGCTTCAGGAAAAATGCAGCAAGCAGGTACACGGTGAGCAGCTCGAACGCATTGTAGACAAATGTCAGCAGGTAATAATTAAAGGTCAGTGGTCCTTCAAATCCTCTGAGAAAATAGGCCATGAGATCTTCGATGGCGATCGAAAAAAACGCAAATGCCAGTAACCGGCTTGTTCGTTCGCCTTCCGATTTAACCAGCACAATAAACCCCAAAAGGAGGTATTGGATGACAAGATAGGAAGTCAGAACCTGATACACAGTCGTTATATTTTCTACAAAGTTGTTTTTTTCCTTTGAATTGAACGCTTTTCTTATTCGGAATTATAAATCCGAAGTCCCTGAGCCCCAGTTCCAGTCTACATTCACCGAAAAATCACCCCTTTATGAAAAAGGTTACACTTTTACTACTTCTATCTTTAAGCTCTGGTGAATTGTTCTCACAGCTGGACGTTCGCATCTGGTTAAAAGCACTCACAGGTACTTCTTCTACCACCAACGGAGCAGCTGTTAACGCATGGGTCAATCAGGCCGGTTCCAATAACCCGACATTTACGGGAACGGCTACCTACAATTCCACCTCGACTTATGCTGCCGCAACTTATTTCAATTACAATCCTTCTTTGACTTTCGGCGGTACTGCCTATATGACTTTTCCCGACGCGGTAGTCAGCGGCCTGAGTCCGGCAAATATTTTTTACGTCCTTCAGCTGGTCGAAACGACCGCTATGACAGGCCCGCCCGCTGCCCCCAATCAATGGCGTGAGCTGCACAATTTTGCCAGTGCAACCAATTATTATTTTGGTATGCCTTATAATGCGGGGTCAGGCAGCGTTTACGGCGATGATTTCGGAACATTCGCTCTGCGGTACAATCACACCAATGCAAATATCAATGCGATGTGGAATGTGAATTACCCGTTCATGTACAATACTGCCAACGAGGGTGCTTCTTTTAGCTGGTCGGGCAGAATTTACTGCAATTCGACCCAGGTCAGCAGCTCGGTAGAAACAGCAGGTCCCGGATATTCCGGTGGTGCGGGAAATCCGGTCATGATTTTCAACGGCTTTAATACCGGTTTTACACCTCGGCCATTGCTGACGACCTGTTCTGAAATCCTGATGGTAGGCGGAAACCTGACAGCCAACGAGCGCAGCAATATCAACAGCTACCTGGCGCTGAAACACGGCATTACACTGGTCGCACAACCAAAAAATTACACGGCAACAGACAATGCCGCCACCAAATGGACAGGTGGCAACCAGCTCACGATCTGGAACTCCGCCACAAACACAGCTTACAACAACAACATTATCGGAATCGGCCGGAATGATATCGCCGCTTTACACCAGAAACAAAGCAAGTCGGTGAATTATGCCAATTCCGGAAATCTCTTATCCATCAGCACTGCAGCGCTTTCCGGAACGAATGGCAGCCAGGCAACCGGCATTGCCAACGACAACAGCTACTTCATGGTGGGCGACAACCTCGCTTCTACCGGCAGCGGAAACGCCAGTACGTGGGATCCGCAGGTTCCGGTAGGTATTTATGCAAAGATTCACCGCGAATGGCTGGCCAGGGCAACCAATTTCACGCAGAACGTCACCATCGGCTTCGATCGCACCATGATCCTGAACAATATGCCGATTACAACGGCTGCCCAGCTGGCCAACTTGCGTCTGCTGGTAGACGACGATGGCAATTTTTCCAACGCGACGGTGGAAGCCATTCCGGCTACATTCAATGCCACCTACCCCAATGTCATTGAATTTGTAGGAGTTGCCAATCTCGGAACCGGCTCCCGCCTGTATTTCACGCTTGCAACCGTTTCCGGCGCAACGCCTCTGCCGGTTGAGCTCAAATCGTTCAACGCTGACTGCGACGACGATGAGGTACTTGTTTCATGGGTAACCGCTGCAGAACACCAGTCGGATCATTTCACTCTTTCGGGCAGCTCTGATGGCCTGAGTTTCGAAAAAATCGCGGTTCTGCCAGCCGCAGGAAACGCCGTTACAGAAAGCTACTATGAATACAGCTTCAGAAACAGTAAGTACGCGTACCTCCGGTTGACGCAAACGGATCAGAACGGAGCGACGGAAGAATACCTTCCGATCACCGTTTCGAACGACTGTCTGCCAGCTTACGAATTCACACTTTACCCGAATCCATCGCATGCGGGTGAAGAGCTCCACCTGGAGTACAACGTGAACCGCTCAGAAACCGTGCGTGCGCTGGTTTACAACACGCTCGGTCAATTGTGTTCAGAACAGGAAATCGCCCTGCAAAAAGGCGGCGGATTCATCGTCCTTGATAAAAGCAAGCTAACCGAAGGTATTTACACGCTTGTTCTGCAATCTGAAATTTCCGAGATAGCACCCCAACGCTTCATCCTGTATTAACCATCTTTTCACCTAAATCAAAACAATAGTAGTTTGGCAGGGTAAAAGCCCGTGTCTCGGAACACGGGCTTTTTATTTCCAAAAAACAGCCGCCATGTGCCACCGGCATACCAACCCGATTCCTTGAATATTCGTTATCTTCGTGCCAAAGTTCAGTTTTCATGTCTATCGAAGTAAAGAACCTTTCCAAGTATTATGGCGAACAGGCAGCCGTCAATAACATCTCTTTTTCCGTTGGTAAAGGAGAAATTGTCGGGTTCCTTGGGCCAAACGGTGCAGGAAAATCCACCACGATGAAGATCATCACAGGATTCATCCCGGCAACAGAAGGCATTGTGAACGTTTGCGGAATGAGTGTTTCGGAACAATCGCTGGAAACGCGCCGCCGCATCGGTTACCTGCCGGAGAACAATCCGCTTTACCTCGATATGTACGTGAAGGAATACCTCGAATTCGTCGGCAGCATCTACAAAGTCTCGAACGTGCGCAACCGCGTGAAGGAAATGATCGGGCTGGTGGGACTCGAAGTTGAGCAGAACAAAAAAATCGGCATGCTGTCGAAAGGTTACCGCCAGCGTGTGGGATTGGCCCAGGCCATTATCCACAACCCGGAAGTGCTGATCCTCGATGAGCCGACTTCCGGTCTGGATCCGAACCAGCTGGTCGAGATCCGTCAGCTGATCAAAACCATCGGAGAGGAAAAAACGGTAATGCTTTCCACACATATCATGCAGGAAGTGGAAGCCATCTGCGACCGCGTGATCATTATCAAGAAAGGACAATTGGTTGCCGACAGCAGTGCTTCGGAACTGCAATACGAAGCCGGTCACCAGGTGGTTTACGCCGAATTCGACGGAGAAGTTTCCCGCAACGTGCTGCAAAAGATCCCGGGTGTTTCCAAAGTGGAAAAAGTCACCGGGAACAGCTTCCTGATCGAAAGCCAGCACGAAAACGATCTCCGCAAAGCCGTGGCTCAATTCGCCCAGTCGAACGGCCTGCTCGTTATCACGCTCCGCACCGAAGAAAAAACGCTCGAAGAAGTGTTCAAGGAGCTGACACGTTAATTTTTTTCACCGCAGAGTTATCGCAAAGAGCGCAGAGCAATTCTGCATTCTGAATTATGCATGCATTGATCAGAAACTAACTCCACCCTGTTCATTTCTTCCAACGAAGCAGTTCGTTTAAGGACGAAAACCACCGTATCTTTAACGTTGCAATTTTACATTCAGAATCGATGGAAACAACACAAATTCAAGACGAGATCAAACGACTCAAAGCCACGCTTACAGGCAATCTTTTTGAAGACGGCGAAACGCAACAACGCATTTACGAGCTGAAAAAACAGCTGAACCCGGAAATCGAAGCGCACCCGGAGCTGGATGAGGACGATGAGTGCCTTTCCTGCGGCTCATAGTTATTAGTTGGAAGTTGGAAGTTATATAGTTGGAAGTTGGTGGTTAATTAATCGATCAACTTCTAACTTTTGTACTTCCGAAGCGGACAGTCGCAAGACAAATGGGACAATCGTATTTGATTATCAATTCGTTGTACCGGACATTAATGAGACATCAGACCAACCGGCGACCGATTGACTGAAGACTGCGGACTGAAGACTTAGGGCAGAGATTCTTTCGCCGCGTTCAACGACAATTCCTCTGCGACTTTTTCACCGAACAGGGAACGCATTCCGCCTCTGACAACGTAAATCAATGGCGTAAGGCAAACAGCGATCACGAGCTTCGTCAGGTAGCCCGTTACACACAGGAACATGATTTGGTCAAAGGTCTTGTTGCCCGGCAGGTAAAACCCGATGAACAAGACTATAAATGAATCAGCAAACTGGCTCACAACAGTCGAGCCCGTGCTTCGGAGCCAGATGTATTTTTCGCCGGTCAGCTTTCGGAAAAACCAGAACAAACGCACATCGATCATCTGGGAGATGATAAACGCCGTGATGCTTCCGATCATGATGGGGAGCGAGCCACCGAATAATTTGTTGAATTCCTGCTCGGTTGCATAAGAGCCTGAATCTGTTGGCAGAATAACCGCAACATAGACCAGCAGGAAACAAAACGCGATGAGTCCGCAGGTAATGAAACTCAGCCTTCTGACGGCTTGTTTTCCGTAAAATTCGTTCATGACATCCGTGAGCAGGAACACAATCGGCCACGGAACAATTCCGGCAATAATTGGGTACAATCCGATGTCGACTTGTTTACACGAAATGAGCTCTGCGACGATGGCGCTGGTGATAAAAATCCCGGCCAAGACCACAAATACGATTTCTTTCCTGGTTTTCAGCATGTCGTGAAGATACGTTTTCGTTCCATAAGCGCAAAAAAAAGCCCGTTGTCGGGTGCCGGTTCACCCGTTATTTTCGGTCAAAGCGCTATTTTTGTGCCCGTCTGCCGATAAAGGCAGGGTGAATTAGCAAAAAAAGATCATGAACACAAACGTAATCGAAGAACTTCGTTGGAGAGGGATGGTACAGGATATCATGCCCGGATTGGAAGAACAACTCCTCAAGGAAATGACCACCGGTTATGTTGGGTTCGATCCTACTTCCGATTCACTCCACGTGGGTAACTTATTACCGATCATGCTGTTGAAACACTTTCAGCTGGGTGGTCACAAGCCGCTTGCACTCGTTGGCGGCGCCACGGGAATGGTGGGCGATCCTTCCGGGAAATCGGCGGAACGCAACCTGCTCGACGAAGCCACATTGAACCACAACGTAGAATCGGTGAAAGCGCAATTGCGCCGTTTCCTCGATTTTGAAAACGGCAACAACAAAGCCGAATTGGTGAACAACTACGACTGGATGAAGGAATTTTCGTTCCTGTCGTTTATCCGCGACGTGGGCAAGCACATCACCGTGAATTACATGATGGCCAAGGATTCGGTGAAAAAACGCATTGAAACCGGTATTTCATTTACTGAATTCAGCTACCAGCTGCTCCAGGGCTACGATTTCCTGCATTTGTTCCGCGAAAAGAATTGCCGGGTACAATTCGGTGGTTCCGATCAGTGGGGAAATATCACTACCGGAACAGAGCTCGTACGTCGCATTGCCGGCGGCGAAGCCTTTGCTTTCACGTGCCCCCTGCTTACCAAAGCCGATGGTGGTAAATTCGGGAAAACCGAATCCGGGACCGTGTGGCTGGATGCAAACAAAACATCGCCGTTCGAATTCTACCAGTTCTGGCTCAACGCTTCGGATGCCGATGCGGTGAAATTGATCCGTTTCTACACCTTGAAATCGCGCGAAGAGATCGAAGCGCTCGAAAAAGAACACAATGAAGCGCCACACCTGCGCATCTTGCAAAAAGCCATTGCAGAAGAAGTAACCGAACGCGTACACGGTGCCGGAGCACTTACTGCAGCCATTGCAGCGAGCAACATCCTGTTCGGTAAATCTACTTCTGACGACCTGAGATCACTTTCCGAAGCCGATTTCCTGAGCGTTTTCAAAGGCGTTCCACAGGCAACAGTTGCCAAGTCCGAGCTTCAGGAAGGCATCGGTATCGTGGAATTGCTGGGAGCAAAATCGGGATTCCTGAGCTCTAACAGCGAAGCACGTCGCGAACTCAAAGCCAACGCGATTTCCCTCAACAAGGAAAAAGTAGGCGAAGACACGCTTGTAACGACCGAACACCTCATCAATGAAAAGTACATCCTGCTCGGAAAGGGTAAGAAGAGCAATTTCATTGTGGTGGTTGAGTAGTTTGTAGTTGGAAGTTGATAGTTTGAAGTTTGAAGTTATGAGTTGCTAGTTTGGTTTCAAGACTGGGGACTGAAGACCGGAAGACTAAAGATACAATTGGTTGAGGAGTTTTAGAGTTGGGGAGCAGCTGAGTTAGTTTCTACATTCATAGCAGCAGCTTGCCAACTCTAAAACGAATTCCATAAAAATGTTGGATTTTGAATTTTTGATGTTTGATTGGAACTTCAGACCGGAGACTAACTCAAAAACTCGTCAACCCAGCAACTCATCAACTATAACAAACATCCCACAAAAACAAGCCCTTCGCATCTACCGACACTTTCGCTTCGCCGCGGTCTTTGGCTTCGAGAATGGCTTTCACGTCCGCTTCCGTAATCTTTCCGCGGCCGACATCCAATAGCGTTCCGACCGTTGCTCTTACCATGTTCCGGAGGAAACGATCGGCACTGATCTCAAAATACCATTGTTCGCCCTGCTGCACCCATTGCGCGTGCGTTACCGTGCAGATATTGGTTTTCACATCCGTGTGCAGCTTCGACAGCGAAGTGAAATCCTGCGTTCCGAGAAAAACCTGAGCAGCACGGTTCATGGCTTCCATATCCAGCTCGTGGGGTAAATACAGGCTGTTTTTCAGGAAAGCGTTTTTGGTGTGATGGATGAAATAGCGGTACGTGCGCTTCGTAGCCGAAAATCGCGCGTGCAGTTCCGCATCTACCGGATAGATCCGAAAGATCGCAATATCGGGTGGCAGCATCTTGTTGAGCTTGTAGCATAGCTGTTCTGTATCGGTTCCAGATTCCAGGTCGGCATGCGCCACGAAAAACTGAGCGTGAACGCCGGTATCGGTCCGTCCACAACCCACGATAGCCACTTCTTTTCCGCTATGCAGCTGCGTCAGAGCGCGTTCAATAGTCTCCTGCACGGAACTACCGTTCGGTTGCCGTTGCCAGCCGCAGTAACGCGTACCGTCGTAAGCCAGCTCTATGAAATAACGCTGTGTCATCTGCGGGCAAAGATAACGACAAACCGCTGATCGCCGAATGTAAATCAATTGTTACGTCCAGGATATGTTCACTTAACATTGCTCTTTCCTTATTTAATTATTTGGTAACCTCACTGTAAACATAAAGGAAAGCCACCCCGGTACTTTTGCATAGTAAATTAGACCAACACACAATGCAGACATCCAAGACACAAACTATTCTGCTGGTAGACGACGAACGCGACATCCTCGATTTTCTTCAATACAACCTCGAACGTGAGGGCTACCGCGTATTCACTGCATCCAACGGCCTCGAAGGCGTTGAAATGACCCAGAAAATTGCTCCCGATCTCATCCTGATGGACGTCATGATGCCACGCATGGACGGCATCGAAGCTTGTCAGACTATCCGACAGGAGCTGCAGCTCAATTCACCACTGATCGCTTTCCTGACTTCCCGTGCGGAAGACTATTCACAGGTTGCAGGTTTTGAAGCCGGTGCCGACGATTACATTACCAAACCCATTCGTCCAAGATTACTGATCAGCAAAGTGGAAGCATTGCTCCGCCGTGCCGGAAGAAAGAACGGCCAGGAGCCGGAAAGCAGCAGCTCGGCCATCGTTGTGAACCGCGAGCGCTTTCTCGTATTGCTCGAAGGACAGGAAATCCTGCTACCGAAGAAAGAATTCGAGCTGATCGAATTGCTGGCTTCGCGCCCGGGGAAAGTCTTCACCCGCGAACAGATCCTGGCAACCGTCTGGGGCGATGAAACCATTGTCGGTGAGCGCACCATCGACGTTCACATCCGTAAATTGCGCGAGAAGCTTGGAGAATCGTATATTCGTACTATCAAAGGTGTCGGTTATACATTCTCAGAGTAGTGAAAAAAAACAGTCCCATTTTCATCGTACTTATTGGAAGCATTTTACTGAGCCTGATCACGTTTGTAACCGTATTGGTGATCGGCTCGTTCGTGCATCTGCCCTATTGGAGCTGGCTGGTACTTCCGCTTGCAGTGGGAGCTGTTGCCTACCTGGTTTTTTTCCTGCTGATCAAACGCTTCATCCACGAACGACTGAAAATCCTATACCGTTCCATCCGCAAAGGAAAGCTCACCGGCAACGATAGCTTTACCATGACGATGACCGAAGACGTTATCGGTCAGGCCGAGCTGGCTACGAAAGAATGGGCGGAAGAACGGCAGACCGAGATCGTTCAACTGAAAGAACAGGACAAATTCCGGCGGGAATTCATCGGTAACCTGGCCCACGAGCTGAAAACACCGGTTTTTTCCATACAGGGCTATGTCCTGACCTTGCTCGAAGGCGCACTCGAAGACGAAAAAGTGAACCGTATTTTCCTGGAACGCGCTTCCAAAGCCATCGAGCGCATGACGCACATCCTGGAAGACCTCGATGAGCTGACCAAACTGGAAGTCAACGAGCTGAAGCTCGAAATTCGTCCGTTCGATATCCGCGACCTCGCCAAAGAAGTCATGGACAGCCTGGAAATGCGCGCCGAAGAAAAAGCCATTTCCCTGCGGTTCTCGAAAGAATACACCAATGCGCTCATGGTGAAAGCCGACCGGGCGAAAATCGCGCAGGTGCTCACAAACCTGCTCAATAATTCCATCGCCTATGGAAATGACGGTGGTGAAACGATCGTGCGCTTTTACGACATCGATGATATCGTCACAATAGAAATCTCCGATAATGGGTTAGGAATCGATCCGAAGCACATTCCGCGTTTGTTCGAGCGTTTTTACCGCGTGGAACAAAGCCGTAACCGCAACGAAGGCGGTTCAGGACTCGGACTGGCGATTGTGAAGCACATCCTCGATTCGCACCAGCAAACGATCTCCGTTCGCAGTACGATCGGGATCGGGAGTACGTTCACGTTCTCACTCGATAAATACAAGGGAAATCCAAATACGCTGGTTTCATCTCGCGGCGTGACGATCAAAGGATAAATGCTAATTGGCGTTTTCGATCCCGTCCAGATGCTGCATTAAGCTATGTTCCGGTACCATCTTCCACAACGAATGTTCACGATGTAAAACAGCCAGATACTGTTGTTCCAGCTGTCCGGGTGTCGGAATGAGAATCGCTTTTTTCTGTAAAACAGTCAGGTCCATCAGTGTCGTATAGCCGTTTCGCGAAACCACGTATTCGGCGGAAGCAATGGCTTCATCTGCCCGTTTCCAATTGTTGACAAGAATAGTTCCTTTTTTCAGGCCGGCAGCTGCAGCATAATTTGCCGAACACACGATCGTCCATTTCTGTTGGGAAGTATTAGCGGCTTTCACCATTTCATTGAAAAACTGCTCGGCATACGGCTCAGGACCGCTGATAACCGCCACAACTTTGCCGGATTCCGTTGTGCTGTTCGTCAGCGAAAAACGCGAATAATGTCCGATGTAGCAACTTCCCGGAACAAATCTACTCAAGGTTCCTGCCAGGCGATTCTGCTCATCGTCCATGATCCAGATGCTATTGAAACGGGCCATCCATTTACGGTGGATCCAGCGGGCTACCGGGTTCGTTTTCGGCGGCAGCTCTACCTGGTGTGTGATAAAAACCGAAGGAATGGTATCGCAGCGCACGCCGTAACGATGGTCGGAAAGGATCAGATCGATGCCGTGCGCCTGCGCATAATCGCTCACACGTTCCTGGTCGCGACGAACGGCTTTACTAACGATCCGGACGTTTCGCAGCGCTTCCAGGACAAAATTACCATCGCCTTTGAAGCGAAAACCGGTTGGCGGCAATTCCTTGAATGTTCCGGTAAAACCGTAACGCGAAAGCACAGTCTGCTGTTCGGGCGAGCCCATGAAAAACACATGATTCCCCTGCGATTGCAGTTGCAGGATCAAAGGCACGGAGCGGGCAATGTGACCGTTTCCCCAATCGAGGCAGCCGTACAAGATCTTCTTTCCTGTGAGTTCTTCCGGCCGCATAGCAAGGTTATTTCGGTATCGTACGCTTCAGCTCCAGCGGTGCAGCTTTAGACAAAACATACGGGAAATTCTCCTCTACAAACGAGCTCGGATCAAGCCCGAATTCGTTTTTCTCCGTGAGGCTCATGTTCTTGATGAAGAAATATGCGTTCATGATGATCTTCTGGAACCACGGCAGCTCGTTGTCGTTGGAAAGGAACTTACGGATCACCACGAAACGGAAATCGCCGATGTGGTCGCTATGATGGTACTCGCAGGCATAGCGGCTGCGGATCTCGATCTCGTTTGTCGCTACCATATCCGCCACTACTTGCTGGAACATCTTGTCGAGCTTCGGCTGGATACGGAAACCGAGCTTGAAGTCGATACGGATCAGATCGTTTTCGTCGTGCTTGGTTACCTGGTATTCCATCGTATACGGCTCATCCGTAGTCACCACGTGTACGAACCAGTAACGCTCGGCGCGCTTCGGCTGCTGCTCGAGAATGGAATAGAATACTTTGGATTCCACCTCGTCGACTTTCTCGGCGCTGGTGAGGTAAACAAGATGCGTTGCATACGTCGGGATCTGGTCATCGACAGATAACTTTTGCAGGAACGGCAGGTAATCCTTGATCTTCACGAATTCAAGGTAGCTCGTGCGGATCTTCTTGCTTTTGAAGATCACGAACATGAGCGACATCACGATCACACCGATCAGGAGCGTCAGGTAACCGCCGTCAGGGAATTTATCGATCTGCGCGATCAGGAAGGCCGTTTCCACCGTAAAGAACAAGCCCATAAGGCTGTAACGAACAATGCGTTTCCAGTGCTTGCGGGCCATGTAAAAGCTCAGGAGTATGGACGAGCTGATCATCGTGAGGACGATCGACAGACCGTAGGCGGCTTCCATCTTTTTCGATTCTTCGAAGTACCAGACAACGGCGATACAGCCGAACATCAGGAACCAGTTCACCGACGGAACGTACAGCTGACCTTTGATATCGGACGGGAAATTCACGCGCACACGCGGCCAGAGGTTGAGTCGGATGGCTTCGTTGATGAGTGTAAACGAGCCGGAAATCATGGCCTGCGAAGCTACGATCGCGGCGGCTGTTGCAATAATGATGGAAGTGAGTCGGAACCAATCCGGAACAATGAGGAAAAACGGGTTGTCATCGCCGATGCGTGTGCCGAGGTGCTGCAGCAAATAAGCGCCCTGCCCGAAATAGTTCAGGATGAGCATCAGCTTCACGAAAATCCAGCTTACGCGAATGTTCTCACGTCCGCAGTGACCGAGATCCGAATACAGCGCTTCCGCACCCGTCGTACAAAGGAAAATCGCTCCGAGCAGCCAGAAACCGTGCGGATAATTTTTCAACAGGTCGTAGGCGTAATAAGGGTTCAGCGCTTTGAGAACACTGGTATCGGTAAAGAGCGTAAACAACCCTACGGTTCCCAACATCAGGAACCAGATCATCATCACCGGTCCAAAGGCTTTCCCGACGAATTTCGTTCCGAATTGCTGGATCACAAAAATGGCGACAATAACGGCAATAATGATGGGAAAGGTTTCAATCTCGGGATTTACATAAGCCAAACCTTCAATAGCCGAGGAAACAGAGATAGGCGGTGTGATAATACCATCGGCAAGCAGGGCCGCTCCACCGATCATAGCCGGCACAACCAGCCATTTTTTGCGACGGCGCACAAGAGTGTACAAAGCGAAAATCCCGCCCTCACCTTTGTTATCGGCACGCAGCGTAACGATTACATATTTGAGCGTGGTTTGCAGCGTCAGTGTCCAGAAAATGCAGGATAGCGCTCCGAGAATCAGCTGCTGTGACAGCAATACCTGCTGGCCTGCTTCGGTTTTCGTTCCCGCAATCGCTTTGAGTACATATAACGGGGAAGTCCCGATGTCGCCGAAGATAATGCCGACCGTGATAATCAATCCCGCGAATGACAGCGCGTGATGATGGTGTTTGGACATGCTGTAAATTTTTTATCAAAATTAATCAATGAAAGCTATGGAAACCATAAATATTTCGGAATAACGGTTCCGGATGTATATTCGGCTGCCCAACAGGGCATTTTTGCTACTTTTGCGGCGAATTATGGCAAAGAATAAACTGAAAAGGTTCGCAGAAATGAAGGCATTCCCGAATGTCTTTGAACCAACACTGGATCTTTCAACCGCCGATCAGTTCCCGCTGAAAGGCAACTGGCGCAAGGACTATTTTCGCAACGACAACCCGATCGTGCTCGAATTGGGCTGCGGAAAAGGCGAATACACTGTCGGACTGGCGCGCCATTACCCAAACCGGAATTTTGTCGGGGTCGATATCAAAGGCTCACGGATGTTTGTCGGAGCGAAAGAAGCCATCGATGAACAATTGCCGAATGTAGCCTTCGTGCGCACCAAAATCGATTTCATTCAATCCTATTTTGCCACCGGCGAAGTGGACGAGATCTGGCTCACGTTTTCCGATCCGCAACCTGGAAAACCAAAGAAACGTCTCAGTGCTGCGCCGTTCATTGCCCGTTACCGCGATATTCTCAAACCCGGCGGATTGGTCCATCTGAAAACCGACAGCGACCTGCTGTTCGAATTCACCGAGGAGGAAATCAACGAGAAGAACTACGAGGTTGTAGAGCTCACCTGGGATCTGTACAAGTCATTGCCTGCCGATCTCGATCCGGTGATCCGCGATATTTTGCACATCAAAACGCATTACGAGCAGCTATTTACGGCCAAAGGATCGGTGATCAAGTATTGTTCGTTTCGTATTCACTGAAATGTTTCCCGGTTGATTTCCGCTCACTTTCAATACCGTATCAAAACATTGAAAATCAAAAATTTATTAGGGAGTGGGATTCCAAAAAAGTAATAATGCAATATTGCATTAATGCATTTTTATTATTGGATTCCTAACTTATCTCATTTGTGATTTTTCCTCCTCTTAGTCCAGGATTCGGACTTGTTAAGTTCGATCTTCTCTCAATTTTGTTTACTTCTCAAATTAAAAAACAGTCCGAACGTCGCGAAACCATCGTCCTGCGGAAAGCTGCTATTTGCCACATTGATACTCGGCCCGATTTGAAACTGGAATTGCAGCCATTCCAGGCCACCACGCAAGGTCAACGCCGGCTCAATCAGGAAATGCGTTTTGTTATCCCGCAGGTAATCGATCTGATTTTCATTATTGTAGATCAAACTACCACGAATGCTGGAATAATCGAGCACGACAAAACGGGAAGAAAGGGCGATCGTAAAGTACTTCGTTACGAAACCGAAATTCGGCTGAAGACCGTAACGGACGATATTGGCTGAGATCCTTCCGGTAGTTTCCGGATATTGTTCCTGCGTAGACGGCAAATGATTCTCCATTTTCCCAAAACCGAAAAGGCCATAGGTTTCAAACACGAAGTGCTCTCCGACAGGTCGGTACAAGCCAAGGCCACCTTCGGCGAAGCGTCCGGAACCGCCATTGCCGTTGTCGAGATCGCCCGGAATAAACCAGCCGCCACTGGCTTGCAGCGCAATCTGGTCGGTGAGACCGTAAGCGCCCTGGAATTCCACCTGGCTGCCGCTGCCGGCTACTGTGAGCCCGACTTGTCCTTTTTCGCGGATCATCGGAACATTTTGCGTATTGGGCGAATAGTATTTGGGACTGCAGCCTGAGGCACACAATGCCGCAAGTGCAAAAGGGAAAATCGACCGTTTCATGGCGCTTGTATTAGTTTTCACACTTGTCAAGATAGCTGAGAAACGACAGTCGAAAAAACCAAAAATGTATAAATCAGCTAGTTACCATCCGATTTTCGCAAAACAAAAAACGCCCACCGGTAACCGATGAGCGTTGAATAAGAAGTCTTTATCTGATTACGCCACTTTGAGTCGCGCCAGTTTGGATTTCGAGAATTGTGCCTTCGCATAAGCCAGCTCCACGCGGAATTCTGTCTCCATACGGGACGGCAATTCGTACATCGCTTCTGTGAGAATGGCTTCGCAAATGGAGCGCAAACCGCGGGCTCCGAGCTTGAATTCAATGGCTTTCTCGACAATGAAATCGAGTACTTCACCTTCGAATGTCAGGCGGATACCGTCGATCTCGAACAAACGCGTGTATTGTTTGATGAGCGCGTTTTTCGGCTCAGTCAGGATGCGTTTGAGGCTTTTCGCTTCGAGCGGCTCCAAGTACGTGAGCACCGGGAAACGACCGATCAATTCCGGGATCAATCCGAATGCTTTCACATCTGTCGGATTGATGTATTTAAGGAAATTGTCGCCGTCGATCTGCTCGGTTTGTGCTGAGCCGAATCCAATGGTCTGCGTATTCACACGACGGGCAATGATCTTCTCGATGCCATCGAACGCACCACCGCAAACGAAAAGGATATTGCGCGTATCGATCTGTATCATTTTCTGCTCCGGGTGTTTTCTTCCACCTTGTGGCGGAACATTCACAACGGAACCCTCCAGCAATTTCAGCAAAGCCTGCTGAACGCCTTCTCCGGAAACATCGCGGGTGATGGAAGGATTGTCGCTCTTCCGGGCGATTTTATCAATTTCGTCCACGAAAACGATCCCGTTCTGCGCAGCCTGTACATTGTAATCGGCGGCCTGCAGCAGGCGGGAAAGAATGCTTTCCACGTCTTCGCCCACGTAACCGGCTTCGGTCAGCACTGTTGCATCGGCAATACAGAAAGGCACGTTCAGCAATTTCGCGATGGTCTTCGCCAGGAGGGTTTTACCGGTACCGGTTCTTCCCACCAGGATGACGTTGGATTTTTCAATTTCAACATCTTCCGTTTTGATGTGGTTCAAACGCTTGTAGTGATTGTAAACCGCTACGGAAAGTGTTTTTTTCGCATCGTCTTGTCCGATGACGTATTCATCTAACTTTTCTTTGATATCAGCCGGTTTCAATACATTGACAGGGGCCGTTTCGCGGGGAGCAGTGAGCTGTTCTTCATCCACGATCGAGCGGGCCTGCACAATGCAGTGATCACAGATATGACCGGATAAACCGGCAATCAGCAATCCAACCTGGCTACGGGGCCTGCCACAGAAGGAGCAGGAAGTTTCTTTCTTCGACATATAGCACTAAATAGAGACAAAAAAGTCATCAATCCGAAGACTGATGACTCCGCTGTTCTCAGCAAAATTACGTTATTTCGGGTTGCGAGTCAATACTTCGTCAACCATTCCATAGCTTTGAGCTTCTTCCGCCGTCATCCAGTAATCACGGTCGGAATCTTCCCATACTTTTTCTTCTGTCTGACCGGAATGTGTCGCGATAATATGGTACAATTCCTTTTTCAGCTTCTGGATCTCGCGAGCAGTGATCTCGATATCGGAAGCCTGTCCTTGAGCACCTCCAAGCGGCTGGTGAATCATCACACGGGAATGCTTCAGCGCAGAACGTTTTCCTTTCGCTCCGGCACACATCAGCACGGCTCCCATAGAAGCGGCCATCCCGGTGCAGATCGTTGCAACATCCGGTTTGATGTACTGCATGGTATCGTAAATACCTAAACCAGCATACACGGAACCACCCGGTGAGTTGATGTAAATTTGAATATCTTTTTTCGCATCAGCCGATTCGAGGAAAAGCAGCTGCGCGTTAATAATGTTGGCTACGTTATCGTTGATTCCAGTTCCGAGGAACAGGATACGATCCATCATCAGACGGGAGAAAACGTCCATCTGTGTCATATTCAGATGACGCTCTTCGATGATGTATGGCGTAAGCGAGGATTCGATATAGTTGGCCAGGTGCATGCTGGAAATCCCAACGTGCTTGGTGGCGTATTTGGTGAATTCGTTTTTGTCAAACATGTCGATCGTTATTTGTTGATTGCTAAAATTAGTCGGTTTTCCGACTTCAAAAACCATGCGGCAATGAAAATAGCCATTACTTTTCAGAAGTTGGCGGTTGAAAAGGCATGGAAGGCTGACACAATGTCATAATACGAGTTGGAAGTTCATAGTTGGAAGTTTGAAGTTGATTTTAAGATTTTAGGACTTTAAGACCTCAAGACATTAGGATCGTTAGGAATTGAAACCCCAACTCGGAAACTCTCAAACTCAACAACTATTTCTATGTGCTCTATGTGTCTATGTGGTCAAACCTGAAGACCGCCGACCGAATGACTGAAGACAGGAGACTAAATCAACAACTAATCAACTCCGAAACTAATCTCGTAACTCGTATGCTTCCGTAAATTGATCACCGTCTGGTCTTCGAACAACAGGTATTGGCCTTTGATTCCCACTAGTTTACCGGAAACGATCGGCATTTTATCAAATCCTACACTTTTGACTTTCTGCGGAAATTGCAGCACCGGGTAATCGAACTGAAAGATCGTATCGTCGCCACTGATGTAATCGCGCAGGTCGAACGGCAGCATGTCTTCCACGATGCCTTTCTCTTCCACCAGGTCGATGCCGTGGTTGATCTCGTTCCGGAGCATGCGCTGCCAGTTGGTTTTGTCGGTCATGTGCGATTTGAGTGCTACTTCGATCGTGCCGGCAATGTAACGATTCGGTGTTTCGGCCAGAACGATGGCAGAAGATGCTCCCTGGTCGATCCAGCGTGTGAACCGCTGTTCGGAACGCGTAACGCCCACTTTTACAGAGTCGGAAGCGGCCAGGTACACCACATGCGGCTGGTTGTGATGCATGGCTTCCCATTCGATATCGCGGCCTTCACCGAGGTGCGCACGGCACAATTCGGGTGAAATAATACACGGCGATGCGTGGGCCGACGTGGTAAAACAGTTGTAGCAAAAACCTTGTCCGAAAGACGTTTTGGTGGTTTTACCGCAATTGCAGCAAACAATACGCCCCGTCCATTCCATACGGATGGTTTGGCCAATGAGCTCGTTCATCACGATAGCATCGTTGAGCTCGAACGTGTAGCGGATCGGAGCGCCGTGCTCCACTCTCATTTTTGCGATCAGACCTGTTGTCATACTGCTGGTATTGCTTCCAATGCCTCGCTGGCTTCCATCCAGGCATCGGTAGTTTCATCGAGTTGTTGTTTCGCCTGCTCGAAGGATTTCAAAACCGGCGTCGTTGTTTCCGTATCCGAAAAATCCAGTGTCGCCATTTGAGCATTCAGACGCTCTACTTCAGCTTCGAATTTCTTGATCTGATCTTCGAGCTGTTTGATTTTGGACATCAGCTGGTTGCGCTGACGCTTCCATTCTTTGCGCTCATCATTACTGACAGGTGCAGATTCCGCCACTTTCTCCACTTTTACGGGAGCAGCTTCCGGTTTCTTTTTAAGTATCGGAGCGGAGCCATTGGAAGGTGTGTTCAGCTTGCGCTGTAAGTATTCGTGTACACCGAAATGGTGAATTTTCAATGTTTTGTTTTCGATATCCCAGATGCGATTCGTCAGGCCTTCGAGAAATTCACGGTCGTGGGAAACGATCAGGAACGTTCCTTCGTATTGCTGCAAAGCGTGCTTTAATACCTGTTTGCTCTGAATGTCGAGGTGGTTCGTCGGCTCATCGAGGATCAATACGTTCGATGGACTCAACAACAGCTGACACAATGCCAGTCGGGTACGCTCGCCCCCGGAAAGCACACCGACTTTTTTATCGATATCTTCTCCCGAAAACAGGAACGCTCCGAGAATGGAACGCAGGTCTTTGCGCACTTCACCTTCGGCAACAAGGTCAACGGTTTCGAAAACAGTTTTAGTCTTATCGAGTCGTTCAGCCTGATCCTGGGCAAAATACGTGATCTTCACATTGTGTCCGTAAGCGATTTTACCATCGAACGGAATTTCATTGGTCAGACATTTGAACAAGGTCGATTTTCCGACACCGTTTGGACCGAGCAGCGCAATTTTTTCGCCGCGGCCAACTGTAATGGAAATATCCTGGAACAGTGTGCGATCGTTGTAGCCTTTGCCCAGGTTTTCCATCTCCAGCACCCATTTGCCCGGCTGTGTGTTCAGCGGGAAAAAGATATTCATCCTGGCGATGTTGTCGTTGTCGACCTCGATACGTTCCGTACGCTCCAGCTTCTTGATCAACGACTGCGCGAAAGCGGCCTTGTTTTTCTTGGCGCGGAATTTATCGATCAGCTCTTTGGTATGCTTGATGTCTTTATCCTGCTGCTTTTTGGCATCGGTCAGACGTTCCAAATCTTCTGCACGCTGTTCTTTGTAACGCGTGTAAGCAAACGGGAAATCGAGGATTTTTCCGAGTGAGATCTCCCAGGTGCGGTTTGTCACATTGTCGAGGAACAAACGGTCGTGTGAGATCACAATTACCGCTCCGTCGAATTTCGAAAGGTAATTTTCCAGCCACTGGATCGACAAGATGTCGAGGTGATTGGTCGGCTCATCGAGCAGCAACAGGTTCGGGCGGTTGACGAGGATTTTCGCCAGCTCGGCACGCATTTTCCATCCTCCGGAGAACGAAGAAAGCGGTTTTTCGAAATCTTCCAGCGCAAATCCCAATCCGGAAAGCGTGGCTGCGATCTGTTCTTCCCACTGGTAACCTTCCAGCATACCGTAGCGCTCATTCACAGCGTTCAGCTCGTCGAGCAAGCTCAGGTAGGATTCATTTTCGTAATCCGTACGGCTCACCAGCTCGTGATTGATGACGTCGATACGGCTGCGCAAACGGTTCAGCTCGTCGTTGGAAAAGTAGAGGTAATTGAAAACCGTCGATGTCGTATCGATCTCAATATCCTGTGTCAAAAAACCGGTTTCCAATCCACGCATACGATGAATCTGACCATCCGTAGGTTTTTCCCATTCGGCGATCAGGCGCAGCAAGGTAGATTTCCCTGCCCCGTTTTTTCCAACAAGTCCGATGCGGTCACCGGTATTCACCTGGGCCGAACAATCACTAAATAAATACCCCTGAGGGAGGTGAACCCCCAGCTTTTCCAGTACAAGCATGGCGCAAAGGTACGGCTATTCAATAAAATAACCGCGCCCTGTACTACACAGAACGCGGTCATTGCTACCCATTAAACCAAATCGTTCTACTTCACTAAGTGACTCCGAACTATAAACAAACTGTTCATTTCCCACGAATACACGAATACAGCAATTTATTTATGAGAGCGAATATTCACCAGCCGTCAGCTAGCTGACGGCCTATTCGCATAAATTAAACCCAGCTCTTCCATTCGATTATTCGTGGGAAGAAAAATAACCAGCCAGTCATGGATTGGAGTCACCAAATTTATCAGATCACGGTGATCACAACCGATGCATAACCGTTGACCGGCCCGCTGTATCTGACTGTGATGGTGATCCGGTTTCCTTTTTTAGCCTGTTTGATAAGCGAAATGGCTTTATCACTGAGCACGCTTCCTGAGCCTTGCACCGGCGGTGGTCCTTTGTCAACGCTCACATCCCACGTTACAGAATTAAATTTCGCATCCAGCAAAATTTCCGGCGGATATTTGACGAAAATCTGCTTCATAGCACTTACCTGGTTCGGGGAAGCGTTGCCTGTTGCCAGTGTTCCGAGGTAAGCCGTTGGCTGTGGCAGGTTGGATACGCGATAGGTATACGATCCCAGTACCTGCGTTTTGCCGCTTCCTTTGTTGCGACCGGCTATCGTAATGGTTGTCGTGCGCGATGAGCCGCTGATACGGCCAATGTACACTTCGCCTGAGCGCGACAGCTGCAAGCCGTTGCTGCCGGTGAGCACTGTTTCTTCAAAACCGGATGCCGTCCCCATGATCTCGTTGTTGTAGTTCCGGTAGAGCACGTTCATTTTCGGCAGGGAAACCACACCCGAAGGCTTCATCACACGGATCGTTTTTTCCCACGGCATACTTTTCGGTATCCCGGATTTGTTCAGGATCGTGATCGTTCCGGTGAGCTTCATTTCGGAACCGCTTCCTTTCACCGTAATAAAGCCTTTTCCTTCCTTGGTTTCACGCAGCGTTCCACCTGCAACTGTCACAACCGGCTGACGGTCGGAATCGTAGGCAGCCATCAGCACCTGGATTTCAGCTTCTTCGTTCTGGTTGATCACTTCCGGTCCGTAGGCCAGTGGCAGGATCTTGTTGAAGGAATATTCACCTCCACCAACGCGGTCGCGGATAATGGCAATCGCATCGGCACGGGCTGTCAGGATTTCCTTCTGCAACGAAGACAGGGAAGCAATCGCAGCTACTACAGGCGAATGATCAAAGGTTTTGCCTATCCAGTGCACATTTTTCACTTCGTGCACTTCAGAGCGCTCCGGTTTGGTCAGCGAAGCGTAGATTTTCTTGATCGCCTCGCGGTCGTCCTGTGCCACGTTCGATGTCCTGATCGCTTTATCGATCTGTGCATGCAAATCCTTTTGATCCTTGAACTGGCGAATATTCGGCGCTTTGAAATAAAAACGCTGACCTTCCGCAATCGCCGAGCTGGCCACCAATTCTGTGATCTTGTTGCGGTAAGCATTGTAATCGTTCCAAAGCTT
Organism: uncultured Flavobacteriales bacterium; assembly: GCA_946482515.1. The sequence goes on along the minus strand of CAMLRS010000008.1, from coordinate 82,786 downwards.
CATGCCTTTTCCGTTCGGCGCGGTAATATCATCGCCTACCAGGATGCGCATCGGCTCGTCGTATTTGTCCATTCCCTGTACGTTTTCGAGGTGCATGCGCATTGGTCGCAGCGGATCGCCCGGAAATTTCTGCTGGATAATGTTTTCCTTCCCTCCGATAGCCACAACGTCTTCTCCGCATTCCTGGAGAATTTCCATTTTCAGCTGATCAATTTCCCGGATGCGGTCGGCCGTTAGTTTATCGATCTGACGAATGGTTGTCATTAGCTTGGCTGCTTTTTGCCGGATCTGCGGCTCGTAACCGTTTTCAGCCTGCTCACGCAATTCGGTCAGTTTTTCATTCCCGCGCAAGTGCTCGTTTTCGCTGGAGATCTGGATATTTTCTTCGATCGCAACAAAGGCGTCGAGAATGGCTTTCGACACATTGAGTGCCAATAAAGCGGTCAGTACTAGGTACATCATACCGATCATCTTCTGTCTTGGGGTTTCTTTTCCTCCTGCCATGATTTATTGTTTTAGGTTTCAGAGGAAATGCGGCAGGAAGAAATAGTAACCGGCTTTTCAGGATTTTTGATGCTAGATGTTGAATTTTTGATTCCATCCAACATCAAAAATCCAACATCCAACATCACTTAGAAGTGCCAGACATCGTGCTCGAATAAGCGGATCTCTTCATTGATCTTTTCCGATTCCATCAGCGCGTCGACGCCCGTCCGGTAAGATTCCACGCTCCGGTCAAACACGTTGCTTTCCTTGTAAATGGTGCTGCTGAACCGGCGCTTCCAGAACAGGTCATCGAAGCTCATCCACTGCGCGTCGTTGTCGGGATTGTAGACATAATAATTGTTGAGCACGTAGCGGCAATGCGGAAAGTAGAGCCAGAACAATTCGCGCAGTCCGATGATCTGACCGGTTTCATCCCTGTCGTAAATCACCGGCGCGATACCTAAAATACGCACATCCATGACCGAGCGCTCTTTGTCGAAGAACCAGTCTTCTTTCAACCGGTACTGGACGATATCCTGCGAAAGGAACCAGGAAGTATCGCGCGGCGGATAGACGTATTCAATTTCTCCGGTCGGAAGATAGATCACTGAATCCTGGCCGTCGTATGTTGGTATTGGTGTTACAGACTGCGGCCCGAGCTTTCCGAGATAAGAAAACACAATTTGCCTGTAAACCGAATCGGTCGCGTAGTTTTTACCCGGTTCCGGAACAACGGGATATTTAAACTGATCGCCATCCTTGAGCTGGAACTGATACGGATTGTAGGGCGAAAAAATCTTCAGGTCGCCTTGCAGAATATGATGCTTCAGTATCGTCCACAAAGACCAATGGGAAGAATTCAGCACCCAATTGTTTTCCGAATCGTAGGTATCGAAGGGATAGTATAGCGAATGATTGATCTTCTCACGCATGTCAATCGCGCGCCAGACCCGTTTGCTCCAGATGACATCTGCTTCCCGAACGAATTCGTACGGAATCAGTCGTTTGGTCGGAATGTGTTCTCCGATGTACAGTCCGTCAACTATTCCCGGATAAGGAACGTTGATCGGTCCACCTTGTGCGAGCACCGCTCCATTCAGGATGACGACTATGCCCATTAGTAACTGTTTCATGTTGCTGTAGTTTAAAATTTCCTCGTTGAGTAGTTCACGCTAGCAGCAAATCCGGAATTATTCCGAAGGTTACCGGATGTCCGGTTCAGATGATTCAGGTGGTTCTGGCCGGGAAAGCATGATCTGAATTTTAAACGCTTAAATCTGATCTTGTTACACGGAAAGTGAGCTATTACGAAGGATTCCGTAAAAAACTGAAGCAATAAAAAAGCCCCGAAGTAAAAACTGCGGGGCTTTCAAATAAGAATACTCTAGTTTAGAAATGCCATACATCGTGTTCGAACAGGCGGATTTCTTCGGTGATTTTCTCCGATTCCATCAGCGCGTCGACACCTGTGCGGTACGTTTCTACATTTCGGTCAAACACGTTGCTCTCTTTGTAGATGGTACTGCTGAACTGGCGTTTCCAGAACATATCGTCAAAGCTCATCCACTGCGCGTCGTTGTGCGTGTTGTAGACGAAGTAGTTATTGAAAATGTAACGGCAATGCGGGAAGTACAACCAGAACAACTCACGCAGACCAATGATCTGACCTGTTTCGTCTTTGTCGTAAATCACCGGCGCAATTCCAAGGATACGAACATCCAGTACAGAGCGTTCTTTATCGAAGAACCAGTCTTCTTTCAAGCGGTACTGCACAACGTCCTGTGAAAGGAACCAGGATGTATCACGCGCAGGGTAAACATATTCTGTTGTTCCATCCGGAAGATAGATCACAGAGTCTTCCCCGTACATGTTTGCCAACGGCGTTGTAGACTGCGCACCCAGTTTCCCGAGGTAAGAGAATGCTACCTGGCGGTAAGCCGAGTCGGTTGCATAATTCTTGCCTGGCTCCGGCACTACAGGATACTTGAACTGGTCGCCATCCTTGAGCTGGAACTGATACGGGTTGTAAGGTGAAAACATCTTCAGGTCACCGATCAGGATGTGGTGCTTCATGATTGTCCACAAAGACCAGCGCGAGGCATTACGCACCCAGTTGTTTTCGGAGTCGTAGGAGTCGAACGGCAGGTACATCGTGTGATTAATTTTCTCACGCATGTCAATCGCACGCCAGATACGTTTGCTCCAGGTCACATCCGCTTCGCGAACGAACTCGTAAGGGATCATCCGCTTGGTCGGGATATGCTCCTGGATGTATACTCCATCAACCACTCCGTTATACGGAACGTTGACAGGTCCACCGTTGATCTCCGGTTGTGCCAGCGCTACACCATTCAGGGCAACCGCCGCGCAGATTAGTAACCGTTTCATTTTCTATTGTTTTATTTCTCTTACTGTACTTTAATCACACAAGCAGCAAATCCGGAGTTCGGGCCTTTAAATTTACCGGAGATACTTACAGTATTCCCTGGCTTAGCCTGTTTGATCAAACTTACCGCTTCTGGTGACAAACGTGATCCTGAACCTTGAACGGTTCTTGGAGCTCCGGTTACAGAAACTTCCCATGTACCTACGTCGAACGTAGCTTTCAGTGGAATTTCCGGCGGATACTTCATGAACAGGCTTGTCATTGCTTTTACGGATGAAGAAGAAGCTGATGAACCGCTCGACAGTGTACCGAGGTACAGCTGTGGTGGAGGCAGGTTCGATACACGGAATTTGAATACTCCGAGTGATTCTGTCTTCTTCGTCACGTTGTTGCGTCCGGAAATAGTGATCGATGCTTCACGACCTGTTCCGGTTACACGACCGATGTATTGGCTTCCTGATTTGGTAAGGCTTACACCATTTCCGCTCAGTACTGTCTCATCATAACCTGAAGCTACACCTTCCACGATGTTGTTGTAACCGCGGTAAAGCATGTTCATTTCAGGCAGGGAAACTGTTCCCTGTGGTTTCATGATCTTCACTGTGTGCTCCCAAGGCTGTGTCTTTGGAATACCAGATTTGTTCAAAATGGTAATTGTACCAGACAGTTTCAGCTCTGCACCACCACCTTTGGCAGTTACATAACCTTTACCTTCTTTGGTCTCACGAAGCGTACCACCGTTTACAGTAACGATAGGCTGCTTGTCAGAGTCGAATGCGGCCATGAGAACCTGTACTTCTACTTCTTCATTCGCGTTGGCAATGGAAGGACCATAAGCCAACGGCATGATTTTGTTGAAGGAGTATTCACCACCACCTACACGCTGACGGATCAGGGTAACGGCATCAGCACGAGCTGTAAGGATCTCTTTCTGCAAAGAAGACAGGGAAGCAAGTGCTGCTACTGAAGGAGAGTGGTCAAATGTACGTCCAATCCAATGAACGTCTTTGATCTCACCTTCGTGCATATCAGCATACTCTTGTTTTGTGAGGGAAGCGTAGATCTTTTTCACCATATCACGCTCATCCATGATCACATCATTCATTGCTTTGTCAAGCTTCTTGGAGATCTCTTTTTGATCTGCTGTGTTGATGTTCGGATCTTTGAAGAAGTATTTTTTCTCTTCTGTAGAAGCCGAAGACACTACGAGCTCGATCAGCTCCTTACGGAAATTCAGGTATGAATCCCACAGTTTTTTACCTTCACCTACAGGCTTCTTGATATCATCTGCGATCCCCATCACCTTCATTGGCTCATCGTATTTGTCTTTACCGTCAACCTTCATCAGGTCCATACGGATAGGACGAAGTGGGAATTTTGCATCAAATGGTGTCTTGATAATAAATCCTTCACCTTTTTGATCGACGTTCTCGCCGCACTCCTTCAAAATCTCCAACTTCAGTTTGTCGATGTATTGAACTTGCTTTGCGGTCATCTCGTCAATCTTAGTGACGAACGTCATCAGACGTTGTGCTTTCTTTGCAACATCCGGCGTTGTTTTATCCGTCGCCACTGCTTGCAAGTCAGCCTTTTTTTCTTCACCACGTCCGAACTCATTCTGGTTAGCAACCTGAATGTTTTCTTCAATGGCTACGAATGCATCCAGGATAGCCTTGGACACGTTAAGAGCGAGAAGTGCGGTCAGTACGAGGTACATCATACCGATCATCTTCTGTCTAGGGGTTTCTTTTCCTCCTGCCATGATTACTTAATCTATTGATTGGTTTACAATAAAGTTAAATTGCAATAACACTGCTTTTTACCTGGATCAGGTATTAGCTACGTGTAATTGTCATAGCTTTCAGCATATTACCGTAAACAGCATTCAGATCTGTCAGGTTTTTAGACAACATCGCCATGTTTTCTTTGTACAGACGTGTATCTTCAGCTGAGTCAGAGAGATTTTTCATCATTTCAGTTACCTGAGCCTGGAATTTCTCCGTAGCCTCGAGGTGTGCAGAAGAGCCTTTCAATTGGAGCTCGTATACGTTGTTCAGAGCCGCGAGGTTCTTGGAAACTTTTTGCATTTGCTCACCGAAGGACTCACCTTCCTGTGTATTGGATGTCATTCCGGAAATAGATACGGAAGCACGCTCGTAAGCTTCAGACAGGGAAGCTACTTTATCAGAAGCTGCCTGGAGAGAAGATACGTAAGAATCTGTAGCTGCTGCTGCAGAAGTAACGCCTTTCAGCTGAGCTGCGTTTTCGCCGAGTGCACGCATACCGTCACCCAAGCGCTCGAGGAGCTGTCCGTCGATTTTTGCTTCTTCCAACATTTTGTCAAGCTGATCAGTAATTCCTGATCCACCGCGACCTCCGCGACCGCCTGCTGCAGGCAATGCATCGTGATCAAGGTCATCGCTGTGGCCCAATGCGAGTTCAGGATAGACAAGCTCCCAGTTTGGATCTTCGTGGATCGGTTCGAATGCCGAGAAGATGAAGATCAGTGCTTCAGTACTAAGACCTACGATAAGCATTTCAGATGCTCCCGGCCAGTGCTGAATTTTAAACAAAGCCCCAACGATTACGACTGCCGCGCCAAAACCGTAGAGTTTCGCCATAAACTTTTTCCATCCTTTACTTCCTGGTTTCATAGTTTTCTTGTTTTTTAGGTTTAACTAAGATTTTTGTTTGTATTTGATTGTTGTTGTGTATTCCTAGCGAAGTTGGATATCGCTACGAATTTCTTCACCGCCTTCTTTTGAGACGTCACGTCCACCACGACCGAGGTGTGTTGCCACATTTCGGAATCCGATGTACGATTTGGCTGTATCCTGGTACTCGTAGGTACGAGTCGATGTTTGCAGGTAGTAACCGATGTCTTTCCAGGAACCTCCACGGATCACTTTGCGCTTCATTGAAGGCGGATCCCAGTCCATAGCGTCATAACGGTATTCTGTGTTAAGGTCATGTGAGAACTCGTACATCGACTCATCGTAAGCAGTTTCGCACCACTCAGCAACGTTACCGGACATACAGTACAGACCCCAACCATTCGGGTTGTATGAGTAAGCTTTCACTGTGTGGAAACCACCGTCCTCAAAGTAACGACCGCGCATTGGCTTAAAGTTGCCAAGGAAACAGCCGGACTCGTTACGGATGTATGGACCTCCCCAAGGGTAAGCCGAGTTGGCCAGGTCACCACGTGCTGCACGCTCCCACTCTGCCTCAGTTGGCAAACGGAAATCGTTCACAAACAGGTCGCCCATTGCGATAAGCCAGTTGTTCAGCAATTGCGTACGCCATACACTGAATGCTTTCGCCTGTACCCAGGTAACTCCTACCAGCGGGTAGTTGTCGTATGCCGGGTGCCAGAAGTACATATTGGTCATCGGATCGTGGAACGAGTAGGTGAAATCGCGCACCCAGCAAAGTGTATCCGGGTAAACGTTGATTTCTTCGTCGATGATGAAACGCTGACGGTTAGCATGCCCGCGGATAGCGTTGTTCTGTCCTTTTTTGTTGAAGTACCCCATATCGAGGTCTTGACCCTGATCTTCTTCCGTAAATGGATGCGGAGGCGTGTTCAGCTCACGGTGCTCGTCAGAGACTTTGTTGCGCTGGTTATCGTATCCGTTTGGTACGATCTCGATACGGCCACGACGTGCAGCTTCACGCAGATCGATCCAGTAGTACTTGTAAACAAGCTTACGCGTATCGAATTCACGACGGTTGTAGAAGCGCTCAGGCTGCGGATAGTACATATCAGCGAGCAATGGAACGATTTCCGGATCGTTGTAATCGAACTTGCGATCCCAGTTCAGGGAGAACAATGTACGGTTCAACGCACGGTCGGACGGATCGTACTCAACGAATTCCAGTGACCCTTCATCAAAATACATGTCACTGTAGTTGATGAAACGCTCGGCATCGTCGTCTTCCGCAGCACCTGCGTAGATACGCTCACGTGCCATGGAATCACGAACCCACTCCACAAACTGGCGGTACTCGTTGTTGGTGATTTCCGTCTGGTCCATATAGAATGCCTGTACGGAGACCGTCTTAGCACGCGTCTGATGCAGGAAGGGAACATCCTGATCATTCTCACCCATATTGTATGAACCTGATGGAATGTACACCATTCCCAGAGGAATCTCAGGATGGTACACTCGGCGGCCAATTACACCGGTCAGATGTCCGCTACGTTGCGAACAACCAATAAGAAATGGACCTATTAAACAGATTAACAACAGTTTTTTCATTCTCGTTCAATTTTACAACTCCGGATCTATCATCAACGTTTCTACAGGTCAATTTGAAAGATATAACGGCGTTGTTCAAAAAATGGTTACAAAGATTTTTGTTTTTTTTTGAATTTACAAGTATCTCGGGTGTTTTGATTTTTGTATTGGAATTGGCGGAAGGTAGTAACAATACTTCAGCACCAACTCGTGTGAACCACGAGAAATCGTCGAGAGCTTGTTCAATGTAAGGTCGTATGAGTACCCAACCATGAAGTTCGGGATTGGTGTAACACCACCCATAAATGCCACACCGTCAAAGGCTCGGAAGCTCAAACCTCCGTAAAACAGATTGCCATGCAGGTAACGAACATTCAATTCCGGAGACACTTTGATCATATCTGTACGGACCATCATTTGGGCATCGATTGAACCCTGGCTACCGATCACGTTTACAAATTTATAACCTCCCATCAGGTAGTAGTGACGAGCTGAGTTGTACGTCACATTGCTGGCAGCACCCAGAACAGAAGCCTGCTCGAGTGTCGGAGCCGACAGGTGCGTGGAAGAAATACCTACATAATAAGGAGCATTTGCACCTTTCCAGTACAAACCGGCGTTTACGTCGAATGTTGTAGCTGCGCTTGAAGCAGGAAGAGTTGCATCCTGCATGGTCACCGGCGGCACCCATGTCGGGCTAAGACCGAAGTTGATCATACCAAGGCCAACACCGATCCCGAGGGTTCCCTGGGAAGTGATCACATGGTAAGAACCATTCGCCAACAGGTTATTCTGACGGTTGAAACCGATCGCATCGTGTGCAAATGAAAGACCTACACCAATCGGAGCCCAGCGATGCATGTTCGCTTCAACGTTGAGGATGGCCGAGTTTGGCGCACCATTTACTTTGTCCCACTGGTTGCGGTACAACATCGTACCACAGATCCCGTCATCAATTCCGGCAGCACCCGGGTTAAATGTCATCTTATTAAAGATAAAATGGGTTACCAACATGTCCTGCTGACTGAAAACGCTTGTGGAAGCAAGAAGCAACGCAGATAAAGCGAGTATTTTTTTCTTCATAAAATAGCGTACTTAGTAAATGGTAATCTTCGGATTCTTTTTAACAAAAATTAGCCAATTGGCGACTAAAATAAGTATTGTTTTGCAACAATAAAAATTTTTTGCCGACAAGTTGATGGTTTTCCACACTGGCTTGTTGAATTCACCGATTTTTCACAACCATTCAGGTCTACGTGAAACTATCAATAAAGTTATCCTAATTTTTGATATGTTCTCCACCAGAGGTCCGGAATATCATTTTTTAACGCTGCATCGTAGTCGCCTTTGTTGCATGGAACCAGGTGATGGCGCTCGTATTTCATCCCTTCTTTCGGAGGATAAGGGACTTCCATCCACCAGCGCTCAGATTTGTTGCTTTTGAAGAAAATAAGGTCGTGCTGGATTTCTTCCAGGAACACGGTAAATTTTGTGTATTCTTTTTTGCTGCCGATCGGGAAATCCCCTACACGCTGCTCTACTCCATCGATAAAATACCAGATCAGCTGCGCCACTTCGTTGTGGGCCGCTGGTGAAATATTGCCCGGCAGCAGGTTGAAAACACCCAATGCGGTGAGCTTGTCGCTGATGCCGGCATAACGGGTCAGCTGGCAGATTTCCTGGTTATTAAACCCGTTCGGGCTGGTATAATAAGTTCCCGAAAACTCGCTGCTCTTAATAGCTTGCAGATCGATGGTCAGGAGATCGGAATTGCGCAGCAGCGGCTCTGCAATGCGTGGATTTGCCGTGAATTCCCCGAGTCGAACGGTATCGAAGTAGAGCTTTTCAAACAAATCGAGCTCGCTTTGCTTCACGAACGGCGACTGGTAGCCCAACACGGAATAGTTGAACAGGAAGCACGGGCGGTGCATCAGCAGCTTGTTCACGAAAGCGTCTTTTCCCAATGGCTGGTCGGGATCGCCCAGATCAAGCCGTGAATCGATGCTCATAACATTGATCAGCTGCTCAAGCGATTCGTAGCCCTGGTACATGGCAAACGTGAGGTCTTGTGTGCCGCCGATCACAACCGGAATGACTTTCTTTTTTACGAGCTCGGCCACGACCTGTGAAAGGGCGAAATACGTATCCTCGACGCGTTCACCCGGCAACAGGTTGCCCAGGTCATAAAGCTGGCCTCTCCATCCGGGACCAGGAAAATAACTGTAAAGTGCATCGCGGAACGCATCGTCGGATTGGCGGTGAAGCTCCGGGTGGCCATTGCGGAATTCAGGCACATACAACAGCGCTACGCCACTCTGGTCGATTGCAGGAAAGCCATCTTCGGTATGACGGTAAACGCATGTACCGAGCGATTCAGCAGGGAGATCGGTTTCCGCAGCGACAGGCGCGAAATAAATGGAGATGTCTTTCATTCAGCTACTTTGAACAAAAATACGCTTGCCTTCCATGCAAAAAACCGCAGTGCCGGGAAACAATCAAAAGCGGAAAGTGGATAACTGTGTAGAACCCTTTTATCTTGGAATCCCAAAATCTGCTCGGAAAAATGGACTGGAATTTGTTAACACAAGTTCCTATATTTAGATAAAAAATGAAAACTATGGGCAAAGCAATTTTAACTCTGGTAAGTTTATTTATGTGCGTATCTCTTTATGCACAAACGTTTGGTACAGGTGATGCAACACTGGATTCACATCTGAAGAGCATCTCTGCTGAGGCGAAAAAGGATCTGGCAACCTTTAAGGCTAATCTGGTAACGACTTATGGCACCACTAATGACAAGGTGAACAGCTTTTTTACTGCAGGCATGGATCCCGGTGATGTCGTTATGGCGTATGAGGTTATGAAAATCACCAAGAAACCTTCAACGGAAGTGATTCGCGTGTACAAAGCAAGCAAATCAAAAGGTTGGGGAGTAATGGCCAAAGAGCTGGGCATCAAACCCGGGTCGAAAGAATTCCATGCACTCAAGGATTCTTGCGGAAAAAACAAAGAAAAGGTGACGAAGAAAAAAGCAACTCCAAAACCAGCGACTCCGGCTAAAAAACCGGCAAAAGCGCCTGCTCAGAAAACAAGCTCAGGCAAGGGTAAAAAGAGCTGATTTTATTTTTCAAAAAAACGAAAGGCGCAGTTTTCACTGCGCCTTTTTTAGTTAGCTAATCCTCAAAAAAGAGGATTTATTATTTCTTCTTCGGAGCTGCTTTTTTCTTCGCGGCCGGTTTTTTGGCTGCTGGTTTCGCTGCGGCACGTCCTCCTTTTTTCTTCGGCTGGTTGGCCGGGTCGGCGGCGATGGCCAAACACTCTTCCAGGGTCAACGAAGCGGCATTCGTTCCTTTCGGCAATTTAAAGTTGTCTTTTCCGATTTTGAGGTACGGACCGTAACGACCGTTGAGCAGCTGTACATCCTTGTTCTCCGGGAATTCCTTGATTAGACGATTGGCTTCTGTCTCCCTTTTTTCGTCGATCAATTCGATGGCACGCTCCAATAAGATCTGCATCGGATCGTCTTCTTTCTTCAGGGAAACGAAAAGTTTGCCCAGCTGAACATACGGACCGAAACGGCCTACATTCACTTTGACGGTTTCGCCTTCGAATTCGCCCAGCGTTCGCGGCAGCTTAAACAGCTCAAGCGCTTCTTCGAGCGTGATCGTATGAATGGATTGCGTGTTGTGCAGGGACGCGAATTGCGGTTTCTCACCGTCTTCTTTTTCGTCGCCGATCTGCACCATAGGACCAAATCGTCCGATACGCGCCAGTACTTTCTTTCCGGAAACCGGATGATTCCCCAATACGCGTTCACCGGAAGCACGCTCGGAATGCTCGAGTGTATCTTCCACGCTGTTGTGGAACGGATCGTAGAACGTGCGGATCATATCCGTCCAGTTCATCTGTCCACGCGCAATCTCATCGAATTGTTCTTCGACCTCGGCTGTGAAGTGGTAATCCATGATGTGAGCAAAGTGCTCTTTCAGAAAATCTGTAACCACCATACCGATATCCGTCGGGAAGAGCTTGTTTTTCTCCTTACCGGTGATTTCAGTTTTCACCTGGCGATCGATCGTGGAGCCGTTGAGCTCGAGTACAGCGTAAGAACGCTCGATACCGTCCAGCTCTTTCTTCTCTACGTAGCCACGTTTCTGAATGGTTGAAATCGTTGGTGCATACGTAGACGGGCGACCGATTCCGAGTTCTTCGAGTTTTTTCACGAGCGAAGCTTCCACATAACGGGCCGCTGGACGTGAAAAACGCTGTGTGGCACGAATAATCTGTGCGGCAAGTGTTTCGCCAACCGTAACAGCCGGCAGCAATCCACTAAGATCGCCGTCCTCATCTTCGTCCAGCGACGTTTCAAGATATACTTTGAGGAAACCGTCGAATTTGATCACTTCGCCTTTCGCAGCAAATACTTCCGGCAGGGATGCGTTTCCGATGGAAATCGTTGTGCGCTCCAGCTCGGCGTGGCTCATTTGGGAAGCGATAGCGCGTTTCCAGATCAGATCGTATAAACGGATCTCATCCGATTCACCCGTTTTGAGGGCGTGAACGGAAAAATCTGTCGGGCGAATGGCTTCGTGGGCCTCCTGGGCGTTCGAGCTTTTCGTTGTATAAACTGTTGGCTTGCTGTACTGAGTACCGTAAGCCGAAAGGATTTCCTCTTTGGCTCCGTTGCGTGCCGTTTCAGAAAGGTTCACGCTGTCGGTACGCATATAGGTGATCTTACCGGCTTCGTAGAGGCGCTGAGCGACCTGCATGGTACGGGAAACGGAAAAACCGAGCTTGAGGCTGGCTTCCTGCTGCAGCGTTGATGTGGTAAACGGCGCGGCCGGTACTTTCTTTGCCGGTTTGGTTTGCACATCGAGTACGTTGAAAGTGGTTCCGGCGCATTGCTCCAGGAAAGCGGTCACTTCGGCATCTGTTCCGAAATGACGGCTTACTTCGGCTTTGATGGCGTCTTTTCCTTTAAGGAAAGTTCCTGCCACGCGGAAGTAGCTTTCTGTCAGAAATGCCTGAATTTCTTTTTCACGCTCAACGATCAAACGCACGGCAACCGATTGAACGCGGCCTGCGGAAAGGCTTGGTTTCACTTTTTTCCAGAGAACCGGTGAAAGCTCAAAACCTACCAGGCGGTCCAGTACACGACGGGCCTGTTGCGCATCCACCAGCGGCTGATTGATCTCACGCGGCTGTTCGATAGCACGCAGGATTGCCGGCTTGGTAATCTCGTTAAAGGTGATGCGTTTTGTTTCTTTTTTCTTCAGATCGAGCGTTTCGTACAAGTGCCAGGAAATGGCTTCTCCCTCACGGTCCTCATCGGTTGCGAGCCAAACCACATCGGCGTCCTTGGCTAGTTTCTTCAGTTCGGAAACCACGGCTTTCTTATCCGGGCTGACCTCGTAGGTCGGTAAAAAATCGTGCTCGATGTCAACAGCAATTCCCTTTGAAGCAAGATCCCTGACATGGCCAAAACTTGACTTGACTGTGAATTCTTTTCCAAGGTATCCCTCAATGGTTTTTGCCTTTGCTGGTGACTCCACAATGACTAAGTTCTTGCTCATATTGCTGTAAAATTATGCTTTCCATAGCAGAAAGCGCTGCAAAATAATAAGTTTTCAACTCAAAAAACAAACCGACCCCGGTGAAGGTTGCCTCGTTGACGAAAAGAAACAACTGCCATTTTGGCATGTTTGACGGAAAATGGTATTTTTGCACTTCTTATAAAACACAGGAATTCTTCATGCTCATCGAAAACGATAAACAGGCCATACACGACGAAACCAAACAAGGGGAAGCCCTGGTGATGGATCCCGTTTCAGGGGGTAAAAAACTGTATGTCGAAAGCTATGGCTGTGCGATGAATTTTTCCGACAGCGAAGTGGTGGCTTCCATCCTGGCGAAGGAAGGCTATTCCACTACGCGCAATTCCGAAGAGGCGGATGTTGTCCTTATTAATACGTGTTCCATTCGCGACAATGCGGAAGCACGTGTACGCAAACGCCTTACGGATTTCAAAAAACAGAAGAAATCGAAGCCGGAGCTGGTTGTGGGCGTTCTGGGCTGCATGGCCGAGCGTCTGAAGCAATCGCTGCTGGAAGAAGAAAAACTGGTGGATCTCGTGGTCGGGCCGGATGCTTACCGCGAATTGCCGGGCATGATCGAAGAAGTAGGCGGCGGACAAAAAGCGATCAACGTATTGCTTTCCCGCGAGGAAACCTACGGCGATATTACACCGGTGCGACTGGACGAAAACGGCATTTCGGCGTTCGTATCCATTACCCGCGGCTGCGACAATATGTGCTCGTTCTGCGTAGTTCCATTCACTCGCGGAAGGGAACGTTCCCGCGATCCGCAGACCATTGTGCGCGAATGCGCTGAATTGTTCGAGCGCGGCTATCGCGAAGTGACGTTGCTAGGTCAGAACGTGGACAGTTACCGCTGGAATATGTCGAGCAAAGGCGTGATTAAAGATCCTTCGCAGCCAACGACCAACTTCGCCGAGCTGATGGAAATGGTCGCACAGGTACATCCGCTGCTGCGTATCCGTTTCTCGACTTCGCATCCGAAAGACATGACCGACGAAGTACTGGAAGTGATGGCGAAATACGCCAATATCTGTCCGTATATCCATTTGCCGGTTCAATCAGGCGATACGAATGTACTTCAGCGTATGAACCGCGGTTATTCGCGCGAATGGTACCTGAACCGCATTGAAGCCATCCGCCGGATCATTCCGGGCTGTGGCATTTCCACCGATATCATCACCGGTTTTTGTGGTGAAACTGAAGAAGAACACCAGGCGACTTTAACACTGCTCGACGCCGTGCAGTTTGATTTCGCTTATATGTATAAGTACTCGGAACGACCAAAAACGCTGGCCGAGCGCAAATTCGAAGACGATATTCCGGAAGAAGTCAAAAGCCGGCGACTGGAAGAAATCATCAATAAGCAGCGCAGCCACGGATGGGCCAATAACAAAACGCAGATCGGCGAGATCCACGAAGTATTGATCGAAGGCACTTCCAAAAAATCCGAAAGCGATCTCACCGGCCGCGACGGACGCAATACGAAAGTGGTTTTCCCGGCCGTTAACGGTTTGAAAAAAGGCGATTACGCCTGGGTGAAAATCCTCGATTGTACATCTGCCACACTGATCGGCGAAGTCGTTCCACAACCTCATTAAGCAATGTCATTGAATATCCAACAGATCAAGCAACGTTTCGGGATCATCGGTAATGCGCCGATGCTGAACCGCGCGCTGGAAGTGGCCAGCCAGGTCGCTCCCACGGATATTTCCGTACTGGTAACCGGCGAAAGCGGAACCGGGAAAGAGATCATTCCGCAGGTGATCCACCAGCTGAGCTCGCGCAAACACGCCGAATACATTGCCGTGAACTGCGGCGCGATTCCGGAAGGCACGATCGACTCGGAATTGTTCGGGCACGAAAAGGGCTCTTTTACCGGAGCAACGGGCAGTCGTCAGGGGTATTTCGAAGTCGCCGACGGCGGAACGATCTTCCTGGATGAAGTGGCCGAATTGCCGATGCAAACGCAGGTTCGTCTGCTCCGCGTACTGGAAACGGGCGAATTCATCCGCGTGGGCTCGTCGAAAGTGATCAAAACGAACGTACGCGTGGTGGCTGCGACCAACGAAAACATGCAGCGCGCCATTGCTTCGGGGAAATTCCGCGAAGACCTGCTCTACCGTTTGAGCACCGTTCCGATTGCCTTGCCGCCGCTCCGTCAGCGAAGTGAAGATATTTACCTGCTGTTCCGGAAATTCGCCAGCGATTTCGCCGATAAATACCGTATGCCGGCCATTCGCCTGACGTCTGATGCCGTCGAAGTGCTGAACAGCTACAAATGGCCGGGGAATATCCGTCAATTGAAAAACCTCGTGGAGCAGCTATCGGTGATCGAACAGGAGCGCGAGATCAATGGAGCCCGTTTGATCGAATACCTGCCGGTTCCGGAAGAGCAATTGCCGAGCGTAGTTGGGTCACACGATAATAAAATCGACGAGCGGGAGCTGATGTACAAGTTCCTCTTCGACATGAAAAACGACCTGAACGACTTGAAAAAGCTCGTGGTGGAGCTGCTCAACCAGCAGGGCGAATTCAGCTTATCGAACGACCAGGCTGCTTTGGTGAATCGCATGTACAATGATGTGGGTGTTGCTGAACAACGTTTCCTGCCTTCGGCGAATCAACCGAAAGTGACCGATGTTACCGACGTGATCTTCAATGCCGACGAGCCGGAAGACGTAGAAATCAGCGAAGTGGTCCAGGAATCGCTTTCTTTGGAAGACCGCGAGAAGGAATTGATCCAGAAAGCGCTCGATAAACACCGCGGAAGACGCAAATATGCCGCCGAGGAACTGGGGATTTCGGAACGAACATTGTATCGGAAGATCAAAGAATACGATATTAATGGCTAACGCCATTGAATTATGAATTGAAGCAATTATGAATTATCAAGGAGTTCCATCTTTATAATTCATAATTTATAACTGATAATTGATGAAGTGGATTGTGATCCTGTTGTGTTTAGTGTCGTTAACGAGCTGCTGGCCAACCAGTGTTTCGTTTCGTGACAGCTCGATTCCGGAGGAATGGAAAACGTTTTTCGTTGTTCCACTGGAAATGACAGCCGCAACCGCTCCTTCGAACTACAACGCGCGACTGACCGAAGATCTGCGTACCGGCATTCAAAACAACACCCGTCTGCGATTGGGAACCGCGCTCGATTCCGCCGAAGTACAGATTTCCGGGACTGTTATCAGCTACAACACGACACCACTCGCGATACAGGAAGGCGATAACGCTGCCAAAAACCGACTGACGATCACGGCTATGTTCACGATCATTACACCGACCAAAGGTTTGGAAAAAATGACGATGACGAGCTCGAAATTCGCCGATTACGACGCAACGCAGAGCCTTCCGGATGTGGAAAGCCAGCTCATCGAAGCGATTAATCAGCAGATCGTGCAGGACGTGATCAACAAACTACTCTCAAACTGGTAACCATGAACCTGGAACAAGTCGCCCATTTCGTTAGTCATCCGCACGAGCTGACTTTACAGGATGCCGAAGCGCTGCGCTCGCTGACGACTAAGTACCCGTTTTCATCTGTTTACCCGCTGCTGTACCTTACGGCGCTTTCGAACGGAAAATCACCCGATCTGGATCTCGCATTGCAACAACATGCGTTCAAGCTGAGCGATCGGACGAAACTCTATTATTTGCTTACGGAAAGAGTTAACGAGTTAACGAGTTCAGGTGTTGACGAGACGAAGAACTCAAAAACAACAGAAATCATCGAAGTATCTGTTCCAGAAGACAAAATCATTGAAACCAGCACAGAGACAACTGAAGTCTACGTCGAAGAAGCTGAAACCGTTCACGAAGAAGCAATTACGGAAGCAGAAGCAGCTATTGAGGCGAAAATAGAAAGCGAATCACTTGATTTTGACCAATTGACGGAAGCTTTTACGCTGGAGCAGCATTTTGAAGTTGGAGATGTGGCAGTGGATGAGTTGAGAGTTGATGAGTTACGAGTTGATGAGTTAAAAGTTGATGAGTTGGAGAGTTCGGAAGTTGAAGTTGGTCTCCAGTCGCCGGTCGAACAGTCTTCTGTCGAGGAGTCTTCCGTTGAAGAAATATCCAGTCTCCCGTCTACAGTTATTCAGTCGCCAGTCGAGGAACCAGTTACGGAAGACCGCAAGTCGTTTACTTCGTGGTTGAAAAGTGGTCAGCAGCAGCATGTTCAGGCTGTTCCACGCGAAGAAAATCTGCCGGCAGGACAAATGGAACAGAAAAAAATGCAGGCCAGCGATCTCATCGACAAATTCATCGAAGAAGAGCCGAGCATTACGCGCAGCAAGACGGATTTCTATTCGCCATCGAAAAAAGCGAAGGAAAGTCTCGACGAAGATGCCGTTCCGGTTTCGGAAACACTGGCGAAAATCTATGCTGCTCAGGGCAATTATCCGAAAGCAATTCATGTTTATCACCAATTGATGTTGTCTGTTCCGGAAAAAAAGGCTTTATTTGCACTCCAAATTGACGAATTAAAGAAAAAAATAACCCCTTAATACAATGGAAGGATTTATTTCAGTAGTTATCATTCTTGCAAGTCTCCTCCTGATTCTTGTGGTTTTCGTACAAAACCCGAAAGGTGGAGGTCTTTCCTCTGACTTCGGTTCAGCTCAACAACTGGGCGGTGTACAGCGCACGAGTGATTTCATCGAAAAAGCAACATGGGGACTGGCAGCAGCGATCATGGTTTGCAGCATTGCTCTTACAACCCTGATGAAGCCGGAAACGCCTAAAGTTGATCCGAACGCCGGACAACAAGGTACGGAACAACCTGGTGGACCTGGTGGTCAACAACCGCAAGGCGGGCAACAGCCACAACCGCGTCAGTAATATAAGACTCTATAATTTTCAAAATGTCAGTATGTCACCCATGCTGACATTTTTTTTTCACCCAACCGCCCTGAACTGAAAAATTGTCGGTCGGAGGCGCATTGGCACAATCTTCGACGAATGCGAAACGTCATTATTAAACCAATTAATTGAGATATGTCAACAACATTTAAACCTTTAGCAGACAGAGTTCTGATCGAACCAGCACCGGCTGAGCAGGTTACTGCAAGCGGGATCATCATTCCGGACACGGCAAAAGAAAAGCCATTGCGTGGAAAAGTGATTGCAGTGGGCAAAGGAAAAACAGATGAGCCAATGACTGTCCAGGTGAATGATACGGTTATTTTTGGCCAGTACTCCGGGACTGAAATCAAGATCGACGGAGCTACCTACCTCGTTATGCGTGAATCTGACATTTACGGTATTATCGGTTAATTAGATTAGTAACAAAGCATTCAAAGAAAACAATGGCAAAGCAGATTTATTTTGACGTAGAAGCTCGTGAGAAGCTCAAAAAAGGGGTAGACGCACTCGCAAATGCCGTGAAAGTTACCCTCGGTCCAAAAGGACGCAACGTAGTGATCGGTAAAAAATTCGGTGCGCCACAGGTGACCAAAGATGGTGTTTCCGTGGCGAAAGAAGTAGAGCTGAAAGACCCGATCGAAAATATGGGGGCGCAGATGGTCAAAGAAGTAGCTTCCAAAACCGCTGATATTGCCGGTGACGGTACAACAACGGCAACGGTTCTCGCCCAGGCGATCATCACCGCAGGTTTGAAAAACGTAGCCGCAGGTGCCAATCCAATGGACCTGAAGCGCGGTATCGACAAAGCCGTTGCTGAAGTGGTGAAAAACCTCAAAGCAATTTCCAAGGAAGTAGGCTCTGACAACGACAAGATTCGTCAGATTGCGACTATTTCTGCTAACAACGACGAAACAATCGGTTCCCTGATCGCTGAAGCGATGAAAGTGGTGGGCAACGACGGTGTGATCACCGTAGAAGAAGCCAAAGGAACCGAAACAGAAGTGAAAACCGTAGAAGGTATGCAATTCGACCGCGGTTATCTTTCACCTTACTTCGTGACCAACACGGATAAAATGATTGTGGAAATGGAGCGTCCTTACGTACTGATCTACGACAAGAAGATCAGCAACATGAAGGAATTGCTGCCTGTGCTCGAACCGGTTGTACAAAGCGGCCGTTCCCTGCTCATCATCGCTGAAGATGTAGACGGCGAAGCACTGACAACACTCGTGGTGAACCGCCTCCGCGGATCATTGAAAATTGCTGCTGTAAAAGCACCAGGCTTCGGTGACCGCAGAAAAGCTATGCTCGAAGACATCGCCATCCTGACAGGTGGACAGGTGATCACCGAAGAGCGCGGTCTGACACTCGAGAACGCAACGCTCGATATGCTCGGAACAGCCGAAAAAATCGACATCGACAAAGACAACACAACGATCGTGAACGGTGCCGGCCGCAAGGAAGACATCAAAGCGCGTATCGGTCAGATCAAAGCGCAGATGGAAGCAACCACTTCCGACTACGACAAGGAAAAGCTCCAGGAGCGCCTTGCGAAGCTGGCTGGTGGTGTAGCCGTACTGTACATCGGTGCGCCGACTGAAGTGGAAATGAAAGAGAAAAAAGACCGCGTTGACGATGCACTTGCAGCAACACGCGCAGCCGTTGAAGAAGGTATCGTACCGGGCGGTGGTGTGGCGCTGATCCGTTCTATTTCCCTGCTTGAGAAAATGAAAGGCGACAACGAAGACGAAACAACAGGCATCGCGATCGTTACACGCTCGGTTGAAGAGCCGCTGCGCCAGATCATTGCCAATGCTGGTGGTGAAGGAGCGGTGATCGTTCAGAAAGTACGCGAAGGCAAAGACGATTTCGGTTACAACGCCCGTACGGAAGAATTCCAGAACCTGTACAAAGCTGGTGTAATCGATCCGACGAAAGTAACGCGTATCGCTATCGAAAATGCAGCGTCTATCGCTTCCATGTTGCTTACAACGGAATGCGTGATCGTTGACGAACCGGAAGAGCATGCAGCTCCGATGGGCGGAATGCCAGGTGGAATGCCGGGCATGATGTAATAGTGGATTTACTCCCGACATCCGCAAAGCGGAGCGTCGGGATTCCCGTTTCGCCTTCCCGATAAGATCGGATAGAACGAGACGACACTATATATGACTCCTGCGGTTTTCGGATCGCGGGAGTTCTTTTTTAAAGAAGGTTGGGTTCTTCGTTTCCTGCTCAATAAAAACAGGAATTAGCGTTTCAGGATGGAGATGACGATGATCATCCCAATGGCAATCAGCACGTAGAGCCAAAGCCGTTTCCGGTGGTTTTTCCTTTCGCTTTTAAGCGAACGTCCGTATTCATAGGCCAGTTTGGGTGAATCGCTGAACAAAAGATTCGTCAGCTCGTCGAAATCGCCATAATCTTCGGAAGAAAACCGGAAGGTTCCCTTCGTGGTCTTCAATTCGAAGAACTGCCCCGTTTCCCGGTCATCGAATGGCATATGGCGGGCGCTGCGAATCACACTACCTTTTACACTGAGAATGTCGCTTTTCACATCCAGCACAACCTTGTAGATTCCAAAGAAATTCGAAAGAACGATCCGGTTTTCCTCTTTCACGACGTTCCAGACACTCAGCTTGTAGACAATTACCAGGAAAAAAATAACTGCCGGAACGAACAATGCATAAAATCCTCCGTTACTCGTGAATCTGCCTGAAAACAGCCCGAATAGCACGAGTGCCAGGAAGCCTATCAAAGCAAGAATGGAAAAAAGCTGATTACCGACAGGTGATACGCGTTGCATGCTGCAAAAATAATCGATACCTGACGTATGAGCAGACGGCTTCAAAACTTCTTATTAATTTTGCCACACGAAAATCGCATACAAATGTCCGATATTACCGTTACCATCATCGACCGCGAAGGAACAGCCCACGAGCTGCTCGCACCGACAGACATGAACATGAACATCATGGAATTGTGCAAATCCTACGAATTGCCTGTAAAAGGCGAATGCGGCGGAATGGCGATGTGTGCGACGTGTCAGTGCTACCTGGAATCGGGGCATGAGCTGGCAGAACAAAGCGACGACGAGCTCGACATGCTCGATCAGGCCTTTTTCGTGAAGCCGAACAGCCGTCTTGGATGTCAGATTCCGATCACAGATGAAATCGACGGAATCGTGCTTCGATTAGCCCCGGAAATTGATTGATTTTTGATGCTGAATGCTTGATGTTGAATGGAGAAGTTCATCAAACATCAAGAATCAAAAATTAAGCATCAAAAGCAGAGTGTTCCTCCTATCCCAAACGTCACAATGCCCAATTGGCGTCGCTGATTGACGCGTGACCAGATTTCGCGCTGGGAGGTCCATGCTTCGGACAGCTCCTGCTTGCGGTAGCTTTTTTTATTCAGCAAGGTGGAATAGCTGTAACGCACGCCGATGTGCAGCAGGAAGCTTTTTGTGACCGGGTAATTCATCCGAAGACCGTACATATAGGTCAATCCTTTGAGCTCGCCTACGGAAGGATCGAGCAGGTTTTCCCGTATGCTTTCGGATGTATGGATTCCATCCGGCGTGTAGGCAACGCCCGCATTGTTCTTAATGGAGATCATCGAATAACCGATCCCGAATTCCTGTGTCAGACCGGCGGGAACGCGGCCATTACCTGGCGTAAAAATGATCTTCGGCATAAAAAGCCGTTCCTGTACCTGGAAAAAACTCACTTCCGGACGAATGTATTCGGTGATCAGGTTTCCTCCACCGTCGAGGTATTGACGATTCAGCTCGCCGCCTCGCAACGGGTTGACCTGGTAGAAACGGTGATTGTATTCCACAGCCAGTCCCACGTTTTCAGAAATGATGGTTCCCAGCGCCGCACGGAAACCGTAATCGATCAGATCGTAGGATTTATGCAAGGTGCCGTTCTTGTCTGCATACCCTTTTTCGGCGAAAATATTCTGGAACAGCGGAAACTGGCCTTGTCCGGCGAATTCGATGAACGTATTCTTGCCAAAGTAGCCTTTTTCCTGGGCCGTGAACTTTCCGGCAACCAGTAGCAGCAGCACTGCAAGGAGCTTATTCTTCATCTGCAGGCTGAGTTAACTGGTTAAACAAGGTGTACATGCGCAAACGCAGCATTTTTTCGGACGCCTGGTCATTCGACCCGTATTCTTTTTCGACGATGATCTCCCCTTTTTCGAGGTCCATGATGTAGACGTTCAGGTGCGTCTT
Source organism: uncultured Flavobacteriales bacterium (assembly GCA_946482515.1). Next base: position 60,970 of record CAMLRS010000008.1, on the reverse strand, counting down.
GTGACCTGCCAGTATTGCAGCCGGGAAATACACCAGCCCGACCGGCAACAGCACGGTAAACAAGATCCCGTTCCCCCAGCCGATGCCGGACTCGTAGATATGCTGGAGATCAATGAGCATGACTTTGGAACAGCCGTAACGAAGACGCAGACTATCGAGGCGCAGCTGATCAATGAGGAACACATCCGGCTGTGAGCCCGATGCTACTTTTTCCACACTGCGCAACAGAAGCGAAAGATCGTTGTATTGCTGCGTGGTCATGGCATTCTGATCGGTACGATCGAGCTGTTTCAGTACAATATCGAAATCGGCACTTGCCATTTTAACAGCACGCAGCAAGCGTTCTTCGAGCTTTTCGGAGCCTCTGAAATCGACATCGTCGTAGCCTTCGAATTCAGTCACGTAGGAATTGATCATCAGCACAGTATCCATTCCCAGGTGCAGCTCGTTTTCCCATTCCCACTCCTCTTCTTCGTATTGTTCTTCGTCGGTGAGCGTATAGAATTCGTCTTCTTCCGCTTCTTTTTCCTTCATTTCCTTCGTGTAGTGATCGAAGCGGGCCTTGAAGACGGAATCGTTCACCAGGTCGGAAATGCTGTAGAGGTAGAATTTAGTGGAATCGATGCCCGCGTCGACTGTAATACCGGCGCGCTTGTTTTTGATGGTCTCGTATTTGTTCCAGTTAATTCCCGGAACGGCAAGCGTGTCAGTTGCTGCCTGTTGTTTTTCTGCCTCCATTTTGGCAATTGCCTGATGGAACGTGAGCTCCGAAAAATGTTCCAGCTCAAAATCGGGATTGAACGCCGCCATTTCGATGGCTTTCTCCCACATTGCTTTGACCAGCGCATCGGACGTATCCTTGCGGTAAGCATCGTGAATGAAGCGCAGGCCCAACGCTACCTCTGCTTCAGCACTCAATCGCGACAAGAACTGGTTGAGCACCGAAATTTCGCCTTCATAGTGCTCATCGTCTTCCTGAGATAGCAGGTAGCCAAAGAGATGAGGATCGTAGCGCACGATTTCTTTCTTGATATTTTCGAGCCACAGCTGGGCTTTGCACTGGCGGATAAAATGCGATTCGGGGTGTTTTTTCTCGAGAATGTAAATGCTGTACAAGGCATCGACGGTCCTGTTCTCGTAGACATCGTTGAGCAGGAATTCGAAGCGACAGATCTCGCGCACTTCTTCGAAGGAACGTTCAGGATAGCTCAGCGCCGTTCCCCAATCAGCAATTCCAGCTATCGTTGTTTCAAGCTGTTCGATACGCTTGGCAATATTGGGATGGGAACGCAGACGATCATCGTAGCGCTGATTAACGGAGATCTCGTTTTTCTGCCCTTTGAAGAGCTTTTTGGGAACGTAGAGCTGATCGGTGTTGAAGTACTCGTGATCAAACGGCAATTCCTCGAACGGAAGGTACGAGTAGATAAGCACATCGAAGGTTTTCGCCACTTCTGACGATGCATAACCGGCTTTGTGATACAGTTTCACGCCTTCTTCGTCAGCCTCGAATTCGTTATCTCGGGAATGCTTGCTGAAAAAGCGCATTTTTTCGCTGTAACTGAGCGATTTATTATCGAGCGAATAATCGTAGCGGTCCAGCACGTGTTTTTCCCGGTAATGGATGATCTCGTGGGCCAGCACGAATGCCAGCTGCGCTTCGTTGGTCATCTGCGCAATGAGCCCGGTGGTAACGAAGACCATTCCCTGGTTGGTGGAAAAGGCATTCGCGTCGTTGGTATTGAGTGTGTAGAACCGCAATTTGCCTACCAGATCCGGATCGGAAGCGCACAAACGGTCGCCGATCGCCTGAAGATAAGTGGTTACGTCATCGCCATACGTCACCATGCCGGATTTCAACAGCTCGTCGATGGTGTAGTGAACTTCTTCGATGAAGACTTTTTTCTCCTTATCGGAAAGCTCGGGCATTTCGAGCTCAATGTCTTCGGCAATTTTCTGGCTGGTCTTGCGGGAAAAATCCTCCGGCATCGGGCCTTTGGATTGCAGGGGAACGTACTGATCAAAGGAAACCTGTCCGAAAGCCTGCAGGCATCCCAATAGGAACAGAAGCAGGAGGAAAGGCTGTTTGAAGGGTATCATTTTTTTAGGTTTTCGGGTATTTCGCATACCGGTATGGGTTCCATCTTATGCCTGTTTAAACGGTGCAAGCGGCGATAAATTGCCACTACTTCGCGCTGGCGTTCGTTTAATAATGTCTCGTCACCCGTAAAGGTCATCGCCCATTCGAGCTCAGGATAGGTGGCACCGATCTGGTCTTCGTCCGAACGTCCGTCTTCCCAGAGTCCGTCGGTGGGTTTGGCAGAACGAATAGATGGTACGATTCCCAACACCGCAGCAAGCTCTCCTACTTCGGTTTTCACGAGGTCGGCGATTGGACTGAGATCTACACCTCCGTCACCGTATTTGGTGTAAAATCCGATCCCGAAATCTTCGATTTTATTCCCCGTTCCGGCAACCAGCAGGCCATTCACTTGTCCAAGCGCGTAAAGTGTCGTCATGCGCAGGCGTGCGCGTGAATTGGCCATGGCCAGGTGATGATCCTCAACGGTGTTGCCAACTGCCTGTTCAAAGGAGGTAAAGGTTTCCGTGAGATCGACGGTGGCAGAGCGAACATTCGGAAAATGCTGCTGCAGCCAGGCGATGTGCTCGTTGGCACGGTCAAATTCGGCTTTCGTCTGGCGGATAGGCATGGTAACCGCTATCACGTCTTTCCCGGTGCGGGCGCACAGCACGGAGGTTACGGCTGAATCGATCCCGCCGGAAATTCCAATTATAAAGCCCTTCATACCAGCCTGTTCGCAATAGTTATTGAGCCAGCCGGCGATGTATTCTATGACCTTTTCCGGATTATTCATGGGTTTAAAACTACAAAAAATCCCGCCTTCCGTCGGGACGGAGGCGGGATACCCATTTCTTTTTTTTAGCGATCAGAACAGGATACCTACTTTGAACACGATCTGCTTTTGTTTTGCGGAAAGTGTCAGGTAATCGTCTGCGGAAAGCGCCACACCGTCTCTTGTATTCTGGAAGAGTGTCATGTTGCGTTCTTTATCGTCGCCACCGATCGCTTCACCGTTGTGTACAGGTGTAAAGCCATAGTAGAATCCTACTTCAGCAAACACAGATGTATTTCCTGTGAAGTTCCATTCTGCTCCGGCAGCCAAACCGATAGACGAACGCATGAAGAACATGTCGCCTTTTGTTTTCATGTTATCGTTGGTCGCAGAAACTGCTGTCCCAGCCGGTGTGTTGTTGCTGAATGTAAAACCACGGTCGTTAGTGTTGGTAGACAGCAGGAAGCTGGTACGGGCACCGAATTTTCCATAGTAACGGAAAGAACCGATCATATTCGTGCGGAAAAGCAACATGGTCGGAATCGTTCCGTAGATGGCTTTCTGCTTGCGGTCTTGCAGGTTGAACAATGTTGTTCCGTCTGTTCCGTCTTCCTTCTGGTAGATTTTGGAATCTACGTAACGGTAGTACACCTTATCTGTTGATTTTACACTGTAACGGAAGGATTCGAAGTCGAACTCAACTCCAGTAAAGAACCCGATATTCGGTGTGAAGCTGTAGTTCATGTTCATTCCGATCATGTTCTGCACACCTGCTCCATCGCGGCTGATCACTTTAGTGCCAGGCTTGTTGAAGTTCAATCCGAACTGGTAAGCCATACCCAGCTGAACCTTTTTTTCTCCATCCTGTGCGAATAGTGCCAGTGAAAACCCAGCGCACACCGCTGTAAGTATCAATTTCTTCATGTTTTCCTATAGTAATTATTGAGGTCAAATATAAACTGTTTCGGTGAATTTCATATAGTTAACAGTTGGAAGTTTGAAGTTCGATGTTAGTCTTCTGTCATTCAGTCTCCAGTCTTCCGGTCGTCTGTCGCCAGTAGACAGTCTTAGTCGGTAAAAGGACAATCAAACATTCAACATCAAGAATCACACATCTTCACGTCCTGATATCCTGAAATCTTGATGTCCTGCAATCCAAAAGTCGTATTTTTGGGCCATGAAACAAGCCGGTTTTTTCTGTTCGCTGTTGCTGGTGTTCCTGCTGGGAGCCTGCTCGCATGATGCGCTGGATGTGGATACCAGTGGCGTAGATGTGGCCATTGATTACCGCAACCTCGACTCGCTGATCGTTCATACGGAAAAAGATCGGCTGCAGGCCGCGATACTCGAATGGCGGGTCGATATTCCGGAAATCATCGATTATGAGCTGGGCTATTGCCTGGGGGCAGGAATGGTTACCGACACCGGCATGGTGAACGCCGTGGATCGTTTCCGTAAGGATGCTTACATCGTTCGGGTGGAAAAGCGCATTGCAGAGAAGTTTCCTGATCTTTCGGCGAATGAAGCGGTTATCACCGAAGGTTTCCGTCATCTGAAAGCGCATCTTCCGGATGTAAAACTGCCGAAGCACATCGTTTTCATGAACTCGTTCTATGCCAGCAGTGCTTTCTGTACGGAAAACGACCTGGCCATAGGACTGGAACGCTACCTGGGCGAAAAAACAGACGTGATCCGGGAATTGCCTTCACGGGAATACCCGGAATGGATCAAAAAAGCATTTGCTCCGGAATACCTCGAGCGCGATGCTCTTACTGCGTGGATCATGACGCATGTGCTGCCGGAACAGGAAGGAACGAACAACATTTCCCAAATCATCCGCTGGGGGAAAATCCTTTACCTGACGGAGGCCGCTTTCCCGGAAATGGAGAAACACCTCATCATGCGCTATTCGGCACTTGATTACCAATGGGCGATGGACAACGAGCGCGACTTCTGGCAATACCTCGTGGATCAGAAGCTGCTGTTCGAAACCAGCGAAAAGGTACAAAGCAACCTGTTGCGCGAAGCACCTTTCACGGCCGGTTTGCCGGAAAAAGGCCCGGATCGTCTCGGCCAATTCCTGGGCTGGCGCATCGTACAAAGCTATATGGAACAATACGACATCACCGTGGCCGAACTGCTCAAACTGCCTTACACGGAACTTTTATCAGAATACGAAATCGAATAACAAACATGGACGATAAAATCAGCAAGAAATCCGCCATTAACATTGAAGTCGGATTGAACGACAATAACCTTCCTATCGAGATGCGCTGGTCGGCAACCGATACCGGCTCAGAAGCACAACGCGCCCGTGGCATGTTCCTCTCGTTCTGGAACCCGGACGAAAAAAACACAATGAAGATCGACCTGTGGACCAAAGACATGAGCATCGAAGAAATGAAGCAATTCTTCCACCAGACCTTGCTCACCATGGCCGATACATTCGAAAAAGCCACCGGCGAAACGAAAATCACCGAAGATCTCCGCGATTACTGCTACCATTTTGCAGAGAAGATGGAGATTTTGCCGGAGGAGTAGGAATGAGGATTGAGAAATGGCAACTTAAACTCAAGTTGTCATATCCTCCCCCTTTATTCCCCTCCAAAGGGGGAAACGTCCAAAGCACAATCTTTTTGCTGCTTCATCTTTAGTATTTTCTACTTCTCTTGCTTCACGGAATCCGCACCACCGGCAGCTGCTCGGAGATTGTGAACCACAGCACCGGTCGCAAAGCTTTTGGATCGGTGACTTTGAGCTCCGGAAATTTCAGGATGAAGCGCGATCGGCTTGAACGCTGGTAATCGGTCTGGATGAGCTTTCCGGTCCGGAAATCATACCATTCGATCCTGTAATCCTGGCGTTTTTTGAGTCCTTCGACTACCAGTTCTTTCGTCCCGGCATTCCAGGTGATATCGGCTTTCTCGTCAAACGGAATTTCGAGTGAAGCATCGAAGCAATAAGGCGCCGTGCGATTGGTATGATAATTCAACGTGCGGTTCTTGACATACCCTGCGGCATACATACCACTCTCGCTCACGTAATACTGCAATTCCTTGGCTTTTTTCTGCTGGCGCGCGTAGACCTTTTCCACCTGGCGGCCCTGCACCCAGTGACCGTCTTTATCAGCAAAAACCGCCAGTACATTGTCCTGGTTCATGAAACGGTCGCACGCCACCATATGCGGAAACTCCGATTCCTGACCTGCGTACCAGCCCACCCACGAGTTGTAGCCGGCAACACCGGTAAAACCGAAGCTCATCATGTCCATCTGCTGCGGAAGAAAACCGCTGCAATCGTCCACGCCATCGCCAGCGCCGCCTTCTCCGATCAAGACAGGCTTATCGGCTGTTCGATGCAGGTATTCGACCAGCTTGTACATCGAGTTTTCATCCGGATCGGTAACGTTATTGGAACTATTCTTCGTGATGATGAATTTTTCCGGCGAACGTGAATACGGATTGATACAGATCACATCGACGTGTGGTGAGTATATGCTTTTGTCGATAAACTTTTCATCCATGTATAAGGTCACATTGAAGAGATCGACGCCGATCAGGTGCTGCTTGTGCCCGAGATCTTCCTTGATGTATTTCGCCATGCGTTCCTGGTAATTACGGAGGGCTTTACGAACGGAATCGCCCAGCGGCGTGTCTTCGAGAATAGGCTCGGTCTGACTGCCGATCTGATTCAGGTGCCACGGCTCGCTCAACAGCTCGAACAGGTAAATACTGGTGGAATAGCCGTAGCGTGCAATGTAATAGCGCATACGCTGCTCGTGGTAACGCAGATCGTCTTCGTCGAGGAACATTTCGTAAGGCTCTTTGTTCTTCCCGTCGGAATAGCAATAAGGCGGATAGGCATCATCGGCGAAATAGCTGCCATCGCCGTTGTAGTGCGACCAATCCCAGTCGAACATATCGTAATTGCCATATTTCATAAACGGTTCCTGCTGCATGAAATCGAAGTAGACATACATGCCGTTCTGTTCGCAGTATTCCAGCAAGCGATCCTGTTCCCAGGCATAGGGCTGACGGTCGTAATAATTGCCTTTTTTCTCGAATTCGAGTAAAGTCGCCCAGCCGGATTGCAGCGTGCGGATGAAACGACCTCCCTTCTCCTGGAAGTTTGCAATATCCTGGTGGTAGGTCATCCACTCGTTCAGCTTCGTGACACAATGCGTTTCATTCGGACGGAACACATCGCCGTTCGGGCCTGTGTGGTAATTGCTCACCCCTTTAAGCGGCGAAGGGAAGTTGATCCCGACCGGAAAAATGAGCTTATCGTTGAGCTGCAGGTTGCGCTTGTTGGTGTGTGCGGTGATATAACCGGGATTGCTGCTTTCGACCACTGTAAATGTCAGCGTTCGCATTTCACCGGTTAATTTCCCCAGCACTTTCATACTTACATCGCAGGTCCATTCACCGGCCAGTGGCGCCGCAAAACGAATGCGCATGGGATGCATCGTTCCTTTTTCCTTCCAGGTGTTTTTGTCGAAATCGCGCTCGTATTCGCGGTAGAAAAAGCCGTCGACTTTGTGTGAAGTACCGGAAACTTTGTGTGTAAACACGGCCTCTACGTCGAGGTCCCATTCCAGAAACGGGTTCACGCGATCGATCTTGCCGATGCGCTGTTTAACGAAGTTTTCGACTTTGACCAATACATCGTTGGGCAGCTTTATGCCTACTTCGATTTTGGAGAGCTTGGGTATTTGTGCACTGTTTTCATGGCTGAATAAGGCCACTTCAAAGGAGGAAGTCTGGGCCGTTGCAGCAAAAGCATTCAACAGGAACAAAAGGGTGGAAATGGAGAATAATTTGTTCATGGAGTAGTTTTCTGTCTTCGAAGATAATTCGAAAAGCTATACAAATGAAGCCCAAAGCTTTTTCACCGCGGAGGCGCGAAGTTCGCAAAGAATGATTGGTTTCGTTTCTCATAATGAGATTCGAAGCAGGAATGATTTCACCACAAAAGGCACAAAAGACAAGCTTAATGTACTAGCGTATTTCGGAGCGTCCCGACCTAAGTCGGGACTACACAAAAGAAAAATAACCAATAAAAACTCTGCGAACTTTGCAAAAAGCGCAGCGTTCTTTCCGGTTAGCGAACCAAGGTCATTTCATCCACCAGGTGTTTCGCGCCGGCGTATTTGTCCATCACCCACAATACATAGCGGATATCGACCACGATGTTGCGGCAGCGTGCCGGATCGAAGAGGAAATCGCTCATGGTGCTTTCCCAGCTGCGGTCGAAGTTGAGTCCCATCAGGTGGCCGTCGGCGTTGAGCACCGGTGAGCCGGAGTTACCGCCTGTTGTGTGATTGGAGCCGGTGAAGCATACCCACAATTCGCCATTCTGCGCGTAATCGCCGTAATCTTTGCTATCGAACAGCTCCTGCATGCGTGGCAGCAATTCGAAATCCGGGTTGCCGGTCTGGTTCTTGGCGATGATACCTTTCAAGGTCGTGTGAGAAGTATAAGCCATCCCGTCTGTCGGTGCAGAGCCTTCCAGCTTTCCGTATGTGATGCGCAGCGTGGAATTCGCATCCGGCCATTGCTTCACATCCGGGAACATGATTTTCTTACCTTCCACGTACGTTTTCAACAAAGCATCCATGTCCTTGGAGAACGCAATCGCTCCCGGAAGAATATCCGTCTGGTAAATGGTCCAGCATTGCTTGAAATACGTATAGCCCGGGTCTTTCGACAGTTTTTTGATCGTCTTGTCCGAAAGCTTGTCCAGGAAAGCCAGGTAGCGCTCTTTGTTGACGAGGATGGATTTCGCGTAAATGGTTTTCGAAAGCTCGTCGTTGGACAAACTTGGGATGTTAAACTTCGGATCGAGGTAGCCCTTGAACGCCGGCGTGAGCACATCAAAAATGGCTCTATCGACTTTTGCATCGTAATCTTTGAAGAAGCCTTCCGCACCTTTTTTCAACGTTGCAATGCGCGATTCCAGCTCGCCCGCTTCCTTGTATTTTGCATAGTTGCGCTCGAGATCTTCTATTCCGCGGGCCAGCTTCAGGTATTCAGGTCCCATGTAGAGGTACTCGATCATGAGCGTGTAATGGTATTCGTAAGTGCTTTTGCTCGCCACGAGGTCGTTCATCTGGTCGATAATCGGCGCAAAACGCTTCCATTCTTCTTTCGAATTGGCACGCTTGCGGTATTCCGTTTCGAATTCCTGCTTCACACCTACGGCATCAAGCTGGCGCAAACCGTCGATCTGACCAATATTTTTCTTCCAGGCATTGGCAATGCGTGCTTGTTTGGCGGAATATTGAATGCGCGTCTTATCGGAAGCCCGCATCGCCTCGTCGATCACGCCCAGTGATTTGGTACGCATGTCAATTTCCATCGGGCGCTGCTGATCGATCAGGTATTTCAGATTCCCGGAGGAAAGGTGTTGTTCGGTCACTCCCGGGAATCCATACACCATGGTAAACTCGCCTTCTTTGCGGTCTTTGAACGCAATTGGCAAATGGTGCAGCGGTTTGTAAGGAACATTCGACGTGTTGTAAGCCGCCGGTTTGTTGTCGGCTCCTGCATACACGCGGAAAACGGAGAAATCACCGGTATGACGCGGCCAGACCCAGTTGTCGGTATCGCCACCGAATTTCCCGATCGAGTTCGGAGGTGTTCCCACCAGACGCACATCGAGAAAAACTTCTTTCACCATCAGGTAATAGCTGTTGCCGTAATCAAACGCCTGGATGTCGGCCTGGTAATGCGTATTGCGCTTCGCATCTTCCATAAGCACTTTCCCATTGGCTGTCACAATCTGCTGGATCGCCGCCGGATCTGTCAGGCCAGCTGTTCCCGAAAGAATCGCCGCAGTTACGTCTTCGATGCGTACGATGCGCGTGGCTGTGAGTCCCGGGTTTGGCAATTCTTCGGCGTGATTTTTCGCCCAGAAACCGTATTTGAGGTAATCTTTTTCCAGCGAAGAATGCGACTGCACCTGGCTGTAACCACAGTGGTGGTTGGTGAGCAACAATCCTTCCGACGAAACGAGCTCGGCAGTACAACCGCCACCAAAATGCATGATCGCATCTTTGATCGATGATTTGTTTACGCTGTAAATATCCGCTGCCGTGAGACGCATGCCCATGGCTTTCATATCGGATTCAAATGCTTCGATCAGTGACGGGATCAGCATGCCTTCTTCGGCACGGGCGATCATTCCAATGAACAGGGTAAGGACGAGTAAGCTTTTTCTCATGAATGAAAAATTTGGTTTCCAAATATAGTTGAGAAGTTGCATACTTGGTTGTCTGAAATTTGCAAGTGGTTGTTTATTGGTATAGTTGGTGAGTTGATAGTTATGAGTTGATAGTTATGAGTTGGTGAGTTTAAGAGTTTCTGAGTTGGTCTTCGGTTGGACGGTCTTCAGTCATTCGGTCTCCTGTCTACAGTCGTTTGGTCCTGATGTCCTAAAACCTGTCTGCCGACAGGCAGGTCCTGAAGTCTTAATGTCCTGATATCTTAAACTCATTAACTATGCAACTCGTCAACTCTGAAACTCATTTCTAAAACTTCTGATTATTTTTAGCCCGTGGAATTTATCAGTTTAATTTTTCGCCTTGGTGTTGTGCTGGCCATCTTCAGTTTTATCTGGGGATTGATTCAATTCGGACTGACTGTGCTTCGCGGCGGCATGCCACTGCCCTATCCGCTGGCGCTTGTCCTGAAGCTGATCCAGTATTTCCTGATCGCCGATATCACCATCCTGTTCTGCACATCGCGCCCGGAAACCATGCAGGTCGACATTCTGCTTTCGGGCTTTATCCTGCTGATGTATTTCATCGGTAAAATGCAGAACCAGCAAACGCGTTTCATGATCGTGCAGATCCAGGGCCGCGCCATGGGACGTCAGCAGCAGCCGGCGCCAAAAATGAACCTCGAGCTCGGCGTGATCGTATTGAGCATGGCCTTGTTCGTTTTCCTGGTGTTCCAGACGGAATATGCTTACAACCCGCTTTCCAACTGGTTCTACGACACCATTACGGACATCGAGAAAACCCCGATTTTCGGTTTCATTTTCAAAGTGATTGGCTTCTTCTTTACGATCGCGATGCTGTTCCGCATGGCCGGCGCCTTTACGATGATCCTTTCCGGACAGGCTTTCCAGAAGAACCGCAACAACGATCAGAACCGGAATAACGACCGCTTCGACGATTACGAGGAATTGTAATAGTTGGCGAGTTGATGGGTTGAAGAGTTTCTGAGTTGGTTTCAAGTTGACCACATACCTGCCTGTCGGCAGACAGGGACACATAGAGCACATAGAAAATAGTTGTTGAGTTTGAGAGTTTCCGAGTTGGTTTTTCAGTCCTCGGTTGCCAGTCTCCAGTTTTGACATCCTAATGTCTCATCACTGTCCGATACAACGATTTGGTAATCAATCATCATTATCACTTTTGTCTCACGACTGTCTGTTTCTATTTCATTCACCAAAAATCAAACATTCAAAATCAAGCATCTCTTAATGTCCTGATGTCTTAAAACCTGTCTGCCGACAGGCAGGTCCTGAAGTCACCAACTTCAAACTTCAAACTTCCAACTTCCAACTAATTGAATTTTCAATTCTTAAACCTATGCCGTATCTTTGCATCCCTGTTCGGCGGAAACCGGTCAGGTTTATACTATTAGAAATCATTTTTTATGAGCAATACAACAGAAAAACTGGCTTACAAAGTAAAAGACATTAGCCTCGCTGACTGGGGTCGTAAAGAAATCACGCTGGCGGAAGCTGAAATGCCGGGATTGATGTCCCTGCGCGCTGAGTATGGCGCTTCAAAACCATTGGCTGGTGCACGTATCGCCGGATGTCTTCACATGACCATCCAAACAGCCGTGCTGATCGAAACACTCGTTGAGCTGGGTGCTGAAGTTACCTGGTCTTCCTGCAACATCTTCTCTACTCAGGACCACGCTGCTGCGGCTATCGCTGCTGCCGGAATTCCGGTTTACGCATGGAAAGGAATGAACGAAGAAGAGTTTGACTGGTGTATTGAGCAAACATTGTTCGCATTCGAAGGCGGTAAGCCACTGAACATGATCCTCGACGACGGTGGTGACCTCACGAACATGGTCTTCGACCGTTTCCCTGAGCTGACTGCTGACATCAAAGGTCTTTCCGAAGAAACTACAACAGGTGTACACCGTCTGTATGAGCGCGTGAAAAACGGAACGCTTGTAATGCCGGCTATCAACGTAAACGACTCTGTAACGAAATCCAAATTCGACAACAAATACGGCTGTAAAGAATCACTCGTGGATTCTATCCGTCGCGCAACTGACGTGATGATGGCTGGTAAAGTAGCTGTTGTTTGCGGATACGGTGATGTTGGTAAAGGTTCTGCTGCTTCCCTGCGCGGTGCCGGTGCCCGTGTAATCGTAACTGAAATCGACCCGATCTGCGCACTGCAGGCTGCTATGGACGGTTTCGAAGTGAAAAAACTGGATACAGTGGTTCACCTCGGTGACATCATCGTAACAACTACCGGTAACAAAGACATCGTGGTTGGTCGTCATTTCGAGAAAATGAAAGACAAAGCGATCGTTTGTAACATCGGTCACTTCGACAACGAAATCGATATGGGCTGGTTGAACAAAACACACGGTCATACGAAAATTGAAGTGAAGCCACAGGTTGATATCTACAACGTGAACGGTCACGATGTGATCATCCTGGCTGAAGGTCGTCTGGTAAACCTTGGTTGTGCTACCGGTCACCCTTCATTCGTTATGTCGAACTCGTTCACCAACCAGACACTGGCGCAAATCGAGCTGTGGCAGAATGCTGCAAACTACGAGAACGATGTGTACATGCTGCCGAAGCACCTCGATGAGAAAGTGGCTCGTCTGCACCTGGCGAAAATCGGTGTAGAGCTCGAAACGCTTTCACAGGATCAGGCTGATTACATCGGTGTGAAAGTAGAAGGTCCGTTCAAAGCGGAGCACTACCGTTACTAAGATTAACGCAATTCAATATAGAAAGCTCTTCCGCCACCGTGGAGGAGCTTTTTTTATTTCCGGAAATACGGAGGAAAACGATTTGTGATTAGCTTTGAGGCGATGTTTGAACAACTGAAACGAATCGACTTTTCATCCCTGAAAACCATCCTGTTCTTCGGGTTGATCGTACGTCTTATTGCGGTGATCTTTTCCGAAGGCTATGGCATGCACGACGACCATTTCCTGGTCATTGAAGCGGCCGGCTCCTGGGCCGACGGGCACGATTACAACCACTGGCTGCCTTGGTCGCCCGATAACACGGGTGTTCCGGAAGGCCACAGCTTTACGTATGTAGGATTGAATTTCCTGTTCTTCAAGCTCATGAAGCTGATCGGTATCCACGATCCGAAAGTGCTCATGTTCATCAACCGTTTGCTCCACGCTTTGATTTCATTGCTGGTGGTGAAATACGGCTACAAGATCACCGAGAAAATTGCCGATCGCAAAGCTGCCGTAACTGCCGCTTGGATCCTCGCCTGTTTGTGGGCATTCCCGTGGCTTTCGGTGCGCAACCTGGTGGAAGTGATCAGCATTCCGTTCCTGGTTTGCGGCGTCTGGCTGGCGATCAAAGACGGTAAAAAATCGCTGTTGTTCTGGTCGGGTATGCTGATCGGAATGGCTATTTCGTTCCGTTACCAGATTGGGATTTTCGCTGTCGGAATGGGTATTTACTACTTCTTCAAATGGGAATGGCAACGATTACTGCTCTTCACTGCCGGCGCGCTCACCATGTTTGTCATCACGCAAGGTATCGTCGATTACTGCATCTGGGGCTATCCGTTCGCAGAATTCCAGCAGTACGTGATTTACAACATGAACGAAGGAACCGGCTACCTGAACAGCTCGAATTACTTCATGTATTTCTACGTCCTGTTCGGCCTGCTGTTGTTCCCGCTGGGCATTCTCGCACTGATCGGTTATTTTGCTTCGGCCAAAAAACAGTGGATGTTGTTCCTGCCGACATTTCTGTTCATCCTGTTCCACTCGTTTTTCCCGAATCGCCAGGAGCGGTTCATCCTTACTATCATGCCGCTGGTGATCATCCTGTCGGTGGTGGGCTACAGCTACCTGACGAATCGCAATTTCTGGCGAAAAGCATGGAAAGTTTCCTGGATCGCTTTCTGGGTGCTGAACATCCCGATGATCCTGCTGTTTTCCACCATGCCGTCGAAAAAATCGCGGGTGAACGTCATGTACGAGCTCTATGGGAAAGTTCGTGGAAACGAGCACATCCTCATCGAAGCAACGGGCGAATCCAATCCGGAAATGCTGCCGCGATTCTATGCAGGGAAATGGGAATTCGGCGTGGTAGAACGCACGGAAGACACCATTCCGATGAGTACTTATGATACCATCGTTCCGTTCGATTATATTTTCTTCTTCGGACAGGAAAACCTTGATAAGCGCATCTCGGAAGTAAAGGTGAAATACCCGTATATGACGAAGGAAGGCGAATGTTTACCAAGCCTGGTCGACAAAACGCTGAACAGCATCAACCCGCGGAATTCCAATACCTATATCGAGATCTGGAAGACGCACGTTTACGAGCAACACTCACGATAACCGTATTACAGACAGCAAATTGTCTGCATGCAGACAACTCATCTTTGCGCTCTCAGCGTCTTTGCGGTGGATCTTTCTTACCGCCAAGACGCGAAGTACGCAGAGGTCGCATAAATGCAACGTTGAACGAGGTTATTATTTTGGAATCCTGATTCAACCTGAATACTATTTAACCTTCTTCAAAACGGGAATTCAAAATCAACCATCATTTAAGAAGTCTTAACGAGCTGAATACGTTTCCTGTATGCTTTTCGCATTAACTTGAGCATTCAAATCCCGTGCTCATGAAAACACACTACCTTCTTTTTTCCGCCATTCTGCTGTTTGCTTCCTGCGGTGAAAGCGAAGCACAAACCACGCAAATGATCGGCTCTACCGAAGTCGTGATCGACACGCTGAATGCTGAAATGAATGTTCCATGGGAAATGCAGCTGGAAGGAAGCGACTATTTGTGGGTAACAGAACGCGTTGGCTATGTGAGCCGGGTAGAGCTGGCTACCGGGGAAAAAACCGTTGTGCTCAATTTAACCTCTGAAGTCCTGGCAAGTGGTGAATCCGGTTTGCTGGGAATGGCGCTCCACCCTAATTTTCCACAGACTCCGGAAGTCTTTCTCGTTTACACACACGGCCCCGAAGACGGCGACGGTTATTTCTTTGAAAAACTGGTGAAATACACCTGGAACGGAACGCAGCTCGTCAACGAAGAGGATCTAATACCCGGCATCCGTGCCTGGGATGCGCACAACGGTTCGCGTCTGCTCTTTCTTCCTGACGGCACGTTGCTGATGTCGACCGGCGAGCAGTACATTGACGACGACGCGCAGGATCCCGAATCGCTTTCCGGAAAATACCTGCGGTTGAATCCCGATGGCTCAATTCCGGCCGATAATCCCGATCCGACCTCTTATGTCTACACACTGGGACACCGCAATTCGCAAGGGATCGTACGACTGCCAAGTGGCAAGCTGATCATTTCCGAACACGGTCCTTCCACCGACGATGAGATTTCCATTCTGGAAGCGGGCAAGAACTACGGCTGGCCGCTGATCCACGGGTTTTGCGATCAGGGCTTCGAAAACGCTCCTTGCGCCACCGGATTGTATACAGAACCCATACACGCCTGGTCGCCGACCATTGCCACTTCCGACCTGGTGTATTACCAGAACGCGTCTTTTCCCGAATGGAATAACCGACTGCTGATGACCACGCTCAACGGCAAAAAGCTCGTGGCCATGCAATTGAATCCGGGAGAAACCGATGTTATCGATGAAGATGTGTATTTCGAAAACCAATTTGGGCGTTTGCGCGATATTGCCATTGGTCCGGATAACGAGATTTACATCGCCACAAACAACGGAAGTCCGGGACAGCAGCCAATTATTCGCATTACTCCGCCGGATTTCACCGGGTTGAATGACGCATCGCAACAGTCGTTCTACATCTATCCGACAGCTTTTACCAACGAGCTTACAATTCAACATACTAACGCCACAGCTTCATTAATCATTACTGATATGAATGGAAAACGCGTCTGGGAAGATCTTGAGGTCGCATCCGGTGATGTCATTCACCCGAAAGTAGCTCCAGGAGTGTATTATGCGACACTACTGGATGCGACTCACCTTATCGGACGGCAGCGGATTGTGAGGCAATAATGCATTGAATCCATATCCGCCACTGTGGATGCATCATCGCAACAATGCATTATTGCAATATTGCAAATCGAAAAATTGACTATTGAAATCCTATTTCGGATATTTGGTAAAGAACGCCGCTTCAGAAAAAGCCATTTTATCTATCAAAAATAGCACAGGTAATAATGCAATAGTACATTATGGGATTTTTATTATTGGAATCCTGTCGTAGATTGCAAGCTCGACCGGTGATTTTTGAAGCCTCAATTATAGATCCGCAACAGGTTGCTGCCATCCCACAAAGTCTGGTATTGCCGCAATCCCCATTCGGAGCCCGAAATCGGTGAACCGTCGTACATGGAGAAACGGGCGCCCGAACAGGCATCGATGAGCTCCAGGAAATTCTCTTCGTCGGGAGTAAGCGCAGATGCACAGGTGTTATCCGGGTCTTCCGGCGATTGGCGTTCCCAGGCAACAAATACGTCGGGCGAGATGCGGTAAACAATAATTCCCTTGATTCCGCCGTTCACATAACACCAGCCTCCCACACCATTCAAAGCGCTATAAGACGGCAATGTCAGGTCGATGGTAATATCAACCGGGATGCTGGGAACAGGATGATTTTTGTTCTTTTTCTTGCAGGAAAAAGAAAGCGGCAACAAAAGAATAAATAGTAATTTCACGAAACGCATCAATGCGAGCTTTTTAGCTATGAAGATAACAACGTTTTTACAGCTGATTCTATTGTGCCTGGCGTTAAATTCAACGGCTTGCCGCAGCACCGGACCTGGAAGTACTCCCGCCACACCCGAACAGGCCGAAAAGCAAATCGCTCAGCGACGCCAAAAAGAAGCAAAAGCTGCGAAAAAAGAGCTGAAACGCGCCAAAAAGGAATACTGGAAGCGTCAAAGCAAAGAAGCTCGGAAAAGTGTTAAAAGAAACGAGCGACGCCAGAAGAAACTTGCTCGTCAACGACGCGCGTAAAAAATTCACAATGCATAATTCTGAATGCACAATTATGCATTGTGAATTCTGAATTATGAATTAACAAAGAGTTTTTGTCTCCAGTCTTTCGCTTCGGCAGGAGAAAGCAAGCCCAGTTTTTTCAGGTAATGTGTTACTTTTTCGAATGCCAGCGGGTATTCAATACCGTTGTAGTTCCATTCCGTTTCTGAAAGCCATGCTTTTACCTGGTCCAGTCGCAGGTTGTAGCGCCAGCTGATCACTTCGGCAGTATAACGGCTTTTTTTCTTCAGATCGGCTGCTTTCTGATTAACGACCTGTACCATTTGGGAAAGCAATTCGGCATGCTGCTCGGCAACTTCGGTACGTGCTGCAATCACGAAGCAAGGCCACGGTGTAACAACTTCGCCTACATAACGGCATTTCTGCTGTTCCACAAATGGAAATGTGGTATACTTTTCCCAAAGGAAAGCCTGCGCTTCGTTGTGTTCCAGCGCCCACAATCCTCCGTAAATATCTCCGATCACATTAAATTTCAACGAATCGAGTGCCCAGCCCTGCTGATCGGCCATCACGTAGGCCATCAGGTGGGAACCGGAGCCTTCACGCGAAATGGCAAAGGTTTGGTTTTCGATGTCTTTTTCAGAGCCAATTTCCGATTTGAAAGGCACGTGAATCCCCCAATGCAGCGGCGAAACAACGTAAATACCGAGAATTTTAGCATCCAATCCCTGGAGGATGGCTTTGGTGATTCCTTCAGTGAGCAAAACAGCTACATCGAGCGAGCCGGTTTCCAATCCGCGGATCATCTGCCCCGTTCCACCGCTCATATCGCTCCAATGCAGATCAAGACCGGCTTTTTTGAATTTACCTTCCTCGATGGCCAGTCGCCACGGGAGGTTGAAATGTTCGGGAACGCCCCCGATCTTGAGTCCTGTTAAGCTTTTCATGTTCCTGAAAATTGCATATTGTAAAGTCGGCGGTAATAGCCGTCCAGTCGCAGGAGCTCTTCGTGCGTACCGGTTTCTTTGATTTCGCCTTTGTCGAGTACAATGATCATATCGGCTTGCTGAATGGTCGACAAACGGTGCGCGATCACAATCGATGTTCTTCCTTTGGTCAGCTCTTCGGTGGCGCGCTGGATCATTTCCTCGGATTCGTTGTCGACACTCGATGTGGCTTCGTCGAGGATCAGGATGTGCGGATTGTAAACATACGCACGGATAAATGCCAGCAACTGTCGCTGACCAACCGACAGCACGCCGCCGCGCTCACCTACCTGGTAATCGTACGTACCGGGCAATCGCTGAATAAAATCGTCGGCGCCAACGGCTTTCGCAGCAGCAATCACCTCTTCACGCGAAATATCCGGGTTACCCAGGGTGATGTTGTTGTGAACGGTATCGGAAAACAGGAACACATCCTGCAGTACCACCGCAATGTTTTTCCGCAGCTCGTCCATGCGAATCGTGCGCAGCTCGTGTTCGCCGATGAAAATATTCCCTTCCTGGTATTCGTAAAAACGGCCCAGCAGGTTGATGATGGACGTTTTTCCGGCACCTGTTGCACCAACGAAAGCCACTGTTTTTCCCGGTTCGATCTCGAGGTTGATGTCTTTCAGCACCCATTGTTCGCCCACATAAGCAAACGACACGTGCTTGAATGAAAGCGGCTGCTGGAAATCGCAGTTCACGGCCGTTCCTTCCGCCTGAACGTGCGCTTCGGTATCGATTACTTCGAAAACGCGCTCGGCACGTACTACTCCACGCTGCAGAATGTTGAACTTATCCGCCAGCTGACGAATCGGGCGGTACATCATACTGATCCACATGATGAAGCTCATGATCTCACCGAACATTTCACTATTCGGTTTGTTGTTATCGGTGAACTGCAACGCTCCCCAAACGATCAGGAAAGCAATGGAAAGCGAGCTAAGCAATTCCACCACGGGGAAGAAAATGGAAAAAGCCCACACAGCATCGATATGCGCCTTGCGATGGTCTTTATTAATGGCTACGAAGGCTGTCTTTTCAGCAGATTCACGTCCAAACAGCTGCACGATGTTCATTCCCGTCAGGTGTTCCTGTACGAAAGTATTCAGTCGATTTACCTGGATGCGTTCCTGGTTGAAGGAATTCCGCATGGCGCGGGCGAAAATACGGGTTGCGATCACCAGAATGGGAACCGGAATAAGCGTTAATAAGGTCAGCTGCCAGTTCGTCAGGAACATCATGACGATGATCACAACGAGCATGATGAGGTCGCCGATGATATCGATCAGTCCGGACGAAAAAACTTCGGAAATGGCTTCGATGTCAGAAACAACGCGCGTAACGAGGCTTCCGACTGGTGTTTTGTCGAAATAATGCATCCGGAAACGCGTGATGTGCTCGAACACTTTCATGCGGATGTCGCGGATAACGGACTGGGCCAGGAGGTTACAGAACCAGGTCGAAGCGAATTGCAGAATGGCCTCCATGACCAACATGCCGAGAATGATCAATGTCCAGAACAGGAAAAGATTCATGTCCCGATCGTTGATCACGTATTTGTTCACGATCTGCCCGATCAGCATTGGTCGTGCCGGTGAAAGGAAAGCCAGTGCCAGCGTACAGATAATGGCCAGCGCGAGAAGGCCGCGATAAGGCTTTGCAAATCCCAGTAACCGGGAAAAAATACGGGTATCTAACCGTGCCTGATTTGCCATAGTACAAAATTAACCGAAGTTCGGGATTGACGTTCAAAAATACATCCGCCGCGGCGGAAAAATGCGCAATAGCGAAATCTGCATTTTGTCGAGTTTTAGTCCGTCAATCAACGAGATATTTCTCTATCTTTAGAATCAGAAAAATCCTGTTCCATGATCCACAATTTGAGTCGTACAACATCCATCTGCTCTACCTTTATCGGAGAGCTGCGTGATTGCAACATCCAGCAGGATCCTATGCGTTTCCGCCGCAACCTTGAGCGCGTTGCGGAAGTCATTGGTTATGAGCTTTCCAAGCAGCTGGAATACGAAATTGTGGACGTTACGACCCCACTTGGGGAAGCCAGTGTACCGATGCTGAAGCAACAGCCTGTTCTGGCTACTATTCTTCGCGCCGGACTGCCAATGCACCAGGGTTTGCTCAACATTTTCGATCGGGCGGAAAGTGCTTTCGTTTCGGCTTACCGCAAACACACGACGGCTGAGGATTTCGATATTTACGTCGAATACATGGCTGCACCAACGCTCGACAACAAAACGCTCATCATTTCCGACCCTATGCTTGCTACCGGAAGCTCGATGGTAATGGTGTACAAAGCTTTGCTCAAACACGGGCGGCCGGCGAAAGTACACATCGTTTCCACGATTGCAGCTCCCGAAGCCATTGAATTCGTACAGCGACACCTGCCCGACAATGTTTCGATCTGGGTGGGCGCTATCGACCGCGAACTGACGGCACAATCCTACATTGTTCCCGGACTGGGCGATGCAGGCGACTTGGCATACGGAGTAAAATGTTAATGAGTAGATTATGAATTGGGAAGTATACGGCTTTTTTTTCCTCTTTTCCATGGTGAAGTTTCTCGTCACACCATTTGGAGGTATTCTGGCTGATCTAACGTTTATCGAAACCTATCTTTCCTGTGTTTCCGGTGCAATCGTCAGCGCAGCTGTTTTTTATTATTCCAGCGAATATTTCCTCATGCGGGCCCGCAAAAAGCGCCACCAGCGTTACGAGGAATGCATCGCCAAAGGCTTAGAGTGGAAAGAGAAAAAGAAATTCACCCGCACCAACAAGCTGATCGTGCGTATCAAGCATCGTTTGGGAATCGTGGGAACATCGATGTACGTTCCGCTCTTCCTGTCTGTTCCGATCGGTTCGATCATCACGGCTAAATTTTATGGCAAGGATAAGCGCACATTTCCGCTGATCGTATTGGGAATGCTCGTTAACGGCGCCATCACGACCGGTATTCATTACGGATCGGCATACCTCTTCTAACATGAAGCAACGTCAGCTGTTTTTCGACCTGGATCGCACCTTGTGGGATTTCGAGGCCAATTCAAAAAAAGCATTGCAGGAATTGTATGCCACACTGAACCTCAACGAACGAATCGAGCATTTCAATCATTTTCACCACACATACATCCGCATCAATGCGGAATTGTGGATGGCATACGGGAAAGGTAAAGTCACCAAAGCCGAGCTGCGCGACAGCCGTTTCAGTCGGACACTGGCTCATCACGGCATCGAAGACACAACGATCACGCAAAGACTCAGCGACGGCTACATTGAGCTCTCACCACGCCAGACGCAGCTTATGCCACAGGCGAAAGAGGTGTTACAGGAATTGAAAAACGAGGGCTACTCCATGCACATCATCACCAACGGTTTCCCGGAAGTGCAGCACATCAAGCTGGCCAATAGCGGGATTACTCCTTTTTTCAAGGAAATCCTGTGTTCAGAAGAAGTGGGGTTCAGCAAACCCGACAAGAATATTTTCAGTGAAGCATTGCGACGCACCAATTGTCGCCCAGTAGATGCCATCATGATCGGCGACGATTTCCGTGCTGACATTCACGGCTCGCTCAATTCGGGCTGGCATGCCATTCATTTCGATCCCGAGCACAAATACAAAAAGGAACGCACGGTAAAACGCATCCGCAGTCTGGGAGAATTGCCGGAAACGATTAGTATGATTCCGCTGTAGTGGCTCGCCAGGCATTATTCGACACCTGTAATTGCTGCGACTGTAACTGAACTTCCTGCCAATCTCAAACTTAGGATTTCAAGAATCAATTTTTCGATTTGCATTATTGCAATATTGCAATAATGCATTGTTGCAATTTCAGCTTAATTTCTCATCTGTAGCCTGCATGATCAACTCTTTCAGGTAGTTCTTCAAAACCATCAGCGTTTCCGGAACAACAACAATTTCGCTGAAATGTATATGATAAATCGGACGAAGGATGTTTGCACTATAAAGGACATGCAAATGCCGCGTAACCGTTGCGTGATGCAGGTTCAATAAAATCGGAAGATCCGCATTCGTAAGACATTCATGTTTCAGTACCAGCTCCACAATCCGCTTGCGTGCCGGATGTGCCATCGCCTTGGCAATTATGCTGATTTGCCATTCCTCTCCGTTGTAATTATTCGCTTTGATCAATCCCATTTTAACTCGTTTCTTATTTAAGTTAAGGGAAAAGATCATTTGCTGCAAGGGGAAATTGCAGGATTCAGCTCCGTGAAAAAGGATTATTCAGCCGCCTTCAACTGTCGCAAGCGCTCATACAGGATCATTCCGGTAGCAACGCCCACATTCAGGGAGGAAATATCGCCCAGCATCGGGATGGCAACTTTCGCATCGCACATTTTGATCAGGTCGGAGGTGATTCCGTTCTCTTCCGAGCCAAGGACGATTGCCGTTGGTCCGAAGAATTGGTAGTCACCGATTTTCTGACGTGATTTCTCCGTACAGGCTACTAATTGGAAACCGCTTTGCTGGAGGTAAAACAAACTGTCTTTCAGCAACGGAGTTTTACAGACCGGGATATGCAGCAAAGCTCCGGCCGAAGTTTTGATCGCATCGGCGGTAACAGTTGCGCTTCCCTGGTTCGGGATCAGGATCGCGTCGACGCCCATGCAGGCAGCCGTACGGGCGATTCCACCGAAATTACGCACGTCGGTGATGCGATCGAGCACCAGGATGCAAGGTTCTTTTCCTTCTGCCAGCCAGGCTTCGGTCAATTGTTCGATGTCCTGGTAAACAACCGGAGAAATATACCCGATCACGCCCTGGTGATTGTTGGTCGTAATACTGTTTAGCTTTTCGATCGGCACGAACTGCAGCTGGAATTCCTTCCCTTTCAGCGCTTCTTTCAGCTCGGTGAACAAATCCTTGTCCATTCCTTTCTGAATGAGGATACGGTTCAGCTCAACCTCCGTTTTGATGGCCTCGATGACCGCGCGGATGCCGTAAATAATATCTGTTGGTTCAGGCTTTTCGCGACGGAAACCTTCACGGTTCTCGCGTCTGAATGCCGGACGGTCGTCTTTTTTATTGTGCATCGTGCTGAATGGTAAGAGTAATTTCAATATCAGGGTGGACGGATTTCGCCACCGGGCAGGCTTTCATCACGCGAATAGCTTTTTCAGCCGTTTCGGCATCCCAGCCATTGCCGCGGATGTCCATATCGATGATGATCTGAGAAATACGACGCGGCGCTGAAGCCATGACTTTCGTCACGCTGGCTTTGCCGTTTTTGTATTGGTGACCGTTTTCGTTCGCCCAGATCCCAAGAATCGACATCATGCAGGAAGCATAGGCTGTAGCTACCAGGTCGGTTGGGGAAAACTTCTCGCCTTTTCCATGGTTATCGGTTGGTGCATCGGTATTGATGATCGTTCCCGACTGGACGTGCGTACATTCGGTACGGAGCTCGCCGACGTATGTTACTTCTGCTGTTGCCATTGGATTCTAATGCTTAATTCGTAATTTTGTTCCGTTGATCCGGAGCACGCAAAGGTAGCTAAAATCCGGAACAGCAACGGAGAGAAGATGTCAGAAGAACTTGCAATCGGTGAAAGCACCGTTCGTATCAAAAAGCCGAAGTGGCTGCGCGTAAAACTCCCAACCGGCGAGAATTACCGTAAAGTGCGTGCATTGGTGGATGAACACAAGCTCCACACCATCTGTGAAAGCGGCAGCTGCCCGAACATGGGTGAATGCTGGGGCGAAGGAACGGCGACGTTCATGATCCTCGGTAATATCTGTACGCGTTCCTGCGGTTTCTGCGCCGTACAAACCGGCCGACCGGACGCCGTAGACGAGTTCGAGCCGGGACGTGTGGCTCAAAGCGTGAAGCTGATGGGTGTGAAACACGCCGTATTGACTTCTGTTGACCGCGACGACCTCAAAGACGGTGGTGCCGGAATCTGGGCGCAAACCGTACGCGCCGTGCGTCATCAATCGCCTCAAACCACCATGGAAACGCTCATTCCGGATTTCGCCGGCAAATGGGAAAACCTCCAGCAAATCATCGACGTAGCTCCCGAGATCGTTTCGCACAACCTCGAAACCGTTCGCCGACTTACCAAACAGGTCCGCATTCAGGCCAAATACGACCGCAGTCTCGAAGTGCTGTTCCGTCTGAAAAAAGGCGGTATGCGCACCAAATCCGGCGTGATGCTCGGTCTGGGCGAAACCCACGAAGAAATCATCGAAACGATGGAAGATCTGCGCTCCGTTGGCGTCGACATCCTCACACTCGGACAATACCTTCAGCCAACTCCGCGTCACTTGCCGGTTGCTGAATTCGTGACACCCGAGCGTTTCGAAGAATACCGCGAGCTCGGCCTCAAAATGGGCTTCCGCTACGTAGAAAGCGGCCCGCTGGTGCGCTCGTCGTATCATGCGGAAAAGCATATTTTTGAGATGTGACAGATTGTCGGCCAGAATCCCGGCATCAATATAAAACCACCTTGAAAAAAATCATCGCCGTACAGCTCTTGCTGTTGTTTACTCTTCCTCTGCCTGGTCAATCGCAGTCGGAGCGCAATCTCGGATTTTACCTTGGAGGAGGTCTGCGCAAGCAGGACAGGTCCACTAATTATAACAACATCGGTTTCGAAGGCGGAGTGACATTCCGAAATTCCGGCAAATCGCGGTTCCGGATGCTTTATTGCCTGGGAGGCACATTCGATTACTACGATTTCGATCTACCAGCAATCGACAATATCACTAATTACAAAGAAAAAATCGGTGGATTCGAGGCGCTGGTCCGACCCGAATTTGCCTTGATGAGAAAAGAACGTTTTTCGCTCTATGGAGGTGCTGGATTCAATCTGAACTACTTCTTTTCGTTTCAAAGGAAATACCGATCTGTTTATTACGACCCACCAAAGATAATCGAGCAAGATTGGGAAAACTTGAATCACAAAGAAGAGCTCTATTTTGGTTTTAATGCTGCCGTTTCAGGCGATTTTACACTTACCGAAAAGCTGAAAATGAATGTTGAGATTGCACTCATCAGTAAGCTAAGACTGGAATTCACCAGCAGCAAAACCTACACCGGACAAAATTTGCGTGTTACGCTGGTTCGGGTGTTTTAAATAGATCGATACGTAGCACGTTCGTTTGTCAATGTATACTGTTTTTAACAACGCGATAAACCACTTCACGTTGTGAACTTAAAAGTTTGACAAAATAAGCAGCATCTGACAACATGGAAACATCGATAATATTGTCCGCTATATTCCCATTAGCAACCAGCTTGCCATCCATACCTATCAGCTCATAATATTCGACTTCCATACCTTTGATAATAATAGCTGCCTCTTTCGAAGCATAGAACACATTTATATCATCATTATTTCCTTCCCATGTCGATAACTCAGAGCATTCAATGACGATAATTGTATCAGAAGTACTATTGATACAATTGTCGGCATCCGTTACTGTATAAGTAATCACATAATTTCCTGGAGATGTTACCGGTCCGAAAAAACCTCCACTAATCCCCTCACCAGTAAAAATTCCGTTGGAAGGAGCGATAGTGAAAGGCACCTGTGTCTCCATACAAGCGGTATCGGCCTCAACATTGAACGAAACATCTGGCAGCGGATTAACAGTTATCAGTACAGAATCGCGTGCCACACAATTGTTACTATTCATACCTTCAAGCCAAATAGCTGTATTCACCTCGAATGGAAGACCGCTAGTAAAAGCGTCCATATAATTGGAAATGTAATTATCTGCGGTTCCATTGTAGGACAAATGGATGGAGTCTCCGATGCAAATCGCCAACTGTATAGTTTCAATTTCCACTTCAGGTGTAACTTCCACTTTCACGAAAACACCCTGACGATCCTGCAAAGGACATTCATTACTAATCGGTTCCACATATATCCATTGTGAAATTTCCGGCTCTAATGCCAATGAATCGCTAACTCCTAACAAATTTCCATTTATGCCAGCATCATACCATTCGAAACTATTAGCTCCAGTTGCTACGAGCGTAACCGGTGTTCCGAAACATACTGCCAGGGTATCTTCACCGTTGTTGATAACAGCATATTCCTGTGTGTAATTAGATGAAATCGTATTTAGTACCTCATTTGTAATAATGGGTGGATTGAAATCGAAATAAATTCCTACTTTGTTTCGAATTTCGGAGCCAATAAACAGAAACGGTTTTTGACTGACTTTGAATATCACATAGCCAATACTCCCTTCCGGAGAAGATGCACTATCTGGCAAGTTGATATTATTAAATCGGAATTTTACTACGTCATTTGACGCGATTTCCGCATGTACATCATGTGAACTTCCAAGAATTTGTAATGAGTGGATATCGAGGTGCTCACTCAAACTGTCTACAATCAGCACATGAATCGCTTCGGCATTCCCCGTATTTTGGAACCGAACTGTGTATGTAAGATCCTGCCCGTGATCAACATAGCCAGGAACGCATTCACCTTTCGGATACACTTGTTTGTCATTCGGATCATAGCTATTTAAAATCGCAAATTCCGGCTGGTGAATGTTGTTCAGTGTGTCGTGGTCACCTTCTATCGGGTAGATACGGGCATCCATACGAATAACATCGCCAATCTGTGCAGCTGTGCTGGTTGAAAAAACAAGATCATTCACAATAAAATGAGTGGAATCATGTGCAAAAGCATCATAATCCCATATAAGCGTATCACCATTTATGTCAGTTGGCACCGGATCGGATGAAATAAACGTCAGCAATGGATTTTTAACGAGCACGACACTACCATCTACAGGAATACAGCCTTGATTCGAGGCATCTAATGTGACAATCGTGTTCAGCCCAGGGCGATAACCACCTGAAACGATGGAAATGCGGTTATCAAATCCCATTTGTGTTGTCGGGCCATTGATCATGAAACCGGTATGATATGCACAACCCGCACTATCAATTACAGACATATAATGAATACCCCCTTCACTTGTCGAAAAGAGTGTATCATCCTCATTGACAATAGAATTATCCCATGAATAGCTGTAAGGAGCCGTTCCATTTAAGGCTTGTGCTTCGATTGTAGTCGTATTCGCACAGTTTAGATCATTGAATACTTCGAAAGAGGCAGAAAAGAACTGACAATCATTATTAGTCAGATCATTATGCAAACGAGTTATATGATGTCTAGGAACACTATTATAGATAGCAAAGCTACCACCTAATATGATATTCCCATCCTGTTGAAGAGCAAAGGAAAGTGGTCCATACCCAACTTGATTTGGAGTGGAATAATTAACCTGAGAGAACTCAAAAGAGTTATCCAGTGTGCCATCCGGATTCAATCGACCCAATCGCGGATCCGGAGAAGGAGCCGCCTGATACGAACCGATAATAAGTATTTTTCCATCAGGTTGTATGGCTACCTTTTGGTAAAAGTTAGAACTTGTAAATACACCACCAACTATAAATGTGTTGTCAAGAGCACCAGATTCAGAAATTCTGAATACGCCATTTTTCAAAACAATCAGTTTACCATCAGATTGAATAGCTATATCTTGTAGTGGTGCCGCTCCCAAAGCTGTCCCAACAGAAAAGGAATTATCCAATGTTCCATCCATCAATACACATGCAATATGCTCGGCGACATTACCATTAACTCCCAAAAAGGTTCCTCCTATGTAAATTTTACCATTAGGATGTAAATCAATTGTCCTTACCCGGCCCCATGATATGGAAGCGGCAAAGGAGCTGTCCTCTGTTCCATCAGGATGTAGTCGTACAATTCTGTACGCAGGACTTTCAAACTCTCCTCCAACCAGTATTTTCCCATCTGGTTGCAGCGTAATTTCTGCTACCAGATTGTTAAATCCGGAATTATGAAAGGATGTATCAACAGAACCGTTTGGATTCAGGCGAACCAGATGTTTATATGGATAGCCATTGAATCGTTGAAAATAGCCTCCAACAAGAATCTTACCATCGGTCTGAATCTCGATGTCATAAACATTAGGATCCTCATAATCAGTTGTATTCAGCGCATTTGGAAAAGGTGTGGCTGTACCAACCTCAAAGCTCGGGTCAATCGTCCCATCAGCAAGCAAACGAACAATTCCATTGACAGACTTTCCATTAAAAGCTGAAAAATTCCCTCCTACCAACAGTTTTCCATTGGGAAGTGTTTTGACAACTGTAACTGAACGATCAAAGCCATTATATGGC
Source organism: uncultured Flavobacteriales bacterium (assembly GCA_946482515.1). The sequence continues at coordinate 32,739 of CAMLRS010000008.1, read as the reverse complement.
ACTAAACTCCCATCAAACGTTCCATTGGAATTTCTGCGATTGATACCACTCAAGCCGCTAACAAATGCTTTTCCATCGGGTTCCAGCAGCAAATGATAAGAACCCGAAGCCATACCGACAATCTCATATGTTACATCAACAACACCTGTTGGTAGTACCCTTCGGGTAAAATCAAACATATTATTAGTAGCGACAAAAATATATCGTCCTTCAGTATCGATTTCAATTTGCCTGTAATTGGTGTAACCAATAGCACCTGTAAATCCGGGATCAATGCTGCCGTCTGGCAACAAACGTGTATAACCATGGATACTTGAGCCCGAACCATAATTTCCACATATAACTACTCGGCCATCATCGTGAATAAATAAGTCTTCGACAGTAAACGTAAATGCTGTCGGAGGGACATAGGAATCGATCAAAGTACCGTCAGCAGTAAGTTTAGCTAATTTGGCAATAGCAATGCCATTAACCTGGGTGAAAGATCCAACCATATAAAGGTTGTCATCATTATCTGTACGAACGAAGTCGATGATACCATTCTGACTAGCCGGAATAAATGTAGGGTCGATAGTCCCATTAGTAGAACAGCGAACAATCGTTGATGAGTAGTTATGGTCATAACCCGTAATAATAATTTCTCCTGTCGACTGTTCCGTCACATCGTTAATGATCCAAAAAGGATTATCGAACGCAAAAGAAGGATCTAAAGAACCATCCGGATTTATAAGTGCGATACTATCTACAGGAAAGCCATTAAACTCATTGAAATCTCCAAAGATCAAGATTTTATTACTGGATAACACCTGCATCCCGTTAATTTCTCCGTTGGACCCGGTTCCGGTATTAAAGGATGGATTTATCTCCAGATCATGGTTCATTTTTAGAATGCGATTAGCCGATTCCCCATGATAGCTTGTAAAAGCACCTACAGAAAGATAGCTGCCATCCGGGAAAAGAAAACTCTCTTTAACAACCCCATTAAAACCGCTTAACCCGGGAATTACATCGACACTATTGAATGAAGTATCAACAGATCCGGTCTGACTATAAGAATAGCTCGATAAACAGCAAACAAATAAAAAGAACTTGATAAAGGGTGGTCGAAGAAACTGCGTCATAGGACGGAAAAATTTGACGCAAAGATAAATTAAATGCCTGAAATGATAAATGTAACTTTTTAGGAAGATACTATAGAACTATCCCCTAAGAACCGCTACCTTTATCCCGCAAATTCGAAATGAGTTATGAGTACGTTTGATGTGACCATTATTGGTTCAGGACCCGGCGGATATGTTGCCGCGATCCGTTGTGCACAGCTGGGAATGAAAACCGCGCTGATTGAGAAATACGCTACACTGGGCGGAACCTGCCTCAACGTGGGCTGTATCCCTTCCAAAGCGCTGCTCGATTCTTCCGAGCATTTCTTCAACGCGAAGCACAATTTTGCGGCTCATGGCATCACGCTCGACAACCTTCAGGCGGATATCACTCAAATGATCGCGCGCAAGGAAGAAGTGGTGTCGCAAACATGCAACGGTGTGAAATTCCTCATGGATAAAAACAAGATCACCGTTTACCAGGGCGTGGGCTCGTTCGTGAATGCTACAACGATCGCTATTACAGACGGCGACGGCAACAAAACGGAGATTTCCACCAAAAATACCATCATCGCTACGGGATCGAAGCCGAACTTCTTCCCGGGAATGGAGCCGGATAAAGACCGTATCATCACTTCGACGGAGGCACTCAAAATGAAAGAGATCCCGAAAAAGATGATCGTGATCGGTGGTGGCGTGATCGGACTCGAGCTGGGTTCCGTTTATGCTCGTCTGGGAACGGAAATCGAAGTGGTCGAATTTGCAGATGCGATCTTCCCGACTATGGACCGCGGTCTCGGGAAGGAATTCATCAAAATCCTGAAAAAAGAAGGCTTTAAATTCAACCTCGAAACCAGTGTTCAGAAAGTCGAAAATACCGGCAAAGGCGTTAAAGTAACTGCCGTGAACAAAAAGCAGGAAACGATTACACTCGAAGCAGATTACTGCCTCGTAGCTGTGGGTCGTAAAGCATATACGGAAGGCCTGGCGCTCGAAAATACCGGACTTTCTGCAAATAACCGCGGACAGATCGAAGTAAACGATCATTTGCAAACAGCTGTTCCGAACATCTTCGCTATCGGTGATGTGGTACGCGGCGCGATGCTGGCCCACAAAGCCGAAGAAGAAGGCGTATACGTAGCCGAAATGCTCGCCGGACAGAAACCACATATCAATTACAACCTCATCCCGGGCGTTGTGTACACCTGGCCGGAAATTGCTGCGGTAGGTAAAACCGAAGAAGAGCTGAAAGCTGCCGGAGTGAATTACAAAGCCGGTCAGTTCCCGATGAAAGCCCTCGGTCGTTCCCGCGCAAGTATGGATACCGGCGGTTTCATTAAGATCCTTGCGGATGCAGAGACCGATGAGATCCTGGGCGTTCACATGATCGCTGCCCGCGCAGCCGATTTGATCATGGAAGCTGTTACAGCGATGGAATACCGCGCTTCTGCTGAAGATCTTGCACGCATCTGTCACCCACACCCGACATACTCGGAAGCCGTGAAAGAAGCTGCTCTTGCTGCAACAGACAACCGCGCACTGCATATTTAATTTTTCCTCTCCGCCACAGCGGAAGGGAATGAGGGAGGTGGCAACTCGATTCAGGGATTTATCCTCCCCCTGTATCCCCCTCCAAAGGGGGAGAAAATAGTGGATCATGACAACAAAAAAAACAGGCGTTCTGCTCATCCAGCTCGGCACACCCGACAGCCCATCGCGCGGGGATGTGGCGCGCTACCTGCGTGAGTTCCTTAACGATCCACGCGTTATCGATATTCCGTGGCTTTCACGCACTATTTTGGTGAACGGTATCATCATTCCGTTCCGTGCGCCGAAATCAGCCAAAATCTATAAAGAGCTGTGGGAGCTGGGTAACGGCGTTTCGCCTCTCCTCACCTATTCCGAAAGCGTCAAAAAGCTTGTTCAGGAACGTTTCGGCAGCGAAGACGTAACGATTGAGCTGGCCATGCGCTACCAGAACCCTTCTATGGATTCCGTGCTGGAAAAGATGCGCAAAGCCAACTACGAACAAATCGTCATCATTCCGCTGTTCCCGCAGTATGCCAGTGCGTCGACCGGCTCAGCCATTGATAAAGCCATGGAAATCATCCGTAAATGGTGGGTGATTCCGGATATCAAGATCGTGAGCCAGTTTTACGATCATCCGGGCTACATCGATTCTGTGGTTGACCGTGCAAAAGCATTTAATCTTGCGGAATACGACCGCGTGATGTTCTCCTATCACGGCCTGCCGGAACGCCATGTCGACAAGGTCTATGAAAACGGCCTCTGCGAGGGCCACAATTGTGAAAACGAGGTCGGCGACGAAGCAACATTCTGCTACAAAGCCACCTCCTACGCAACCACGCGCTTAATTGCCGAACAACTCGGTCTTTCAAGGGAACAATATACGGTGAGCTTTCAGTCACGCCTCGACCAGAAATGGATACAGCCGTTTTCCGACCAGGTGATCGAGCAATGGGGCAAAGAAGGTGCGAAAAAGGTACTGGTATTCAGTCCGGCGTTTGTTGCCGACTGCCTCGAAACGCTCATCGAGATCGGTGAAGAATACCAGGAAATCTTCGAAGCGAACGGCGGCGAGAAAGTACAGCTCGTTCCCAGCTCGAACGATCACCCGCGGTTTATTGATTGTGTGGAAGACCTCATTCGATCGAATGTTTGATTTTGGATGTTGAATCAATCCGGCATTAACTAATTATCCGATCTATTCCATTTTTTTGTAATTTCAGGTCAATGCATTCAGAATGCGATACGTATTCTGGATTGGATTTCCAGCTCTTAAAAACGGGCACAGAGGAAAAGCAGGCTTAAAGTGCATATAAAGGAACTCGAAGATAAATCCAAAAGCACTTTTACTTTAAATCACATACCCAGCTGTGATTTATGAAGTTACATTCACCAGTTAGATAGGTCAGAATGTATTGTTAACATCAGGTCGGCTGGGCGGCCTGGCATTGTTACAATATATGAGCTATTTGGAAGTAATACTTTACAGTGTCGGCTGCGTATCCGTTTCCTTTACTACATGCTTCAGCACAGTCGTTACAGGACGAAACAGGGTTAAATTGGCTAAGATTCAGGCGGAAAAAGAAATTGAGCTTGCGAATATTCTGCATCAAAAATCAGGCATGCAGCATCCTGCATCAGATCAGGAAGAACGATAATCCAACACCCAATAATATAGCCGTTAGCTTGGCGAGGTTGAACTTGTGGTTTTCGCTGGTTTCGAAGATGATGGTGGTGGAGATATGCAGGAACATTCCGACGACGATGGCCAGCAACAGGTCCATATTGGCGAAATCGCCGTTCGTTTCAGCGAGCCAGCCGGTGAGCATTCCCAGCGGTGTCATGAGTCCGAAGATCAGCAGCAGAATCCACGATAGCTTAATGCTTACCTGCGACTGACGCAGCAAGGTCATCAGGGCAATGGCCACCGGCAGCTGGTGCAGAACAATTCCCAACAACAACGACTCATGGTGGTGGCCTTCGTGGTGCGCGTGATCACCGAAACCAGCCAGCGGAATACCTTCGATGAATGAATGCACGGAAAGCGAAAGCAGCAGCGCATACGGTAATTTCCGCTGCGTGTGTACGTGAATATGGCCGTGCTCGATACCGCCGGAGAAATATTCCAGAAAGAGCTGGATCAAAAAGCCCGTCAGGATCCACAAACCGATAGAAGTAGCGTGTTCGTGGTACAATTCCGGGAGAAAATGCACGAAGGCGATCGCCAGCAGAAATCCGCCGCTGAAAGCCAGGCTGAGCTTAATGACATGCTGACGGTTCTTCTTCTCGAGGAAAACCACCAACAGTCCGCCCGCGATCACGGACACCAACAAAAACAGGGTGTTGAGGATCAAATTATTCATACCTTCTTACAAATCAGGATAAGACGTTCGGAATTCAGCTCGTTGAACGGCTCGAGCTGGTAGTTGCCGTAAACGGCCTGTATGCCAAAGCCGGCGTTCCCCAGCAGCTGCTGAAAATCCACCAGGTCGAGCGCCTGTACTTTTTCCTGGAAAAAATACGAGTGGCCATCAGCTTCGAAAGCAATCGTTTTCACAATCCGGCCATTCACCACCTCTTTCTTGATGTGGAACAGAATATTGCTTTTACGGAGTTCCTGCCGCGTTTTGAGCTCACGAATGGCCTTATCGGCGTTCATGAAGTCGATCACGAGCAATCCATCCGGGCTGAGCGCAGCATGCACACTTTCCAGCGCCTTCGCATTGTCGCTGATCGTATCGAAATACCCGAAGCTGGTGAACAGGTTCATCACCACATCGTAAGTATCCGGCAACGGGTCGCGCATGTCGTGGAGGATGAACGTCAATCCGTCAGGTGCATGGTCACGCGCCAGCTGAATGTTGTTCGGGGAAAGATCGGCGCCGGTTACGTTAAATCCAAGCGCATGGAGCACGCGCGCATGACGTCCGGAACCGCAAGCCAGATCGAGAACACGGGTTCCGTCAACCAAGCCAAGATGCGCGCACAAACGTTCGATGAACCGCTGCGCTTCCACTTCGTTGCGATTGTCATACAGCACGTGGTAATAAGGCGAATCGAACCACGTCGCAAACCACTCGTTCTGTTGTCGCTCCTGCATGGCCGCAAAAGTAGCACATTTCTTTGAGTGGCGAGTTGAATTGCCGCCCGGAATGCTAGTTGAACGAAAAAAGCCGAATAGTTTGTTCATTCTATGACCCTTCGTTTTTTTTCTACCAACTCCGTAATTTGTTCGACAGGATTCTTATATTTGCCTCACTTCGCAGGGACACTAATGATAAAAAACGACATCTACGAACTGTACCAAACGATGGAACGGGAGAATATCCTGCTTTCATTCAAAGGTGTCGTTACTTCGGATCTCCTGACATCAGTGCTTTCCATCATGGAATCGAAGATGGACTACATGGATGAGTCCCCGAAAACCAAGAAAAAAGTGTTCAACGTACTGGTAGAATGTCTGCAAAACCTGTATCATCATATTGATTCGGAAGACGCCGACAAAAATCAGATCGAAGTGAAGTCAGCTTTATTTATGATTGCAAAGCGGAACGATCAGTTTGTGATTCAGACGGGCAATTATATTGAGCGGGAGAACGGTGAGGAATTGAAAAAGCGTATTGATACGATCAACAGCATGGACAAGGACGAGTTGAAAAACTACTACCAGGAAGTGCTGAATAACGGACATATGTCCGACAAGGGAACAGCCGGACTGGGCATGATCGACATTGCCCGGAAATCGGGAAACAAGCTCGATTACCAGTTTCTTCCCATTAACGAACACAGCAGCTTTTTCTGTTTGAATATTAAAATTGATTGATTTAACGTTATGGAAAACCTACATCTTGAAGGCTCGGCGAAAACGCCTTCTATTCATTTCGATGCCGCTAGCGGTAAATTAGAGCTGAAAGGTCGTTCGATTCCTGAAAACTCCGTGGAGTTTTACAAACCACTCAACGACTGGATTGATGCTTATGGAAAAACACCGGTTCCGGAAACGGAAGTCGATGTGAAGCTGGAGTACTTCAATACTTCTTCTTCCAAGTGCATCTTAGACTTGTTTAAAAAACTGGAATCCATTTCCGGTGAGCGTACGAAAGTAACCGTGAACTGGTTCTATGAAATGGACGATGAGGATATGGAAGAAGCCGGCCAGGATTACCAGGCGATTATCGGACTTCCGTTCAAGATCATCGAAGTAGAAGAAATCTGACACCCCTGCTCCCTCGCCCGAAACGAGGGAGTTTTTGTATCATGCAACAGCAACGGATCGGGATCACCGGAGGCATAGGCTCGGGCAAAACAACTGTCTGCCGCATCGTGGAAACCATGGGCTTCCCGGTCTATTATTCCGACGACAGGGCCAAAGCGCTCATGGAGGAAGACGTTGCACTTTCAGCGGCAATCAAAACCGCTTTCGGCGAAGAAGCCTACGAAGGATTGAAACCGAACCGCGCATACCTGGCCACCGTCATTTTCCAGCATCCCGAAAAACGAGAAGAACTCAATGCACTCGTTCACCCGCGTGTACGTGCCGATTTCGACTACTGGGCCAGTCAGCAGGAAAGCGAGCTTGTTTTCCAGGAATCGGCCCTGCTGTTCGAAACACAAGGCTACCAACGTTTCGACGCCACTATTTTAGTTATTGCTCCCGAGCCCATCCGCGTTCAACGCATTCTTAAGCGCGATACCACCACTGAAGCCGCCGTCAAGGCACGCATCGCGAACCAGCTTCCCGACGAAGCCAAAATCCCTTTAGCCGATTTCGTGATCCAAAACGATGACCGCCAGCTGGTTTTACCGCAATTACTGGACGTTATTTCCCAATTGAAACGACATTAGGACTTCAGGACCTGCCTATCGGCAGACAGGTTTTAAGACTTTAGGACCGCAATTTTACCGCTAAGATTGAAGACCGAGGACCGAAAGACTGAAGATAGTAACTTTTCTATGTGTCCCTGTCTGCCGACAGGCAGGTATGTGGTCAACTGAAGACTGACTGAAGACCGGATACCAACTTCAAACCAGCAACTTCCAACTATCAACTACCCAAGGGGAAGCCAATCAGATAAGGAACGCCCGGCCCGGATTTCTGAACACCGATCTTCCATTCGTAGCGCTCGTGGCCTTTTACATTGGAAACCAGCTCGTGCATTTCTTTAACGGAATACGTTCGCAGCGCCGAAACAACGCCATCCCACAAAATGAAGATTGGAACCAGCGGAATGATGTAGGTGAAGAAAATACGTCCTATACTGAACGGGCGGATAAATGGCGTTACCAGTAAAACTGAAATCGGTGAAAACAGCATGGAAATCATACTTTTCACATCGCGCTGCTGTGATTCGAACAGGGCGATCGGCGTATTGGAGTCGACGGCGTTTTGCAGAATTTTCACCGCAGCTTCCGGGCGAAAATGGTGCAGCGACAGGAATTGCGTTCGCAGGCCTTTCAGATTCGAAGGAACATCCATGGCGTTCACCGATTGTTCGGAATACGTAAACACCGGTGAAAGCGCCACGGTTCGTTTGAACGCCGTGATATTCGGGTAAAAATCCGTGAGAATGATCTTCAATTGCGGATGCTGTGCTTTCAAATGCTCCGACAGCTTTAGCAAACCGCCTCCTCCACCCGATGCCAGGTCAACGATCGTTTCGCCACCCGATTTTTCAAGTGCTTCGCTCAGCAGCGGCACTACACTTTTATACAGATCAAACCGATTGGAAAGGAATTGCAGGAAATCGGTCATGTAATTGCGCAGAAAGGTTGGGAACCATTGGAAATCCTCAAACTCGAACAGGTGTACTCTTTTCATTGATGTTGGTTTTTATGCGTCGTGGTGGTGCATTCCATCGGAATTGCTAATTTTAGGTCAAAGTTACTAATTCTTTTTAAAATTAGGTCAGATTTACTAAAAAGATTGACGACACGGGAACGTATACTGGAAAAATCACTGGAACTCTTTAACGATCATGGAGTTCCAAACATCACGCTGCGACGTATTGCCGCCGAATTGGGCATGAGTCAGGGCAACCTGAACTACCATTTCAAGAAGCGTGAAGACATCATCGAAGCGTTGTATTACCAATTGCTCGTGGATTTCGAACGGGAAAAAGCGCGGCTGGACACCGAAGAAATTAACCTCAATTTTATCCTCGATTCGACCCGCGCCGGGATGGAGTCGTTGTTCCGCTACCGGTTCCTGATGATCGACTTCAACCAGAACATGCGTGAAAATCCGGGAATCCATGCACATTTCATCGAGCTGGAAAAGGTCCGCAAAATGACCTACCTGCATTCCTTCAACCTGGCCATCGAAAAAGGCATCATGCGTCCACCTGATTTTCCGGGCGAATACGAAGGCCTGAACGATCGTATCCGCGTGTTCAGCGATTTCTGGATCGCCTCTTCGGAAGTCTACAACGAATCGAAAACCAGCGCTACGGTAGATCATTACCACCAGCTGCTCGTGGAGTTCTTCTATCCCTATTTTACTGATGACGCAAAGCGCTCTTATCGGGATCTCAGGACTTCAGGACATTAGGATATCAAGACGTTAGGGTAAACTTCCTCTATGTGCTCTTATGTGTCTGGGGGTTAGCCCAAGACTGGTGACTATAAATAGATGAAATCTCGGAAAATCGATTATTTTCGTTGGAAATTGAACTGTTTATGAGACCTAATGCCCAACGCGCAAAAACCGCTATCGCTTTTCTCTGGATTTACTTATCCGTAGAGGTGATTTCCGGTATTTCCTATTATTTCCAAATGAGGCTGCTTCAGGATGCCAACTCCGGGCGCATGATCGACATGGCGACCGCTAATGCCAACGATATGCGTCAATTACTGATCGCCGTCGTATTCCTGCTGGTTTATATCGGTACCATCATTACGTTCATTATGTGGTTTCGCCGTGGCTACTATAACCTGCACAGGATCGTTCCTCATCTGTCACAAAGCGAAAGATGGGCTGCCGGAGCCTGGTTCGTTCCGATTCTCAATTTGTTCCGTCCGTATACGATCATGAAGGAAATGGTTTACGAAACAGAAGACGTACTGGCGAAAGCAGAGCTGATCGAACGGAAAAACCGCGTGCGCCAGGTGGGTATCTGGTGGGCACTCTGGATCTCCTACAGTGTCATTTCGAATATCATCAGTCGTATTGAACTCAAAAACGACGATATCGACTCACTGATCTTTACTTCAGGAGCAAATGTCATCATATCGGTATTGTGCATTCCATTGACGATCATAACGGTCCGCATGATCAAGGATTACAGTCAGATGGAAACGCTGTTGCCTTCGGTTACCGACCAAAAGCGCGACATCCGACTCGATAATTCCGACATTCTCGACACTATTTAGATGTTAAGACATCAAGATTTTAGGACAGCAGGATATTAAGGGACTGGCCGACTAATGACCGAAGACCAACTAGTAACTTCTAACTAACAACTTCCAACTCGTAACTTCTAACTATAAATCATGTCGTAACGGTGCATTCCTGGCGCGTAATAGTCGGGGGTGATCTTGGTGACACGGAACCCCATGCGTTCGAAGAAGCCAAAAGAATGCTGGGTCGTGTCGAGTACTTTCGCTATTCCTGGAAAGAATTCGTCCATTTTCTGAAGGCGGAAAAGCAGTAATTCGCGGCCGATTCCCTGTTTGTGAAGCGCGTTGTCGACCATTCCCCAGGCCATGCAGGTGACTTTTCCTTCGTCCCGTAGACAAAGACCGCCGCAAGCCACGATGCGATCATTTTGCTCGGATACGAAATAGTGTTCTTCGCGGTTACCGGCTTTGCCCGGCACGTTTCGCTCCAGCGCGTCAAGGAATTGCTCGAATAACGGAAGCTCGGTCGGGTCGAAGAACTTCGGGATGTTGCTTTTGAACAGTGTTATGCAGGCGTCGCGGTCAGTGGGCTTGTATGGACGGATGTGAGACATTGGAATATATTCTTATTTTGGATTTTGGGATTCCAACAATCAAAAAGGCAATAATGCAATATTGCATTTTCGAAATCGGATGCTTGGATTCCTATTTGAGTAAGTCCTGCATGATGCGCCCTTTACCTGACGGAAACGGAATATGCAGCAGCTCGGCAATCGTAGCAGAAATGTCGCGCTGCTCGTAAACGTGCTGGCTTACATACTGCTTTTTGAAATCGGGCGAAATAGCAAAAAACTCGATCCTGCGACAACCTTCGCACCCATCACCATGTGACGGAAACCCATCATAGATGCCATCGAGGTGGCGACCATGGTCGTTGGTAACGATCAGCGTGGTTTTGTCTTTGTAGAACGGGTCCGACTGCAGGTAATTCCAGACTTCAAGCACGTATTGATCGGTTTTCTGAATCGCTGCTATGTAGCGGTCCCAATTACCGGCGTGGCCTTGTGTATCGGGCTCGCGAAAACTGATCATCGTCAATCGTGGCTTGTTCCCGGCAAAAATCCCCAATGCGCGCAGTAAAGTGATGGAATCCGTACACATACCGCCTGTTCCGTCGCCGTTAAAGCCACAGTTGATCGTAGCTGTATAATCAGCATATTCGGTATCCGTGGAAGTACGCAAAATATGGAGCTTGTTCTTCGACGTAATCACATAAGCATCAGTTGGGAGGGCATTAGGCGTTTGCTTCAGCCATAACTGAAAAAAAGTGGCGTGCTGCGGAAACTGGCCGCCTACATTGTCGATGTTCTCGTGATTGCCCGTGAGAATCGTCGCATGCCCAGGATTGGTAAACGTGATACCGCTGTTCAGAAAACGGTGCACCAATACGCCCTGATCCATCAATCCTGAACGGGCCGGAATGTTCGTATGCGCCGGATCGCCCCACGATTCGCTGTAACGGATCCCGTCGATTACGATGATCACCACGTTTCTGGTCACGTAATTCCGGGCGCGCAGCGAAACGCCTGTACAAGTGCTCAGCAGCATCCATACGGGAACAATCAGCAACAAACGTTTGAACAATTTCATTCCGTTTCAGGGTTATCTACTCTACAAAAGAATCAAAAAATCCGACACGGGACAATCGATTGCCGAAGACATCGTGTGATTCTCAAACGCTTAAATCCTTATTTTTAAGAAACTCAAAGCTTTTGATGATGGTCCGGCTACTGCTCCTTCCTTTCTTATTGCTGATGATCTGCCGTTGTGGCAACAACCAGCAGGGGCTGATTCTGGAAAACGACAGTCGTTCATTCAAATTAGCGCAGCGAACCGCGATTGAAATCCCGGGATACAACCGGAATATCGAGGTCGAGATTGATGATATCACCAACGGTTCAACCTTTCTGACCATTCACGACAAAAACGAAATGCTCGTTCAGGAGCTCATCCTCCCGGAGAAAGAAATTGCGTTCCTATTCGACGGCGAAGCATATATCATTTCCTGTACACGCATGAACAACAGGCTGATCGGCAACGACGATGCTTCGTTCACCATTCGTAAGCGAGGTACAAAACCGGCGGCGATTCTAACTGCAGAGAAACAGAAAATCGAACAGCTGATCAAAACCGTAGCAGCTTCGGATGTCATTTTTATCCGCAACGGCGAAGAATACGGCGCAACGGAAGCAGCAGAACACCTCTACAACAAATGGCAGCAAGCCGGCGACGAAATCAAAACGCTGGATGACTTCATCGAAAAAATCGCTTCGCGTTCGTCGGCATCCGGGGAACCCTACCAGATCAAATTGAAAACCGGCGAGATCGTTCCGGCCAAAACGTGGATGCAGGAGCAGGCGAAGAACTTGTAGGTGTTTTGGCGTGATGCCCATAGCAGGCCTCCACTAATTTGCGAATTTTTAACCGTGCAAAATTTGGCACCCTTTGCGCTTACTTTGCACCCTCTGCGGTAAAGCCAATTATTTTCTATTGCTCCATCCGGAAATCTTCCGGAACCATGGGCTTGTATTCCTTCCAGCCGCCTTCCATCAGATCGCTCAATGCTACGTCAGCAATCATCTCGTTTTCTTCAAAAGCTTTGATCATGTACGGATCCGGACGCTCCTGGTTTGCAAGATAAGCTCTCTTGGCCTCAATATCTTTTTTCTCTCGCAATAGCAGCACCATCGCAGCCTGTTTATTTCCTTCTGTATTGTATTTCCATGCAAGATGGTGCAAGTTGTATAAAGGCGCTTCCGGTTTGTTCGGATCGATATCGTGCTTGAAGCAGTAAAAAGTTGAGGGTTTCATGGAAAGAAATGCCGCCAGGATGACAAAAACGGTCAATACAACACCGAATCGCAGGTTGAGCTTCCGTTTCGACACGAACCAATAGACGATGTAGGCCAGTGCCACGATCGCGCCTAAACAGCCCATAATAAAGCTTCCCGGCCAGCTTAGCCATACAAACATATAGCCAACGCTCAGAAAGCTCAATGCCAAAGCTCCCAGTAATGTCGAAAAATGGGTTCGCTTCATCCATACGCGAATGATCTGAATGACGATATCCACACACATGACAAAGAAGCCCGTTAAAACAGCCAAACTACTAAACGGCCAGTGCAAACGAGTAAATACAAACGCGATGATAATGAGCAGCAAATAGACTATTGGCATGGAAAAGGTGTTATGGGTTTTGAAATCAAATATACGGTTTAGTTGCTAGTTGGAAGTTCCTAGTTTGAAGTTAGAAGCTTGTGGGATCAACTGGTAACTCATACCTCCAAATCGTTATTTCCAGCGCAACTTCCAACTAGTAACTCGCAACTTCTAACTAAGAAAAAATCCCCTCCGCCGAAACAGAAGGGATTCTCAACAATAAAAAACAAAGTCTAAGGGACTTGGTTTAGAATAAAGCCATGTTATTTTGCCGCAAGGGCTTCTTTGACGAGCTCAGCAATGCGCTTGCCGTCTGCTTTTCCGGACAATTCGCCGGAAATTGGTCCCATGACTTTGCCCATGTCCTGCGGACCGGTTGCGCCAACGGCAGCGATCTTGGCAGCAATAGCCGCGCGGATCTCGTCGTCGCTCATCATTTTGGGAAGGTATACTTCGATGATCTTTGCCTGTTGTAATTCAGGTTCGGCCAGATCTTCGCGGTTTTGTTCTTTGTAAATGCCGTAAGCTTCCATGCGCTGTTTGTGCAGCTTCAGGACAACTTTCACAGCGACGTCTTCTGTCACTTCGCCTGCTCCGGAAGTCGCTTCGAGCATGAGCTTGGCTTTGATATCGCGTAGTGCTTCCAGCTTCACCTTGTCTTTGGCCAGCATAGCTTGTTTGATATCGGTATTGATACGTTCTGTAAGACTCATTCTTGATTTTTTGAATATGAACAATAGTACAGACATTAGACTTTTAGATCGCTTCGCTCAAAGACTTTAGACAATTTGTCTTAGGTCTTATTCTAAAAGTCTAATGTCTTTCAGTCTATTGTCTCAATCGACGTTATCGTGTAAGAAAGAATTGTTCGTGCGCAGTCCGGAACCGTTTTCGTCGTCTGTCAGACCATAGCGGCTCACTTTCTGCTCGGAGCTTTTGGAAATGTTTTCCAGGTGAATGTTGCGGCGTACATAAGCCGGCTCATCTTCCAGTTCCTTCAATCCTTCTGCTTTTTTCAGCTTGATGTTGTATTGCTGAATGCGCTCCATACGCTCCGAAGCACGACGCTGGATTTCCTCCGGCGAGAGTGGTGCTTTGGTTTGTACGTTTTCGAGCGTATTTTTCTGCTCTGCCTCGTCTTCGAGGAAGAAACGCGTTACTTCTTCTTCTTTTTCCTCAACAACCGGCTGTGCTGCCACAGGTGCTGCTGTTTCAGGCTCCAGATCCCAGTCGAAGTTCAATGCGTTCTGATCGATCTTCTGAGCTACCGGCTCTTCTACAACTGGTGCTGCTTCGGATTTCAGGAATGGCTCTTCTGAGATCTCCGCTTTCTCGACAACTTGCGTCGGAGATGTCAGCGGTGCTTTGATCTCGTTGCGCGGCTCTTCTTCGAGTGTACGAACGGTGCGCTCAGGTGCTTTCTCGAAACCGGTAACAGGCGATGAGTTGAATCCTGTAGCGATGAGTGTTACGCTCAGTTTGGCGCCCAGTGTTGCATCGTAACCATGCCCCCAGATCACATCGGCCGTTGAACCTGCTTCTTCCTGGATGTAGTCCGTGATCTCGGAGATCTCGTCCATTGTTACATCGGAATCACCGTACGTGATGTTGAGGAGTACGTAGTTCGCACCCTGAATGTTGTTATCGTTGAGCAGCGGTGAGTTGAGTGCTTCGCGTACTGCTACGATCGCACGGTCGTCACCTTCGGCAGCAGCAGATCCCATGATCGCCACTCCGCTGTCTTTCATCACGGTGTTTACGTCGTTGAAATCCACGTTGATCGCCCCGGTAACGGAAATCACTTCCGCAATACCTTTCGCAGCTGTCGACAATACGTTGTCGGCTTTTGAGAAAGCGTTTACCAGCGACAGGTTGCCGGAAATCTCACGCAGGCGCTCGTTGTTGATCACCAGCAGGGTGTCAACGTTCTCACGCATCTGCTCGAGCCCGAGCTCGGCTTGCTGACGACGCTTACGGCCTTCGAAGCTGAACGGTACGGTAACGATTCCGACTGTCAGGATACCCAGTTGCTTGGCAACATGAGCGATCACCGGTGCGGCGCCTGTTCCTGTTCCACCACCCATTCCGGCTGTTACGAATACCATTTTGGTACCGTTGGCCAGCAATTCGCGGATTTCTTCAATATTTTCAACGGCAGCGTTGCGCCCGATTTCCGGAATGGACCCGGCACCGCGACCTTCCGTGAGGCTTGGCCCCAATTGGATTTTCAACGGCACAGGAGAAATGTCCAGCGCTTGTCTGTCTGTGTTGCAGACGATGAAGTCTACTCCTTTGATTCCTTGATTGTACATGTGGTTGACAGCGTTACTACCGCCTCCACCAACACCGATCACCTTAATGATGGATGTGTTTCCTTTTGGCAAATCGAATTCCATGTGCTTTGTTTTTATTGTTGTTTGTATTCCCTGAAGCATCAGGCTGGCTGATTGCTTCGGGGTTGCTTTATTTCTAATTATCAATTATGAATGCGCAATTATAAAGACTTGATAATTCATAATTGTTGCATTTATAATTCTTTACAAGTCGTCTTCCGCGAACCAGTTCTTACTCTTGGTAATAATGGTGTCGAAGAACGAACCGCGCGATTTGTTGGAATGGGTTTTCACCTGACCAACCGCCGGCTCTGCCTGTTGCTTCACTGGCTCCAGACCTTCAAATCCTTTCATCACGAGTCCGATACCTGTTGCGTACATCGGGCTGGCAATGCTGTCAATCGTATTTGTGCTCGCCAGGTGCTCGGTCGGCAAACCAACGCGGGTTGTCATACCGGTGATGAATTCGAAGAGCTGTGTAATATGACGAAGCTGTGCTCCACCACCTGTTACCACGATTCCTGCGATGAGCTTTTTCTCGTAGCCGGAGTTGCGGATCTCGTAGTACACGTGCTCGATGATCTCTTCCATACGTGCCTGAATGATGCTTGCCAGGTTGCGCAGTGTGATCTCTTTCGGATCGCGGCCGCGGAGTCCCGGAATGCATACCACTTCCGTTTCGAGGCTTTCAGATGCCAGCGCCGAACCGAATTTCACTTTCAGTGCTTCTGCATGGCGACGCAAAATCGTGCAACCTTCCTTGATGTCGTCGGTGATCACATTTCCACCAAACGGAATAACCGCCGTATGACGGATCACGCCTTCGTGGAAAATCGCTACGTCGGTTGTACCACCACCGATATCCACGAGCACAACACCCGCTTCTTTTTCTTCGGAGTTCAGTACCGCATCAGCTGAAGCGATCGGCTCGAGGATGATGTCTTTCACTTCCAGTCCGGCTTTCTGAACGCACTTGTTGATGTTCATTGCAGCGTTGATATGACCGGTAATGATGTGGAAGTTGGCTTCCAGACGACGGCCCGACATCCCGATAGGATCGAGAATGCCTTGTTCGTTGTCTACAATATATTCCTGCGGCAATACGTGGATGATCTCTTCACCCGGCTGCATCACCAGTTTGTACATATCTTCGATCAGCGCGTCGATGTCTGCCTGGCTGATCTCGCTGTCCATAGAGCTGCGCGTGTAAATACCGCGGTGCTGGAGGCTCTTGATGTGCTGGCCGGCGATACCGACGTTCACAATGCGGATGATCAGGTCAGCGTCAACGCGATCCTGAGCTTCCTCAACGGCTGCTTTGATGGATTGCACAGTCTTTTCGATGTTCGACACGATACCGCGCGACACACCGAGTGATTCGCTTTTACCCATGGAAATGATCTCGATTTTACCGTGATCATTTTTTGTTCCCACGAGGCACGCAATCTTGGTGGTTCCGATATCCAATCCAACTACGATCGTTTTTGACTTTGACATGGCGCTTAATTTTCCTGTTCTTCTGTTCGTTTCTTACACACAATCTGGTTTCTGAATTTCAGATTGATGGTTTCGTATTTGTTCCAGCCTTCGTAAGGGAGTCCTTCCCGGTAAAAGACCTTCAGCTTGTCCATTTTCTCTTTCACTTCTGCATCCGTGCGGGCACCTCCGAAAATGATCCTGTGGTTGCCAACCTGGGGTATCAGCACGAAATCACCACCTGTTGTGCGGTGGACCTGGCTGATTTGAGCCCGCAGAAAGGGATCATGACAAACATAATTGGAAATTCGATAGATATCATCCAGCAAACGAATACTTTTCAATGAGTCATTGTTAATAATTTCATGCACCGTTAACGTATCAGCGCGGTCGGGAATATTGCCCGAAAACACTAATACTCTGGCTGTAAAATTGGGTGATGGCTCCATGGTCGTTCCCTTGGCATCCACGTAGTAGCTTTCGCCCCTGCTGTTAAATACTCTCGACAACGGCTGACGCAAACGGATGCTGATCGCCCACTCACCTCCCATACGACGGAATACGTCCACGTTTTCCACTTCGTGCATGGTTTTAACGAAAGCCTCAATCTCCGTAGTTTTCAGGCTTCCCATTTCCTGACCGTGATACAGCAAGCCCTTGCGTTTCAGGCGCTGAAGCAATTCTTCTTCCGTCAGGAAAGCATTTTCGTCGATGGCGCTGATAGTCACCACAGGACGTTTCACGAGCGCTTTTTGCTGCTCATTGGCCGCAAAGCCCAGCAGCACCATCACCGTAATGATGGCAAATGCCCAGGATCCTATGCGCAGCCAGCGTTTCATCGGCTATTGGCTTTTAATTGTTCTTCCAACGGCTGTACCAGGCGATCAATATCGCCGGCGCCAATAGTCAGGATCACGCCCGACGTAACGGATTTGCTCCATTCCAGCACTTCCTGTGGTGTAAGCAGCAATTTGTCGTCGACCATGAGCTCTTTCAGCAGCTCGTCGCTGGTAATGCCTTCGATCGGCTCTTCGCGCGCCGGGTAGATCGGCAGGAGAATGACTTTGTCGAGCTTCGATAATTCGTCGGCAAAACCCGGCATAAAGTCACGCGTCCGTGAATACAGATGCGGCTGGAAAATACCGGTAATGTGGCGCGTTGGATAGAGCATGCGCACAGAATCGACCAAAGCGGCAATTTCCGTCGGGTGGTGTGCATAATCGTCGATGTAGACGAGCTTTTCCCGTCGCACGTGGTATTCAAAACGACGCTTCACACCGCGGAAAGTGCGCAGACCGTCGTAGATTTCTTCTTTTTTCAATCCGAGCTCGATGCACATAGCGATCACGGCAATGGCGTTCTCGCAGTTGTGAATGCCCGGCAATCCCAGCTCTATGCCTTTCCAGTCCACTCCCGGCCCTTTCAGATCGAAGAAGAAATGACCATCGACTGAACGCAGGTTTTTGCCATTGTAAGCCGCAGCAGGTGCATTGATGCCGTAGGTAATGTGATTGTGCGTTACGCCTTTGGCCGGAGGTGCCGGTTGGATCGGCAGGTTCCATTTCCGGACGATAAAACCTTCGTCGTTGTGCTTATCGGAATAGGTCTGGAAAGCCTGGCGGAAATTTTCTTCGTCTCCGTAAATATCGAGGTGATCCGGATCCATGGCCGTAATGATGCTCGCAAACGGCGACAAGCGCAGGAAGGAACGATCGAACTCGTCGGCTTCAATGACCGTGAGCTCGGATTCCGTATCGATGATAACATTCGAATGGAAGTTGCTGGAAATACCACCAAGGAAGGCCGAGCATTTGCGGCTCGACTGCGACAATACATAGGCCAGCATCGTACTCGTAGTGGTTTTCCCATGCGTTCCGGCCACACCGATGCCTTTGCTGGTGCGCGTGAGCAATCCGAGTACTTCTGAACGCTTCAACACGTGGTGCTGTTGCTGGAAATACACCAGCTCGCCCATTGTTTTCGGAATGGCCGGTGTGTAGACCACCATCGTTGTCTGTGTATCCTTGTACGCTTCCGGAACGGCTTCACCCAAATCTTCGAAGTGAATGTCCATGCCTTCCGCCACCAGCTCGTCGGTCAGCGACGACGGTGTTTTGTCGTAGCCGGCAACAGCGTAGCCTTTCGCATGGAAATAACGCGCCAGTGCCGACATCCCGATTCCGCCGATGCCGATGAAGTAAATCCGTTTTACGTCTTCGAATGTCATTTACTTTTCATTTTTTCCTCCTCCCTTGAGGGAGGACTGAGGAGGGTTGCAAATCCAGTTCGGAATTTGGACATCCTCCCCCTTAATCCCCCTCCAAAGGGGGAAAATTATTTCTTACTTACATTTTCTATTACATCCGCAATGGCAGCTGTAGCTTCGGGTTTTGCCATCGCACGGATGCGCTCGCCGAGGCTGCTGCTTTTTGCTTCGTCTTTTAATAAGTCAAATGCGGCTTCCATCACCGCTTCTTTTGCTTCGTTGTCTTTGATCAGAATCGCCGCGCTGTTTTTCACGAGTGCCATGGCGTTCTTGGTCTGGTGGTCTTCCGAAACGTTCGGCGACGGCACCAGGATGACTGGCTTCCCGACGAGGCACAATTCCGAAATGGACAACGCACCGGCGCGTGAAACGATCACATCTGCGAGTGCATATGCTGCATCCATGCGTGCGATAAAATCCGTCAACACAACGGTCGACACCTGGCGCTTGGCCAGCTCGTTGCGCATGGCTTCCACATAGTATTTTCCACATTGCCACAGCACCTGCACCTGTTCGCCTTCATAACGATCGAGTGCCTGCAACACGCTTTCGTTCAAGGTCCGTGCACCGAGGCTTCCACCGATCACCAGGATGGTTTTGCGGTTCGGATCGAGATCCGGGAAATGGGTGAACGCTTCCGCTTTTGACAGGCTCAGCGCTTTAAGCTCCTGTCGTACCGGATTGCCGGTGAAGTGAATTTTATTCGCCGGAAAAACGCTTTCCAGTCCTTCATAGGCCGTGCAGATCGCCGAAACGCTTTTCGACAAAATCCGGTTTGTCTTACCCGGGAAGGAATTCTGTTCCTGTACCACGGTCGGAATGTTCAGACTCGTGGCCATTTTCAGAATCGGGCCACTGGCATATCCGCCTACACCAATTACCACTTCCGGCTTGAACTGCTTCAGGATGCGACGTGCTTTCAGCAAACTTTTAGCGAGCTTGAACGGCAGCATAAAATTCGACAGCGTCAATTTGCGCTGCAAGCCCACGATCGGCAGACCTACAATTTCGTAGCCAGCCGCCGGTACTTTTTCCATTTCCATTTTGCCTTCGGCGCCCACGAACAGGATCTGCGCTTTCGGGTTACGCGCCCGCAGCTCGTTGGCAATGGCAATGGCCGGGAAGATATGTCCGCCCGTTCCGCCGCCCGATATGATGACTTTGTTTACCATCGCTATTCAAACACATTTGCTGTCGTTGCCGGCTGGTCGGATTGCTGGCGCTGCGCGATTCCCTGGACAATTCCGATGGAAACGCACGCCATGATCATCGCTGATCCTCCCATGGCCAAAAACGGCATGTTCTGACCTGTTACCGGGAAAATCCCCGTACAGACCATCATATTTACGGCTGCCTGCGACAACAGCAGGATGCCGATGCCGAGACAGATATAGGTTTCAAATAAATTGTCGGCCCGGAGTGCGATCCGCATGATGCGATAGAGCAAGATCAAATAGAACAGCACCAGGAAAACGGCCGCTATCAACCCGAATTCTTCCACGAACGAGGCAAAGAAGAAATCGGCGTAAGCTTCCGGTATGAATTCCTTCACTTTTCCGTTCCCGACGCCCTGGCCGAGTAATCCGCCGTGGTAAATAGCCTGTTCTGCATTGTTCGCCTGGAGATTTCCCGGCGCATCGAGATCCGCGCTGTTTTCGTAGCGGTTGGTGATCCGGTTCATCCACGTTTCGTAACGCGGCAGGATGTTCATCTCCGGCAAGGCCTTGTGCACACCCACGACCATGAAGAAGAGCAGAATTCCACCTAAAACCACCGTGAGCATTTTCCCGATCGGTACGCGACCGAGGAACAGCAGCACGAAACAAATCATAAACATAATGGCCGCCGTTGAGAAGTTATCTTTCACAATCAATCCACAAATTATCACAATCGGCGCCATAATAGGCAGGAATCCTTCCTTCCAGGAATGCAGCAGCTCGCGTTTCTTGGTGAGCAAACGTGCGAGGTAAATGAGCAGGGCCAGCTTGGCAAAATCCGACGACTGGAAGGTCAGGCCCACAAACGGGATTTTGACCCATCGGCCGGCTTCGTTGACTTTTGTTCCGAAGAAGAGCGTAAAGATCAACAGGCCGATAGCGGCGTAGAAGATGATCTTCGACATCCGCGACAGGTATTTGGGATCTTTTTTATGGACCCAATACATGGCCAGTACTGCCAGGACAATGTAAATGAAATGCTTAAACAGGTACATGAAAGGCGTTCCTCCTTCCATCTTCACAAGGATAGGCACAAAGCTGTATACGCTCACCAGCGAGAAACCGAGGAGGATCAGCGTGAGCACCCAGATAACGAGGTCGCCTTTGAAATATTTCTGTATAAACTGAATCATTGATTGCCGTTTAAGCGAACGAACGCTTCAAAATCTGCCAGTTTGGTTTTCCATTCATTACCCGCAACCGTGAACAGCAGAATGTGCTTCGACTGTTTCACCGAACGCAGGATCGTCAGTGTTTCTTCGAGGTTTTCGGTAGCCGTAAGCAAACGCATCGGACCAGCCACATCAGCCGGAATATTGAGCTGTGCACAGTCGTATTGTCCGCACCAGGCCAGTGCACGCATGCTTTCCGGATCGACCTGCGCCAGCTCCTTCACCAGCTCTTCGTTGCCGAGCCAGAATACCGGGAACGGGAACGTTGTCAGTGTAGCCGAAAGGTCGTTGACCGGCGGATTGTACCAGGCAAACACATCCATGCCCCACAGCTTGCCCAACGGGCGCAATGAGTGGCTTTCGGCCTGTTTCAGGCCTTCCTGACGTGCAGCCAGCAGACGATTGTCCGTTACCTTGGTTTCCATGACTCTTACAGTGAGCGTACGGCTTCCTTGAACTGGTTTCCGCGGTCTTCGTAGTTCTCGAAGAGATCAAAGCTCGCGCATGCAGGCGACAACAGAACAGTTTCGTCCTTTTTCGCCAGGCGGTACCCGTAAGCAACAGCTTCCATTGCGGAACCGGCTTCGACGATTGTTTCCACTACTCCGGAGAAAGTCTCGATGATCTTGTGGTTGTCCTTGCCCAGGCAGATGATCGCTTTTACTTTTTCCTTTACGAGGTCGAGCAGCTCAGTGTAGTCGTTGCCTTTATCGACGCCGCCCACGATCCATACCGTAGGATTTTCCATGCTCTCGAGCGCAAACCACGTGGAGTTTACATTCGTCGCTTTGGAATCGTTGATGAATTCAATGCCGCACACCTTGGCCACGAATTCGAGGCGGTGTTCCACATTAACGAAGTCCGACAGACTTTCGCGCACTATTTCCTTGCGGATATCCAGCAAGCGACCAGTAATACCGGAAGCCAGTGAATTTTGGGTATTGTGCTTACCCTTCAGAGCTAGTTCGTGAATAGACATAGAGAATTGATTGTTAACGTTTATGATGAGTTGTTTGTTTGCTGTATAACCGCCCTTATCGAGCGTTTTGGTGAGCGAGAACGGGTACTGCTGCGCAGCGATCGTTCGCCCGGCGATTTCCTTCATGATCAGCGCGTCGTCGGCGTTGTAGATGAAGTAATCGGCTGCTGTCTGGTTTTGCAGGATGCGGAACTTGGAGTTCACGTAGAGCTGCATGTTGTATTCGTAACGGTCGAGGTGATCCGGCGTGATGTTCGTCAGGATCGCGATCTCGGCCTTGAAATCTTCCATGTCGTCAAGCTGGAACGAGCTCAGCTCCAACACGTAGATTTCCTTTTCTTCCAGCGCCACCTGTTTCGCGAAGCTGTAGCCCACATTTCCTGCCAATCCTACGTTCATACCCGCTTTCGTGAGCATGTGGTGGATGAGCATAGTGGTGGTCGTTTTGCCGTTGCTGCCGGTGATGCACACTTTTTTCGCATCGGTGAAGTAGCCCGCGAATTCGATCTCCGAAACGACTTTGATCCCTTGCTCGCGAATGGCTTTCATCACCGGCGCTTTTTCCGGAATGCCCGGCGATTTCACCACGATATCGGCAGCGAGGATGCGCTCCATCGTATGCGTTCCTTCTTCCCACTCCAGGCCGTGTTCGTTCAGCTCCTGCTGGAACGACGGCTTGATGGTCCCGAAATCGGATACGAAAACGGTCGCACCCTTCACTTTTGCGAGGATGGCCGCTCCGACTCCGCTTTCGCCGGCGCCCAGGATAACTGCTATTTTGCCGTTGAGGTTCATTAACGCAGCTTGAGGGTTACAATGGTGACTACTGCCAGCAATACGGCTACGATCCAGAAGCGCGAAACGATCTTGGCTTCGTGGAGTCCTTTTTTCTGGTAATGGTGGTGCAACGGTGCCATCCGGAAGATGCGGCGGCCTTCACCGAAGCGTCTTTTCGTGTATTTGAAATAGCCGACCTGCATGATCACCGACAGGTTTTCGATCAGGAAGATGCCGCACAGTACCGGGATGAGCAATTCCTTGCGCACGGAGATCGCAAACACAGCAATGATTCCGCCCAATGCCAGACTTCCGGTATCACCCATGAATACCTGCGCCGGGTAGCTGTTGTACCACAGGAAGCCGATACACGCACCCACGAAGGCGGATATGAAAATCACCAGTTCTTCAGCCATTGGAATGTACATGACGTCGAGGTAATCGGCGAAACGCACATTGGAGCTTACGTAGGCGAAAATGGCCAGCGCTATTCCGATGATGGCACTCGTTCCGGTGGCCAATCCGTCAAGACCGTCGGTCATGTTGGCGCCGTTCGAAACGGCGATCACGATGAAGATCACGATCGGAATGAAGAGCAGCCAGCCGTACGATTTATTGACATCGCCAATGAGCCAGTTGTAGTTGAACTCGTTGTTTTTCACCAGCGGAATGGTCGTTGTCATGTCGCGTGTGCGGATCCATTTGGTGCTGTCGGACGTATTGAATTTCATGTGCTGATCGGTCACCACTTCTTCATCGGCCTGCAGCACGTAGCTCGCATCCACTTTCTTGTGTACCTGTACATCCGGGTGGAAGTACAGAATGCTGCCCACAATCACACCTACGCCGATCTGACCGATTACTTTGAAACGACCTGCGAGACCTTCTTTGTTCTTTTTGAAGACTTTGATGTAATCATCGAGGAAACCGATTGCGCCCAGCCAGATGGTTGCCAGGAGCATGGTGATCACGTAAACGTTGTGCAGCTTCGCGAAGAAGAGCGTCGGAATAAGGATAGACGCCAGGATGATGAGTCCGCCCATGGTTGGCGTACCGGATTTTTCGATCTGACCGGCCAGACCGAGATCGCGCACCGTTTCACCGATCTGCTGACGACGCAGCAGGTTGATGAGGCGCTTGCCGAACACCACGGAAATCAACAGCGAGGTCAGCAGCGCCAATGCGGCACGGAAGGAAATGTACTGGAACAATCCTGCTCCGGGGAAATCCAATTGCTCGAGGTAATCAAAGAGGTACGTAAACATCTATTTCTGCATTTTATTAAAGTATTCGCCTACCAGCTCGAAATCGTCGAAAGGATGTTTGACCCCGTTGATTTCCTGGTATTTCTCGTGTCCTTTTCCGGCAACGAGGATAATGTCTTTCGGTGCGGCCAGCGAAACGGCTGTTTTAATTGCCTGCTCGCGGTCGCGAATGGTGAGCACTTTCATGAAGTGCTGTGCCTCCACGCCTTTCTGCATGTCGGCCAGGATGGCTTCCGGATCTTCGGTCCGCGGATTGTCGGACGTCAGGATCACTTTGTCGCTCAATTCGCACGCGATCTTTGCCATTTCCGGACGTTTCAACGCATCGCGATCGCCGCCGCAGCCTACAACTGTGATCACCTGCTCGTTGCGCGTGCGCAGGTTTTCGATCGTCTTCAGCACGTTGAGCAGCGCATCCGGTGTGTGGGCGTAATCCACGATGGCGGTAATGCCACCCGGGCTTTGCAGGAACTGGAAGCGTCCATCGACGGATTCGAGGCGGCTCAGGATGGTGAGCACTTCGGTCGCGTCTTCGCCCAGCAGCTGACTGATCCCGAACACAACGCCGAGATTGTACGCGTTGAAATCACCGATAAGGCGTGTCCAGACTTCCGTTCCGTTGATCGTGAGCACCAAACCGCCGAAGCTGTTTTCGAGCACCTTGATCATGAAGTTCGCATGGCTTTTGAGCGCATAAGTAGCTACCGCCGCTTTGGTATTCTGCACCATGATCATTCCGTTGCGGTCGTCGGCATTGGTAAGCGCGAAAGCCGTTTTCGGAAGATTGTCGAAGAAAGCCTGCTTCGCCGCGATGTAAGCCTTGAAGGTCTTGTGGTAATCGAGGTGATCGTGCGTGATATTGGTGAACGCACCTCCTGCGAATTCCAGCCCGGCAATGCGGTGCTGATCCACAGCGTGCGAGCTCACTTCCATGAAGCAATGCGAGCAGCCCTGCGAAACCATATCTGCCAGCAAGGCGTTCAGCGCTACCGGATCGGGCGTTGTATGCGTAGCCGGAACAGGCTCTTCACCAATCAGGTTCACCACCGTCGACAACAAACCGGTTTTAAAACCGAGATTCATGTACAATTTGTGCAGTAAGGTCGTACAGGTTGTCTTGCCGTTCGTTCCTGTTACACCTACAAGTGTCAGCTCACGTGATGGGAAGCCGTAGAATGCATGCGCCAGCTCGCCCAGTGCCTTGGAAGAGTTGGGAACCACCAGCTGCGTTACTGTTTCCGGTACATCGATCGCGTGCTCGGTTACAATAGCCGTACAGCCTTGCGCCACGACCTGCGCCACGAAATCGTGACCGTCGGCGCGTG
Source organism: uncultured Flavobacteriales bacterium (assembly GCA_946482515.1). Next base: position 6,748 of record CAMLRS010000008.1, on the reverse strand, counting down.
TGCCTTTAACCGCCACAAACAGCGTTCCGGCCGTTGCCTTGCGCGAATCGAAGACAATGGACGAAACGGCGGCGTCTTTCGGGCCGGTCCAGCTTGTGAGCTGCGTATGTTGTGCTATGTCGTCTAATCGAATCATTCCAATACCAATTCTACCAATGCGCCGCGTACTCTGTCGGCTGATGTGCCCGCCGGGATGGTTTGTGAAACCACTTTCCCCGATCCGCGAACGTAGGCGTGCAACCCGTTCGATTCCATGAGGTACACGGCATCGCGGGCCGATAATCCCACCACATTCGGCACCGTGTTTTTTGCTACGGTGCGCGGCGTCATTTCAACCATATTTCCCACCGTTTTCGTGTTGCCCCACTCGGTAGCTCCCGGGAAGCTGTAGCGGATTTTCAGGGCATCTAGCACGGTCATAATGTCGCGGCTTTGCCCGTCGATGGACACCGGTGGTTCTTTTACACGCTGTTTTGCTTCGTTGATCGCCTGGTGGTACTTCAGCGTGTTGGAGTACACTTTGTTGGCGATCGCGGTGAACACGGTTCCGGAAACCGTTGCACCATAAATGTCTTTGCTCGGGGCGGAAACCACCACGATGCAGGAATAGATCGGCTCGTTGGCAGGGAAGTAGCCTACGAACGATGCCTGGTAGCGTTTCTCGCCTTCTTTGCCGTAGCGCAGGTCGTCGTTCAGGATCACGGCTGTCCCCGTCTTTCCGGCGATATCGAACAGCGACGATTTAAGCGCACTACCTGTTCCGCGTTTCACGACGCCGGCGAGGCATTCCTGCAGCTGGCGTAGGGTTCTGTCGGAACAGATCTTCTGACGAATCACTTCCGGGTGGAAGTTTTTCACCACTTGCGAACCGCGGCGGATTTGTTCCACGAACAGCGGGCGCACCATTTTTCCGTTGTTGGCTACTGCGTTGTAGAATGCCAGTGTTTGCAACGGCGTTTGCTGCACTTCGTAGCCGATGGCCATCCACGCGAGGGACAATCCCGACCAGTAGCGCGAGCCCGGTGCATACATCGTAGGTTTCTTTTCTCCTTCGAGCGCAATGCCAAGCGGCTCGCTCAGTCCGAATGATTTCAACCGGTCTACGAAAGCCTGCGGCTCGTTGCGATAGGCGTTGAAGATCACTTTCGCAATCACGTTCGAAGACACTTCAAACGCCCGACGAATGCTGATCCGGCCGTAGCCCCATTCGTAGGAATCTTTCATTTCCACGCCGAAGAAGTTGTAAACACCGTTGGCGTTTACCGTGTCCGACAGATTGATCTTCTCGTCTTCGAGCGCCGCCATGAGCGAAGCCAGCTTGAAGGTCGAACCCGGCACTTCTTTCGTACCGATGGCCTGGTTGTATTTCTCGTAATATTCGCCATCGGAACCCTGCTGAAGGTTAACGATCGCGCGCACGTAGCCGGTCTTCACGTCCATTACGATCACGCAGCCGCTTTTCGCGCCCTGGTTCTTCAGCTGCTTGTACAGCTCCGAATGCGCCACTTCCTGGATACCGAGGTCGAGTGAGGTAATCAGATCGGCACCTTCCACCGGCTGACGGATCATCTGGCCTGTTTTCTTCCAGCCTGAAGAGATCCGCTGTTCTACTTCTTCGCCCGGCTCACCGGCCAGGTATTCGTTGTAAGCGCCTTCGATGCCTACACGGAGCTCTTTGCCGCGGTTGTTCTGGTAATAACCGAGCGTACGCTTGAACATTTCGCCGTGCGGACGCTTGCGCATGATGATCTCTTCGTTGTCGATCAAACCACCCTGGTGACGCGGCAGCTTGAAGATCGGCAGCTCACGCAGGCGGCGACGCTGTTCGTTGGTCACTTTCAGCTTGATCTTCAGGTAACGGTTGCCGTTCGAACGCCCACGACGGATGTAATTCTCGTACTCGCGTGCGGTTGTTTCCGGGAAGATCTGCGACAGACCTTTCGCCAGGTCGGAAATATCGCGGTCGAAGATTTCCTGTTTCACCACCGTCGGGTCCATGTGGATATCGTAGGACGAAACCGATGTTACCAGCGGCGTATAATTGCGGTCGAGCACTTCGCCACGTCGCGGATAGCGCTTCACGGCACGTGTCGGGATTTTTTCTTCCGTTGCGGCAAAAAACGACGCTTTTCCTTCCGTTTGAATCAATACGGTTTTCACGATGACAACGACCATCGCCACAAAAAAGGCCAGGTAAACGAGATAGGCCCTCCAGATCAAGTCCTTTTTCTCACTCATTGTTTTTCGTGTTTCAACCGGATCACTTTCGCCGGGTTAACTGTTTCTTTCAATCCCCGTTTCTCGAGCGCTTCCACGAGTCGGTAACGCGCGGTTGCTTCTTCGAGCCGGGCTTTGTTTTCAATGTATTCAGCCGTTTTCGCCCGCACTTCCGTATCGAGCGTATCGATGTCTTTCGCCAGCTGCTTGCCGTAATAGCCTTTCCCGACCATCAGCATGAGCAGGAACAGGATGAAGAAGATGAACGTCAGGTTGTTCAGCACAAAATCCCGTGTAAGGATATCGCCGTTGAGCACCTGAACCAGCAAATTCGGGCGCTTGGCCGGCCCCGCTTTCTTTGCCTCCTTCTTCTTATTATCGGCGGCTTTCTTATCCTTTACAGATCCCGCCTGTCCGCCTGCCTGTCCGGTAGGCAGGGCAGACAAGTCGTCTTCCACGCGCTCACGGTATTCATTACCACGAGGCGCCTCTGGCTCAGCTGCTGCTTTTTTGCCACGCTTGGTTGCTTTCGGCTCATCCGTATTCGGACGTTTACCGCGCACGGCATCCATCGGGTTGCCGGTTTCGTACTGTTCGTACCTTACTTTGGGCTCTTCGCGCTCACGCCATTCATTTTCCGCCATCGGTCAAACGTTTTGCGATTCGCAGCCTGGCGCTACGGGCCCTTGTATTGCGCTGTATCTCTTCTTCGGAAGGCGACACCGGCTTGCGGGTGATTTCCTCGAACGGCTTCAGCACATTGCCGTAAAAGTCTTTTTCAATGCTCCCATCGATGTTGCCGCGCTTCATGAGGTTTTTCACCATGCGGTCTTCGAGCGAATGGTAGGACATTACTACCAATCGTCCTTCCGGCTTGAGCACATCCTGGGTTTGCAGGAGGAATTTTTCGAGCACCTCCATTTCCTGGTTCACTTCGATGCGCAACGCCTGGAACACCTGCGCGAAGTATTTATGGTCTTTGTATTTCGGAGCAAACGGAAAGAGGATTTCCATCAGCTGACCGGTCGTTGTGATCGGTTCGCGCTTGCGCTGTTTCACGATCTCCAAAGCCGCTTTGAACGGGTTCGGCAATTCGCCATAGGTGCGGAAAATCTTCGCCAGCTCTTCTTCGTTGTACGTCGCAATAACACTCGCAGCCGAGATCTCACCGCTCTGGCTCATGCGCATATCGAGCGCTTCGTTACCGCGAATGGAAAAACCACGCTTGGTATCATCGAACTGGTGCGACGAAACGCCGAGATCGGCCAGAATGCCGTCGACCTGCTTGATGCCCATCACCCGGAGGTGATTTTTCATGAACGCGAAATTCGCCGGAACAAACGTGAAGTTCGGCGCTTCCCAAGCATTGGCTTTGGCGTCCGGGTCCTGATCGAATGAAATGAGCTTGCCGGCAGGAGAAAGCTTTTCGAAAATGGCACGGGAATGACCGCCGCCACCGAAGGTAACGTCAACGTACACGCCATCGGAATTGATATTCAATCCTTCGAGGCATTCCTGCAACATTACGGGAATGTGATACTGTGTGTTATTCGTTGTCATCGTTGCCCAAATCTCCCATTACTTCATCCGCCAGGTCGGCGAAATCAGCCATGTTACTATCCAGCAATTGGAAGTATTTGGACTTGTCCCAGATCTCAATTCGGTCGTTGTAGGCGATCAGCATTACATCCTTGTCCAGACCGACGCGCTCCATGTGCATCACCGGGATGAGCACGCGACCGGCTGTATCCAGCGCGATTTGCTTCGCTCCCTGGTGAAACAGTCGGTAGAACATCCGGTTTTTCGGTTTGAACAGGTTGAGCTTCGCCAGCTTCTGCGACAATTTCTCCCACTCGTTCATCGGATAGAGCGTGAGACAGTCTTCAAAGCCTTTGTTCAACATGAATTGTTCCTGGGCCTCCGGAGAAAGCTGCTTGCGCAGACCAGCCGGAAAAAGGAATCGTCCTTTTCCGTCCAGCTTTACTTCATATTCTCCTACAAGTCCGGCCATAGCTTAATAATGGGTAAAATTAGGCAAGAATAACCCACTTTTTACCACCAAGTTACACTTTGTTGATAACTCAATACGCAATCAAGCGCAATAAGGTTTCAATCAATTTTTCAAAAGTATTGATTTTATTGGAAATATAGCAATTCAAGGATAGGTGGTAAAAAGTGGTAATAACAATAGAATGTGGAAAAAAGCAGGTAACTGACGACGAAATTTGTCGTTTGTAAAAAGCACTAAAAAGATGTGAAAGAGGCTGCCTAACGGTCGCTCTCGGATGATTTTAAACGGTATTTTAAGTCTTACTCCCCAAACCGTTCCGTTGCTTTTTCCAGCGGTGTTTCCGTCAGGGAATGCAACGTCGTTTCGGAAGGATCTTCTGCATTGCAGTCGAAGAGCTCTCCCCGATCAACGGTTCGGAACCAGTGGTTTCGGTTCTTGTCGTATTCGTAGCGACTGAAGATGATATCCCGCTGACAGGCGCCATAGTGTTGGGTGACCTCGATCCAGCCATCGCCGATGGCAAAATTAAGTAAGGCATCATGGAGCGTCCAACCGCCGCCGCAAAGCGAACAATCGATGAAATGGTCGGATGAAGACGCGACTTTATAGCTTCCATTTCCGGTATTGATGGCTAAAATGACTTTCCGGCAGGTGACCGGGTTGTTTTCGTCGCCAATGCTGGCTTCACCTTTATCGCACGGGCGCGTCGCAACGATCGCCAGGTCTTGTAGGCCGTCGAGGTTCAGATCGCCTTTTTCATAAAAGAGCAGCTCCGAGCCGGGAAAATCGGAAGCAAGCAACGAAGCAACAACGGCATTTGTATCCTGCGAAACTGGAGAAGCAACAGCATTGAAGGAACATCCCAGGAGAAAAACGAGCAGGTATTTCATGGTTGACGGATTGATGATGCAATGATAGGGAATCTGCGTTTATTCACCACAAAGGAGCAAAAGGAATAGGTGCTCTGCTGTGTTTGTTAAGGAAACAAAGGGGTCAGGACTCATTTATGGACAGTTGTCCAACTAATCGATTCACAATCTCTTCTACCGAGGTTCCTTTGCTGCCTTAAACAGTATGGCTGCATAATAACTTTGCTCCTTTGTGGTGATTTTTTCTCTTTTTTTCCCGGATTGAATGACCTCGTAAATAGCTTACGTTCTGCCCCCGTAACTTTGTTCTATCAAAAAAATGGGGAACTAACCACCTGATCACCCGATGAAAACCGGCCGATCACTATTCACATCAACCAGCCTGACTACTGGTAGCGTACAGGATCAATGGATCCTCTTTAGGTTAACAACTCGCTCATAAACAACGCGCCGGGCGACGCACTTTTTCACTAACTGACAGCTCCGTTATAAAACGGCTTAACGGAAGCTTAAACGAACGCCTGACAGAACCACCGGATCGCTCAGCCAAGGAGCGAACCACCTGAATCTAAAAGGGCAGCCCGAATCAACGAGCTGCCCTTTCAGGGTTCTATCAATCGGGTTACAGTTTGATCACTTTGCGAATGGCTATACGTTCGTTCTGTACCAATTTCACGGTGTAAGCTCCTGCCGGAAGCGTTGTCATATCCAGTTTCGCCGTTCCGTTCAATGCAGTTGCCAGGAGCACTTTTCCTTCGAGGTTGATGAGCAGCACAGTTCCTGCTCCGGTTGTTGCTACTACCAGCTGATCGGTCACCGGGTTCGGGTAGAGCAGCAATGCATCAGCCGATCCTTCTTCGACGCCTAAGTTGGAGTCAGTGGTAAACGAGAACGTAGACCATGGTGAGAAGTTTCCATTGCCGCAATCGGTGCGCACGTGCACATAATACACGGTTTCCATGTTCAGAGAAGTCAAGGCCACGGCGTTGGTCGCTACCGGAGTTCCGGCACCTGTTGGTTCGGCAGCTGTTTGATCGACTACATATTCATAACCGTCCACTCCGACCTGAGCTGTCCAGGAAAGATCCGCCGATTCATCCGTGATGTTTCCGGCTATGATACCTGTTGGCGCGTTGCACGGTTCTACCAAAGTGGTAAACGAAAGCGTTGTCCATGGAGAGAAATTCCCACCACCGCAATCGGTACGAACGTGCAGGTAGTAAATCGTCGAAGCCGAAAGACTGGTCGCGTTGTAAGTGGTAGCTGCGGTCGTTGTTCCCGAAGCAACAGGATCAGCAGAAATCTGGTCTATCACGTATTCATAACCGGCAACGCCAACCTGAACGTTCCACAAAAGATCTGCTGATTCATGCGTAATGTTATTTGCAGCCAGACCTGTCGGTGCATCGCAAGGCTCGAGCAAAGTGGTAAATGGAAGCGTTGTCCAAGGTGAAAAATTCCCACCGCCGCAATCGGTACGAACATGCAGGTAGTAAATCGTTGAAGCAGATAAGCCGGTCGCGTTATAAGTGGTAGCTGTGGTCGTTGTTCCGGAAGCGGCTGGATCAGCAGAAACCTGATCTACAACGTATTCATAACCAGCAACACCAGCTTGTGCATCCCACAAAAGATCAGCCGATTCATGGGTGAT
>CAMLRS010000007.1 GCA_946482515.1 uncultured Flavobacteriales bacterium | reverse complement strand
GCATCTCCGAAGTATTGACGATCACTTCGTGTGTTGTTCCGGAGATATCTGCTCCCACGGCAGCTCCGCCCTCGAACAGGCGAATCTCAGCCTGGCTAAAGCCGAAACCGGTGAAGGCACATAATGCAATAAGAGTATACAGTTTTTTCATGTTCAAATGTCTTTACCAACAAATATAGAAAAGAAATGCATCGTTTTTACACCGCTTTAACAAGACTTTAAAATTAAGAAACCAAGAAAGATACCTTTTTACACCATCAATTAGCGGCATCTGTCATTACCTCTGAACTGATAATTCCATCGGGAGTCGATGTATTGGGAAGCTGTACCAAGTTCTTCTGAGAAATGGTGCTGAGGATCGAATTGCTGCTTTTATCAAAAATAAAGATCCCGTTTCCCTCTCCGTAAATATTCAGGTAATCCCAGGTTTGCGGGGATCTTGCCAGAAAACTGGTCGTAGAAAGGCCACTGCTAGGTGGAATACCAGGCAGATTCAGGTTGGTAGTTGTGGTAGCCAGTGTCACCAGATCAAGCTGCACGAGCTTTCCAAACGTCGTAGGTGTAAGTGTTACTTCCTGCAGGAGGTACATTTTGTTTGATTCAGGCAGGTAACTGCTATTCGGCGTAAAATCCATTCCCGTAAAATGCATTCCGGGGAAATCCTTCACCAGTGTACACATCCCCGTTCCGTAGGTAATTGCCGCAACTTTCGATGCATTGGTTAGCTTGTGATAGAAAACCCCATACATCTTACCGGAAATACCATCGTATTCGATATCGTGCAATTTCCAGCCCGAGGCAGCCGGTGCGAAGGAGCTTGTTAAGACTGTTGACGCCGTAATGATGTAATTCGAATTGGCATCCCGTGAAGCCGTGAACAAATAGTGATCGGAAGTGCTGGTGTAGCTAAGGATTATGTTGGGGTCGTATGGATTCATGCTACGATCAACAGCAAGTCCTGTTAGCTTAAGCCCACTGATATTTGCCGTCAGTCCAGCATAAAGATTGGGATTATATACCTGGTAGATGTTTGTTCCGCCATTCTGAACCAAATGGATCAGGTTGCCGTCAAAAGGCGCAAACAGCCAGGGAGTCGTACCATCCGGAAGAAAGCCAATCCTGGGGCGTATTCCACTAGGAATCAGAACCATTGTGGCCGGAGGGAGCAACTTTACATTTTTCGACGGTGCCGGAGCGGTTTTGGGTGAAAATTCCTGTTTGTTACAGCTGGTAAGTGCCGTTAAAGAAACGAAGCCTGCTGTGATACAGACTTTGGTGATCAGGTGTTTCATAGAAATGAAGTTTTATAAGTGATTAATTTTAAAGTCGCTAAGCTACTAACCACTTTCTGATAATCGCCCGGCTCAACGAATTTCACGTGAATCATAGGATCCCAAGAATCTATTTGGAACTTAACATTTTTTAGGAATACAAGAGTTAAATCAATATCCGCTGTTAGAAGCTCTCAATTCGTTCTATATTTGAATTCCCGGCACGGAAGTTGAAACAGTCCGGGAAAACCATGAATAACTATGAAAAAGATTGCATTTCTGTTTATTAGCCTCGCGCTGACCACTTTTGTTTCCGCACAGGAAGAAGGCAGCGTTAAACAATTACCTTCCGTTACACTTAAAGATATGGAGGGCAAAACTGTGAATACGGGAGCGCTCGGATTCGAGGGACCGGTCATCGTTTCTTTCTGGGCAACCTGGTGTTCTCCGTGCAAGCGTGAGCTCAACACCATTCATGAATCCTACGCCGACTGGCAGGAAGAAACCGGTGTTCACCTGGTAGCTGTTTCCATCGACGATGCCAAAAATGCTCCGCAAGTTCCGGTTTACGTGAACGGTAAAGGCTGGGAATACCTGGTTCTGATGGACGTAAACGGCGATTTCAAACGCGCTATGGGCGTGAACAACGTGCCGCATACGTTCCTGATCGATGCCAACGGAAACATTGTCTACTCACACAACAGCTACGCTCCGGGCGACGAGGAAAAACTCTACCAGGAATTGCTGAAACTCACTCAGAAATAGATCAAAAACAGATCATAACGACTACATGAAAAACTGGATCATTGGTATCTGCGCATTGTCCGGGTCGCTTACAGCACTCGGACAATCTGCTTTAGGAAGTGTCACCGGGAACATGGAAGCTACCTTCCAGTACCTTAACCCCGATTCGCTTATCGGAGCAACACAGCCGGTTGAAAAAGGCCTGCTGAATTCTTACATGAACGTGTTTTACACGATCGGGCATTTCAAGGCCGGTATGCGGGTGGAATCCTACCTGCCCCGCATTCAGGGTTACCCAAACCGTTTCGACGGAACGGGCATCGGGATGCGTTATGTAGGTTATACCAATGATTATGTGGACGTAACGCTGGGTCATTACTACGAGCAATTCGGCTCGGGGATGATCTTCCGTGCTTATGAAGACCGCAACCTCGGTTATGACAACGTGATGGATGGCGCGCGCGTTATTCTGCGTCCGTATGCCGGTGTTCAGCTCAAAGGTGTTTATGGCCAGCAGCGCTATTCCTTCAGCGGTGGTCGTGTGGAAAATGCGCCAGGTATCGTACGCGGTGCCGATGCAGAGCTGCACCTCAACAGCCTGATCAAACGACTCGATTCCACAGGACTGGATATCGTGCTTGGCGGATCATTGGTGAGTAAATACCAGGTCGACGATAACGAACAGTTCATTCTGCCGAAAAACGTAGGATCATATGGTGGCCGCATGGGATTGCGCTACAAAGGATTTTCCCTCGATGGAGAATACATCCACAAAGAAAATGATCCTTCTGCCGACAACGGCTACATCTACAATACCGGTCACGCGGCACTGGCTAATTTCAGCTATACGCGCAAAGGACTTGGTATCCTGGTTTCGGCGAAATCGGTTGACAATATGAGCTACCGTTCCAATCGCGAAGCGGCGCTGCAGGATGTATTGATCAACTACCTGCCGGCCATGAACAAAACGCATTCCTATAACCTCGTGGCTACGCTTTATCCGTATGCAACGCAGCCACTGGGCGAGATCGCTTTCATGACCGAAGTACTGTACACGATTCCAAAAGAAAAAACCCGTCGCGGGAAATACAGTATTCCGATCAACTTCAATTTTTCAACCGCTTACATTCCAATGCGTCACGCAACATCCGCTTTCGAGCGCGATTCCAACCGTGTAACGTATGTAGGCAAGCCTTTCGATATGAGCGACAGCCTTTTGTGGCGCGATATCAACATCAACGTTGCTTACAAGTTCAACAAGTCGTTGAGTGTTATCGCTTCTTACTTCAACATCTCGATCAACAACGACGTAGCCAAAATCTCTTCCGATGCTCACGGGATCATTATGTCGCACATCGGGGTGGCGGAAATCGGCTACAAGATCAACAAAAAGCACAATCTCCGTACGGAAATCCAGGCGCTGTTCATCGGTGATGACCATGAAGGACAACCAAACGATAAAGGAAACTGGGCAACTGTCGTGCTCGAATACACGATCTCGCCAGGCTGGTTCTTCAGCGTAATGGACCAGTACAATTACGGTAACAAGCTTCCGGACCAGCGCATCCATTACCTGATTGGCTCTGTAGGCTGGATCAAGGACGCTACGCGTCTGACGCTTAGCTATGGACGCCAGCGTGCGGGTCTGTTCTGTGTTGGTGGTGTGTGCCGTTTCGTGCCTGCTTCCAACGGTCTGACGTTGTCATTTACTCAAAGTTTCTAATCGCTTAATACACGATATTATGAAAAGCTATTTGTTTGTACTGGCTGCTATCACCGGATTCGTGGTGAGCTCCTGCGACAAGGTGAAAAATCCATACCCGAAGACTTACTCGACACTGGACTGGTCGCTGTATCCGGGAGGTGATTCTGCAACATATGCAGCCAATGGTCTGTGGCCGAGCTTTACACCCAATACCAATACGCAGCGCAATGTGCTGATCGAAGATTTCACCGGTCACCGTTGCTTTAACTGCCCGACGACGACTGCTAATATGCACAACCTGATGGAGACCAATCCGGATCATATTTTTGGCGTTACACTCCATTCCGGTGCAACAGGTGTAGGACCTTTCCAGGAAACACACGAATCGGACGGTTATGTTGAAGTGTTTTACAATGACATCGTTCTGGAAATCGGAACGTATTTTGGCGGTTTGCCGGGAACCAGCTTCAGTGGTAACCCCGCTGTGATGGTGAACCGTACGCTGAACGGTCCGGGCATGGAAAACCAGTTCACAACTGGCGGCGGCTCGGCAATGGTGAACAAAACCAACGCTTGCCTGGCATCACAGCTGAAAGTGAACATGCAGTCGGCAGCGAATTATTTTCCTTCAACACGCGGCTTGTTCGTGCACGTGGAAGTGGATAAGATCGACGCCAGCCTGACCAACGAACTCGCTATTGTAGCTTATGTCGTACAGGATTCCCTGGTGGCGATGCAATTGATGGGCGACCTGACGGACAATCCGAATTACGAGCATCGTGATATCGTGCGCGGAAGCCTCGATAACCAGGCTTTCGGTCGAACGCTGACTCCGGCAGAGCTGGATCCGAACGGCAAGTATTATATCAATTACAGCTACCATTTACCGGAGATTTACGAGCCGGAGCATACGCACGTAGTTCTTTTCGTCAGAGACAAGGTAACACACGAGATCTACCAGGTGATCAAGCAGCATTTTTAAGGATATTAGGACTTTAAGATTTTAGGACCTCAGGAATTAAGAGATTGGATCTCCTAACATCCTGAGGTCTTGATGTTTTATAATGTCTTGAAGTCTTGCTATCCTGAAGTCCTGATATCAAGAAGTTTGTTCGCCGCAAATCGCAGAAGTCATTTCCGTTCGGACAGCCGCTGTATTCCCGGCATGTTTCCCCAATGCATACATGAGCTTCGTAACGGCAGCTTCGGTTGTCAGGTCGGAGCCCGAAAGCACGCCGCTTCGCTCAAAGAACGAGCTGGTTTCGTATTTCCCCTGCTCCACTGATCCGGAAGCGCATTGGGTGATGTTCAGTACAATTCCTCCCGATCGGATATAGTCCTCGAGCAATGCATGAAAGGCCGGATCGGAAGAAGCATTACCGGAGCCAAATGTTTCCAGGATAATGCCTTTTGCTTTCGCCGTATCGAACAAGGGCGCGTAGCTTTTCCATGGCAAACCGGGAAATAATTTAATGAGCGCTACTGACGCATCAAAATCTGTAAACAATTCCAGCTTGCCTGTTTTTGGCAGATCCGGAACGGTGCTGTAATCGATGTGTACGCCGGCAACGGCCAACGGTGCCAGGTTGGGTGAGCGAAAAGCTTCAAAAGCAGACGCCGATACTTTGGACGTACGGTTTCCGCGGTAAAGCGAATATTCGAAGTAAATAGCCACTTCACGAATGCGCGGTTCGTTGTTTTCGTTACGTGCTGCGGCAATTTCAATGGCTGTAATCAGATTTTCCTTGCCATCGGTGCGAATAGTCCCGATAGGCAGTTGCGAGCCTGTCAGAATCACCGGTTTTTCCAATCCCTGCAACATAAAGCTCAACGCCGAAGCAGTAAACGCCATAGTATCGGAACCGTGGAGGATCACAAATCCGTCGAAGCGATCGTACTCTGTATATACAATGGAAGCAATCTCGGCCCACAGCTCCGGTGTCATTTCGGAAGAATCGACCGGTTTTTCAAAAGCCTTGGTCGTCAGCGTAACGTTGAGTCGCGCGAGCTCTGGAATGTGGCGGTAAACATCGCCGAAATCGAAAGCCGTCAAAGCTCCTGTGAGCGGATCGTTCACCATGCCGATGGTTCCGCCGGTATAAATGACCAATACTTCGGGTTGTATCTTCATGACGCAAAGTTGCAGGAATTTATGAAACAGGCAAGGGAAGGGCTAAGAAGACGATCATTCCGTAATATTGCGGGATTACTTCTTCTTTAAAAGAATCTGATTAACAGTAAATTACTCGGAAACTGGCTGATATTTCTATTTGCAAACCCAGTAATATTGCGAAATTACTTTTTTTCTAAAGATATGCGGTGAACCAATAATTACGCCCACAACCTGATGAAGCTTCTATTTGCGAACCCAGTAATATTGCGGGATTACATGAAACTCCAGTTTCTATGGCGTAACGACCACATGACCGGGAACTAAATCCCGAACAACTGGCGCGCGTTTGCGGTTGTCACATCGCGTACTTCACTTAGGGAAACGCCGTAAATTTCGGCCACTTTTTCAGCGGTATGTACCAGGTAAGCACTTTCGTTGCGTTTACCGCGGAACGGTACCGGTGGCAAGTAAGGCGCATCGGTTTCGAGCACCAGGCGTTCCATCGGAACGGAGCGCAGGACTTCCGGCAGATCGGATTTTTTGTAGGTCACCACGCCGCCTATTCCCAGCAGGAACCCACCGTAGCTTTCAATTTTAGCCGCATCTTCGGCCGTACCGGTGAAACAATGGAAGATACCACGGAGCCGCTCGTCGTTTTCTTCATCGACCACGGAAAAAATTTCCGGGAACGATTCACGGGCATGGATCACGATGGGCCAGCCTTTTTCTTTCGCCCAGCGGATCTGCATCCGGAAAGCATCCAATTGTTCCTGGCGGAAAGTTTTGTCCCAATACAAGTCCACACCAATCTCACCGATGGCAACATAATCACGCTGGTCGATGTGTTTGCGCATGGTCGCCAGAACGACTTCCCAATCGACACCAACCGAGCACGGATGCAAGCCCATCATGGCATGGCACTGACCCGGAAATTCCGTTTCGAGTGCGTGCATGCCGGCAATGCTGTCGAGATCGATATTCGGCAGGCAGATTTTTTCAACGCCCACCGCAAAAGCGCGACGGATCATATCCGTACGGTCGTCGTTGAATTGCTCGGAATAGAGATGCGAATGGGTATCGATGAAGAAGGACATCTTGGACTTCAGGATATTAGGATTTTAAGATCTCAGGACAGCAAGATTTCAGGATTGTATCAAACAAAAACACCCGGACCATAAAGAGTCCGGATGTCTTGAAGTCTTGCTGTCTTAATGTCTGTTTAGCAGAATTCGTCGTAAGCGGCAGCCAGGTTCTCGGCGATCATCGCAGCGCTTACACCTTCGATGTTGTGACGCTCGAGGAAATGAACCAGCTTACCGTCTTTGAACAATGCCACTGATGGCGAAGACGGAGGAAACGGCAGAAAGTAATTGCGCGCCTGCTGCGTTGCTTCAGTATCGACTCCGGCAAATACGGTATACAAATGAGCCGGAAGCTTTTCGTTGTTCAGCGATTGCTTCACACCCGGACGAAGGTTTCCTGCAGCACAGCCGCAAACGGAATTCACAACAACGAGTGCTACGCCCTGGCTGTTAGGAATGGCCTGATCAACGGCGTCGGCTGTTTCAAGTTGCTGAAAGCCCACGCGTGTAAGGTCTTCCTTCATCGGTTGTACAAGTTCTGGTGGGTACATATCTGTTTAAATTTTGTGGTGCAAAGATACGGAAAATGCTGAAAACTATTCACCATGGTAGCAGTTACGATCGAAATAAATTTAGAACGGAAGTAACGGGGTTTTTCCGCTATTTGACCAGATTCGGCTCGGTGAATTCGTTTTCGCTTTTGGAGATCACGATCGTAGCCACAGTATTTCCGATGATATTGGTGATCGCGCGGGCTTCGCTCATAAATTTGTCTACACCGAACAGGAACACGAGTCCTTCAACCGGGATTTTGTGCATCATCGTGAGTGTTGAAGCCAGTACTGCGAAACCACTTCCTGAAACGCCGGCGGCTCCTTTCGAGGTAATCATCAGGATGCCAATGATCGTTGCCAGCTCGCCGAAGCTGAGATCGACGCCGTAGAGCTGCGAAACGAAAATGACTGCCATGGAAAGGTAAATCGATGTTCCGTCGAGGTTAAAGGAATAGCCTGTCGGGATCACCAGTCCGACCACCGATTTGCTACACCCCATGCGCTCGAGCTTTTGCATAATAGACGGCAGCGCCGATTCGGAGGAAGACGTTCCAAGCACCAGCAGCAGCTCTTCTTTGATGTATTTGAGCAGGCTCCAGATCCCCATGCGGTAGTACCATAAGATGCCGCCGAGGACCACAAATACAAACAGGAACATCGTTAGGTAAACCGTTCCCATCAGCTTGCCCAACGGAATGAGCGTTTCGAGACCGTATTTTCCCACAACGGCAGCCATACCACCGAATGCAGCCAGCGGCGCCAGGTACATGACATATTTCAAAGCCAGGAATACGTATTTGGACCCTATTCCCAGTACATGGACGGCCTTTTCCCGGTGGCGCGAGAAGTTGAGCGCAATACCCACAATAATGGCCAGCAACAGGATTTGCAAGGTCACATTATCCAGGAAAAACTGCAGCCAGCTGAAGGTCTTTCCGGAAGCTTTCTGCAGGGATTCGTTGGCTCCTTCGGCAATCTGCAGGCTGTCGCGATCGATAGAGCCGGGTTCTACTAAGTAAGCCATGGCTACACCGATCACCAATGCGAAGGTGGTCACGATCTCAAAATAAACCAGTGCTTTGATCCCGATACGGCCCACTTTCTTCAGGTCGCCCATACCGCTGATTCCCAAAACGATGGTCAGGAAAATGATTGGCGGAATAAACACTTTGATGATTTCGATAAAGCCTTTGCCGATGATTTCCATCTCCATGGCGAATTCACGCGCATAAACACCCGTCAGCACACCGGCGATAATGGCGATCAGCACCCAGAACGTCAGGTTGGTAAGGATGCGGTAACCGATGCTCCGTTTAGCTTTCGGTTCGGAAGAAGGAAAATCGTGCAGTGCTGCCATAAAAGGTCGTATGTGGCGGAAAGGTAGCAAAATATCCGTCTCCCCCTTTGAAGGGGGACCAGGGGGAGGATTTTCAGAAACTGGGTTTTACTACTATCTCAGTCATCCAAGGGAAGAAGGCAATAAATTATCTTTTGCTCCTTTGTGGTGAAGTCGTACCTTTGCCGAAAATTCTTCCGTATGTCGAAAGTCACAACCCTGAATGAATTTATCATGGACCGCCAGGCTGATTTCCCGGGAGCGTCCGGTGAGCTCTCCCGCATTCTGAACGATATCGCCGTTGCTTCCAAAATTGTGAGCCGCGATGTACGTCGTGCCGGATTGGTAGACCACATTCTGGGTGCCCAGGGTGAGACTAACATTCAAGGGGAAGAGCAGCAAAAACTCGATGTGGTGGCTGATCAGCAATTCATCCGCGTGTTTGAAACAGGTGGTGAAGTGTGCGGGATCGCTTCGGAAGAAAACGATGATTTCGTGGCGTTTACCAACGACCATGCGAAACAAGGAAAATACGTGGTGCTGTTCGATCCGCTCGACGGTTCTTCCAATATCGACGTGAACGTTTCCATCGGAACGATTTTCTCTATTTACAAACGCAAATCGGCGCTCGGCTCACTGGCAACGCTGGAAGATATGCTGCAGCCGGGAACGGAGCAAATCGCTGCCGGTTACGTGCTTTACGGCTCGTCGACTATGCTTGTGTATACCACCGGCAAAGGCGTAAATGGGTTCACGCTCGATCCGTCGATCGGTGAGTTCTGCCTTTCGCACCCGAACATGCGCACGCCGGAAACGGGTCGTTTGTATGCGATGAACGAAGGAAATATCGACGAATGCGACCAGGGCGTGAAGGATTACATCCGTTTCTGCCAGCAGGTACATCCTGATACGAACAAGCCTTACTCGGGTCGTTACATCGGCTCACTCGTAGCGGATTTCCACCGCAACCTCATCAAAGGCGGTATTTACATTTACCCGGCTACGAACCAATCACCGGAAGGAAAGCTGCGTTTGCTGTACGAATGCAATCCGCTGGCGATGATCGCCGAGCAGGCAGGCGGACTCGCTACAACCGGTACCAAGCGCATCCTCGATATCCAGCCGGAACGTTTGCACCAGCGCGCACCATTTTTCGTAGGCTCCAAGCAAATGGTCGAAAAAGCCATGGCTTGTGTGGAAGCGGCGAAGAACGTGGTGTAATATTACCGCAGCAAGCTCACGTGCCCGTTCATTTCATGGCTCGTCTCCGTCAGATCGCGAAAATGTACGACCCATGTGTATACGCCATCCTGCGCCGGACGTGATTTATACGTGCCATCCCACCCGATAGAGATATCGCTGGTCTGGAAAATCACTTCTCCCCAGCGGTCGTAGATCACCATGCTGAAATCCTTTTCCTGGATGCCAAAACCCTCGACAAAGAACACATTGTTGTTTTTATCGCCATCCGGTGTGAAAGCATTCGGGATGTAGATGTTGAACGAAGGCTTCACTTCGATAACGAGCTGCGCCTGATCAGGACAATTGTACTGGTTATTGGCATTCAGCGTTACTTCGAACACGCCGTAAGTCGCATAGGTATGCGTCGGGCTGACAACGGCTGATCCTTCCCCATCGCCAAAGTACCATTGGTAAGTGGTGGCATCAGTCGACAAGTTGGTGAATGTAAACGTCGGATCGAGTGTCGTTTCGACCATCGAGCTGGAAATAAATTCGGCATTCGCCTGTGGATTGATCGTTACGTAACCGGCCGCGGCGGCATCGCTCTGACAACCGTATTCATTGACAATGGTAAGTGTTACTTCGTAATTGCCCGGAGCCGAATAGGAATGAATGCCGTTCATGTCGTGCGAAACGTGTCCATCGCCAAAATCCCAGGTATAAAACCAGTCGGGATTGTTATCGCCGTTGTTAGATACCGAAAAGTATTCGCCCGGACAGTAATCGCCCAGATCGGGATCCAACAGCACCAGCGGTGGTGTTACCACCTGAACCGATACGCTCGCCTCAATTTGCTGGTTACATTGGTTGGTTGCAACGATCGTAAACGTGCTGTCGATTACCGGCGTGGCGTCTGTAGCCACAGGACAAGCCACACAATGGTTCCATTGCAAAGTAACGGTGAGATCGGGACCGGTATAAGCGCCGTTCAGCTGAACGGACTCTCCGAGACAAATGATGGAATCGGAAACCGTAGCCGTAATATCATCCGGATCGAGCGAAAATGTCGTAAGCGTAACGGCAGATTGCGTGGTACAGCCATTGTTGTCGCTTACCGTACAGGTATAAAGCTGCGTTGAAGCGGGAGTTACGATTTGCTGTGCAGCATTGGGTCCGGCAGGTGACCAGCTGTAGGTGTAATTTCCCGTTCCGCCGGTTGCGTTAACGGTGAGTGTAACCGGGCTTCCCGGACAAATCGTTGTGTCGTTTGTCATGGTCGATTCCAGTAACGGTGGCTGGCTTACCACTTCCTGTGCCACGAGCACACAACCGTTGTCATCGGTGACCTGAAGTGTATAAGTGCCAGCGGATACGTCGTAAATATTGGTCGCTGTTGAACCGGTATTCCAGCTCAGCACATACGGTTGTGTTCCACCCGAAACATTACTGGAAACCGCTCCGTTTGCCAAACCGAAACAGCTTGGCGGAACCGTATTGAATGTATTTGCCAAAGGCGCGGGTTCTGCAATGTTCACATCCAGTGTTTCGACACAACCATTGGCATCTGTAACAGTAACGGTGTAAATTCCTGTAGAAAGACCCGTTGCGGTTGCCTGCGTTTGAGCCGGAGCTGTATTCCAGGAATAGCTGTGCGTTCCCACACCACCTGCGGAAGCCACCGTAACTGAACCGTTAGCCCCGCCCGCACAAAGCACATCTTCATGGCTAACTTCCGCAACAGTCACAACCGACGGCTCGCCAATGGTGAACGTGATCAGCGTATCGCAGCCCAGGCCGCTCATGATATTGACCGTATGTGTTCCGGGAGCAAGACTGTCTTCGGAAAAAGTCGAGCTGTAAGGACCTCCGTCAAATGATACGGTATAAGGAGCATTAAGCCCGACTATACCAATCAGTGCCGAGCCGTTCGTCATGCCGTTGCAGGAAACATCCTGCGTCTGGACGAAAATGGATTCGGCCACCGTATTAAAGTCGATCTCGGTTTGATCCGAAGCTTCAGGGCAACCGTTGTTGTTCACCGTTACGACACCGATGATCACATTTCCCGTCAGGATTTCGATTAAGCCGGGAATGTAACCTACGACCAGCGAAGTGTCATCCGGGAAGAAGATTCCGCCCCCTCCTGTCCATTGAATTCCTGCGGTGTTCGAAGCCGTGGCTGTAAGCGTAATCGCGCCCACGTAATCGGCACACAAATCCTGATCGCCGCCCGCGCTAACACTTGGTGGCAGCAATTGGGTAACGGTAACGGTTGCCTGTCGGACAACGCAGGCGTTAGCATCTGTTATGCTTACTGTGTGTGTTCCAGGACCGAGGTTCGTCGAAGCGGTAGTTGCGCCATTCGACCAGGAAAATGCATACGGAGCCGTGCCGCCACTCACCATCGCCGTGGCCGGAACGGTTGTTTCATTCGGACAAAGAATGGTATCGGGAGCATTGATCGTGACATTCATTTCCGGAGTGAACTGAACGATCATGGTATCACAGATCGGATCGGTGGTACAGCCGTTGGCAGCCATTCCGCAAACGAGGTATTCCACGACCGTCGGAGCCAGCGGATTGTTGGTTACGAGCACCGTATCGCAGGCAACGGTACATCCTAGCAAGCCGTTTTGCGAGCCAACAGCTCCCGGTGAAATACTGTTCCAGCTGATTGTTGTTTCGTCGTAAAACTGCACCCACAGCTCATCGCTGCAGCCATCACCCAACGACAGGTTCGGCCCGAAGATCGGATTCGGAATGGTTTCAATGGAAAACGTATTGGTGTTGTTGCCAGGTTTGCAGAACGTGAGGTGAAAAGGACCAGCTCCATAGAGGCAGATCGGATCGCCGACAGGGATCGGAGGACCACAATCGATCTGGTAAAACAGCGCTCCCGGAGGAACCGCTCCCGAAGCAATGTCGAACACAATGGCCGCCGAGTTCGGGTGCAAAGTGATAATGAATTCCAGGCACTTATCCGGCGCAGAGGCCCCGCAGCAAAAACCGTCGCGATCCGTATCGGGGCTCGTCCAGGTCATGTAAGGGCTTGCCGAAAGATCAACGATGAAACTGGGAGTGATCGAATCGCAATATTGCGCAGAGACGATTAAAGGGAGGCAGGTGAAAACCACTGCAGCAACTGTGCGCAGTTTTCGTGTAAGAGTGCTCGTTGTCATACCGCTTTCGTTAGGACTATCTAATCTACGATAGTGATCGGAAAAATCCGAATTTGGTTTCAAAGGAACGGAAAAAGCACTCGTCGATCCAATGTTAGCTTCAATCTTATTGATTTGTTGATTTATCTATAAAATACCCTTAAAAGGGTACGTTTTTTTATTCGGTCAAATGAATAATCCATAGTGAAAATTGAACATACCCGGTTTTAAAATGAACAAATAAAACCGATCATTAACACCTGTAAAGGCCATATCAACGCTGTTTACTCCGATTCATCGATTTTGCGCTAAATTTGCATCCGCATGGAACTCTCGCAATTTAAACACCTTTTCAAACGCCTCTCCGGCATCGATCAAACAGCTAATCTTCTCCAGCAGGCGGAAATCCGCATTCACTGGAAGGGATTGGTGGGATCGTCGCGTGCGCTGGCCGCATCCGCTGTGGCTGAGCAGGTTCCCGGGCACCATGTGTTTATTATGCAGGACAAAGAAGCTGCGGCTTATTTCCTGAACGATCTCGAGCAGCTCTTCCCGGAAGAAAAGCACATTCTCTTCTACCCTGCCTCGTACCGAACACCCTACCAGCTCGAAGAAACCGACAACGCCAATGTGGTGGCGCGGGCCGAAGTACTTGAAAAGGTGAACAATGGGCGTAACTGCTGGATCGTTACGTATCCGCAGGCATTGTTCGAGCGCGTTCCGACACAACGCAAGCTGAGCGAAAACACCATGCGCGTGGAAAAGGGGAAAACTTATTCCATCGACTTTTTCAATGAGCTGCTGCTGGAATACGGTTTCGAGCGCGTGGATTTCGTTTACGAACCCGGGCAGTTCTCCATCCGCGGTGGTATCGTGGATATTTTTTCTTTCTCTAACGATCATCCTTTTCGCGTCGAGTTTTTCGGCGATGAGGTGGATTCCATCCGGACTTTCGATCCCGTTTCACAACTTTCCATCAGTACACACACGCATTTTTCCATCGTGCCAAATGTGCAGAAACAACTGATTGTGAATGGAAGCGGCACATTCCCGGAATTCATCGGCAAGCAGGCTACTTATTGGATCGGCTCGGTGGAAATGGTCGAAAAAGCGCTGGCAAAAGATTACGAAAAGGCGGTTTCGGTTTACGATACGCTGAACAACGATACCATCAAACACAGCAAACCGGCGGAGCTCTACATGCATCCATCCGACTGGAAAGCACAGCTGAAGCTCGTTTCGACGGTTGAATTCGGGCCGGATTACCATCAGAAAGCCAACGAAACTGTTACGTTCCAGGTACAGCCGCAACCGGCTTTCAACAAAGATTTCGAGCTGCTGAAGGAAGACCTCATCCAACGGAAAAACAACGGCTTCCTCAACCTCATTTTCTCTAACCAGCCACGACAGATCGAACGTCTGTACCAGATTTTCGAGGACATCGGCGGCGAAGTGGAATTCACACCCATGCACCTTTCGCTCCACGAAGGCTTCATTCTGCCCGAGCTGAAGCTGGTGTGCTTTACCGATCACCAGATCTTCGAGCGCTACCACCGTTTCCGTCTGAAAGAAGGATTCCGCCAGGCGAAACAGGCATTGACGCTGAAAGAAATCTACAACCTGCAAAAAGGCGATTATGTAACGCACATCGATCACGGTGTGGGACAGTTCTCCGGATTGCAGACCATCGATGTGAACGGCAAACCGCAGGAAGCCATTCGCCTCGTTTACCGCGACGGTGACGTATTGTATGTGAGCATTCACTCGCTGCACCGCATCTCGAAATTCACGGGCAAAGAAGGCACCGCACCGAAGATGAACAAGCTTGGTTCACAGGCCTGGGCAACGCTGAAGCAGAAGACGAAGAAAAAGATCAAGGAATTGGCTTACGACCTCATTCAGCTCTATGCCAAGCGCCGCAGTCAGCCGGGATTTGCCTATTCGCCCGATACGTATCTGCAAAACGAGCTAGAAGCGTCATTCATGTACGAAGACACGCCGGATCAGCTCAAAGCCACACAAGCCGTTAAGGAAGACATGGAAAAGCCGCTGCCGATGGACCGTCTCGTGTGCGGCGACGTTGGTTTCGGAAAAACCGAAGTGGCTATTCGCGCTGCGTTCAAAGCCGTGGCCGACAGCAAACAGGTAGCTGTGCTCGTTCCAACGACGATTCTGTGTCACCAGCACGCCCGTTCATTCCGCGAGCGACTGAAACAATTCCCTTGCACGGTCGAATACGTCAACCGCTTCCGATCGGCGAAAGAAATTACCGAAATCCTCAAGCGCGTCGAAAAAGGCCAGGTCGATATTCTCGTAGGAACGCACAAGATCGTGGGCGATCGCGTGAAGTTCAAAGACCTTGGTCTGATCATCATCGATGAGGAACAAAAATTCGGCGTGGCGGTGAAAGACAAGCTCAAAACGCTCAAGGCAACTGTTGATACATTAACACTCACTGCAACCCCGATTCCACGAACACTACAGTTTTCGTTAATGGGTGCCCGTGACCTCAGTATTATCAACACACCGCCACCTAACCGACAACCGGTTCTTACGGAAGTCATCCAGTTCAACGAAGAGATTATCCGCGACGCTATTGCCTATGAAGTAAGCCGTGGCGGACAGGTATATTTCGTGCATAACCGCCTGGCCAATATCCGCGAGCTTGCCGGTATGATCAGCCGTCTGTGCCCGGGTGTGCGCGTGGCGATCGGTCATGGACAAATGGACGGCAAGCACCTCGAGAAGATCATGATGGATTTCATCAACGGCGAATACGATGTGCTGCTCGCCACCACGATCATCGAGTCCGGTATTGATATCTCGAATGCCAATACGATTCTTATCAACGATGCCCACAATTTCGGACTCAGCGATCTGCACCAGCTGCGCGGTCGCGTAGGACGTTCCAACAAAAAAGGCTTCTGTTACCTCATCGCTCCGCCGTTCAGCGTGCTCACTTCCGAAGCGCGCAAGCGTCTGGAAGCATTGGTACAGTTCTCGGATCTGGGCGCCGGTTTCAACATCGCGATGAAAGACCTCGACATCCGCGGCGCCGGGAATATCCTGGGCGGCGAACAAAGCGGCTTCATCTCTGAGATCGGTTTCGAAATGTACCAGAAAATCCTCAACGAGGCCTTGCAGGAATTGCGCGACGAAGAATTCAAGGATTTGTTCGACGAACGCACCACCGACCACCCTACTGCATTTGTGCGCGATTGCGTGCTCGAAACAGATTTCGAATTGCGCATCCCGGAAGATTATGTGAACAACGTAGCCGAGCGTCTGAGCATTTACCAGGAGCTTGACGGCCTTTCCACTTCGGAAGAGCTCGAGCAGCATAAACAGCAGCTCATCGACCGTTTCGGGCCGATGCCGCGTGTGGTTAAAGAGCTTTTCCATTCCTTCGAATTGCGCTGGCTGGCCGAATCCATCGGATTGGAGCGATTGGTGATCAAATCCGGCACCATGATCGGTTATTTCGTGGCCAATGCGCAATCGAAATACTATGAATCGCCTGAGTTTACAAAGGTTTTGAGCTATGTACAACGCCAGCCGAAAGATTGTAAGCTCAGTGAGAAAAACGACCGCTTACGGATCATTTACAGCAATGTCCTTACGATGGACCAGGCGTTTGATCGTCTGAAGGAAATCGAAGAATTCGTGTAAAACAAAAACAGCCTCCCGATCCGGAAGGCTGCTTTCTTCGTTGAGAAAAGTTACAAAACGTCGTTCAGCGTCAACGTGCTGTTGTAGAACGACATAATTTCTTTGCGATTTCCGTCAAAATAGTTCGTCAGGATGTAATTGGCAAGATAATCCCTGTATTGATCGCGCGAAACCTTCGGCATGTAGACATAGCCTCTTCCTACCGGTTTGTGCTTGATAAATTTTTTCCTTTCCAGAATACGTACGATCGTCGAGATCGTATTGTAAGCAGGTTTGGGGTTAGAATACAGCTCTACTAACTCTTTTACCGTTGATTTCTCCAACTTCCACAATTTCAACATTACCTTCTCTTCGGCAGGCGTGAGTCTTTCCATAATCCATAAATAGGGTCTCCTTGACGAAGGTAGAACTTTTTTCTAAATATCAATAATGGAACAATTAAATTTTTAATTTAGAACGAACGTCTTTTGTGAGAGCGTCTTTGTGGATGTATATGTTAATGGTTTTCAATCGAAAGTAATGTTCAGACACATACAAATACCCCTGTGGAAGGTTGTCTGTTCCCCATGAGTTTTTCACTAAGAAGTAACGCGTACCGTTCTGGTCTTTGTACAATCCTACGATGTGCATTCCGTGATCATCAGTCGTTACTTTTTCATCATAACCTTCCTGACGGAGCTCTTGTGTAACGGTGATTTCTTTCACCGGCTCGAGGAACGCGTTGGATTTGCGCTCCGCTCCGGCATTGTTAAAACTCTTGTTATCGGCGCCTTTTACCTGGATCGTGGAAGGATCTTCCGGAAGGATCGCGATTCCCTGGCGGAAATTGAAGCCTTTTTCGGAAACGTCGGCACCCCACGCAAGCGTGTAACCATTCTTCAACGCATTTTCAGCAATGGTCACCATGTCTTCGAGTGGCACGTTATAGCTGTCTCCCCATGCCCAGTTGTCCGGAATAGCCAGCTCGCAAGATGCGTAGAACGGATCGTTGGAGAACGAAGTAATGGAAACATAGTTGTCCATGTTTAATCCGAGTGATGCAGCATACGTTTGCGGCGTGTATTGTTTTCCTTTGTAGGTAAAGGTTGTTGGATCAGCTCCGAGGTAGTTATCGAGGATCGCAGCGAAGCCTTTTTTCCATGTCGATTCGATTCCGTGACCTTTCTGCACCTGCGCCAGGATGGTTTGCATGTAGCTATTGAGAATGCTGAACAGCTCGTCGTGGTTGTATTCTTTAGCGCCTGCAGCAAGTCCGGAGTAGACTTCCTTCGGAACGATACCGTAGCGTTTGATCACGTAAGGAATGTCGTGGAAAGCACCGCCTTCACCGAAATTGATCTTTCCGTCCATGCGGATGAAACGATCGGCTTTCGCTTCGTAGGCTTTGCGCACGATGTACATTTCGGCAAGGATATCCGGAGTCTTAACACCCTGGCGGATCATTTCCGATTCGAAAAAGGAAAGGGAGGAAAAGCTCCAGCAGGTGCCTGTCATACCCTGGCTTTCAACCGGGGTAGCATCAAGGTGGACAACTTTTTCAAATTGGTATTTGCTCTCAGGAGCATTGGTTACAATTTGCCCGAATGCATATACGAAACCCAGGCAAGGGATGAGCAACAGCTTTTTCATTTTCTCATTGGTTTATCTCCACGAATGTAACAAACAGTTTCGTCGAACGGCAAAAAATTGGGAGAAATGCCAGATTTAACAAGTCTAACGGCTCAAATCAGGGAATACCGTTTCCCTGGCATCGAACGAACCAACCCCTTGAATTCCAGGCCTAACAAATAATTAGAAACTTCGCTGAGTGGAAGCGACGCCAAAAAGCAGATCGCATCGATCGCCAGGTCTTTGTGAGCATGCAGGGTAGCTACAATCCGTTCTTCCATGGCGTTCAGCTCGGTAAACAGGTTGCGCTGAACAGTTGCCGGTGCCTCATCTGCTTGCCAGTTGAGTAAACGAAGCAGGTCTTCCGGCCCGGTAATCAGATGCGCTTTGGCTTCCTGGATGAGCTTCAGGCAGCCGGCCGAGGCGGCACGCGTTACATCTCCCGGAAAAGCGCAGACATCGCGGTTGTAATCGTTGGCCTGGTTGGCGGTAATCAGCGAGCCGCCTTTTTCACCGCTTTCTACTACGACCGTCACGTCGGCCAGACCGGCTACGATACGGTTCCTCATGGGAAAATAGGCCGGTTCGGGTTTTAAGCCGGGCGCGAATTCGGTGGCCAATCCGCCGGTGTCGAACATGCGCTCAGCCGTTTTCCGGTGCTCGTGCGGATAGAGTACGTGCAATCCATGACCCAGAACACCAATGGTCGGAAGCCCGGTTTGCAAGGCCGCTGTATGCGCACAAATATCGATGCCGTAAGCCATTCCGCTCACGATGGTTGCACCGCTGGCCTGTAATCCTTCGACAAGTGTGGTGGTAAGCGCTTTTCCATAATCGCTGGCCCGGCGTGTTCCCACAATAGAAACAGCTCGCTGAGGATTCCAGTCGATCGTGCCTTTGGTGTACAAAAGCAGCGGCGCATCGTCGCATTGTTTCAGCCGTTTCGGGTAAGCCGCATCGGTAAAGAAAACGGTATCGGCCTGCAAGCGATCAAGGTGTTCGAGTGCTTTATCGGCGGCTTCCAATGCAGCCATTCGCTGCTGGTACGAAACAAAATGAGCTGGTATACCGGGAATGCGTGCAATGTCGAGCTGCTGCTCGGTGAAAAACTGTTCGAGATCGTTGAAATGAGCGATCAAAAGCCTGGCACGACGGCTCCCGATACCGCTCAGAAAGGTCAGAGCGATTTGCTGGTGTTTGGAAGTAAAATTCAAAATTTATGGTACTTTGGTCCATTGAATATACGGAATTTTACCTTTATGAAACAAGGGTTACTGCTGCTTTTTTTACTACCTTTTTCCCTTTGGGCTCAAGTGATTAACGGCCGGGTTGTCCGATCAGCTACTGAGCGTATTCCTTTTCCAACTGTGGTTTCTTCCGAAGGTCGGCAGGTCCTTGGCGACATCGATGGTAATTTCTCCATTCAGGTGGATTCGCTGCCGGTCACGCTCGTATTTTCTGCCGACGATTTTATAACCGATTCGCTTGTCATTGGAAACAACCCCGGTGATACTTATGTCATCGCGCTGGTCCCGACCATTCACGAAGAGTTGGAAACGATGGTCGTCGTTGCTTCACGTCGCCGCCAGCGGGCCGAAGAAGTGCCGATCTCGCTCGAGATCATCAAGCCGGACTTAATCAATAACAAAGGAATTACAGACTTGGAACAGGCCGTTGATCAGGTTCCGGGCGCATATGCCATGGACGGACAGGTCAGCATTCGCGGCGGAAGCGGTTTTTCGTACGGAGCCGGAAGCCGGGTGCTTATTTTGTGGAACGAAGTGCCGCTGCTTTCGGGCGATGCCGGCGATACGAAATGGAACGCTATCCCGATTGAAAACGCCCAGCAGGTGGAAGTGATCAAAGGCGCTTCTTCTGTCTTGTATGGAAGCGGCGCGTTGAATGGCATTATCTCGCTCGTGGAGCGTGAACCGGAGAAGAAACCGTACCTCTTCGCGAAGGCACAAACGGGTATTTACGATAATCCGCAGCGCAGCTCCCTGAAATGGTGGTCGAAAAATCCGCTGTTCCACCAGGCCGATGTGAGCTTCGGTCGTCAATGGAAGGATTTCGGACTCACGCTTGGTGGCTATGGGTACACAACCGATGGCTACCGACAAGGCGAAACAGAAGACCGCGGACGCATCAACGGAACGATTTACTACAAACCGGAAAGCTGGAAATCCTTTTCGGCCAGCCTGGGCTGGAATGCACAGCTTTCCAAAGCCGGTAATTTCATCATCTGGGCAAGCGATACGTTCGCTTATCAGCCTTCCGGTGGCGCCGATACCAGTGTGGCAGCTTCTACGCTCACCTTCAACCGTGGGCTGCGACTGACCATTGATCCATCGGTAAAATATTTCGACAAATACGGCAATAAGCACCAGCTGAAATCACGGTATTTCCTCACTGATAACAGCAATCTCAACAACGATGCGCAAAGCTCGAAAGCCGACGTCAAATACATCGATTACCAGTTCCAGCGGCGCTGGGCAGGGAATTGGGTGCTCACGTCGGGTGCTTCGGCCATTGCAAACAAGGTGAATTCGTACCTCTACGGCGATCACAGCTCCTTCAACGGCGCATTGTATGCCCAGGGAGAAAAAGGCTGGAAGAAGCTCCACATCACGGCTGGTGTGCGATTCGAATATTTCCAGCAGGACAAGCGCCAGGGCGATTCCGACTATTTCATCGGGAAAGATTCCATTAAGCTGCCCGTTATTCCGATCGTGCGCATGGGCGTCCATTACGAAGTGGTCAAACACACCCATTTACGGGCTTCGTTCGGACAAGGCGTGCGCTATCCAAGCGTTGCCGAGCGCTATACGATGACATCAGTAGGCAGCCTGAATATTTTCCCTAATCCTGCGCTGCGTCCTGAACAAGGCTGGGCCGCTGAAATCGGTCTGAAACAAGGAATAAGAATCGGTAGATGGAAAGGATTTGCGGATGCCGCGGCGTTCATCAACCATTACAGCAACATGATGGAATTCACCTTCGGTAATTACATCCCGGATTCGCTTTCACCGAGTCTGAATCCGGACGATCCCGGCTACATTTTCAACTGGCTGGGCTTCCGCGCGGAAAATGCAGAAGAAGCCACTATTACCGGGCTGGATTTCTCCCTGAGCGGTGAAGGCATGATAGGACCCGTAAAAGTGCAGACGCTGATGGGCTACACGTATATGAATCCGGTTTCCGACAACACCGATTCGGCCTACCGCTCAACGTTTTCGGATACGTCCACGAACATGCTGAAGTACCGTTTCAATCACCTGGCAAAAGCCGATCTTCAGCTTACCTGGAAAGGTCTCAGCCTCGGTGGCTCGATGCGCTACAACAGCTACATGCAAAACATCGATGCGATCTTCGAAGACGGTGTTTTCGGTCAGCAAATCCTCGTTGGACTGAAACAATACCGCGCGGAAAACAACGGTCCAGCTGTGGTATTTGACGCCCGAATCGGCTATGAATTCCTGGATCACTACAAGGTGGCGTTTATCGTGAACAACGTTGCCAATACCGAGTACATGGGCCGACCGGGCGATATCCAGGCACCTCGGGGCTTTATCTTTCAATTCCAGTATCGATTGTGATCTTTTTCGTTGACTGAAAAACCTATCAGATTAGCATTCAACACATTAATGCAATATTGTAAAAACGTAATATTACGTGTGAGTTTTAGTTTGAATTGTATTTGAGCGTTAAACTGAAACTGCCATCTTCTTTGATCTGATCAAGACTCAATCCGGCACCCTCGTTTTTAAGGAACTTTAAGTCAGCGCCGTGAAATAAAAACCGGGATTATTTGTTATCCACTCAACGAACCCGTAATTTTACCGGTTAAACTGACGGCAAATGCATCCATACAAAGCTGGCCCTTTACTTGATCAGATCGTTGTTCCGCAGGATTTGCGCGATAAAATGACGATAGACGACCTGCCACAGGTCTCCGACGAGCTGCGCCAGTACATTGTGGATGTGATTTCCGAAATCGGCAATTCGCATTTTGGCGCCAGTCTGGGCGTGATCGAGCTAACCGTTGCATTGCACTACGTGTTCAACACACCTTACGACCAACTGGTATGGGATGTCGGGCACCAGGCATACGGACACAAGATCCTCACCGGCCGCCGCGATGTGTTCCATACGAACCGTACCAAGGGTGGAATCTCCGGCTTCCCGAAACGCAGCGAAAGTGAATTCGATACCTTCGGTGTCGGTCACTCGTCTACTTCCATTTCCGCAGCGCTGGGAATGGCCGTAGCCAATCGCTACAAAGGCGAAAAAGACCGTCAGCACATTGCCGTGATTGGCGATGGCGCCATGACCGCGGGTTTAGCGTTCGAAGGCCTGAACCATGCCGGTTTTGAAAAAGACGCGAACCTGCTGGTGGTGCTCAACGACAACTGCATGTCGATCGACCCGAATGTAGGTGCTTTGAAAGAATACCTCACCGATATCACGACTTCGCATACCTACAATAAGGTCAAGGACGAAGTCTGGAAATTGCTCGGCAAGATCAGCAAATTCGGACCGGATGCGCAAGCCGTTGCTTCCAAGATTTCGAATGCGCTCAAAGGCAGCATCCTGAAACAAAGTAACTTCTTCGAATCACTCAACTTCCGCTATTTCGGGCCTGTTGACGGCCACGACGTGATCGGATTGGCTAAAGTGCTCGAAGACCTCAAAGACATTCCCGGCCCGAAAATCCTGCATTGTGTAACGATGAAAGGAAAGGGCTACAAATTTTCCGAAGAAGGCAATCCGACGAAATGGCACGCGCCCGGTATTTTCAACAAGGAAACCGGCGAGATCATTAAAGTCGTTCCGAAATCACCGCAGCCACCGAAATACCAGGATGTGTTCGGTCATACGATCGTGGAGCTGGCCGAAAACAACGACCGCATCATGGGGGTAACGCCTGCCATGCCAAGCGGCTGCTCGCTGACCTTCATGATGGAAGCCATGCCCGATCGCGCTTTCGACGTGGGTATTGCCGAACAGCATGCCGTAACGTTTTCCGCAGGATTGGCTACACAAGGACTGATTCCGTATTGCAACATCTATTCATCCTTCATGCAGCGCGCCTACGACCAGGTTTTGCATGATGTTGCGCTGCAAAACCTGCACGTGGTATTCTGCCTCGATCGCGGCGGATTGGTCGGAGCTGATGGTGCGACCCACCACGGAGCCTACGATATCGCTTACATGCGTTCGATCCCGAACATGGTCGTTTCCGCACCGATGGACGAAAGCGAATTGCGCAACCTGATGTTCACCGCACAGGCCGACCATCACGGGCCGTTCTCGATTCGCTATCCGCGTGGAAATGGTGTGATGACAGAATGGAAAACGCCGATGAAAGCCATCAAAGTGGGAACGGGCCGCAAGCTTACAAACGGAGAAGATCTGGCCATTCTGACGATCGGGCCGGTAGGAAATTTCGCACAGGCAGCGATCCAGCAACTGAAAGAAAAAGGCGCTTCGGTAGCCCACTACGATATGCGCTTCGCCAAGCCGATCGATGAGACGATGCTCCATGAAGTGTTCTCCAAATTCGATCAGATCATTACGATCGAAGACGGTAGTATCGTCGGTGGATTCGGTTCAGCTGTCGTGGAATTCATGGCTGACAATCACTACCACGCGAAAGTCGTTCGACTCGGTATCCCGGATAAATACATCCACCACGGAACACCTGAAGAATTGTATGCTGAATGCGGCTTCGACACCAATTCCATCGTAGCGAAAGTTTCTGCATTGCTTGGATTGGACGAACAGCAAGCGGGAAATCAGCAGGCAGTTTCTTAATTGTACTTCGCCCTCTGCGTCTTTGCGGTAAAAATTTACCCGCAGCGCAACTTCTTCCGTTTTGCCGGATGAATGCGTTTTCCTGAATACACGCTTTCACATTTCTTCGTACCGCAATCGGTGGAAAAATTCCAGCTGAAAGTTCCGATGGTTTTTTCCAGTAGCAAGAGCTCGCTTTCGTCTAATTGTGTGCAACCCAGGAAAAGATTCATACCTGTGAGTCGTTCGATGTCGTCGATGGAACATTGCGCCTGTTGCGCTGCTTCTTTCGACAGGTAATCGTTGGCAACGATGAAGCCGATGGCCCGCGATTTTTCCGGATGCAGCGTGTCTTCGATCAGGATGGCTTTGTAGAAATAAGCCGGCACATAGACTTTGAACCCGTTCGGATAACACAGCGAATCCTTGAAACTACTGAGCACGGAACCGCTAACAACGTGCGTCACCGTCGTCTGGCTTTCCGAAGCCCAGTTCCGCGTCATGGATTCGAGATAGCACCAGCCGATCTCGTTCAGGCAACCGTGCTGTGGCGCCATATTCGTCATGTAATTCGATTCGCGGTGCAAGGTGGCGTTGCGCTTGAAATCTGCGGCCGGAGCCATGTGTCCGTGCTGGTAGCCCGAACCATCGTACATGGTGCTTTTCAGCACCTGGTATTGCGCATCTTTCGGGTAGCCGGAACGACGTTTCGAATTGGTATCGACACTTTTGAGCAGCTCTTTGGAAACCTTGTGATACGTCCAGGCCGGAATGTGGTACACGTTGTGCATCAGCGTGATGTAGCCCGTATGCCGGACAATTGTTGTGTTTTCCGTTTTCGCAAAATGAAACGGCTTCACCGCAATTTTTAAGGCGATCGTGGTATCGTTGGTCGGATCGGCGCTCGGCGCAACGGGCATAAACGACGGCTTCGGGAGCGGAGCTATAACTGCTTCCTGCGACCAGCAGAAGGGACCGGCGAGCAGCATCAAAAGCGCAAATAGGGTCGGTCTGTGCATTTTCATGGCAAAAAGGTACATATTTCTTTGATTCATCGGTCACGTGCTATACTACATTCATTCCCCAAACGTTAGTATTTTAGCGCATGCCGAGGTTGGTGAAAGGACTATGGATCTTCCTGCTGTTCATCAGTATGAACAGTTATTCGCAGTGGAGTACCCTGCGGACGCGTAAGGTCGCAGCCGACACTTCCGTGCTGAAGCTGGATTCCCTTTCCATTCAACCGCAAACCTTCGTCTGTTTTTGTGGAAATACAAAACTTTCCGAAGCCGATTACACCATCGATTATGCCAGTTCCACGGTCACGTTCAAAAACCGCTGCAGCGATACATTGCTGGTGAGCTACCGCGTTTTTCCCATCGATTTTTCGACCCGCGTGTTCCGGCGCGATACCAGTTTGATTTACAATGCTTCCAAAGGCGATCGCGACCGGTTTATGATCGATCCGGCTTCCGAAGCCATTGATTTACTCGGTGGAGGCGGCTTGCAGAAATCAGGCAGCATTTCCCGCGGGATCACATTCGGGAACCGGCAGGATCTTTCCGTCAACTCCTCGCTCAACCTCGAGCTTTCGGGTTACATCACGCCCAACTTACAGGTTTTGGCTTCTGTGACCGACGACAATCTGCCGATTCAGCCGGAAGGCAACACGAACAAGCTGCAGGAATTTGATCAGGTGTTCATCCAGCTGTTCAACGATCGTTTCAAGCTCATTGCCGGCGATTTCTGGATCTACAAGCCCGAAGGCTATTTCCTCACTTATCGCAAGCGCGGACAAGGTCTGACGGGCGAATATTACTGGAAAAAAGAACCGGGAAAAACCATCAAAACGCAAGTCAGCGGGGCGTTGTCGAAAGGAAAATTCAACCGGCAGATCATCCAGGGAATCGAAGGCAACCAGGGACCGTACCGACTGCGCGGCAACGAGAACGAGCCGTTTATCATCGTGCTTTCGGGAACGGAACGCGTCTACATCGATGGACGCTTACTTGCCCGCGGGCAGGAATTCGATTACGTGATCGATTACAACACCGCCGAAGTGACGTTCACGGCCCGTCAGCTTATTACCAAAGACTCGCGCATCGTGGTCGAATTCCAGTATTCCGATCAGAACTACGCTCGCTCGCTTTTCCAGTTTTCTACCGCGGCTACCGGCGAAAAGCTCGACTGGTGGATCAACGCTTATTCCGAGCAGGATGCCAAAAACCAGCCGTTGCAGCAAAACCTGACCAGCGCCCAAAAAATGCTGCTTTCCCAGATCGGCGACGATTTGCTTTCGGCACGCTCCACGGTGATCGATTCGGTTGGTTTCTCCGACAACCTGGTGATGTACCGCATGATCGATTCACTGGGCTACGATTCCGTGCTGGTGTTTTCGGTCGACCCGGCAGTGGCCGTTTACAAAGCCACGTTTTCGTATGTCGGGCCGGGCAAAGGTGATTACGTTTTCGAGCAGTTCAATGCACAGGGCCGCGTCTACAAATGGGTAGAGCCGGTTGGCGGCATCTCGGTGGGCGATTACGCGCCGGTGAATATCCTGATCACGCCGAAGCGGCAGCAGCTCTTTACTGCCGGGGCAACCTATCGTTTTTCGGAACGACTGAAAGTGACTTCCGAATTGGGCATGAGCGGCTACGACCTGAATACGTTTTCCCGAAAAGACTCCTTTGACGACCGCGGTTACTCGCTGCGGGCCAAAGTCGAGCACTCCAAGCCGCTCGGCCGCGACAGTATTCCGCTGTGGTCGTGGAACAACACCGCCGAAGTGGAAACGCTCGATCCGTTTTTCCGTCCGATCGAACAGTACCGCGCCGTGGAATTCGATCGCGACTGGAACACCCGTGACCAGGGTTTTTCGGGAACGCAGCTCTTCACCACGCTTTCCACCAGCCTGGCGCATTTACAACACGGCCAATTTTCCCTCGATGGCCAGCAATACCGTGTGGGAAATGACTTTGAAGGCTACCGCGCCCACACCACGGCCAACTGGAACCGCAAGGGTTTACGCATCGTAATGGATGCCAGCGCCCTGCAATCCGAAGCTGCTAACACAAATACGTTCCTCCGTCACCGGATCGATATTTCCCAGCAGATCGGGAAAGTACGCATCGGGTACAAAGCCGACCAGGAAGACAACCGGTTCCGCCAAGGCGACAGTCTGTTGACCATTCGCTCCTACTCGTTCTTCGATTACCAGGGTTATGCAGCTTTGGGCGACACTTCCGGCAACGAAATCCTTTTCAGCTACCGCGAGCGACTCGACAAACGCTCCGACAGCACCAATCTGAAAGATGCTGCCAAAGCACGTACTCTTGGTGCTTCCTGGACGATGAACCAATTCAAGAACCAGCGCCTGCTCATTATGGCGAATTACCGCACGCTTGACATCCTCGACAGCACTATCATGACTGGTCAGCCCGAAAACACGACCAACGGCCGGATCGATCACGAAATCAAGCTCTGGAAAAGCGCCATCACGCTTTCAACCTTCTACGAAGTCGGCGCCGGGCTGGAACAGAAAAAGGAATTCATTTACCTGAAAGTCAACGATGGACAAGGCGTTTACACCTGGAATGATTACAACGGCGACGGCATCAAAGACCTGAACGAATTCGAGATCGCTGCCTATGCCGACCAGGCTAGTTATATCCGTGTGTTTACACCGAGCAATGAATACATTCGTACCTACAGCAATGAATACAATCAAAGCCTGATGATCCGTCCGGAGCGCATCTGGAGCAACGTAACCGGGATTAGAAAACTGCTCGCGCGCTTCTCCACGCAATCGCGGTTCCGCATCCAGCGAAAAACTAATGTTTTCGATGGTTTCAGGGCGTATAATCCGTTTGTGGGTCGCATTGAGGACGATCGCCTGCTAAGTACTGCAAGCAACATGCGCCACACGCTGTTCTTCAACCGCATCAGCACCATTTTCGGGATGGATTACACCTTCGAAGATTTGCGTTCCAAAACGCTGCTCGCCACTGGTTTCGACGGTCGCAGCGATCAATCGCACGAGGTTACGTTCCGCCTGAACATCAAAAAGGAGTGGAGCATTCTCGGATCGTACGAACGCGGATTGAAAACCTCTTTCGTGGATTACACCACCGGCCGCGATTACCGCCTGAATTACTGGATCGTGAAACCGTCGTTTGTGTACCAACCCACCACTTCCCTACGCTTCAGCCTCGACACCCGTTTTTCGCGCAAGCACAATGCCATCCAGTTCGGCGGCGAAACATCCACGATCCGCGACATCGGCTTTACGACCAAATACAACCAGTCGCAGAAAGGCAGCTTGCAGGGCCAGTTCAATTACATCCTCATCGGGTTCGACGGTGACAGCAACACACCGCTCGGCTTCGAATTACTGGAAGCACTGAAACCGGGAAAAAACCTCGTGTGGAGCATCGGCTATCAGCGGAATGTATCGAAAAACCTGCAATTGTCGATTCAGTACAACGGGCGGCAATCCGAAGGCTCGAAAACCATTCATGCGGGAGGAATGGAAGTGAAGGCATTTTTCTGATGGCCACCCTCCTCGGTCCTCCCTCAAGGGAGGAGGCAATTTTCGACTTCCCCCTTGAGGGGGAATAAAAGGGGGTGGCTATTGCATTTATTTCTTTAGCAAACCCTCGGCCAACACCAAATCTGAAGGAACCGTGATCTTGATATTCTCTTCGTTTCCATCGACCAAATGGATAGTCACACCCGTCGCTTCGACCAACCCGGCGTCGTCGGTAACAGATTCCGAATATGGCAGCTCGTAAGCTTTCCGAAGCACGGTCGCGTCAAACACCTGTGGCGTCTGCACGATCCGGAAATCGCTGCGTGGTACTGCGTGACTGCTTCCACCGGTCAGCTGACGAATGGAGTCTTTCAACGGAACAACAGGAATAACAGCCGAATGGGTTTCTACAGCTTCAAACAAGCGTTGCAGCGTTGCTTCCGACACCAGTGGACGAACACCATCGTGGACGGCGATCAGCTCACCTGTACAGGCTTCGAGTGCGTTTTGAATGGAGTGATAGCGCTCTTTTCCACCGGAAACAATGGTAAGTGGAATAGCAAAATCGTGTTCTTTACACAACACCTCCCATTCGGAGCGATGATCTTGCGGTAAGGTAAGCAAGAGCTGGCTTTCTGGCGAAAATCGATGAAGCCGCTCGATGGTATGCATCAGCACAGGTTTGCCGTTGAGCAGCAGAAATTGCTTGGGCTGTACAGTTCCCATGCGCTGGCCCGTTCCCCCAGCTGTGATAATGATTGATCGCGTTTTCATGCAACAAAAAAGGCCTTCGACAAGCGAAGACCTTCTAAATATACTTGAATATTATTACTTAATCTGGTTCGGATTGTTGGCCGCCTGATCGTTCAGACGCTTCTGGATACGCATCCAGTAGAAAAAGCCGAAAAAGCCCAGAACGATGAATGACCAGTTAGCGATATCGCCAATGTTATCGTAGAACCATGCTCCGTTCAGGATGTCTCCAATTGTATACCAGGTATCAGCGCTCATAATTTTTGCTTTTGTGGAGCAAAGAAAACAATTTATTCGGAGAGTGCAATGAGGTTTGGGAGTTTTTTCAGGCGTTGAAATGCAAAAAATGGGATATTGCGTCGACGTTCGTAATATTACTAACCGGTACGTAATATTGGGTAGCGGTTAGTAATTTTGGGAATTACCTAATTTACCCTTCACTTCTATTGGTTTCGTTGTATATTTTCGCTGGAACCAGATCATCACCGGTACACCCAGAACGGTTGGCGCAAGCCACGGAACCCACGGAAGGGCCGGATAGCTGATATTCACCACTACAAACGCGGTAACGGTAGCAATGTATGCGCCCATCATCATCCCGATGTGTCGCAGCAGCCAGGCATTTTTTGGCTGCGATCTTCCGCGCAGGAGCTTTACGTGACTTGCTACATCGCCAATCGCCAGGAAGCAGCTGATGCCGCCAAATACCCACAACACGATGTTGCCCTGCAACAGCATCTGAATGCCGGTCGTGAATCCCACGATCGTGATCAGCCAGTCGATCCAAGTCGGTTTGAGCGATTTATTCCGGATGGCGCGGTAGCCGTTCAGGTTCTGGTAGAGCGCGAAAAAAGCGATCAGCAGGAGAAAGGTATTGGGACGGAAAATCGCCAGCACAACCGCCGACCCGCCAATGAGCAGCATGGCATAGAAGAAGATGCGTCCGCTGAGCAAATGTACGCGCTGGCCTTTGCGCGACAGCAGGGCCATGAACCCGCTTAAGAGCGCCACGCTGCCGGCTGCGATGTGAAGAATAAGTAGCATGTCGAGCATTGTTTCCATGTGTTTTTTCTGCAAACATCTATGGAAAAATAAACGCGGGGCCAACGGCGGGACGAATATCCTGTTTCAGGGGCGAAATGCACGGTTTTGGGACGAACGGCACGGTTTGAGGGGTGAAATGCTTCACCACAAAGGAGCAAAGATTAATTTACAACCATACTATTTAAGAAAGCAAAGAGATACTGGTAATCGGGATCTCGACCTGTCTCCTCCCCTTATCCTTCAAGAAATCTTTGCTCCTTTGTGGTGATCAGGCATTCAAAGCTTCCCGCAGCAAACCGTTTTGTCGGCGTGACACCGGAACCGGTTCTTCAACACCAGCTATGTGCAGACGATAGCCTTGGGCATTTCCGGAAATCCGTTCGATATGGCGGTTGTTCACCACGTAGCTTTTATGTACACGCAGAAAAGCCGGCGAATCGGACAAAGTTTCCTCCACCGATTTGAGCGTAGAGCGCAGCAGGTGTTTTTTCACCGAGCCGTTTTCGCGGAAGACCACTTCGACGTAATTATCGGCGGCCTCGACATATAAAATCGCTTCCGGACGGACCGTCAGGTCTTCGTTGCGGTTGTCGGATTCCAGCACTACTGTGTCGATCGTATCAGCGTGTTGCTCGTGTGAAAGCTGCTCGTTCAGCTGAGCGGATGTCGTGCGGTATTTGCGGTTCAGCTGCATTTCGGTCACCAGTACGGAAACCGTTACCGGGAAAATCCCAATAATAAATGTGTACCAAACGAATACCATTATCGCCCCGAATGTAAAGCTGCACATCCCCACCGAAGCCGCAAAAAGTGCATTGATCAGCCCGATGAACAGCACGTGGAACAGCGCCCATATAACTTCCTTCCAGACGGTCCAGCGGCGCTCGTCGAAGGTGTCGGGGAATAATTCGACCACCACAAATCCCAAAAAGAGCATGG
The DNA here is from genome assembly GCA_946482515.1 of uncultured Flavobacteriales bacterium. The sequence goes on along the minus strand of CAMLRS010000007.1, from coordinate 199,838 downwards.
AAACGGTACAGATCAGCCCGAAGATCATCGCCACATATCCCACCTGGGAGTCGAGGTTCACCATCCCGAAAGGCCGGAAGCCGAACAGGAACGCAAAAACGAACAGCCCGAAAAGCAGGCTGGCCATCACGCGGCGCTGCGTGGATTTCTCGAACGGGTACGGATGAAGCAGGCGTGCAATCATAAAACAAATATAGGAGGAATTCTGCGAGTGGTTTTGCGTGTGATCTTCAGGAAGATACTTGCAGTGGTTTTGGCCCGCGTGGTATTCCTCGTCCAAAAAAGCAGCGATTTTAAAGAAAAATACAGCCGCTTGGTGTGAAAGTTTAAAAATAGCACTACTTTTGCCGGGTCTTTCGAAAGAAAGTACGGGCCCAAGTGGCGAAATGGTAGACGCACCGTCTTCAGGTGGCGGCGCCGCAAGGTGTGCTGGTTCGAGTCCAGTCTTGGGCACAAAAAAAATAACGGATGTGAGCTTGTTTCGCATCCGTTATTTTTTTCCTCATTATCGCTCTCATTTTCATTCTGGCCAATCTGTTTCCACCATCCGTTATTTTTCAGAGCGAGAAGCAAAATGAGAATGAGGCTTGCTCCACCTTCACTTATTGCAAGTATCTCATTCTTGAAATTTTATGTGTATATTAAATCAACCGACTTACAAATATTCAGCATGTTCGAATTTCAGAATCTGGAGGTTTACAAAAAAGCGAAAGTATTTCATCAGGGAGCGCAACAGCTCATTCAATCCATTCATCCTTCCAAAACGGTGAAAGATCAATTACACAGGGCTTCTTTCAGTATCGTTCTCAATATCGCTGAAGGCTCAGGTAGATTTTCAAAACCTGATCGTCGGAATTTTTTTGTGATTGCACGTAGCTCCGTATTTGAATGCGTAGCCATTCTGGATATATTAAAAGATGAGGGCGCTTTAAATGAAACAACCTTTGAAGTATATGAAAAACAAGCAGATGAGCCCTCTCGGATACTGTATGCGATGGTTAAGAATTTAAGTTAAGTGAGTTTAGTTCTACTCCAAAGCTGACGAGCTCTTCAAAATGATCGGGAATTTGTCAGTGAATCCAATCAACTAACAACAGCATTTATTCGTTATAACCCCATGGAAATTTCTCACAGGATTTTTTATATTCACTTGAACGATAAAGGCCGGTTAGCTGCTGATTTTGCCGGGCTATCGGCCACCCGACAGTAATCATAACACGAAAGAATGGAAAGCAAAAAGATCGTATCTGCCCCAACTGATCGTTTAGACGACGGCCCGTTTTATCACGGAACGAAAGCAGATTTGCAGGTTGGTGATTTACTGACGGCGGGATTCCGGTCGAATTACCGCTCCGACGTGATCATGAATCACATTTATTTCACTGCCCTGATAAATGGGGCGGGACTTGCCGCAGCCCTGGCCAGGGGAGACGGACACGAACGCGTTTACATCGTTGAGCCCACCGGGAGCTTTGAGAATGATCCGAACGTGACCGACAAAAAATTTCCGGGCAATCCCACACGCTCTTATCGCAGCACGGAACCATTGAAAATCGTGGGCGAAGTAACCGATTGGGTGAGACTCTCACCCGAAGAGCTCCAGGTATGGCGCGAACGACTGGCGAAGATCGAAGCGGAAAAAGCAGAGATTATTAATTGAATAGCCTTTCAGTCGCTTTATAGCATATCTCCACCCGCACCATCCACGTCGATGTTTCGTCGTACCTTTGAGCATCAACCTGAAGAAGTAATCATCCCATGAGATTTCCGTTCGCCATCACTAAAACGATCTCGTTCGATCAGCCGCCGCAAAAAATCACTTCGGAAAAGTTTTTTTTGAACCAGCTGGAAGAGCGGCTTTCCGCCCTCGACATGACGGCAACCCGGCTGGGAGACGATGAGCTGTTCCTGGAAAAAACGGATTTCGTCAAAGCACTCCGGAAGAAAGATTTCCTGCGCGACCTGAAGGTAAAAGTTACCCTGGACAAATCAAAAATCCATATCTCGCTGAAGACGGAAACCTTTCTGGTCTTCATTTTCGGACTCCTGCCCTACGGACTTTACTTCGCCCCGGCAGATAAACACATTCCGCTTTTCCTTCCAATTATCATATCATTGTTGATCTGGAGTGCAGTTTTTATTCCTAAATCAGTGGTGATGAACGATCTCAAAAATGACCTCGAAGATCACCTGAAACGGCTGAACGGCCTGTGAAAAAGCATTCTCAAACTATTTTTGTACCTTCCTGCTTCCAAACCCTGACGAATGAACCGATCCAGAATCATCCTGCTCTTCAGCGTATTATTGTTCGCCTTGTCCGGGTTTTCGGAAAACAAAAAAGCCCGGAAAAACGACGACAAGGGCAACCAGCGCGCGTATTACGAATGCAGTCAGCCGATGGCCAACGACTCGCTCCAGTTTGAGCCGGAACAGGGCAAAACGTATTTTCACTTTGACACAAAGCTGAAACCGTCGGGATTGGCAGCGCTGGGCTTTAGCTGGACGGAAGACAATCCGAAGGATTATTTCACGGGCTACCTCATCAATACCAGCGACTCGACGTTCAACTCCGACCGGCAGGATGGCAGCCTGATCATGATCCAGGAAGCACTCGATGAAGACGGCAAGTGGGCACCGATCGAATATTGGGTGTACAGCGGCTGCGGTAATAGTTATTTCGATCCGTTGCAGCTCGACCCAGGAAAATACGTGATGATCCCGATCAAACACTACAGCGGGAAATTCAAGACCAAAATCCGCCTGAAGTTCAAAAAAGACGACAACGTGATCTATTCCGATTCATTCGAAGGATCGGTCGATCTGAAGCAATTCGACAAAGAAACACGACAGGTAAACGGGATCTTGTACAGTGGAAGTGCGAGTTATCTGGATTAAAACCGCTCACATTATTTCCTCATTTTCGCTACCGAAAACTGCCGCGTTACCGATTCGCCGGTTCTGGTCGTAACGACTTCTTCGTGTACGGATATTTCTATGAGCTGGAAATCGGTTTGATGGACCAGCGCGCTGATGTCATCGTTGCTGAAGAGCTGGAAACCGTATTTGGTAAACGGCAGGTGCTGCATGAAATCCTTTTGAGCGAAGGTCAGCGCGAACGTTCCACCGGGCTTCAGCACACGGAAAAGCTCGCGCAGCAGGTGTAAATGATTTTCCCAGAAATAAACAGTGTTCACGGTCAGGATCGCATCGAAAGAATCATCCGGAAAGGGGATGTCGTTGCCGTTGTACAGGGCAAAATGCGCACGTTTTTGGGAAACGAATTCGGCATTTTGTTGCTTCGCTTCAACGTGCATGGTCTCCGAAATTTCGAGGCCAGTGTAAGTGACATCCGCTCCTTTATCGAGGATCAATCCCAGATGCGCGGCACTGCCGTGTCCAAGCTCTAATACAGCAGCGCCGTTGCGGATATTCAGCGCTTCGATGGCCGCGGTCGTCATACCGATATTGCCGGCGTGCATCATATCGGCGACTTCGAGTCCGTGCTCACCTGTAGGACAGCTGAGCTGACTGGCCAATGCTGCGAGCTGTTCTTCGGTCATGTCTTTCATGGTGTGTTTTTGAATAGTGCTTAAAGGTACGCAGATCACCTTCGCCGCAATAGCATTTTGCTGTTTTTTCGCTACCTTCAGCTGAACCTTTCTGCTTTTCAGGTTTATCAACCAAAAAATGAAGCTCATGAAATCCTTCTTCCTCTTCACACTTGCGCTTTTCACCTTCTTTTCCGCCCAGGCCGATTGCGCCGGAACGGGTCTGTCGGTTTTCCCGGCCGGTGGTGCTGTCAAACAGAACACCGTATTCCTGCTCGAAGGCTATGCTGAAAGCCAGTCGGTTGTTTACGGCCTGAATACGAAATACCCGATCTACCTGAAAAGCGGTGATAAAAAGATCCGGCTGAATGTAAAAGAAACGCTCGTGGGCCAGTTCTGGCTTTCACAGGCGCTGCTGGTGCCGGAAACGGAGCCGGAAGCCGGGCTGGATTACACCCTTTACATCGACAACCTGCCGGAATACGAGTCGCTGGGTGAATACGACTACACAACAGATAAGGCCCGGCCTTATATCTTTCGCATCGTTGGAGAAAAAGACCTGGAAAAGCCTGTCGTTACAGCTGTTCCAAAGGAAACGGGAAAAACGTGTCAGTTTTATGGATGCGGACCGGCGATGTATGTGAGCTTCGACGTTCCCGCTACTGACGCATCACCGATGCTGGTGAAAACGGTCGTCAAAAGCGTGCTTTCCGGCGAAGAAACGACTTACTACCTCGTCGTTACAGATGTGATATCTATTGGTCACAATATGTGTTCAGGTGCTTTCGTTTTCAAGGAAGATTCAGGCGACAACTACGAAGCGGCGTTTTCGTTTATGGATCTTTCGGGAAATCTACAGCCGTGGGAAGGACCGCGGATCCAATTCACCCGTCCCAAGCCGGAAACAAAGGAATTGCTTGAAAAATAGAAAATCGCTAGATTTGACTACCTGTTAAACGCAAAACCTAATGAACAACCTTTTTCTCTGCCTGTTGCTCGTCTCGTCGACCTTCTCTTCTATCGTTGCGAGGGCCGACGACAATCCCGATTCCGAAGCCATTAATGCGCTTTGCACCCGTTTCTACAATGAAATTTGCCTGTCGAAGCTTGATAGTCCGCGACCCATTGTGAGTGAACAGGGCTATTACCTGCTCGACCTGGAATCCTATAAAACGGAACTGGGGAAAACGGGCCTCTTCACGGATGCATTTATTGCCTCACGTGACATTGAATTCAACGAATGCAAAGTCGGTCTGGAACAGGAAAAGCTCACACCGGAACAAGTCTGGGAAGGCGGCATTGAAATGAACGCACCTATGGGCTGCCCGTTTGATTATGCCTATTATCTCAACGCCCAGGAAGATCCGGATGGTTTCCGTCTGGAAGACCTGATTATCAACGATTCGACGGCCTCTGTCACGATGCGCTATTATTCCGGCGACTGGACGTGGGGCGTTTACCTGAGCATCAATCTGATCAAAGCGGAAGATGGTGAGTGGTATATTGACGAGGTAACACGGCTGGAAAAAGAATGATTTCCGATCATTGTATTGACCGGAAATCGTATCAGACAAAGTCTGCTCAACTATTATTCGATCACGACACGCACAGCTGTCCAGCCTCGCGTACCTCTTTCCTTTTCGAAACGCACGCGTTTGCCCTGCGCCGGCTGACCGGAAACGTTGTTGCAGTGCATGAAAAAGCTTTCTTCGCCGGATTTGATAAAGCCATAGCCTTTTGAATCGTCGTAAAAGCTGATGGTTCCGGTCATTGTCGGATCCACTTCTTCGCGTTCTTTCTTCGGGATGCTGATTTCGATATTGCTGACGTCGATTTTCGCTTTCGCCTTCGTTGGATCCGGTGGTGTATCGGTAAGCATACCGTTCTCGTCCACGTAGGCAATCATACTGTCCAGACCGCCCGGATTGTCCTTGCGCGCTTCTTTTCTCGACAGCTTGTCTTTTTTGCGTTTTTCTTTTTTCTTCTCTCGTTCTTTCTTATTGAAGGTATCTCCCATGTATGGAAACTGTATTAAATTACTGAGTGACTCATTTCAGGTTACAGGGCAAACCGAAGCAACTGATTTGTTCGGAATCCTTGTATTCATCCACAAAAAGCACCAATGGTAAAAGAGAAAGGAAAAACGCTGAAGCGCTCGACGAGACTAAATCACAACATCCGCTATCTGACAGATCTGCTACCTGAGGTGCAAAGGTAGTGCTTTTTAATGGTTCACCCAAAAAGTCTTTCAGTCACCGGCATCAGTCGCTGATCCAGAGCGGGCCGTTTTTGGTATCGAAACGCGAGAGCTGGTTTTCTGTTACCAATTGCTGCAGTAGCGCTGCAGCTTCTTTGAGCGAATGATCGCTGAGCTCGGCAAATTCGCGTGTGGTCAGCGTGGGATAGATCGCAAACAGGCTGTTCCAGTCTTTCGCATAATTGATCTTCTTCGCTTCCGGCCAGATCGTAACGATGGCTTTTTCGTATTCGGCATAAGGCCGTGAACCGTAAACGCGTTCCGTACGGCCTTTTCCATCGGTGACAAAAATCGTCGGGAAGCCACGAACACCCATACTTTTCGCCAGCTCGAGATCTTGCTGAAAGAGGGTTTTCGCCGTTCCGTTGTAATCCTGTTTGAGCTGGGCGGTGTCCAGACCAGCACCAACAGCTGCTTCGCTGATGTGTTCCCATTTCGCGATATTTTGCTTGCGCAGGAAAACCATTTCCCGCATCAGGCGAAGGAATATGAGGGCTTTGTGTGGATCCTGCAGCTGGGCGGCTTTGAACGCGATCGAAGGCGGATAGGAAGAATCGAGCGGGTCTTCGAGCCACACATCGCCGTCGATGGGCATCTGGTAATAACCGCTGACTTCATCCCAGTGATGCGCCACATCGGATGGCTTGCTGATCCCACCGCTGTTGTAGCTCCAGTCGGGCAGCAGGCCACCCATATGGTATTCGATTTCCACATCGTTGCCGTATTCGAGCTTCAGTCTTCGCAATTGCGGCTCGATTCCCCAGCAGGAAGAGCAGATCGGGTCGGTGAAGTAGATGATCTTCACGGCTTTTTTACCGGCCGGAATCGAATCAGTTTTAGTTGCAGATGGGCTGGTGGGCATTTCGCAGACGCCGGTCGCCGGGTCGCACAAAAGCGGATTGGTATTTTGTTCCATGGATTTTTCGGTTTGCGCCTGGCAGCTTAAGCTACCGAGCAGGAGGAAGAATGTAAGGATCGTGAACTTCATGTGTGTATTTTCTGACGTGCTCCTTCTTTGTATTTTTAGGCAAAGTTCGATCACTTCGATCGATCCTGCAATAAGTCAAAAATAGATGACTACCAAAAAATCCGACGAGAACACCGAAACCTGCCCGGCGCAAGGTCTTTTAAAGCTGCTTTCCGGCAAGTGGAAACCGGAGATTTTCCGCCTGGCCGTATCCGGGCCTTTGCGTTTCAACAGCCTGCTGCGCGAGATCGAAGGCTCGAACAAGCAATCCCTCGCCACTGCGCTAAAAGAACTGGAAAGCTCCGGCCTGCTCGAAAAAGTAACGATCCGCGAAAAACCGCTACACATCGAATATTATTTGACGGAGAAAGGAAAAGCGCTGGTTCCGGTATTTGAGCAGCTGGAAGCGCAATCCTGAAAACTCACACGTAATATTACGTTATTACAATAATGCATTATCGCAATATTACCTGTTGGCTGGCTTCCATTTGAAATCGTCGTACGTCAAATTCACTTTTGAATTAACTTGCGCTGTTCATAAACGCATGATGAAAAATACAATTGCAATCAGCTCCTTACTCGGCATGCTAGCCATCACCGGCTGTGGCTCAGAAAAATTACCGGAAGAAAAACTGCCAAAAGGTATCTGCGCCGAATCTTCCGAGTGGAAGGACCATAACGGCCCCGATCGTTGTTCCTATTACTCCAAAACCGAATCCTGTGCGAAGCTTATCGGCAAGCTGAAAGTGCTGTCGCGCCTGCATAAAAACATGTTCGAAGAAGGTGTTTTCGAAGGCGGAATGTCCAGCAGATGGATGGAAATCAACAACACTTCAGCCAGTTACTATAAGCCAAATGGAGAATTAGCAGACGAAGGAACCTGCTCCTGCAAGGATGGCGTTTTGAAGATCAATTGGAAAAAAGGCGATCATGTGCCCGAGGAAAGCACGATTTACTTCCGGTCGGCCGATACGGTCGAGCTGCGGTATTACGATCATCCGTTCAGCTTTGCTTCGTTGCAGTACGATAAAAGCAAGCCTGCAACCAATCCCACTAAAATTTTGGGGATAATTGAAAACTGATAGCACACAGCAACTCTGAAACTCAGCAAACCGCTAACTCATCAACTAAAAACCTACCTCTTAGGCTTCTTCCCCATATAAAACACCAGCGTGCCGCCGTTCAGGATATCACTGTGTTTGATCGAACGGGCGGTAAACGGTTTGCCATTCAGCGTCATTTTTTGCACGTAAACGTTCTTTTCGCTTTGGTTCACTACTTCGACCTTGAAGAGCTTCCCGTTTTCGAGGTTGATGATTGCCGATTTCACCGCCGGACTTCCCAGTGCATATTCGTCGGAGCCGGGCGCTACCGGGTAAAAACCGAGCGAGGAGAAAATATACCAGGCGCTCATCTGGCCGCAATCGTCGTTGCCGCCTAAGCCATCCGGTGCGTTTTTGTATTGCATTTCCAGGATCATGCGCACTTTTTGCTGGGTTTTCCACGGAGTATCTGTCCAGTTGTAGAGGTACGGAACGTGGTGCGCCGGCTCGTTTCCGTGGACATAACCACCGATAATGCCGTCGCGGGTGATGTCTTCGGTATGGGCGAAAAATTCGTCGGGCAAATGCATACTAAACAACGAATCGAGCCGCGTTTCCAGCTGTTTTTTACCGCCCATCTGCAAGGCTAATCCCGCCGGATCGTGCGGCACGAAAAAGGTATAATTCCACGCATTCCCTTCAATGAATCCTTGCCCGTGCGTACTTAGCACATCGGCGCCGGGTTTAAAATCACCGCTCGACAGCCGCTCGCGCATAAAGCCCGTTCCCCGATCGAAAAGGTTCTGCCAATTGTTTGCCCGTTCCATGTAGACGCGATGGATTTCGGTCTTGCCGAGTTTCAGGGCAATTTGCGCTATACACCAGTCGTCGTAGGCATATTCGAGCGTATTGGAAACGGAAACCCCGCTTTTTTCAGCAGGAATATAACCCTTGTCGATGTAGGCGTCAATGCCTTCGTAATCGCGCCGGTTCGATGTTGCAATGCAGGCTGCGAGCGCCGCTTCCGGATCGCCGTTATAAACGCCTTTGATAATCGCATCGGCGATAACCGAAACGCTGTGGTAGCCGCTCATGCACCAGTTGTCGTTGGCGTAATGCGACCAGATCGGCAGCATGTGCAGCGCGCTTTGATCGTAATGTGCCATCATGGATTTCACCATATCGTTGCTGCGCTCCGTTTGTACGAGATTGAACAGCGGATGCAACGCGCGGTAGGTATCCCACAGCGAGAACGTGGTGTAATTGATAAAGCCTTTCGTCTGGTGGATTTCCTGGTCGAGGCCTTTGTAGCTGCCGTCGACGTCGGTGTAAATGGTCGGATTGATGAACGCGTGGTAAAGCGCCGTATAGAAATTCACTTTGTCGTCTTCATCGCCGTCGATCGTGATGCGGCTCAGCTCTTCGTCCCACTGGTAAAAAGCCTGCTTCCGGATCTGGTCGAAATTCCGGCCGGCCGTTTCGACCTGCATATTTTCCAGCGCGTTTTGCTGACTCACAGACGAAAGCGCGAATTGCACTTCGATTTGTTCCTGTTCGGCCGTCGTGAAGTCGAAATACATGCGGATCTGCTGCCCGGCGATTTCGGGGAAATTGTGCTCCTGGTCGAACTTGCGCCAGAAGCCTCGATACACCTGCCCCGATTCGAAGTTCTTTTGTCCGTAGGATTTGAACGGTTTGGAAAAGGACATGGCGAAATAAACCGTGCGGGTGCGCGCCCAGCCATTCGTTTGCCGATAACCGGTGATGAGCGTATCGTTGACCACGCGAACGTATGTCCAGACGTTTTTGTCGCCGTAATTGTAAATTCCGGACATCAAATCGAGAATAATGTGGCTTTCATCCGAAGCCGGGAATGTGTAACGATGCACGCCGACCCGCGAAGTAGCGGTCATTTCGGCGAGGATTTTATGATCATCGAGCAGCACTTTGTAATAACCCGCTTCGGCTGTTTCGTTGGCGTGTGCATACTTCGACCGGAATCCATTCTCCGGTTTATCAGCCGTTCCGGGATTGAGCTGCAGCTTCCCCTGCGTTGGCATGACGAGAAAATCGCCCAGGTCAGAATGGCCCGTGCCGCTGAAATGCGTATGACTGAAGCCTACAATTGTTGGATCGTCGTATTGATAGCCCGCGCAGTATTTGTAGACCAGTCCGTTGTATTTTCCATCGACCGCATACGGGATCGTGTCGGTATCGGGACTCAGCTGCACGGCTCCAAACGGCACGGTAGCGCCCGGATAAGTATGCCCCATTTTTTTGGTGCCGATCAGCGGCTTGACATAATTCACCAGGTATTGCTGGGCGTGTGCCGCTAGGGCGAAGAGCAGCAAAAAGCAGAACGACAATTGTTTCATGGAATAATTATGAAGGAAAACGAAGATAGGATTATTGAGGTATTTTAGTACTGGATCCCACGAATTAGCGAATTGTCGCTAATTTTTTGTGTGCTTCGTAGGAGACTTCCTATCCGGATTTTCCCTATTTTCAATACCTGAATTTATTCCTTCCGCATGGCAAAGACCGATTACAAATCCATTGACGAATACCACCGCGCTTTCCCGGCCGAAGTGCAGGACCGCATGCAGGCCATCCGCAAGGTAATCCATGAAGTCGTTCCGGAAGTCGAAGAAACGATCAGCTACCAGATTCCGTGTTTTAAGTACAAAGGCTATCTTATTTACTATTCGGCGTATGCGAAGCATATATCATTGTCATACCCGTTCAGTGCAGCATTGCTAAAGCGATTCGAACAGGAGCTCGAAGGATACAAGCTCAGCAAATCGGCACTTCAGCTACCCAGCAACCAGGAGCTGCCGCTGGACCTGATCCGCGGGATTGTTGCTTTCCGGAAGGATGAAAACGAGCTGGCACCGGAGAAGAAAAAGAAGTGAGCTTCAAATCCGTGATGCACTAAGTATTGCTTCCCGCGGATTAGCGCTCATTCAACATTTATAGCGAATTGCCGCTATCACCAGCTTTGCTGACGAGTATTGCCACTTACATCTGCTAATACGATCATTAGTCGGATAATTATTCCCTTTATTTCATCGCAAAATTTGCAAATCATTGAAATCTTCACTTACTTTGTTTTTCAAAGTTCTTTTTATTTCACACTTATTAAATTATAACAACCATGACTGAGCAACATAAATTAAGTTTCCACCCGGTTATGCTGGGCAAACGCGTACTACTTGGCGCGGGCATCGCTTTCGCACTCATTGCAGGCTTCCTGGGTTTCTGCTTTACCATCAGCGACGGCAACTTCGACCTCGGCTTATGGGTGGCACTGCCGCTGCTCACTGTAACGATTACAGGTGCGTTGGGTGGCGCTGGTCATTACGTGCTCGATCTGCTGCTCCATCCAGTCGGCTGGGTCAGGATGATCTGTAATATCCTTTTCGCATTGGCTTACCTCGTAGCATTGTGGCTGAGCCTGATCATCGCGTTGAGTATGCTGGGGATGTGGGATTGATGAGACTTATCAAATTAGTATTTACTTAGTCCGCCGGGAAAGCAGCATCGGGAGATGTTGCTTTTACTTTTTCGGAACATCGGACTCGGTGTGATTTTGTATCTTGCCGCATGCCTGAGTTTGCCGTACATTCCATCGCTGCACCCGATTTTTCCCAGAAGGAAGCCATCCGCGCGTTGTGGAATGCCAATTACCCGGCCAGCCTGGAACTGAAAACACCCGAAGACCTCGATCTCTACCTGTCGAAGCTCACCGATCTCCATTACTGGATCGTCACTGATGAACAGGAAACCATCTGCGGCTGGGGACTAACGTTCATCCGGGATAACGACCGATGGTTTGCCATCGTCATAGGTGCGCAGCGATCCGGCACCGGAACCCGTGTACTCGAAGCAATGAAAGCCCTGCATCCCGTTCTCAACGGCTGGGTAATCGATCACGACACCGCCCCGAAATTATCTGGGGAACTGTATCGTTCTCCCTTGGATTTCTACCGAAAAGCAGGCTTCACCGTTCTACCGGACCAGCGCCTGAGCAATGAGAAAATGGAGGCTGTCAAGATCCGGTGGGAGCGCGACTGACGGTTTTCAGTCAACTTTCTTTTTTCAAATAGAAGTATATTCGGGCTACGATAATCTTTGCCGGTAGCCGATGAATAATGCACACCCAGACCGTGTTCCGCTGAAAACACTCGCAGCTCTTTTCCTGAAGATCGGCGTAACCGGATTCGGTGGCCCGGCAGCTCATATTGCGCTATTTCGGCAGGAATTCGTACACAAACGGCAATGGCTGACCGAACAGCATTTTCTCGACCTGCTCGGCGCTACCAACCTGATTCCCGGGCCCAACAGCACGGAAATGGCCATCCATATCGGCTACGAAAAAGGCGGCTGGAAAGGCTGGATCGTTGCCGGATTCTGCTTCATTTTCCCCGCGGTCGTTTTAACGGGAATCCTTGCCTGGTTGTACAAAGACTACGGAAGCCTGCCCGAAATAAAGCCCTTTCTCTATGGCATTCAACCGGCGCTCATCGCCATCATTCTTGCAGCCATTTACCCGATGGCTATGACTGTATTTAAATCCATTTGGCTCGTACTGATCGGATTGACCGTTCTCGCACTTTCGCTGCTGGGCATAGGGGAAATCTACCTGCTGTTCGGTGCCGGTTTTATCGCGCTGTTCTTTTCATTCATCCGAAAGCAGGACCAATCCGACAAAGCGGCATTCACCCCGATCCTTCTGGGTGTTGGCAAAGGATTGCTGGCCGGTATCAACGGGAAATTAGGTTGGACTTTTTTGAAAATCGGCGCTTTACTGTATGGCAGCGGCTACGTTTTGTTTGCTTTTATGGATACGGAGCTGGTAGCAACCGGATTGCTTTCGCGCCGGGAGCTGATCGACGCCATGGCGGTCGGACAATTCACGCCCGGTCCGGTTTTTTCTTCCGTTACCTTCGCCGGCTACCAGATCAATGGCTGGAGCGGTGCGCTGGTGTCCACGATCGCGGTTTTCCTTCCTGCTTTTGTGTTCGTTCTTCTGCTGAATCCGCTGGTGAAACGCGTACGGAATTCGACGGTCTTTTCCACCTTCCTGGATGCGGTCAACGGCGCTTCGGTGGCCATTATCCTGTCGATTTGTATCACGATGGGAAAAGAAGTCGTAACCGACTGGCGAACTGTTGTCATCGCTTTGCTGAGCATCGCCATCGTGTTTCGCTTTCCGAAACTGAACAGCGCTTTTATTGTGATTGGTGGATCAGCTGCGGGGTATTTATTGCAACTGGTGTAGGTTAAAAAACACTCCGATTGCCCTTATTTACTGAGGTCGGGGTTTCAGTCTTCCGGAGGTGTTTCATGAAAATAAATGGCCGTTCCTTCGCCATCCTGGAAAAATGCCGGAGCTTCGGAAGATGTGCGGCCAAATGTCCCATCGGCATAAACACCAAAGCCGAAACCGCAGTCATCATTTTCGTTCACGCTTTCAATCACAAGCTGGTTTTCTGTAAACGTAAACGACAGCTCGCAAGGCACATCCGCATACTCGAACTGGCGGGAATAAGTTCCTTTTCCGTCGTGGATAACCAGGCGGCCGTAGAGCATTCCCATATTGTACGATGGTTCCCCACGGTTCACATCGAGGTAGAACAGAACTGTCGAGTCGGTTTCCGGATATACGGTTACAGAACCAAATCGTCCTCCTTCAAAAAAATAGCTGTACGTTCCGGCATAACGAGCCGTTTCGGGAGGAGTTGTCATAGAAAACAAGCCCATAGAAAGCGCAACAATCCCTGCAATCAGGCGTAATTTCATAGCTGAAGAATTAATCCATTTCATTCGACACAACATTACAAATACCGTGCATCAATCCCTTCCGCCTGGAATTCGCCGACCATTTTCTGCTCGCGATCGTAGAGCAGGGCCATGGATTTCAGGTTCGGAACGAGCTTCAGATCTTCGGTCGAAGTAATATTGAACTCATCACCTTCGCCATCCCAGTAAGGAATGATGTTGTGGTAAATTTTGTGGTAGCCCTGATCCAGCTCCTCGACCTGTTCCAAGAGCTCGGCCGGAATTTCGTAATCGCGGAAATACTTCAAAACGCCCGGCACCGGCTTGTAATCGTATTTCGTGCTCACTTTGGTACCTCGTTCCTGGATAAATGCTTTCACATCGAACGCCGGAAGCAGTTTTTTCTGGTACATCAGCTGCTCGAGCACAGCCAGCTTGAAGTTGAGATCTTTGAATTTCGCAGGTTTTGCCATTTGTAGTTGATTGGTGAAACAAATATCGCAAACCGCACCGGATATGCGAACAAAATTTTACCTTCGGAAAGCAATGGAAACTTCGCCGCACATCCCTAAACGTTACCATTTTCCCTCGCCGGGATTCAGCCATTACTGGCAGCACGGACATGGCAAACGACTCGCCCAATCCATGACCGGAGCATTTCCCGATGAAGCAGAAATTCGCACCCACATTCCCTGGTTGTTTAAAACCGATGAGCTGGCCGATCGTGTCGTCAACGAAGTATTGCTGCAAGAAGGCTTCGGCCCGACATATGCGTGGATCCAACAAGGATTACACGATCCTAACAATCCGGCCATTCCGGAATCCTTGCGCGAGCTGATCCGGCATACCTTACAACAACCCGACTGGCTCGATACCACGAAACTGGAAAACGGTGCACGACTTTGCCAGCGGGCCGGCGTACGCGGATTGGTCGTACTGCGCAATTACTGCCTGATGGGTGGCTATGAATCGGCGGCGATCAACAAACCGCTCATTTTTACCGAAGCGCTGAAAAAAGGTGCGGCCAAGCGCACAGCCGAAACGACCGAATTCTGGATAGCCGTTACCGGTGAACAGGCCATGCAGGAAATTTCGGGCAAGAAAGCCTGCCTGATGGTGCGACTTATGCACGCTCATGCGCGGGTAACGATTCTCCAACGCAGCGACTGGCACAGCGAAGACTGGGGACAACCGTTGAACCAGTGGGACATGGTGGCTACCAACCTGGGATTTTCGATCGTCTTTCTCGACGGTCTCCGTTTGCTGGGTATGGACCCCGACGCAGACGAAATCGAAGGCTTGTTCCATTTCTGGAAATACATCGGCTACCTGCTGGGCATTCCCGAAACGCTGCTCCCGGAAAACGAATCACAGGCTATTTGTGAGCTGTACAGCTGGACGATCACACAGCCACCCGCCGACGACGATACCAAAGCCCTTGCCCATGCATTGATGGAAGAGCCACTCGTGGCCAAACATCCGCCGAAAAATTGGCAGAAACGTCGTGTAGTGCAGCTGCATCTCGCCTACAACTATTTTTTCCTCGGTCGCCATTCCTGCGAAGCAATGGGCTTGCCCGTCAAAGGCTGGACGATCTACCCGGCCACCCTTCGTTTCGTGACACGCATCCAGGAAAAAACCCGCCGCATTTCCAATAGCACCCTGCGTAACAACGTACTGAAAAACCGCCGCCAGCAGGAACGGATTGCCGCGTACTATCTGAAAGGACACGAAAAATGATGCTGGATTTTTGATGCTTGATGATTGATTGGATTAGGCTTTCATCAAAAATCCAACATCAAGCATTCAACATCCTCCTGACGTCTTGATATCCTGACATCCTGAAGTCCAAACGAAACTTTTCCCAGGCTCTGCCGTATCAGCCAACAATCTATAAATCAAGGAGTATGATGCCAGATATTCACATCAATTTTTTAGCAATTGCGATTGCTGTCGTGGCCAACTTTGTACTGGGTTTTCTCTGGTACACACCGTTGTTCGGTAAAGTCTGGGCCCGCGAGCTGGGTTTCGACATGGACAAGAAGCCGGGAAATGCTGTACTGATCCGCGGCATGATCATCATGGTGATCGGTAACTTTCTGATGGCTTGGGTTTTTGCACACAACATTGCGGTATGGAACCCGATTACATGGGGCCTTGCACCGTCGGAAATTCCACCGGCAATGATGGCATTTACCTCGGCGTTTTTCACCTGGCTGGGCTTTTATCTGCCGATTGACCTCAACACCGTAGCCTGGGAAATGAAATCGTGGAAACTGTTTTTCATCAATACGGTTTACCATTTGTTGACGCTGATCGTGGCGGCATTCATCATCATGATGATGTAAATTCGGCTGCCTGACGTATTATTACTAACCGCTACGTAATATTGGGTAGCGGTTAGTAATTTTGGGAATTACCTAATTTCCGCAGAATTCTCTTTAACAACAGCAATAATGCCTTCTCAAGACGCCAACGAACAGCCCGACAAAACAGCGATCGCCGTCAGCATTTTCGACTTCCACGCGAAAGCCTACCAGGATCGTTTCATGGAGTTCGACCTGTATAACGATTCGTTCGATGTGTTTTGTAATGCCCTTCCGAAAGCCAATGCAAACATCCTCGAGCTGGCCTGCGGACCGGGAAATATCACCCGTTACCTGTTAAAGAAACGTCCTGATTTCAAGATTCTCGGCACCGATCTGGCGCCAAATATGCTGGCGCTCGCCCGGATCAACAATCCAACAGCGGAGTTCAAAGAACTGGATTGCCGCAATATACTGAGTCTCGGAACCACTTACGACGGCATCATGTGCGGCTTTTGTCTGCCCTATTTATCGAAAGAAGAAGCCCTGCAGCTGATCGCCGATGCGGCAAAAACGCTCCATCCGAAAGGCGTTTTGTACCTCAGCACGATGGAAGACGATTACAGCAAATCGGGCTGGAAAACCGGGTCGAGCGGCAAGGAAATCTACATGCACTACCACCAGGCCGATTACCTGACGGCAGCGCTCGAAGCCAGTGGTTTTGAGGTCATCGACCTGCAACGCAAAGACTTTCCGGAAACAGATGGCAGCACAACAACGGACCTGCTGATCGTGGGGCAGTTACGGTAAGCTGTTCGCCCCTTTTAAGTTTTTTTATTGTTAAATGCTCGTCATTCCTCGAAAAATGCCTATCTTTGCATCGCATTCACGGTTAATCCATGATTGATTAGAGTGCGGGGTGGAGCAGTTGGTAGCTCGTCGGGCTCATAACCCGAAGGTCGCACGTTCGAGTCGTGTCCCCGCTACAGAGGACGAAAAGGCATCAGAAATGATGCCTTTTGTCATTTTCTGACCTTCCAAAACCAGCGTCAATGCTGGGATTTGCTGAGTTAATATGTTTACGTGTTTGTTCGATACTTGTCAATTTGGAAAATATAGACTAACCAATCAGGATGATCATTTTTTGAATACGTTTATATCGGTTAAATAAATGCATTGCTAACATTTATATTATGGTATTTCCTATTCCCGTACACCGTTTTTTTGACAAAAAGAAATATGCTCAAGAGCTTTTCGAGGAGGGCAGAATAAGATTTACCCCAGTCCACGCATTCATCTCCTTAGAAGATGATAGGTTTAGAGATGAAGGTGAGCAATACTACGAGATTCAGGATTATAGAAAGCGTGATATTGTAGTCGATGGTAAGATTTTTTCGACCGGAAGTATAGGAAGTCAATATAGAAAAATTGGTAATGCATGGGCATTTTGCGCGACTACATCATTGGTATCGACCGCGAGGAAGGATTATTGTGTCACTATCAAAGACTTTGGAAAATTCGTTCTAGGTCTTGAAGCTGCAATCCAGAAATATTTCGGACAACACCTATTGGTTTTATTTGGTCCAGTAACATATTACAATCCTAATCACCGCCCGCAAGCATTTACCGAGGCGGTTAACCCTCCTTACTTTTGCAAACCACATCAGTTTATGAATGACCACGAATTTAGAATTGTAATCGTTCCATCAGACGCTATTTATGATGAAGGAATCATCCAGCCATTAACTTTGGAGATTAATAATCCCACAGAAATCTTTTGTGAAACCTTATTGATACACCCAAAGTGAAATAAAATCATGGATAAAAAAAAATTGAAGGATCTGCTCTCAAATACAGTTGCATTAGAGGATGCGATGAAGGCAATTTATAGGGGCACAGACCAAACGATGTTATTTTCGTTCAGTAATTACAAAAATTTTATGACAAAATCCAATCAGATTGGCGCGTTAGTCTGTAAGGAAATTGGAACTAATATAATATTCGACTTCTATGATCTGCCGAATGTCCCTGGTACAAGTGATACAATTCATTCCCAGCAGAAGATGTACTTTGATGCCGTACTTGGTAATTTAGCGTTGATTAGGTCAACGATAGAAAATCATCTTGAAATAAAAATTGAAGAGATTTTTAATCTGAAGAACTTTTTTAGCTCTAACCTAAGGAGAGCAGTGCTTCGAGATCCTGAAAATGAAATGTACATTCAGGATACAATTGAACAAATGCTTATTGGCAAAGGGATGTCAAAAGGAATTGATTACGATAGGGAGGTCGGAAGAGTAAAAGTGTCAATAAAAGAATATAAACCAGATTTCATTTTTCCTAAATTGGATTTGGCGTTCGAAATTAAGATTTCAAAAACTAAAGCGAAGTCTAAGGAGATAGTCGATGAGATAAATGCTGACATCCAAGCATACGGTAAGCAGTATTCTCAATTGTTATTTCTCATCTACGATATTGGAACCATCCGTGATGAAGATGAGTTCAAAAATGATATTGACAACGCAGACAATATTCAATTAGTCATTGTTAAGCACTAACTGATATTCAAATCTACTTCGCCAGTTCTAATTAGCGCAATAGTAAATGAATATCCTCTGCAAGCGTCTTGTTCGATACGCGACCCTGCACTCCTACAAAAAGAAAAAGCGTCATTCGTAAACGAACAACGCTTTTTCTTTTTCCCTCTACTCTCACACTCCACACTCACACTACTTATCGATCGCTTTTTCTTCAGCGCGAGTGTGAGTGTGGAATTTCGGAATAGTTACTAATTGTTAAACATATTGAGCTAAAGACCGTTAATAGAAACATTCATTACTTTAGTTCATGCCTAATTATCTTTTGACATTTCTTTTTGTTTGGATCATCACCGATGCTTCCACCCAGAATGTATCTTATCCCGTGGAAATTGTCTATAAAAACTGTAGAACCCTATCGGTTTCTTCCGCTTTTGACACCATCGCAGGCGTTCGCGTTCAGGTAACAACCAATACGATAGATGCCGCTCAGTATATTCAAACCCTTTGCAATTTTGGAAACCCTAGCGCTAATCGTTATGATTCGGTTCATGTAATTGCAACGGTAAGCTATGTGAAGGATTCTACCGGACAGCTGAAAACAGCAATTTATAATGATTTCCTGAAGAAAATAGATGACGCGGAAAAGTATGCTTCATCTAATAATTATGCTGCGTCTGTTGTCTCAGAACGCTATTTCTATCGTATTGATTCTCTCTTCGTCCCCGGCATCCGAAAACTGAATTCCAGTGAAGGCAATTATGTGATTTGGTACATAGACGGTTATGTTTACAAGGTAACCTTGATCGAGGACAACAAAATTGGAAATTTGAATACATTACTAAGAGAGAATGTCCAATTAAAACGGAACAACACCTTATTGGACGCTGATGCCCGAATAATGGATATTGTGACCATCAAGGGTTTATTGGAGGCTTGGAAATAACTTACAGCACTGTTTCTATAAGTAATAGATCTTCCAGAAGCTCAATGTTCGATAATGGTCGTGTCCCCGCTACAACGAAAGAAGGTTGCCAGATTTGGTAACCTTTTTTATTTCCCTAAAGTTTTGATTGAGTTCGTCGGGCTCTTATCCGCCTGAGGCGGACGCACGTTTCCGCCGCGGCGGATGCGCTTTTCTTCAGCGCGAGTCCCGTTATTCCGCTATGCTTCAATCGGGACAGGCGTGAGGGCCGAGTGTGATTCCGGTTTATTCTCAAACTCCATCTCTTCAAAATCCACTATTTTTATAAGCCGGACTAATCATAAAATCCTAAGAGCAACGAATGAAATTCCCTTTTATCCTTCTTTTCTTTTTCTGCCTGAGCTTAGGTCCTGTCCTGGCCCAGCAAAGCCCGGTACCTGTGTTTAAAAATGGCGAAGCGCAGGTTGTTCCGGAATTCAGCAACCCGGAAAACTGGATCAAAGAAGAGCTGTGGGTGGAAACTACGTTTGATTCGGACGGCGACGGGAAACCGGACCGGATGCATGTATTTGTCACCAGGCCCAATCAAACGGATTCGAACGGACTGAAACTGCCGGTTGTTTACATGACCAGCCCGTATTATGGCCTGCGATTGTTGTCGTATTTAGGGTTCTCTGACAATTACTGGGATGTAAAACACGAGTTGGGTGAAACACCAAAACCACACAAGCATTCCAAGCTTGGCACACGGAAGAAACGGCCGCTGCTGGCGAATTCCTCGGATAACACATGGGTACCGAGAGGCTACATAACCGTTTATTCTTCTTCTCCCGGAACCGGCTTGTCGGACGGCTCGCCAACCATAGGTGGTGAAAATGAATCATTGGCTCCCAAAGCGGTGATCGACTGGCTGTGCGGCCGGGCTAAAGGCTATACAACGCGCACAGGAACGAAAGAAGCTGTTGCCTATTGGTGTAGCGGAAAGATCGGGATGACCGGGACTTCTTACGACGGGACGCTTTGCATAGCCGCCGCAACAACCGGAGTCGAAGGACTGGAAGCGATTATTCCCGTCGCGCCCGTTACTTCCTTCTACCATTATTACCGTTCGAATGGCCTGGTGAGATCGCCCGACGGGTATTTGGGCGAGGATATGGACGTGCTTTACGACGCGATCAACACCGGCGACAAATCCAGGCGAAAGTACAATAACCGGCATGTCCGGGACAGCATCCTGGCGAAAAATCAGGACAGGATTACGGGTGATTACAACGAGTTCTGGGCATCCAGGGATTACCTGAACAACATCGACCGTATGAAAGCGGCAATGATCATGGCCCACGGTTTCAACGACTGGAATGTGATGCCGGAACAGAGCTACCGGTTCTACCAGGTGGCAAAAGACAAAGGTTTGCCCGTGCAGCTCTATTATCATCAGGACGCGCATGGCGGAGATCCGCCGTTTACAATGATGAACCGATGGTTTACCCGTTACCTGCACGGAGTAGAAAATGGTGTGGAAAACGATCCGCCAGTGGTGATTCTCCGCGAGCATTCGGATGCACCTGTACCCTACGATGACTATCCCGATCCCAATGCTTCGGAAGTTACTTTCTACCTGAAATCCGGAGACAACAATACCGGGACATTGATGCTTGAAAAACCGGAACTTCAGGTAAACGACACGCTGATCGACGATGTCAGTTTCACGGGACAGGAATTACTCGAAAGCGAGCATGCCGCCAATCGATTGCTGTATGTTTTTCCGGCTTTTGAAGAACCCGTTCGGATTTCAGGTGTCCCTCGTGTAACCATTCGGCTGTCGAGCAGCAAACCCGCGGCCAACCTCTCTGTATGGCTGGTTTCTCTGCCGTGGGAACCGGGTAAAATTTACGACAACATCATCACGCGGGGCTGGGCCGATCCTCAAAATCACCAGTCACTTACGAAAGGTGAATTGCTGAAACCGGGAGAATTCTACGAGGTTTCTTTCGACTTAATGCCCGATGATCAGCTAATCGGAACGTACCAGCAAATCGGCTTGCTGATCTTTTCGAGCGACCAGGAATTTACGCTTTGGCCCGAACCCGGAACGAAGCTGACCATCGATCCGAACGGCACCAGCATAACACTGCCTGTGGTTGGCGGCATCAAAAAGGTGCAACGGGCGATTAAACCGTGAAATCGGACGAGTTGGACGTTCAAAAACTACTTGTTGCTTTTACAAAAAGCGCTCTCTATGTTTGTAACTGTGCACGTTAACCCGAATTATAAACGTCAATAGCTTTTCTTATGAAACTCATTCGCCTTATCACCTTCTTCTCTTTCGCCCTGATTCTTACAGCCTGTCAGAATGAATCGGCACAAAAACCAGCAGCAATCAAGCTCGAAACCTACACGGCGTGTGGGGACATCGCAGACGATGCTCAGCATTACACCGAAATGTGTGATTGCATCCAGCAGAACGGATTGACGTTCCCCACCAAAACGGTTAGCGGCGGTAAACTGTATCCGAATGCCGGCAACGAAGATGAAGGATACATCCGAGGAGATGCTGTGGAGATCGACGCCGACTTTATCGCCGAATTCCGGGCGATCGTGAGCGACTCATCGAACTTTCAATGGGGCGAAGTCGGAACAACTTATACAGGCTATGAAATTGATTTCACCGATGCTGCCGGAAAGATCATCAACAAGGCGTCTGTGACCTATGAAGGAATGCTGGGCATGGATCCGAAGCTGGGCACAACCAAATGGGGCTCGATGACCCACGAGGGCGACACAAAAATGCGGAAGCTGCTGGCTCGTTACATCCCGTAAAATCGAACAAAAAATGGCACTCCAATCACTTGGTAAAGTTTAACTGTACGGAATACCGCAACTGAACCGGTATAAGTATGGCAAAACCGTTTCACCAATCGTAAATCGAACAGTATGTTTGTTAAGTTGATAATTAACCTCTTTCGATAACGTATGAAACTCCGGATAAAAAAATGGATCATATCAATTCTGGCCGCCTTACTGTTTTTCAGGATCGCTATGCTGGTGAGCGGCTTGCATTTCTATTCCGTTTATGCAGAACAGTTTTTCTGGTTCATTTTGTCCGTGCTGGTACTGTCTATCTGGTTTATTAATCTCAAAACGACCGGTCGGGTAGTGCTTACGGTAAGCTCAATTATCGTTTATTCCGGTTTATATATCGTTGTGATGTTTTTTACCTGGCTGATAATCGGCGCCATCGATGACGTACGCCCTGAAAAATTCAAAAACATTGAACAAAAAGTCTGGATACAGTTTCATCAGGGATCCTGGGGCGGGCGACCTTATATGACGGTAGGAATCGGTAAAAGCTACCTGGGTGGCTTGCTCTATTCTGTTGAAGATCAATTCGAGTTCAATCCGGAAACACCTAATATGGCCAGTGACAAATACGATATCCCTAAAACCGTTTCAGATCCGGAATGGTGCCCGTTTTGGGAGGAAAAAGGCTGGCTGTTCGATTTCAATAACAACGTTTGCTACAAGCTGAAAAAAAGAAAGCCGGTTGAGCTTTCACCAGAAGAGATCAGCTGGAAAGCTGCCTTGGAAAAGAAGCTCAACGTCTCTGTTTTTCTCGGAAAAGGAACTTCAGACATCAAGGCCATTTATGAAAAACCGTCTACAATTTATCTCACACTGAACTTTAACGATACAGCCTATATCCAGGCATTGAGCAATGAAGAGGTGGAGCAGCTTTCTTCCGAAATTGTGCGTTCGTTGACAACTGTGCTGAACCATCCGGAGAAATACGATCAGGTTTACCTACATTTCATTACCAATGATCATCGGGACAAGCTCTACCTTGACTGCTCACTGGACTACACGTTGGAATACAAATACGCCAGATACGATCTGAAAAAGAAATCCATCATTCCAAACAAGTCGGATGTGGACTATGTCAAATCGCTCTATATTCCCTGGACGAAATTCTTGCGGATCGATTATGACGGAAGAAATAATTCACAAAAAGTCTTCTCGAATTCGCTGGGTTGTGAACTCCATCATATCCGGGAAATCGGACCGGTGAAACACGCAGGAAAAACAACCTATAAAGGATTGAAATGCGACATATATGAAGGCCGTAATCCCGATAAGATCAGACTGAAAAACGGTTATCTTATTAACCGTTTCCGATACATTGTATACAAAGAAACACTTGTCGACGTTACGATCTACTACGAGTGCTACCCTTCGAACTTTAAATTCACCTACAAGGAAATCGTCGACAAAATAACGTATGACGTCAAATCAGATTCCCCCGAGAAAATGTATTACCGTTATGTCGATGAAAACTACCTCAAATTCCGATACGAGACGAAGGAAACCATTATCAGCTGCAAAGCCGATACCTTGACGTTCCCCTGGACAATTGAATACAATACCTGTATTACACAGCCTATTTTTCTGTATCCCTACATAGAAATGAATAACGGTTATTAATCAACATTTCCATGGACGAACGCCTGACACGATTCTGGAAAGAGCTGCTGGCTCATTGCAAAGAACACAACCAATTCGAATTTGTGTATGCCGTCGAATATTGGGGATATTTGTGGATGCCCTGGTTCATTTATCTGGATAATAGATCGTTAAAATTCAGCCTGAACGACCTATCCGATAACGATTTAAAATGGCTCGTCGACAACGATTACCTTGAATTTCTGGGTGAACTGGAACCAACCGATACGATTGATTTGTCGAGAGAGCTGTACAGCATCAAAAATCACCACCGGTAATCCTTCCATACAATTATTCGGTTGCCCAAGCGTTTTTGCTTGAAACTTAACGCCCATGAAGTATTGTCTGATCGTGCCGTTCGTTTTAGCCTCATTGGTATACGCCTACTCGCAGGACAGTACTGCGACAGACGATGTCAGTACACTTTTTGAGTTAAAGGTTGATTCAATCGAGCTAAAAATCACAAACGAGAAATGGGGTACTGATTCGAGCTATTACCTGCATTACACCGTCAAAAATCGTTCGGAAGACACGTTGGTGTACACCACCAACTCCTGCTTTTACTACAATCACTACGTATTGAAAACGGAACATTCCTCGTTCGATATCAATCCATCAGGAGGTTGCAATTTTAACGCCTTGACACCGTTTACCCTTCCACCCGGAGCGTCATGTTCCCGAACCGAATGGATAACTGCTCAGGACTTACATCCACTTGTAGCCGGCGATCTGGATGTCACGTTATCCGTTCCGCTGGTACGTCAGGACAAACGTACCTATCGCGTGGACGGAAGAGACTTTGTCAAGGATGCAGAACCGCTAATTTTTACGGGAAAGACAATATTCATCAAGACTGTTGTTGACAAGCGGAAGCGGAAGAAAAAAGTGTAACATTGAGGAATGTTATTCTCATGAAATGATAGCCAGCCAACACAAACCGGCCTTAACCGAATATGGTTTCACCACCATCAACGGTGTCTATTCGGAAGAAGAAGTCGGGCAGCTGCTCACACTCATTGATCAGGCCGATAAAACGAACGACACCTTCCGGAAATCAGCCGATCTTTTTGCGATCCGACAATTTCTGAAAGAAATCCCGGAGACCATTCCGCACATTTTTAATGCGAACCTGAAGGCTGTTATTCACCAGCTTTTCGGCGACGATTATTTTGTGGTCAAAAGCATTTATTTCGACAAGCCGGAAGCCTCCAACTGGTATGTGGCATATCACCAGGACCTGACCATTTCGGTCGATCAGAAAATCATCCTTGAGCACTTCGGACCATGGTCGCGCAAACAGGATCAATTTGCGGTTCAGCCGCCTTTGGATATTTTAGAGAACATCTTCACGGTAAGAATCCATCTCGACGATACCGACGAACACAATGGGGCGTTGAAAGTAGTTCCGGGATCACATGCGAAGAAAATCTACCGCCCCGAAACCATCGACTGGACAACCGAAACGGAAACGACCTGCCACGTAGAAAAAGGAGGAATCATGATCATGAAACCTTTGCTGTTGCACAGTTCCGGCCGAACCACCGACAATCGAAAAAGACGCGTGATTCACATCGAGTTTTCGAGCAAAGAACTTCCCGAAGAACTGAATTGGGCCGAACGATTAAGCTTCTGAGAGACCTTTCCAGACCACTTTAACAATCGCAACCACATTCAAAACCACCAACACTCCATAAACATACATGCCGGGCTGCTGCCAGTGAACGATCATATCTGCGCAGTCGCTGTTACCAATCACGCCATCGACGTAGAAGTTAATCCAAAGCGGAAAAAGCAACAACAGGAACGATTGTAGCAACAAGACCTGTAGCGGCTTGAACCGTGAGCTTCTGGTCAGGAAGGCCAGCAGCGCAAACACCAAAATACAGACAAGCTGAAAAATCATAGCTATCGCAATGGGTGTCCAGCTGAGGTCTTTGCCGGTGATGGCTCCGCCGTAAATGTAAACGTGCGGCACTGTTGGACCGTAGTATTCATAGCCTTCCGGACCGATCTCGAGCCACACGAATGGCATAAACAGTGTGAGAAGGGCAAGCAATGCCGAGCAAAAAGCGATATGTTGATACGTGAGTCGGATACGATTGAATTGTTTTCTCAAAACGCCGCGGCACGACTGTTATTGCAATGTTACCACAGCTTTGATCCAAATCAACCATCAGTTGTATAGTTTACCTGTAATTACACGATGATGAATCATTCCAGGCTTCGGCTCCTTCTTTTCGCGATCGCTTTTTCTGGCTTTCATGCTTCTGCGCAGGAGCTGGCAGGCAAAACATTCGTGGCCGGCAACGGCGCTACCTGTAAGGAAATGTCCGACGGCGGCTGCATGATTTACTACTACCGCGTGCTGGAATTCTCGGCCGATTCCGTCCGGGTTTCCCACCGAACCGACGCCAATTGTACGCATCCTGAGCGGGAAGCTATGTATGAGCACCTACACGACAAGCTAACCAAAAGCTATAAATGGACCGCTTCAGACGGAATTGTGACACTGGAACATTGCCCGGAATTTGAGCATTTGAGCCTGAAAGACGGCTACCTGATGGGCACACTGACCACGGAGTATGAAACGCGGGAACTGTTGTTTAAGGAAGAAAATTAGCCTCCCGGAATTCCGTGAGAGGCCAACTCCCTGAATACAGGTAAATTCATCACAATCAATAGTTTGTGTTGGTATTTGCCGTTTCTTTGACAAAGAGAAACAATAAAAACACACCCGCCATGAAACAGCAACTACTTTTCTTATGTACCCTTCTTTTCGCCTTCCAGGGAATCGCCCAGGAGAATAAAATGACTATCGAGGAGCTTGACACCTTAATCGAATCGGACAAACTGAAAACAGACTACGGTTTGTCGGAGGAACAATACCGTATTATCCTCAAAAAACAATTCGGTGCAGTCATCAACAGCAGCGGTAAGACAACGATCGGAAATTATGCTTCGGCTGACATTACAGATGGCGAGCTGGCATTCAATGCGACTAAAAACTTCAAAAACGGCCATATGTTGTCGTTCAATCTCAATGGTGGCATTACGGATGGGCTTTTCACCATTTTCAATGAAACGGAGCTGAACAGCAATATCGGAGCGGACATGAAATTCAACTGGCTGTTCCGGAAAGGTTCCTACATCGGGTATCGATCCAAACAACCACAACTTTTGAAAACCACACTGGATCGTATCGAAACAAAATATGGTTTCCACAATGCTATTTTCTCTCATCAGGCGGAAGTTCTGACAAAAGAGGAAAACCTCATCCGGCAAAAGATGAGCACTACAACCGGACAGTTGGAAGAGACCGGTCTAACCTCCATTAAAAAAGCAGAATTGGAATATCAGTTGTCAGAACTTCAACTAGCACTGGATTCGGTACAGCTGAAACTACTAACACTGGAAACAAAAGACGAAATAGAGGCTGCCAATAAAAAACTAAAAAAGAAGGCTGCATTGGAAGCCATCGAGTCTTTTGAATACGGTACAATTCGATTCCAATGGATGAGTTTCGGAGCTGGTTTTCAAAACAACAACTTTAACCTCTTTCAGTCGGATTTTAGCTCCGTTGACAGTCAGTTAGTGAAGCAGAACTACACCACTTTTAACGCAAAGATTGAGTACAATCTATACCGTTGGGATCAATACAGTAAATGGAAACGATACAATACACCCAGCTACTACTGGTTACTCGGTGCCGAGTTCAATGTGGCGGATAATTTCGATGATTTGTCCAAAGTAGAATTAAGTGATACACGCCAATACGGCGACTCCACCGTTCAACGCAGTGTTTCAAAGAAAATAACCGCTTACCGCGGCGACTACGAAACCAGTCTCATCGGTGCGCGTTTCTATACCGATTTCTATTTATTCTTTTTGGGCAATTCGGCTGCGATTCACATCTATCCGGAAGCACGCATTCAACAAAACAGCACACCTGTCTACAATGCCGGCATCGGATTGCTGTATTCCTTCATGGACGCAAAAGACGAGAAGAACAAAAACAAGCTGAACGCCGAGCTCTATTTCAGATTGTATGATTTGTCAAACAGCCGAAATTCGGATCTCGAAACGCTGGAACGCAACGAGCTGGGAATCCGGCTTTCCATTCCAATCGCATTTTTTAACTTCTAATTCTTATCACTATGCCAAAAAAATACCGTGCAGAATGCATTACCTGCGAAGAATACGTCGGGCCTAAGCGAGGAACGGAGGCTGAAGCCCAGGCCGATTGTCAGGAACACCTGAATGATGGCAACCAGGATCACGAAACGGATATTCAGATTATCCAAAGCTGATACCTCTTGAATTAATTATAAGCGTGGCCAAAAGCCACGCTTATTTGATTCAGCGTTATCCTTATTTTAGCTGGAAATCCTGCGCATGGCATTTCCTTCCTCCATCCGGCAATTGTACCATCCGGTCCAGCCCACGGTCCGGCAGTCGGCGGATGGCGTTTCGTACCGGGAAATTGCGCCACACCCGGATTTGCAGCAGCTGATTTATTGCTACTGGCAGCTGTCGACGGAAAAGCCGTTGTCGGAACCGTTCAGTTACCGCGTAGTGGCCGATGGCTGCATCGATATTTTCTTCGAGCTCTCAGACCCTGCGGATAATTACGTGATGGGATTTTGCCGGAAGTACACGGAATTTCCGCTCGGGAATACCTTTCATTATGTCGGCATTCGGTTTTTGCCCACCATGTTTCCACAGCTGTTCCGAACCGATGCTTCGGAGCTGAGCAACCGTTACGAGCGACTGGAATTGGTAGCACCGGAAACAGCAGCATTCATCCGCGATCATTTCGACCTGCGCAGCACAACGGAAGAGCTGCAAAACAAGCTCGACGGTTATTTCCTGCGGCTGGTTTCCCAAACCGATTTCGACAACGATCCGCGTTTGTACAAAGCCATTGCGCTGATCCTGGAAAAATGCGGCTTGATCGATATCGGCGATCTCGATACCGGCATCAGCGAGCGCCAGCTAAGACGCTTGTTCGAATTCTATGTCGGCGATTCGGCGAAAACCTTCAGCAAAGTGGTGCGTTTTCAAAACATCCTCAAAGCCAAGCCTTCGACCCAAAGCCTGCGTCGGAACAAGCTTTTTTTCGACAGTGGCTATTACGACCAGGCACATTTCATCAAGGAATTCAAGACTTTTTACGGTGTTACGCCGGGTAAAGCGTTCGGACGATAAGTTGTCCGTTTTTTACAATGTTCGGGTGATCGGCTGCAGCATCTTTGTGGTAGGATTAAAACCATTCCGATGAAACATTTTATTTTCACCTTCGTCGTGGCTCTGCTGGCAACACAGGGTTATACACAAACTCCGCAGACCATGAAACTGAACGCAGGCATCATCACTTCCAAAATCGCTGAAAGCAAAACCTTCTACACCGAAGTATTGGGTTTTGGCGTCACATTCGAAAACGAATTCTACCTCCTGCTGCACACGCCCAATCGCAGCGCCGAGATCAGCTTCCTGTTGCCTGATCATCCGTCGCAGCAACCGTTGTTTCAACCGTCTTTCGCCGGAAACGGGATCTACCTGACCATCGAAGTGGAAAACGTGGATGAATTCTATGAAACGATGAAAAAGAAAGGCATCCCGATCGTGATCGACATCCGGAACGAACCGTGGGGCGACCGCCATTTCGCGATTCGCGATCCGAACGGCGTGGGGATCGATCTTGTGAGCTACGCCGAGCCGGAAACAGACGAAAACTAAAGCTTTACAACCCAATCCGGATGGCCAGTGGCAGGATGAGCTCTTTCGTCGTTCCGGCCGTGAAGGATGATTTCCGCTGGAATTGCCAGCTGTACATCGGTGTGAGACCGATAGCGAACCGGCGGCTGAGCTGGCACCAGATCCACAATCCGCCCGCCGGACGGAAAGCGCTGAAGCGTTCTTTCTCGTAATCGGGTGTGGAAAAAGTAGTCCATTCTTTCAGCTCCAGTTTAGAGCCCAGGTTCAAGCCGAAACGCAGATCGCCTCCAAGGCTGAATTTCCGCCAGCGCAGGAATTCCATCGTTCCGCCCAGCGAAAATTGCCAGGAAGTAATGGTATAGCTGGCCGTAAAATCCTCTGCCAGGAAACAGCTGTTGGCGCCATTATCGCTGATGTTTTCAAAAGGGATTGTCGCAGCAGGATCGGGCATCGGCATGTCTTCACCGATATAGTCGAAATAATCATCTTCGGTGATCGCCACGTCGTATTGGAAGGAAGCCTGTTTGCGGTTGTAGCCCAGGTTGAGGTACCAGCCGAAGCGGTTTTTCCGCAGGTAAGCGCCAATTCCTGCTTCCATTCCCGAAGCTGCAAATGAACGATTGCTCAGATCGCCCGAGACAAAATAGTCTTTGAACAAGGCCATTTCGAAGAAGGACGGGCCGCCGTAGACGATGAAACCGCAAGCGGTTGCGGGCTTTTCCGGAGCTTTGCGCGGAACCAGGAAATCTGCCAGGCCGTTGCCCACAGGCATAATCCGCATCGTAGCCAGTGAATCGACGTTTCCGGGTTGCCCTAATTCCGGTTCATTCGCCGTAACGCTGGCCAAAAGATTCGCATCGGCAGGATCAATTGCGCTGTCTGTGTCCGAGTTGGATACAGGATTCTTTGTTCCTTCTCCGTTTGATTGAGCTGAAGTTGGTTCACCGGCTGAATCGCCTGAAGTACCTTTCGGCGCCACCACTCTTACACGCTGCTTTGTTTTATCGCCTTTTCCATCAAATGAACGATCCGAACCGTTGCCAGTTCCATTTCTTCGGGATGATTCGCCCATGGCCAGACTTGCTGTTCCGGATGATTGACCAGAAACTCCCGGATTGGTAGCCGGTTCGCCGGAAGCGACAGACAAAGCAACCGGTCCTGTCTGCCGACAGGCAAGATCCTGCTGAGCCTCGACAGGTGATGAAGGAGCGTTTGCAGGAGTGCCGGTTGCCGTTGGTTTATGTCGGTGATCGTGTAAATTGGTTTTCGTAGATGATGCAGTCGTTACGTCCGAAGAATCAGCCGGTCGGTTGAACAGGAAAAAGCCCGCTGTGGCCAAACCACCCGTCAGCAGTGCCCCGAAAAAGAACAGCCAGAAGAATCCTCTCCGCTTTTTCTTCGGGAAGAGCTCCGCCTCAATGTTGTCCCAGACAGCTCCAGGAACGCTGGCTCCTTTGTCCGACAGGTTATCTTTCAATAACTTGTCGAGGTCGTTGTGCTCGCTGTTGTTCATGACTGTTCTAATTTTTCTTTCAATGCGACCCTGGCCCTTGCGAGCTGTGATCGCGACGTACTTTCTGAAATTCCCAGCATCTCGCCGATTTCCCGGTGGGAATAATCTTCGAGGATAGCCAGGTTGAGGATGGTGCGATAGCCGGTTGGCAATGCGTGCAGCGCCTTCAGCAGTCTTGCTTCCGTTTCCTCCTTATCGATGTACCCATTTTCCTCTTCTGCTACTACTGTTGCTTCGTTGAGCTCGGCAAAATGTTCCTTTTCAATGCGCAATTTCCCCAGGCAATTGTTCACAGCAATGCGCCTCACCCAGCCTTCAAAGCTCCCGTTCCCGCTGTAGGAATCGATTTTCCTGTAAGCGGTGATAAAGGTTTCCTGCAGCACATCCTGTGCATCCGGCTCGTTTTTCAGGTAGCGGAGACAGACGTAATAGAGTTTTGAAGAAAGCGCATCATAAACATACCGGAATGCCGCAGGGTCTTTTGACTCCCGGAACACATCAACGGCTGTATGCAATGAATCGAACTTCAACTGGTAAATTGGCAAAGGGAAAAGAAAGCAAGCCTCCTTTTCCCGGTAATGGTAGTAGTATCTGGGTTTACTCGTGTGAGACGCAGATGTTCCGCAGCTCTGACTCGAATAAATTCGCTCCGATGGTCACGGTTTCGAATTCCGGTCCTCTGATAATGACGGAATCCACTACGCCCACAAATCCGTCGCCGGCGGTATTCATATACACATAACCCGGCTGGAAGTGATGCTCTACCGTATAGCCATACGGCCCGAGGAAATACTGTAATGAATCCGGAACGGTTACTACGAGCGGTGTTCCCGGAAACTGTACATTCACCAGGCTCGGATTATCGTTACTGTTCGTAGCAAAACGGGCATGCGAAAAGGTGATCTTATTCGACACACAAGCCAGTGGCAGCTCGGCGAAATTGAACCGGATGGCCATTCCTTCACTGAAACCGTAATAACCGTTTGTGGTGCGATTAACCATTGTCGGATTGACAATCATTCCGTCAGGGTGATAGAAGGCTACCTGTTCGGCAAAAGACTCTTCTACCATTCCGCTGCTGTTCAGCTCCATCATGGTCGTTGGACAAAACGAACACGGCGGCGTAGTGTCATCATAGTTCACCGGTTCGGTGGGATTTTCCTTCTCACAGGAAAGTATCGCTGTCGAGGCTGCCAGCAATACAATGGAAAAGATGTGAATTTTCTTCATAATTAGTTGCTTAGTTTTCTCTACAGATGGCCGAAAGTGGTTTTCGCTGCATGCGTTTTCTTTTTTTTGCGTTTTTCCTGCCTCCTGGCCTACCTGTATGACGTCGTGAACGCGTTCTAAGGTGCTCGCAATGATGGATTGTCAGTCGAATGCCCTATCTTTGCACCCGCTTGCTCACAAAAGGCAGTTTCAAATCCGGAAAATGACTCACAAATCCGCTTTCGTTAACATTGTTGGAAGCCCGAATGTCGGGAAATCGACCCTTATGAACGGGCTGATGGGTGAGAAATTGTCCATCGTGACCGACAAGGCGCAAACAACGCGTCACCGCATCCACGGGCTCATGAACGGCGATGATTACCAGATCGTTTTTTCGGATACGCCGGGCGTGGTGAATGCTTCCTATAAGCTCCACGAAGCGATGATGAGCTACGTGGAAACGTCGCTGAAAGATGCCGATATCCTGCTGTTCATTACCGATATGCACGAAACGGATATGAACCACAAGGACACACTCCTGCGTATTCAGAAACTGAAAATCCCGGTGTTGCTGATCATCAACAAGATCGATCTCGGCGACCAGGATAAAGTAGTGGCGCGCCGCGAATACTGGCAGGAAAAAGTGCCGAATGCGGAGATCATCCCGGTTTCGGCTTTGCATAAATTCAACATCGAGCGCATCTGGGACCGCATCCTGGAGCTCGCACCGGAAGGACCGGCTTACTTCGACAAGGAAGAGCTGTCCGATCGTCCGATGCGGTTCTTCGTGGCCGAAATGATCCGTGAGAAGATCTTCCTCCACTGCGATAAAGAAGTGCCTTACGCCTGCCAGGTCGAGATCGAAACCTTCCAGGAAGGCGAGAATATCACACACATCCGCGCGGTGATCATCGTGGAGCGCGATTCGCAGAAAGGCATCCTGATCGGTAAAAAAGGCGAAATGCTGAAGCGCATCGGCCGGGCCGCACGTATCGATATGGAAGCGTTCCTGGGGCAAAAGGTGTTCCTGGAAACGTTCATCAAAGTCGACAAGGACTGGCGGACAAACGAACAAAAACTGAAGAAATACGGATACTGATCAATTATAAATTGCTGAATTATCAAGCCCTTGATAATTTATAATTGCTCATTGATAATTTAAAAGTAGTGCTGTGAAGTACGTCAACAATTAACAACATGGGAAATATCATTGCCATCGTCGGACGACCAAATGTCGGGAAGTCCACCCTGTTTAACCGCCTTACGGAATCCACCCGCGCGATCGTGAAAGAAGTCAGCGGCGTAACGCGTGATCGTATTTACGGTCGTGGCGAATGGAACGGCATTCCGTTTTCGGTGATCGACACCGGCGGTTATGTTCACGGTTCCGACGACATTTTCGAAGGCGAGATCCGCAAACAGGTCGAAATTGCCATCGATGAAGCCAACGTCATTCTGTTCGTGGTAGATGTGACAACGGGAATCGTCGATCTCGACGAGACCGTGGCCAACATGCTCCGCAAAGCGAAGAAAAAAGTCATGATCGTGGCCAACAAGGTCGATAACACCGATCGCGTGGGACTTTCCAGCGAATTCTGGTCCTTCGGACTTGGTGAAGTCTACGATCTTTCCGCAGCAAACGGCTCGGGAACAGGCGACATCCTGGATGAAGCTGTAAAGCATTTCGACAAGGAAGACCCGCGTGCGGAAGAAGAAGCCAACCTGCCGCGCATCGCCGTAGTTGGTCGCCCGAACGTAGGAAAATCATCGTTCATCAATGCCCTCACAGGTGAAGAGCGCAACATCGTTACGGATATTTCGGGAACTACCCGTGATTCCATCGATACGCGCTACAACGCTTTCGGATTCGACTTCATGCTGATCGATACGGCCGGAATCCGCAAAAAAGCAAAGGTTCACGAAGACATCGAATACTATTCCGTTCTCCGTTCGGTGCGCACCATCGAGAACTGTGACGTGTGTGTGTTCATGATCGACGCCACGGAAGGTCTCCAGAAGCAGGACCTCAACATTTATTACATCGCTGAGAAAAACCACAAAGGTGTGGTGGTGCTGGTGAATAAATGGGACCTCGTTGAAAAAGACACCATGACCAGCGTGCAGTACGAAGAGCAGCTGCGCAAAGATCTCGCTCCGTTCAACGATGTACCGATCATTTTTACGTCGGCCAAAACGAAGCAGCGTATCCACAAGGCGCTGGAAAATGTGATGGAAGTGTATGAGAACCGCATCCGGAAGATCCCGACTTCGCAGCTGAACGATATCATGCTCGACATCATCAATGCTTCGCCACCGCCGGCCCTCAAAGGAAAATACATCAAGATCAAATACGTACAGCAGCTGCCTACGCACGCTCCGGCGTTTGCGTTCTTCTGTAACCTGCCGCAGTACATTCCGGATTCCTACAAGCGATTTTTGGAAAACCGCCTGCGCGAGCAGTTCAATTTCCAGGGTGTTCCGGTGCGAATTTTCTTTAGAAGGAAGTGATCCCCTTCACCACAAAGGAGCAAAGATTATTGGATGCACAATGTTTGGTTAGGAAAGCAAAGGGATCTCCTTTAAAAGAAACCGAAAGGTCTTAGCTTTTTGTTGAAATCAAGCTCGGAACAGAGATTATTCCGCGCTGGTCTGCGGAATCTGCGAGCTAAACGAGATTCATCAAATCTTCCCGGCTCAGCTGTTTCAGCACAGCCGTATCTGTGTGTACGATATCCTGCGCCAGCTCGCGCTTGCGTTCCTGCAATAACAGCATTTTTTCTTCGATCGTGTCGGGTGTGATCAGTCGCACCGCAACGACTTTCTTTTCCTGTCCGATGCGGTAGGCTCTGTCGATCGCCTGGTTTTCCACGGCCGGGTTCCACCATGGATCGATGACAAACACGTAATCCGCGGAAGTGAGGTTGAGTCCCGTTCCGCCGGCTTTCAGGCTGATGAGGAACACGCGAATGCTGTCGTCGGTCTGGAACAATTCCACCTGTTCCTGGCGATCTTTCGTTTGACCGGTCAGGTACGCGTAGCCGATCCCGGCCTTGTCGAGCTCCGCTTTTATGAGGTCGAGCATGCCGACGAACTGTGAAAAGACCAGCATCTTGTGATCGTCTTTTTTGTCTTCGATCTGGTGCAGGAGCTCATCGAGCTTGGCTGACTGATCGCCGTAGTATTCGTCGTCGCCCAGCAACGCAGGTGAGTTACAGATCTGTCGCAGCTTGGTCATTCCCTGCAAAATATGCAGACTCGATTCGCCGGATTCCTTATCATTCATGCCTTTCAGCAGCTTCTGGAATTCTTTTTTGTAGATCTCGTACACGCGACGCTGCTCGCTTTGCATTTCGCAGTAAACAACCATTTCGGTCTTTTCCGGCAGCTCTTTGGCGACCTGTTTCTTGGTACGGCGCAACACAAACGGGTGGATCTTTTTCTGCAGCTCCTTCGCCCGCGCCGAATCCTGGAATTTGTCGATCGGCATCGAATAGTCGTCGGCAAATTTTTTGGCCGAACCGAGCAGTCCCGGATTCGCAAACGACAGCTGTGCATACAGATCGAAGGTATTGTTCTCGATCGGCGTTCCCGTCAGCACAAGCCGTTGTCTTCCCTGCAACAGGCGAACGGCTTTGTAGCGCTTCGACCCGATGTTTTTCACCGCCTGCGATTCGTCGAGGACGATGCAGTCAAAGTGAACATTTTTCAGCGTTTCGATTTCCGATAACAGCGTTCCGTATGTTGTAAGAACGATGTCGTAGTTTTCGAAACGGCTCACTTTTTCCCGGTTGCTGCCGTGGACCACTGCGTAGCGGAACGAAGGTGCGAATTTCTGCAATTCGTTCTGCCAGTTGAAGAGCAGCGAGGTCGGAACAACGACCAGGTGCGGCGTCCGGTTCCCGGCTTCCTGCAACGACAGCAGGTAAGCGATGATTTGTATCGTTTTACCCAATCCCATGTCATCTGCCAGGCAACCGCCGAAGCCAAATTCGTTGAGGAAATGCAGCCAGTTCAGACCTTCTTTCTGATAATCCCGTAATGTTGCATTCAATTTTGCGGGAATTTTCACCGAACGGATCGAATGGAACTGTGCCAGTTTTTCACGATAGATCTCCATTTCGGCACGCACTTCTTTCGATAGCACTTCTTCCTCGAACAGTTCATCGATCAGTGTGAAATTCGTTCGGTGTGTCCGGATCACACCGTTCTTCAGCTCGCCCGAGCGGAAATAATGCCCGAATCGCTCCAGCCATTCTTCCGGCAAAATACCCTTCGTGCCGTCGGCCAGCTCCACATAACGGCTCTTATTCAGGACGGATTTCTGAATTTCCTTCAGCCCGACTTCCTGCTTGCCGAACGATACGTTTGCGTGAATATCGAACCAGTCGATGCCGGAAATCACCGATGTCTGCACCTTGATCTTGTGCGGGTTCAGACGATTGTTTTTCAGCTGATTGAAGCCCAGAATCACAAAACCCTGTTCGCGCCAGTTTTCAAACGCTTCCGCAAACCAGCCTTCGTCGAGAAAATGACGCTTGTGCAGGTAATAAAATTCGTTTGCTTCCTGCTCAGCAAAGTATGGGTGCTGCTGTCTAATCGTCTTAATAAAGCGGTGTTCGGCTGCCTCATTTCGCTCGACGGAATACAATCCACCGGCCGGATCTTCGGTATAGAGCGTCCGTCGCGAAAGCACCGGTACTTCGATTTCGCCATAGCGCATCACGGGCGTGATCAGCACAAAATCATCGGATTCGGAAAGGTAAATCAGGTGTTCGCTGATCTGATCCAGCTTCTGCTTCTTGATCACACGCGCCGGTGCGGCTTTCACAAAGCTGTAGGAAACCGTTACCGATTGCTCGAGACGGTCGAGAAAATCTTCGCGGAACTCCTGGAATTGGGATTTATGCAGGAAAATTTCGTCTTTATTCTCCCGGAAGAACTTCAGCACGCGCAGCACGGCTTCGTTGTGAACGAACAACAGCCGGTCGCCTGAATGCACAAAGAAGTTCCCGGTTACTTTCAGGTTTTTCGATTGATATATGCGGTTTTCCAGCTCAACCGAGCAGGTCAGCACATAGAATTCATCTTTCTGCTCGACATGAATGGTGGCTGCGGCATCGGCCGGAACGATCGTTACCGGTTCCAGGTTTTTGGGCTGCACTTTCAACGGGCCGTAACCGTAAGTGCCGTCTTCCGCAAAGTACGTATCCAGTCCGAACGGATTGTGGAGAATGTCTTTCAGGAATTTCATCCGTTCGGCGCTCTCTTCGGATCGTGACCGCTCTGTAGCCTGCCCGGACGTATCTTCCCGAACTTCCTGCTGCAGCAATGCCAGGTAAAAACGCAGGGCTTCCGGATCAGTGGTATGCGCCAGCTTTTCTTTCAGGGAAACTTCGCGCACGGGAGCTTTGATCTCGCCGCTTTTGGCCAGCGGTGCCTGCATCAGCCTAAACACCATCTGCTCATCGTAGCGTCTTTCGGAAAGTACGAGCAATTGTTTCGTATCGGTCTTTTGCGACTTCGGGAGTTGGAACGCAGGCAGCAGCTCTTCTTTCAAACGTGCCTGCGACTGCTCGTCCAGCGCCAGGAATTTCACTTTCGGCTGAATGAACACGCGGTGGTTCTCCAGGTGAATATCGAAGAGCTCATCGGGATGCTCGACATTCTTCAGGCCGATGCTTTCTGCTTTTCGCCTTAGTAGAAAAGCCCGGCGTTCGGCATCGAACGGTAATTGGTAATCGGCTGTCCGGATGATCTCGTTCAGTGCGAAATTGAGGTGCTGACACGGAAACGAGCTCTTCGTTCCGGCACAGCTGCATCGTAGCAGAAGGTCTTCGTTGCGCTGCACGATGTGGCATTCCGCCTCAACAGAATAACCGCGTTCGAGCGTAAGCCGGATCTCGTTGATATGGATCTCGCCGTGGGTAATTGAAAGCGTATTCCGTACGCCGCCAAGGCGGTGATACACCAGCGAAATGCGGTCGATATCGCGGCGTTCCATCTGGAGCAGATTGGTCCGTTCCAGCACGAAATAGTTGTTGATTTTCAGGATTTCCTGCGCGATCTCTTCATTCTGGAGCTTTGCATCGGCAAGAACCAGCACGTGTACGATATGCTTGCAATAACCACCCAGCTCATACGGGCACGAGCACACCGCGCGCACGACTTTTTGGTCGTTGTATTCGATCGACACGCCGTAATTGCCGGTTCCCTGAACCAATGCGCGGATTTTACCGTCTTCGATGTCCAGCGAAACGACACGGCTATCCATGTACCGGCTGCGCGTATTGGCAGTCGTCATGTGCTGAATAAGATCGCGAAAAGGTTTGAACCGGAGCTGTGTCATGGATGCACAAAGCTAGGGAAAACAAGCAGCAACTTGTCAAAGGAAAGCGAAAGATGGTTACGCGTCTTCTTCCAACGCTTCCAGCAAACGCATCCTGCGGTAAGCATCGGGGTCGGAATGTTCCAGGCTGACACTGAACGTTGCGTTGTTGTAGGCGTCGATTTCTTCTTCCAGCTCGGGCAAACGCTGTTCGGTTTCGGCAAAAACCTGTTCGATATACGGAATGTAGCTGCCCGTTTTCATGGCTTCGCGAATGAACATACGCAGAATGGATCCGCCAGGCCTGTATTTTTCCTGGGGATTGCCGCTTTTCTCAAACTCGATCAGCGTGATCGCTTTTGAAAAAGTATCCGATACGGCCAGTGCGTTCATTTTCAGTTATCTGCTTAGCAAGCACAAGTTTAGTCAATAATAAACATTTCGCCAAGCGATTGAGTGATAAGCGGTTAAAAGATGTGGATGATCCCCCGTTTTAGAACTGCCAGATATAATTCGAACGCTTCTCTTCGCCGATTGTTGTGGCCGGTCCGTGACCGGAATACACCACGACATCTTCCGGCAAGGTGAAGATGCGGTTGTGAATGGTGTCTTTCAGTGTTTCCATATCGCCGCCGGGCAGATCCGTTCGACCGAAAGAACCGCGGAACAGGATATCGCCGCCGATCAGTACTTTTTCCGCTTCGCTGTAGAACGCCACGTGACCCACGCAATGTCCGGGACCGAAGATCACTTTGAAATGCAGATCGTCTATTGTCAGCTCCTGGTGGTCTTCGAACCATACGGTTGGCTGAGGAGAAGGCTCGTAAGCTGCCAGACCGTACATCATTGCCGAGCGTTCGGCCATGCTGAGCGTGAACAATTCTTCCTTATGCGCCGCCAGCGGAACGTTATATGTACGGCTCACAAACGCATTACCCAAAATGTGGTCAATGTGGCAATGCGTATTCCAAAGCGCTTTTACGGTCAGCTGTTCCTCAGCAATGTAGTCCTGCAAATCCTGCTGCTCGAAACGGTCGTAACAACCCGGATCGATGATAATAGCCGAGCCCGAAGCACCCGAAACAACATACGTATTCTCCTGGAAACCGTTAAATGTAAAAGCCTGAATTTTCATGGGGCAAAGATAGGGATTGGGAGGGAATGCAATCGTTTGTTTCACCACCAAACCTGCCTGTCGGCAGACAGGGGAGCAAAGATTAGTTCGCGAAGCGCACAATATCCGCTTCCGGGTGTAACGCTTTTCCTTCTGTAAGATGTTCCAGCAATTCCCGCATCAGCAGCGGTGCCATCATAAAGCCTTTGGTGCCAAGTCCGTTGGCGATGGCCAATTTTGGGTATTCCGGGTGTTTCCCCAGCAACGGACGGCGGTCGGTCACCGTAGGACGAACGCCAGCTTGCTGGTCCACGATGGTAAACGGTTCGTCAGTGACGGAGCCAAGGTTTTCCACGATTGCTTCGCGACCTGCTGTGGTGATGGTCGTATCGTCGGTATCCCAAACGTAGGTAGATCCGACGCGGAATTGTCCGTTCCCGAGCGGAAAGAGAAAACACTTGCGGTTCAGCGATTCGGATTGGGAAAGCGTTGGAGCTTCTATCGTCAACAATTCACCTTTGGTAGCCTGGAGTGGCAAAAAGTTGAACCACGGATTCGAACGGCCGTCTTTGCCTTCGGCAAATACAATGCAGTCGAACGCTTCGCCTTTATAGGTTCCAGCAACGGGATCGATCGCAGCGTAATCCACCGCCGAGCGATCGAGTTTTCCTTGTTCTTCGAGCCAGCGCCATTGCGCCGGAATGTACTGCGCCGCTTTCACAATCGCACTACCGCGCACCACTCCCGTACCAAAGGTGTTCTTCTCCGACGGAAATTGCGCATCGGCTTCATCGAGCGATTTGAGGTAATCACTGTAAACCGGCTGGTCCTGCTTTTGTCGCCAGTAGCCTGCTTCCTGCTCGCTGGCAAATAAGCGACGAATCGGTATTTCCGAAAAGAACGAGCCGTTTAGCCGGGTTTCCATTCTGCGGTAGAAATCGGCGGCAAACGGCAGCATTTCTGCCACGCGCCAGCTCACATTGATGCGTCGGAATACCAGCGGGTTCATAATCCCGGCGGCCATCTGCGAGCATTCGTTGGTGCCTTTTTCCACCAAACGGAATTCCATGTTACGATCGATGCAATGCTGTGCCAGTGTCGTTCCGGCGATACCGCCCCCGATGATGAGAAGTTTCATGGATCAAAAGTAGCTATGTTTAAGCCTTTCACCACAAAAGGCCCAAAAGAGTCATTTGATGTGCTGTGTTTTTATCCAAGCATCCCGATTGCATCGGGATTACACAAAAGCCAGTCCGAATAAGTGAATTCCATTCTCCAAATCAAAAGTCACACGTAATATTACGTTATTGCGATAACGCAATATTGCTATGCGTCTTTTGTGTAGTCCTCACAAAAGTCTTACTGATTGATCAGCTAATTCTCTATTTCGACTGGTACAACTGGAAATACTTATCGGCATTCGGGAAATCGCCCAGGTTCTGATAAGTCATCGCAAGGAAATAATAGGCCTGCTTATTGTTCGGCTCCAACCCGATGACTTTGTGCAGTACTTCCAATGCTTTCGGATAATTTTTCGTCGTTCCGTAGGTATTTGCCAGGTTCATCATCAGCTCCGTATTCGATGGGAACTGCTTCAGTCCGCTTTCAAACGTCTGGGCCGCCTCCGGGTGTTTTTGCTGATTGAAGAATGCAACACCCATGAAATTATAGGTTGAAGCGGTTGCTTTTCCGCCGGTAATCACTTTCCGGTAATTGACAATGGCACTGTCGTATTGTTCCAACTTGAACAAGGCATCTGCCAGGTTGTTGTAATTCAGGATGTCATCCGCATTAACGGCAATGGAAGCACGGGAATGATCCGCCGATTTCCGGTATTCCTTCATTCGGTAGTAGCAAACCGCCAGGTTGGTGTGCGAACCGGCATCTTTCGGGTCGATCTTCAGCGCCCGCTCAAAACAACCGATCACTTCCGGCAGCTGCGATTGTTGCCTGTCGATGTTTTCCGGCAGCGCGCCCATCAGCACCACTCCGTGATTGAAATGAACGCGGGCACTGTTCGGCGCTTTTTCCACATCTGCCGTAAACAAGGTGGTATTGGAAGCCCAGTCTGCATTTCGGTTGATGGTGAACACCGCTCCCGCAAAAGCAACTGCTAACGCCATGTAAGCAGCGGGACGATGGTAGCTCTTCAAAAACGCATACGGTACGTAGACCGCGATCATGCAAATCCCCAATACCGGTGCATAGAGCAAACGATCGCCCATCGTGGCGCCGATCAGCGTAAACACGTTGGTGACCAGCAGCATGGTAAGGAAGAAATACAAAATACCGAACGTAATCACCGGATGCGTCTTGCGGAAGTTAAACGCCGCCCAGATCAGCAGCAAAACGATCAGCAGAACGGCCAGAACCAGCGGCGAAGTGAAGGTTTCGCAGGGAATCTGGTTGTAGGAATAATCGTAGCTCATTCCTGCCGGCAGCAGCGTTTTCAACAGATAGCGCCCGAAGATGCCTATGCCGGTAGCCACTTGCGCGCCTCCGCTGCAGGCCACCAGGGAATTATCCAGGTAGGTGTATGTGATGCGCTCCGTTGGAGAAGTGGCGATGATATACTGGTGAAGGCACAGCCATAATCCGGCGACAATGGCCAGCGGTGCAAGTCGTTTGACGATCGGAAGAATCGTTTCCCGCTTCAATAAGAAGTAATACAGCCCGATGACCGGTAAAAACAGGATGCCGGCTTCCTTCGAAAGCAAACAGAGCAAAAACAACCCGCCGGCGATCAATCCCTGCTTCCACGATAAGGATTCATGTTTGAGCAGGTAACGGAATGTGAGCAGGAAAAAGAGAAAACACAGGATTTCGTCCCGGCTTTTGATATTGGCCACCACCTCCGTATGAATCGGATGGATCGCAAACAGCAGCGTGATGAAAAACGCAATCCAAAGCGTAGTGCCTTCAAATATCCGGC
Organism: uncultured Flavobacteriales bacterium; assembly: GCA_946482515.1. Next base: position 157,169 of record CAMLRS010000007.1, on the reverse strand, counting down.
ACAACAGGCGGAACAACACACCGATCGAAAGGGCGTACAGCAATACATTGACAAAATGATGAATCAACGGATTGTCGGGCGAGATAGCCCATTCTATCGCAAACATGATCAGCGAAAGCGGACGGTAAAGCCCGGCATTCGAGCTCCAGTAGCCTTCCCAGTAATAAGTGGTCAGGATGTCATCGATGCCGCCAAAGCCCTGCTGAACGAACGTATTCTTCTCAACGACAGCAATATCGTCGAGCACAAACCCGTGTCCCAACGTATTGGCATACAGTACGAAAGCCGCAAATACCAGGAACCAGAACATTCTGTTGGCGATCACCGTGCCGGAAATTGGTTCAGCTACCGGAACCGGCTTTTTGGGCGTTGTAGTAGTCTTTTTAACAGGTTGCTTCGTGTGCTTTGCCGACATAGACAGAATTTGCTCAAAGATAGTTGGAAGTTTGAAGTTGGGAGTTGGAAGTTACTAGTTGCTTAGTTAGAGACATTATCACTTGGCCATGGCCAGTGCGATCACGCTGATCTTCGTGCCGGGCAGAATTTCCTGCAGCACCCGCACACACGTTTCGACCGTGGATCCTGTTGTTACTACATCATCGACCAGGGCAATGTGGCGATACGCTTTCTTCGTTTCCTGCGACCGGAAACGCTGCTGCATGTTCTCCCAGCGCGATGTTTTCCCTTTCTTCGTCTGACTTTCCGTAAACACCACCCGTTTCAGCAGGTCGGTATCGATCGTCGTTCCGGTTTGGGCAGCGATGCCTTCAGCCAGCTTCTGGCTTTGATTGTAGCCACGCAGGAATTCCTTCTTCGGGTGCAGCGGAACGGGAACGAGCGCATCAAGGTCGCGGAAAGCTTCCATACTTTTCACCTGTTCGCCCACACGCTCACCGAAATATTCCGCCGTATCGGGCCTGTCCTTGTATTTCAGGGCATGCAGAATCGCCCGCGTGGAAGCCGAATCGCTGAAATACAGGAGCGCATAGGTTTTCTCCAGCGGCACGCGTCCCCAGAACAAACGGTCGAGCGTCGTTGGCTCGGTGTATGCCTCAAAAGACGTATAATGCAGCTCCGAAAGGCAAACCGGGCAGATCGCCTGCGGGGCATGCGGCGTTTCGGTATCGCAGATCAAACAGGAATTCGGGTAGAACAGGTGGAGCAGATCAGCCGCCGGACGCTTCAATCGCTGCTTCCATTTGTTAAAATCAATAGTGGTTTTTGACATGGAAATTACCGTTTTCGGGCGCTGCGTTCTATTCAACATCAGGCTGTTAATAGTTCCTGGCGCACCGGCCCGAAGATAGGATAAAAACCAATTAACTTTATAGGACAGTTAAACAAAATCGTTCATTCAGAAGTCGTTGACGAACTGTATTAAATCTTCGACAAACCCAGATGAAATTTCTGTGAATATCTTTGCGAGCTGTGTTGAAAAACCCGCTAAGTGTTCCAGCTAAAGGCTTTCCGATTTTTTCGGAAAAAGAAATGTTGATAAACCCTGCGATTGTGAATATCTCTAATTGCGAGAGGAAAGATTTTTGACAATTTTTGTATGCCTCAATCATGTGAACAGGCGGCCGGAATTAACACCCGGCGTCGGAGCGGGGAAACAAGAATATTTTGTAAATTGTATAGTAAACCGTGGTTTTTTCGGGAATCATGGACTAGGAATTATTGACTTTAAAAAAACAGGTAAAAATGGCACAATCAGAACCGATATTAGCAGAGAACAAAAGCCGATTTGTGTTGTTCCCGATCCAACACGAAGACATTTGGTCGTTCTATAAAAAAGCAGAGGCCAGTTTCTGGACTGCAGAAGAAATTGACCTGTCTCCGGATTTGCTCGACTGGGAATCGAAGCTGAATGACGATGAGCGCCATTTTATCAAACACGTGCTGGCATTCTTCGCAGCATCTGATGGTATCGTAAACGAAAACCTCGCCGAGCACTTTCTGGCTGAAGTGCAGTACACCGAGGCTAAATTCTTCTACGGTTTCCAGGTTGCTATCGAAAACATCCACTCGGAAACGTATTCCCTGCTGATCGACACGTATATCAAAGACACAGCGGAAAAGAACCATTTGTTCAACGCACTCGATACGATCGACTGCGTGCGCAAGAAAGCCGACTGGGCACTGCGCTGGATCGACAACGGTTCTTTCGCCGAGCGTCTGGTAGCCTTCGCTGCAGTGGAAGGAATCTTCTTCTCCGGCTCCTTCTGCTCCATCTTCTGGCTGAAAAAACGTGGACTTATGCCGGGACTGACGTTCTCCAACGAGCTGATCTCACGTGACGAAGGTCTGCACTGTGATTTCGCTTGTCTGCTCTACACCCGCCACCTGGTGAACCAGCTGCCGAAAGAGCAGGTAAAAGAAATCATCCTGGATGCCGTAGCCATCGAGAAGGAATTCGTGACGGATGCACTTCCGGTACGCCTGATCGGAATGAACGCCGAGCTGATGTCGCAGTACATCGAATTCGTAGCCGACCGCCTGCTGGTGGAGCTGGGCAACGAAAAGGTGTTCAACACGGTCAATCCGTTCGACTTCATGGACATGATCTCCATCCAGGGGAAAACCAACTTCTTCGAGAAGCGCGTGGCCGAATACCAGAAAGCCGGCGTTATGTCAGGAAAAGAACACAATCAGACCTTCAGCACAGATGAAGATTTCTAAAACAGCACCCATTACGATCAAAAACTATAACTAAACAGGAAGCGCATGTATGTAATTAAACGAGACGGACGAAAAGAAGCCGTCAAATTCGACAAAATCACCGCGCGCATCGTGAAGATGTGCTACGGGCTCGACCCGTTGGTGTCGCCAGAAGCAGTGGCGATGAAAGTGATTGAGGGACTCTACGATGGAGTTTCCACAACCGACCTCGATAACCTTGCTGCGGAAGTAGCCGCTGCCAAGACGATCGATCACCCGGATTATGCCCTCCTGGCATCGCGTATCGCCGTGTCCAACCTCCACAAGGAAACGAAGAAATCGTTCTCCGATGTGATGGAAGATCTGTACAAATACATCGATCCGAAAACCAGCCAACGTGCTTCCCTGCTGGCGGATGATGTGTACGAAGTGATCATGGAAAACCGTGAGCTGCTGGATTCCAGCATCATCTACGACCGCGATTTCCGTTATGACTATTTCGGGTTCAAAACCCTCACCCGCAGCTACCTGTTGCGCCTCGACGGGAAAATCGCCGAGCGCCCGCAGCAGATGCTCATGCGCGTTGCCGTAGGTATCCACAAAAATGACCTGCAGGCCGCCATCAAAACGTATAACCTGATGTCAGAAGGTTGGTTCACACATGCCACACCAACCCTTTTCAATGCAGGTACACCGAAACCGCAAATGTCTTCCTGTTTCCTGTTGACAATGAAGGAAGACAGCATCCCGGGTATTTACGACACCTTGAAATCCTGCGCTCAGATTTCCCAGTCAGCCGGTGGAATCGGACTCGCTATCCACAACATCCGCGCAACCGGTTCTTACATCAAAGGAACCAACGGAACATCCAACGGAATCGTGCCGATGCTGCGTGTATACAACGACACAGCCCGCTACGTTGACCAGGGTGGTGGTAAACGCAAAGGATCGTTCGCGATCTACATCGAGCCTTGGCATGCAGACGTGTTCGACTTCCTCGACCTGAAAAAGAACTTCGGTAAGGAAGAGCAGCGTGCACGCGATTTGTTCTACGCTCTCTGGATTCCGGACCTGTTCATGCAGCGTGTGGAAGACAACGGCGACTGGACATTGATGTGTCCGCACGAGTGCCCGGGACTTTCCGATACTTACGGAGCTGAATTCGAAGCATTGTACACACAATACGAATCCGAAAACCGCGGTCGCAAAACTGTAAAAGCACAAGACCTCTGGTTCAAGATCCTGGAATCCCAGATCGAGACCGGAACGCCATACATGCTCTACAAAGACGCAGCAAACGGTAAATCCAACCAGCAGAACCTCGGAACGATCAAATCGTCCAACCTCTGCACGGAGATCATGGAATACACAGCGCCGGACGAAGTTGCCGTATGTAACTTGGCATCTATCGCCTTACCGAAATTCGTTACCGAAGACGGTTCATTCGACCACGACAAGCTGTTCGAAGTAACGTACCAGGCAACGGTGAACCTGAACCGCATCATCGACGGGAACTATTACCCGGTAGAAGAAGCGCGTCGTTCCAACATGCGTCACCGTCCGATCGGACTCGGCGTTCAGGGTCTGGCCGATGCCTTCATCATGCTGCGTTTCCCATTCGAATCCGACGAAGCGCGTAAGCTCAACAGCGAGATCTTCGAAACGATCTACTACGCTTCCATGACGGCTTCCAAAGACCTGGCAATCGCAGAAGGTCCTTACGAAACATTCGAAGGATCACCGGTTTCCAAAGGTGTCTTCCAGTTCGACATGTGGGGCGTTACGCCAAGCAGCCGCTGGGAGTGGGATCTGCTGAAAGAAGAAGTGAAAACACACGGTGTGCGCAACTCCCTGCTGCTCGCTCCGATGCCAACAGCTTCTACGGCACAAATCCTCGGAAACAACGAGTGCTTCGAGCCATACACATCGAACATCTACACCCGTCGTGTATTGTCCGGTGAGTTCATCATCGTGAACAAGCACCTCCTGAAAGACCTCGTGAAGGAAAACCTCTGGACAAAAGAAATGCGTCAGAAGCTGATGGCTTCCAACGGTTCCGTTCAGAACATCCAGGAGATCCCGCAATACATCAAGGACCTGTACAAAACAGCTTGGGAGATTTCGCAAAAAGCCATTATCGATATGGCGGCCGACCGCGGAGCTTACATCTGCCAGTCACAGTCGCTGAATATCTTCATGGAGAACGCCAACTTCGGTAAGCTGACTTCCATGCACTTCTACGGCTGGAAAAAAGGTCTCAAAACAGGTATGTACTACCTGCGCACGAAGGCAGCAACCGACGCGATCAAATTCACCGTCGACAAAGCCATCACAGAGAACCCGGCAGTTGTGGATCAAACTTCCCGCGAAGAACAACAAGCGGCTATCGCCTGCTCACTCGACGATCCGGAAGGATGCGAAATGTGTTCAGGGTAGAACTTGAATAAAGTCTGATAATTCTAAATACGAAATCCCTTCATCTTTGGTGAGGGGATTTTTATTTCTTCCCCTTTGGAGGGGGACCGAGGGGGAGGATAATTCCACACCAGATTACCCATCGACAAGTCGATGTAATTTCTTTATCATCTCACTTTTCCGGGTAGAGCATTCGGGAGGATTCCCGATCAAAATTCTTAGGGTCCTCCCCCTTTATCCCCCTCCAAAGGGGGAGACGAGACCAGGCCCATTAATCTGCCGCAGCGATTCACCCAAAGCGAAAGTCACGGCGTTGGCGATATTGTGGCTGCGTACCAATCCCGTGGTCGGAATGGTGAGGTGGTTCTCGAATTGCGCCTGTACTTCGGGCGAAAGACCTACCGATTCGCGGCCAAACACCAGCCAGTCGCCCGGTTGGTAATCAACAGTCAGAAAGGAACGATCGCTGCGGGCGCTGAACAGGAATACCCGCGAAGGGTCCGTGATCTGCTTCTTCCATTCTTCCACCGAATCGTATTCGTGCAGGTCGAGGTGGACCCAGTAGTCGAGGCCAGCGCGCTTCAATGCAGTATCCGTGATCTGGAAACCATAAGGTCGCACCAGGTGGAGACGGCTGCCCGTTCCGACACACAAACGGCCTATACTTCCTGTGTTATTAGGGATTTCCGGCTCGATCAGCACTACATTCATCATGGTCTGCAATTTGGTCCGGCAAAGAAACGAGAAATTCGCGAATGCGTGAGAATGATGTAAATAGTTGAAATACATCCGTCATTTAACAAAGTTTAAGCGAACGCGCTAGGATTGTGAAGATTGGAAATTGTAAGTTTGGGAATGAGCGGTATACCACATTCAAAAATGCGGGAGGCCGCTCTAATTAATCCAAAAACACACCAATATGAGAAAGGCAGATCTGGTTGCCCGCATTTCCGAAAAAACCGGGATTTCAAAAACAGACGTCCTGGCTACACTGGAAACCTGTTTTAAAGAGATCAAAAGCTCCCTCACTGAAGGCGAACCGGTTTACGTGAGAGGCTTTGGAAGCTTTATTATTAAAAAGCGGGCCGCCAAAATTGGGCGCAACATTAAAAAGAACATCCCCGTGCAGATTCCCGAGCACGTCATTCCCGAGTTTAAACCGGCGAAGGAGTTCACCCAGGCTGTAAAGCAGGGAAAAGCACTCAAAAGAGCTTAAAGGTACCGTTTGGAAAAAGCATGAAAGGGAGTTCGCCACAGCGGACTCCTTTTTGTTTAAACCATGTCCCATCCGGCCACAAAGATCGGCTTGGTCTTCAGCTCGTCGAGCGCCCAGCAGTTCTTGCGGAGTACCACTACATCTACCGGATTCGTGGTTGTGAGCTGGTGGAGCAAGCCCCATTTGACGTCGTTTTTGGTCTCACGCCAAAGCGGTTCACGCTTGTCGACCCACCACAACAGCATATTGAGCTGTTCCTTGGCAAGCATGCTTTCGAAAAAGGTAGAAAGGGTGCGCGGATCATGGTTTTTCACCCAAACGGATTCGGGCACAAGAAAACGGTGTTCGCGCGGCTTGATGATGCGGCGCATACCCGGAACAAACGGGATGATCTTCGTCAAAAAACCACCCATATCTCCCGGCAATCGCTCGATCGCCCAATGCGCTTTGGTGATCTTGGCAAACGCGATCAGCTCGTTCTGCTCGTTGAACATTCCATAAAAGACCGGTCGGCGGGCTTGTGTATCGGCAAAATAGGAATGGTGCTCACGGATGTCTTCCAGGCAGGAATCAATAAGCTTTTGGTCGGTGATAACACGAACAGCGTTGTTATCACACGGCTTGGTGCGACTAAACGACTGTGTCATCAATTGTGCTTCAGTACGGAAACCGAAACGCTCGGCCATCCATTTACTGCGCTCGTTGCGCGGATCGATGAAGGCATAAAACGCTTCCGGCGCATCGCCGTATTTTCCCTCAAACACTTCTTCGTAGAAATCGGCGATATTCTGCTTGAGCATCGAATTCCCTTTCTCGGTATTCTGACCTGTGGCCGAAGCCTGTTTCTGGCCCGAGAAGGCAAAATAGCGCACGTACCAGCGTTTTCCACGCTTGCAGAAGGTCACATTCCCCTGCACTTTTCCGTCGCGCTCAACTGAAAGGAACAACGGATTATCAGCTTCCTGGACGCGTTCCGGTGTATCGAGGTGGCGATAGCGGGCACCATTGGTGCCGAGGGTGGTTTGGGAAAGCAATTCCAGCAGCGCCGGCGTTGCTTTGTCACGAATCGTAAATCTTGCAGAAAGAGGCATAATCAGATCGCGTTCAACAAAATATGTTCGGCGTCGGCCGGAGTCAGATCCTGGCGCTCGCCCAGTTTTAGCCAGTTGCGTTCGGTAAACCGTTGTTTCACAATGGCCGGTGTTGCCGTGTAATCGGCCGTATAATCAGAAATGCGGGTCTTCACACCTAATGTATGGAAGAAGGCTTCGGTATTGCGGATCGCCGCTGCGGCTACTTCTTTATCGCTGCCTTCCAGCTGCCATACGCGACGGCCGTACTGGGCCAGTTTTTCGGCTTTGCTATCGAATTTCAGCTCATAGAGGCGCGGTGCAACAATAGCCAGTGTTTGCGCATGATCAATGCCGTGAAGTGCCGTCAGCTCGTGGCCAATCATATGTGTGGCCCAATCGGTAGCAACGCCGCAGCGCAATACACCGTTCAACGCCTGGTTGGCACACCACATCAGGTTGGAAGCCAGCTTGTAATCTTCCGGATGTTCCACGACTTTCGGGCCGATCTCGATGAGCGTCGACAAAATGCCTTCTGCGTAGCGCTCCTGCAGCAGGTTCCCGGACGGATACGTCAGGTATTGTTCCATCGTATGCATGAACGCATCGATCACACCGTTGGCCAGCTGTCGTTTTGGAAGTGTCGCAACGAATGTCGGATCGAGCAGTGCAAATTTCGGGAAGAAAAGCGGTCCGCCCATGGTGCGTTTTTCTTTCAGGCTCGCACGACTGATCACCGCGCCGGAATTGGATTCGGAACCGGTTGCCGGAATGGTCAGGATGCAGCCGAAAGGAACAGCCGTTGTGAATTCTGTGCCGGGCTTGCGCTGGAGCACTTCCCACGGATCACCGTCGTAATGAACAGCTCCTGAGATAAACTTTACGCCATCGATCACGGATCCGCCGCCGACAGCCAGCATAAAGCCGATGTTGTTCTCGCGGATATACTCCACGGCTTTCATCAGCGTATCAAATTCAGGATTGGCTTCGATTCCTTTGAAAAAATGGAGCTCGAATGGGTGCAAAGTTTCTTTAAGGCGATCCAGAAAACCTGATCGTTCGACAGAACCCCCGCCATAAAGCACCAGCAGCTTGCGCCCGTCGTAATGCTTTTGTATCTGTTTGACAACCTGCGCCAACTGATCTTTTCCGAAGATGATCGTGGTGGGCACAGTGATCTCAAAATTGTTCATCACAAAAATTATGGGGTGTAAAGATACGAAATCGCCGTGATTCAATCGTTTTCTTTACAGAGATTAAGTGCTTGTCAACGAATTGTATACCGGACTAACCGGCAGCACTTATTGCCCGCATATTATTGCGCTATCAGAAATGGATTCAGTCGACTGTAAATCAGGCCTTACCGAGGCGGTGCAGCAAACGAAGGTGCTGGAAAACCGCTCCACCGAATGTGCGGTGGTAGTGATACGGAATATTGTGTTCACGGGCCGTTTCACGCACGATCTTGGCGATCTTCGGATAATGGATGTGTGAAATGTCCGGGAACAAATGGTGTTCGATCTGGTGATTCAAACCACCTACGTACCATGTCAGCAGCGGATTCCAGTTAGAGAAATTCGCTGTAGTCATCATTTGGTGCTTCGCCCAGCTTTCCTCTTCGTTCTTGTGCACGATACTCTCCTTTGTCAGGAATTCCGTTTCCGGCATCACGTGTGCGATCTGGAAAACAAAAGCGAGGATCCAGCCACTGATGAAGTGCATCGTAAAGTAGCCGATGATCCATTGCCACCAGGCGATATCCATGAGCAGCATCGGAATGAGCGCCATGTATACAAAATAGAAGATTTTGGAAATGATGATGTGCGTAAGCGCGTTCGCGTAGGAAATGTTCTGTGATTTCAGCAGGCCGTTTTTATGGAAGCGGCGCAATTGGTTGAAATCCTTGTTGCTCGACCACGAAAAAGTCATCAAACCGTAGAAGAACCAAGCGTAAAACACCTGGAAACGGTGTACTTTTTTAAGTGGCTCGTTCGGTGAAAAACGCAGCAGCCCGATCGGAGCGATGTCCTCGTCCATATCGTGCACGTTGGTAAAGCTGTGGTGTAACACGTTATGCTGGATCTTCCAGTTGACGTTATAGCCGCCCAGCATCTCGAGCGAGAAGCTCATGATTTTGTTCAGCCATTTGTATTTCGAAAAAGCTCCGTGATTGGCATCGTGCATAATGGATAAGCCGATTCCTGCCATACCGAGGCCCATAACAGCAGACCAGAAAAGCATCCACCATGGGTTATCGATTACGCCACAAACCATCAGGAAGTATGGGAGAAGATACATAGAGAACATCAGGGGAACCTTCAGCAAGATGCGCCAGCTACCGAATTTTTTCAGGTTGTTGCTCTTGAGATATTCATCTACATTTTTGGAAAGCTGCTTGGAGAAAGCATCACTCCTCGTGAGTTTTATGTATTGCATGTACGTTGATCCCGCAGAAAAAAAAGGCCCTGCGAAGCTGTAAAGATAGTTAATCGATCCGTTATTTATCTCTTTACGGTAAGAAGAAGAGTGTTTATTGAGTAAAATACCACTTTTGCGGTAGGAACCGGAGGCGATTTTTTAAACCCGGGCTTATTTACCGTTCCAATTTGTCATCGTGAGGCCAATTCCTACAGTCGCAAAGCTCTTAATGAACTCCGTAGCCGTTTCGATGCGCTCGGTGAGGGTTTCCCGTTCTTCTGCGCCCCATTCGCCCAGTACATAATCTACCTGTCGCCCTTTGTGGAAATCATTGCCCACGCCAAAACGCAGTCGTGCGTATTCGGTCGAATTGAGCGTTGCCTGTATGTCTTTCAATCCATTATGGCCCCCGTCGCTGCCTTTGCCTTTCATGCGGAGCTTTCCAAACGGGAGGGCAATATCGTCAGTAATCACCACGAGGTTGTCGCGCGGAATTTTTTCCTGTTGCAGGTAATAATTCACCGCTTTGCCGGAAAGGTTCATATACGTGGTTGGCTTGATCAGCACCAGTGTGCGGCCCTTGAATTTCACTTCGGCTTTTTCGGCGACTTTTTGCAGGGAAAATGAACCGCCCAGCTCTTTCGCCAGTGCTTCAACCACCTTGAAACCGATGTTATGACGCGTCTCTTCGTATTTGGAACCGGGATTACCCAGCCCGACAATGAGGTATTTCATGGGGCAAAGGTAATGAGTTTTACCGCAAAGACGCGAAGGTCGCAAAGATCATGCTGCCAGCGCAACACCACAGTTCGCGAAGTGTCAGCGTGCTGACACCATTCGCCCAAATTTTCAAACGCTGCTTAGCTAAATTCGCTCATTCGCGGGAAAGCTCTTAGCGGAAAATGCGCGAGAATTTATGCCGGTTTTTATCTACCAGACAGGCGAGCTCGTAATTTTCTTCCGAATCGATGGCCATGTTTTCAATGGCATCAATCCCGAAAGCGAAAGGTTTTTTTCCCACTTTCCGGTTGCCGTTTTGCTGGAATGTAGTGCGATTGAACACATGCAGAATGCCGTCTTCCGCAAACACATTCGGCGGATCTTCGCGTAATACATCACGGTCGTTGTCGAACAGCTTCTGGTAATACGTTGCAACGCTGAACAACGAATCGTGGCGCCCGTCTTCAGGATCGAGCACAAAACGATCGTAGTAATCGATGGCCAATTCGATGGTGTCCTGCTTGACAAACGGAAAAATGGAGCCCAGACGAATGAAATGTTCACCCGGAGCGTGGGCCAGCATAGCGAGCGTTTCCTTATTGGGAGCCAGATCGAATTCCGGCGGCGCATCTTCGGCGCGTTTTTCAATGGTATTGATCAGCTGAAAACGCGAATTGTGCCGGTAGCTGTTTTGAACGCGACTGCTGTCGGTATTGATGACAATGCGTTCGATCCGTTCGATAGCTTCCAGCTTTTCGATCATAATGGTGAACAACGACTGGTAGTGGCGACCAAACGTTTTGAAATGACGGTCGGGAAGGAAATACCCGCAATCTTCTTTAATGGTAATCAGCGCAGTGAGTTTCGGTTGCATACCTTCGTGTTTATCAGGTCACGAGGATACGCAATTATTTCGATTAGCCGGCATTGGCTGTGCGGTCGAAATGTGCTTTCACGATCTTCGCCTTGGCATTCCCAACCACAGCCGCCAGGCTTTCCAGCGATTGTTCTTTCACGCGCTTCACGGATTTGAACTGCCGAATGAGCTGTTCGACCGTTTTCTGTCCGATGCCTTCGATCGACTCGAGCTCATTGTTCAGCGCACTCTTGCTGCGACGATTGCGGTGGTGCGTAATCCCGAAACGGTGCGCTTCGTTGCGCAGGTTCTGGATCACTTTCAGGGTTTCGGAGCGCTTGTCGAGGTACAACGGCAGACTATCACCGGGATAAAACAACTCTTCCAGGCGCTTGGCAATACCGATGATGGCCATTTGACCACGCAGTCCGAGCTGCTCCAGCGCTTCGAGTGCAGCTCCGAGCTGGCCCTTTCCACCGTCGATGATCACCAGCTGCGGCAATGACTGGCCTTCTTCCAGCATACGGCTGTAACGACGGTAAACGGCTTCGCGCATCGTGGCAAAATCGTCCGGGCCTTCAACGGTTTTCACGTTGAAATGGCGGTAATCTTTTTTACTCGGCTTGGCATCGCGGAACACCACACAGGCCGAAACCGGGTTCGTTCCCTGGATATTGGAGTTATCGAAGCATTCGATGTGCACCGGCAGCTCTTTCAAGCGCAGGTCTTTCTGCATCTGCTCGAGAATGCGGTTCGTATGGCGTTCCGGGTCTTTGATCTTTTCCTGCTTGAGCTTTTCGAGGCGGTAGAATTTCGCATTGCGAACGGATAATTCCACCAGCGCTTTTTTGTCGCCGCGCTGCGGCACGAAGAAGCTCGTCCCTTCCAGCTCCCAGTCGAGCGGCTGCTCTACCAGTATTTCGGTTGAATCGCTGCCAAAACGTGCGCGGAATTCAGGCAGCATCTGCGTCAGGATTTCTTCCGGCGATTCGTCCAAACGACGCTTCACTTCCAGCGTAATGCCGTGAATGATCGCACCGCTGTTGACCACGAGGTAGTTGACAAAGAACGTATCGTTGTCTTCGACCAGTGTCATCACATCGACTTTTTTGATCGTCGGCGACACCACCGTTGATTTCGCGCGGTAGCGTTCCAGGACATCCATACGGGTTTTCACGATCTGCGCTTCTTCGAAACGGTATTCGGTGGCGAATTGCTGCATGAGCTTTTTCAGCTGCTGGATCACGCCCGCCAGGTTTCCTTTCAGAATGCCTTCGACCTGCTCGATCATGGCGTTGTATTCCGGTTCGGAAAGCTTCGCCTCACATGGGCCTTTGCATTTCCCGATGTGGTATTCAAGACAAACCTTGTAGCCCTGTTTTTCGATTTTCACCGGGGAAAGATCGAGTGCACAGGTGCGCAACGGAAACAATTCGCGAATGAGCTCGAGCAGGATGTGCATACTGCGAACGCTGGCATACGGGCCGTAATAGCGCGATCCGTCGCGGATCATTTGCCGGGTTGGGAATACGCGCGGAAACGGTTCGTTCTTCACGCAGATCCACGGATACGTTTTGTCGTCTTTGAGCTGGATGTTGTACTTCGGCTGGTGTTCCTTGATCAGGTTGTTCTCCAGCAGCAGCGCATCGGATTCGTGGTCCACCACAATGTAATGGATATCAACGATCTTTTTGACCAGCAGGTAGGTTTTCGCCTGACCATGGTTCGCCTTGAAGTAAGAAGTGACGCGTTTCTTAAGGTTTTTGGCCTTTCCGACGTAAATGATCGTACCATCTTTATCAAAGTATTGATACACACCCGGTTTATCGGGTAATGTTTTTAACTTTAATTGGATATCAATTTTTTCGCTTTGCACATACAAATGTAGTGAAACCCTATTTTTGCAAAAAAGTCACTATGAAAAGATTCACCATCGTCACCTTTAGTGCTGTCCTGCTGGGCTCCCTGCTTTCTATGTGCGGGACGTCCAAAAACGGCGGCGGAATTAACCTGTTTACCATTGACCAGGACCGCCAGCTCGGCGCGCAGGTAGCTGCCGAAATCGATGGCAATCAGAAAGAATATCCTTTGCTCGATTCTGTCAGCAACAAAGAAGTTTACGCTTATGTATACAAAATCCGCAACGCAATCCTGAATTCCGGAAACGTTGCGCACAAAAATGATTTCAGCTGGCGTGTGCGCATCATTAAAAATGATACCGTACTGAATGCATTCTGTACGCCGGGCGGATACATCTACGTCTATACCGGTTTGATGAAATTCCTCGACAATGAAGCGCAGCTGGCTGGTGTAATCGGTCACGAAATCGGTCATGCCGACCTTCGCCACTCGACCCGCCAGATGACGAAAATCTATGGCGTACAAGTGCTGCTTCAGATCATCGCTGGCGACCGTCAGATGATCAAAGAAGTCGCTACGGCGGTTGTCGGACTGAAATTCTCACGTCAGCACGAAACGGAAGCCGATGAAAGCTCTGTGCGTTACCTCTGCCCTACGCCATATCAAGCCGATGGCGGAGCCGGGTTCTTCGAAAAGCTCGAAAGCCAGGGCGGAACACGTGCCCCGGAGTTCCTGAGCACGCACCCGAATCCGACAGGACGTATCGAGCATTTCCACAACGCCCGCATCGAGCAGGGTTGCCAGGGAACCAACGATTTCGCTGCTGAATACAAGCGCATCATTGCCAAATTGCCTTAATCCAGTCTATGCAGCTTTTCCTGGAAGACGGATGTTACATTCTCACCACCGAAGGAATCGATTGCTCGCTTCCACTGGAAGGGACGACCGATAATCCACGCGCCTGGTACGTCGATGCACCGGAAATCGAACCCGTTCGCACAGCCGAATGGACCGGAGCAGTGGCCGAAGGCGGTAGTGTGAATTTCCGCAATATCCGCTTCAATCCGCACGGACACGGCACCCATACCGAATGTCTCGGACACATTACCGAAACCGTTCATTCGGTCAACGGCGTGATCCGCGAGCAGCTGGTGAAAGCGCTGTTGGTCAGCATCGAGCCGGAATTAAAAACACAGCCCGATGGCACAACCGACAGCATCGTAACGGCTGAACAGCTCGAGCCGCTGCTTTCCGGAAAAACCGTAGACGCACTTCTGATCCGGACATTGCCGAACCTGGCAGCGAAAAAACACCGGAATTATTCCGCAACGAATCCGGCGTATTTCGAACCGGCTATCGTGGCACAACTGGATGCCGCCGGTGTGAAACATTTGCTGGTAGACCTTCCTTCCGTTGACCGCGAAGTAGACGGCGGCGAGCTGGCGTTTCACCATGCATTCTGGAAAGTCCCCGAGCAGCCGCGCTTCGATCGCACGATCACCGAGCTGATCTTCGTTCCGGATGAAGCCGAAGACGGTTTTTACCTGCTGAATCTGGAAACGGCTCCTTTCGTCAACGACGCTACTCCGAGTCGCCCGGTAATTTACCCGTTGCACCGAAACGAGGAAGATCAGTAAAGTTTACAATTCAGGCATGCTATTTGACATCAAATACTACATTTGCAAAAAACACACTATGAAAGGTATCTTTTTTTTCGCCCTGCTTTTACTCGTAACGAGCTGTGGAACGAAAGTTCCGTTTACCGACGCATTAAAGGAAGAGTTTGACCTGACTCCTGAAAACATGATGAAGGTGCAATTCTATACCTCATCGGTGATTATCATGGAAAAGAGCCAGTCTTCCGGTAACCAGACAACTGGTGACGACGGAACGCTCGTATCCAATTCCAGCAAAACACAAGATCGTATCATCATCCCGGCCAATACCAAATGTGTATTCGAAAAGATCGGTGAAGGCGATGCTATCGTGGTTCGTTTTGAGCTTGGAACAGGAAAAGTATTGAAGTTCGATACCCGTGCATCCCAGACAAGCGGGAAGTACTACCTGGTAGCCAACTGGGCTGAAGGAAAAGGCGGGTCGCTCGAATACGGTAACGAAACCTACAACGTGCAATCCGGCGGCAGCAGTGCCTACCTGCTGGTGGTGCTCAAAAAACTGCAGCGCACCAAGCGAAAAGATCGCATTGTAAAAGGAATGAAAGTATAAAATCAACGCCTCCGAACACCGGGGGCGTTTTTGTGAAAAGCCATGGCGGAATATTACACCATATTCAAATCGCTGCACATCATATTCGTGGTGAGCTGGTTTGCGGGATTGTTCTACATTGTCCGCCTGTTCATCTACCACACGGAAGCGAACCAAAAACCGGAAACCGAGCGCAAAATCCTGCAGGAACAATTCAACATGATGCAATGGCGCCTGTGGTATATCATCACCACGCCGGCCATGATCCTGACGGTTGTTTTCGGAACGCTCATGCTCTTCGTTCAGCCGTCGCTGCTGCAATTGCCGTGGATGCACATCAAGCTCGCGTTCGTGGGCATTTTGCTCGTGTACCATTTCATTTGCCAGGGCATTCTCAATAAGCTGAAAAACGGCTCTTCCCGCTGGACATCCATGCACTTACGACTATGGAACGAACTAGCTACATTGATCCTCGTAGCGATCGTGTTCCTGGTGATCATGCGGAGCTCGCTGAGCTGGATCGGTGGCGTGATCGGCTTTTTCGGTGTGGGAATTGCGCTGATGATCGGAATACGGTTGTATAAGAAGCTAAGGAAAAGCTGAGTTCTTGCTTTCACTCCCTCCTTGAGGAGGGACAAAGGGAGGTGGCTCATCACGATTGAAGTAAATACCACCCTCCTTAATCCTCCCTCAAGGGAGGAAAAGTTCAATTAACACATTACATGATTGCTTATTTCAGGATCCATCCCTGCAAACCTTCCGCCTGCAGTTTCGGGTTCAGCGAGGCGAAATCGGCACCGTTGCCGGCACTTACGCGGGTGAGTCCCGATCCTGACAGAATTTCCGCATCGAAGCCTTTGGCGCGAAGGGTTTTTACCAGGTTTTCCGCGTTGGTGCGGTTGCTGAAGCAGCCTACGATGATGTAGGAGCTCTTGGCAGTCGGTGTAGCCGCTACCGGAGCAGATGACTGAGTTACTGGATCTGCTGGCGCCGACTGGTAATCGGCAATGCGAACAGGAATATACGTGTCTTCGTCGAACGCGTAGGAAAAGATCGAAACGCCTTCAGGAATATGCTCGAGCTGTTGTGTTTGCTCGTGCTGTGGAACCGTATAGGTCTTTTTCTCCGGATGGTAAGCGGCTGGCTTGTGCTTGTGGAACGGGTTGAAATCGCTGAGCGTCAGCATACCGGATTCCAGCACGTCGGTTTTCATCGGGATCCAGAAACTGTAGAAAGCAATCGGCAATAACGCCGCTGCTGCCACGTAACGCCACGGTTTGATTTTCTTTGCCTGTGCGATCGGCAAAACAACCACCGGAGCTGGCTTTTGTTCACCGGCAACAGCCTGGATGTGTTCCGGCTGGAATTCCACCGCTGTTGGTTCGTTCAGCACTTCTTTCACCATCTCCTGCACGGCATCGTGAGCGGTTTTCGCTTCGACATCCGCAGCGGAAACGAAATGAATGGCTCCGAGTCCGTAGGATTCCAGCAAGAGGTTGTAGAAACGGTCCTGCTCAAAGCACAGGTTGCGCTCCTGATCGAGGTACAAAAACCCGACGCGATCAATGGAAATGCGTTTTCCCTGGCGCAGGTCCTGTTCCCAGGCACTCACTGCTTCGGTTACAGAAGCATAGGCCTGTGCGTAATCGATACTGTTCTGACGGGCATACATGGAAACCAGCAGGCCGTCGTTGTTGATGAGCTGACGATTGAAGAGTATGGCTTTGCGCGGCGGCATAATGGTCCCGCGAACGGTATCCACCTGCGCACTGACGCGCTGGGCCACGAAACCGCCGAAAGCAGGAACAATTACACAATTGTGCTGCAACAATAAATCACCAATGAGTCCTTCAACTGTCATTATCGCAAATATACGTTTTTAGACTTTAGGATATCAGGACATTAAGATTTTAAGACGAGGTACCCTGATGTCTTGAAGTCGCTTGTCGTACGACAAAATCCCAAAAGAGTTACAGTAATTCGAGCACTTTTGCCACATCTTCGGGTGTGTCGATGTTTGGCGTTTCGATGTCGGTTTCGACCACGCGGATGGCGTAGCCGTTGTAGAGCCAGCGCAGCTGTTCCAGCGATTCGATCTGTTCAAGCACTGTGGGCTGCAGCTTGCTGATTTCTTCCAGCACACCGGCGCGGTAGGCATACAATCCGATGTGGCGCAGATACGGGTAGCTTTCGAGCGGCGCGGTTTTGGCGTTCGCGAAATTGGGGATGGCGCTGCGTGAAAAATACAACGCATTATCATGGCGGTCGGTCACTACTTTGATCCGGTTCGGATTCTGCAAATCTTCCAGTGTAATAGCACGCGAAGCCAGTGTGGCAATCTGCACTTCCGGGTCCATAAACGCTGCCAGCAGCGTGTCCAGCTGACGTGGATCGACCAGCGGCTCATCGCCCTGTATGTTGATCACCACATCAACAGGATGTTCATACCGCGAAAGCACTTCGGCACAACGGTCCGTTCCCGTAGGATGCGCATCGGAAGTCAATACCGCTTTTCCGCCGAAGCTGTTTACTTCAGCAAGAATGCGCTCGTCATCGGTGGCTACGACTACATCGGTGAGCAAGGTTGAACGCATAGCGCCTTCCGTCACACGACGGATCATGGTCTTGCCTTTCAGATCGATGAGTGGCTTTCCGGGAAAGCGGGAAGAACCGTAACGGGCGGGGATGATTCCGAGGATATGCATGAAACAAATATAAAGTTATGTGATGTTCTTTTCTTTTTCCGCAAAAGAAAAGAACCAAAAGAAAACTCGTCGCTGTTTGTCACTCACTGCACTCCACTCCTGAAACACGACCTCTGCGGCGATCTCCTGCGGAGCTTCCTTGAGGTTCCCGCGTTTCAGTTCGCTGCATTTGCTCATGACAAAAGGCGACAAAGAATCGGGTAAAGAAATCAATCGATTGGCATGGAATAAGCACGGCCGGCGTAGCGCAGCTCGCTTATCTGGAGATGGGTGCGTTCCAGCAAACGGATGTCGGGAATGAACATGAAGTAAATTTCGATCTTCGGCTGGTCGAGCAATTGTCCGGATTGTTTGTTGCGGATGATGATGTGCGTGGGCACGAAATTGCTGTAATGGATCGGTGTGTTGAGCTGGAAAACGTACCAGTTGGGATCGTCGTTGACCGTAATTCGGCTCACACAAACGCCGCTTTTCGGGAGCTTATCGCCGATGTAACGGTTGGTTTTCGGGGCGAACAGGCGCAGCTTCAAGCCAATAAAATCGTGCTCTTCTTCCTCTTCGGGTGTTCCCCACGAAAGGAAGCGCGGAACGATGTTCGGTATTCGGAAACGGTATTTCTGCCAGACGCCTTTTTTGAGCTTCAGTTTCCGCAAAATGAACGACAGGTAGATGACGAACACGACCACAATGATCGCGCGCCGGCCAATGACCTCGTTTCCTTCCAGCGCACCGAATTCAAAGCTCACGAACACGTATTCCAGGATGAGCAGCCCCAGCATGGAAAACGTGAGCAAATCCTGCTGGAAAGCTACGTTGAAAGCACCTGCATTGCCGAAAAATCCGGAATTGTTCATGGCGTTGTTCTTGAAGAAGAACCACACGTGAAGCGACAACAGGAAGAACAGCAGCGTGATGTAATAATAGCCTTCCGCCGCCGGACTGATGAGCCAGTAATCGTAGAAACCGTGACACAGCGCCGCCAGGATAAATCCGATCACCGGCGTGGCGAGCTTCCAGAACCGCTGCTTGAATTTGTACTTCGACAGGATCACCGCATACGCCACTACAGACGCATCGAACATATGGGCAACGGTCGACAAAATGGAGCGACTCACAATGCTGCCGGTGTCTTCCAGGTACATCAGGTTTTCCGTAAAGGCGAATCCGAGGGCTGTGACCGACGCATAGAGAATGTAATCGAACGGTTCCTGGAAACGGCGCGAGAAAATGGCGAACAGGACCCATGGAAGCAATTTCACCAGCTCTTCGCCACCACCGATGATGAGGAAACAATACATGAAATCGTTGAACGGGTCGCCGTTGATGTGGAAATTGAGCACCACATCGGCATAATCGTAGATCGGCAGGCAGAAGAGCGTAAACACACCACCGGCAACGAAAACCAGCCCGATGTGCCACCATTTTTCCCGGTTGAACACGTCCATCGAACGCAGGAAGAGAATCCAGACGAATGAAACGAAAAAGGCCGAAATGAGCGTAATCAACGTTACGTCGTAGAACCGCGATTCAATGATCGTTGCCGCATACCGGTCGTATTCGCCGTGGCGGAAGTAATAATCGTTCCGGAAGCCTTCGGGCACAAACGGGATCGCGTGCTCATTGTGCATCAGCGCGGCCAGCTCCTTGTCGTGGTCCGTGAGGTACAAGGTCCAGCGGAATTCCCATGCCCGCTGACAATTCGGATGGTTATTCGTCTCGCGTTTCAGGTGGTAATCGGTGCGCTTGAAATCGAGCGGATTGAACGCCCGGTAAGCCAGCGCCCGGATGTAATTCGCAAACGGGTAATCGTATGGAATGGCATTTAACCGCGAAAGCCGGATGGAAGGCGCATCGGAAACGATTTCCACGTACGTGCGCAAAAGCACCAGCGTTTCCTTTTTGACTTTGGTGGAATCGATGGAAATCTGGTTGTGGCTCAGCTTGTGGTAGCGCACCAGGTAATCGATGTGGCGAAACTGCAATTCGAGGCTGTCGGGATAACGTTGCGCCAGCTCGCGGTAGCCTTCGGAAATCAGCGAAACGTTATTGTTTTCCTTCCCCAGCTCGATCTTCTCTTCGGACGTGGCCACGATCCGATTCGGCATAAAGCTGTTGATCAGCAGAATGGGCACCAGCGTGAGCGCCAGCAAGCCAATGATACGGCGATACGGATACCAGACCGGTTTGCCCGGAATGGGTTTTGTAGTTACATCCTTTCGATACGTAACGCCAACCAGGATCAGAATGGTAATTATCGCGATGAGCACATTTAAAATTACAATTCTCCGGAATACAAATCACGGAGCCTCATCAAACATTCAGCATCAACCATCCAACATCTTATAAATGCAGTTAACTTTGAATTATGACAACAGCCGGAATACTGGAAAAACTCGGGATAGCACAGCTCAATCCCATGCAGGAAGCAATGCTTTCGGCCACCGAACAACCCGGCGACGTTGTGTTGCTTTCGCCGACAGGCTCGGGGAAAACGCTCGGATTTTTATTGCCGCTTTTGCGCACGCTTGATCCGGGAACAACGGCCATCCAGGCGTTGATCATTACGCCGACGCGTGAACTGGCTTTACAGATCGAAAGTGTTTTCCGGGCTATGGGAACGCCGTTTAATGTCAACACTGTTTACGGCGGTCACTCGCTTCGGGTGGAGCAAAACAATTTTTCCGGATCGCCGGCCGTGGTAGTCGGAACGCCAGGCCGACTCAACGATCACTTGAAACGCGGCAACCTCGATCTGAGCAAGGTCCAGACGCTTGTTCTCGACGAATTCGATAAATCGCTGGAAATGGGCTTCCAGGAAGAAATGACGGTGCTCATCCGCGAATTGAAAACCGTTAACCGACGTTTGCTGACTTCAGCCACTGATTTGGAAACGATTCCGGAATTTACCGGCATTACCAATCCTGAAAAGCTGGTTTTCGGAACCGATGTACGAAGCCGTTTGCAATTGCACCAGGTTATTTCACCGGATGTCGACAAGCTCGATACCTTGCTCGATTTGCTCTGCAACCTGTCGACGGGTCGCGTCATCATTTTCAGCAACCACCGTGACAGCTGCGAACGGATCAGCGATTTCCTGTGGCAATCGGGTGTCGTAAACGTGATTTTCCACGGCGGACTCGAACAGGACGATCGCGAACGGGCGCTCATCAAATTTCGCAACGGCAGCGCATTCCATTTAGTAGCTACCGATCTCGCAGCCCGTGGGCTCGATATTCCGGAAATCAGTCACGTAGTTCATTATCAAATGCCGCTCACTGAAGACGCCTTCATTCACCGCAATGGTCGAACGGCACGTCAAAGCGCGAGCGGGCAGGCTATTTTGATCCGCACCGAGAAAGAACAGCTTCCGGACTATATCGCCGAAGCACCTGAAACACTCGAGTTGAATGCTTACGAACCGCTTCCGGAAATGCCACAATGGGCGACATTGTATTTTGGCGGCGGGAAGAAAGACAAGATTAACAAAATGGACATCGTGGGGTTTCTGTCGAAAGTCGGGCTGTTGGAGAAGGACGAAATCGGCATTGTGACGGTGTTGGATCACAGCAGCTTTGCGGCGATTCCGGTGGTGAAGAAAGAAGAATTGTTGCCGCTGATCAGAGGTCAAAAGATCAAAGGAAAGAAACCGAAGATTGGTTTGGCGAGGTAAATTCCCGCGAATGATGCCGGCAAGCCTTGATTTTACTGGGAGCGTCTATATATCTAGAATTCTAGAACTCCCAAATTTTGGAATTTTAGCCTGACATCAATTTCATCCTCGAAACTCCTAATTTTACTGGGGTACCGAAATATTGCGAAATCTAAAAAACTAAAATTTGCGAATTTTCGCTAAGCAGGTGGTTTTAGATGACGCGAATTTGTCAGCATAGCTGACATTTCCCTGAATTAGTCAAACATCGGCTGGAACGGATCGAAACGGTTCAAGGTCTCGAGCGGCTTGAGCTTGCCGTCTTCTACGCGGATCACGCGACCCGGGAATTTCTCGATCATCTGCATATCGTGCGTGGCCATGACTACGGCCGCTTTTTCCTCGCGGGAAACGGCGATGATGAGCTTCATGATCTCGGCCGACGTTTCGGGGTCGAGATTTCCGGTTGGCTCATCGGCCAGGATGAGCTTGGGATGATTGATCAGCGCCCGCGCAATGGCAACGCGCTGCTGTTCCCCGCCTGAAAGCTGGTGCGGATATACGCTTCCTTTTCCTTCCAGTCCGACCATGCTGAGCACGGTGTTGGCGCGGCTTTCCATTTCGCGCTTGCTTGACCAGCCGGTGGCTTTCATGACGAAATACAGGTTATCGGCCACGGAACGATCGGTAAGCAGCTGGAAATCCTGGAAAACGATCCCGATGGACCGTCGCAATTGCGGAATCGAACGCCGGCTCAGGCTGTTCAGGTCGAATCCGGCTACTTTGCCGGTTCCGCTATCGAGCCCCAACTCGCCGTAGAGCACTTTGAGCAGGCTGCTTTTCCCGCTTCCGGTTTTCCCGATCAGGAAAACGAGCTCGTCGGACTGCACTTCCAGGTCTACGTCTTCGAGAACCCGTCGTTTCAATTGCACTATTTGTCCTTTACGGATCTCAATTACCTTTTCCACTTCCAGAGCTTTTAGAGACATTGCGCTGTAACCAACAGGTAAAAAGGAGTTTCCTGTATATACAACGATAGGTAAAGTTGCGAATAACACCGGCTTGAATCGGCTCGTGGCAGAAATAATCTTAACAGGTTTGCGTTTAAAACTTTTACTCCTTCGCGCTATCTCTCCCTCTCATTGCGGTTAATTTTACTTACTTCAAAACAACGTTGTAAATGCGCCATTTCCTCCTTGTGCTCTTTCTGGGCCTTGCACAGCTCTCCTGGTCGCAGGCTACGGAGAAGTATGAATCGCCTTTAAGCGGATTCTACCGTGCGGAAGACCTGTTCGAAAAAGAGCAGTACAGCGCTGCCCGCAAAGAATTCCGTTTGTTCATCGACGAGTACAAAGGCTCGAAGAACGATCCTTTCTACATGAAAGCCTTGTATTACGAAGGTCTTTCGGCGCTGGAAGTTTACAATAACGACGCCGTGGCGCTGCTGGAACAATTCAACAGGGATTACCCGGAAAGCATTTACCGCTACGAGATCTTCTTCCGGATTGGGCGCTATTATTACCAGAAGAAAGATTATCCGCAGGTCATCGAATGGCTTTCGCAGCTGAACCGCCAGCAGGTCGAAACGGAAAACCAGGACGAATTCTTTTTCAAGCTTGGCTACGCTTATTTCGATCAGAAACAGCTCACGGATGCCAAAGGGTCGTTTTACGAAGTGAAAGATGCGACCAGCCAGTACGGTCCGCCAGCACTGTATTACTATTCCCATATCTGCTATACCGACGGCTCTTACCAGACAGCGCTCGAAGGCTTCCAGAAGCTCCTCGACGACGCCCGCTTCAAAACGGTTGTTCCGTACTACATCACGCAGATCTATTACCTGCAAGGGAAATACGAAGACGTAACGAATTTCGCGCCGTCGAAGATCGATAGTCTGAAACCGGCCGACCAGGTGGAAATGAACCACCTCATCGGTGACTCGTACTTCAAGCAGGGCAAATTCGACGAAGCGGTTCCTTACCTCGAAGCGTACAACCAGAAAGCGACCACAACCCGCGACGACGATTACGCGCTGGGTTATTCCTATTTCAAAAGCTCACTGCATGAAAAAGCGGTGAAATACTTCGACAAAGTAGCGCGGGTGAAAGATACGCTCGGGCAGATCGCACTCTACCACGCAGCCGAATCGTATATGGCGCTGAACCAACCCGGCTATGCGCGGGAAGCATTCGAAGCGGCCTCGGAGCTGGAAATGGATCCGATGATTCAGGAAGATGCGCTTTACAATTACGCCATTCTTTCCTACAAGCTCGATCTGAACCCGTATGACGAAGCGGTGATCGCGCTGGAAACGTACCTGAACAAATACCCGGAATCGCCGCGGAAAAATGTCATTTACCAATACCTGGTGAGTGTGTACACTTCCACGAAGAACTACGCCAAGGCGCTTGAGTCACTCGATAAAATTCCCAACAAGGACCTGCGCCTGAAGAGCGCTTACCAGATGATCGCTTTCAACCGTGGCGTGGAATTGTACCAGAAAGGCGATTATAACGGCGCCATTTCGGCATTCCAGCTGATTGAAAAATACCCGGTAAACCAGGATATCTCGGCAAAAGGTGTGTTCTGGACGGCCGATGCGCAATTCATTCTGAAACAAACACAACCCGCGATCCAGTCGTACCGCAAGTTCCTGGGCATGCCGTCGGCCAATCTCACCAGCCTGCGCGCAGATGCGTATTACAACATCGGCTACGCTTACCTCGAGCTGAAAGACAATCCGCAGGTGATCGAATCGTTCCGCACCTACCTCCAACAGCCGGGACTGACGAACAAGCGCAAAAAAGCCGATGCCTACATGCGCCTGGGTGATGCGTACTACATTTCCAAGTCCAACCGTCCGGCCATCGAGCAATACGAAAACGCTTACAACCTCAAAAGCGGCTACGAGGATCAGGCTCTGTTCTTCCTGGCCCGTTTGTACGGTTTCGAAGGCAACCGCGACAAGAAAATCCAGTACCTGCAGGATATCATCAACAATTATCCGCGCTCGCAGTACATGCAGACCTCCGTATACGAAGTGGCCATCAGCTACTTCAACAGCGGCAACAACGACAAAGCGCTGCGTTATTTCGAACAGGTGGTGCGCGACTACCCGACATCCATCCTGGTGAAAGACGCTTTGCATTACATCGGTGATGTGTACTTCAAGAAAACCGATTACGCCAAAGCCGAATCCTATTACAAGCGCGTGCTTTCGGAATACGGCAACGACCGCGAAACCTGCCGTCGTGAGGTGCAGGGACTGGCCGATATCTACACTGCTCAGCGAACGCTGGAAAAAGTAGAGCAGCTGGCCGATCAGTACCCATGTGCCGATTCCATCCGTTACGAAGTGGAAGACAAATTCTACGCACAGGCCATGCAGCCTTACGAAGACAGCTCCTACAGTGCGGCACTTCCGGAATTCGACAAATACCTGGCGAAATACCCGAACGGGAAATACACCACCGAGATCATGAACTACAAGGCCGATGCGCTTTACAAGCTCCAGCGTGAAGCCGAAGCCATTGCGATCTACCGCATCACGCTCGAAGGTCAGAACGACGACTTCACCGAGCTGGCCGCGCAGCGTACATCCAAGTACCTCTACAACAACAAGGATTACGAAAACGCGCTGCCGTACTACAGCCGACTGGAAAAAGTGGCCAAGTCGCCGGAAATGATCTACCTGTCTGTTCTCGGGTTGATGCGCTGTCATTACATCCTGGAGAACTACAGCAATGCCGCCGAATACGCACAGAAAGTGCTGGACAACTCCAAGATCACCAACGCCATCCGTCTGGAAGCCGAATTCGCCAAAGGAATTTCCCTGGCCAAAACGGGCAGTTTCACACAGGCATTGCCTTCGCTGGAATACGTGGTGAAAAACACCACCACCGCTTTCGGTGCGGAAGCCAAATACACCATCGCCGAAGGACATTACAAAGCTGGCGATCTGACCAAAACAGAAACGGAGATCCGCGCATTGCTGAAAATGAAGCCGGCCTATAACTTCTGGATCGCCAAAGCGCTCATTCTGCAAACGCGCGTGCTGATCCAGAAAGACGATCTGTTCCAGGCAGAGCAGACCATTACTTCCGTTCTCGACAACTACAAAGTGCAGGACGACGGCATTATGGATGAAGCAGCTGACCTTTATGACGAAGTGATGCAGCTCAAAAATCAGCCGAAATCCATCGAGGAACGCAGCGGCACGGTGATCGAAGTGGAAGAAAAACCAGGAGAGCAATGAGAAGAACCATCATACAAACCGTCCTGACGACTTTGGTGCTGTTGACCGGCACTTCCGTGGCACTGGCGCAAGGCGGCGAGATCGAGCTGGAAATCGAAGCAAAACGCGAAGTCGAGCCGGCTTACCGTCTCACCGAACAACCGGTGATCATGGATACCGTTTACCCGACACCAACAGCCAACTTCCCGCTGCTGACCATGCATTACGAGCCTTTCCTGGAGATCCGGCCGATTGAAGCCGCTACCGTGAAAATGGTGGAAAAACTGCCGCAGCTTTACAACGGTTACGCCCGACTGGGAATTGGATCGGTGTTCATGCCGCTGGCCGAAGTGTACTACAACAACACCCGCACCCGCAAATACAACTACGGTTTCCACCTGCAGCACCTGAGCTCATTTGGCGGACAACCGAACGTGGCGCCAAGCGGATTCGACCGCACCAACCTCCGTGCTTTCGGTGGCGTGAACGAAAAACGCTACGACTGGCTCGCCGAGTTCAATTACAACAACCGCGGACTGCATTTCTACGGCATTCCAAACGAACACGCCGATGCTGACAGCATTGCGCAGCGCTTCAACACCATCGGTGGAAAAGGATCATTCAGCTCGCACCGTCACGACAGCCTCGGCGTTAACTGGAAGATCGGGATGGAATACCGTCACTTCAACGATAAAAAACGCGAACCGGACAGCCTCTCCGACTGGCGCGCCAGAGAAAATTACTTCGGCATTTCCGGTGGTGGCTGGTTCCAGTGGGGCGATGAAGTCTTCACGGCCGATGCCGACATCAAATACAATGGCTACCGTTACGGCGTCGAAGGCGATACGCTGCTCAACGCGCTCGATTCAGGTCTTGTGACCAACAACACGCTCATCAGCATTCGTCCGGGCATAACGACTTATTCCAAAAACAAACGCTTCAAAGCCAAAGCCGGTGTCGATGTAACATTCAGCCTCGGAGCCCAAAAACGCGCCTATCTGTACCCGAATGCCGAAGTGAAATACTCGCTTTTCGACGACATCCTGATCCCGTATGCAGGCTTGCGCGGCGGCATGACCCAGCAGAGCTTCAAATTGCTGACCGACATCAACGAATTCTCGCTTTCGAATGTCAACTTGCGCAACGAACACAAGGCCATCGAAGGCTACATCGGTTTGAAAGGAACGCTGAGCAAGCGCATCAGCTTCAACATAGGTGCAAGCTTCGCACATTACAAAGACCGGGCGTTGTTCATTACCGACACGCTCTTCACGTCCGGCAACCGCTTCGCTGTGATCTACGATACGATGAACGTTGCCATGGTGGAAGGATCGCTTGCTTACCAGCTGAAGGAAAAAACGAAGATCGACCTCATCGGGCGCTTCTATTCCTACAACGCGCTCAACAACACGTATGCGTGGAACCTGCCGCAAATCCAGGTGATTCTGCGCGGATCGCATAACCTGTACGACAAATTCATCTTCACGGCCGATCTGAATTTCGAAGGTGGAAGAAGGGCATTGGTATACGATTCTGAGGAAGAAGACGTTACAGAAGAAAACAACCAGCTCGCCAAGACCCTCGGTTTCATCGCCGATGTTAACCTTGGCGTGGAATACCGTTATAACAAACGCATTTCCGGTTTCGTGAACTTCAACAACGTTGCGGCACAGCGCTACAGGAGATGGTACAATTATCCGGTGCAGGGCCTCCAGGTTATGGGCGGCGTGACGTTCCGGTTCTAAAAACTAAACCGCGGAAATGGAAGTCAGATCCCGTACTTTCCATCACACGACCATCCGACTGATCCTGGTCGGCCTGTTCTTTCCGTTGACCATTTTTTCCCAGCAGGTTGCCCGCCAGGACGTCCTTGCCGATCTGTGTTACCTCAATGAAGCCGTGATCAACGGTCACCCGGTAAATTACAAACACGCCGGCATCTACAACATTTCGGGCATCATCGACGAAGTGGAAAAAGGCACATCCGACAGCCTTTCGGTTTTCGAATACCGGTTTTTGCTGGGTGCAGCTTTACAGCAAATCGGCTGCGTACACACTTCCGTCAAAAGCAATCCCTTGCTCCAGGATATCGTTCCGGCTGGCATTTTCCCGCTGCACATCGCTGCCATGGACAACAAGCTGGTTTTAACCCAACAGGCCGGCGATTCGCTGAAGTACCTGGAAGGAGTGGCCGTTTTAGAAATCAACGGTCAACCGGCCAGCGAAATTCTTTCTACACTGCTGCGCTATTCGGCCAGCGACGGTGGCGGAACGGCTTTTGCTTCAGCCCACATCAACCTGATGCTGCCCACGCTGATCGGTTTTTACTTTCATTATCCGGAAGTTTACCAGATCCGTACGGCAAACGGCCTGCTGGAAGAATTCCCGGCGATCAAAACCCTTCCTGTTATCCCGGCAGATACGCACGAAGTCTTGTTCCGAAACGGCAAAAACAGCTTTTCGACCGACGGCAAAACGGGCATTTTAGAGCTGAACGAATTCGTTAAATCCGATAAGAAATTCTTCCGAAAGGTTTTTGCGTATATCGAACAGGAAAGCCTGACCGGTCTGGTACTCGACCTGCGAGGCAACACCGGTGGCAACCGGAAAGCCAGCGTAGAGCTCACGCGTTACCTCGTCGACACGAACTTTTCCTATGCCATTCTGAAACCCAAATTGCAAACGCGTAAATACCTTGATCGCCACGGCAAGCTGCTCTATTTCATGGGCCGGATCAAATACGGCGGCAGTCATTTGTTCTCCACCGAGCGTACCAATCTGGGCAAATTGTACCGTTACGAATACACACCCAAACCCGCGGAAGAACGCTACAACGGAAAGCTCATCGTGCTCACAGACGGATTGACCGCTTCGGCCGCTACCATGACCACTTCCTGGCTCAAGCAGCATTCCAACGCCTTATTTGCGGGCACGCAAGCCGGTGGCGGATACAACGGCAACAATGGCGGCGCTTTCCCGATGATCACCTTGCCGGGATCTGGCATTCGGATCAAATTCCCGGCTTATCGCCTGATTCTCGATCCGGTTTCGGGTAACACGAAAGGGCTTATTCCGGATTTCATCGTGGAGCAAACAATTGCCGATCTGCTGAACGGAAAAGACACAGCGCTGCAATTTGCCCTCGACCGGATACGTTTACAGTAACGCTTCTGCCCTTTTCGGATGCTTTCCCATGCAGTGTGGAAATAAACCGATATTTTTACCGAAACAATCCAATCATGTCATACGAAAACATTCTTATAGAACAATCCGGCCAGATTCGCCAGATCACCATTAACCGCCCTTCACAACTCAATACCCTTAACAGTCAAACCATTGCAGAGCTGAATGACGCACTGAAAGCGGCCGACCAGGACGCTGCAACCGGTGTTGTGATCCTGACAGGATCGGGCGATAAATCATTCGTTGCCGGTGCCGATATCAAAGAATTTGCTCATTTCTCCGTAGCAGAAGGCGAACAGCTGGCTGCTAAAGGACAGGAGCTGTTGTTTTCCTTCATCGAAAATATGTCGACACCTGTGATCGCGGCCGTGAATGGCTTCGCACTGGGTGGCGGTCTCGAGCTCGCCATGGCTTCCCATATCCGACTGGCTTCTTCCAACGCCAAGCTCGGTTTGCCGGAAGTTTCGCTCGGTGTGATCCCGGGCTACGGTGGTACGCAGCGATTGGC
Source organism: uncultured Flavobacteriales bacterium (assembly GCA_946482515.1). Next base: position 127,472 of record CAMLRS010000007.1, on the reverse strand, counting down.
CCAGCTCGTAGGACGCGGCAAAGCCAACGAAATGATCTTCACAGCGGGAATGATCACCGCAGAAGAAGCCCTGACATGGGGATTGGTGAACCACGTTTGCGAACCGGATGAATTGTTGCCGCTTGCACAGAAAATTGCCGGGAAAATCCTGAACAACTCCGGAACAGCCATCGCTTCGGCCATCCGTTCGGTGAATGCGCTGTACAGCAAAGGTGGCGATGCCGGTTACGCAACAGAAGTGAATGAATTCGGAAAATGCTTCGGAACGGCCGATTTCAAAGAAGGAACCGGTGCCTTCCTCGAAAAACGCAAACCGGCTTTCCGCGGATAATTAAACCTGTAAAAACGCTTCGTTTCCATTGAACCCGTTAAAAAAGCTACTGGGGCAAACAGCTGTGTATGGCTTGTCGAGTATTCTCGGCCGGACGCTGAACTACCTATTGGTTCCGCTCTATACGAGTATGTTCGCGAAAACCTCCGATTACGGGGTGGTTTCGCAGTTGTATGCGCTGGTTGCTTTCCTGATGGTGCTGCTTACGTTCGGGATGGAAACGACCTTTTTCCGCTTCATTCAGGACAAACCGGATAAGGAAACCGTTTTCCGCAACAGCTTCCTCACGGTCATCGGGCTGAATGTGCTGTTTTTCCTCGTCGCGCTCTTCTTCAACCAGGAGATCGCCGACGCAATGCTCTTCCCCGATCACAACGAATACATTACGCTGCTCGGCGCGATCGTGGCCCTGGATGCCGTTTCCAGCTTGCCCTTGGCCAAGCTGCGGGCCGAAGAAAAACCCCGGAAATTTGCGATCATTCAGCTCACATCCATCGGCGTCAATATCGGGCTGAATGTGATCCTGCTGTTCGTACTCTACGATCCGGCTATCGGAGCGATCACACGACCGGAGGAAGGTATCCTGGCTATTTTGCTGGCCAACCTGTTTTCCAGCCTGGTGAAGCCGCTCATGCTCTACAAGGATTTCCTGCACATCAACTGGCGGTTCGACCGAAAGCTGGCGTTGGAAATGTTCAAATACGCCCTTCCGGTGGTGATTGCCGGTTTTGCAGGGATTGTGAACGAAACCATCGACCGCATCATGCTCAAGCAGATCCTGTACGATCAGCCCAACATGAACATCGAAATGGCGGATGCGCAGGTGGGGATTTACAGCGCCTGTTACAAGCTGGCTATGCTCGTGACGATTTTGCTGCAGGCCTATCGCTATGCCGCGGAACCGTTCTTTTTCAATCAGTCGAAAAACGAAGACCGTAACCGGCTTTACATCCGGCTCATGAACTATTTCGTGGCGGTTGTGTGCCTGGTATTTCTGGTGGTTTCGCTCAACATCGATATTTTCAAATACTTCATCAGTCGCGAAGAATACTGGGTGGGCCTCGAAGTGGTTCCCATCCTGCTGATCGCGAACGTGTTCCTGGGTATTTATTTCAACCAGAGTATCTGGTACAAGCTCACCAACAAAACGAAATTCGGTGCCTATATTTCGATCGGGGGCGCGTTCCTCACGATCCTGATCAATTACCTTTTTATCCCGGCTTACGGCTATATGGCCAGCGCCTGGGCTACGCTGATCGTTTACGCTTTGCAGATGGTAGCTTCCTACCTGCTTGGCCAGCGCTATTTCCCGATCAATTACAATCTCCGGAAATTCGCGTTGTACCTTGGGGCCAGTTTGCTGTTCTTCTTCCTGTGCAAGTGGATCGATCTGCGCAGCGGTACGGTTCTGCAATTCTTCATCCACAACATCTTTGTCCTTCTCTTCATCCTGCTGGTGATCTATATCGAAGGGATTCCGCTGAAGCGGAGACGCTAGGACTTCAGGATTTCAAGACATCAGGACATTAAGATGATTGGGGTGAATCCGTCAATTAGGACATTCAGTTGTACAACCAAAAACTCTGCGTGCTTTGCGACTTTGCGCTAAGTCCTGATGTCTTAAAGTCCTAACACCCTGAAGTCTGTATGATGTGAACAAAGCCTAAAAAGCTCGGAAACGGTTGTATTTATCCCTAACTTCTGTCGACAAACACATCACAAATACAATCGTCATGAAACGTACAATGTATGCAATCTCCGTTGCCGCGTTCCTGGGAGGAACGGTGCTGACGGGCTGCGGCTCCGATGAAAATGCCGATGGCCGGAATGATCAAATGGAAGAAACCGGTGACAGACTAGACGAATCGGCAGATGACTTCTCGGACTGGCTGGAATTTCGCCGGGCTGCGAAAGAAGAAATTGCCGAAAATCGGGCTAAGATCGCCGAGCTAAAGGTCAAACAGGAAACAGCCGGTGCTGTGGGTGATAAAATCTACGAAGAACGTATCGAGAATCTCCGGGCTGAAAACGAGCGTTTACAGGAGCGGATCGATAACTACGACCCTAAAAAAGATGGCGACAGCGAACGTTGGGAGGAATTCAAGCGCGAATTCCGTCACGATATGGACCAGCTGGGTGAATCCATCCGCGACATCGGTAAAGACAATAAATAATAAGCGACTGGGCTCGCGGGGTGTAGTCGGAAAGTCTGATTTAACTGAGAGCGTCTAACTATCCAGAATGTTAGGCCTTCAACTATTGGTTCGATTATTTCAGAAATTCCCGCACAATTCCTGCGAGCTCTTCCGCATTTACCCGTTCGATCGGATGCTGCGCTCCGGCTACCGTTCGGAACTTCCCCTGCGACAACTGTGTTTCTACGGCCTGCGTTTCGGCTGGTGTTACCATCGTATCTTCCGATCCGAGGCACAACAATACCGGTTGTTCGATGCGGGCAAAATCTACTGAACCAAGCGCCGGCTGATCACCCAATTCACGCATCATAGCAGCTGTCTTATGCAGCACCGTTTTCCAGTCGTTGGGCTGGTGAGCTGCTTCCAGCGCGAGTGCAAATTTCGGTACCTTTTCGGCAATTTTTTCCGGGTCGAGCATGGCCGTTTCTTTCTGCGCAATAGCTGGCGACCACTCAAGTTTGGTGCCCAAGGTCACGATCCGACGGATCGATTTGTTGCCATTGGCTGCACTTTTCAGCGCCACATAACCACCCATGCTATAACCGAACACATCGCATTCATTGATCCCATTTTGTTCCAAATAGTTTTCCAGGTTAACGGCAAAATGCTCCATTGTAAAATCGTGGCCCGACAATGCGCTGCCGTGTCCGTCGAAATCGAAGGTGTGAACGTGGAAGTCTTTTTCCAGCTGAGCAGCCAGCGGTGCCAGTTGTCTGGCCGTTCCAAGCGCGCCGTGCAGTAAGACGAGGTGTTGTTTCATGTGTTGCGGTTATCGGGCGAAAATACAGTTTTTATCCCAAAGAAAAGCTCCTTCCAAAAGGGGCAGATACACACGAAAATCCTGGTAGGATTAACGCCAAAGCTTGGATTCCTATCCTCTAGACAAATCCGGGACAATTGATCTGATCCTCAAAAAATGCAAACGAATGTTTGTAAACTTACCGCCAGGAAATGGTCATTGTCGATACCAGACAGCCTATTCCGAATTACCTGTTATGCTCTTATCGACGGTCTGGTCCCCGCAAGCCACCCGTCTGTCCTCATTGGCTGCTTCCACTGTCTAAACGCTATGTGGAACAACCAATTCACCAATATCAACGTACATATGTTTTAATCAATTAATACCCCGCATGTCCTCCCACACTTTACAAACTGACGGTTCCCTTTATGACTGGGACCTTGAACAATTGATCGACTTAAGGGATCACTTAGAAAATAACCAGATCGGACAAACCGTTCTGATGGAAAACGAAGACGTCCGCGTCTGGAGCACCGTTTTGCAACCCGGGCAACGCCTGCCCTTCCATCGACACGATCACGATTACAGCTGGACCTGCCTGAGCAACGGCTTTGCGCGCTCCAAATACCAGGACGGAAAAGTCGTCACCATTAATTACCATCACGGCGATCATTCCTTTTACAATCACCAGGAAAAAGGAAGCTTTGTTCACGACCTGGAAAACATCGGCATTACCGAGCTGAAATTCATCACTGTAGAGTACCTTAATTGATAACGTTCAAAGCGATTGAATCAAGGGAGATGGTTAAACTATCTCCCTTTTCGTTTTGTAAAAAGCAACTATTCACAACATCCTTCGTTAAGAAACCAACACAGATCATCTTTTTTCTACTACACTCTCCACAAACCGTAAAAACGAATGAAGAAATCTGTACTGCTCCTCCTTTTCCTTGCCTTGATCCAAGGCGCACACGCTTCCGATGACACGCTGAAAGTCCTGTTTATCGGAAACAGTATCACCTATTTCAACGACATGCCGACCATGTTTCACGAGCTGTCTGCCAGCAAAGGAAAAACCACGGCTGTAAGCATGTATGCTCCGGGCGGAACCGGATTTATGCATCACGTTGTAGACCCGAATGTCTACGATCTGTTTCGCCAGGAATGGGATGTGGTTGTTTTGCAGCCGGGATCGGGTGAATCGGCCGGAGCTTCGGCCCCGGTTAGTCAGACCGTTTCCCACGGACAAACGCTGCTGGATTCCCTGTATACCTACAATCCCTGCGCAAGGGCTTATTTGTACGAAATACCTTACGGCGTACCATCGGAAAGCACCTGGGGAACGTATTTCAGCGTGCAGGACCGCATCAAAGATTCCGTTACCGCCATGGCCGACGGTTTGCATTTGCAAATGATACCGGCGGGCGAATGTGCCTTCCGCTATTACAGCATGCACCAGAACCTGCTCTTGCACGGCAGTTACAACGACATTCATCCCAATGCCAACGGTTCGTTCCTGGTCGCTTCGGCGTGCTACGCTACGATTTTCCAGGAAAACATTTCAGGCAGTGATTTCTATTCGAGCGTTCAGCAGGATACGGCCGTCAAATTCTTCTCAATCGTCGACACCGTAGTGCTGAACCGATTCCCCGAATGGCGGATCAATACCTGGAACCTGCACGCGGATTTTGAATCCGATGTCAGTGGTGATGACGTTCATTTCAGTAATACATCTGTCAACGCCACTTCCGTGGAATGGAATTTCGGCGACGGCTCTACCTCATCGGAAACCGACCCGGTTCACACTTATGCCACAGAAGGCACCTACACCGTAACGCTTTATGCCTGGAAAGACGGCTGTGTTGACAGCACAACAAAACAGGTCACGTTTCAATCGACCGTATCACTGGACGAATGGGCCGCAGCGAACATCCGTCTTTACCCAAATCCTGTCGGGCAGCAATTAACCGTAGAGATCCCGGAAGCCATAACGGCTTTTCAGATCGTGGCCACAACCGGCACCATTGTCGACAGCGGTTCATTGCAGCATCCGCAGCAGGAAATCCGTACCGGATCACTTTCCGCGGGCGTTTATACGCTCCTGCTTTCCGGGAATGGGATTGCTATTCGGGAGAGGATTGTGAAGGAATAATTGTCTCACCACAAAGGAGCAAAGATTTAATTTAAGGCATACTGCTTAAGGCAGCAAAGGCGTTTTGCTGTGCTCTTCTCATCCGAAGTATAATTTGATAAATCGTTTTTATACTCCTCGGTAAGCTTAATGGTGGGAAAGTCGTAATCCCACTGAGATTACCTTTGTTTCCTTAACAAACACAGCAGAACAATGATTCTTTGCTCCTTTGTGGTGAAGTTTTAATTAATCGCCTTTTTCTTTTTCTCCACATCTCCCAATTTGGAAGTCTGCGTGGTGATTTCTTCGCCTTTTTTGGTCAAAGCAGCTTCGTTGTCCTTGATTTTCTGCTCTTCTTCGGCGATGCGCTTTTTGTAATCTTCGATGTCCTTCTTGGATTCTTCGATCGACTTTTCGAGATCGCTTTTATTGCCTTCCAACTCTTTCAGGACTTTCGCTTCAACGGCAATTTCCTCGTTAATGCTTTCATTAGCAGCATTTTTACCGAATTTTTTGATGCGCTCGTTCATCACCTTGTATTGATCGTTGTGCTGACGGCTGTCGAGGTAAGCACCTCCAAGATCGATCGCAAAAGCTACACGGATTTCTTTCTCATTCTCTGAAATGATCTTCGCATAACCATCGTAGATTTTGTTGCCCATGGCTTTGGAAGAAGCACCCATCGCCTGCATTTCACCTTTAGAGCTGTTGAACTTTCCACCCCAGTCTTTGAGTTCTGACTTCAGCTCTTTTTCAACAACATCTTTGTTTCCGTAGGGAATGGTCACCACAATCGCATTGTGTGTCCCGTTGGAAAAGCTCACATTTTCTTCATTGGTTTTTACTTCCTGGCCGTAAAAGAAAGTTGTAGCGGCCATAGCGGCAATTAGTGCAATAGTTTTCATAGTCTCGTTTTTGACGAATGCAAAATACAAATTCGGTGCCATCCAACCAACGATTATTTTGCAGAGGCTTTATTCGCTGATTCCTTGTTTGGGATATGGGTATATTTCGCCCACGAATACACGAATGCACAACCATCGATATTCATGCGAATCTCCACAAACTGTCAGCTAAGCTGACAGCTATTCGCGCCCATTTTCATGTATGACCCCATAAAAGCTTCGCGTAAATTCGTGTATTCGCGGGAAATGCATAATCCGGCATTGACTTGGCAGAGTTTACGAGATTCCAGTTACTTTTATGCCGTGCAATTCTCATCAGTTATCGGTCAGGAAGAACTCAAACACCACCTGGTGCGCGAAGTTCAAAGCGGAAAGATCAGCCACGCGCAGCTGTTCCTCGGGAAATCGGGTTACGGATCGCTGCCACTGGCCCTGGCTTTCGTGCAATACCTGTTCTGTGAAAACCGCCAGGAAACCGATAGTTGCGGCGAATGTGCGGCCTGTCGGAAGGTAACCGAGCTGCAACACCCCGATCTGCATTTTTCCTTCCCGACCGTACTGGCCATTGCCAAAAAATCGGATGCCTTCCTCAACGACTGGCGTACACAAGTGCGAACGCAGCCCTATTTCGACCTGTACGAATGGACGAAACGCATCGATACGAACGAGCGCAAGCCAGTGATCGGTGTGGATGAAAGCCTTGAGATCATCAAAAAGCTCAACCTCAAATCGTTTGAAGGCGGCTACAAAGTGATGATCATATGGATGGCCGAGGAAATGAACGCCGATTGCGCCAACAAGCTTCTGAAAATCCTCGAAGAGCCGGCTCCGAAAACCTTGTTCATCCTGCTTGCCGAAGCGCAGGACAAATTATTGACCACCATTCTTTCGCGTACGCAGATCGTCAAAGTCCCTATGCTTTCGGTCGACAGTGTGCAGCTGGGATTGGAGCAGCGCGGAATTCCACGGAATACGGCGGCTAGTGTTGCTTCACTCAGCGATGGCGATTTCAGGGAGGCAATGCTGTCACTCGGCGAACAGGAAGACAACGAGCGCAACCGGGAATTGTTCATCCAGCTCATGCGCGTTTGCTTCAAGAAAGATGTGAGCCTCATGCTCGACTGGACGGATGCCATCACCGAGCGCACCCGTGAAGGTCAGAAGCAATTCCTGAAATACGCACTCCACATGGTGCGCCAAAGCCTGCTGAAAAACTACACACAGGAAATGCTGACACGTGTTTCCCAGGAAGAAAGCGATTTTCTGAAGAATTTCTCACGCTTCATCAGCAACAACAACGCCATTGAATTCATGCAACTGTTCAACGATGCGCATTATCATATCGAGCGAAACGCACATGCCAAGCTGTTGTTTACGCAGCTGTGTTTCCAGGTGATGCGCTACATTCACAAGGCATAACAAAAGCGTTTAATTCCACCGCCATTAAAATTTGATAATTTTAGTCCGCCGCGGCGGATCGCAATATTTCGGTATCTCAGTAAAAACAAGGCTTACAAGTGTAAGAACGAAATGTCCGGTTGAAATTCTGGAATTTCAAAATTCGGGAGTTCTAGAATTCTAGATATTTAGACGCCCCAGCAAAAATGGGGCTTGCAGAAGGAAGTTGATGAAATTCCTACGAGCCAATCGTCATTCCCTCCGAAATTGACAACACCCATTGGACAATTAATTCCCCCGGGCAATTGTCCTTTGTGCATTCCTTCGTATTTTTAAACCCAAATTCAACAAACTATGGGTTGTTCCTCATGTAGTAGTGGCGGCGGCACGCCCCGCGGCTGTAAAAGCAATGGAACCTGTAGTTCTGGCGGATGCAACAAACTCGGAGTATTCGACTGGCTGGCAAACATGCAATTGCCTTCAGGTCAAGCTCCTTACGATATAATTGAAGTCCGGTTCAAGAACAGCCGCAAAGCGTTCTACCGCAATTCCAAAAACCTGTCGCTGCAAGTAGGCGACGTCGTAGTTGTAGAAGCAAGCCCGGGTTACGACGTGGGTGTCGTTTCCGTAACGGGTGAGCTCGCCAGGATACAGGTCAAGAAAAAAGCGCCGAATTTAAAACCGATGGAGACGCGGAAGCTTATCCGCATCGCCGGTCAGGAAGATATCGACAAATGGGTCAAAGCCCGTTCGCTGGAATCCGAAGTGATGTTCAGTTCCCGCACGCTTGCGGTGAACATCGGTCTGGAAATGAAAATTTCCGACGTGGAATACCAGGGCGATCTGACCAAAGCAACGTTTTACTACACTGCTGAAGGCCGTGTAGACTTCCGTCAGCTGATCAAGGACATGGCGGATAAATTCAAGATCCGCGTGGAAATGCGCCAGATCGGTTCACGCCAGGAAGCCCAGCGATTGGGTGGGATCGGTTCTTGTGGCCGTGAATTGTGCTGCTCTACCTGGCTCACGGATTTCCGTTCCGTTTCCACATCCGCAGCGCGCTACCAGCAGCTTTCACTGAACCCGCAAAAATTGGCCGGACAGTGTGGCAAACTCAAATGCTGCCTCAATTACGAGCTCGATATGTACCTCGAAGCCATCAAAAGCTTCCCAACCAGCGATACCAAGCTGCAAACGGAAAAAGGCATGGCATACCATATCAAAACCGACGTGTTCAAACGCCAGATGTGGTTCACCTACGAAGGCGAAGGCGGCAGCGGACTGGTAGCTCTTTCACCGGAGCGCGTACGCGAAGTAGCGCAAATGAACGCCAAAGGGAAGAAACCGGCCGAGCTGAGAGATTACGAAGAAAAAATCGAAGTGCGCGAGCCGGACTACGACAACGTTGACGGCCAGGATTCCTTGAATCGTTTCGACAGCAACTTCGCCAAAGGCAAAAAGCGCAAAAAGAAGAAAAAACCATTAGGTTCAAGACCGGAAGGAAGCGCACCTGCGGCCGAGCAATCGGCGAATAAAGGCGGAAACAAACCGAATCAGCCCGCAGCAAAACAAGGCGAGCAGAAACCGCAGCAAAAACAGCGTCGACCGGATAACCGTCCACGACCTGAAGCAGCCAAAGAAGGTGGTCAGCAGGCCGCTCCGGAAGCCAATGCTGAGGGCGGAAGCAAACCAAATAATCGTCGTCGTAATAACCGACGCAAACCGCGTCCGAACAACAATGCGAATGAAGGCGGCGGCAACTAAGATCGTACTCGCAGGTTGTTTCCTGTGGCTTCTGCATGCGTGCGGCGGAACACCGCTGTATACCAAATCCTATTCCTTCCCCAACCGGGAATGGAAACAGAACGTAAAGCCCGTATTCAAGATCAATATCCCGGATACGACCACGTACTATACGATCACCATCACGCTGCGCACGACAACCGATTATGCGTTCAGCGATCTGTGGTTTTTCCTCCATTCACGCACACCGGGCGGTCAGACAGGACGCGAGCCCGTGAAAGTGGTGATCGCTAATCCCGATGGCTCCTGGGCTGGAAAGAAATCAGGCACGATCGTCGAGCAGCAATTGCAGTTCCTTCACCGCAAATTCCCGCAGAAAGGCTGGTACACCTTCACTTTTGAGCAGGGCGTTACGGAAGAAACCGTGAAAGAAGTCCTCGACATCAGCTATACGGTCGAACGCGACGAAAAACAACAACCATGATCCACATCAAAGTCAGGAATACTTCACCGCACGATCTTCCTTCTTACGCCACACCGTCGTCGGCGGGAATGGACCTGCGCGCCAACCTTACCGAAGCGGTTATCCTCCAGCCACTGGAAAGACGGCTCATTCCGACCGGTTTGTTTTTCGAAATTCCGGAAGGATACGAAGTGCAGATTCGTCCACGAAGCGGACTGGCGTTCAAACATGGCATCACGGTGCTCAACTCACCGGGAACCATCGATGCCGATTACCGCGGTGAGATCGGCGTATTGCTGGTAAACCTTTCACAGGAGCCTTTCACGATCGAAAACGGTGAACGCATTGCGCAAATGGTTGTAGCAGCTTACACACAGGCCGGCTGGACCGAAGCAACGACATTAACGGAAACAGAACGCGGAACGGGCGGCTTCGGCAGCACCGGAAAGCAATAACAAGAACCTATTGAACAAAAACAGGAAATAGTGAATAGGTAAAAGGAAATAGGCACTCTATTTCCCATTCCCTGTTTACTATTCACTAAAAAACGCTTTATGAAGATCATCGTTCCAATGGCTGGCCGTGGAAGCCGCCTTCGACCACATACGCTCACCGTTCCAAAACCGCTGGTACCAGTTGGTGGAAAACCGATCGTTCACCGCCTGGTGGAAGACATCGCCGAAGTATGCAGCGAGCCGATTGAAGAAATTGGGTTCGTAATCGGCGACTTCGGTCCGGAAATCGAGCAGGAGCTCATCGAAGTAGCCCGCAAGCTCGGAGCAAAAGGCCGTATTTTTTACCAGGACAAACCACTCGGAACCGCTCACGCCGTGTTGTGTGCCGAGAAACTGCTCGACGGTCCTGTGGTGGTCGCTTTTGCCGATACACTTTTCCGCGCCAACTTCAAGATCGATCCGGAAGCCGACGGCATCCTGTGGGTAAAACAGATCGAAGATCCGAGCGCTTTTGGTGTGATCAAAATGAACGAACAAGACGAGATCATCGACTTCGTAGAGAAGCCAAAAAACTTCGTTTCCGACCTGGCGATGATCGGCATTTATTATTTCAAGGACGGTGGTGCGCTGCGCAAAGAGCTGCATTACCTGATCGAAAACGGACTGATCAAGGACGGCGAATACCAGTTGCCGGATGCGCTGCGCCGCCTCACGGAAAAAGGCAAGCGCTTCAAGCCGGGTGAAGTCGAAGAATGGCTCGACTGCGGAAACAAAGAAGTAACCGTGCTCACCAACCAGCGCGTGCTGGAATATGACCACGAGAAGAAACTGCCGCTGGTAGATCCTTCTGCCAAAATGATCAATTCGGTGATCATTCCACCGTGCTACCTGGGCGAAGATGTCGTGCTGGAAAATTCCGTTGTGGGGCCGCACGTTTCGCTCGGAAAAGGCTCAGTGGTAACCAATTCCATCATAAAAAACAGTATCTTGCAGCATCACGCCATCATCGTTGATGCCAACCTTCAGAATTCCATGCTCGGCTCACACGCCAAGTACAAAGGTTTGGCCCGCGATTTGAGCTTGAGCGATTACTCGATTATCAGCTGATGCGATTCGGAACCCTCGTTTTCCTGCTGGGGCTGTTAGTTACAGCCTGCCATACTTCCAAAACGGCAGTGCAGGATGGCCCGTCGACAGCCGATTATCCCTATATCCAGCGTTTCCACGAAGGCATTCGCCTGAAAATGAAAGGTCAGCTCAAAGAAGCCATTGCCGCATTCGAGCTGTGCATGACCGAGCGCCCGAACGACGATGCCGTGGCTTATGCCCTGGCCGAATGTCACCTGATGCTCAACGAGCGCCAGCGGGCTGTGGAATACACGGAAAAAGCTGCGAAGCTAGATCCGAAAAACATCTGGTACACGCAGGAGCTGGCTTATATGTACTTCGAGCAGGGAAAACTCGCCGAATCTGAAAAAGCGTTCTCCAAACTGATCGCCAAAGAACCAACCAATATCGACTGGCTGTTTGGCTATGGCGAAGTCCTGAAACGCCTTAACAAGCGCCAGGAAGCCATCGACACTTACAACAAAATGGAAGACCAGCTGGGTCCTATGCCCGACCTGGCCTTGCAGAAATACGAGCTGTACATGCAGCTCAAGCAGGAAAGCAAAGCCCTGGATGAGCTTGAAAAAGCACGTAAAGACTTCCCTGACGAACCGGCCATTCTCGGAACGCTCGTGGATCATTATTTCCAGAAAAACGATATCGGGAAAGCCCGTGACATGCTCGTTGAGCTGGTGAGAGCCAACCCGGAAAATGGCCGGGCGAACTTAGCTTTAGGCGATATCTATATGCGCGAAGGCAACCGGAAAGAAGGCTACCGTTATTTCAAAGCGGCATTCGAAGGCGAAGGCGTTGACATCGATACCAAAATGAGCGTCTTGCTGACGTTCTACGAACAGCAAAAAATCATTGAGCCGGAAGTGCTCGAGCTGGGCGAGCTCCTGGTGAGCAAGCACCCGGAAGATGCCAAATCGTGGTCGGTACTCGGCGATTTGCTGCTGAAAAACAACAAGGAAGACGAAGCGCTGGAATCCTATCGCGAGGCCCTGAAATTCGACAAGAACAAATTCCCGATCTGGAACCAGGTATTACTGATGGAATACCGCAAAGGCCTGTTTGAAGACCTCTACCGCGATGCACGGGCCTGCGCTGCGTTGTTCCCAACGGTAACCAGCGTTCAGCTGCTTTACACCATTGCCTGCGTGAAAACCGGTCGTTACCAGGAAGCCATCGATGCGGCGGATATGGGAAAAGAGCTGGTCGTGAACGACAAAATCACGGAAGCCGAATTTTACGCCCAGAAAGCTGAAGCCGAATTCAAACTCGGAAATATTGCCGGTGGTGTTGCGAATTACGAAACAGCGCTCAAACTCGACGGATCGAATCACCTGACGAAGAATAATTTCGCGCTGATGCTGGCGCTGGCCAATCACGACCTGTCGAAAGCCAGTAAGCTGATCGACGAAGTCATGGCGCAATTCCCGAACGAAGCACCGTTCATGGATACGAAAGGCGTTGTTTTCTTCCAGCAAGGCGAATACACCGCAGCAAAAGCCCAATTCGAATCCGCACACCAGATCGACCCGAACAACGCATCCTATGCCGATCACCTCGGCGATGCCTGGTTCAAGCTCGGCAATGCGGCAAAAGCCCTTGAGCTGTGGAAGCTCGCGAAAACCCAAGGTTCAACGAACAAATCGCTGGACAAAAAAATACAAACCAAAACATATCATGCTCCGGTCTTTTAACTATACTTCCCTCCTCTGCTTCTTCATTCTGCTTACTTCCTGTGGGCGCAAGCTTACAGAAACGGGCGAAGTTCGGGAGAAAGTACAGCGTCGCAGAACACCCGAGCTGGTTGCCGCTATGGACAGCCTTTCGAAGCTGCGCCCGAAGTATTTTTATTCCAAGATCAAGTGCGATTTCTCTGATACAAACCAGAATCTCAGCTTCAAGACTTCCGTTCGGATGGTGAAAGACAGCGTGCTCAACACCCTGATCACTTACGCCGGTATTCCGATCGTGAATGCGCTCATCAACCCCGATTCCATCATCATTTCCAACAAGCGCGACAGATGTGTCATCCGGCAGAACCTGGGATTCTTTAAAGAAGAGTTCGGCGTTGATTTCGATTATAAAAACATCGAGGAATTGTTCCTGGGATTGCCCGTGGGTTTCGATACGACACAGAAATACTTCCAGATCCACGATCCGTATAATTACATTCTTTCGTCGCACAAAAGACGCGAGGTCCGCCGCGAAAACCGCGACAGAGACAGGGATCGCGACAGAGACCGTGACCGTGAAAGGGACCGCGATCGCGACAGGGACCGTCGCCGCGATAACGAGCAGGAGCTGCAAGAAGATGAAAACATCATCCTCAACTACTACCTTTCTGCAGATGCGCGTACGATCAACCGCATTTTCATCAACAGCGTCGACGATTCCACGACCATCGATATCCATTACATTTCCCGCGATTCGGTTGAGCAATACATGATCCCGAACGAAGTTTCCATCGATATTGTAACGCCGCGCAATCACCTCGTTTTACAAATGGACTACGATAAGTCCGAGGTGGACGTTCCGCAAGAGATTTATTTCGTCATTCCCGAAGGTTATGAAGCATGTGTCCCTAAAGAAGAGTAGCCTGCTCGTGCTGGCGTTCGCCCTGGCCGGATCTGTCGCATTCGGTCAGAAAAAAAGCGCCCAGCTGGAGAAAGAACAGGCGCAGCTGGAGAAAAAGCTGAACAATACCAAAAGCCTGCTCGATAAGGTTAAAACGGGCACGCAGACTTCGCTCAACGAGATGAAGCTCATCGACAACCAGGTGAAAACCCGCGAAGAGCTGGTCCAAAACTTCGACAACCAGATCCGCAGTGCCGAGCTCACGATTTCTTCCAAGGATGCGCAGGTAAAATCCCTGCAAACGAAGCTCGAGCGCATGAAAGCGCAATACCGGAAATTGCTCATCTACGCCTACAAACACCGCAACCGTTACGGCAAGATGATGTACATTTTCTCCGCATCCAACTACTTCGAAGCGGTGAAGCGAACGGCCTACCTGAAGCGCATCGCTGAAATCCAGCAAAAGCAATTCAAGCTCATCAAGCAAAGCAAGGGCGAAATTACCCAGGAGATCACGTCTATCCGCAAGGAAAAGGACAAAAAGCAGGTGCTGCTGTCCGAGAAGATCGTGGAGAAGAACGCCATCCTGAAAGACAAAGCCCGTCAACAGGAAACGCTGAACAAGCTTAAGAAAGATGAGCAAAAGCTGATGGCCGAGCTGAAAGCTGCCGAAAAACAAAAAGCCGAGCTGAAGCGCCGCATCAAGGAAGCGATCGAAAAGGAAATCGCCGCAGAAGAAGCGAAGGCGAAAAAAGAGAAAGAAAAAAAGAACACAGCTTCCACCGGCGGGACGAAACCTGCAAGTGGCTCATCGACCAGTACACCAGCTAAAAAAGAAGTGGTGCTGACCGAAACCAAGGAAAGCATTGCCATGGGTAAGAACTTCGAATCCAATCGCGGCAAGCTGCCCTGGCCGGTATTGAAAGGAACGGTTACGGAAGCCTATGGGCGCAATCCACACCCGACAATGGCCAACGTGTATACGAACAATAATGGCATCGATATCGGAGCGCCGAAACACGCACAGGTTCGCGCCGTTTTCGATGGTGAAGTGACCAGCGTGCTCAACATTCCAGGCGCCGGAAAAGTCGTGATCATCAAACACGGCAGCTACCGAACGGTTTACAGCAACCTGCAGGAAGCCTATGTAACCGTGGGAACCAAGGTCACCACAAAACAAGCGATCGGCGCACTCTTACCGGATTCAGACGGCCAGTTGTCGACCGCACACTTCGAGATCCACCAGGTCGTGGATGGGAATGTGCAGAAGGTGAACCCGACTTTGTGGTTGTCGCAGTAATTCGGGTTTCAGATTTTTCTTTTCACCACAAAAGGCACATCTGTGGCGGCGATCGCCATATTTTTACTTTTGTCAAAATGCGCTGTGTGGCCTCCACAGCAAAGGGGTTTTCTGGAGAGATAAGTCTCTTGATTTCCTCCCCTTTAATCCCCTCCAAAGGGGGAACAATAGAAGTGCTTACGACGATCTCTTTGCTGCCTTAAAAAACACAGCTAAGCAATAAACCTTTTGCTTCTTTGTGGTGAAAAGTCCTGAATAGAATTGCTCTTACTTCGGCAAATGATCCGTTGGTAATTCCTCGTTCGGGAATGCGGGTTTTTCTTCTGTTGGCGGGAATTTGATCACCGTGTTGTTGGGATCTTTCTTAAAGTAAGTGCGCTGACGGAACAAGATCATCAGAACGCCGACAGTGATGCAGGCATCAGCTACGTTCCAGATCGCCGGGAAGACTTCTTCTCCGCCTACCCACGGCATCCATTCGGGCCAAGTCATGGTGAACTGGAACATATCGACTACGTTCCCCATCAGGAAACCGGTGTGGCGCACTTCCGTTTTGCCTATGAACGGGCAATCGGCGTAAACGCCCGATCCTTCGAGATGGTTGAAGGAAACGCACGGATCGTAATCGAAAAAGAAATCGTAGAACATGGAATCGATCAGGTTCCCGGTCGCACCGGCAAAAATGAACCCGATAGCGATGAGCAGCTCGCGGCGCACACCTCTTTTGGCTTGTCTCCACCAGTACCAGGCAATTCCTGCAATAGCGATAATGCGGAACAGGCTCAGTCCGAGCTTCGACCACATGCCGGAACCGAATGTCGTTCCGAATGCCATTCCCTGGTTTTCGATGTACAGCAAGCGGAACCACTCGCCGAAAACCGGCAACGGCTCACCTGGGTAAAAATGGGTTTTAATCCAGATTTTTACCAGCTGGTCAATAAGTAACAAGGCGACAACGATAGTGCCGACAATCGCTAGATTCCGCTTCAATGCTTACCTGTTTTGCATGTTCTTCGCCTCGATGCTCAAAGTAGCATGAGGTACCAGGCGCAAACGCTCTTTGGCGATCAGCTTGCCGGTCACACGGCAGATACCGTATGTTTTATTCTCGATGCGCTGCAAAGCGCTGCGAAGGTTTTCGATGAATTTCTCCTGGCGGGCAGCCAGTTGTGCAACTTCCTCACGTGAAAGCGTTTCCGAACCGTCTTCCATCATGTTGAAGGTTCTTCCCGTATCGTCCGTACCGTGGTTATCGCTGTGCGAGAGCGATCCTTTCAATAACTCGTAATCCTCGTTTGCTTCCTTCAATTTCTCGTTGATCAGCTCGCGGAATTCTTCCAGTTCGGAGTCAGAATATCTTGTTTTTTCCTGTGACATAACGCACTAAAATTTTACTCAGAGTAGTTGTGGAGACAAATATAGTCGAAAATAAAGGCTTTAACGCCTCATTTCACAATTGGTAACAATTACTTATTCACGAGTTTTTCACGGAATTCACCTGTTCAACCCATTGAGTCAGCGCAATAAAATCGTCTACCGACAGACGCTCCGGACGCAATTGCAGCACCTCGTTGTCGGGATAAGTAGCCGGCAGTAATGCTTTGATTGAGTTGCGAATGGTCTTGCGGCGCTGATTAAAGCTCATTTTTACGACTGTTTTAAAGAGCTTTTCATCGCACGGAAGGCTGTTTCTGTCGTTGCGCGTACAGCGAATGACACCGGATTTTACTTTCGGCGGCGGATCAAACACGTGCTCATCAACTGTGAAACAGTACTGGATATCGTAATAAGCCTGTAGCAACACGCTCAGGATGCCGTATTTCTTCGAACCGGGCTTTTCGGCAACGCGCTCAGCTACTTCCTTCTGGAACATGCCCATGATCTCCGGGATCTGGTCCTTGAAGTCGATGCAGCGAAATAAAATCTGCGAGGAAATGTTGTACGGGAAGTTTCCCACCACAGCAAACGGTTGTTCACCCACCAGCTTCGTCGGGTCCATACGCAGGAAATCGCCGTGTATGATGTGATCGCCCAATTCCGGATAGCGTTCCCGCAGGTACGAAATGGATTCGTCGTCGACGTCCAGCAGCCACCATTCGGTTTGTTTATCGGCCAGCAGGTATTTGGTCAGCGCGCCGGTTCCCGGACCGATCTCGATGGCTTTTTTGCAGCCGTTGTGGGCGCCGTACTGGTTGGCGATGCGTTCCGAGATCTTCTCGTCTTTGAGAAAATGCTGCCCGAGGTGTTTTTTGGCTCTAACCTGCATGCTGGTAATGTTCGATCACGTCGAGCGTGGTTCGGAAAGCCGCAAAACGGCCGTTGAATTTTTCGGAATGATCCAGCTGCAAGGCCGGTGCAAAGTGTTCCATGTACCGATCGATTTCCTGTTGACTATGAGCCACATAAGTGATCGCATACGTAGATCCACCTTCTTCCTCAACGCCATTTAAGCGGGAAAACCAGCTTTGCGCGAAACAGCCCGTGGCCATCACTTCGGGAATATGGACAGAACGCATCCACGAACGCCATTCCTGCTCGCAATTGACATCGATACTGACCGTAACATTGTATAAAACCTGCATGTTGGATGATTTGTGGCAAAAATACGATATAGTTAGCGAGTTTCTGAGTGGGAGAGTTATTGAGTTGACCAAACTCCTCAACTCTAAAACTCAATAACCCTGAAACTCGTAAACTCTGAAACTCACCAACTACTTATATTTGCACTATGATTCAGTACAATCCGAAAAGCTGGCGCGGGATGATCTTCCACCTGGCGAAAAGCGATACGCTGCAGATCCTCAAAAAGGAACTGGCTTTCATTTGCCTTTTTACGCTGATTTTGGCCTATGTGGAGCTGCATTTCTTTCCGAAAGGCGCTTTCGCTTCGCTGGAAAAGCTCTTCTCGCTGTATTCGCTGCTTGGGTTTGTGATCTCGTTCCTGCTCGTTTTTCGTACCAATACGGCATATGACCGCTGGTGGGAAGGCCGCCGGAAATGGGGCGAGCTGGTAAATGATTCGCGCAACCTGGCTGTGAAGATCGCCGCTATGGAGCTGGAAAAGGAACACAACGATTTTTTCGCCCGACACATTTCCAACTTTCCACTCGTTTGTAAAGAACATTTGCGCGAAGGCACGAAATTCGAATTGCTCCAGCTTACACCCGAAGAAACACAGTTCCTGCAACAGGTCGATCACATTCCTTCAGGCATCGTGGAGTTGATCTGGCTGAAAATTCACCAGCTCAAACGCGAAGGCAAGCTCAGCGAAGAAGATTTGCTGCGACTGGATAAAAACCTCAATTCGTTCCTGGATTGCATCGGGGCGTGCGAGCGCATCAAGAATACGCCCATTCCGTATTCCTACAGCCTGTTTTTCAAGAAATTCATCTTTTCCTACGTCATCACGCTGCCACTCACGCTCATTCCCACGTTCAGCTATTACACAGCGATTATCGCCACGTTCATTTTCTACGTGTTCGTTTCACTGGAAGTACTGGCAGAAGAAATCGAAGATCCGTTCGGAACGGATGAAAACGATCTTCCGACCGATAAAATGGCCGAGCGCATTGCCGGCGTGGTGCGCACCATCATGCTGAAAGAAGCCGGAAACCCGGTGAAAGGAGAATAATCACTATTCAAGGAGAGCAACAGCGTCGCAGCTATTAACCCGCAACTTCTTCATCTCAACAACTCATAAACTCTCCAACTAATCAACTATCTTTGCACCCATGAAGAACATACGTAACTTTTGTATCATTGCCCATATCGACCACGGGAAGAGTACCCTGGCCGACCGTTTGCTCCAGACTACCGGCACTATTTCAGACCGGGAAATGCAGGCGCAGGCGCTCGATGATATGGACCTGGAACGCGAACGCGGGATCACCATCAAGTCGCACGCGATCCAGATGAACTATAAGTTCAAGGGTGAAGACTATGTTCTCAACCTCATCGACACTCCCGGACACGTGGACTTTTCCTACGAAGTTTCCCGCTCCATTGCGGCCTGCGAAGGCGCTCTGCTGATCGTGGATGCTTCCCAGGGAATCGAAGCGCAAACCATATCCAACCTGTACCTCGCACTGGAACACGATCTCGAGATCATTCCTATCCTCAATAAAATGGATCTTCCGGGCGCTATGCCGGAAGAGGTAACCGACCAGATCGTCGAGCTCATCGGTTGCGATCCTTCCGATGTGATTCCGGCTTCCGGGAAAACGGGATTAGGCGTTTTGGATATTCTTGAAGCCGTTATCGAGCGCATTCCTGCACCAAAAGGTGACGAAAAAGCGCCATTGCAGGCCATGATCTTCGACTCGGTTTTCAACCCGTTCCGTGGTATTATTGCGTATTTCCGTGTGAAAAACGGGATCCTCCGCAAGGGCGAAAAAGTGAAATTCTTCAATACCGGCCGCGAATACAACGCCGATGAGATCGGGATCCTGAAAATGGATCTCAGCCCGAAAACGGAAGTAAAAGCCGGCGACGTTGGCTACATCATTTCGGGGATCAAGCAGGCCAACGAGGTAAAAGTCGGTGATACGATCACGCATGCCGCCAATCCATGCGAATCGGCTATCAAAGGATTCGAAGACGTAAAACCGATGGTATTCGCCGGAATTTACCCGGTAGAAACCGACGATTACGAAGAGCTCCGCTACTCGATGGAGAAACTCCAGCTCAACGATTCCTCCCTGGTTTTCGAGCCGGAATCTTCCGCGGCACTCGGCTTTGGTTTCCGTTGCGGCTTCCTGGGCATGCTCCACATGGAGATCATCCAGGAACGCCTGGAGCGCGAATTCAACATGACGGTGATCACAACCGTTCCGAACGTGTCGTACTATTGCTACACGCGAAAAGATCCGGACAAGATGATGATCGTCAACAACCCTTCCGAGCTTCCGGATCCTTCCGTGATCGACCGCATCGAAGAACCGTATATCAAAGCACAGGTGATCACCAAATCCGAGTACATCGGGCAGATCATGACGCTTTGCATCGAAAAGCGCGGCGAACTGCGCAACCAGGTTTACCTCACACAGGACCGCGTTGAGCTTTCCTTCGAAATGCCGCTCGCGGAGATCGTTTTCGACTTCTACGACCGTTTGAAATCCGTTTCGCGCGGCTACGCATCCTTCGATTACCATCCGATCGGTTACAAAGAGTCGGACCTCATCAAAATGGACCTTCTACTCAACGGCGAACAGCTGGATGCCCTTTCAGCGCTCGTTCACCGCAGCAACGCCTACGATCTCGGTAAAAAGATCTGCGTGAAGCTCAAAGAGCTCATCCCGCGCCAGCAATTCGAAATTCCGATCCAGGCTGCCATCGGGGCAAAAGTGATCGCCCGCGAAACCATCAAAGCCCTCCGCAAGGACGTTACGGCGAAATGCTACGGTGGTGATATCTCGCGTAAGCGCAAGCTCCTCGAAAAGCAGAAAGAAGGGAAGAAACGCATGCGCCAGGTTGGTAAGGTAGAAGTGCCACAGGAAGCGTTTATGGCGGTTCTCAAGCTCAATGATTGATGTTGAATTTTGGATGCTTGATTCTTTTTCCTCCCTTGAGGGAGGATCAAGGAGGGTGGCAAACACCAGGTTTCAGAATATCCTCCCCCTTAATCCCCCTCCAAAGGGGGAGATAATCAAACATCCAAAATCCTTTGCGCTTGTGCTATGTGTCGCTCGATGTGGTACACGTAGAACCTGAACGTATCTCCCAGTCTCAGCTTGATCATCGTTGAGATGGAAATCGCTGTTTTCGTGCGGGTCAGATCTACCTTTTTTGCCAGTTGAAGCAGCCTTAGCAAATGTTCCTGCTGTTTCAGGAAACGCTCGATCGTAGCTTCTGAAAGCGTCGATTGTGCATGAACAGGGTTTTTATCCTTCGGCGACTGCATTTTCTTCATCTTTTTACCCGGTTTCATCAGGTTGGCAAAGTAATTCCCGATCACGCCGCTGCGGAAAATTGACGCTTTGTTCAGCGTTTTGGCGGCCAGGATGCGTCGCTCCATTTCCGGAAGGTAAAAATCGCCGTACAGGTTCAGGTGTTCGAGGCATTCGAGGATGCTCCAGCTTTCCGGAAGAGGTTTCCGATTCAATTGTTCGATCGGAAGATCGCGGTAAGCACGAACGGTGGCTGTGGCCTTTTCGGTTTGCTGGATGAGCTCGTTGATGAGCTGCGTTGCCGGTATTTTCATGTGTACTGTTTTAAGAACAGCACAAAGGTCCGGCAAGTGATCTCCGGAAACATTGACGGAAATCAAGAATTAGCTACCACGCTTTGGGATTTTCTTTCCCCACGAATACACGAAGGACGTACTGTGTGTCAATTACAGCGAATGATCCGCCTTGCGGATCTGCACGAATCACTAAACTGCGGCCATTGTTCCGGCTGCACATTAGTTTCTTTATTTTTTTGAGAAGGTTAACTATCAGGAATTCGTGCCGCGGATCCGGCTGAGTGTTTCGGGTGTCATACGGAGGTAGGAAGCGATGTATTTCAGCGGCACTTCACGAAATAGCTGCGGACTGCGATCCAGCACGCGTTGCAGGCGTTCTGACGGCGATGGCGTGAGCAAATCGATCTCGCGTTCCAGTTGCTGGCTTACGAGGTTCTCGAGCAGTCGCACGTACCATTGCCGGCGCTCTTCGTCTTCGGCTACGAAATCGAAAAATTGCCGTTTAGTGATCACACCCAGCGTGGTCGACCGCATGGCCTGGATGTAGAATTCGGATGGCGCCCCGTTCAGAAAGGACGATAAGGAAGTGATGATGGAATCTTTGTAGCCAAACCGGATGGTCATTTCTTCGAACTCGGTTTGCAGAAATACGCGAACGGCGCCGCTTTTGATGAAGTAAATGTGCTGATCGATTTGTCCTTCCGTGACCAGGAAAGTATTGCGGGCTATCTTTTTCTCCGTTGCCAGCCCGGCCAGTTCCAGCAGCAGCGCGTCCATCAGATCAGGCGTTACAGCTTTTGGCCGCAAACAACGCTATGCCGATCCAGACCAATCCTTTGATGAGGAAAAACAAAAACCCGGCGATGCCGAAACGTTTGAGCCATTTTTTGGCCCGGCCGTTTTTCGTGTTTTCGTTGTTCGTTGTTTCCACACCGGAAAATTAGTGAGTTTCGGCCGAATGGCGCATGCGGAAGCGAATAATCCTTGCGAATTTTCGGGAAGCAAAAACGCCCCCACCAATCGGCAGGAGCGTTCCTTATATCTATCATCCGGATTAATCCTCGTCGTCCTCTTCTGCTTCGTCAACAGGATCATCGCCGTAGCTGTCTTCTTCTTCGTCATCGACTGAGTCATCCTCATCGCCTTTACCGTCGAATTTGTCAAATTCCTCGTCCTCGAAATCATCGTCATCATCCTCAACAGATGCTGGTCGGAGGTTTTGCTTCGGTAGTTTTACCAGGTAAGTGACTTCATCTGTATCCCAAAGCAGTGCATCCATCACCTCACCGGTAATCGGATTGTTCATTTTGGTCATGGAACCGGCAAAGCCATCCGGGAAAGCCATGAGCAATTGCTTTTTTTGTTCGATGGTCAGCTTTTCGTAACTAATGATCGACTTTTTCTTAGACATGCGTTGTTATATTTCTAATTTGATGATCCGGTGGATCGGAATTACGACATTCTGTTTCAATACGATGGCTTGATCTGTTACTGCCCAGATGGTCGTGTTCACGAGTTTTTCACCAGTGTCGTCGGCAAAGTAAATCTTTACTTTGTAATGTTCCAAATTTCCGAGTGAAATTGCACGATCAATTCCCATTCGGCGCATTTTCCGCTCGCTTTCGTTGCGAAGGATTTCTTCATGCGGGAAATGCAACGAGCCGATGCTTTCCTTTTCGACCAATGTAAATTCAGTTGTATTCATAACGGCCATTTTGAGCAAATGTACTGAAATGGGTGAATTGAAGCCGGTGATATGCTTCAATAATACTGAAAAAAATATAAACGGGATTTTGTTAAAACTACAAAGGGTTCCGCGTGTGACAGAACCCTCTTGTTAGTAGTGTTTTAGTTTGTGTATGGTGTGTAGAGCAGTATGCAATTTAAACAATGAAAATCAGGTTGTTTCTAAGGCTTTTCAGCTTACGCTAAAGTGTTACGGATAGATAGAACTGTATACTCTTTCAATAAAACTAGAAAATGAAAAAACTGCCTCTCCAATGCAGTGTTTCCCGTTTCAACTTTAACCTAACTTAGAAAACAACCTGATTCCATTTCTCCTTATTTCCATTACTAAGATATAGATGAAACGGAACTACGATTCGACGAATGAATAAATGATCTCTTTGAATGAATATTTCCTTCAGATCGGCGAACAGTGTCACAGGTTTTCAAGAATCTGGAAGAAAATTTCCCGTTTTGCCGGTGATAACGGCACCTCTGAACCGTCCTTCATCACTACCGCTCCGCCATTTCCCTTGTCATAACGGTCCACGAAATTCAGGTTAATGAGGTGCGATTGCTGAACGCGCAAAAAGTTGTGTCCTGTGAGCAGTGTCTCGTAATCTTTCAGTGTGCGCGACACCAGGATTTTCTTGCCGCCTGTGAGGTAAAACGACGTGTAGTTACGGTCAGCTTCGCAGCGGATAATGTGATCCAGCTCGACCACGTGAACGCTTTCCTGGGTTTTCAAGACTAAGCGTCTTTTTTGATTCGGCTGAATATTGTGTTGCAAGGCTTCGAACTGGTGTTCTTCTTCCTTGGGCTCGTTCATGGTTTGAAGGGCACGCTCGAGTGCGGCACGCAGCTCTTCCGGATCAACAGGCTTCAGAATATAATCCAGCGCGCTGAACTTGATGGCTTTGATCGCAAATTCTTCGTGAGCGGTAATAAAGATCACTTCGAAGTTTTTCTCCGGAAGCGATTTCAACAGGTCGAAACCTGTTCCGTCCGGCATCTGGATGTCGAGGAAAACCAGGTCGGGCTTGATCTCATTGATCGCCTCAATCCCCGATTTCACATTTTCGCCCTTTGGAATGGCTTCGATATCCATATCAAAAGATTCGATCATTTTTGCAATCAGCTCACGTGTGCGTTGCTCGTCGTCAATTATCAGTGCCTTTTTCATGGATCTATCGCTCTTGTTTAGATTTAGCAACGCGAAAGATACTATTTATGCGCAAAGTTGCAAGCGCAGAAACACAGGATTCCACCCAACAGAAGCGGAATACCCGCAACAGGGTAGGCATACCGCGTTTTCCCTTCAACGGCTGTTTATCAGCTCCTAACGTTTTTCTAGCTGCTCCGATGGTGCACATTCCGGTGAACTTTGCTAATTTGAACTGCTGAGCAAAGGAATTTGAGCCGTTCAGCAAAATGATAGCGCTCAATCTGCCTCAACTTTGTCCTATCAAACAAACAGTTATGAAAAAAGTGATTTTGATTACAGGCGCTTCGTCGGGAATGGGGAAAGTCTTCGCGCGCGACCTGGCCAAAGAAGGACATATAGTATATGGTGCAGCACGACGCGTGGAGCTGCTGTCGGACCTGCATCAATACGGTGTGAAAACGCTGCCGCTCGACGTGACCGACGACGCTTCGATGCAAGCCTGTGTAGCGGAAATCGTGCAACAGGAAAAACGCATCGACGTTCTGGTAAACAACGCCGGCTATGGCTCGTATGGAACCATTGAAGAAGTTCCGATGGAAGAAGCAAAACGCCAGTTCGAAGTCAACGTGTTCGGCCTTGCCCGCATGACGCAGCTGGTATTGCCTCATATGCGCCAACAGAAAAGCGGAACGATCATCAATATTTCTTCCATCGGCGGGAAAATCGCTACACCCTTCGGAGCCTGGTATCACGCCAGCAAATTTGCCGTGGAAGGCATGAGCGACAGCCTGCGCCTGGAGGTACAGCCGTTCGGGATCGATGTGGTGGTGATCGAGCCGGGTGGCGTGAAATCGGAATGGGCCGACGTTGCCTATAATAACCTGCTGAAAACGACAGCACAAACTGCTTATGCCGAGATGGCCGGGAAGTTCAAACGGGCTTTTGAAACCACCATTGCCAAAAATGCCGAGCCGGAAGTGATCTCGCGACTGGTTTCGAAAGCCATTGCCGCTTCCAAACCCAAAACGCGCTATTCAGGCGGCTACATGGCCAAACCGGCACTGTTCTTCCGTCGCTGGATGGGTGATCGTACGATGGACCGTATTTTATTGAGTCAATTACCGAAATAATGGCCGACACCCTGCAGGAAAACATGCTGTTTTCGTGTGTCCACGATCAGCATTTCGGAACGGAACAACTGGTACATCACCATGCGTTGAGCATGGTGATTTCCGGGAAAATGGAGATTATGATGCCGGATGGAACGCAGTTTTTCACCGAAGGCGATATGGGCATCATGCGGAAGAACACATTCCTGAAAACGCGCAAGCATCCTTCGCCAGACGGACGGCCGTTTAAGTCGTTCACGATTTTTCTGACGGAAGAAATCCTGCGGGAATATGCACTGCACAACAACATTCCGGTTCAGGAACGCTTTACGGGAAATCCGCTCGTGGAAATTCCGAAGCCATCTTTTCTGAACGGTTTTTTCCAGTCGATGCTGCCCTACTTCGACAAACCGGAATACTTTACGCCGAAAATGGCGGCGATCAAAACCGAAGAAGCCGTTGAGCTGCTGCTTCAGCTGGCTCCTTCGTTTGCCGGTTTTCTGTTCGATTTCAGTCAGCCGTTCAAAATCGACCTGGAAGCGTTCATGCAGAAAAATTACCTGTTCAACGTGCCACTGATAGAATTCGCGCGGCTTTCGGGAAGAAGCCTGTCGACCTTCAAACGCGATTTTGCCCGGATTTTCCAGGAAACACCGGAAAAGTGGCTGAAGAAACAACGACTGACCGAAGCGCACGATCTGTTGAAAACGGGCCGCAAGCCTTCAGACGTTTACCTGCAGGTGGGCTTTGAGAATTTCTCGCACTTCTCGAACGCGTTCAAACACCATTTTGGGTATAACGCTTCGAATGTCATAAGCTAGATCTCTTTCCCGCTAATTAGAGAATAATCGCGAATGTGCATTGTTTGATGCATATGCACACTGTATACATAGCCCAAAAATTTCGTGGAAATTCGCTAATTCGTGGGAAGCTTTTGGGTTGTTTGGAAGCTTCTATTTTTTGCCTTTCGGTTTCTGGCCACGGGTTTTGCGCTTCCCGTACTTTTGCATCATCGCTTCCTTGTGATTGTAACGCACGTTGACTTTTTTGTTCTTGGCTTTTTTCTCGTGGAAGGCCGGACCGCTTTCTTCTTTTTTCGGGTTTTTGATCGGAACAATTGGCATGTGGATCACCGGTACTTCGTGTGTCGCCAGTTGGGTGGAAACTTCTACCGCTTCCGGGAAATCCAGCACAGAGATCTGTTTATTCATAAATGCTTCGATCTCCTGCACTTTCGCTGCGTCGGACGGAGTGATGAACGAAATGGCGATTCCAGCCTTGTCAGCACGCCCGGTTCGACCGATACGGTGAATGTACTGTTCGGTAACGTCGGGAATATCAAAATTGATCACGTGTGATACTTCGTGTACGTCGAGTCCGCGAGCAATGAGATCGGTGGCTATGAGCATGCGATGTGTACCGTTCTGGAATTCCTGTACAGCCCTGAAACGGAAATTCTGCGCCTTATTGGAATGGATCACACCCGTTTTTTCCGGTAGGAACTGCTGCATTTCTTCGTAGAGCAGATCGGCCAGCGCGCGGGAATCCACAAAGCAAAGTACCTTGCTCATGTTCGGGTCTGTATCCAGCAGATGTTTCAACAGGTTGACTTTCGTATGGAAATTCGGAACGGCATAGGCCTGTTGTTCGATCTGTTCGAGCGGTGTTCCCGAAGGAGCCGCTTCTACCTTTACAGGGTTCCGGAAATAGTCACCAATAAAGGCTTCCACTTCTTCGGAAAGCGTGGCGGAAAACAGCAGGTTCTGACGCTTGTTCGGCAAGTATTCAAACAAACGTATGAGCTGCGGACGGAACCCAAGGCTCAACGTTTCATCGACCTCATCGACGATAAAGCGATTGATGGATTTGAGTTTCAGCGTGCCTTTCAGCGCCAGGTCGAGCAAGCGTCCCGGAGTTCCCACCAGGAGATCGAGCCCGTTGTTCACCATGTCGGATTGCGTGTTGATATTCGCGCCACCGTAAACACCGCCGATCACCACGTTCATGTATTTCGTGAGCTTTTCGGCTTCGCGAACGACCTGCATGACCAATTCCCGTGTTGGAACAACGATCAGTATCTGCGGAAAGCGCTCTTTGGAAAACTGCCACTGGCACAGTGCCGGCAACAGGTAGGCCATCGTTTTTCCGGTTCCTGTCTGCGCGATCCCGATCACATCGGCGCCCGAAAGCATCACCGGAAAGCCCTTCGCCTGGATGGAAGTCGGAACGCTGTAGCCCAGCTCTTCCAATGCGTTGCGAATCGGTTTTTTGATGTTCAGATCGTCGAAAGTCATACGGGAGTTTTGGCAAAAGTACAACATAGTTGCTAGTTTCCGCCACGGCGGACGCTGCACGGAAGTTGGAAGGTGGATAGTTGTGTGCCAACACACCCGGACTCAGAGCACTCTTTCCGATCTGTCGTCCCCCTTAGTCCCTCCCGTCATTCGCCGGGACAGGCTCTCCAAAGGGGGAGAAAAACAGTACTTTTGTTCCATGTTCCGGAAATTCCAGTATTACATCCTGCTGCACGTGATCATTTTCATGTGGGGATTTACCGGCATTCTGGGCAAACTTATCGGGATTGACGCACTCTATATTGTGTGGTACCGCATCCTGATCGCTTTTTCGTCGCTGGCCATCGGGCTGTACCTGCTGAAAATGCCCATGCGCATTACCGACCGAAAATTCATGCTCAAAACACTTGGCGTAGGCATCATTGTGGCAACACATTGGATCACGTTTTATACATCCATTCAGCTGTCGACGGCTTCGCTGGGGATTTTGTGTCTTTCCACAACAACACTCCACGTTACGTGGCTCGAACCGTTAGTGTTTAAAAAACGCTTTTCATGGGTCGAATTCCTGTTCAGTTGCCTGGTGATCTTCGGGATCTGGTTCGTTTCCGACTCGTTTAGCGCCAAGGAAATCAACGCTTTGATCATTGGGTTATTAGCGGCACTCCTCGCAGCTTTTTTCTCCGTTTTCAACGCCAAACTGGCCGAGGACGTTCCTTCTTCCAGCATTACGCTGCACGAAATGGGTATCGGGCTGGTATTCATGACGATTGTGCTGGCCAGCCGCGGCATGCTCAACGGAACGATGTTCCAAATGACCTATTCGGATGCGGCATGGCTCTTATTTCTTGGAATTTTGTGTACTTCGTTCGCCTTCCTGGCAACAATCGAAGTGATGAAAAAACTCGGTGCATTTACCGTTTCTCTGAGCATTAACCTCGAACCGGTCTATACCATCCTGCTGGCTATTCCTATTCTTCACGAGGACGAATTGCTCAACGGCGATTTCTACCTCGGTTCCGCAATGATCATTTCGGTGGTGATCGCCAATGCGATTTATAAGTCGTGGGTGAGAGCGGGGATTGAGCGGAGAAAAGGTTTGGAAGGATGAATGCTATCCTCTCCCCTTGAGGGGAGACCGAGAGGGGTGGCAACCTAATTGTGTTAGGCCACCCTCCTTAATATCCTTATAGCTTCGCACTACCGCTTGTCGCTATTGCGTCTTCATCTGCCGCGGCAGATTCTTCTCAAGGGAGGAGAATCAATGCATATACATCCACGTCGTAACCGCCACCACGCTCGTTCCCAGCGCGTAGCCGCCAAATAATTCAGCGAACGTATGCGCTTTCAGGTACATGCGGGCGCTCATAACGAGGCCGCTGGCGATGAGCACACCTGGCAAAACCCAAAACGGGTAGAGGTTCATCGAGTTGTAGTACACAAATACGAAACCTGTCAGGATGCCCATTCCGGCACTGTGAAGCGAGATTTTCCAGCGAAAGGTGATGATCGTACACAATAACACGGCGATGCAGCTTCCCAAAACCAAACCGTAGATGGCACTTGGAAGGTAGCCGTTGGGGTCGAGCTTGAGCAATAAAATATAGAGTGTGATCGCACTTCCATTCACGAAAATCGCTGGCAAAATGCGCTCTGAGCGATTGTCCATGAAGATGGTGGAAATCGTACCGTTGATACGGAAAAAGAGGATGGTCAGAATTGGAAAAACAGCTGACAGGGCCACGAACAGGTAGATTAACAGCTTCTTGTGATCGGGACGCAGCAGGTAAATATTACCGCGTTGCCAGATGCCGGGTTCATAGGTTTCGAGGTACATAGCAACAGCAATGGCAATCACCGGTGCGAACAACGGCAGGAAGAGCCACGAAAGAAAGCGCGAGACAAATTCCATTTACAGCTCTTTGCGTAGACGTGCCACCGGAATGTTGAGCTGTTCGCGGTACTTGGCGATCGTACGGCGGGCAATGTT
Organism: uncultured Flavobacteriales bacterium; assembly: GCA_946482515.1. Next base: position 97,655 of record CAMLRS010000007.1, on the reverse strand, counting down.
GTATCCTTTGTCGTTGAGCAGCTTGGCGAGGTGCTCGTCGGTGAGCGGCTTGCGCTTGTTTTCGCCTTCGATGGCCTCGGAAAGAATTTTCTTCACTTCTCGGGTCGAAACTTCCTCGCCGGAATCGGTCGAAAGGGACTCAGAGAAGAAATACTTCAGCGAAAAGACCCCGTAGCTGGTTTGTACATATTTGCTGTTCGCCACGCGCGATACGGTCGAAATGTCGAGTCCCACGATTTCTGCGATGTCTTTCAGGATCATCGGTTTCATGTGGGTTTCATCACCAGTCAGGAAGTATTCCCGCTGGTAGTTCATGATCGCCTGCATGGTGAAATACAGGGTGTTCTGACGCTGTTTGATCGCATCGATGAACCACTTGGCACCGTCGAGCTTGGCTTTAACGAAGGTCAGTGCTTCACGATCGGTACGCGATGTTTTCGCTCCTTCGGCATAGCTGCGCATGAGCTGTTCGTATTCACGGCTTACTTTCAGCTCTGGCGTATTACGACCGTTGATGGATAATTCCAGCTTGCCTTCCGATTCGGTGATCATGAAGTCGGGAATGATCTGCTGAATGCCTTTCCCGGATTCTTTCATCGAGCCGCCCGGCTTCGGGTTGAGGCGAATGATGGCATCGATGGCTTCCTTGAGGTCTTCGTCGTCGATTTCCAGCTTTTTCTGAATTTTCTCGTAGTGCTTGCGCGTGAATTCTTCGAAATGGTCCTGCAGGATCTTTTTGGCCGTAAACAGCGTGATGTTTCCATCCTGTTTGCGTTCGATCTGCAGCAGGAGGCATTCGCGCAGGTCACGTGCTCCGATACCAGCCGGATCGAGGTCCTGAACAATTCTCAGCACGGCTTCCACTTCTTCTTCGGTCACCATAACGTTGGCCGAAAAAGCAAGGTCGTCTACAATGGATTCGATGTCGCGGTTCAGGTAGCCGGATTCATCGAGGTTACCGATAATCGTATCCGCGATCTGGAATTGCGTATCGTCGAGGTCGAGCAAATGCAGCTGATCGGCGAGTCGTTCCTGGAAGGTCGATTCCACCGAAAACGGGATCACGCGCTCTTCGTCGTCTTTGCTTTTGTTATTAACCTGCGTTTTGTAGTCGGGCGTATCGTCGTCGAAGTAATCGCTGATGTCAAAATCGTCGTCGAATTCATTTTCGTCGTTCGAGTCGAAATCATCGTCGTTATCGTACTCTTCCTCGCGTTCCTCGGCTCCTTCTTCCAACGCAGGATTTTCTTCCAGCTCCTGCTTGATACGCTGATCGAGCTCCATAGTCGGAACCTGGAGCAGTTTCATCAGTTGGATCTGCTGGGGCGAAAGGCGCTGTTCGAGTTTTTGGGCGAGTTGTTGTCTTAGGGCCATAGTGCGATAATCCCGTGTAAGATAACTAAAAAATTATTAGAATTCTGCATTCTGCGGCGTCCGCGGGAATGGGATTACGTCGCGGATATTGCCCATGCCGGTTACGAACATGACCATTCGCTCAAAGCCCAGACCAAAGCCTGCATGCGGCACGGTACCGAATTTGCGGGTCTCGAGGTACCACCACAATTCTTCTTCGTGGATGTTGAAATCCGCACATTTCTTTTTCAGAATGTCCAGACGCTCTTCACGCTGCGATCCGCCTACCATTTCGCCGATTCCCGGGAAGAGGATGTCCATGGCCGCAACCGTTTCTTTCCCCGGTTCGCAACCGTCGTTGGCGCGCATGTAGAATGCCTTGAAAGAAGCCGGGTAGTCGGTAATGATCACCGGTCGCTTGAATTCCTTTTCTACGAGGTAACGCTCGTGCTCGCTCTGGAGATCAGTTCCCCAAGCCACGTCGTACTGGAATTTTTTCTTCTTGTAATGGTTGGAATTCATCAGTACGTCGATGGCTTCCGTATAGGTAATACGTTTGAAATCGTTGGCGGTAACGAACTGCAGGCGCTCGATGAGCGACAATTCATTGCGCTCGTTCTGCGGTTTGCTCTGCTGTTCCTGCTGATCGCGGTCGTTGAGAAACGCGAGGTCGTCCGGACAAGTGTCCATCACGTACTGGCAGATGTATTTCAGCATGCTTTCGGCCAGGTCCATGTTATCGCCCAGCTCGTTGAACGCTACTTCCGGCTCGATCATCCAGAATTCGGCCAGGTGGCGGGAAGTGTTGGAGTTTTCCGCACGGAACGTCGGCCCGAAAGTATAAACGGCACCCAATCCCATGGCTGCGAGCTCGCCTTCCAGCTGACCGGAAACGGTGAGGTTCACGGATTTTCCGAAGAAATCCTGCTTGAAATCGACCGAGCCGTCTTCTGCCAGTGGCGGTTGTTGAGCATCGAGTGTTGTTACACGGAACATTTCCCCTGCTCCTTCGGCATCCGAACCGGTAATGATTGGCGTGTGTACGTAGTAAAACCCACGCTCGTTAAAGAACTGGTGAATGGCAAAGCTCACGGCGTGACGAATGCGGAAAACGGCTCCGAAGGTATTCGTCCGGAAACGCAGATGCGCCTGTTCGCGAAGGAACTCAAGGCTGTGCTTTTTCGGCTGCAGCACGGTTTTCTGGATGTCATCCGGGTTGGCTTCACCGATGATCTCGATGTTTGTTACCTGCAATTCCACGGCCTGGCCGCTTCCCTGCGATGCCACAAGTGTACCGGTCAATCCTACGGAAGCTCCTGTGGTGATCTTTTTCAGCAACGCTTCGTCGAATTGCTCGAAATCCACAACTGCCTGGATATTATTGATGGTAGAGCCGTCATTCAGCTGAATAAAGCGGTTGCTGCGGAAAGCCCGCACCCATCCTTTGACCAGGTATGTTTCGCCAACGGTATGCTGGCTGAGAAGATCGGCAATTCGTGTTCGTTTCATGCGTTGATATGATTGAATACCTGCATCGACAGGCAGCTGCAAAAATAGCAAAGTTGCTTGTTAAATAAAGCTTTTTCTGTTGCCGGTCTTTTCCGCTTCCGGGAGAAATCGCTTCGAATTTTACTACCTTTAGGTTATGTCAGCGAAAAAGTCAACTTTGGTGATAGGCGTCAGCACGAAACCGCAGCGTTATGCATACATGGCGGTCGTTTCCCTGCGCGAACACGATCATCCCGTTATCGCTTACGGACAGCAGCCGGGAACCGTAGCCGACGTGGACATTGAAACGGAATGGGACCCGAACTGGAAAGTCGATACGGTAACGCTTTACCTCAATCCGATGAACCTCGAGCCCTACCGCGGTCGCATTATCGCCCTGAAACCGAAGCGTGTGATTTTCAATCCCGGAACAGAACATCCGGATTTCATGTACCAGCTACGCCAGCACGGTATCGTTGCCGAAGCGGCCTGTACGCTGGTTTTGCTGAGCATCAACCAGTATTGATGTTGGACCTGCCTGCGACAAGCAGGTTTTGGATGTTTAATGCTTGATTTTTTACCTTTCCAACTATGAAACAACTACTCTGCTCTTTCCTGCTGCTTTCGATTAATGCTTTTGCACAGGAACCGCAGCCCGCTTTACTGCTCCTGAAAGATTACCCGAATGCCCGCGATTTTACGCTTTCAAAAGATGGCGACGAAGCTTACCTGACCTTGCAGGATCCTGCCGAGACCATTGCGTTGATCGTATGTGTGAAACGTGTCGGCGACAAGTGGCTGGAACCCGAAAAAGTACCGTTCAGCAGTCAATACCGCGACATCGAGCCGTTTCTTTCACCGGATGACAAACGTTTGTATTTCTCATCGAACCGACCGAAGCCGGATCGCCCCAGCGCCACCGATTACGATATCTGGTACGTCGAGCGAGCGGATGAAAGCAGCACCTGGTCGGAGCCCATCAATGTCGGCAGCCCGGTGAATACGCAGTACGACGAATTCTATCCTTCGGTAGCTGCGAACGACAACCTGTATTACACCACCGATTCGCCTTCCACGAAAGGCAAAGACGATATTTTCTGCAGTGTATGGAAAGGTAAGCGCTTTGACAAACCGGCTTCGTTGAGCATCAATTCTTCCGATGCTGAATTCAATGCTTTCATTGCTTCCGATGAATCGTATTTGCTGTATACCGTTTACAACAAATCCGGCGGAATCGGCAGTGGCGACCTGTACATCAGCTTCCGGAAAGACGACGGTTCCTGGACGACAGCCATTAACCTCGGCGAAACGATCAACACCAAATTCATGGAATATTGCCCGTTTTTCGATGCGACTACACAAACTCTTTATTTTACCAGTCGAAGGAATGAAGTAGTCGCCCGCGACTTCGAATCGGTGGCCGATTTCATGACTGAAGCAACGAAGTACGCCAACGGGATCAGCAAGATCTACCAGGTTCCTTTCGGCGAGCTGCTGGCAATGCTGAAACAAAAGGCGCTGTAACCTCCGTGGAACAAATGCGTACTTTTGGAGCATGAAAATCCTGGTCGTTCGGTTCAGTTCCATCGGCGATGTCGTGCTCACGACACCCGTTGTTCGTTGCCTGGCGCAGCAGCTGCCGGATACCGAGATTCATTTCATTACCAAAAAAGCGTTCCTGCCGGTGCTGGAAGGCAATCCCTACATTCACCGGATTTTCACCATCGATAAGTCGGTCAAGGAACTGTTGCCCGAACTGAAAGCCGAACGCTACGACGTTGTCATCGATCTGCACCGCAATGTGCGCACGATGCGTCTCAAATGGGCCCTCGGTCGTAGATCGTATGCATTTCCGAAGAAGAACATCGCCAAATGGATGCTCACGAACCTGAAAATCGATCGCATGCCGGCCGTGCACGTTGTGGATCGTTATTTCGAAACCGTGCGACCGCTCGGCGTCATCAAAGACGATCAACCCTGCGATTTTTTCCTGGCTGAAAAAGACCGTGTCGAGCTGCCTGAACTGATTGCTTCGGGGAAATTTATCGCGGTGTCTATGGGCGCCCAGTTTGCTACGAAACAGCTGCCGCTTTCCTTAATGACGAGCGTTCTTTCGGAAGTCGAAATGCCCATCGTTTTGCTCGGCGGACCAACAGACGCTGAACGTGCCGAATTGCTGAAAAACGCATTGAATTCGTCGAATGTCATTGATTTTTGCGGAAAATTATCACTCCGGCAATCAGCGTATGTGCTAAGCAAAGCCAGCGCATTGCTCACCGGCGACACCGGTTTGATGCACATTGCGACGGCGTTCCGCGTTCCTGTTGTGAGCGTCTGGGGCAATACCGTTCCGGCGTTCGGTATGTACCCGTATGCGCAACCGGCGTTGTATTCTATCCATGAAGTGACGGGACTTTCCTGTAGACCGTGTTCGAAGATCGGTTACCAGGTCTGCCCGCGAAAGCATTTCAATTGCATGCATTTGCAGGATGTGGATGGAATCCGGAAAACACTGCTGGAGAAAAGCGGGTACTGAATCCAACTTCTTCTCCCGCAGATGTTCGCGGATATGGCTGCATGAAGTAAAAAGCATATCAAACCTTTCGCATTATCAAACAAAAAATCTGCGGTGATCCGCGGGAGCCTGCCTATACCCGATTCTTATTTGCGAACCCGTTTTACCAGCAAATAGCTGTAATAACCTCCGATCAATGCGATTCCGACGATGAAAAACACCATGGCGATCGGTCGTGTGGTGTCGTCGTAGAAGAACTCGCCGATCATCCAGGCCGAGTTGGCGCAGATCCAGCAAACGACAGCGAGGTTGTGGAACAATTCCGAGACATTTCTCCGCACCAGGATGGTGATGTAGACCGCCACGGCGACCGTCGGAATGATCATGATCATCCCCATGGTCTTGAAATCGGCTACCCAGCAGAGGTCTTTGAGCAGCCACAGCAGGATGTGTACGTTTTCGGATTTCCGGATCTTGACGTCCATCGCTTCAGGAATTATGAAAATTGACGACCTGGCTTACAGTGAGGGCAATGATCACCGTGTTGAATACAAAAGCTATCAGGCTGTGGAGCAACGCCAGCCGACGAACGCGACGCGAAACAATGACCACATCCGAAACCTGGAAGGTCATCCCTATCACGAAAGCGAAGTAGGCAAAGTCGAAATAATCGGGGTGTTTTTCCTGCGGGAAATCCAGTCCGCGGGCATGGGCTGCATAGCGCTTGTTGGCATCGCCATAATACACATGCGCATACCGAAACGTAAACGACAGGTGCATCATGATCCACGATACCACGACCAACAACACGCAGCTTGCCTTCCCAACCCACAAAGCGGCAGGCCAGCTTACGGCTTCGTTGAAGAGTGTCAGCACTATGATGAGGCTCGATAAACAGGCGGTAATAATAACCGAGAACAAAATCCAGGTGCTCACATCTTCCTGTGCACAGATTTTGCCGATCTGATCGGGGCGTACCCTCAGGAACACGATCATGCAGATGGCAATATAGGTCAGCGCAAAAGCATCCCACGCCCAGACGAAGCTCATCGGGTAATGACCGGTAGCCAAGAACACCGCGAAAAAAGCCACCGTTCCGGCCGCAAGAGAAAGCAAAAGTCTGCGAATGGCGTCTGTTGACATTTCCTGAAAATTGTGATTCCAAAACTACAAAAACAGCCGGATGTCAAAATATCCATCGTATCTTTAACGTTAAAGGGTCTGAAGATCAGACGGATCACCCGGTATGGATTGTGCCGGTATCGGTTGGGCTCAACAGGTTTGGCATGTGATTTGAGAATGCATACAGACCTCTAATGTAAAACAGACATGAAAAAAGGATTGATCATAGGCGCGTTGCTGCTGACCGGTTTGTCAATGACGAGCAGCACGGTGGTGGTTTACCCAACGGTAACCAACAACGCTTTCCAGACCGGGGAAAAACTGCGGTACCGCATTACCTATGGTTTTGTGGATGCCGGTGAAGCAGTGCTTGAAGTAAAAAGCACGACCAAAAAAGGTGCGGGAACACGTGAATTGCTTCACGTTGTGGGAACCGGCCGAACATTGGGTGGCTTCAACGCTGTATACAAAGTGAACGATACGTACGAAAGCTACATCGATAAAAAAGGAATTTTCCCATGGCAGTTTGTGCGCCGTGTCGATGAAGGCGGATACAAGATCAACCAGGATTACAACTTCAAGCAGGATAAGCTGAAGGTGCACAACGGAACCAAGGAGTTTGCCATTCCGGTGGGAATCCAGGATATGATCTCTTCGTTCTACTATGCCCGTACGCTGAACTTCAAGAATGCCAAAAAAGGCGACGTATTCGAGTTCAAGTGCTTTATGGATGACAAGATCTGGCCGCTGAAAGTGAAATACGTCGGCGACGAAGTGATCAACATCCGCAAAGGGAAATTCAAGTGCAAGAAGTTCGTTCCAGTTGTACAGACCGGTCGTTACTTTAAAAGCGAAAACGACGTGAATTTCTGGGTAACGGATGACGAAAACCGCATTCCTATCCTGATCAAAGCGAAAATTCCGGTGGGTACGGTGAAACTGCACCTCGTGGAATGGTCGGGTCTGAAACATGACCTGGTGAAAGCGAAATAGTCTTTATTCTTCTTATTTTCTTACTGAAAGGCTGCTGTCTGAATACAGTGGCCTTTTGAATATTAACAAAAAATGTTTAGAATATCACACATTTGTGCGCTATTCTTACAGGGGTTTCTTCTATTTTTGTAGTCAAGCACCCCCAAGAAATAACAATGGAATTTTCACCTGAAGTCCTGCAACGATTGCAGCTGTTGAAAGAAAAGTACGACGCTCAAGGACAGGACATGCTTCCTTACCTCGACGGCTTACTGCATTCTAGTACCGTTAACTATTGGAATTACATCCAGGTTGACACACTGCTCTCCCTGCAGAAAACCTACACCGATTTCCCGGACGAAGTGATCTTCGTGGTTTATCACCAGATTACCGAGCTCTATTTCAAGCTTGCCTTGCACGAGTTCCATCAGATCGGCGAAAAGGAAGACCTTAATGCTGCGTTCTTCATTTCCCGCGTGCGCCGCATCAACCGCTATTTTGAAGCCCTTACGAAAAGCTTCGAGATCATGATCGACGGTATGGAACGCGAACAGTTCCTGCAATTCCGTATGTCGCTGCACCCGGCTTCAGGGTTCCAGTCGGCACAGTACCGCAAAATCGAAATTTCTTCGACCGATTTCCTGCAGCTCGTTCACAAAGACGTGCGCGGATCCTTCACAGGTGATGAGTCTATCGAAACCTTGTTCGAGCACATCTATTGGAAAGAGGGAGCAACTGAGGCTGAAACCGGTAAGAAAACGCTGGCGCTCGTCGATTTCGAACGCCGCTATAAAGATGAATTCATCCAGCTCGGCAAGGAGCAGCGTACGAAAAACCTCTGGCAATCTTACCTGCGTCTTTCCAAAGAAGACCAGCAGAACATCGAAGTGATCCAGGCGCTGAAACAGAACGATATCAACGTGAACGTAAACTGGCCGCTGGTGCATTACAAATCTGCTGTTCGTTACCTGCAGCGCGAAAAGGAAGACATTCCGGCAACAGGTGGAACCAACTGGCAGAAATACCTCCCGCCGCGTTTCCAGAAGCGCATTTTCTATCCGGAGCTCTGGTCGTTCGAAGAAAAAGAACAATGGGGTAAATCATGGGTGGAAGCAGTCATGGCGTAATTCATAATTGGCATCTACTTGTAAAGTTCTCTACTAGGGAATCCATAATTGTGCATTCTGCATTATGAATTCTGCATTGTCTTGTCGTACCTTTGCCGCATGTTGCGCATTGCATGCTTATGCCTGTTGTTGCCGCTGTTTCCGGTACCGCAAAGACCTTTAAAGCCAAAGGATCCTTTTTCCATCAAACGAAGCGGTTCGGTCGACACAGCACTCAGCGAAATTTCCGGTTGGATCTTCGTCAATGATTCCACGCTGATCGCTCACAACGACAGTGGGAACGAAGCTTTATTGTATGTGCTGAATCTCGACGGCACGATCCGTCACACCGCGCTGATCAACGGTATCCGGAACAGCGATCTCGAAGACATTGCTTCCGACGACAAGGGCAATCTTTACGTGGGCGATATCGGCAACAACGCCAACAACCGCAAGAATCTCATGATCCACAAGATCCGCATCAACAGCGTGCTGAGCGATTCCGTGGTGACGTCCTCGCCTATTTTCTTTTCCTACGCCGAACAGGAAGCTTTTCCTCCGGCCAATGAGCAATTGTATTACGACGCCGAAGCACTGGTTTACGACAACGATTCGCTCTGGATTTTCACCAAATGCCGCACGAAGCCATTCGACGGAAAATGCCTCGTTTATGGCTTTCCGGCCAAACAGGGAACGTATAAGCCCACGCACCGATCGTTCATCGAAACCGGGAAAAGCACCTGGCTCAAAGATGCCGTTACGGCAGCCGATCTTCGCAATGACACGCTGTACCTGCTTACCTACAACCGGCTGCTGATCTGCGATTTCAACAACCGTAAGCCGGTTTTGAAGACCACCGTTTCCATGCTGCCAATTTCCCAGAAAGAAGCGCTGGCCGTGAACAGCAAAGGTGTGATCTACATCGCCGACGAACGCGTGAAGCTGCTCGGCGGCGGCACCATTTTTACCGTTACCAAAAACAACAAGCATTGATGCTGAACCTGGATCATTTCGACGCAATTATTTACGACATGGACGGTGTACTCACCGATTCCGAGCCTTTGTGGAAAATCGCCATGGAGGAAGTTTTTGCCAGCGTTGGCTGTCGTTTGACGCGCCAGGATTTCCAGCAAACCGTTGGCCTCCGACTCGACGAAGTGGTGGTTTACTGGCACGCCGTGGCGCCGTGGGAAAACGCTACGCCAAAAGAAGTCGAGCAACGCATTGTGCAGCGCATGATCGAATTGCTGACCGAAAAAGCTACTCCGCTTCCGGGCGTGATCGCGTCGCTGGAATACTTCGCCGCTGAAGGAAAGAAGATCGGTTTGGCCACGTCTTCCTACGAAGTGCTCATCAATACCATTCTCGACACACTCGGCATCCGTCATTTCTTCCAGACCGTTCATTCGGCGGAAAGAGAAAACTTCGGGAAGCCGCACCCGGCCGTTTATCTGACGGCGAGCGAACACCTGGGCGTATTTCCCTCCAAATGCCTGGTGATCGAAGATTCCCTGAACGGCGTTATTTCCGCCAAAGCTGCCCGCATGACCGTGGTGTGCGTTCCGGAAAAAACCCATTCGCCTGAGCCGCGGTTGATCCTCGCCGACGCGCAATTTGATACACTGAACGATCTCGTTACCCATTTTAAACAAAACGCACATGCTGGTAGCCATTGAAGACAAGCTGATCTCATCGGAGATCTTCACCAAGAAATTCGTCTGCGACCTGAACGCCTGTAAAGGTGCGTGCTGTGTGGAAGGCGATAACGGTGCCCCGCTGACCTTCGAAGAAGTCGATATCCTGGAAGACATTTACGAAGACGTAAAGCCGTTTATGCGCCCCGAAGGCATTGCGGCAGTAGAAAAAGAAGGTGTTTTCTACATGGATCCGTTCAATTCACCGGCCACCACGCTGGTCAATAATGCGGAATGCGCTTTTGTTTACTTCGACGAAAAAGGCATCACGAAATGCTCCATCGAGCAAGCTTATTTAGCAGGAAAAGTGGACTGGAAAAAACCCATTTCCTGTCATTTGTACCCGATCCGTGTGAGTACAGTCGGCGAAGGACTGGCGCTCAACTACGAAGAATGGCACATCTGCAAACCGGCCTGTTCCTGCGGTGAATCGCTGAACGTTCCCGTATACCGTTTCCTGAAAGAACCGTTGGTTCGCGCTTTCGGGGACGCGTTCTATAAAGAGCTGGAAGCTGTGGAGCAGGAGTTGAAAAGCCAGGACCTTTTATGATGTTGGACCTGCCTGCGGCAAGCAGGTTTTTGAAGCTGAATGTTTGATTATCTCGTGCTCATTCAACATCAAGCATTTGCGCTACAGTAAGCACAGAATTTCGCTTTCGGGTTGTGCTTGATCGTTTTCGATGTATCGTACAAATCCTGTAAAATCGCTTCGATGGTGGCATGAACAGTTTCGCTCATTTCGGCGATACTGGTTTCCGATTTGAAATCGAGGAAGAACGGGCTTTCGGAGGTGTTGATGAAGGAGAAAATCCCGATTTCATTTAAGGGTTTACCGTACTGTTGTTCGTACAGGAAACAGTAGAACAGCAGCTGCAAGGTGTGGCTTTTTTCGCCGGAATACATGCGTTTGAGGATGGCCGAGACCAGGTCTTCGGATTTGCCGAGATTCACCGTTACGTGGTCCGGGCGCACTTCTCCCGATTTGTAATCGATCACGCGCAAGCGATCGCCATTCCGGTCGATGCGGTCGAGAACTCCGTGCAAACGCGCAGGTTTTCGTTCGCCGTTTATATCAAATGTCGTTTCGGCAATGATTTCCTGTTCCAGTGCTTCGATGAAGAGGAGCTTTTCCGGATTTTCCATCCGTTCGCGGATTTCGCGCTTCAGTACTTTCTGCACGATCTCGTTGGCGATCACGTAGCTGATGTGGTTGATCCCGGAGGCATACACGCTCGGATCGTCGCTGAAAAACAATTGAAAGGCTTTGTCAACTTCCAAAGGAGCAGCTTTCTGCATCTTTTTCAGATCGTCTATCGTGACAGCTACTGGTTTTCCTTGCAAAACCGGATTGCTGGCGGCGAACGGCTCGAAAAGCTTTTCCAGCACGTGGTGAAGAATGGTTCCCAGCGTATTGCTTTCCAGCTCTTCTTCGACTTTCGTTTCTTCACCGATGCGCAGTACATAACGGTAATAGAAATTCAGCGGACAATCGATGAAGGCTTTCAAACGCGAATAGCTCATGCCTTCGCGCAGCATTTCGTCGAAACGTTGCAGCAACGCCGGCGTTTTTTCCACTTCGTGACCGGCCACGAGCTCTTCATTACCCAACGAATAAAAGCGCTTTTCCATCCGGAATTGTGGGTTCTGAGCTGCGAGCTCTAATTCCAGCTGCTGAATGAAACGGCTTGGCTCGTTCGAGCTGATACCGTCCTGTGCAGTCGCGTACGTAATATGTACGGTCTCGGCAGCGTGCAGCAAGCGGTAAAAGTGGTGGGCAAACAGTCCTTGCTTTTCGCGCGGTGTCGGCAGGCTGAAAAACCGTCGCAGGTCCATTGGAATAAGCGTCTGGATGGGATTCGTGGGCGGCATCGTTCCTTCGTTCAATCCCAATACGATGAGCCGTTTGAAATCGAGTCCGCGGGTTTCGAGCAATCCCATAAGCTGCAAGCCTTCCATCGGATTCCCGAAATAGGCCATACTTTCCGTACTCCAATGCTGGTTGAACAACGTTTTGAAAGTCCCGAGCTGCATTTCCGGAACGCCGTCTTCGAGCAAATTCCGGAAACCGGTGAGTGCGGCATTGAAACTGCGGATCACGGCTTTTTCGAGCATGTTTTTATCCGTCAGGCGATCATCCAGCAGGCGATTCATTTCCTGGATGGCATCCACGGCTTTCAGCCAGTTGTTTTCCCAAGGTGTAAACACCAGTTGGTTCAATGCGGTCAGCTGTTCGCTCAGATCGAGGTGCGCTACCGGAACGAACAAGCGGTTTTTGCCGGTGATATCATTTTCTATCCTGCGGATGCCGTCCAATTCATCACGACCGAGAATTCCCTGGATGAACGGATGGTGCAAATACTGATTGACGTCTTTATGGTAAACGGCCGTGCGTTTCCGTCGCAGCATGGATTCCTGGATGCGGAACAGCAAATCTGTCCAGAGTCGCAGCGCCGTAGCCCGCAGCGGCAAACCGAGCGTGATGTTGGCCGTTGAAATCGATTTCGGCAATTGCTGGATCATCGGAACAATGAGCTGTTCATCTGCCAGCAGCACCAGCGTTTCGTTCAGCTCGGCAGTGGAAAGCTCCGCCAGCAAGGTGCCCACAACTTTCGCCTGGCCGGTCGACTGCGCGCATTCGATCACTTCGACAGCACAGGTTTTGTGCAGCAGCCGGTCTTCGACAAACGGCAACGATTTCACCTGCAATTGTTCCAGCAAAGCGCGTTGGAAACCGCCCGCTTCGTGGTACGGATCGTTGAGGTAATAGGTGTCGCTGTCCATAAAGATCTGCGCACGGCCCATTACATATAATTGTTTCAGGATGCTTTGTTCGGCAACGGAAAGTGCGTTGAATCCCGCAAAGACGAATTGCGCTTTGGCATCTTTCGCAAAAACGCGGTCGATGTTCTCGGCCACCTTGCGGTACACTTTTCCTTTCGTCGTCTGGCGAAGGTCTTTCAATTGTTCCGTCAGCTCTTCGTAGTACGGTCCGAGCTTTTCCCAGAACTCGAGGAAGCGCTGCTGGCCGGGCGACAATTCTTCGCGGTTGAATGACCAGTTTTCCAGCTCGCGGATATCGCGCAGGTTCTTGAACAGTTGTTTCGGCTGCACGAGGTAGCGGTCGATCTCATCGAAATCGTTCAGAAGCAACTGTCCCCAATTGAGGAAATGGTCGAAGCCGATCGATTCGCTTTCCACCGGGTTTTTGCGATAGATCTCGTATAAATGGAACAGCAAACGCGATTTGTCAAGCACCGGCTCATCGACCAGGCTTTGCATCCAGCGATCGATGGTCACGATCTTCGGCGACAGCTTCGGCTGGTTATCGTAGCGGAAGAGCGAGCGCTGCAGGTAGCCGATCATACGTTCCGACGGCACCACAATGGTGAGGTGCGCCAGCGGCAGGCGCTCCGGCGAACGGAGAATGGCCGCAGCCACGCGATCGGTAAACGGCTCGAAGCTCATGGGTCGAAGATACTTCATAAGCGCGGATTCTGATTCCGTATCGGTTCTTTTAAGTAGGTTTTACTTTAACCCGTGAATGATAAAGGTATGCATAGGTTAATTCACCACGAATACACGAATATGTATTGTGTATAATTCAAGCGAATTTGCACTAGTTGTCGGCAAGCCGACAACACTATTCGTGTACATTTCCGGAGAATAGCATAATCGCGTATTTGCGTGGAATTCGTGTATTCGTGGGAAACCAAAGCATTTGAGCCTTTACCTGTTTTTGGATAAAAAACCCCCAAAATACCACCAATAGTTGTCAAATAACAACCAAATGTAGTGTGATTACAACCAGAAGTGTTCGTATTTTTCAGGTTCCGGGAAGACAGCCCTCTACCTTTGCAGTATCGAATTACTAAAAATGATTGTCATGTTAAATTCAAAAATGATTGGTAACAGAATCGCAGACGCACGCAAGAAAATCAATGTTTCGCAGGCCCAATTGGCCGATCGTCTGTTCATCAGCTCGCAAGCGGTAGGAAAATGGGAGCGCGGAGAATCCATGCCCGACATTATTACGCTGAACCGCCTGGCGCAGATCCTGGGTGTCGACCTGAACTATTTCTCTGAAGGTGTCGTTGCTACAGCTCCGCAACCATCTGACCAGCTTTCAGAAACGCCGGAACCGGCATCGGATGCTTCTGAAAAAGCGGATGAGTCTGCCGGACAAGCAAACGGAAAACCGGGAAACAAGCTCAAATGGGATATGTCGAGCGGAAACTGGGTAGGTGCCGACTTTTCCGGGTTGAACAACCTGAACGAGAAATTCAGCTCTTCCAATATGCAGCGCTGTTTATTCATCGGCTCCGATCTTTCGGGCCTTTTGCTGAAGGGCAACAATGTAGACCGCTGCGACTTTTCGGGCTCCGACATGAGCAACAGCCGGATTCAGGGCTCGCACCTGGCCAACAACAAATTCAACGATTGTTCGCTGAGGGATGCGGAATTTTCCGGAAGCCATATTCTTGGCGGCGATTTCACCAATGCCGATTTCACCGGAGTTACAATTAAATCCGGCGGCTTCGAGAAAAACACGGTTGTGAATGCCACCTGGAACCGCACTACGTTTAACACCCTGTACCTCGCCGATATCGTTTTCGAAGGCCGTGTGGAGGATTGCTATTTTGAGAACTGCGCTTTTAAACGCATAACCTTTCAGAACGCAACGCTCACCAATACCTTCTTTAAGAACCGGAGCCTGAAAGGTGTGAAGTTTATCGATTGCTACGCGGATCGTATGACGTATGAGTTCCTGAAAAATGGAAAAGCGGATCTGACGGGCATCACCTTGCTTTCGTGATGTTGGATTTTGGAGGTTTGATTTTGGATTAGAAAACAGACAGCAGGACTGGAAACCGAATGACCGGAGACTGAAAAACCAACCCCGCAACTATCCAACTCATAACTCACCAACTATTTTCTATGTGGTTGAGGCGCTCGGAATTTCAGTGGTTGATGAAAAAATAATCAAACCGATGCTTGCAAAATCAAAAACAACATTTATATTTGATTAATATTTCGTCACAACGTTGTTTAGATATTCATCATGACGCATTTAAAGGAAGGGGATAAAGCTCCGCCATTCAAAGGAAAAGACCAGAACGGACAGCTGCATTCTTTAAAGGCATACAAAGGGAAAAAGCTCGTGGTATACATTTACCCGAAGGACAACACGCCGGCCTGCATCAATCAGGCGTGCAACCTGCGGGATCATTACAGCACGTTTTTGAAACAAGGCTATGCGGTGTTGGGAGTGAGCATGGATACGGAACAGATGCACCAGAAATTCATTGCGAAATACGAGCTTCCCTTTCCGCTGCTGGCCGATACCGACCGGAAAATCATTGATGCATTTGGCGTCTGGGGCGAAAAGAAATTCATGGGTCGCATTTATGACGGCATTCACCGCACCACATTTGTGATCAATGAAAAGGGGACGATCGAACGGATCATCCGAAAACCGAAGACGAAATACCACGCAGAAGAAATTCTTGCGTAAATTGAATACAGAAGATGTAGATCGTAAATAGCTTACGTTCTTCACCCTCTACCTTTGCAGAAACGATAAACGATTTGCCAAAACGACTTCACGGTCTGGCGGCAACCCAAAACAAAACGATATGGCAGTAAAAGAAATCAACGCAGAAAAACTGAAGGCACTTCAGCTCACGATGGAAAAACTCGACAAAACCTTTGGTAAAGGTACGGTCATGAAACTCGGCGACGCACCGGTGGAAAAAGTGGATGTGATCTCAACAGGATCGCTCACACTCGACATCGCTCTGGGTGTAAACGGTTTTCCAAAAGGACGAATCATTGAAATCTACGGACCGGAATCATCCGGAAAGACGACCCTTGCCATCCACGCCATTGCTGAATGTCAGAAAGCCGGTGGTATTGCCGCTTTCGTGGATGCAGAACACGCTTTTGACCAATTCTATGCGCAGAAACTGGGTGTAGATGTCGACAACCTGCTGGTTTCACAGCCAGACAACGGAGAGCAGGCATTGGAAATTGCCGACAACCTGATTCGTTCCGGGGCTGTCGACCTGATCGTCATCGACTCCGTTGCGGCGCTTACGCCAAAAGCAGAGATCGAAGGTGAAATGGGCGATTCGCAAATGGGACTCCAGGCGCGCTTGATGTCCAAAGCATTGCGTAAGCTCACCGGTTCCATCAACAAAGCGAAGTGCTGCTGTATTTTCATCAACCAGCTGCGCGATAAGATCGGTGTGATGTTCGGTAACCCCGAAACAACAACCGGTGGTAACGCCCTGAAATTCTACGCTTCCATGCGTATCGATATCCGCAAAACAAGCCAGATCAAGGAAGGCGAAGACGTGATGGGGAACCGTGTGAAGATCAAAGTGGTGAAAAACAAAGTAGCGCCACCGTTCCGCAAGGCCGAATTCGACATCATGTATGGCGAAGGCATTTCCAAAGTCGGTGAGATCATCGATCTCGGTGTGGAGCTCAACATCATGAAGAAAAGCGGTTCCTGGTTCTCTTACGGAGAAACCCGCCTCGGACAAGGTCGCGACGCTGTGAAAAACATGCTCAACGACAATCCGGAGCTGATGGAAGAACTGGAAGCACGAATTAAAGAAGCTCTTGGTGCGACTGCCGCAACTGCGGTTGTAGCAGACGACCAGGACTAACTGCATATCGTTTCAAGAGAGGCTGCTGCGCAATCGGCAGCCTCTTAACGGTAGCTACTCACTATCACCTCTACCCCGGCTAACTTTCACCAGACGACGATCGGTCCCAAGTTTTCCTTACTTTTGCCCAAACGATCACGTATGGTATTATCAATGACGGGTTACGGCAAAGCCGCGGGAACTTTCGAAGGAAAGAAAGTAGTGGTGGAGATCCGGTCGCTGAACAGCAAAAGCCTCGACCTTAATATGCGCATGCTGCCCGCTTACCGGGAAAAAGAGCTCGAATTGCGCGCTATTGTTGCCGAACACCTCGATCGCGGGAAAGTGGAAGTCAATATTTCGCTCGAAAATGGCGCCGATTCCAAGAACTATATGCTCAACAAAGAGCTCGCTGTTTCCTATTACAACGAGATCAAAGCATTGTCTGAGCTGGTAGGTGAACAATCCGGCGATCTGCTGTCCATCGTGATGCGCATGCCCGAGATCTTCTCCAACGAAAAAGAACAGCTTTCCAACGAAGAAACCGAATTCCTGCTGGCGTTGATGCATGTCGCCTGTGATCATCTCAATACCTTCCGCAAGCAAGAGGGCGAACAGCTCAAAGCTGACCTCATCCACAATATCTCGCGCATTGCCGAGCTGCTCACACAGGTTCCGGCCTACGAAAAAGAGCGTATCGGTATCGTTCGTGAACGCATGCGTGCCGGATTGGAAAAAATCACTTCTACTCCGGTCGATGAAAACCGCTTCGAGCAGGAGCTGATCTTCTACATCGAAAAGATGGATATCTCGGAAGAAAAAGTACGCCTTTCCCACCACCTCAACTACTTCCTCGAAACGATGGAAATTCCGTTATGTGGTAAAAAACTGGGCTTCATTGCACAGGAAATCGGACGGGAAATCAATACACTCGGTAGCAAAAGCTACCACATGGAAATGCAGAAAATCGTGGTGGAAATGAAAGACCACCTCGAAAAGATCAAAGAACAAGTGCTGAATACTCTCTGAAATGCAAACGACCCAAACAGGAAAATGCGTGATCTTCTCCGCTCCTTCCGGGGCCGGAAAAACAACGATCGTTCATCACCTGCTCCAGCAAAACCTGGGGCTGGAATTTTCCATTTCGGCCTGTAGCCGCGATCCGCGCGGAGCAGAAGTCGATGGCCGCGACTACTACTTCCTCGGCGTTGAAGGTTTCAAGCAAAAAATCGAAGATGGTGCATTCGTAGAATGGGAAGAAGTCTACCCAAACAACTTCTACGGAACACTAAAATCGGAGCTGGAACGCATCTGGAGCAACGGTAAAACGGTCATTTTCGACGTCGATGTGGTCGGCGGACTGAACCTCAAAAAATACATCGGTGAACAGGCTCTCGCGATTTTCGTGCAGCCGCCTTCCTTCGAAGTACTGGAGCAACGCCTCACCGATCGCAGCACCGAATCGCAGGAGAAGATCAACATGCGACTGGCCAAGGCGATGCAGGAGTTATCTCAGGCTGAAAATTTCGATTACATCCTCCTCAACGACGACCTGGAAAAAGCCTGCGCCGAAGCACGCAAAGTGGTGGAACAGTTTTTAACGCTGTCATGCGCATAGGACTTTACTTCGGCACTTTCAACCCCATTCATGTGGGCCACCTGGTGATTGCCAACTACATGGCCGAGTACACGGACCTTGACCAGGTCTGGCTGGTTGTAACACCACAGAACCCACTCAAGAAAAAATCATCGCTGCTGGCCGATTATCACCGCCTGGCACTCGTTCGCGTAGCCATCCACGATAACACCAAGCTCCGCGCTTCAGATGTGGAGTTCGGATTGCCGCAGCCGAATTATACTTCCACCACACTCGCCCACCTGAAGGAAAAATACCCGCAGCACGAGTTCTGCATGATCATGGGCGAGGATAATCTTCGCACCCTGCACAAGTGGTACAATTACGAACACCTGATGGCCAGCTATCGTTTCTACGTTTACCCGCGCGTGCTCACTTCACAGGAAGAGGAAGAAGTAGCCGAAATGGGGCGAATGGAACACACGTTCAACGGGCACCCATCCATCATCATGTGCGAAGAAGCACCTGTGATGAAGGTTTCCGCCAGTTTCGTACGTCAATCGATCAAAGAAGGGAAAGATGTGCGCTACCTGCTCACGGAGCCTGTTCACCGGTACATCGACGAGATGAATTTCTATAAATGAGACCATCGCGTTTCATTACCTGCATCTCAAACATCCAAAAAACCATCCCTACCTCCCGGTAAGAATGGTTCCGTTCCTGTTTTATATTCGCGCTTAAAACGCACGTACCGGCCGCACATTGAAGGTTGCAGCCTTGTTCACCGAATTGTCGGAGACACCTCCTGGATTGATGAGCACGTAACGCGCATCGGTGGCGTTTAATTCTACCGAGCTCCAGTATGGACTGGTTACTATTGGCGTACCGCCGTTGGCAGCTGCTGTGTTGTCTACGATGGTGTAGTTGGCACCAATCAGGTAGAGCTCATCCACCGTTGGCAGGTACCAATCGCCATAATCAATCCCGTTTTGCGTAATCACCAGATCGCTGCAAATAGATGCTGCATAATTGGCTCCGTCGTCGCCGATCACCATCTGTGCGCTCATAATCAGGTGGGTATTTCCTTCACCGCCAAATACTCCGTCGCTGGCGGCACGCGTTGAACCATAAGTACCGGCAAACCATCTCGTGGTGCCGGGAAGGTCTGAAGCCGAACAAACGAGCCCGTGCTGGCGCGTCTCATCTACCCAGAAAACGATACCTCCCTGCGCAAAATCCCCGATTTCATAAGTTTTCAGACCGGCTACATACCCCATCGCGGCGATGTCGGTTGAGTCGGTGTGATCGTTCCAGTTGGCCGTATCCGCGGCTGTGATACCAGCGGCAACCGATACATCAAATACAGGATCGAGCTCGGTAATCGTTGCACCGCTCGACAGGCCATCTGCAACGCTTGCATGGAAGGCGTAAGGTACGCTCATGAGCTGGCTCGTTACCGCAATGGTGTACGTGGTGCCACCTGTTGGATCGGTTTCAGACTGGATGTAGTACGGACCGTCTGCCCAATCGATGGTATTGAAGGTTCCCGAAACAACCGTTCCCGTTCCGATTTCCAGACTTACCAAACCGTTTGCGTTGGTGGTCGGAGCGTGTGTTTCCTGATACACAACCGTACCGGTCGGAGCTCCCTGACGGATACTGATCCGCATGCCCACAGCCGTACCGTTGAGCAGGTCGCCTGCGAGGTTCCGGATAACGGCCTGGTAACTCATTTTTTCGGGCGCCTGTCCGAAGAGGGCGGTTGACGACAAGATCAACACAAAGGTCAATGCTACTTTTATAATGGATTTCATATTCATTTCAATTAATTATTAGAGGTATTAATGTTTGACGATCGTAAATGATTTTACACCGGCATTTGCGGAGGTTACTTTCAGCACGTAAGTGGCTGATTGCAGCTCCTGCATCGGAATGCTGACCTGAAGGCTGGTGATCGCTTCCTCCCGGATCAATTGTCCCTGGTTGTTGTACAGTGCATAACTGCATTCCGAAAGACTGGCGTTTTCCAGGTGGAGCATAAGTACGTCGCTGGCAGGGTTGGGGAATACGGAGAGGCGAATGCCGTCCAGTTCATCGCCGGTGCTGCTGGTGCTGATCTCGTACGGTTGCTGCACACCTTGATTCAATGAGCCGTTGGTACCGGATCCGGCTGTATACACAACCTGTCCTACCGAATAACTCATCGACCCATTCCCTCCGCTGGCATCTCCTCCGGCAGCAGGAACGGCTTCCTGTGCATGCACGTACCCCACACTCAGCATCAGGAGCATCAGCCCTGTTTTTGTTTTGTTAAGATTCATGTATATTTATTTATAGTTAGTTCCAACGCGGAATTTTCTCACACGTCTGTTTAATTTAACGCATTCGATTACAGTATAGTTGCGCCGCTTTTTTACCGAATCCGGCAATAGTGTGTGAATACTGACTCTTTGAACAAAAAGTGGCTTTTAGTGCCCTCCGACAGGTGATCAGATGACATTTTAGTGCTATAATGTTAGAAACCTGACGACTCAAAGAAGCCGAATTGAGAAAAGGAAATCGAATGTGATTGTGGTGATCTTGCAGTACGAGTTTCCGCTGAGAGGAATAAGATCAGGATTTCTTTAGCCCCTTAAAAAAGCCGATAATGCGTTTACGGAAAAGGAACATGAGCAACAGGTAAGGAACGGCCATCAGGTAAAGGATACCTGTGTTGATGTTGCTTCCGAAAGAATTCTCATCAAGCTCGCTTCCCTGTTCCGATAGCAGGCGGCACTGCGAGCAACCCTGCCCCCAGGCAAGATCTACAACCAGCAATACGACTACAAGCAGGAACAATTTCTGTTTCATGTTGCAAAAATACAGATTTTTCGGGATGTCACAGGTATCATTAAGGAGAAGTTGAAATCCTATTCGTTCAATAAAAAAACCCCGGCTTGTAGTTACAAACCGGGGTTCCTATTTTCTTAAAAAGACATTAGTTTTTCACCCAGCGAACAATAGCTGTTTTCGTGCCATCTGTTACGCGGATCAGGTAAACGCCCGGAACAAGCTGTTGTACCGGAAGGGTCATTTCAGCTGTTTCGAAACGGTGACTGATCACTTCCTTGCCGTCTGCTGAAAGTACCGTTGCTGCGATATTGCCATTCCAGCTTCCAGACAATACAATCGTTACTTCCGTTGTTCCAGGGTTCGGGAATACGCTGGCTACGCCAAGGGTTTCTTCATTGAGGCCAACATTGCCATCCAGCTCGTCGCAGTTTTCGTCGATGCCGTTGCCGGTGATTTCCGTTGCCCCCGGGTTGATAGCTTCGTCAGTATCATCGCAATCTGTGTCGTCGGACACATAATTAGGTGGTTGTATGCAGTCAGAAATGCTCATATCCGGGTTTCCGTAGGAATCACCATCGGAATCCTGGTACCAGGTCAGAACCGTCAGGCCTTCGTCTTCCTGGCCGTTGCAGTTGTTGTCGAGACCATCGCAAATTTCCGGAGCGTTCGGATAAATGGAATCATCTTCATCGTCGCAATCGTCATTGTTCGTTACATGGTCCGCAACTGGTGTACAGGAAACTACCGGAGTAGCAACATCTGATCCGAAACCATCACCGTCGACATCTGCATAGTAGGTCAGCGCACCGAGAACTGTATCGTCTGTGTCATCACAATCCGTGCTATCGGTTATGTAGCCAGCCGGCTGCGTGCATTGCGTCAGGGTGTTATCTGCATCACCGAAACCGTCCTCATCCAAATCTGCATACCAGGTTGCTCCCGGATATTCATCGGCATTGTTGTCGTTGCAATCGGTGTTATCGATTACATAACCGAGCGGGTGAGTGCATTCAGAAACACTGTTCGTGTTGTCACCAAAGCCGTCACTGTCTGCATCGGCGTAATAAGTTTGCATCGGCAGTGCATCAATTGATCCGTTCAGCTTCACGTTGTCCATACGGTAGGTAGATCCTGTCTGACCGATGTTGGTAATATAGAAACGGAAAGTCACCGAATCCGTGATATTGCTGAAGGCAGCCGGAAGCGCGTTCGTAATGTTTTCATCCGAACCGGCAGTAACAATCGTTGCCGTGAATACATCTGTTGTAAAGTTGTCGAGGCTGGAGCGAACGTGTACCGTAGGTGTTCCTCCTGTTCCGCTTGTACGGTGCAGGAACGATAGGCTTGTCAGGTTCAGCTCATAGCATTCTTCCGGTGTAATGGTAAACTGGTTGTATTCCGCCACGTCGATCGTTGCCGTCGTATTCCAGTCGTTGTTGTTGAACACGTTTCCGGTAGGTGAACACACTGTTCCGGTTGTGCTGAACGAGCTGAAAGTAGCATTTGCCGGCTGGGCTGTTACATCCACAGCTGTTACCGGACAAGCTGCCGCCGCCGTAAATTCATAGATCCCCAGTGCCGTACTCAAATCACCGCCTGTGCAGTCGTCATCAATTCCGTTATCGGGAATTTCCGTTGCTCCAGGGTGAACCGCGTTGTTATTGTCGTTGCAATCGCCGGTTTGTGCAGCGTAGCCTGTAGGAAGTGAACAATCCACTACAGAAGTAGCTGTTCCGTAACCGTCGCTATCGTTATCGAGGTAATAAGTCGCACCTGCACCGATCTGATCGTCGTCATCGTCACAGTCATCACCGTTGGTGACCGTTCCCACAGGCTGATCGCACAGCACCACTCCTGTCGAAGGATCACCAAAGCCATCCTCGTCACTATCTGTATAGTACGTAACCGTAGCAACTCCGATCTGGTCGTCACTGTCGTCGCAATCGTCATCGTTGGTTACGTAAAAGTTCGGTTGGGCGCAAGCATCCTGTGAAACGTTCGGATCACCCAAACCGTCGCCGTCGTCGTCAAGATAGTACGTGATCGATGCAACGATAGACAGGTTGATGGTGATAATGCTGTCACATCCGTGTGCGTTCGGAATCGTATCCATGTATGTTCCGGAAACGTTGTATTGTTCATCTCCGCTTGGAACAGTATAATTTCCGCAAGCTACAGGCGAAATGGTGCTTGTCGTAGCATTATAAATGGTGAGATTGATCGTCAGGATGCTGTCGCAAAGCGCTGCATTCGGAATGGTGTCCATATACACGCCGGAAGTCATATGCGTTTCGTCACCGCTCGGAACGGTGTACTCGCCGCAAGCCGAAACATTGATGGTATTGAACGTATTGCAGGTTGTTCCCCATGAGATAGACACGTCATCGACGCTTAATCCGTGGTCAGCGCCTGTATTGTCCGGATCCAACCAGCGAAAGATAACATATTCGCCATTTGCTAAGGTCAGGCCACCGATAGCTGTAGATGCAATAACAACTTTGTTAGCAGCATCATTTCCCACCAATGGTGAAGCAGCACCTCCGGTAACCGGACTTGTGCCCATCAAAGCGGTCACTTCTGTCCATCCTGTATTGGAGAGCGGAGTGAGATCAGCCGAAAATACGGACATTACTTTATACCAAACTGTAATGCTCTGAGCTGCTGCTGCACTGTTTCTCCATTGTTCAAGGGTATAACCCAACTGGAAATTGGAAATCACACCTCCGGAAGTGTTTTCAAAAGCAACACCGTAAGCAAAGCTTCCTATCGCGGCATTCCCGGAACCAAGTGTTCCCAGCGCTCTTTCAGTAACTGCGGGTGCTCCATAGCTGTAGAGGTTTCCAGCATTGCTTGAACCGTCATTCGCGACGATCGTCGTGCCGGTACCTGTGCGTTGGGTGTACCATCCTGGAATCGTTGTGTTATTTGTCCAGGTTGCTGATCCCGTAGCGGGAAGCACATTAAAATCCTGTGTATGGCTCCCCGGACCGCTGATAACAAGCTGTGCCTGTCCGCTCAGTCCAATGAAGATGATGGATAAAAAAAGTAATAGATGCCTCATGAAGAAATTTTTCCGCTAAGGTAGGAAAACAGCCCTCACGATTGCCACTTTTAAAGCAGTGAACCTGACCACATTACAATCCTGGCCAAATTACAATTATTTGACTATCAGTAATTTAATATTTTGCTAAATCGTTTTAAAGAGTCGTATTACGAAAATGTTAATCTTTTCGCTGCTGCATCAAACGGGCCACATATTTCCCAATAATATCGAATTCGAGGTTCACGATCGAGCCCGGTTCCAGGGTATGGAAATTCGTGTGTTCGTGGGTATACGGAATGATGCAAACGGAAAACAGTCCTTCTGCCGAATCAACAACCGTGAGGCTTACGCCATTTACGGTGATGGAACCTTTTTCCACTGTTGGCTGGCTGGTCGTGTAGCGGAAGGTGTATTTCCAGCTGCCTTCCTGGTCTTCAACAGAAACGCATTCGGCGGTTGTATCTACGTGACCCTGAACGATGTGTCCATCGAGACGTGCGCCAAGCTGCATGCAGCGTTCCAGGTTCACTTTCGTTCCTATGTTCCACGCTCCGAGATTGGTCTTATCGAGTGTTTCCTGGATGGCTGTTACGACATACTGATCGGCTTCAATTGCCACAACCGTCAGGCAGCAGCCGTTGTGGGCCACACTCTGGTCGATTTTCAGCTCGTTTGTAATAACCGATCGTACGGTGAAATGGATGTTGGTCTGATCGCGTTCGATTGCGGTCACCTCTCCCAGCGTTTCGATAATTCCTGTAAACATTTCTGAACGTTTGGGCCTGCCTTTATCGGCAGACAGGTGCAAAGTTACGGATTAAAGCACTTCAGGCTGTCACCTTCCCGGCCCGTAATCGCGCATCCAATGCTATAAAAATCGCGCACATGCTCCAGATCGGAACGGCGGCTTTGTCGGTATCGAGGTAGTTGTTCAGTAAGCCGTGAATGAAGTAGGTTGAAAGCGCCAGGATCATGCCCATGATGAGTGTTCGCATTTCTTTATCGGCTACCGGCCAGCGGTGATACAGGTTTATTCCCTGGTAGAAAATGGCGATTACGATACCGATCACGAGCAGCATGCCCGGCAAGCCCATTTCGGCCAGCGGACCGAGATATTCGCTGTGCGCATTCCCGGCATCACCGAAGTTGGTGGAAATGATCGTGAGGTTTTCCGGTCGCTGGAAACGGGCATATTCAAATGCATACGTTCCCGGCCCGAAACCAGTCAGCGGACGTTCTTCGAACATGGAAATGGCACACGCCCAGCGATTGATCCGCTCCAGGTTGGAAGCATCGGTGGTTACGTTGGTGGCACTTTGCAAACGCTCGCCGAATTCTTCCGTGGTGTGCTCGAATTTGTTTCGCTCCAGGTCCTGCTGAATGCCTTGCCAGGAATACCAGACGAAACCCACCACGAGCAATAAGCCGGTGGCAAAAACACCAAAGCTGACCCGGAACCGCACCAGCGCCCATACGCCCAATGCAAGAATAACGCTCAGCCAGGCGGCACGTGTGTAGGAAAAATAGAGCCCAAGCAGCGTAATAACCATGAAGCCGATCAGGATGAATTGCACCAGCGGCGTATGTTTTTTCGAGAAATAAAGGGCAAAAATGAGCGGCACGATCAACGCTACCAACGCCCCGTAAATGGTGTGATCCTTGAAGAACGGCCACATGACCCAGTGTCCTTCTTTTTCGCCGAAACGGTAGGTCATATGTACCGAAAGCGTGTACAGGATCACGACGATCATTCCGGAAAGGAAGAGCCACAAAAACCAGCGGATCTTTTTCGGATCGTAGAACACATTACTGCCGTAAAACAACAGCGGAATGATGAACCAAAGCCGCGCCAGCAAGTATTTGAACGACGCTACCGGGTATTCACTGGTAATGGAGGTGACAAAGATCCAAAGGAGGTACAACGTAACCAGCCAGATAATGGGACTTCTCTGCAGGTAATTCGGGAAAACGGGTGAATACAGCGATTGCAGCAGCAATAACACCATGGTGCCGAACAACAGCGGCTCGGTAGGCAGGAACAGCCCGAAGCCGTCGACGTATTCTTCGATGTTGATCGATAACGGCGTGGCGGCTATGATGAAGAAAAAGGTGTATTCGGTGTAAAAGATCGCGACATATAAAACGACCAGCGCATACGGTATAAGGTAACCGATCCACGAATCGTTCAGGATGCTGTAGGACAGGAAACCGATGAACAGCGCCCCGAAAACGAGCAACCAGCTATATTGCCGCAGGAACAGCACTTACGACAGCTTTCGCAGTTCGTTGATCTTATCCCAGGCAAGCAACGCGAACACCATAAATACAAAGGTGCCGAACGTAGACAGGAGCATAATGATGAGTCGTTTCGGACGGTCTTTCTTATCGGCCACAACGGCTTCTTCCACGACGAATTTGTGGGTAAAGCTGGTATTTGCATCGGATTCGGCCTGCTCATAGGAAACGGTAAAATCCGAAAGCTTCATGATCTTTTCGTTGCGGATGAATTCCAGTCCATCGAACAGCGCACCGTATTTCAGGTTGGTGTCGATACGGGATTTGTAAGCCAGGCGATCATCCGCGCTTTTGGCTTCCATGTAGGCGGAAAAGAGCTGCGCACGTCCTTCGAGGGGAACAACGCCTTTGGCCGCCAGTGAATCGAGCTGGGCCAGCAGGTTTTGCTGATCGGCTTCCATCTGCTCTTTTTTACGCTTGTTGATCTCGAATGCCGGGATCGTACGCGCCAGTACCATTTCGTTTTTCACCGTGTCGATGAGGTCGACGATCTTGTTGGCGATGTCGCGCGCTAACACCGGGTCGCGGTCCAGCACGTCGATCTGGATGGAACCGAAACGTGTGCGCACGAACAGGATGGAATTATTGTATTGCTTGACCAGCTTGTAAAACTTGTTCGGATCGTCTTTGGAGATCTCGTAATGCGTCATCAGGTCGAAGCGCTCTACTACTTTGTCGCGGATCTTGGAAGATTGCAGGATCTGGATGAGCTGTTCGGCCTGTTCTTCTTCCCCGAAGTCCATCGCCGATGCTTTGGCGTTACGCTGTTCGGAGAAGGATACCGTACTCGTGGCCGCCGGGAAGACGATAGCCGTGGAACGGTAGATCGGTGTCATGGTAAAGGCAATGATGGTGGAAACAACCAGCGCAGCCCCCGTAACGATCAATAATATTTTGCGTTTTCTCCAGATGGTTACCAGCAGGTTCATCCGCTGTTCTTGCATTGAAGCCGGGTTTTCTTCCATGTAGTTGTACTTTTTAGAAGTGCGAATTTACAGTTTGTGGTGTATAAACGCCGAAATCCTGCTAAAATTTGACACAACGAAACAGCAATCGGATTTTTTAGGGAAAAGAAAAGGGACGACTTTCGCCATCCCTTTGTTCTATAATGTGATTGTTATATCGATCAATGTCCGCCTTCTGTTTCCTGCGGCACTAATGCCTTAAGGTCGCGGATGAGGGCTTCTGCTTCGGATACTTTAGCGCGGGCCGCATCGGCAGCGTGAGCATTTCCGGCTTTTTTCGCTTCGGCTTCTTCCTGCTGGTAACCGGCAATGCGCTGGTTGAAGTGATCCACGAGGTATTCGCTGATCTGCGGAATGAACATCTGGATGTACAAGCCTCCGTTTTCAGCCTGGTAGCGGTAAACGGAAATGGATTTCTTCGCCAGGACCAGGTCTTCCTGGTTGCTGATGTAGATCGTAAAGGAATTCAATCCGCTGATGCCATCAAAGTCCTGGAGCTTATTGGTGGTCAGAATACGTTCGAAAAATGGGTATTGTTCCGGGCCACCATTCGCGCTGTAGATTTTCGCAATTCCCACGAGCATGCTGCTGGCCGGTTCGTTTTCGAGACCTTTGGCCAGGACCATTGCGCGGTGCGGATCGATCTTGTTCAATTCGGTCAGCGCTTTTGTCACGACCGTATAGGAACGATCATTGGCGATCCGTTCTTCCAGGATAGGCTGCAATTCCGTTACGGAAAGCTGTGAAGACAATACGGTGATTGCGGCTGAGCGTACGCTGGATACGGAATCCGAAACGGCGATCTTGCGTACTTCGGCAATTCCGGCAGTTTTGTTAGCATCTTTCAAGCGTGTGAATTTGCTCAATGCCGTCTGGCGGATATCCCAGAACGGGTCTTTCATTGCGTCGAGAATAAGCTTTTCCGCTTCCGGAGTTTTCACTTTCAATCCGTTCACGAGTCCGTCGAGTCGGGCTGCATAACGCTTGCCGTTGTAGTACTGGTGAAGGTAGAACGCCGGATCTTTTTCTTCGGTTTTCTTCGCCAGCAGCATCTGCTCGGTATCGAAGAGTACGTTTTTCAACGTCCCGGAATACGGGAATTCGAAATGGTTGCTGATCTTATCGATCCATACGCGGTGAACGGTCGCTCCGTTGTCGTCGAACACAGTCACGTTCACCGGCAATTTGAATACGGGGAATTCATTGAAATCCTGTGTTTGCTCCACGTCGATCACGGCTTTTCCGTCAGCAATGCTGTGGTTGATCGTCAGGATCGGGTGACCGGAAGCCAGGTACCACTGGTTGAAGAACCAGTTGAGGTCTTCACCGGAAACGTCCTCGAACGCTAAACGCAGCTGGTGGAATTCAGCCGGTTTGTAGGCATTTTCTTTCAGGTATTTTTTCACGCCGGCAAAGAAGGCTTCATCGCCGAGGTAATTGCGCAGCATATGCAAAATGCGGCCGCCTTTGTTGTAGGAATGGCCGTCGAACATCTCTTCCTGTGAGTTGTATTCGAACCAAACGAGGTCGTGGTAGCCGGCCTGTGCGGCGGTCTGGTAGTAACCGTCAGCTTCCTGGATGGCCTGGTAATCGGCTTCATCGATACCGAAACGGTACTCGTCCCACAGGTACTGGGAGTAGTTCGCCCAGGATTCGTTCAAGGTAAGGTTCGACCACGATTCAGCCGTTACGAGATCCCCAAACCAGTGGTGGAAAAGCTCGTGTGCGATTGTCGCCTGGTCGTTGCCGTCGAGCAGCTCACGGTCGGTTTTATAGGTGAAATCCCCGAACACAACGGCGCCGGTATTTTCCATCGCACCGGATACGTAATCGCGCACAATGATCTGGCTGTATTTATCCCACGGATATTCCACGCCAGTGATGCGGGAAAAGTATTCGATCATCTTCGGCGTTTCCCCGAAAATGGCGCGCGCATATTGTTCCCAGGCCGGTTCTACATAGTAGTTCACCTCCATGGTCGTACCGTCAGGGCGCTTGTAGGTATCTTTCACCACTTTAAATTCACCAACGCCCATCATGAACAGGTACGGCGCGTGCGGCAAATCCTGCTTCCAGTGATCGGTGCGCGTTCCATCTGCGTTTTTCTTAGAATCGAGCAGTTTCCCGTTCGAAAGCGTAACGTATTTATCATCGACGGTGATGAACATTTCCTGCGTCGTTTTCGCATTCGGCGAATCGATGGTCGGGAACCAGACGGAGCTGGCTTCGGTTTCACCTTGTGTCCAGATCTGCGGCATTTTCGACGGATCATCGCCTTTCGGGTTGATGAAGTACAATCCTTTATCGCTGGTAATGGCTGCACTTCCGCCTGCTGCGCGCTCTTCCGGCTTGGCGATGTAATCGATCACCACGGTGTAGTGCTCATCGCGTTTGTAGGTTTTATCCAGCTCGATGGTCAACACGTCGTCAGCGTAAGTGAACTTCAGCGGTTTTCCACCAAGTATCACGGATTTGATCTCCATGCTTTTTGCATCGAGGATGAGCTGGTTTTTTGGGTAAAAATGCGGCTTGGCGGTCAGCGTTTCTTTTCCTTTCAGCTGTGAATTTGCCCAGTCGAAGGAAACTTCCAGTTTGGTTGAAACAAGATCCGTTTGTACTGTTTCGGTAGCCCGGTAAACGTTGGATTCTACCGGAACGAATAAATCGGATTCGCCGGAAGTCTTCACCGTTTCGCTTACGATCACCGTTTCTTCCTTTGGTTGCGGCTTACAGCCAACGGTTCCTACGGCAATGGCAATGGCAACCGGTAAAAAAATCTTTTTCATTTTCAGCAACTAATAAATGTGGAAACCGACGAGTGATTTCCAGGTTTTGAATATACCAATACAAAAGAACGAATTGCTTGTTTTTTAGCGCAAAAAAATAGGTCGGATGGACGAATAGTTCGTATTATTGCCGCAAATAATACACAAATGGAAACGGCACAGTGGAAAATAGATGGTGTAAGCCTCGGACCGAACAGCGAAGCGGTTGCCCTCAAATGGGAAAATGCCACTTTTTTTTCATTGGAATTCAACGGCACGCTGTTCCACGGCGAAGTGATCGAAAACCGCATGGAAGAAGGCAAGCTCGTCATTAAGCTGAATCACCGTGTATTTGAAATCTCCAAAGACGGACCACTCGACGCGCTCATCGCCTCCCTCGGGCTCGACAAACCGAAAGTGCGCAAGCTCAAGCAGCTCAAAGCGCCTATGCCGGGCCGCGTTGTTGGCGTTGCAGTAAGCGTTGGCTCTGAAGTCCAGCCGGGCGATCCGCTCCTGACCCTCGAAGCCATGAAAATGGAAAACGTGCTCAAAGCCGAAGGAACCGGTACCGTAAAAGCCATTGCCGTTGAACCTCAGCAGGTGGTTGAAAAAGGCGAGGTGCTGATTGAGTTTGAGTAAACTTCACCACAAAGGAGCAAAGATTTCATCGTCGTGCTGGGTTTGTTAACAGAGCACAGGGATTGTAGATGAAAGCGGTTTCTCTTTGTATCTAGTTCATGAAACAGATATGCCACCCTCCTCATTCCTCCTTGCAGCTTTCGCACTAACGTTTGTCGCTGCTGCGTCTTCAGAAGCTTTGCTTCATCTTCTCAAGGGAGGAGGCGTGGTCAATTCCCCCTTTGGAGGGGGATGAAGGGGGAGGATTATACAAATCACTTCATCCGCCTTAAGCAGTATGCCTGTAAATTAACCTTTGCTCCTTTGTGGTGAAAAAGAAATGCGGCCCCTTTCGAAGCCGCAAGTGCGATTTTTATGTGTGTAGAAACTAACCTTTCGCAGGCGCGAACGCTTTGTAGACGATCGAAGGGTAGATGACTCCAAACTCCTTGATACACCACTCACGCAGACGCTGCAATTCTTCCGTGTCTTTCATCCAACGAATGCCTTTTGACAGCTCCTTCTGAAAGAGCTGTGGGTCAAAGCTTACCCGTACCAGGATCTTTTTCGTTAGTTCAAACATAGCCGTTGAATATTAAAATTAGTACACCCAAATTAACGCGGAAGTTTGGATTCTGGTACACGAAAAAATGTTAAAATGATGAGCGGTAACTTTGACTGATTAACCGGGGACGTCGAAGTCAGTGAGGGCCAATCGTGTAACTTACCAGACTGCGTTCGATAGCCGGCCCACCATTCATAGAAGTAGAATCTGCGAGCCAACGAATCAGACCAACACCATTCGAATACCAGTAATCTTTATAAATCGTCGGACCAGAACCATATTTGTTGGTTCCCACGTACTGCTCCATATGAATATGCAACACATCTGTATAAGTAACCCCGTTTACTTCCAGTGAGGGTAGAACTTCTTCTGTTGACAGCTTTGTATATCCTCCCCAGTAATCGGGATACTTATATGGCTGGTTATAAAATAATCCTAATTGAGTAGACAAAAGCTGTCTTTTTTCCGTTTTTTTATTGATCCCCTGATCATACAACCCACTATCGAAGTATATATTCCCCATTGTTGTTCTGGGTACTATGGCAAAAGTCCTGTTAACGGTTGTTACACAGGAGGAAGGGGAAACTCCTGTAATAATTGTTGCCTGTACCCAAGCATCACAACTGATGGTAGAACCATCGTCATAATGCCAGACCGATCCCGGATAAGTCATTAGGTAAGGCGATGGTTGGATCGTATCTGCTTCGTATTGATCGACATAGTTTGTCTTGCATTCGGTGGGTTCTTTGTTTTCTTTCTTACAGGAACCTAACAATACGCTGACGGAAGCCAGGAAAGCAAACAGTAATTTTTTCATCTCCAAACCTTGATTAGAACTTAACGCTAAGATGACAGAAAATAGTTTAAGGTTGTAAATCTATACGCAAATCAGTCTTCCAAAAGCAATTAATGAATACCTGGCAGACGATCAATTGTTTTTGTAGCTTTAGTGGGAACTTCAACACTACTCACATGCCTGATTCTGCAAAAATTACCGGCAAGATCAAAGAAGACGAAAACAAGCTCGTCATCAGTTACCTTATGCTTCGCCGGTTCCTGGGTTTGCTCGGGATAGGACTGCCTGTTCTCCTTCTTTGTCTGGGATATGCTTACAATGGTCGGATGGAAGCTTCTATCAGCGCCTATTATCACACCGGGCTGCGCGAAGTTTTTGTCATTATTCTCAGCCTCATTGCCGGGTTCCTGATCACCTATAATGGTTACGACAACTGGGACAGATGGATCACCAATGTGGCAGGATTAATGGGCTTTGCGGTTGCTTTTCTGCCAACGACTTATTACTCCGACATCCCGATCCGTGCGCACAACCTGGTGCTGGCATCACATCCAGGCACAATTATTCCACTTGATCAGCTGGAGGGCGGCCCGTACAGGATCATCCCAGCTGCGCTTAGCGAAAACGTGGGAACGATGCACTACGTCTGCGCAATCATTTTCCTGGTTTGCCTGGCCATCATGTCGATTTTCCAGTTCACGAAAGGCGAGCCCAGTCCTTTTGAAACGTTCACTTATCGCTTTTCCGGTATCGGCATGCTGGTGCTCATAGTGGCGATGGCCCCACCTTTTTTCAACGAAGCCTACAAACCGTTCTATACCGAACATTCGCTCATTTTCTGGGGAGAAACGTTTTGCCTGTTCCTGTTCGGAACGTCGTGGCTGGTGAAAGGCGAAACCTTCAGGCGGAAAAAATCCGGCTAATCTTCCCACCCGCACAGCGTCAGACCTCTGGCTTTTGCATTCGCGAGCGAAATGGGCTTTATTTCGTGCTTGCAGGCATTGAGGCCGCGACAATTGTCCGTCAGATGGTATTTTTTAGCATCGGGGCTATCACAGTGATAGACATCTGCAGCGTTAGGGATACTGCCGGATGTCAGTGCCATCAGCAGCACAACAAAAAGAGCTTTCATAGTAGTCGCATTAGTCGTTTAGTCCGAGCAAGTTAGGAAACTGGCGGGATATTTCTAACCGTACAAATACGGGAATTGCGCTGACAGGTGGAAATGCTTGACTGGTCTTTTTTAGGGATGCTGCGTCATCATTGAAAAATATATTATCTTTGCCACCTGCTATTGCAGATAGAGAGGTGTTCCGCCGCGGCGGATTGAAGGAGCTACTTCTTCTTACCAATCTAAAAAACAACCAAATAGAGAGGTGTCCGAGTGGTTGAAGGAGCTACCCTGGAAAGGTAGTATACGGGTAACTGTATCGAGAGTTCGAATCTCTTCCTCTCTGCAAAATCCGGTTCAATTTGAGCCGGATTTTTTGTTTATACCACTTTCTCTCTTCAACCCATCAACTCATCAACTCAGAAACTCTTCAACCCACCAACTCAAAAACTCACCAACCCTGCAACCCGCCAACTCTAACGATTATTAAGTTTTTTTGATCTTTATTGGCGATTCCTGGTTCGCTAACCCGCTAATTTTCACTGAATAACAATCCATTATGAAAAGAGTATTCCGCTTTCGGGAAATCTGGCAGCTGCTGAAGGACACTTTTCACGGCTTTTCCGAACATAAAGTGATGAAGCTGAGCGCCGCATTGGCCTATTATACCGTGTTTTCCATGGGGCCGCTGCTGATCGTTATCATCTCGCTCTGCAGCCTGTTTCTCGGTCGCGAAGCCATCGAAGGAGAAGTTTACGGTGTGTTGCGCGAATTTATCGGAAAAGATTCAGCCGTTCAGCTCGAAGAAGTCATCCGGAATGCCTCCATCAGTGGTGAAAGCGGCTTTGCCATCCTGATCGGTGGTGGAATCCTGCTTATCGGTGCTACCAGTATGTTTGCGGAAATCCAGGATTCGATCAATACGATCTGGGGCATTATGCCCAAACCGAAGCGCGGCTGGCTGAAGTATCTCAAGAACCGCTTTCTGTCGTTTTCGGTGATCGTAAGCCTCGGATTCCTGCTGCTGGTTTCCCTCATCATCACCTCGCTCATCGAAGGACTCAGCAACAGTCTGAGCGAACACTTTCCGGGTCTGGCGGTTCCTGTTTTATACATCGTGAACCTGGCGCTTTCGCTGGGCATCAGTACGCTTATTTTCGCTACGATTTTCAGGGTATTGCCCGATGCCCGCATCCGCTGGCGCGATGTGTTTGCCGGTGCGCTGGTAACAGCCATTCTGTTCATGCTCGGGAAATTCGGGATTTCACTGTACATCACACAAACCAAAGTGGGCAGCACATACGGCGCCGCCGGCTCGCTGGTCGTATTGCTGGTCTGGGTCTACTATTCTTCCGTGATCCTGTACCTCGGCGCCGAATACACCAAAGCCTATGCCGTGAGATACGGTGCGCAGATTCACCCCAACGCCTACGCAGTGACCATACAGCAAGTCGTAGTCGAAACAGGAAAAATGACCGTGCAGGAGAAAGAACACGTAACAGTTAAGAAGAAAAAGAACAATGGAACGGATTAAAGCAATTACATTACTCGACGACGGAATTTACCCTAACAACCAGCTGCCTGCATTACACTACAAAAACGTACTCGATCTTCCCCTGCTATTCCGGGCATGGAAAGTCAAAGCGCTTTTTCATCGGAACGGCTGGGGAAACAACTGGAAAGCCGGTATTTATTCGTACCATCATTACCACAGCACGACACACGAAGTACTGGGCTGTATCCGTGGAAAAACGGCCATTCGCCTGGGTGGTGACAACGGAAAGACCATTATCCTGGAAAAAGGCGATGTGCTGGTGATCCCGGCAGGCGTTGCGCATTGCAACCTGGAAAAAGAAGGACAGGTGATATGCATCGGTGGTTATCCAGGTGGTAAGGATTACGATATGCAATACGGACTCAACGGCGAGCGTCCGCAAACCGATCGGAATATTGCCGCCGTGCCGATTCCGGATACCGATCCTGTATCCGGCAATTCGGTTCCCTTGCTGCATTTCTGGGAATTTTCGGGACATTCACGGAGCGAAACGGATACCGGCTCCCAAAAAATGCCAATTTAGGTCGTGTACCCACAGCATTTTTTACATTTATGATGCAACACCTTCTTACATGGCAGTCAATAACTTAAAAATAACACGGGCAGCTTCGATCTGCATTATCATCACCTTTATTGTCCTGGCGCTTTATTTCGGCCGGGAAATCCTCTTCCCTGTCTTTATGGCCTTATTGTTTGCCATTCTGCTGCGGCCGATGGTCAATTTCATGAACAACACACTCCGCTTTCCGCATATTATCGCTATCAGCATAGCACTCATACTGGCATTGTTCCTGGTGTTCATCGTGATCTATTTCCTGAGTGCCCAGATTGCCGTGTTTATGAATGATTTGCCACAGATCAAGAAAAACATTTACTACCATCTCGACCATTTGCAGCATTGGGTGCAGGGCAAATTCAAGATCAGCTCGTCCCAGCAGGATGAATACATCGAATCAACGGTGGAGGAATCGAAACGGATTGCCGGCAGCTCGATTGGCAGCATGGCCGGCGGATTGATGAATTTCATCCTCATTCCCATTTACACCTTCCTGATCCTGCTTTACCGGGCGCTTATTCTCAAATTTCTGCACCAGATCACGCCGAAACCCCACCATCCTACCCTGCGTGAGATACTGTTCGAGGTCAAATCCGTGGTGCGAAGCTACATTTCCGGCCTGCTGCTCGAAATGATCATCGTGGCGGCCATGACTTCCCTCGGGCTCTGGATCATCGGGGTGGAATACTTCATCTTCCTGGGTTTGCTCACCGCCGTACTGAACCTCATTCCTTACATCGGGATTATGGTGGCATGTATCATCAGTTTGCTGGTGGCTATGGTTTCGTCGACCGAGCTGAGCGCCATCATTGGTGTGCTGGCCGTCAACGCATTCGTACAGCTCATCGACAACAATATCCTGATGCCGCGGATCGTAGGGTCGAAAGTCAGCATCAACGCTTTCGCTTCCATTATTGCGGTCATCATCGGCGGGCACCTGGCGGGTGTTGCGGGGATGTTCCTCGCCATTCCCGTGATTGCCATTCTGAAAGTTGTATTTGACCGTATCGACAGCCTGAAACCCATCGGCCTGCTCATGGGCGATACCATTCCGAAAACCTTCAACTGGTACTCTATCCGCTTCCCCGATCTGAACGCCGGCAGCCGTGGCGAAAAACACGACGATGACGATACGGATGCCGAAGCACGCGAGATTCTCTGACAAAATGACATACCATGGAAAACGAAAAGACAACAGCACCGACAGAAGAGCCTACACCCATTGAAAAATTCAACGACGATCTGCGGGATTATTTAGCCACGCGTTACGAGCTCACCGTGCTCAAAACATCCCAGAAGGCCGCTATCGTGGCATCTGTAGCCGCTTTGGGAGCGCTGCTGGGCATACTGGCGGTCCTGTTCATACTCTTCATCAGCCTGGCCGGTGGATTCTATCTTTCAGAGCTCGTAGGCAGCTACGGTCACGGTTTTGCGATACTTTCCGGCATCTTTCTGCTGCTGGGATTCATCCTTTACCTCACACGCCGCAAATGGGTACTCAATCCTGTACGCGACCATCTGATCCGGGAAATGTTCAACGAAGACTGATAAGCCATGCTGGAGAAAATCGTAAAAAAGAACAATTTCGCGTCGCACAATGAGATGAAAGCCCGCATCGCCCATCTCGAGCGCGTGAAGGAAGAACAGGAAGACGTGCTGAAAGCCGATCTCATCGAGATCTACAAGTCCCTGCAACCGGCAGAGCTGGTCAAATCGGCCATCGACAACATCCGCGAAGACGTGGAAGTAGGGGAAAAAGCCGGCGGTTTGGTCGGCAGCCTTGGGCTCAACTACCTCGTTGGAAGGCTCATGGGGAAAAACAATTCACCGAAGGGCTATATCAAATCGCTTATTGTACAACAAGTTGTAACGTATTTCTATCGAAAAAACGAAAAGAGCATCAACCAGTTCATCGGTGGGATGACGCGCAAGGCATTGAAAAAAATTCATGTGATCGACGAAGACGATCCGTTTGCTGAGGAAGAAGAACAACACAAGCAGGACGATCTCGAAGAACAGGAAGATGCCGAGCTGAAAGCCGCCAAAGACGAAGATCAGACAGAAGATCAACAGAAATAGAGACTTTGTCTCCAGAAATTAAAGCGTCGGCCTCCCGATGCTTTTTTTGTGTCTATAAAATAATCCTTCGCGACAATTCGTCAATCCGCGGGAATATGAAAAAACAACTAGGATTTGTGACGGTTTCCGAGGGGAAGTAAGAACCGGTATAAAACAACAAGAGAGAAGCGGGTGCCTCTCTCTTGTTCCAACCTAAACTACTACTACTTATGAAAACTAACCTCTGAATAACTGTCATCAACTTTCGTACCAAAGTATGAAGAACTGATTTCAGTTATTATTGGTATCAAATTTAACGCAGGTTTTCGGGATGTATTTTATCGTTTTTGATTTTTAACAAATAATTACAAATTGCCCGTAGCTACTGGGAATTGACCAACTAAAAAAATCAGACAAGAAAGGTGCTTACCCGGGTAGCCATACGGCCGGGATTTTTTAGGTGGAATCACTTGTTCCTACACTCAGGCCTTTCATTATCTTTGCGACCACCCTTTTTTCGAACACGATCAGACATGAAAGTTATAGATCACTTAAAAGAAGCGAAAGACACGCTGTTTTCATTTGAAATTCTCCCGCCGCTTAAAGGCGCTAATATCCAGTCTATTTACGACGGAATTGACCCGTTGATGGAGTTCGGACCGAAGTTTATCAATGTAACGTATCACCGCGAAGAATACATCTACAAAGAACGCGAAAACGGTTTGCTCGAGAAGATCGCCATCCGTAAACGCCCCGGAACTGTTGGGATTTGTGCGGCGATCATGAACAAATACCAGGTCGATGCTGTTCCCCACCTCATCTGTGGCGGTTTCTCCCGCGAGGAAACCGAAAACGCCCTGATCGACCTTCAGTTCCTTGGAATCGATAACGTGCTCGTACTGCGAGGCGATCCCATCAAAACCGAATCCGGCTTCAAACCGCATCCGGAAGGTCACCGCTACGCCGTGGAGCTCATCGAGCAGATCGCTGGCATGAATAAAGGACATTATGTCATAGATGACATCCATATGGACCCAACGAATTTCTGTATGGGAGCCGCCGGCTACCCGGAAAAGCATTTCGAGGCCATGAACCTGTCGACCGATCTCCAGTACCTCAAAGCAAAGGTGGACGCCGGAGCAGAATACATCGTGACGCAGATGTTCTTCGACAATAAAAAGTACTTCAACTTCGTTGAACTATGCAAATCCGCGGGAATCAATGTACCCATCATCCCGGGACTTAAACCGATCAAAACGTTGAACCATATTTCGTTCTTACCGAAATTCTTCCACATCGATTTCCCGGAAGAGCTCAGCAAAGAGCTGCTGAAATGCAAAACCAATGCCGATGCGACCCAGGTTGGTATCGAATGGGGAATTCAGCAGTCGAGAGAACTGAAAGCTGCCGGCGTGCCGTGCATTCACTATTATACCATGTCGACTTCCGCTTCGGTGAAAACCATTGCGAGTCAAATATTCTGATCCATGAAACAACTAGCGCTACTTTTCGGAATGGCATTGCTCACGGGAATTTCCCTGGCGCAATCCAAGGACCTGAACCTCACCAACGCTTTGGTGGTGAGCCATATCGATAACCAGCAGGACCGTTTTACCCTTGAAGTGGCGATCTCGGAAATCCTGTCGCAGGCCGGTGTTAAAAACACCGTGTCGCTCAACCTGCTCAAAGAAGGTGGCGACCCGCAGGTCCTGATGACCGATTCGCTGACCAAAGTCCTGGCCGAGA
Organism: uncultured Flavobacteriales bacterium; assembly: GCA_946482515.1. Next base: position 58,274 of record CAMLRS010000007.1, on the reverse strand, counting down.
AAGGCGTCAACACCCTGATGCTGGTTTCTGTACGCGGCTACGACCGTCGTTTCAAGCCTTCCGAGAAAAAGATCACACTGGCTGAAGACCTCGCTGCCGAGAACCTGTTCTCCCTCTACAAGGAAGACATCGTTTCGGTAACACTGGAATTCCATTTTTACCGCAACGGCGAGCTCGTTTATACAGATCTGATCAAGATCGGTGGTATCAGCTCCCGCGATGGGGTCATGAAAAAGCTGCGCAAAAAGCTGACGAAGCGGGTGAACCGAAAGTGGAAATAATTCACCACAAAGAAGCAAAGACTTCATTCTCGTGCTGTGTTTGTTAAGAGAGCAAAGGTGATTCCCTTAATAAAAAAGCGTTTTATCCTTTCTCCACCGCCGCGGAAGACCGTGGGGTTGGTAACCCTAATCCGTTAGGCCACCCTCCTTAATCCTTCCGCCCAAGGCGGAATGGAGACAGATCGGAGATCTCACTACAAATCCCTTTGCTTTCTTAAGCAGTATGGTTGTTCAGTATTCTTTGATCCTTTGTGGTGATCAAAGCACCTCCAAAATCCGTTTACACGTCTCATCCGGATGGTAATTCCTGTACAGGAACGCCTGGCGCTCGGCTGTGTCGGGATGAAGATCGGTGACATTGATCAGCGCGTTGATCAGCTCTTCCTTCGTCCGGATGATGGTACAGAATTGCCCGAGATCGGTTCCGCCAACCATTTCCGCATTGGCGATGCACACGCCACCGCTTACCAGTGAATTGATCAGCTTGAGCTTAATGCCGGCGTTCTGGAAGGTGATCAATAATTGCACCCCGGCTTCCAGGATGAGCTTGCTCATGGTTTCCTGATCGGGGCTGGCAATCAGACGGCAGTTATCGAGCTTACTTGCGGCTTCCTGCAAAGCCTGTGATGGATTTTTACCCGTAATCACCAACGGCATCGGTGAGCCGAATTGTTCGAACGCCTCGATGATCCACAGCGCTGCCTCCTCATTTTCTTCGATGCTGAGATTGGCGTGGTAAATCGCATAACGGTCGCGTTTGGTCGTTGTATCCGGAATGGTAAACGGGCTCGAGGACGGCATCAGGATGACTTTCGGATGCAGCCTGCGGTAATGTTCCAGATCCTGGTGGCTTACGCAAAACAACACTTCTGCATGCGTCAGCTGTTGATCGAAACGCTTCAGTTTCCGGGCTTCCCATTGAAAAAACAGGCGCTTCTTCCAGTTCGTCGTGCGTTTGGCCAGCAGCGCATAATATTGCCACTCGATGTTGTGCACGCGCACGAATTTCCGGCGGTCCTTCAGCAGCGGATGGGCCAGGAAAGAACAGGTATGTTGTCCTTCGAAAAAGATCGGATCGTTGTCCTTCAAAAGGTTTTGCAGGAGTGTTTCCGAACGCCGCGATCGCACCACAAACGGAATAAACGAAAGCGCATCGCGGAAGCGGATCGGCCGTTCATAATACAGCACTTTATCCACCAGCTGTTCCAGCTCAACCGGTTTCCCGCGGCCGTATTCGTAGGTGTGCAGCGTAATGCGGACTCCCGCTCGTTTCAGGGCGCTGATGCGGTAATACGCATCGATGATCGCGCCGTAATCCGGCGGATAGGGAACATCCAGGGCGACGATATGCAAGTGCGGTTCAGCCAACTTTCGGATAGATTTGTGCAAGAATTTCGGTTTCCTTTTCCCAGTTTTCGACCTGTGCGGCAGCTTTGCAACGGTCTTTCATGCGTTCCAGCTCAGCCGGATCGTTCAGCAGCGCGCCAATAGTCCGGGCCATGGCCTGCGGCTGAAAATCGGTGATCACCAGCCCGATTTCGTGCTTGGTGACCAGCGCCGCCACTTCCACTACATTGGAGCAAACAACCGGCGTTCCGGCATGTAGATAATCGAATACTTTATTGGGAAGCGAATACAGGTAATTCGGATTCGTGGGCTGGTCGAAGCTCAGCCCGAGATCAGCGTGAAAGGTAAAACACATGAGCTCGGCATACGGTCGTTTTCCGAAAAACAGCACGCGGTCCGACAATTGTTCCCGTTCCACTTTGAGCTTCATTTCGGGGATGATATCACCGTCGCCAACGATCAGCAACACCGCATTTTCGAGGAAGGGCATCATCGCAATGGCTTCTTCCACGCCGCGATCAATATTGAGGCCGGCGCCCTGCATAATCAGCAGCGATTTATTTTCCGGAATGCCCAGCGCACGCTTGTCGGGAACAGCTCCCGGTTTCCAGAGCGGTGAAACATTGCGCACCACTTTCAACGGCACGCCGTAACGTTCTTCGTACAATCGCGCAATGGAAGGATTGACGGTATAAACTGTTTTCAGCTTCGGGAACACAAAGCGCTCGATGCGCAGCCACATATTGCGGACCTTTGGTCGGTGCAACAGCTCGGGAACTTCCGTAAAGTATTCATGCGAATCGTAGGTCAGCCGCACCTTTTTCAACCGCGAGATGAGGTAATTCGGAAGCAGCGTGTCGAGATCGTTCGAAACCAGCAGATCGGCTTTACGGAATAACAGCTGGAAATAGAGCCGAAGATTGAAAAACGCGTAGAAAAGCGGTCCTTTCTCGAACAGCAGCTTCATGCGGTGTGTGCGGTAAGGCCGTTGCTGGAGCTCAGCACTGTCGCGTTTTCTGCGTCCGATCAGCAGCACATCGTAACCCTGTTCAACCAGGAAGCAGCAGATTTTGTGTACACGTTGGTCGGTACTCAGATCATTGATAACGCTGACGATTGCTTTCTGCTTCAAGAGAGAATTTCTGGTAAGCAAAAATAGCGAATAACCACGAGGCTATAAAAGCGCAAGGATCAGCAGCAGGGCAAACACGAACAACAATACAACGACGATGCTCGTAATGGCTACGGTAATGCCGGCAGCTCTTTTGCGGCGCAGTGCATCTTCCGTGACGTATTCATACTTGTTGATCTTCGCAATGCAAACCAGGGTTCCGATCAGGCCAACCAAGATCATCGGGAAAAACACGATACCGGCAATCGGCAGGAAGGAAAAAACCTGGGCGGTTTTGGCCAGCTTTTCCGATCGCATGGCTTCGTCGAACTGTTCTTCGGTAATCACCAATGTATCACCGCCATCGGCAGGCAAAGAAGGCATTTCGTTTATGGATGAGCTCTCGTTCGCAGTTTCAATTGCAACCGACAGGTCTGTTTCCGGCGTAGTTACAGCAGCAATTGCCGGAGCTTCGCTTTCGCGGATAACCGGTTCGCTTGTCTCGCTAACAGCCAATGTTTGTTCTTCCGGAAGGTCTATCACAACCTGTGCTGCAGGTTCGGTGCGTTGGTGCCGTTCGCCGCGCGGAATGCCCCGGTGCAGACTCGTCGAGCAGCTGGTAAGGTAAAGCGCCAGGCTCATGCAGAACAGTGATTGGTAGATGTAACGTTTCATAGTCAGATGATTTATTTCAGCGAATATCTGCATATTGAAACGACCGCATGTTGCGCTTTTCCGTACTCGATTTCGCAAGCCGTACAAATGACAGGTATCCACCCTTCACCGCAAGTAATATGCCAACGGCGAAACGGCTACAGTTTAACGACTTTCCGCACGGTTTTATTGTTGCCGGCCGACAGTCGTACGTAATAGCTTCCTTTCGCAAACGGGCTCAGATCGAGCTCTACCAATGTTCCGGTTGCCTGGCGACGTTCAGTAATGACTTTTCCGGTGATGTCGACCAGCTCAATGGAAACAGGCTCGTCGATGCCCGAAAGATCGATCGTCAGCAAATCATTCGCCGGGTTCGGGAAAATGGCTACTGAAGCGAACAATTGCTCACCTACGCCCAGAAACGGTACAACCGTTACTTTGTAATCTTCCACTTCACCGAATTCAGTCGTTCCGCATGGTGTGATCGGACCGTCCGGATTGTCTGCACCGTTATACGAGATGCGCACACGCATGTACAGCTGACCGGTTGCAGCAGTTTCCGGAACATTGAACGTAAACACATTGCTCCATCCCGGCTCTACCAGCACGTAAGCGATCCGCTCGCCCGCGTCGTCGAAATCCATGTCGTTGTTCCAGTCGATCCAGGCTGCAATTTCGTCATCGATATAAGCTTGCCCCACGGAAGTTCCGTTTTGCGGAATGATGGTAAGCTCATATTGCGTTCCCTGCATCAGCACCGTTGTCTGACCTTCGAAAAAATGGTGATTGTCGCAGCCCGATGTGCTGTTGATCGTGCCCAGTGTCACGTTATTGATGAATTCATCACAGGTGGTGGATGTAGCCACGCAAGGCCCGGTGATCAGCGTTGCCGTGATGTAATTTATTTTGGTTTCCGTATCGGAGCCCGATGCATTGGAAGCCGTAAGCGCGATGGTGTATTGTCCTGCCGCGGTAAAGGTTACCTGCGGATGCTGTGAGCTGGAGCTCGTTCCCGAAGCGTAAGTCCAGCCGGTTCCCGGCGTGATGCTCCACGACCAGTTATTCGGCTCATTGGACGACAAATCGGTAAACTGAACTGTGTTCCCTACGCTTACTGTTGTTGGTGTGCCGGAAAAATCGGCAACAGGCGGCGGATCAGTTACAACGGCGCACGGATCAGCTGAACCGTCCATGACCAGCAGGCCTGTATTGGTCGGATCGAGGTAGGTTTTCAACCGCTCATTGTCCGGCGTCCCGTTCGAAGTCCAGTGATAAGACATTTTTCCATAGTAATCCTGTGACGAAAGCGATGAACAGTCAGAAGCACCACCGGTAAGTGTCCCGATAACACGACCTGTGTTATTGAAAAGCGGTGAGCCGGAAGATCCGCCTTCGGTTACGCCATGACCATTCGCATTGGCCGTCCAGGAAAAGCGCCAGTGAGACGCCAGACCGTTGCCATTCCATCCGGAAGTAATGACGGTTTGTGTGAATGTAGAAATTTTCTTGATGTCGCCATTCGGGTGGTGGATACCCGCACCACCGGTTGCTGCGGTGTTGTTGACATCCCAGCCGTTCCAGTAAGCATTGAAGTTGGCGGATTTGAGCGTGTTAACCGTCGCCTGCTGGTTGGCCAGCGTTCCGAGCTGCACCAACAGAAAGTCGGAGCCGGATTCACCGCCGTTGTCATTCGAAGTAGCCAGCTTGACGCAGCCGGTAATAAAGTGATCGTCGAGTGTGCCCTGCGAGCCCGGGTTTGTACAACCAGCGGCTTCAAATCGGAAGTAGAATTTCCAGTTGTTGAAATTGGAAGCGCTGGCCTGGTTGCTGCCAAAGATCATGCAGTGCATGGCCGTCAGGAACAAGGGTTTGCAGTCGCGGGAAGTATTGTTGACCAGCGAGCCGCTGCACCAGAACTGGGAGCTGCCGATCACCACGAGAATGCGCGCCACACCGCGTTTTTCATCCTGCCACGGGTTTCCTACCGGGCTGCAGTTGACATTGACCTCACACTGTTGGGAATCGCCGAAGTCTTTCTCTGCATTCGGGTTCCCGGTTCCGCGGTAGCCGTACATGATCTGTTCAAGGTGGATTTGTGATGGACGTGTTCCCGCTGGCTCGGTAAGCTGAAGGGTCATTTCGTCGCCATAGCAAAGCGCAATATGTTGTTGAAAATGTTCCAGAACGTCGGCAGCTGTAACCGTGCGGTGCAAACGTTGTCCGCCGGTGCCATAGACATCCATACGCGCCTGGTCGAAGAGCTCGAAATGAGAGAACAGGAAGCTCAGGGCTTCAGCTCCGGCATACTTGATATGGAGCTGCCATACGCGGTCGCCGTTCGGCTGGGTTGTCCAGCTGCCGGCATTTTGCGGCGTCACATCGGTAAATGCAGCCACACCAAAGCGGTAAATTCCACCGTCGTGATCGTTCTGCGCATCTTCCTGGCGAATTACTTCCATGTTCGGTTGCGGAAGTTCGAGGGTTGGCGTACTTTTATCGAGCCTGAATTTTTTCACCGGATCCGGCAGATTGCCCGATTGGGAAAATCCTGCAAAAGCAAGGAACGATAAGAAGAAAAGTGTGGAGAGTACGGCTCTGTTCATGAACAAGAATTGAATTGTATTCAAATTTACGCGCTTTTCCTACGTCAGGCAAGAGCTACGAAAGGAAAACGGATTTTTTAAAAAGACTTTAACACGTTTGACGCGATGTATGAGATCCTGGTAGTGGAGGACGAGCCGAGCCTGCTCGAAATGATCCAGCTGAATTTAGAGCTGGAAGGCTTTACCGTTACGACCTGTAATCACGGGCGCAGAGCGCTGGAAATGGCCGCCGATATAGATCGGTTCGACCTGGTGATCCTCGATGTCATGCTGCCCGAAGTCAGCGGGCTGGATATTTGCCGGGCCATTCGTCAGCAGAGCGATGTGCCGGTTTTGTTCCTTTCCGCCAAAGGCACTACCGTTGATCGCATTGCCGGTTTGAAGCTGGGCGCCAACGATTACCTGCCCAAGCCGTTCGACCTGGAAGAATTGCTGCTGCGCGTGCATGTATTGATCCGCACCAAGGAAAAAAACACGGTTTCCACCGAAACGCTGCGCATCGGGGAAAAGGAAGTGGTGTTTTCCACCTTCGAAGTTGTGGATACGATCAGCGGCGCCCGTCAGCTGCTTACCAAGCGTGAAATCGAATTGCTGCAGCTCTTCCAGTCGCGCAAAGACCAGGTGGTTTCCCGCGATGAGATCCTGTCGGCTTTATGGGGCAATGACCAATACCCTACTGGACGCACGATCGACAATTACATCCTGAATTTTCGCAAAATCTTCGAAAAAGACGCGAAAAATCCACTGTACTTTCATTCCATTCGCGGCGTAGGCTACAAGTTCACCCTGCCTGAATAAATCCTATTTTTGCAGTATGTGTTCAGAAACCATCCCTCTTTCACAGGCAGCCAAGCGCGAGCGTTACGATAAAGCTTACCTCCGCATGGCCACCACATGGGCAGAACTCTCCCATTGTCAGCGGAAAAAAGTCGGCGCCATCATTGTGCGCGACGGCATGATCATCTCCGATGGCTACAACGGAACTCCGGCAGGATTCGACAACTGCTGCGAGAACGACAACGGTGAAACGCACTGGTATGTGCTGCACGCGGAAGCCAACGCCATTCTCAAAGTAGCGCACTCGACCAATAATTGCCAGAATTCAACCTTGTACCTCACGCTTTCGCCCTGCCGCGATTGTGCCAAGCTCGTTTTGCAGGCCGGCATCAAGCGCGTGGTCTACACCAACGAATACAAAGACACTACCGGTATCGACTTTTTGCGAAGCGCCGGGGTGGAAATCGTCCATATTCCTGATCCCTTCAACCATGACGAATAAGAAAAACGCATTCCTGCTGCCCTTTTTGCTGTTGCTGTTTACAGCCATCGGCATCCTGATTGGCAGGACCATCAATACCGGTCTCGGTGACCAGCAGCCAAGAGGTTCGGCCGCCAATTTTTCGACCATGCAGGACATCATCGATGTAATCGATGCGAACTACGTGGATTCGATCAAGCGCGACAAGCTCTTCGAGCAAACCATTGCCGATATGCTGCACAAGCTCGATCCGCATTCCAATTACATTCCGGCGCGCGATATGCAGCTGGCCAACGAACAGCTGGAAGGTAAATTCGGCGGCGTCGGCATCCGGTTTTCCATTATCCGCGATACCCTTTGCGTGATCCACATTATTGCCGGTTCACCATCCGAGCGTGCCGGTGTGAAAGACGGTGATCGCATCATCAAGATCGACGGCAAAAACATTACCGGGAAAAAGATCACCAACGACAAGATCATGGGCATGCTGAAAGGCGCTGAAAACACAGCCGTCAACGTGACCGTGCTGCGCAACAAGCAAGTGCTCAATAAGAAGATCGTTCGTGGCATCATTCCGATCGAATCCATTGTTTGTGCGACGATGCTGGACAAAGAAACCGGCTACATCCGACTCGAACAGTTCTCCGTTACAACAGCCGAAGAATTCCACAATGCAGCGCAATCATTGCTGAAAAAAGGCATGAAAAAGCTCATCTTCGACCTGCGCGACAACCCGGGCGGCGTGCTTTCCGGAGCCACATCCATCGCTGATGAATTCTTACCGGCCGGCAAAGCTATTGTGGAAGTCAAAGGAGCGCACATGCCGCGACGTGTGGAGCGTTCTACCGATTTCGGTGTGCTGGAAAAAACAGAAGTCGTAGTGCTTGTAAACGACGGTTCGGCTTCCGCCAGCGAAATTGTTGCAGGAGCTTTACAGGATAACGATCGCGCCATGATCATCGGCCGCAGATCGTTTGGAAAAGGGCTTGTGCAGCAGGATTTCCCGCTGCGTGACGGCAGCAACCTGCGCCTGACAATTGCGCGTTATTACACACCAACCGGGCGTTCCATCCAGAAACCGTTCGACGGCAACATGGAAAATTACTACCACGATCAGGACCGTCGCCAGGCCAACGGTGAATTGTTTGCGCCCGACACAACGCTGTATGTGGATTCGCTGAAATTCAAAACACCGAAAGGCCGCATCGTTTATGGCGGTGGTGGCATCATGCCCGATCTGTTCGTGCCGATCGATACCAGCAACGCTTCCTGGTACTTCGTACAGCTGCGTTACGGCGGAGCTTTCCAGAATTTCGCCTTCGATTTCGTTAAGGACAAGCGCACCAAATGGAAAACCGTTTCGGAATACTCAGCCAAGTTTAACGTCACACCGGCGCTCGTAGACCAGCTGGCTGCCTATGCCGCTAAAGAGCTGAAGATCGTACGTTCCGACAAAGAGCTGAAGCAAAGCTATACGCTCATCGCCCAGACGCTGAAGGCCGAGATCGCCCGCCAGCTGTTTCTGGAACAGGGTTATTTCACGATTACGTCGCAGAAAGACCAGGATGTGCAGCGGGCGCTGAAGTATTTCCGCACGAAACAGTAAGAGAATATAAATGTGGGTGGTTTTATCATGTCCTCCCCCTGTGTCCCCCTCCAAAGGGGGAGAAAGAATAAAGAATGAAAGACATTGCAATTGTAGGAGCAGGACTCGTGGGAAGTCTGCAGGCCATCCTGATGGCACAAAAAGGATACAACGTTTCGGTGTTCGAGCGTCGCGAAGATCTGCGACAGGCGAAATTGCTGAGCGGAAAATCCATCAACCTGGCGTTGTCGGACCGTGGCTGGAAAGCCCTCGAGCTGGCCGGGATCGCTGACGATATCCGCGCAATCGCCATCCCGATGTACAAACGCTGTATGCACGCATTGGACGGCTCGCTTTCCTATCAGGCTTACGGTCGGGAAGACCAGGCTATTTACTCCGTTTCGCGCGGTGGACTGAACCAGAAGCTGATGAACCTGGCGGATGATTACCCGAACATCCGGTACTACTTCGATCGCAAATGCGAAGATTTGGATCTGAGCACCAATACGCTGAAATTCCGTCACACCGTTGATAAAACCGAAGAATCGCATCGTTTCGACCGCGTTTTTGCTACCGACGGCGCTTTTTCGGCTGTGCGCATGCGCATGCAAAAATCGACGATGTTTGATTATTCGCAGAAATTCCTCGACCACGGCTACAAAGAGCTCGTTATTCCAGCCAATCCGGACGGTACGCACAAACTCGATAAAAACTGTCTGCACATCTGGCCGCGCGGCGAATTCATGATGATCGCACTGGCCAACCTCGACGGCAGCTTTACCTGCACGCTGTTCTTCCCGATGTTTGGCGAAACGTCGTTTGACACCCTGAAAACGCGCGAACAGGTCAGCGATTTCTTCCAGAAAACCTTCCCGGATGCAGTTCCGATGATGCCGACCCTGATCGACGATTATTTCGGCAACCCGACATCGACGCTCATCATGGTGCGCTGCGAGCCTTGGAACTACCAGGATAAAGTCTTGCTGCTCGGCGATGCTGCTCATGCGATCGTTCCGTTCTACGGACAAGGAATGAACTGCGGCTTCGAAGACTGCACCGTATTCGACCAGATGTACAAAGACGCCGGAGGCAATTGGGACGGCCTTTTAGGGCGTTTTTCCGAATTCCGCGTACCGGATGGAAATGCCATTCTCGACCTCGCGTTGCTGAACTACGTAGAAATGCGCGATCTGACTGCCGATCCGGATTTCCTGCTGCGCAAAAAGATCGAAGCGAAGTTCACCCAGCTGCACCCGGATAAATGGCTGCCATTGTACTCACAGGTAACATTCAGCCATACGCGTTACAGCGATGCCTTGAAAAACGACGCGCGTCAGCAGGTGGTGATGGATAAAGTGATGCAGCTGGAAAACATCCATGAAAAGTGGAATGAACCGTTTGTCATGGAAAAAATGTTAGAGCTGGTTTCGTAACCAATACCAACTCTTTCCCATATTTACATAAAGTTTCGGCGTATGAGAAATGCATGGATGGTTTTAACGGCACTGCTTCTGGCAGCCTTCCCGGCGGAGGCACAGAAGTCGCGGGATTTCAGCGGCAAGAGCCGGAGAGACTTCTTCGGAGGTGCAGAAGATTACCGTGACATTTCCAAAGTCGGTTTGCAGATCTCGTTCGGCCCGAACTACACGTTTACCCGCAACCGCATCGACGATTACCAGGGCGCAGACGAAAATACCCGTCCAACGACCACGCACATCGATCCGTCGGGACGTGTTGGTGCTTTTATCGACATCGGTATGGCGCATTACCGTCTGAAATCGTCCAGAATCGTGGAATCGTGGAAAATCAAACGCATTGGCGGGAATATTTTTCATCGTTATGACTGGGGAATCGGTTTCGATTACATCGGCGGGGCAGAAAAAACCGTCGTTGACTTTACCGATGCGCTGGGCAACTTCGCCTATTCGCAGGAAGAAGAATCGAAATTTTACAACGGCTACTTAACTGCTCGCATTACTGCCGATCGTTTCACTTTGCTGAATGAAAAATGGCACCTCGAAACAGGTTTGGGCTTCAACTTCAATTACAATATTCTGTCGGCCCCGAAAGAAGGCTATCATACGGCTTCGGCTGCTCCGCTGAAATTCCAGAAAGACTTCATGGTACAGCTCCACGGTCATTTGGGCTTCAATTATAAAATCCGTCGGGGCGATTACCTCGTTTTCGGTTTTTATTTGCCGGCTGTCGGGATTTACGAATTCAACAAGGCCAAACCGACCATTCAATGGTATTCCAGCAACTACTGGCCAGCGCATTTGCAAATCAAGTGGATCCATCACTTCACGAAGAAATCGAACGGCTGCAACACCGGAAGCCCTGAAGACAAGAAGCGCAACGACGAATACATGCAAAACCGTTAAACGAATCCATGAAACGCATTTATTACCTGAGCACCTGCTCGACCTGTGCTGAAATTCTGGCGAAAGTAAAACCGGGTCCTGAAGTCGAAATGATCGACATCAAGGAAACCAATATCGACGGCCAAACACTCGATTGGCTCAAAGAAAAAGTGGGATCGTACGAAGCGCTGTTTTCCAAGCGCGCGCTCAAATACCGCGGCTGGGGCTTGCATGAAATGAACCTCACGGCCGGCGATTATCGCAAATACATGCTCGAAGAATATACCTTCCTGAAGCGGCCGTTCATTATCTACGACGACCACATTTTCATCGGCAACGCGAAAAAAGACGTGGAGAACGCGGTGGCATTTTTTAGGGGACTCTAGGATTTAATTGTATAAAAAGAGGTGACATGATACATCATGCCACCTCTTTTCTTTTGATCCTATTTTAAATTAGTTGACAACAACCTTTTTTGTCTTCATTAAACCTTTGTCAGATGTTAAGGTTACATTGTAAAGACCCGAAGACCAGCTGTTTGAATTGATTAAATGCTGATCGGCTTGCTGATTGGTAAATTGACCATTGTAAACAATCTTACCGGTGATATCTGTTACAGTAATGCGGATATTTTGATTCTCATTAAAGTTGTACGCAATCATAATTTCCCCGGATTCCATGTTGTTTGAAATCTGAATTCCGTTACTAAAATCAATTTCTTCGATTCCGACAGGTCCTCCAACAGTTAATTGAATATCATCTACCAGCACGTTTACAACGTTAGCACCGGCTTGTTTCTGAAACCTGATCGTCAGGTTATGTGAGCCCATAGTAACGTTACCGACATCCAACGTCACTTCCTGATAAGCGCCGATGGAATCAACAGTAGCTGTTTCGCTGATAGTGGTACCATCCATTATAATGGAAAGCGTATCACCGATTTCACCTCTCATAGGAACCTTCAGAAAGTAGGTTAAAACACCTGTTCCGGAAGCTGTTGCATTAAATGTCTGAGCGATTGTCCCGACTTCGGCGTTTGTTGTGCCTCCGAACCATGCATACCAGGATCCGGTGTTTGGAACGCAGGGACCGCCACAGGTTCCGCAACTCGCAGCATCACAGAAGGATGTTCCGAAAGTGGTGGAAGTAGAAGACCAGGGAGTATTGTTCGGGCCGCTGGATTCTAAAGAAGGATCTGTTAAAACTTGCGCAGAGGTATACACGCTTAATACACCTGCAAATACGAAAAGTAAAGCTTGTTTCATAATGAATTGATTATTGGGTTAATAGAACAAGTTAAGATTTTTAGTCCTGAACACAAAAAACAGTGTCGATATTCAACAGAAAAGCCTTAAGGTGTTCATGTATCTATGTGTGCAATCACTTCCGGTTCACCCATCGTCAGCTTTTTGCGCAACTTTTTCATGACGCCGTCGCGGAATGGAGACAGATCGGAGATATTACTACAAATCCCTTTGCTGCCTTAAGAAATATGGCTAAATAAAAAACTTGCTCCTTGTCGTAGATCCGCCGAAGGAGGATGGTGATTACTGCTTGCCTTCCAGGAACTTCACCCATTCCTGTGACTGTTGCTGGTTCATGACCCGCGGGAATTTGCTTTGGGAATTGAAGCGGCCTCTTTCAGCCAGGAATTGATAGAACAGGCTGACGTCGGTGCGGGAAGCGATTGGTTGTTTGAGCGTATCGTATTTGCGGACAGCTTTGTAATCGTCATTCAGTTCACCGATCTTGCGGTCAACGATTGCCATCAGCTCGTTAGCATCGACCGGATGACTGGTGCCGAAATACCAGCGGTGACATTGCTTTTCCATATCGGCAAAGAGACAGAATTCCGGGATGTCGATCCCAAGCTCTTCGCCCGCTTTCTGAATGGCGACGTTGATGTTATCGAGTGACAGGTGTTCCCCTGAAAGGCTCATGTATTGCTTGATGCGGCCGGTGATCTTTATCTCGCGGCGTTTTACATCCGTAAACTGAACGAGGTCGCCGATCATGTAGCGCCACAAACCTGCGTTGGTAGAAATGACCATTGCATAATCTTCGCCTTCGTGAACCGTATCGATCGTCAGCGCCGTAGCACCTTCTTTCACGTTTCCTTCTTCGTCGAAGTTTTCGCGGTTGAACGGAATGAATTCAAAGAAAATACCGTTTTTGAGCAGCATCTGCATGCCTTCGCTTTCTTCATGCGCCTGGTAGGCAAAATAGCCTTCGCTGGCCAGGTAGGTGTTGAGCACATGGATCGGTCGCCCGATGACTTTATTCAAACGCGCCAAATACGGCTCGATGTAAACGCCTCCGAACAAATACAGCTCAAGGTTCGGCCAGACATCGTGGATGTTGTTCACCTTGTAATGCTCCACGATACGTTCCATGAGCATGATGCACCAGCTGGGAACACCGGCAATTGTGCTGATATCCCACGAAGGAGCCATTTCAACCAGCTTGTCGAGCTTTTCGTTCCAGTTGCGGATCTCGGCCGTAGCGCTATCGGGCTTGGTGAGCGGCGACAACACGATGGATGTATGTTTCTTCAGAATCCCGGACATATCGCCTTCGATGTGCTTGCCCACCTTTTCGAGCTTGGTGGAACCACCTACAGCGAGGAACGATTTCTGGAAAAACACTTCCGGCAGGTCCATTTCGGCTACGGAAGTAAATTGCTTGATGCTGGTGCGCTGGAACGAGCGGATCATTTGCCGGGTTACGGGAATGCGCTTGCTTGGCGAGCCGGTTGTTCCGGAGGAAAGGGCATAGTATTTTACCACGCCCGGCCAGGTCACATCGCGTTCGCCCTCAATAGAGCGGTAGAGCCATTCGTTGTGGAAACGGTCGTAATCCGTGAGTGGCACATGGCGCTGGAAAGCAGCCACGATATCCTCTTCGTGGAGAATGTCGGTAAAAAAGTGTTGGTTCCCGAAATCCGTGCGGGCACAATGACGCAGCAATTTTTGAAGGGTCTTTAACTGATCCTTGTAATCAAGTCCCTTGCGAGATGTGCGGCGATACGTGATCTCCGAGGTTTTTTTCAGTAGTTTACCGATAATGGGCATGGGGTGTACTTCAGCGTGAACGTATTACGATCAATGCAAAAGTGAGAAAAACAATTAGACTTTCTCCGATCGCATTAAAGGTTTTTGGAGATGGGTGATGTATTTGTCTTTCTTTAACATTGACGGTGAATCTGTTAAACTGGATTATCCTCCCCCTTAGCCCCCTCCAAAGGGGGAAACAATTCTTTCAATAATTCCCTGGCAGCATCATTACCCGGCTCAAGCGCTATTAACCGCGCCAGTTTTTCCCGGGCTTTTTCCGGTTTCCGGTAACGGATGGCTGCCAGCGCGAAATGATACAGTGTCTCAGGATGATCGGGGCGCAAATCCAGCGAATGTTCCAAATCCGCGATCGCTTCCGAAGAGCGTTCCAATTGCAGGTAACAACAGCCTCGCTGGTAAAAAAGATCTGCATCGAATTTGGCAAAGGGTGCCGCAAGCGTAAAGAGATCGGCCGCTTCCTCCCAGGCGTTTTCGGCCATGCGCTGACGGGCCTGTTCGAGCAGAAAAGCGGGTTCCTGGACGCGTTTGCGCAACCCGTCGCGGATGCGGCTAAAGTTGTCGAAAGCTTCCGTTTCGCGGGTGGTTACCGATTCATGTGCAATGACAATTGGTTCCTGCAATGTCGCCGGATCCAGCTCCTCACAATCGGTCCGGACGGAAAATGCCGCGCGGTTATCCACTGTCGGAAGATCTGGCTCTGGCCACCAGGCAGCAACGAAGAGCTTTCCGGCGTCGCCCGACCGAATGACTTTGAACAGGTAATACAACCGGGTTCGCTGGTCACAATCGTAGAAAACGTCGCCGGGCCGTAAGCTGAGCATGTTACGCTTTGAAAAGAGCGTCGAGCGCATCGTTGAATGCCGCAGCCGCTTTGTCGAGGATATCTTCCGTATGCGCCGAAGACACAAAACCGACTTCGTAGCCGCTCGGACCGAGGTAAACGCCGCGTTCCAGCAAAGCACGGTGCAGGTGCTTGAAACCGGTCATATCGGGATTGATTTCCTCTGCCTGGCGAATGCGTTTCGAGTTGTCGAAGGAAATCCAGAAAATGGACGCGATCGCCACCAGCTCGAACGGATAGTTGTTCGCTTGGGCGTGCTGATTGATCTGATCCACAAACAGCTTCGTGCGACGCTCCTGGTCTTCGTAGAACCCGGGCTTGGCAATCTCCGTCAGCTGTGCAATCCCTGCTGCCATGGCAACGGGATTTCCGGAAAGCGTTCCGGCCTGGTAAACCGGTCCGTCGGGCGCAATTTGCGCCATGATTTCGTTTTTCGCACCGTAAGCTCCAACCGGCAAGCCACCACCGATGATCTTTCCGTAGGAAACAATGTCCGGCGTGATGCCGTACCATTCAGCCGCTCCGGAAAACGCCACGCGGAACCCGGAAATGACCTCATCGAAGAACAGCAGTGCGCCGTGTTGTGTACAAACTTCACGGAGCAGCGTCAGGAATCCTTCTTCCTGCAACAGCAAACCGTTGTTGGCCGGAATTGGCTCGATGATCACACACGCGATCTCTTTTCCGTATTCAGCAAAGCAGGCATGCAGCGCCTCCGGATTGTTGAGCGGCAGCACCAATGTTTCGTTCACAAACGCTTCCGGCACACCGGCACTGGAAGAATTGCCAAACGTTACCAACCCGGAGCCGGCTTTTACCAGCAGTGAATCACTGTGACCATGGTAACATCCTTCGAATTTCACGATCTTGTTCCGACCGGTATAACCGCGCGCCATGCGGATAGCCGACATCACAGCTTCTGTTCCGGAACTGGTGAAACGAATTTTGTCAATGAACGGATTACGGGCAATGATGAGCTCGGCCAGCTCGTTTTCCAGGCGCGTTGGTGCGCCAAAGCTGGAACCGTTTCCGAGCGCTTCGACTACTTTTTTGTAGACCTCCGGATGGTTATGACCCAGGATCAGCGGCCCCCAGCTGCAGCAGAAATCGATGAACTGGTTATCGTCCTCATCCCAGATATAAGCGCCATCGCCTTTGCGGATAAACAACGGCGAGCCGTCAACGGATTTAAAAGCCCGCACCGGTGAGTTCACACCTCCGGGAAAATAGGTTTTTGCAGTAGCGTAAAGGGATTCGGAAACTGTTTGCTTCATAGTTATCTGCTGTAATGTGTATCTTTGGACCGCCTTTTAACAAAAGGCTTTGAATAGCGAACAAAATTAGCAGAAATCAGGTTTACCATGGCTTCATTTGTCAATTCTCTTGCGGCAGCACAAGCACTCGACGCAGCCGATCCTTTAAAGTCGTACCGCGACCGTTTTCATATTCCAACGTTTCATGAAAAACAGGTGCGTTATTTCACGGGGAATTCCCTCGGTTTACAGCCGAAAGCAACACAGGCGGCCGTACAGCAGGAGCTCGACGATTGGGCAAAATGGGGCGTGGAAGGTCATTTTCACGGCAAAAACCCGTGGTTTTCCTACCATGAATTGCTGACCGACAAAGCGGCACGAATCGTAGGTGCGAAACCGAAAGAGGTGGTCATTACGCACTCGCTGACGACCAACCTGCACCTGCTGATGGTTTCTTTCTACCGCCCACAGGGCAAACGCACGAAAATTCTCTGCGAAGCGAAGGCTTTCCCAAGTGATTTGTATGCGCTCGAATCACAGGTGCGTTTCCACGGCCTCGATCCGGACACGGACCTTGTTGCATTAGAGCCACGCGATGGCGAACACCTGTTGCGCGAAGAAGATATCCTGGCGAAAATCAACGAGCTGGGCGATACACTGGCGCTGGTGATGTTTGGTGGCGTGAACTATTACACCGGTCAATTACTCGATATGCCGGGCATTACCAAAGCCGGACACGCCGTTGGTGCGATGGTTGGTTTCGACCTAGCGCATGCGGCTGGAAATGTAGTGCTGAAGCTCCACGACTGGGACGTCGATTTTGCCGCGTGGTGTTCTTATAAATATTTGAATTCAAGCCCCGGTGGCGTTTCCGGCATGTTCGTTCATGAGCGTTTTGCGAATCGTCCGGATCTGCCGCGTTTTGCCGGCTGGTGGGGTTACGATAAATCCACGCGTTTCCAGATGGAACCTGGTTTCAAACCAATGGAAGGTGCCGAAGGCTGGCAACTGAGCAATGCGCCCGTTCTGGGAATGGCAGCACATATGGCTTCGATCAGCATCTTCGACGAAGTAGGCATGGAACGCTTGCAGCAGAAAAGCGAGCAGCTCACGGCTTACCTCGAGTTCCTCATCGACGATCTGACAGCCAAACATGGCGATCGCTGCAGCTTCGAGATCATTACACCACGCGAGAAATCCCGTCGCGGGGCGCAATTGTCCATTCTTGTTCACGGAAAAGGCAAAGCCCTCTTCGATGCGTTAAGTGCAGAAGGCGTAGTAGCCGACTGGCGAGAACCGAATGTGATCCGCGTGGCTCCGGTGCCGCTGTACAATTCATTTGAAGACGTGTACTACCTGACGCACTTGCTCGAGCAGGCGATTGTAGCTTGACCGCTCCGGCATAAACAAGATAGGAATTCAACGATTTAACACCCACCCCGTAATTTCGCAATATTACGGGTGATAGGACTAGCAAGGGTTTGCAGGGTAAACTATTGGGGTTTCTGAGAATTTATTACCCTATAGGAATCCCCTATTTTCCAGAGCTTCAGATGACACTTAATTCTTCAACACTTTCCCTGCACTGAACGCACCGTTTCGGTTCATCGAAAGCGTATACAATCCTTTCGCAACGGTCTCGCCTGCTTCATTGGTTCCATCCCAAACAAATCCGGTAAAGGATTCGCCCATAACTTCGTTACGAGCCAGAACTTTCACCACTTTGCCCTGCAAATCGTAAACGAACAGTGAAACCCTGTCGCCGGCTGTGATCTGATTATACTGTATCGTCACCTGATCGGTAAACGGAACCGGGTAGATCTTCCAGGAATCGCTTGCTTCGTTGGAAAGCTCTGTGAGTCCCACATTCATCAGCTCTTCGAGATCGTAATCTTCATCGCCGGGCTGGTAGAACATGTAGTGGAAATACACGAGGAACATTTCATCCGTGGTGCTTTCGCCCGCAAAAACCCATTGCGGAGGATTGCTCGGATTATGCGGATTGTTGACTGTGTTGTCGTACAAACCTTCTCCTTTCACCACCGATCCTGCCGGAGTTCGCTGCGCGTGCCGGAAGAAATAGAAATCCTGCCAGTGGAAATCCCAATGCGGCACATCCACATATTTGATCGTATCACCGACCGGCGGAATGGCGTAGGCCTTGATCCGTTCGCCCAGCAAGTGCATATGCGGGAATACGCTCAGCACCGAAATATCGATCGGTAAGCCACCACTGGCCGGGTACTGGGCCGTGACGCTCGTTTGCTGATTGGGCGGAAACGCCAGCGACCAGTTTTGCAATACCGGTGCGGCGGAAACCTGCCGGATGCCGGTCTCGCCAGGCGGATAAAAATGGAAAATCACTTTCGTACTGTCGAGTATGTCGTAGCTGCCTTCGGGATAGTGCATCGCCAGAACGATGTTGCTGCCCGCCGGAATGTTCATGCCCAGCTTGAAGCCCGGACCGGAAGGAAAGATCAAGGGCGAAGAACCCGGTGTATAACCTGTGATGAGCGTGGCGTCTTGTGGACCGCCACAATCGCCGCCAATCGTGTCTGTCTGATAGGTCGCTCCCGGATCAACATACACCAATGCGTGGTGAACGATCTCGCGGTTGCCGGGAATGATCTCGATAGCTCGGATCGTGCGCTGCTGTGCCAATCCTGTCGGAAGTGCGAAGCACACATAATCGTCTTGCCCGCCCTGTGCATTGCTGCGGTAATCCGGTATGCGGAGTGTCAGATCGCCATCGCCCAGGATTGATCCGGGATTGAACACAGGTGGCGGTGGCGTATCGTCGGGATTGCCTTCAGGTGTTCCGTTGGTGAGCCAGGAAAGCAGCGTGTTTTTATCGTCGGTGCTCAACGACCGCGCGTGGGAATATTGCTGGTAATTGTTATCCGGCGGCCAGGGTGGCATTTCACCCGAAACGATAGCCTCGTGCATCGCTGCGGCCATCGGCGCCACTTCGTTGTAATTGACCAGCGAAAACGGTGCGATTCCGCCATCCCGGTGACAAGGTGTACATTTATTGTAAACAATGCTGGCTACCTGTCCGCTCCAGGTTTGGGCATACAGGCCATTCATAGCGAATACGGCACAAAAGGCGAGAATTCGTTTCATAGTATCGGTTTAAGCACGAGCAAGTTACAAAAAATAGTTTGGGAAACACATTTACTCCACCTTTGGAGAGCCTGTCCCGACGAATGACGGGAGGGCCGGGGGGATGATACTACTATTTGTTTTCAGATATTATGTAACTTCACCTGCTATGCAATACGTCCGACTTTCCGCCCTAAAGCAGCAATTCCCGGGATTCCGGTTTCCGCTGAATGCCGAAGAAGCGCCTCGTTTTCGTGATGCGCTGTATGCCGCCAATTTCGCCGGAGTTTACGAAACCGAACAATGGGTGGCGCATCTTTCAACCGATTCGTTTGTGCTGTTCATGGAATGGACGGAACAGGAAACGGCGTTGCTGGAAGTGCTCGACGGCAGACTGAACCACCCGTTCCAGAATAAAAGCCGACTGAAGGACCATGCTTTGTTTGCAAAATACCAGGCATTTATCACGCCTTTTTTATATCCGCAACTGGAAAAGCTGCTGCGTAATTCTTCCATAGATACCTGGACCAACGGTCTGACCTATGTCTCCTTATTGCAGGAACAGCAAAGCGACCTCATCCAGGGCATCGTTTACGAACAGCTGAAGGAAGAGCGTGAATTGCTGGAACGGAATATCGCCCGTGCCGATTCGGAAGAAGCACTGGTAAAGGCCGTGCAGCCGTATTTGCGACCGGCTTTTCTTGAAATGCTGAACGGTTTTACGAAATCCTTCTATCGCGCCAAGACCAATTGGATGGAAACACTGCTGGGCGTAAGTTCCCACCGCTTCAGCTCCAAACGATTGATTTTGCATATCTCCGGTCAGCTGAACCGACTCGAGCTCAATCCGGATCACGTGAAGGAATTGAAAACGCTTGATCGTGATATTAAATCGGGCGCCGTGGAAGTCGAAGCGACCTACATTCCCTGGAAGCGCATCGTATTGCTCACAGTTGCTGCCTGTGCCATCTTCGCGCTGATCTGGTTTGTATGGGCGGTTCCGACTGAGCCGGAAATCGAACCGGAAATGGAGAACAAAACGGCGTATATGTCATTTACGGTCGAGGAACGCAAAACGCTGGATTCGCTCCTGAATCGCGTAACCGTGAACCAGCAGCAACAACCGGTGAACCAGATGGATGCCGAGCCGCTTCCCTACGTTGGCATAACGCTTGAAATGAAAGAGCCGTGGAAAAACAAGCTCGCCGCAGCCTTGTTCGTGACATGGGAAAGCCAGGATTCGACCGGAACGCTGCCACAATCATCGGAAAGCAAGAAAGACGAACGTTCGTTCCCTACGACACAAGCGATTCGATCAAGAAAAGGCAGCATCGAAGCATCGTTTATGAACGATACGGAACAAACGGCCTTCATCCTGGTATTTGAAAACCGCAGTGGTGCGGCCGTTTATTCGGGTTACGTAGAGAAAAAAGCAATGGCGACCATTCACCTCAACCCGGATGAATACCTGTTTGTGCTGCCGGGAACCAAAGTACCGGCCCAGCTTTCTTCCCGCAAATTGCCTTTCGAGCAGGTCGACAGCCGATTTTTCGAACACCTGCACAACAGTTATGTAGTGGATCTGCTCAGCCCGAAAAAAGCGAAGCTTGTCTGGAAGGAAGTCAACAACGTGGATTTTTACCTGCTGGATGTGAATGGCGCGCTGAATAAATAATCTGTCACCGCAGAGTTACGCACAAAGGACGCTAAGCTACATTGAATGTTTTTAAGTCCCCTGAAAGAGAAGTGTTGGTTTCCTCTGTAGTATAAAAAGAAAGAGAGAGACACTACTGCCTCTCTCCACACGCTACCTAAACCTAACTACTACTACTTGCTAAATTTAACGGCAGTTTTATTCTTTTGGTACAAGGTGAAATCGGTTTTAACGTCTTTTAACGAACCGTTTCCAACCAAAGCGTTGGCGCTCAATTTTTTGAATCGAAGAGACTTTCCAGGCGAAACGTACAATAGGAAACGCAAAGGGCGCAAAGGTTATTCTTTGACGTGCTTAGCGTTTTTTAAGTACGCGGAGAACATCCAAACTTCGTCTGGATGTTATAATGATCTTCGTAAAGAATTACTTCCCGGCTTTGAGGGCGGCTACTTCGCGCTGAAGTGCGTCGAGCTGTTGCTGGAAAAGCTGAAGCTGCTGCATCATGAGCAGCAATTGCTGGTTGAGGGTCGTGTTGTAGATGTTTTCGGAATCGTTGACCGGTGTTGGCTCAGTGAGCAAGTCAACAGGAGTCGTTCCAAGGATACGTGCGATATCGGACAGGCGGGTCATATTCACCTCCGCAACGCCACGCTCGATGTTGGAGTAAGCCGCGACTGTAATGTTGAGCTCATCCGCCATATTCTGCTGGCTCATGCTTCTGGCCAGCCGCAGCATACGGAGCCGTTCTGCAAGCTTTTTCTTCATGTTCCAAATGTATCCCCGCACATTTGAACCGAGTGAAATTGCCGCTAGTCAATAATTTAGTTAAACTAAATAATATTGAGCCATGGTTTGTTTTTGGTGATTTTCATTCATTTTGCCGATGAAAAAGCAAAGCCGGCCTACTGATTTCAGGGGAAATAAACCCTTTGACCTGTTTCCTGTTCGAGCAGGAATTTTTCGCGGATAACGGATTGAACCGATCGCTTCTGGATCTTGCATTCGAGCCAGGAAATGATATCGAGGTACAGGAATGGGCGTTTTTCAAACGGCAGCTGGCTCAGCTTCACGAGCTTGGCATGCAGCACGCGGAAGGCACGCAACAGCGATTTCTCATCTGCGAACGGCAGCTGTCGCAGGAAGTTGAGAATTTCCTTCTGAACACCGTGCAGATCGCCCATGTTGCGCAGGAAACGGTAAACCGACTTGATCTGGTAATCAAGCAGATCGTTGGTTCCCATTTCGAAGTGCGCAATCAGGTTCAGGATGCGCGCAAAGCACTGGATATCTTCCCGCAGTGAAACGTCTTTCATCTGGATCACGCGGTTGAGGTAACGAATCGCCGAGCGGTTGTCGCCGTTGCCGAAGTACAGACAAGCCACCTTGTAATACAACACCATGATGCGGTGATTGTCGAGACGCTCTTCGTTTTCCGTGATAAATGCTTCGACCTTATCGACAATGGCCAGTCCATCGCTGAACGTACCCTCGAGGTACGAAAGATTGATCTTCGCGGTGATGAGGTACAAATCGTGGAGCAGCACCACGTTTTCGTTTTCGCGCTCGCCCAGGTCCACATGCTCAATCAGCTGGAGTGTTTCGCGCAGACGCTGATAGCTTCGCAGGTTGAATAACGCATTGTGGAGGTTATACAAGCCCTTGAGGTACATTTCACGGTATTGTTCCCTCACATACGGGTATTCCGAAAACAGATCGACCCACAGCTTGGCGTATTTGAAACACATCAGGAATTCCTGCGTGATGTAATGGTACCAGACGTAGGCGTTATAGAGGTGCATTTTTTCCTCGAAGCCAAGATCTTTCAGTTCGTATTCCGGGAGGCGGGCCGTGAAGAAGTCGTTCACGAACCGGTAATCCTTTTCGTTGCGCACAAAACCCACCTTGACATACAAGGCGTAAAGCTGTAACGAGAGATTCGAAAAATCGACCGTGGCGGCAATATGGCGTTGCAGGGTTTTGCTTTCTGTTGTGAGCTGTTCGGCCCGTGAAGCGATACTGCGGGTAATGTACTGCGATTCGATGATCTTTTCGAATTCCAGAATTTCCAAGTGCAGAATAGTTGCCTGAATGCGCTGAGCATGCTGCTTGGAGCGCTCGAGGATACGCAGTGCCTGCAGGTAAAAGCCTTTCTGGTAGAGGATCAACGCGTGGTCGATGGATTCGCGGATCTCGATCGTAGGCATATGCTGTGCATTCTGCAATCGCAGGCTCGTAAGCAATTGTTTGTACAAATGCGCTTTGATATTCGAAAGCTGGCTTTTTTTAATGTCGCTCAGCTTGGCAACCGCCAGGTCGTCGGTGTAATTTTCGTTTTTATCAATGAAATCAAACAGTTTCAGGAACTTAAGTTCCTCCGGCGAAGAGGAATTCCGGTTGGCGTACAGCTTGAAACTGCGTTTTTCTGCCTTGGTAAGGGCATGAATCAAGCGAACAAGATTGTCTGTAGAGCCTGTGGACATTGTAAATATTTACTTTTACAAATTGGGTTAACTTACTGATAAATATACCTTTAAGTGCTGGGGCTCGCAGTTTGGGTATCGTAAAAATACGAAAAGATTGATTTTCATCCTAGCGCGTCCCTCTGCACCTTTGTTCACGTTAGATGCTACCATTATTAAAATGACTCATCTGAGTGACAGGAGTAGGGGTGCTCTTGTTTTTCGATTAATAGCAAAAAACCCTCTGGAATTTCCGGAGGGTTTTTTTGTGGGCGTAAGTATCGATTAAATCTGCAGCTAAAAACAGGGGCGTCTAAATATCTAGAATTCTAGAACTCCCGAATTTTGAAATTCTGGAATTTCAGCTGTGGATCGATCCGGAAACCGTTCTGATTTAACCCGGAACACTTGATTCTACTGGGATACCGAAATATTGCGATCCGCCGCGGCGGACTAAAATTATCGAATTCTACAACAACCTATTCAACTGTAAATCTCCCGGATTGTCGTTTCCAGATCGTCGTACTTATACGTAAATCCTTTCGACACCAGCAGCGAGTTATCGACCTTGCAGCCTTTCAGAACCAGCTCCGACAGCTCACCCAGCATGAGCTTCAAAACGAAAGCCGGGACGCGCGGCATCCATAAAGGTCGTTTCAATGCTTTGGCCAGGTAGCGGGTCAGTGTGGCGTTATCCGTGTTGCCGGCGTTCACGTGATAAGCGCCTTCCAGTTGCTGCTCGATGAGGAAAACATACGCGCGGGCCATATCCTCCAAATGCACCCACGGCATGGGTTGTTTCCCGGAGCCGAGCACCGAGCCAAATCCCCAGCGAATGGGCGCCGCCATTTTCGGCAGCGGACCTTCTTCGCTATCCAGCACAACAGCCGTCCGCACCTTCGTTACCAGGCATTTTTCGCTGAACAAATCCGCCGCGGCTTCCCATTCTTCGGTGATGCGGGAAAGCAGATCCGTCCCGAATGGATCAGTTTCCTTATAGACCTTTTCATCGTTTTCAAAACCATAGCACACGGCACCTGAAGCTGTCAGAAAATGACGCAGGGAAGGCAATCCGGCTGCATGTTGCCAAAGACATTCGGTTGCACCCACGCGCGAATCGAACAGCTCCTTTTTGCGCTTCTTCGTCCAGCGCTTATCACCTATGCCCGCACCTGAGAGGTTCACTATTACCGTTACGCCGTCGAGTGCCGCCGGATCGAGCTTGCCTTCAGCCGGATCCCAGTGAAACAGTCCTTTTTCGGGTTGACTTTCTCCACGCGTCAGGATGCGCACCCGCATTCCTTTTTTGCGCAGCTGTTTGGTGAGCTCACGCCCGATCAAACCGGTACCTCCGGCAATCAGGATGCTATCGTTTTCGTCCATGCTGTGTTGTCTTACTGCCCTAAATTCTCAAAAAATCGCGGGAAGATTTGTTATAATCCTGTTACTTTTACAGCGCACGGTCATTCAGAAGAAAAACGAGGCACTATGTTGAAGTATATTTTCCCTTTGATGCTGCTCTTAGCGGCATGTGGCGGCAACTCCGAAGAACCTTCCAAAAAGGACGAGAAAAATGCCCCGGTAGTCGTAAGCTTTGCCAATGAAGCAGATATGGACCGTCGCATGATCGAGATCGATACGCTCGTGAACCGCAGCGGACTGGTGGCCAGCTCCTTATACTTTTCGAAAGGCGAAACCGGTGAAAGCATACAGGTGGAAGGTCACATGAATGAGGAAAACGCGATCATGAAGCTCGAAGAGTTTTTCAACGACGGCAACGGGAAGAATTCCGGCAAGCGGATTTACTACCTGAACGGAGGCAAGCCTTTCGCCATTCATGAATTATTCGACGATGTATCGGGCCCTAAGCCGCAATTCGTTGACCGCATTTCGTATTACGATGAAAACGGCAAAGTGCTGAAGACGAAAGAGCGTCGCGGCGATTTCCAGGAGCTGACCGAAGGCATGATCTACCGTCCAACAGGCGTGGTAACACAAACCATGGACCGTGCGATGCGCGCGCTGAACCAGGAAAAGGAATTTGAAACAACTTTCCAGGGCTTTATTCACCAGGATATTTTCTCCTACATCGTTGTGGGCGAAAACACGCCAAACGGTTTCCACAGCGCCCTGCGACTGGATTACAAGGATCCGCTGATCATGACACTCAGCGCCAATGAAGAAGGCTATATGGGTGAAAAGCTCCGCGTGAACTACGAAAAGCACATCGACGAAACCGGCTTCGAGTTCCAGGTATATGCTGGTGGGAAGTTCGCGGACCAGGAGTAATCAATTCACAATGCAAAATTCAGAATGCAGAATTATGCATTTCGCATTATGAATTGTGCATTCTCTATTTGATTTTCGACAGCTCGTCCTTCAGGAAATCGATCACGCGGATCTCGATGGAATCGCCGTTTTTGAGATTGGAAAGGTAGAGTGATGCCCAATCCACCAGGTGAATAAAGTACAAGCTGCGCTCGATGCGTGTAGCACCTTTCGCTTCTACGACCAGTACATTTTTTGTTTTGGATGAAACGATCTCAACGGAGATGTCGAAACGACGCTGGTTGCGCTTTGTCAGGTCGCCGGATTGCAGGAACAACGCCGCAAAACGGTCGTCGCCTCCACCCCAGCCTACCAGCTCGTTGTGGTTCATTTCAGGAATCACATGCTGCCAGCACAGCTCCTTGGAGTTTTCGTTGAATTGCTGCTTCGCACGAACCGCAACAGCCTCGTAATTCGCCCCGGCGTAAACAACCGGCACTTTCCCGTGCAGGAAAGCAGCGATCTTTTTCGCTTCGGCGTGGATGTTATCCATTTCTGCGAGGATGAGCTCACGACCGGAAACGATCTCATCGAGCGATTTCGCACCGGCAAACCCTAAGCGGGCAAAAATAGCCGTCAGCTGAACGATGGAAAACCCGATAGCCGTACGCGGTGGGTTGCCACCCGGAACAACGATGCAATCGTAACCATGCTCTTTGCAAAATTCCTGCAGCGTTCCACCCGAGCAAACACCGATAATGTGTGCTCCGCGCTCGTGTGCTTCGGCTGTGGCAATGAGTGTTTCTTCCGTATTGCCGGAATAAGACGACGCGATCACCAGGGTATTTTTACCCACAAACGCCGGCAAGTGATAATCCTGGAAAGAGAAAACCGGAACCGGGCATTCATCCTGCACCCATTGTGCGACCAACTTTCCACCGATGCCGGAGCCGCCCATGCCGCAAATCACGATCGAGTGGATCGGGTTGGCAGCTGGTTTCAGGTTCAGGCCGGATGCAATGTTCAGCGCATCGGTAATATTCTGCGGGAATGCAGTTATGAGTCGTTCCATGGTTTCCATACAGGACGTAAAAATAGGAGGATTCCCCGCAAAATAGGTGAAAACCACAAGGAAAGTGTGTTATTTTTTTGGTTGATTGAATGATCCCTAAGAACCTGCTTTGTCTCAAATTAACCGTAATTTTGAACCAAATTCCTTACATGAAAGCGAGAAAAGCATCCGAAACCCTTGCCATTACTACGAAAGTCGTTTTGCCGAACGAAACCAACACGCTGGGAAACCTCTTCGGTGGACAGCTGCTGGCCTGGATGGACCTTATTGCGAGTGTTTCGGCACATCGCCACAGCCGCAGGGTGGTTGTGACCGCTTCGGTGAATAACGTTTCGTTCAATTCCCCGATCTCGCATGCTTCTATCGTAACGCTGGAAGCAAAAGTGTCGCGCGCATTCAATTCTTCAATGGAAGTATTCGTAGACGTGTTCGTGGAAGACCATGTAACGGGTGTACGCTCGAAATCCAACGAAGCCATTTACACCTTTGTGGCGGTGGACCAGAACGGCGGACCGATTCATGTACCGGAACTGATCCCGGAAACGGAGGAAGAAATCGCACGTTACGAAGGTGCTCTGAGAAGAAAGCAGCTGGCACTGATCCTGGCGGGGAAAATGAACCCGAAAGATGCGACCGAGCTCCGCGCGCTGTTTATGGGTGAATAACCAACGCTTCCCGAAGCGCATCCCAGAATGCCTGCGTAGACAAAACACAGCCCTGCTCGAGCAACTGGTGAATTTCCAGTTCACGCCCTGTGGTATAGCCTTTTCGTTTACTGAACCAGGTAAGCTGATCCACACTTTGCTGTAACGCTTTATGAATGGATTCCGGAGTGGTCAGATCGGCATCCGATCCCGCTTTCCGGTTGATGGAAATGAGCTCCAGCTCGTCTTTCCCGAAATGAAATACCATGCAGCTTTCCGGACTGCGCAGCTCCAGGAACTCGAGCTTTTCATATACAATCTGCAAAACGGCGTCGCTGAAAGAACCCACAATCGTCCGGGCTTTGTCCGGATCATTGGCATTCAACTCCACCCATTCTTCATGGTGAATCCCGTTGACAATCAGGAAGGCTTTCAGGTCTTCTTCGAGCGGAAGGAGCTCTTCATGGGTTAACATGCGGTATTTCATGCCGCAAAATTACGTCAAATCAGAAAAACGCACCAGCATGGCGGTGGCACAAAAGTTGATTAGATTTGTTCCGAACGAATTACACGATGAAACACTTTCAACTACTCATTCTCTCAGGAATACTCGTCTTGCTCACTACTGCCTGCGGAAGCCGGAAATTGAAGACCCAGGATATCTCCTATTTATTCGTCGATTACGATTCCTATGCCGAAAGCAACATCGGATCACCGGTTAAAGGAACCGTGAGCGCACAAATGAAAAGCGGCGAAGTGCGCCAGCTGAAAAACAACCAGGGATTTTCTTCATCTGACAATATCCATGTGCGCGTTGCCGATGAAGAATTTTCGATTTATACCCGACTGGCTTCGTTCCAGACCAATTCCATCCCGGTTACCCTATCGTATACCGATAAGGACAACAATACCATCAGCTCTAACGATACGGTTCGCCTGAATTTCAGAGGTAATACCGCATTTTTCGGCTATGGCGTAGCCGGAAAGCGGGGCGCCGACGGGAACGACGGTGGAACGGCCCTGTTGTTCCGATATGGAAATGACGGAGATCCGGCCAGCCCGGGAGAAAACGGAACGGATGCCCACGACCTGGAAGTACACGTATGGCGCTCAGGCGATACCACGTTCTTTTATGTGGAAGATCTCGTGACCAGGCACATCTCGCGTTTTATAACCGTTGGTGCCGATGCGCAGTTAACCATCAATGCCTATGGTGGTGACGGCGGTCTCGGTGGAGAAGGCGGACAAGGTGGAAACGGTAAAGACGGCGAGGAATCCAAAGGCAAGGTGAAGCTGCCGGGTAATGGTGGCCGCGGAGCCCAGGGAGGACAAGGCGGTCAGGGCGGCAGAGGAGCCAACGTAACGCTTATCATACACCCGAGCGCAACCGAAATCGAAAAAGCACTGCTGATTTATAACCAGGGTGGAAGTGGCGGCACCGGAGGAAAAGGTGGAGCCGGAGGAAAGGCTGGTAAACCATTGGCCGGGCAGAGCGCTGCACAGGATGGACAAGCCGGTCAAGCTGGGAGCTTTGGCCCCCGCGGAATCAACGGGAACACCATTAAGCTCGTGCAGGAATTCGATCTTTCCCCGTACAACAAATAGCGGTACGGGAAATCAGAAAAAGGTATAATTATAGGAGCTGGTCGTTTTGCGGGACTTGCTGTTCGTATACACAACGCTGGCTACAAGGCCGCTTTCGAGGTACGTGTATTCCTGTAGGTAAATGACTTTCCCATTTTTATCCGTCAGTTTTTGCGCCACGACGTGCTGCTGATCATTATTTTCATTTTCCCAGGTGTACTCCAGTTTTCCTTTTTTGTTGTAGTGCGAAGTGGCGATTTTGTTCCCCTGATAATCTGATTTCCGTACCAAAATCGTATCGTTGAGGTATTCCATCGAGCGGATCTTCGTGCTGTCGGCGCTGAAATCGGTTTGGGTGAGGTACACATCGCCATTTTTGATCGAGCGAACATACGTACTGTATGATCCGTCGTTGTTTTCCTGGTTGTAAGTGCAATAGCTGCTCACGGCATCTACTTTTGGATTTGCCGCCACACCTTTTTCATTGCAGGAATAATCCCATTTTTTACGCAGCTTGCCGTCCACGAAATAGGTTGCCATTGTGATCTTTCCCGTGAGCTCGTCGAGGGTGTGATTCAGTACATAAATATGTTTGCGGCCCGTGTAATCAACCGACGTGCTTTTGATGCAATGGTCGCCATTGTATATAAAAGTCATTTCCTGCGTCAGCTTTCCATCGGTAAAATACTGCGTCATGATCCGCTTATCGCCGGAATAGGTATGCACCGTTTTAGAGATGTGTCTCTTCGATGTATAGATTGCCTCCACCAGCAGCGTATCCTTATAAACGTATTCGCTCACATACGAATTGACGCGGTAGCTGGTCAGCAGTCCATCGGCATTGTAAACAGAAGTCCGTATCAGGTCCGATCCTTTGGGGTATTGAATCGTGACGGTAGTGCTGCTGATACCGTAGGCTTCCGGAGTAAAATCGGGCAGGAAATAAAAATCGGGTTGGAAAGGCTGCTTGCCGGAAGCCATTCTCATACTACCCGAAAGTGTCAGGTAGTTGTTATCGCCGTAAAACGGATCGGGATTTTGCGTAAAGCTGAACAAAGGCAGCAACAGGACTATGGCCAGAATTCTCATAGGTGTAGTATTTGTATGACTGATTGTAAAAATACCTTTTTACGAAAAGGTTACACTTAAAATGGATCTTCCGGCAACTCATTTGTCGGATTGCGCTTACATTTGCATCATGCAGAAAAAAGGCGTTGCGATTCTCGGCTCAACAGGTTCCATTGGTACACAGGCACTGGAAGTCATCGCAGCTTATCCTGATTATTTCGACCTGCAGGTACTTACTGCCCAATCGAATGCGGCCTTGCTCATCGAGCAGGCCTTGCAGTTTCAGCCGAATGCCGTCGTGATCGGCGATGAGTCCCGTTACGAAGAAGTGAAGCAGGCGCTGGCCAGTGAGCCCATTCACGTATATGCCGGCGAAGCGGCCCTCTGCCAGGTGGTGGAATTCCATGAAATCCAGGTCGTGCTTACGGCGCTGGTTGGCTATGCCGGTCTGAAACCAACGCTGGCGGCCATTCACGCAGGTAAGGATATAGCGCTCGCCAATAAGGAAACGCTGGTTGTGGCCGGTGAGCTGGTAACGGCGCTTGCCCGTGAAAAAGGCGTGAATATTTACCCGGTGGATTCCGAACACTCGGCCATTTTTCAATGCCTCACAGGTGAATTCCACAACCCGATCGAGAAGATCTACCTCACGGCTTCGGGCGGACCGTTCCGCGGCTGGGCTATGGATCAGCTACGCTCCGTCACTCCTGCACAAGCGCTCAAACACCCGAACTGGTCCATGGGTGCCAAAATCACCATCGATTCGGCAACCATGATGAACAAAGGATTGGAAGTGATCGAAGCCAAATGGCTGTTCAACCTTGCTCCGGAACAAATCGACGTGATCGTGCATCCGCAATCGATCGTGCATTCACTCGTTCAATTCACCGACGGCAGTATGAAGGCTCAAATGGGCTTGCCGGATATGAAATTGCCCATCCAGTTTGCGCTCACCTATCCGGAGCGTTTCCCAACTACGTTCCCGCGCTTTTCATTCCTCGATTACCCGAATCTAACGTTCGAACAACCCGACAGAATTGCTTTCCGCAACCTCGATCTTGCTTTCGAAGCGTTAAAACGTGGTGGTAATGCTGCCTGCGCGTTGAATGCTGCCAATGAAGTGGCGGTTCAGGCTTTCCTGGAAGAAAAAATCGCTTTTACGACTATTGCCGAGCTCAATGAGCGGATCATGGACAATGTGACGTTTATTGCCCGGCCGGCCTATGAAGATTACGTGGCTTCGGATGCTGCGGCCCGTGAAATGGTGCGGTCGCTGATTGGCTGAATTTTCTCACGTTAAGGTATACACGTACCAGATCACGCCATAGCGTATAGCTTTTCCCATGACCATATAGATGATGGTTGGTATCCACGGCGTCCGGTAGTAGCCCAACGCAATGAGCAAGGGATCGCCGATAAACGGCACCCATGAAAGCCACGCCAGCCAGGCGCCGTAGCGTTCGATGCGCTCCTTGGCCCACAAGCGTTCCCAATGCCAGGCATTCCGTCCCCATCTTCCCAGTAAAATGTTGGTGCTTCCGCCCAGGCTGTTGCCTATCAGTGCGACCATAAAACAGGCGATGGGTGAAAACCCGGTTGAAAGGAAGAACACGAAAACCGCTTCGGAGGAAAACGGCAGGATGGTTGCGGCCAGGAAACTGATGGCCAGCAAGCCGGCTAATCCCCATTCGGTGTACATGCGTTGAAACGATAGGAAACAAAAATCCCGATCCACCAGAGGCAGATCGGGATTCCGTTCAGTTTATCAGCTGAATTATTTTTTAACGATACGTTTTGTTACAGAGCTGTTTCCAACTGTCAGTGTGTAGTTGTATACACCTGCTTTGAAGGAAGTTCCGTCGATAGCGATAGACTGCTTACCTGCGTTGTATTGAGCAGCAGGGATAGTCATTACTGTACGACCAGCCAGATCCGTTACTACAACAGATACTTCTGCTTCAGCCTTCAGGGTGAAGTTGATAGCTGTTTCGTTAACAAATGGGTTTGGAGCAACTACTACATCAGCAACGTTGTCGATTTCAGTTACGCTAGTGTAATCTGTGAAGTCGATACGTACGATTGGAGCTTCAACAACACCTGGAGCAGCTTCGATCAGACCTACGAGGTCGTTCTCTACGTCCTCACCAGAAAGACCGATAGTGTTACCATCTACAGTCAAACCAGAGAATCCTACTGGAATACCACCTGTCGGGTTATCATCGTCATCGAGTGGACCTACATAAGAACAAGCGAATACGAAGAGCTGCTGACCAGCTTCAACTTGGATTGCATCGTCACCGTCGTTGACACCGAAGTACAACGTTTTCAGTGTACCGTAGTCGCTTGCTTGGAGCTCAGCAGACTCAGTGTTGTACTCGTCGATGAACTCACCTTCTTCACCGAATACTGCAACTTTACCAAAGTACAGACGTCCGTTGTAAGTAGCTTCCTGGGATGCAGGAATGTCAGCGATACCGATTTGAACAGCACCAACTGAACCGTTTACGAATACATCGTATACAGTACCGATAGCTGTGAAGTCGTTCGGGTTCTGCGTGCTGAACATTGTAAACTCACCGTCCATAGAAGCAGCAGTACCATCGTAAGAGTCGATCGCAGCAACGCTAGGTGTAATTTCAAACGCCATTACACGTGTATCATCGTCAGTCAGAACAAGTGTGCTGTCGCTGATTACCGTCATTGTGAAGTTAGCAGGACCTACTGTTGTAGTAAGCGGGTAACCGTTAGCTTCGAGGATAGCAATTGAATCTTTCTCGAAAGACGCGATCAGAGCGATCGGATCTCCTTCTTCATCGTAAGAACCGGATGTTACGTTCAAACGTACGTTTGGCTGGTCGTTGTAACCTGCGTTTTGTACATCAGCAGCGAAAGAAACTTGCTGACCATCTACCTGGCTAGCAGCAAATTTCGTGTACTGAACACCGTTAGGACCAGTTACGTGACGAGTCAACAGGTTGATCATGTTGTTTCCGTATCCTTCGTAGATTTTTACGTTGTCAACCATCCAACCGTAACCGCTACCGAAGCTGTTGTCAGCCTCGAGGCTTTGCCAACGGAAACGGATACGACCAGTTGCAGTGTTGTTTGTAGGAAGGTCTACAGACAATACGTTCTGAACAGCTGTAGCGTTAGTCGCCTGCGTAATGTTCAGTTGCTGAGAGAATGTCCATGTTGTACCTCCGTCTTCAGAGAACTCGATGAATACATCGTCGTTGTTGAATGCACGGTAACGCTGGTGGAAAGTCACCTGGATAGATCCTGCGTCAGTAAAGTCGATTACTTCAGAAGCAATCCAGCAGTCTTGTACTTGTACGTTTGCAGTCAAAAGGTACTGAACACCGTTAAAGAAAGCCAGTTGGCCTGTGA
Source organism: uncultured Flavobacteriales bacterium (assembly GCA_946482515.1). The sequence goes on along the minus strand of CAMLRS010000007.1, from coordinate 24,669 downwards.
TAGGTGCAGCTCCTGTTGTAGCTGGTGCACCCATGTAGTCAGAAAGATCTCCCCAACCTGTAGAGCCAACAGCTCCGACCAGGAAACCTCCTTGTGTTGCAGCCGCTGCTCCCGGAGTCCACGTATGTGCACCGCTGAAGTCATCTTCCCACAACAACTCACCATCTGCTTTAACGGTAGAGTTGTCATCGTTATTAGCAGTTTTGGTATTTAATGAAATTTTTGCTGGCTGAGCAGCACGGACCGGCATGTCATTTACCTGCGCCATAGCACCGGTAGCCAACAACAGACCCGACAAAAGTGTAATTTGTCTTTTCATATAATGTGAATTTGAGACACTAAAGTTAATTTCTTCTGTGTAAATAACAAAAATAATGAGTGAACGGTATGAAAATTATAGTAAAAGGTGGTTAACAGTCTTTTAAAAACGGGAGCAAACGACGGATTTCGTTCAAACCGGACGCCGACAGCCGAACCGTTTGTATACTTTCCCTACCGGTTTCGTAGGATAAAAGTGTTTCTCCGAGTGGCGAACACACCACACTGCCACCTGAATAGCTCAATCCGGTGGCATCTTCACCCACGCGGTTCACGCCTGCAACATAGCATTGATTTTCAATAGCGCGTGCCGGCAGCAAGGCGCTCCAGTGCGCTACGCGACGATCCGGCCAGTTGGCCACATAGAGCAACAGGTCGTACTGCGGCTTCCCGGAAGCATCCAATCTGTTGCGGGCATTTTCGGGGAAACGAAGATCGTAGCAGATCTGCAGCTGAATGTTCCAGCCACGGAAAGAAACGATGGTTTCTTCGGTGCCGGGCGTATAGGTTTCATGCTCGCCTGCCAGGCCGAACACTTTTCGCTTATCATAAATATGGACGGTTCCCGATGGTTCCACGAAAACGCCCCGGTTGTGGAATTGTTCCCCCTCGCGCGCGATGAAAGAGGTGTAGATCGCTGCATCGGTTTTTCGGGCGGTTTTCTTCAGCCAGTCGAGCGCCGGTGATGCCTCCATGGTTTCGGCCAATACCGCAGCATTCATGGAAAAACCGGTGTGGAACATTTCGGGCAATAATATAAGGTCTGCTTTTTCGAGCCCGTCGAGCAGCTGTTCAAAATGCGCCAGGTTGGCGGTTTTGTCTTCCCAGATCTGGTTTACCTGGGCCAATGCTATCGTCAGATCCTGCATAACTGTTCTGCTGCTTGTTGAAGGGTCTCGTCGGTTTTGGCAAAGCAAAAGCGAATGGTATGGTAATCGCGGCGGTCTTCGAAAAACGGCGAAAGCGGAATGGCCGCCACGCCGGCTTCTTTCACCAGCCATTCACAGAATTGCGTATCGCGCAGATCGGCGATTGCCGTATAGCGGGCGGTCTGGAAGTACGAGCCTTCGCACGGCAGCAGCTCAAAGCGGCTGTCGGCTATAAGAGACCGGAACAGATCACGTTTTTGCTTGTAAAATGCGCCGAGTCCATCGACGGGGGCCAATGGCAGGTAATCGGCCAGTGTTTTTTGCGCCAGGCTGTTGACCGAGAACACCAGGTATTGGTGCACTTTTTTGATTTCTTTCATCAGGTGCTCGGGCGCGATCATGTAACCGATTTTCCAGCCGGTGATGTGAAAGGTTTTTCCAAAAGAAGAAACGATAACCGCCCGCTGTCGAAGCAGCTCGTGGTCGTGTGCCGAACGGTGCGGCGCATCGAAGGTGATGAATTCATATACCTCATCGGAGAGCAGCAACAGGTTCGGGTAGTCTTCCATGACCCGCAGCAGCTGGCGCTCGTCTTCTTCTGTGAGCAGCTGACCGGAAGGATTGTGCGGGTTGTTGATGAACAGCAATCGCGTGCGCTGACTCACCACTTCGCGCAGCTCGTGCCAGTCGATGGTGAAATCTTCCCGCATGGCGATGTGCGTTGCTTTTCCGCCTGCGAGCACAACCGCCGGGTCGTAGCAATCGTAGGCAGGATCAATAATGATCACCTCATCGCCCGGATGTACCAGCGCCTGGATGGCGGTAAAAATTCCTTGGGTAGCGCCTGCCGTAATGAGCAATTCGGTTGCTGTGCTGATGTTGCGTTTGTAGCGCTGTTCCACCAGAACCGCTATCTGTTCCTGCAATGCAGGCAAACCGGCCATGGGTGCATACTGGTGTACATTCTCCCGGACATTTCGCGCCAGCAGCTCCTGCAATTGCTCGTCGACCGGGAAATTGGGGAAACCCTGCGAAAGATTGATCGCGTTGTGGTCGGCCGCCATTTTCGACATGGTGGTGAAAATGGTCGTGCCGGTATTGGGAAGTTTTGAATGCATTGTTGAATGTGTCGTTTCACAAACTTACCGATTCCGCAGAAGATGGGGTGCGATTTTTCTATTTTTGAGGACGGATGTCCGGACATTAGGATTTCAGGATGTTAAGACATCAAGACTGACTGGAGACGGAAGACTGGAGACCGGAAAACCGACTCAGAAACTCATTAACTTTACCGTATGAAAAAAGCATTTCTTCTTCCTCTTACGATTCTTTTACTTGCCGGCTGTGGCGAACGCGATACGATCTGCGCTTGCATCGACTCGGGAAATGCCCTGAACAAACAGGCCAACGAAATCCTGGAAAAAGGCCGTACAAAAGAGCGCGAAGCAAAGCTCAAAACACTTAAGGCGGATAAAGAAAAGAAATGCGCCGAGTTCAAGACCATGGACGGCCCTCAGATGCGCGAGCGGATGAAGGATTGTGCGGAGTAATTACCTGCGTTTTTTTCTCCCTTTCAACTTAAAAGTAATCGGCATATTATAATAGGAATTGACGACCCTGTTGTGACTGATCCCCGGCGTCCATCTTGGCATGAGCTGAACTACCCGAATGGCTTCAGCATCGCATTCACGGCAACCGGCAACGCCCTCTCTGACCTTTACTTCCGCAACATTTCCTTCCGTATCTATTATGAAACGGAGCGAACACCTTCCTTCGATTTCCTCTTTTATCGCCCTTTTGGGATAAACCAGATTCTCCCCTAAAAACCGGTATAAAGCCTGTTTTCCTCCGGGGAATTCGGCTGGTCTGTTGACATCAGTTGTAATTGTGTCTTTCGTTCCGTCCTCATGGAACAGTTCAAAGGATTTCAGACTGTCCATTTCATATACTTCGATGGAAGCAATCTGCCCGTTTTCATGATAATACCTGCTGGTGTCTTCCAATTTGTCCTGCTGATAACGCTCGTTGTCGGCTACAAGCCCATTTTCATAATAGCGCAGCGCTTTGCCCTGTATTTTTCCGTCGATAAAAACCCTATCCGTCGCAATTTTCCCACTTTCGAAATAGGTCAGGAAATGCCCATGCTCGACTTCCAGTTTTTCGTCCGAAAAATGCCCGTGCAGCTTTAATTGATTATTACTCAGGTAATATTCGAACACTTCATAAGCCGCTCCTTTTCGAATAGTTTTGCGCTGGTAGTGAGCATTGGTTCTGGTGGCAGTATTTCCCAATTCATCCCGGTAGGATACAATCGTATCCTGAGCAGTCGTCAACAGATGTATACAGCAAACGGCAAAGGCGGTCAAGCACAATTTCATAGGGTAATTTTTTGCAAAAATAGTGGTTTCCCGCCGATCGGGCGAAGGATTGCGCGAATGAGTGAAGAGTGAATTGTTGGTAGTGAACAGTTCCTGCTGTGGGTGCAATTTAGGACTATGAGTATCTGTTCACTGTTCACTCCTCACAATTCACTAATTCGAAGTATATTTGCAGTCTCAAAATCATCGAATAAACATGAGCGCATTTTCATCGCGACACATTGGGCCGGATACCGCTGAAAAGTCAGCAATGCTGGAACAAATTGGTGTCAAATCCATCGCGGAGCTGATTGATAAAACCATTCCTTCTCCGATCCGCCTGAACAGCGAACTGAGCATAGCCCCAGCCATGAGCGAACAGGAATACCTGCAACACATTACCGAGCTGGGTAAACAGAACCAGGTGTATAAATCTTTTATCGGCCTGGGATACAACGAAACGATCACACCTTCCGTAATTTTGCGCAACGTGTTGGAAAATCCGGGATGGTATACGGCTTACACGCCTTACCAGGCTGAGATTTCCCAGGGTCGATTGGAGGCCTTGCTGAACTTCCAGACCATGGTGATGGAGCTCACCGGAATGGAGATCGCAAACGCTTCCCTTTTGGATGAAGGAACAGCCGCTTCCGAAGCGATGATCATGTTCTTCAACGCGCGCTCACGCCAGGAGCTCAAAGACAACAACAATAAGTTTTTCATTGCCGATACGGCGTTCCCGCAAACCATTGAAGTGGTACAGGGCCGTGCACTCAACCTCGGAATCGAGCTGGTGATCGGTGATGCAGAAACATTCCAAACCGACGGTACGTTCTTCGGAGCGATCGTTCAATACCCGGATACAAACGGTGCGATCACCGATCTGAAGGCATTCACTTCCCGCAACGAAGGATTGCGTGTAGCCGTAGCAGCCGATATTCTTTCGCTGGTACTGTTGCAATCGCCGGGCTCACTGGGTGCCGATGTGGTATTCGGTTCTTCCCAGCGTTTCGGCGTACCAATGGGTTACGGTGGCCCGCACGCCGCTTTCTTCGCTGCCAAAGACGATTACAAACGCAACATGCCGGGCCGTATCATCGGGGTTTCCAAAGATGCCGACGACAACCTCGCACTGCGCATGGCGCTCCAGACACGCGAGCAGCACATCAAGCGCGACAAAGCGACTTCCAATATTTGTACAGCACAGGCGCTGCTGGCCGTTATGGCAAGTATGTATGCTGTTTACCACGGACCGGCCGGTATGAAAGCCATTGCCGGACACGTACACAGTCTTGCTACAAAAACTGCTAAGGCGCTCACCAACAATGGTATTGAAGTCGACAGCCGTCCGTTCTTCGACACGATCCGCGTAAAAGGCGTAAATGTTGTCGCTGTTAAGAGCGCTGCCGAAAAAGCCGGATACAACTTCCGTTACATCAACGAAAACGAGCTGACGATCAGCTTCGGCGAGCCACATACGCTTGCAGACGTTGCAACCATCCTGGAGATCTTCGGTGTTCAGCCGGACATTTCCGCGGATTCCGAATCCAGCATTCCGGCAGGATTCCTGCGCACAGATGCGGTATTCAGCCACCCGGTATTCAACGTGCATCATTCCGAATCGAAAATGATGCGCTACCTGAAGCGTCTTGAAAACAAAGACCTTTCGCTCGTTCACAGCATGATCCCACTGGGTTCCTGCACCATGAAGCTGAACGCGGCTTCCGAGCTGATTCCGATCACCAACCCGCAATTTGCGAATATGCACCCGTTTGCTCCGGTTGAGCAGGCTGCCGGCTACCACGCCATGCTGCGTCAGCTGGAAGACGATCTTTGCGCTTGTACAGGCTTCGCGGCGATGTCATTGCAGCCGAACTCCGGTGCGCAGGGCGAATACGCCGGTCTGATGGTGATCAAAGCGTACCACGAATCACGTGGCGATATGAACCGCACGAAGATGATCATTCCTTCTTCTGCACACGGAACCAACCCGGCTTCGGCAGTTATGGCCGGATTCGAAGTAGTGGTAACTGGCTGCGACGAGAACGGAAACATCAACATCGACGAGCTGCGCAAAGTAGCAACGGAGCTGAAAGACGAGCTGGCCGGATTGATGGTCACGTATCCTTCCACGCATGGTGTTTACGAAGAAGGCATCCGCGAGATCACATCTATCATTCACGATAACGGCGGACAGGTTTACATGGACGGCGCGAATATGAACGCACAGGTTGGCTTGACCAATCCGGGCAACATCGGTGCCGACGTTTGTCACCTGAACCTGCACAAGACTTTCGCCATTCCACACGGTGGTGGTGGTCCTGGAATGGGCCCGATCGGCGTAGCAGCTCACCTCGCTCCATTCCTTCCTGGAAACCCGATAATCCAGGCTGGTGGCGAGAAAGCCATTCACGCGGTTTCAGCTGCTCCTTACGGAAGCGCGCTGATCCTGCTCATTTCGTATGGCTACATCAAAATGCTCGGTGCACAAGGCCTGCGCGAATCGACGGAAGCAGCGATCCTGAACGCCAACTACATCGCAGCGAAGCTCAAAGGACATTACAACATTCTTTATACCGGTAAAAACGGAACCGTAGCACACGAGATGATCCTCGACTGCCGCGATTTCAAACGCACAGCCGATGTGGAAGTAGCTGATATGGCCAAGCGCCTGATCGACTTCGGTTTCCACGCTCCGACTGTTTCGTTCCCGGTTGCCGGAACACTGATGATCGAGCCAACCGAATCGGAAGACAAGGACGAGCTCGACCGCTTCATCGAAGCGATGATCAAGATCCGTCAGGAGATCAAAGAGATCGAAAACGGCCACGCGGACAAGGAAAACAACCTCCTGAAAAACGCACCGCACACTGCCGACTGCATCATCAACAAAGACTGGAACTATCCATACTCACCACAGGAAGCCGCTTACCCGGTTGCTTACCTGAAAGAATGGAAATACTGGGTGCCTGTTCGCCGCGTAGACAACGCCTACGGCGACCGCAACCTGATTTGCTCCTGTCCAAGCGTGGAAAGCTACATGCACGTGGAGGCGTAATAAAAACCTTTTTTAAGCGAAAGCCCTTCTCCGAAACGAGAGGGGTTTTTTGTTTTATTATGCGTTGACCTTCGACGCTTCCGTTCTGTAAGGCAGGAACAGCACCACGCGGGTGCCGGTTTCTTCTTTCGGGTTGTAATCGGAGATTTCCATGGAGCCCTGGATGCGGTATTTGTAACTGAGGTTGTTGATGCGATCCTGGGTGATTTTCATCGCCATGCTCTTGTGGTCCTTGCTTTTCTTGCTTTGCCCGGCACCTTTCCGACCCACACCGTTGTCTTCGATCACCACGTTGAGCATGTCCAGCTGACGGGAGAAACGGATGTGGATAAAACCGCCTTCAATGGTATGCAGCTGACCGTGTTCGATCGCATTTTCAATGAAGGGCTGGGTGATCATCGGCGGGATGACGAGGCCGTCTTCCAGCAGCTCCGGTTCAATACTGATATCGAATTCAAAGCGGTCGGTGAAGCGCAGCTTCTGCGTTTCGAGGTATTTGGTGAGGATGTCGATCTCGGTGGTGATCGGGATAAATTCTTTGGAAGAGTTCTCGAGGATGAGTCGCATGAGCTTGGAGAAATTCACCAGGAACTTGGCGGAATTCTTCGTGTCGTTTTCGTAGATATAGCTTTGTATCACCGACATGGCGTTGAAGACGAAATGCGGGTTCATCTGTGAACGCAGCAGCACCTGGGCCATTTCCGCCTCGCGCTGAAGCTGCATGATATTGCGCTGTCGCCAGCGGTTGTAGAAAATGATGACTCCCAGTATCAGCAGGAGCAAAAATCCGATGATTACGTAGGTCTGGAAGATGTTTCGGAGCTCCGTGTTTTCCAGCTGTGCGGAAGTCAGGTCCTTTTCCTTGCGCTGCAATTCGATTGAATCGGCCTGCATGGCAACCATGCGCTCGAGCTGCTCGGAACGGTACAGCTCGGAGATTTCCGCGATTTTCGTGCTCACTTCGACCATACGGGCGCTGTCCGAATAATCGGAATACATTTCGAGGTATTTGTAGGCCAGCTGGAGATTGCCGGTTTTCTGGTACACTTCGGCAATAGCGCGGTAAGACGGATAGGCCGCTCCTTTAAAACCGAATTGCGAACGGATTTCCACCGCGCGGTTGAGATAAACCAAGGCGTTGGCGTATTTCCCCTGCTTCTCGAAAACCGTTCCTACGAGGTGGTACACCGAAGCGATCTCGGCGCGGTTGGCCGCCGACTCAAAATAGACGAGCGCCTTGTTGTAATCGCGGAGGGCTTCGTTGTAATTTCCGTTCTCACGGTAAACGTTTCCGAGATACATATGCGCGAATCCGAGACCGTCTTCATCGTTGTATTTCTGAAGGATGCGGATGGCTTCGCGGAGCAGCTGCGTGGCGCGGTTGTATTCTTTCCGGGCAGTGTAGAGCAATCCGAGGTCGATGGTCACCAACCCGATCTGGCGCTTATCGTGAATGCGCTCGGCCGTTTCCTTCGAATCGAAGAAGCTCCGGCTGGCATCGTCGTAGTTGTAGATCGAGAACTGCGCCTCCCCCAGTTCACGCTGGTAGTTGGCTACGTTCGGATAATCCCCGGCTTCAACGGCCAGCTCGCGGGCGATGAGGTTTTTCGATACGCTCAATTCGATCTGACCGAAATACATGTAGATGCGCGCCTGCATGTTGAAACAGGCTGCGAGCAAGCCTTTATCGGTAGAACGGCGCGAGTACTGGATGGCTTCATCGACGTATTTCAGGGCCAGCGTCTTGTTGTTCTGTTCCATTTCCAGCTGTGCTTTCAGCCGGAAGTTATTGCCCAGGCAATCGTAATAACGCGCCCGCTTGGCAAGCACAGCAGCTTCCGTGAGGTACAATTCAGCCTGCTGGTATTCGCGGAACGTAATGTGGTAATCGGCGAGGAAATGGAAGATCATGACCTGCGATCGCGGATCTTTCAAGCGACCCAGAAAGGGCTGCAATTGCAGGATTTTGGTGTAATAAGCCGCCTTATTTCCGCGCAATTCGTCGATCTCGAGGTCGTACACCAGGGCATATAAACGCGCCGAGTCATTTTCCGCCCGGCTGCTCATGAGAATAAAATGGCGGATGGAATCCGCTCGCTCAATATCGTTGTTCTGGTAAAACTTCCCCAACGCGAGCTGTCGCCAGAATTTTTTGGTCGGATTTTTCTCCGCCATATACGCCCGACGGTAATTTTCAGCACTACCGCTCTGCGCCGCAGCTTTTCCGGCAACCAGCAGCAGGAGCAACATCAGGACGAAGCGAAGTTGTTTCATAGCCCGATAAAATTAATGGAATTAATGGGACGGCAAAGGAGCAAAGACGTTGATTCTGTTTGCCACCCCCTTGTATTCCCCCTCAAGGGGGAAGTTGGTCACGCCTCCTCCCTTGAGGGAGGAATGAGGAGGGTGGCCGATTGTGTTTGTAGCGAATGTACTTCTTTGCTCCTGTGTGGTGCTTAATTGGTATCTTTGGCAACCGCTACGGCGGACAAATCAAACTGCAAGATGGAATACAATTTTCGCGAGATCGAATCCAAATGGCGTGCGGCGTGGAGCAAACAGCAAACTTTCCGTGCCGAAGACAACAGCTCAAAACCCAAGTATTATGTGCTCGATATGTTCCCTTATCCTTCCGGAGCCGGGTTGCACGTTGGTCACCCGCTGGGTTACATCGCTTCGGATATTTTCGCGCGTTACAAACGACTGAAAGGCTTCAACGTACTCCACCCAATGGGTTACGATTCCTTCGGTTTGCCGGCCGAGCAGTATGCCATCCAAACAGGCCAGCACCCAGCCGTAACAACCGCTGAGAACATTGCACGTTACCGCGATCAGCTCGATAAAATCGGCTTTTCGTTCGACTGGTCGCGCGAGGTCCGCACCTCATCGCCGGAATACTACAAATGGACGCAGTGGATCTTCAAACAGATCTTCGAAGCGTGGTACAACAACGATACAAACAAAGCAGAACCGATCAGCGAGCTCATTCGCCGGTTCGAAGCCAATGGAACTAGCGGCATCAACGCCTGCACGGATTACACCGAATCGTTTTCGGCTGCCGAATGGAACGCGAAAAGCCCAAAAGAGCAATCCGACATTCTGATGGAATACCGTCTGGCTTACCTCGCGGATTCGTGGGTAAACTGGTGCCCGGCACTGGGAACGGTACTCGCCAACGATGAAGTAATCAACGGCGTTTCCGAACGCGGGGGTCACCCGGTAGAGCAAAAACTCATGCGTCAGTGGTCGATGCGGATCAAAGCCTATGCAGAACGCCTGTTGAGCGGACTGGAATCACTCGACTGGACGGATTCCGTAAAAGACATGCAGCGCAACTGGATCGGGAAATCGGTCGGCGCTTCTGTGGAATTCAGAATTCAGAATTCAGAATTCAGAATTGAAGTCTTCACCACCCGTCCCGATACGATTTTCGGCGTCGGCTTCATGGTGCTTGCCCCTGAACATCCGCTGGTGGATACCATTACGACCAACGAATTCGCTCCGGCAGTGGAAGCTTACAAAAAAGCCGCTTCCCTGAAATCCGAGCGCGACCGCCAGGCCGATGTGAAGAACATTACCGGGCAGTTTACCGGCGCTTATGCCGTTCATCCGTTCACCGGTGAAAACATCCCGGTGTGGATCGGCGACTACGTACTGGCTTCCTACGGAACCGGAGCTGTGATGGCCGTACCGTGCGGCGATCAGCGCGACTGGGATTTTGCGAAACACTTCGACATTCCGATCAAAAACATTTTCCAGGACATCGATATTTCCGAAGCTGCTTATGCAGAGAAAGAAGGAACGATCGCTGATTCCGGCTTCCTGACCGGTCTTTCCGTGAAAGAAGCCATGAAGGCAGCTATTGCGGCCATCGAAGAAAAAGGCATTGGCAAAGGAAAAACCAATTACCGCCTGCGCGATGCGATCTTTTCCCGTCAGCGCTACTGGGGCGAGCCGTTCCCGGTTTACTATAACAACGACATTCCACAGCTTGTTCCGGATAACCAATTGCCGGTAGAATTGCCGAAAGTGGACAAATACCTGCCGACCGAAACCGGTGAGCCACCACTCGCCCGTGCAGAAAAGGACGCCTGGAACGTGTTCCTCGGCGACCGCATGGAAACGAACACCATGCCGGGCTGGGCCGGAAGCTCTTGGTATTTCCTCCGCTACATGGATCCGCACAACGAACAGGCTTTCGTTTCGAAAGAAAAAGCCGATTACTGGAAGCAGGTCGACCTGTACATCGGTGGTTCGGAGCACGCAACCGGTCACTTGCTTTACGCACGTTTCTGGACGAAATTCCTCCACGATCTCGGATTCATCGGTTTCGATGAGCCATTCCAGAAGATGATCAACCAGGGGATGATTTTGGGGAGAAGTAGTTTTGTTTACTGTGTCTATTTAGATGTTCTTATTGGAAGTAATTCAGAAGATATCGAATTCGATTGGCGTCCTTTCCTTGAAACCCATCCAATCATAGTTTCTTCTAATCGCATAGCCGATTTTTCTGAATCAGAGCAGGCAGAATCTATTTTGGATAAATTGAGAAAAGAATTCGAACTTGAATACTCCAATTTTGAATTTGAAATAATCGAATTTGGTTTAGCGTCTCAAATTACTCGTAGACATGTCGATATTTCAATGGTTGATAACGACAAATTAAATACCGAAGCTTTCAAAAGCTGGCGACCGGAATTTACGCATGCCGAATTCATTCTCGAAGAAGACGGTTCGTACATCTGCAGTTCTGAAGTCGAGAAAATGTCGAAATCGAAGTTCAACGTGCAAACGCCGGATGAGCTGGTAGACAAATTCGGTGCCGATACGCTCCGCATGTACGAAATGTTCCTCGGTCCGCTGGAGCAGTTCAAGCCGTGGGATACGAACGGAATTTCCGGCGTACACAACTTCCTGCGCAAGCTCTGGCGCCTGTTCTACGAGAAAGGCGAATGGATCGTAACCGATGAGCAGCCTTCGAAAGACGCGCTGAAATCGCTGCACAAGACGATTCGCAAGGTCGAAGAAGATCTGGAACGCTTCTCTTTCAATACGGGCGTTTCGACCTTTATGATCTGCGTGAACGAGCTGACCGATCAGAAATGCCATGCCCGCGCGATCCTCGAGCCGTTGATCGTTTTGCTTTCGCCGTATGCGCCGCACATTGCCGAAGAGCTGTGGGAAGCGCTCGGTCACGAAACCGGCAGTATTTCTTCCGCCAGCTTCCCGGTGTTCAACGCCGACTACCTGGTGGAATCGAGTGTTTCGTACCCGGTTTCGTTCAACGGAAAAATGCGCTTTACTGTAGAATTGCCGGCTGAGCTGTCGGCCAAAGAAGTGGAAACAACTGTGCTCGCCATGCCGGAAACGGAAAAATGGCTGGAAGGCAACACGCCAAAGAAAATCATCGTGGTGCCGGGACGAATTGTGAATATGGTCGTATAATCTGCTTCCTCCCTTGAGGGAGGACCGAGGAGGGTGGCGTTCTATCAGAAATTGGAGTTGAGCCACCTCCCTTTATCCCTCCTCAAGGAGGGAGATAATGACAAAATCCAACATCAACATGATAGCAGCATTAGAGGAACAATTCGGAAAACACCGTGTGGAAGTAAAACCCAATCCGCTTCACCCGGAACAATCGCTGGTGTTTTTGTACCTCGAGCTGCAGGTGCCGATTACGATCGTCATGACCAACGGCTTGTCGGATTACACCATGCCGGTTTCCGAAAAATGGGTCGGCCGCGAGCACAACGAGCTGTTTTTCTGCCTGCCGACTTACTGGGATTTTGAAGACATCGCCAACCCGAACAGCAACTGGATTTACGACTGGATTTTCCGACTGGAGAACTTCGTTCGGGAAAAGCAAACGTGGTTCGGCCCTGGACATACGATCCCGTGCGGCAATCCGCCGGAGTCGCTGTCACCGCTCATGAAGCAGGACCATTTCATTTTCCTCGACCCGCTCTTCACCGAGTCAGTGATGCAGCCCCTGGAAATCAACGGAAAAACGATTTACTTCCTGGCCATCGTTCCAATCTTCGGCGACGAAATGGATTACAAAATGGGCAAAGGAACCCACAAGATCATCCGCCGGTTCACCAATCGCAAAGTCGACGAGCGCCTCGACGATTACCGGGATTCGGTGATGAAGAGCAGGATGCGGTTTTGGTAGCGGGTTGTCTCCCCCTTTATCCCCTCCAAAGGGGGAGCTATTCTTGATTTGTAAACACGCCAATCTTGGATTATTAACGTCGAATGTTTAATATTGATTGCGACAAGCTGGTTGCCAAATAAACCGTTTAATTACTTTTGTTCAACTATTTAAAACCCTATATACGCTCCTTATGGAAAAGAAAACCATCATCGTTCCACATGACTTTAGTCCCGTAGCGAATAACGCTTTAAATCATGCCATTAACACGGCAGCCATTACCGGGGCTTCCGTATATGTTCTGCATGTTGTCTCCAAAGAAAAAGAAATTGCAGAAGCGGAAGCAAAACTGAAGGAAATACTGGGTGGTTTCCAGACAGAAGTAAAACTGATCCCTGCGGTGCGCATCGGGAACATCTTCGACGATATCGGTGATTTCGCCAGCGAAGTGCATGCCGAGCTGATTTTCATGGGAACACACGGGCAACACGGATGGCAGTACATCACCGGCAGCCACGCGCTGAAAGTGATCACGCACTCTTCCGTTCCGTTTATCGTTGTACAGGAGAAAGAAATCAAGAGCAGCGGCTACGACGATATCGTGGTTCCGCTCGACCTGAATAAAGAAACCAAGCAAAAGCTGGCTTTCGTGGCCAATATTGCAACGTACTTCAAATCGCGTGTACACGTGATCACGCCGGATGAATCAGATGAATTCCTGCGTCATCAGGTAAATGCGAATATCCAGTTTGCCGTGAAGTTCTTCCAGGAGCGTGGCATCGAGGTAACAACCAAAATTGCACCTTCCAACGGATTCGACAAGGAAACGGTGAAGCACGCCGTGAGCCTCGACGCCGACCTCATCGCGATCATGAACCTCAACCGCAACAACATGCTGGGTGTGATCACTGCGAGCCATGAGCAATACATCATTACCAACGACGCGAAAATCCCGACACTGATCGTGAACCCGCTCGAAAGCAAATACGGTCAGAGCGTATTATTCAGCTAAGAAAAGTTGACTTGAAATTTAAGGCCCGGACATAATAACCCGGGCTTTTTTGTTGGTCGTTGGACTGGTAATTCGCAATATTACGGAATTAAAAGTCTTGCGGGAGGCCGGTTTCCCACGGCCACTTTGTACAAGCCTCATTTGCTGGTAAAAAGTGATTTCGCAATATTGCGGGACCAAGGTTTTAAGGAAAGGGCAGATCTTGCACTGAATGCTGTGTTTCCAAGCCTACTTCACTCGAAAGTAATCCCGCAATCCGCCGCGGCGGACGGAGATAGCCTGTTTTCCAATAGCTGTTCCCATCGGGTAAGCACTAATTGCGTGTACGATTTGCGATCCATTGCGTAGCAACCCAGTGCGAATCCGTCGTTCCATTCGATCAGCAGTGTCTCACCGGTCTCTGTTACACCGAAATCCAAGGCATAAGCCCGTGCGGCATTCTCTGAAGCGCCGTAAACGGTAATGGCTTGTTCGATCACTTTTTTATCCGGCGGCGTCTTTTCCGAACCGGCGTACCAGTCCATCCCGGCGATCTCCGATCCGATCACATACACCCGGTATTCCGAAACGAAGTGAACGACTTCCGAACAGTAAAGCTCAGTGTCTTTCGGGAAACGATTGAGCGACAACAAATCGGCATCACTTTCGATAACAAAGCCGGTGAATAATTTGGTCCGGCTTTTCGGTTTTACGAAGAACGGTACGAAGGTTTGAGAAGAGGCCGATCGCAGCAATTGAACACAGGTTGTACTCCATATTCTTCTTCCCAGGAAAGGGAGCAAACATTCGGGATAAGACGTCTCCGAATAGGCAATACCTAAGCGTTTCAATACCAAAGCAATGGTCGGATGATCGCCAACGACTAACGAATGCTGATCAAGCTGAAGCTGATTCCGCTGCAAGCGTTTCGTGGTAAACAGCTCTACGCTGATGCCCTGCTCCCGCAGCGTTTCGGCAACGGCCGCGTGTTCGGGCTCCATGTTGCCGTTTCCGTATTCGTGGATGTAAGCGCGGGTGATCATGGGGTAAATGTAGCAGACTTTCGATGTTCTTTTCTTTTTCCTAGAAAGAAAAGAACCAAAAGAAAACTCGTCGTCAGCCGGGAAGCTGGATTTAATCCAGGTAGTCATTGCGCTCGAGGCGTTCGACAACTTCCTGCAGGTTTTTCATTTTCTTTTCCTGGCGACTAGCGATGGCCGTTGGCGTGAAATAGCGGTGCATATTCAGGAAAGCTACCTGCATTTCGTCCCACTTGCGGTCGCTGTCGATCTTGCCGTGTTCCTTTAATTCGAGGCGCAGCTTGTCGGCGATCTCGTGGAAGTCATCGCGGCCCAGGTAATCGAGGTCGGCGTCGCAGATGATTTCTTCGAGGTGATTTTTCGGCTGATGTGGGATCTGCGTTACGAAGATGAGCTCTTTGATCTTTTCGATGTGCTGTTCCGAGTAGCCATATTTCGGCAGAATTTCTTCGGCCATGCGCGCACCGATCGGCTCGTTCTTCTCGTAACTTTCCACGAATCCGGCATCGTGGTAAGTCGCCGCCGATTTCAACAGGAACAGACCTTCATCGGTCACGCCTTCGAGGAGCGCGTAGTGTTCCACCGCCCGCACCACGTCTTTCGTATGCGCGATACTGTGGTAGTGCAGCGATTTCGACAAGCCTTTTTCGAGCACTTTCATGATGTGGCGCTCGGCTTTGTAATAGTTGATGCTGCTGTAAAGGTGCAGGTTGACGATCTGCTGGAAGCGGTCGTTCGGGTAAATGCCTTCGCCGTTGATGGACAGTTCGGGCTTGATGCGTTCCACGGTGAACATATCGATCATGCCCTTGCTTTTCGACTGCACTTTGCCCCGGAAGGTACATGCGAAGTATGGCTCGATGAGCTTGAACGTCGCTCCCGAAATCGTTACGCGGCCTGGTTCGCCCATCATTTCCATGCGCTGGGCCTGGTTCACGGTCGAGCCCCAGATATCGTAGGCCAGACGCTCGGAACCGATTACGCCCGCCGTTACTTCACCTGTATTGATCCCCAGGCGCAGGTCCCAGTATTCGGTGCCGTTGGCGATAGCGTCGTTTTTCAGTCGCAGCATGTAATCCTGGATCTGCAACGCCGCCAGTACGCTGTCGATCGGGTTGGTGTTGTTGCGTACGGGCACACCGCCGGCACACATGTAGGCATCACCGATTGTCTTGATCTTCTCGAGGTTGTTGCGCACAATGATCTCGTCGAATTTCCGGAAGTAAATATCCAGTTTGTTCACCAGCTCGGTCGGCTTCATGTGCTCGGCGATCTTGGTAAAGCCCACGAAATCGGTAAAGAGTACAGAAACGGTCTTGTAGGCCCGCGCCGAAGCCCTTCCTTTGGATTTCAGCTCTTCAGCCGTCGCTTCCGGGATGATGTTGCGCAGGAGGTTTTCCGATTTGTCTTTTTCGATCTGCAACAGGCGTTTCTGCTCTTCTACTTTTTCTTTTTCTTCCTGGATGATCTGGTTCTGTTGCTCGATCTTTGCGCTTTGGGCACGAATTTCACGCGTCCGGTCTGCGATCTTCATTTCGAGGCGTACCTGTTCCCTTCTGCCCTGCTCGATACGGCCACGGATGATGATGTAGGTTGCCAGCGCGACAACGACCACCACGATGGCCCAGAACCACCATTTCCACCAGAACGGCGAGGCGATCTCGATTTCGATCGTAGCCGGAACCAGCGACCAGTTACCGCCGGTGCGGCGCACAAACACTTCGAGCACATACGAGCCAGGCGAAAGCGAGTTGAAGCGGATTTCGTTCGTGTTGCCGAGGAACAATTCTTCTTCGTCGGAGCCTTTCAGGCGGTATTTGTATTCCAGCAGCTCCTGGTTCAGGAGATCGGAAGCCACGAATCGCAGGGTGAAGCTGCGCTGATCGTATGGCAGCTCGATTTTCCCTGTTTCGGAAATGGTTGTTTTGAACGGTGCGTCCGGATCGCCGGGATGCAGCCAGTTGCCGTCGAGCTTGAATTTGGTAAAGCGTACTTCGAGCTCTTTCTCGGTCGCGCCGAGTTTTTTCGGCTGGAAGAAGTTGTAACCGCTGATTCCCCCGAAGAACAGCTCGCCCGTGCGGGAAGCCAGGTAAGCACCGGTGTTGAACTCGTTGCTGAGCAGGCCGTGTACTTCCGAATAGTTGATACAGGTTTGCGTCTGCAAATCGAAACACGCCAGTCCTTTATTGGTGCTCAGCCACAGGTTGCCGCGGTTGTCGGGCAGAATCCCGTAAACGAAGTTGTTGGGCAATCCCTGGTTGCGCGTAAAGTTCTCGAGGTGACCGTTTTTCAGGTTGATGCAGATCAAACCGGTTCCGGTGGTTCCTATCCACAATTCGGAATTGTTTTTCTGGTAAAGCGTGGAAATGTAATCTTTGGTAACGGCCAGCAATGCTGCGTTATAGCGGAACGGGGAAAAGCTGATGGTGCCGTCGGGCAGTTCTTTCAGCACATACAATCCGCCGGTGCTCGGACCGAAATAAATGGTGCCGTCGGTTCCTTTAAATGCCAGTCGACAAATTCCCGCGCCAATGCTGGTCCGCGGCTTGGCCGGATCGTAAGCATACGCCGCAACGGCTTTGGTTTTGTGATCGTAGACCAACACGCCACCGCTGGTCGCCAGGAGGTATTTCCCGTTTTTCCACGGAAGGATGCTGTATACCCTGTCGAAGCTGGCCGGGTTGGCGATCTTGTAATCGATTTTCTTGAAAGAATAGCTCGTTTCGGAATACTGCAAAACGTACAAACCGTCTTTACAGCCTACGAGCAGCTCGTGATCGTTGACATACCGCACGGAAAGCACGCTGGATTCGCGGCTGGCAAACTGCTTGTCGAGGTCCATCTGGCGGAAGGTTCCTGTTTTGCGGTCGAGCTGGGAAACACCAACATCGGTAGCGATGAACAGCTGGGTGGCTTCCGGGTTTTCGTCGAAGCCCCAGACACTGGCCGATGGCAATCCCTGCTTGAGGTTTCGGGTCGGGCCTATGCCCAAAAAGCCCTGGTTGGCCGGATCGAAACAGCTGAGTCCGCGCAGCGTACCAACCCACAACATACCGTTGGCGTCTTCGAACAGCTCGTTGATCTCATCGAACAGCAAGGCATTTTTCTGGAAAATATCCTGCGTGCTCTGCCGGATGGTGTAATTCCCGAATTCCTTGCGAACGGTCAGCAAACCTTTGTTCTGCGTAGCCACGTAGAATTCATCCGTAGATTTCAGGCACACGTCGGCGATCTCGATGATGCCGTATTCTTTTTCAATTTCCTGGAGGAACGGTACCACGTGATTGGTGCTCGCATTGTAGAGCCACAAGCCTTTGTTGGTGCTGAGCAGGTAAACCGAGCCGGTGAAATGTTCCACGTCGTTGACCGCCCAATCGGCAATGGCTCCTTTTTCCGGGATGATCTTCGTCCACTGGCCATCGCCGATGGTGTAAATGAAAACGCCCTGTTCTTCGGTTGAAATCAGGAGTTTTTTACCGGCTTCATCGGTCGACGGATCATCGAGCAGCTTCAGGAAATGGAAGCGCCGGCTGGGAATGGTGGAATTCACCGGGCTCATCTTTCGCGAAGCGTGGTCCCATTTGGCCAGTCCCTGGGTCGATGTTGCCAGCCAGATATTTCCGTGCTGGTCTTCGTCCATGGCTTCGATGGAAACGGTATTGGATGCTTTTCCCTGGTAGGTAATGAATTGCTCGGTGTTGCTGTTGTAGGCCGTGAGACCGTTCGCGGTTCCGAACCAGAGGGTACCGTCGCGGTCTTTGTGTGCACAGTGGATGTAGCCGCTTTCGAGTCCTTTGGTATCGTCGGAAGTAAAGACTTCGAACTGCTGACCATCGAAACGGTTCAACCCGTCCTGCGTGCCGACCCACAACGTGCCGACATTGTCCTGAACGATGCAGGTAACAGAGCTTTGGGAAAGTCCGTCGGTGATGGTGAAATTGCGGAAACGATAAGCCAGCTGACCAAATGACAGCGGACCCCACAGGAGCAGGAAGCCAATAGTAAGCAGCCGGTTTATCATAACGGACTAAAGTACCATTTTCCTACGTAACAGGGGGTATTTTGTTACGAATTACAAGTTTATACCGGAAATCACGCCGCTGGCCACCCTCCTCAATCCTCCCTCAAGGGAGGAGGTGTGACAAACTCTCCCCTTGAGGGGAGACACAGAGGGGTGGAAACGTCGTGGTAATTAAGCTTTCTCTTTCTTCTGATTCGCCGTGTTGGTGGCTGCCTGTGCTGCCGTTTGTTCCATGTCGCGGTCGAAGAGGTAGAGGCCGCCTTTGTCGTTGCCGATCAGGCGCAGCTTATCGAGAATATGACGGGCCGAGGCTTCTTCTTCGAGCTGCTCGGATACGTACCATTGTGCAAAGTTGTGTGTGGAGTGGTCTCTTTCTTCCAGGCAGATATCAACCAGGTCGTTGATGCTTGCCGATACCTTGATCTCGTGCTCGAGCAAGAGCTCGAATACCTGCTGGAGGGAATCAAATGTCGCCGGAGGCTGCGGAACCTGCGGAACAATCGCCACACCGCCTCTTTCGTTGATGAATTTGATGAGTTTCAGCATGTGGAACCGCTCCTCGTCGGATTGCTGGTACATAAATTTCGCCGTTCCGTTCAGTCCGTTGTTTTCCGCCCAGGAAGCCATCGCCAGGTAAAACTGTGATGAGGAGCTTTCTTTCTCTACCTGGTCGTTCAATGCTGTTTCGATACGCTTGTTCATTTTATGCCTTTTTAATGTGAAACTATCCCAAAGTTACGGTTCTGGTCGTTGCGTTTAACGTACTCAGCCCTAATAAATCGTAATTTAGCACGAGTATAAATTAGAAGCGGTTCGACCCATTCCCGTGGAAATTCGGCCCCGATAGTTGTCGGGGGCTAACAAACTCCCGCTTTTCGGGATTTCCACATGACCGAATACGTTTCACACTACGATTAAAGCATTTCCTATGGGAAAGAAACAACCAAAAAGAACCGGCGAAAAAAAAGACCGTAAACTCAAACAAGGACTCTTCCACATCATCCGCCGACTTTTCCAACAACATAACGACGCGCTCCTGAACTACAAACAGGTTTGCAGCCTGCTGCACATCAAGGACCCTGAATCGCGCAAGCTGGTCGTTTCCATTCTTTCCGATCTGTGCAACGAAGGATTCCTTCGCCAGGAAGGCCACGCGACGTACCGTTATTCCAACGAGCAGGAAACTGTTGAAGGCGAGCTCGAGCTGACGCAGCGCGGCTCCGGATTCGTCGTTACAGGCAATAAATCCGATGCCGATATTTTCATTCCGCCGCACCTCATCGGTCAGGCCATTCACGGCGATATGGTGAAAGTGGTGATCACCAAGAAAGGTGGAAGCCGCCACGAAGGACGCATTGTCGAGATCGTTTCGCGTGAGCGCAGCCAGTTTGTGGGCACGATCGAAATGCGCGATAAATTCGCTTACCTCATTCCCGATAATTCACGCACCGGCGTTCAGATCCACATTCCGCTGGAAAAGCTCAACGGCGCCAAAAACAAGGACAAAGCGCTGGCGAAGATCAACGTCTGGCCCAAGTCGGCCGATTACCCGTTCGGTGAAGTGATCCAGACGCTGGGCGGCAATTCGCTCCACGATAATGAAATGATCAGCATCCTGGTGAGCCACGGTCTCGACATCGAATTCGAAAACGACGTGATGTCGGAAGCGGAGCAGGTGACCATGGAGCTCGACCCGAAAGAAGTGGCCAAGCGCCGCGACTTCCGCGATATTCTGACGTTTACCATCGACCCGATCGACGCCAAGGATTTCGACGACGCGCTTTCCATTCAAAAGCTCGAAAACGGTCACTGGGAAATCGGTGTCCACATCGCCGATGTTGGGCATTACGTGCGCCCGAACAGCGCCATGGACCGCGAAGCGTTGAAACGCTCCAACTCTGTTTACCTCGTCGACCGCGTGATCCCGATGCTGCCTGAGCAGCTGTCGAATATGGTTTGTTCGCTGCGTCCGCACGAAGATAAATTCACTTTCTCGGCCGTGTTCGAGATGGACGAAAACGCGAAAGTGTACAAGGAATGGTTCGGCAAGACCGTCATTCATTCCGACCACCGTTTTGCCTACGAAGATGCGCAAGTGATCCTCGAAGGCGCCGAAGGGCCGTACAAAGCCGAGCTGCACCTGATGGACGCCATCGCGAAGAAGCTCCGCAAGGAGCGTCAGCGCAAAGGAGCGCTCATGATCGAATCGGAGGAACAGCGGTTCCAGCTCAACGAAAAAGGCGACCCGATCGGCGTAACGGTGAAGGTGTCGAAAGACGCCAACCAGCTCATCGAGGAATTCATGCTGCTGGCCAACCGACGCGTGGCGACGTACATCGGTGCGCCTAAAAAAGGCCGCGACGCCATTCCGTTTATCTACCGCATCCACGACAAGCCGGATCCAGAGAAAATCGCATTATTCAATGTATTTTTGGATAAATTCGGCTATACACTCGAGTTTTCCACGCCTGATAAAGCGGCACAAAGCATCAACAAACTGCTGGGTGATATCCGTCTGAAAAACGAATACGGCATCATCCAGCAGATGGCGATCCGCAGCATGGCGAAGGCCGTTTACGACATCGAAAACATCGGCCACTACGGTTTGGCGTTCGATTTTTACTCGCACTTCACCTCGCCTATTCGTCGTTATGCCGATCTGATGGTGCACCGCATCCTGCTCGACACGCTCGAAAAGAAACCCCACAAATACAACTCGACGCTCGAAGATATCGCCAAGCGCATTTCGCGCCAGGAGCGTAAAGCCGTGGAAGCCGAGCGCGAATCAAACAAGTACTTTCAGGTGGTTTACGTCCACGACAAAGTGGGTGAAACGTTCGAGGGCATCGTGACCGGCGTGGCGGAATTCGGCCTCTTCGTGAAAATGATCGAGAACGCCTGCGAAGGCATGGTTCCGCTCCAGGAAATTCCGGGCGACCGCTTCACCTTCGACGCCAAGCGCATGGTCATCGAGGGCCGCGACACCGGCAAAACCTACAGCTTCGGCGACCCGGTCAAAGTGAAGATCACCGAAGTACACCCGCGCAAACGGCAGATCGACCTGGCGTTATTAGATGAAGACGGCAAAACCATCGAGCGTCTGCCTTCGTTCATCCGCGATCGAAAAACCAGTCGCAGCGAAAAACCGGCCTCGCGATCCGATAAATGGCCGAAGGGGAAGCCGGCGAAGGGGAAGAAAAAGCGATAAGTCTTCGGTCTTGCACCACATAGGACACATAGAGCAAATATGGTCTCCGGTCGACAATCGTTCGGTCTTCACTTAGAGTTTTCTTAAAGTCTTGATGTCTTAACGTCGTGATATCCTGCTGTCCCGAGTTGTCTTGTGATGGGCTGAGGAAAGACGGGTGGTTTGGAAGGGTTGTCCGGGGTTGTCTCGTTAGGACCTGGTTCGGCGATTGGTGTTTTTCCGTTTGAAGGGTTTGCGTTTCCACAACCAGTAAAAGAAAATCAGGAGGAAGATGAGCCAGGTGATGAGCATTTTTAAATTGTTTACTGTTTTAGATTCTTGTATTTCTGCATGTAGTATTTATCTACTACTCGAGCAACAGAAGGGTCTTCAATTGAATATTCAATTAAAACAGTATCCCCTATAGAAAGATCATTGAAATTTCTATTTTCCTCATATTCATACTTTCGTCCATTGACAAGATATTTATACGTTCCAGTAGCCGTTTGTCTTACCCCCTCCCCACTTCGGATGTCAATCAAAATAGCAATACACTTACCTGTTTCTCCCTCTAGAGCCCGCTCATTGTAATAATTCCGAATTAACGAAATTAACAGTAGGATACCTAATAACCCTAGTAATAAATAGGGGATTTTGGTTCTTATACTTGCTTTCATCTTATTCATTTTGATCAAGTCTTTCAACTACTCCTTGCATTCCACCACCGATTGTTTCATTCAGTGCTTCACCGCCAGCTCCTTTCTACTACTGGAGGTTTACCATTCCTTTATTTTGGAGATCAAATTTTTATCAAACTGCTGAAAAACAATTATTTGATGTTTTGACAGAAACCTATCAACACTGTTGGAACATTACCGACTTTTGGAAGTTTAGTTTCTATCAAACCATTGAAAAACAATAGTTTGATGTTTCAACGAACGGTTATCAATACCGGTGGAACATTACCTATTTCAATCAATAGATGATCTCGTTTTTGCAAAAAACCACTTCTTTTTTAATTGTTGTAAATACTCCACTGTGGGGTAATGACTATTTAGCTTCGCATCAATTTGGTCTATTTTATGATGGGAGTATATCAATACATTATTTTTTGAGGTGAATTTGCCATCATTTGCTATTTCTGTGAACCAAATACTGGAGTCGGAAAGTACTGTGATTTTTATGTTCTCCTTTTTCTTAATGAACTGACTTATTAAGGATTTACTAAATAGTGGTTCGGTCATCATTTTACCATCTAATATAAATGAACTATCCACCAACTTAGATTTAAATTGTGAAGCATAAACTATCCTATTGTCATTTATATCTTCCACAACCTCTATGTATTCAGCACTATTGGATTTAAAATCCTGAAGTAATTGATCATTGTCAGAACAACCGACTAACAATAGCACTAGTATTAAAATAATTGTTTTCATAGTTAATCTATTTAAATCAAAAATACTTGTTCTAACCCACTGTTTTGAGAATATTTTACGAGTTCATCCTTTAACTTATTACTTGGTCTTAGAAATTTTCCCATACTTCTTTGCAGCGCATCCTACTTCTGATTTTTCTTTCAACTTGAATTCTTGATCAAATAATTTTTGAGCCTTCTTCTCTGATGGTGTCGCAGAATTTTTATTCTGGTTAGCACCCGATTTAGGCTCTGATTTGAACTTCATCAGTTCCTTCGTTGAAATACTAGTTGAAGCTACTGGAAACTGTTTAAGATCATATGGCTCTGTTGAAAAATTTTGAGGCACATATTTACCTGTTCTGGTTTCTTGTGGAGTTAGTACCTTTACATCCCCATTTGCATCCAAGATAACTTCCCGATCCTCCTTTTCAGGAATTAAAACATAATTTGGAGCTGTTTTAGGATCATTTGCACCTGCATCTGTTAGCTCTTTTAATAGCAAATTGTAAAGATCATCCCCTTCTAAATCTTTAAAATTTTCTCTTTGCCAATCATCTCTTTTTACGTCAATTATATCGCCAAAAAGATTTGATGGCATATCTTCATATGAATAGAAACTATTTGCTGCCCCTTCTCCGAAGAAATTGTCTCTCATAAATTTCTCACCTGAAAGAGGCTCTAATAAAATGGTTTTAGCATAGCCTTGTTGTAAAACACACATCACATGATTCATATCAATCCATCCTCTATCTTCAGTGTAGATATATCTTGGAACAGTCGTGGAATTTGCTTTTACATAATTGTAAATATCGGCAATGGTAACTAATTTGTTGTCTTGCATATGTTGAATCCAAGCTGTAACTGTAGTTGCTTGAGCTACATTTGGTTCGTCTCCACTCACATCTGTAAAAATGATTGGGTTATTGTTGAGTGCACAGTATGGGGACATATTTGGATATTTTGCCATCAACGGATCGAGCGATAACCATCGTCCTAATCGCGGATCGTACTGCCTGAACTCCGTGGTATAGCTATTCCCCTGCCCTTTCAGCTCCTGGTCCTGCTCCATACCGTTGTAGGCATAGCGGTAATTGTTTGGTGTCTGTGATCGTCCCGGCATGGTCATCCCGAACGGGTAATAATCGGCTTTCATCAGGGCTACAGCATCGTAGTTGATCGTACCGATCTCCAGGCCGTAGATGCTGCGGGCGTTCTCGTAGAGGGAGAAATCAACGATCATCGCCGTTCCCGGGTTCG
>CAMLRS010000006.1 GCA_946482515.1 uncultured Flavobacteriales bacterium | reverse complement strand
CGAACGTGCAGGTAGTAAATCGTCGAAGCCGAAAGACTGGTCGCGTTGTAAGTGGTAGCTGTGGTCGTTGTTCCGGAACCGGCTGGATCAGCCGCCAATTGATCAACCACGTATTCGTACCCGGCAACGCCAGCCTGAACGTTCCACAAAAGATCAGCCGATTCATAGGTGATATTGTTTGCAGCCAGACCTGTCGGTGCATCGCATGGCTCTATCAAAGTGGTAAATGAGATTGTTGTCCATGGAGAGAAATTCCCGCCGCCGCAATCCGTGCGTACGTGCACGTAGTAAATGGTCGAAGCCGAAAGACTGGTCGCGGTGTAAGTGGTAGCTGGGGTCGTTGTTCCGGAAGCAGCAGGATCAGCCGCCAATTGATCAACCACGTATTCATAACCAGCAACACCAGCTTGTGCATCCCACAAAAGATCAGCCGATTCATGGGTGATGTCATTCGCGGCCAAACCTGTCGGTGCATCGCACGGCTCGACCAAAGTGGTAAATGAAAGCGTTGTCCAAGTTGAGAAATTCCCACCACCGCAATCCGTACGAACGTGCAGGTAATAAATGGTCGAAGCCGAAAGACTGGTCGCGGTGTAAGTGGTAGCTGTCGTCGTTGTTCC
This sequence comes from uncultured Flavobacteriales bacterium, assembly GCA_946482515.1. The sequence goes on along the minus strand of CAMLRS010000006.1, from coordinate 236,805 downwards.
CGAAGCGGCTGGATCAGCAGAAACCTGATCTACAACATATTCGTAGCCAGTAACACCAGCTTGTGTGTTCCACGAAAGATTAGCAGACTCATGCGTGATATTGTTTGCTGCCAAACCGGTTGGTGCATCGCATGGCTCGACCAAAGTGGTAAATGAAAGCGTTGTCCACGGGGAGAAATTCCCACCGCCGCAATCCGTACGAACGTGCAGATAGTAAATCGTCGAAGCCGAAAGACTGGTCGCGGTGTAAGTGGTAGCTGGGGTCGTTGTTCCGGAAGCAGCAGGATCAGCAGAAACCTGATCAACCACATACTCGTATCCTGTAGCACCAGCTTGTGTATTCCACAAAAGATCAGCCGATTCGTGCGTAATGTTGTTTGCTGCCAAACCGGTTGGAGCAAGACAGGACGCCGGCAGCACCGTTACGGAACCGTTGATGCGTAAACCGTTCGTTCCGCCGTTGTAAACATAGAAGGTTCCACCAGCGTGTGTCGCGCCGGAAGGGAAAAACGTGAAGCGTATTTCCGAGCTGGCCGGCACATTCTGCAAAGCGGCTACTCCGGAAAGGGTGATCGACGCTTCGGCACCACTGGTTCCCGTGCTTGGAAAGGACATCGGGCCGATAGCCACGTTGGCAGCCCCGTCGATGGAATAATACAAGGTTCCTGCATTCGGACCGGAAGCCGATCTTCGGTAACGCAGGGTGATGGATGTGAGCGATTGCTGGAAACCAGCGTTGGCCGTCATCGTCCAGGTAAAGTAATCGCCCGCAGACTGATCAAACCAGCCGTTTCCACCCCAGGCGTCGGCTGAAGCCGTTCCGGAAGTTGTCACACTCGGACCGCGTGTCAATCCGGTTACCGTCAGGTTAGCGTTCGCTGTCGTTACCGCATAAGGTGATACGCCAAAACCGGTTTGTCCTGCCGGGTTCCAGTAGGCAATTTCCTGCCCGAAGCCAGGCGTTGTGCTGATTAAAAACAGGAACAACATGCCCCACAATCGGGTAATGTTGTTCACGTTAGGAAGTAATGTTTTGTAATTCATCTCAATAGATTGTTTGATTACGGATTAAACAGGTTGTGAATCAGCGAATGAGGTCAAAGAAACCCGATAGATCATAGCGCTGCTGATCCATCCCGGTTGCTTCGATTTTATAAAAATAGGTTCCTTCGGTAGCCGGATCGCCGTTAATGGTTCCGTCCCAGCCCATGGTCGGATTATCCAGCTCCAGCACGAGATTTCCCCAGCGGTTGAAGACTTGCATATGGTAGTTTTCGAGGTGTTCCGATGTAATGGCAAAGAGATCGTTCGATCCGTCGCCGTTCGGCGTAAAGACGTTTGGCACCACCAGCGCTGATGGAAAGGAAACCACGGTGATCTCGAGGGAAGTCGTCAGCGAACAGCCGTGCGCGTTGGTCGCTGTCAGGGTTACGGTGTAAACACCTACTTCTGTAAACACATGCTCCGGATCGGTTCCTGTAGCCGTGTTGCCGTCGCCGAAATTCCATTGGTAAGCATCGCCGGATGGACTGTCGAAATTCACAGGCAGCGGCGCTGTTCCGGAAAGCGGATCGGCTGTAAAATCGGCTTCTACAGTGGCCTCGGTTACAATGACGGTTTCCTCGTCCTGACCGCAGCTATTCGAAACGGTTACGGTATATGAACCGGCTGCGGAAACGGTGATCACAGCAGTTTGCTGCCCACTCAGCCACTGGTAGTTGCTTCCGCCAGCCGCAGTGAGAACAGTAGATTCGCCAGTGCAAATGATCAGGTTGCCGGTAATTTGTGCATTCGGAAGGGAAAGCTGCGTGACCGTAAAAGGTGCTGAAACGGCCTGACCGCAGCTGTTGGTGCTGGTTACCGTGTAATTCCCCGGTGTCGTGACCTCGATCGTAGTCGTGGTTTCACCATTTGACCATAAGTAGCCGATACCACCACTTGCTGTCAATTCAGCCGAACCGCCTGCGCAAAAAGTCGCATCGCCGGTAATCTGCGCCTGCGGAGCCGGAAGCATGCTTACAGCAAATGGTGCCGATACGGATTGACCACAGCTGTTGATCGCTGCTACGGTGTAATTGCCTGCTACGTGAATGTAAATCGCGCTTGCGGTTTCCCCGTTCGACCAGAGGTAGCTGTTTCCGCCGGAAGCTGTGAGCAACAGGGAATCGCCTTCGCAAAAAGTGGTGTTTCCGGTGATCTGTGCCAGAGGATTGGGTGAAATGGTCACGTTTACAACTGTCGAAACGTCGGATCCGCACGCATTGGTGGCCGTAACGGTGTAATTACCGGCTGTTTGCACGTAGATGGCTGCTGCTGTTTCGCCGTTCGACCAAAGATAAGTATCACCGCCTGAAGCGGTCAGCAGAACGGAATCTCCGGCACAGAATGCCAGTGGCCCACCCGCAACAATTTGTGCATCGGGTGTTGATTGGACGGTAATTTCCTCCGAATCCTGTGACGTTCCGCAAGCATCGGTCACCGTGAGTGTAATTGTTCCGGTGGTGCTGACTTGGATGGAAGGTGTTGTTTCACCTGTCGACCAGCTGTTGCCTGTCGCGCTGGAAGATGTGAGCGTCACGGTTTCACCCGGACAGAAGGTCGTTGGCCCGCCTGGTGTGATCTCCGCCGGTGTGGACGATGATTCGATCACAATGTGTTCGTCTGAAAGCGTTCCGCAAGCTGTATTGATGCTTACGGTGTAAGTTCCTGCGGCGGTAACGTTAATGGAAGGAGTCGTTTCGCTTGTCGACCAGGTATTACCACTCACATAGTTGGAAGTCAGCGTAATGGTTTCACCGCTGCACAATGATGTTGGTCCCGAGATCGCAAGCGGTGTTGTCGCACTGGCATTCAGCTGTGGCGCTGAAAGGGTGACGTTATCGATGAACAGTAATTCATCTGCGCGGTTGGTCGAAACGCTGACCACGAAATAAAAGCTGTTCACACACGCCGGAATCTGGTGCACATGCTGATTCGCCTGTATGCTGAACTGTGCATTGTTATTGCCGGTCGCGAGCTGCGTGGATGTCTGGGCGACACCGTCGTGATAAGGTGTGAAAATGAGGTTTTCTGCGGCGTCCCAGCCGGTTCCGCTACAGGCCGGAAAACGGTTTCCCCAGTTTAAACGCAATGTACGAACGGATTCGTTGCTCGTGCTGATGTCGACTGAGCTGAACGTAAATGTTCTTGCTGTCACGGGGCCATTTCCACTGCCGCTTGCAAAGCAGTTCCCGCCGCCGGTGTTTCCACCCACAACGAGCGATCGCGTTCCGGTAACTTTATTAGGGGCTTGCATGGCTTCTCCTTCTGCCAGCGCACTCGCCAGCGTGGAAGTGTAAGCCCAGCCATCTCCCGGTTCGCCACCCTGGAAGGCCAGTGTTACCTGCCCGGAAACAGCGTTGGTGAACAGGAGCGAAAAACAGCAGCTAAAGAGGTGGAAAGTCAGGCGTAAATGGAGTGATTTCATACGGATCGTAAACATGATGAGGCAAAAGTAGACCTCTGTTGCTCCGTAGTGATTAAGCCAGTGTCAAGGTAGCATTAAACCATTTCAATTATTTGTAAACCAGATAATTGAATCGATTTAGTTGCACAAAAAATGCTGTTTTAACAGGAAAAATAACACGGGTGATTAACTGCGGAGTTGCATGTTGGATTTGTCTCCTCCCTTGAGGGAGGATTAAGGAGGGTGGCCTGTCACAATTAGTTGGCCACCCCTTCAGTCTTCCGCCGCGGCGGAGAGAGGATCGGATACGTGATTTTGGCAGGTTGAAACAAAAAAAACACCCCGGCAAACGAACGCCGGGGTGCTGCTACATTAACATCTGATTTATCGGACCAATGTCAGATGACCGACCGGTTCTTCCCACTCATCGGTATCGCGGTGTTTGAAGCGGATTTGCCAGGTGTAAACGCCCGCTCCGACTGCCGCTCCGGCATACGAGCCGTCCCAGCCGGTTGCAGGGTCGTGTGATTCAAAGATCAATTCGCCCCAGCGGTTGTAAATGCGAAGGTCAAAGTTCTCCGGATCGAATCCCTGCGTGAAAACAGGCTGAAAGGTATTGTTGTATTCGTCGCCGTCGGGTGTGAAGGCGTTCGGTACGTAATACAGTACTACACGTTCGGAGACGAGTACGCGGGAAATGCTGTCTGAACAACCCGTTGCGTTGGTCGCAACGAGCACGACCTGGTAATTGCCGCCTCCTTCAGGAAAGGTATATTCCGGTGCTGTTTCCGTAGATATGTCTCCGTTCGGGAAGATCCATTCGTAACTATCGGCACCCTGGCTGGTGTTGATGAACTGTACAACAGGGTCGAGGTCAGAAATCGTTTCCGATGAGGTCTGGAAACCGGCTTTCGGAGCCTGGGCAACGGTAATGGTATTCGTAGCGGTGGCCGTGCAGCCTTCGTTGGTCATGATCTGTAATGTGGCAGCGTAAGTTCCAGCTGAGCTATAAGTATGGCCGGTTGCAAGTCCTTCTGTAGAAGTGGTTCCGTCGCCGAAGCTCCAGGACCAGCTTTCGATCGTTTGCTGATTGCCCGGTGTCGAGATGCAATCGAACAGCGTTGCCTGTCCTTCACAGGCAGTCGTTGCCGTAAATGCAGCAGTCGAAGCTTCGTGGATCGTTACAACGGTGGAAACGGATACGGAACAGTTGTTTTCTGTGACTGTGAGCGTGTAAATGCCGGATTGCGTTGCATCGGTCGGGTCTTCCATGGCTGAAGTGTAGCCATTCGGGCCGCTCCACGTATAAACGGGTGCTGTGACACCGTAAACGTTGCTTTGCAGCAGGATTGTTTCGTCGGGACAATAAGGACCGGTATTGGATACCACAGCAACCGGTAATTGCTCTACGACGTTGATGGTTGCAGGTGCACTGGTACAGCCGTTTTGTGTCACTGTCAGTGTATAAGACCCGGCACCCGGTGCGTTGGTCGGATCCTGATCGGAGGAAACGAAACCACCTGGTCCATTCCAGTTGTAAACGGCGTTTCCAGCCGGTGCTGCATTTCCGAACAGCAACAAGGGATTTCCGTTGCAATACGGTGCGTTGTAAGATGCCGTTGCCACAGGCAATGGATTGATCGTCACAATTGTCGTGGCCGGTTGACTGGTACAACCTGAAGCCGTTACGATCAGTGTATAGTTTCCGGCACTGGTCGCATCGGATGGATTTTGCACACTGGAAGTATAACCCGCAGGACCTGTCCAGCTGTAAGCAGCAGTCGCGGCATCCGATGTTCCGTTCAGAACGATCGCTTGCCCGGCGCAATAAGGACCTGTATTGGAAGCGACAGCCGTTGGCTGAGACGTGATGATTATCGTTGTCGACACCGGTTGACTGTTGCAGCCGTTCAGCGAAACGGTCAGTGTGTAAACACCGGCTTCAGTAGCATCGGTCGGATGCTGAACAGCAGAAGTATACCCGTTCGGGCCGTTCCATGCGAAAGCAGCGCCGGCTACATTCGACGTGCCGTTGAGCACAACCGGCGTTCCTGAACAATAAGGTCCTGTATTGGAAGCATTTGCTGTTAATTGCTGTGGCTCCTGGATCAGGGCCGAAGCGTTGTTCGTACAGCCACCGCCGATTTCACGCACGTATACCAAATAATTTCCGGGTGCGAGCCCTGTGAAAGTGGCTGCTGTTTGCCAGGAACTGCCGTCGAGTGAATATTCCGGGTTGCCGGCCGTTGCCGTAATAGTGATTGTTCCATCGTTTTGTCCAAAGCAGCTCACATCGGTGGCAGCAACGTTTTGGATCACCGGCCCGGTTTCCATGGTAACGGTGTGCTGATCGCTGACGGTGCCACAGCCTGTTGAAACCGTGACGGTGTACGTTCCGGCTGTTGTAACGGTGATCGAAGAAGTGGTTTCACTAGTCGACCAGCTATTCCCCGATGCATAGCTCGAACTGAGCGTGATGTTTTCACCGGAACAGAAAGAAGTCGGCCCGGAAATAGTCACCGGCGTTGGTGGGGTATCCACTGTAATAGCGAGTGTTTGCGGAGGTCCGGCAGCACCGCTGCATCCTCCGGATGGGGTAACGGTCAACGTATATGTTCCGGGAGCGGCTGTTCCCCAATCAACGGTGATGGCATTCGAGCCATTAGGAGTGGTGAATTGTGCTCCGGCCGGAATTCCGCTCCAGGTATAAGTTGTTGTTCCGATCGCTGTTACACTGTAACTGGAAGTCGTTCCCGCGCAAACCGTTACAGGACCTGTGATTGGTGATGGCTGACCGGAAGAGCCGTTCAGCTGCTGTGCTGTTAACGACACATTATCGATGAACAAAAGCTCATCGGCGCGGTTGGTTGAAACACTTACGACGAAATAGAAGCTGTTCACACAGGCCGGAATCTGGTGGATGTGCTGATTGGCCTGGATGCTGAACTGGGCGTTGTTGTTGCCTGTAGCCAGCTGCGTGGATGGCTGGGCAACGCCGTCGTGATAAGGTGTAAAAACGAGGTCTTCGTTGGCGTCCCAGCCGGTACCGTTACACGATGGAAAACGGTTTCCCCAGTTGAAACGAAGGGTACGAACGGATTCATTGCTGGTACTGATATCGATGGCGCTGAATGTGAACGTACGGGCTGTCATCGGTCCATTTCCGCTGCCACTGCCAAAGCAATTTCCACCGCCGGTATTTCCACCCACAACAATTGATCGCGCACCGGTTACTTTATTCGGTGCCTGTGTTGCTTCGGATTCTGCCAGCGCACTGGCCAAAGTGGAAGTGTAGGCCCAGGTGTCTCCCGTTTCTCCGCCCTGGAATGCCAGCGTTACCTGAGCATGAATGGATGAACCGAAAGGGAAAATCAGGCAGAATAGTGACAAAAAAAACGGAAGTGAATGAACGGATCTCATACAAGGAGGCTTATCTCGCCGCAAAGGTACGACGCACCTGCTCCGCGAAAATTAAGCGTATGTCAAGGAAGCATTAAACCTGAAAAAGAGCCGATTTAAAACGATATAGCCCCATGATGAATGTTCATTTTTTAATCGAAATTTATTGTTTTTGTTTATTTTAGCTTCACCCCATTTCTAAAAATCAGCTATTAATCATGAAAAAAACACTCTTCCTTCTATCTCTGTTATCATGTTCGATTGTCCGCGCGCAGGATACGTTTTCCATTGTGGCCGTTGATACGATTACCGGAGAAGTTGGTGCAGCCGGTGCGTCCTGTGTCGACTTATTTACTGCCGGGCTCCCTACCGACGATTTTCTGAGCGAATTATTTCCCGGCGTTGGAGCCATTAATACGCAAGCGGCTTACCTGCCGGCCAATCAGATCAATGCACGTACCCATATGAATGCCGGCGAACTGCCACAACAAATCATCGACTGGCTGGTGGCTAATGATGCGCAGTCAATGTCTGAAACCCGTCAATATGGAATTGTACGAATAGTTGGCAGCTCATCCCAATCAACGGCTCATACAGGAAGCTCCTGTATCAATTATGCCAACCATATTACCGGCCCCAATTACGCTATCCAGGGTAATATTCTGCTCGATGCGTCCATCCTCGAAGCAATGGAAACCAATTTCAACAACGCGGAGGGGGATCTGAGCTGCAAGCTCATGGCTGCTTTACAAGGGGCAAATGTGGTGGGGGCCGACAGTCGCTGTGCAAGTGATGGGACTTCTTCCCTGTTTGCCTTCGTCAAGGTTTCCCAACCGGGTGATGCTTTCGGATCGCCTTCCTTCCTGCTATCGGTACGCACGCATGATAATTCGGGTATCGAGCCGATCGATTCCTTACAGGTTTTGTTTGATCAAAACGTAACGTGCGGTTCATTGGGTATTGAAAACGCTGATCCAGATCCTCACCAGCTCTATCCTAATCCGGCCACGCAATCGCTTACCCTGTACAGTGCTGTTCCCAATGGCATTACAGCTTACCGGATTTGCGACAGCAGCGGAAAAGTAGTCGCTGAAGGTCGTTTCCAAACGGAGCTTACACTGGCTACTTCGGGCTTTGCGTCTGGATTTTACACCGTCGAAATCAGCTATGGTGAAACGCGAACTGTTCGAAAGCTGCTCATCGGTCAATAATCCGAATTTTAACACTTACGTGAACAATTAAGCCGCAGATTTCACGTTCTGACAGTATTGTTTTCTCATTTTCATTTAAAGGATCTGGCATGGAGTGCGCTTCATGCCATTTTCTTTTTCAAGCCTGCCAACAACCATTGACTTTCAATCAATTAACACAAATTACCATTCCTCACACAAGCATGTGACCTGAATTTCGCACTTTTAGAGCATTAAAATTCCACTTATGCGTATCATCCTGTTCCTTTTCCCGCTTGGTTTGCTGTTGCTTACGGGTTGTTCTTCCCCCGGCGAAGAATACAAGACCTTTTCACCGCCGAGCATCCATCATTTTGAGCTCAAACCCGACGGCAGCGTTTATTTCTACGGAAAAGGCTTCGACGAAATGAAGCAGCTCGATGTGGATTTTGATTTCTCGATCTCAGCCCACGAAGCGTTGGGTGAATCGGCGATCGCATGCTTTGGTGAAAAACCGGAAATCGTAAACGACACGACGTTGCTGTTGAAACCTTCGAGCTATTCCAAAATGCAGGTTGTTCTGCGCACGGAAAAAATCCCGGGTAAAACAGTCGATTCGATCATCAAACAGGCCCGCAAGGACAAGGAAAAAACCATTCTTCTTCCCGAAAGCTCTTACGCGCCTATGATCGCGGCACTTATTCCGACCAACAGAGCCTATACAATCTGGTTGTCACTGCGCGATCCGAGCAAGCAATTCTGGGATCCGCAGGATAAAACGGAAACAACCGTGATCTTCGGCCACTACGAATTGTGGTTCCTCAACAAAGGCAATATGTCGGGGTACAACCGCAAGAAATTGCACTGGATGGAGCGGAGAACAAAGTAATCCGGCGTTCAGGAATTCATGACGTACTGTGCTTGCTTTCACCACAAAGGAGCAAAGGTCTTTTTGACGTACATATTTAAAAGGAAACAAAGACGATCTGGGCTTCGCTAACTGCTGAAAGTTCAAATCCGATGAATCCGCCAAGCGGATTCCCTTTGCTTCCTTAACAAATACAGCTAAACAATTGTTCTTTGCTCCTTTGTGGTGAAAAAAATCTATTCAAGGTTTAGCTGATTCTTGCGGCTGCTTGCGGATATCTTTCTCGTGATAGCCCAACGTAAGGGAAAAGCGCACCAATTCGTTATACAGTTGCTCATCCATTTGCGGTGTTCGGGCCATGATGTACAGGTATTTCTGTTTCGGATGCCCTACCACCACCCAGGAATAATCGTCGGCAATCTTGTAAATCACATAATCGGCGCGGATAAAGAACCAGATCCGGGCAATCCAGCGGGCGTTGTTGCTGTTTTCAACCGGGAGCAGTTTCTGTTTGATGCTTTTCAATTTACCTCCCGGTTTTTTCCGGTAAGTTGTAAGTACATCATAACGTTTCCGGTCGGCATCCCAGTCATACGACTCAATGGTGTTGATCCAGTTTCCATCCATAAAAGTGGGCTTGTAGCCAATCACGTACCAGGGCCCCTGGAAACGCTCGATATCAACAAAAGGAAGTTCCTGTGCATTCATAAACAAGGGAATCAGTAAAGCAGCTATGACAACGATGGGTCGCATTGTACGGCTATGTTAAGAAAAAACCGGGAGCTGCGTAAGCGTTTTTTAGGAAAAATGGGAGTCGAACGCCGCCGGAAATGCCTTCCAGTTTTCCGGAAGCCGAGCTTGTAATTCCAGCTGCTGACCGGTAAACGGGTGCGTGAATACCAGCTCATGGGCATGCAGGAACAGGTGCGTAAGACCGAGCGTCTCGGCAAACATATGGTTGTGGTGACGATTGCCGTATTTCGGGTCGCCGATGATGGGATGACTGATCTTATTGGCGTGAATGCGCAGCTGGTGCATGCGGCCGGTTTTCGGGGTGAATTCCACTAAGCTGTACCGCGCCGTCGGATAGGGCTGAACAGGAATGTCGAGCTCGAGGTGCTGAATCGTTCGGAACAAGGTCAGCGCTTCCTTATAATTGCCGCGATCGTTTTTCACCGGCGAGCTGATTTCCCCGGAAGAAACAACGTGTCCGCGCAGCAGCGCCAGGTATTTTTTAGCAATTTCCTGCTGATCGAACAGCGCCTGAAACGCCGGAACATATTCCCGGTCTTTGGCCAGCAAGAGTAAGCCCGATGTTTTGCGATCGAGCCGGTGTACCGGAAAAACCGACGGATGTCCCTGATCGCGCAGCAGCTGCAACAGTGATTGCTCGTCGATGTTCCGCGCGTAATAGGAATGGTGTACGAGCAGATTGGACGGTTTGTTGACCACCAGGCAGTAAGCATCTTCGTACAAAAGCTCGATTTCCATGGGACAAATGTACACAGGAGAAGCGCTATCTCTCGCATTCCCGCTCGCATTCTTGTCTACCGTTAGGCAGGCTCATTCTGTTTGGGTACTTTTGCAAAAACATTCAGCTATGATCATCCGGGACGCAAAATTCATTGTCAGCAACACCGAAGTGTCGAAAGGACCAACCGACGGGAAACCCGAGTACGCTTTTATCGGTCGCTCGAACGTGGGCAAATCGTCGCTGATCAACATGCTGACAGGACAGAAGAACCTGGCCAAAACGTCGGGAACACCCGGCAAAACGCAGCTGATCAATCACTTCCTGATCAACGAGGAATGGTACCTGGTCGATCTTCCCGGCTACGGTTATGCGAAAACATCGCGGGCCAATCGCTCCAAGTGGGAACAATTCATAGCCGATTACCTCACGCAGCGCGAAACGCTGATCAATATCTTCGTACTGCTCGACAGTCGCCTGGAACCGCAAAAAATCGATATCGAGTTCATGAACTGGTGCGGCGAACAAGGATTGCCGTTTTCCATGGTCTTCACCAAGATCGATAAGCTTTCCAGCACTGCATTGCAGAAAAACCTGGCCGTTTACAAAAAAGAAATGCTGAAAATGTGGGCCGAATTACCACCGGTATTCACCACTTCCAGCGATTCGAAATTCGGTCGTGAAAAACTGCTCAATTATATCGGACAAATCAATGCTGATCTGGCAAATGCCAGATCATAATGTTTGATTTTGGATGTTGAATTTTTGATTGAAAACTTCTCCCTCCTTGAGGAGGGATCAAGGGAGGTGGCTTACCACGATTGTGTTTGGAATGCCACCCTCCTCAGTCCTCCTTACAGCGTTCACACTAACGTTTGTCGCTGTTGCGTCTTCATCTGCCGCGGCAGATTCTTCTCAAGGGAGGAGGTAGCATCAAACATCAGAAAGCCGTCCTTTGATCGTATTAGCGATCGTGTCTTCCAATGAATGGAATTGAAAATCGGGGAATTGCTGCAAGAGCTTTTCGGAAGAATACCGTGTGGTGCGATGAGCGCTGTCGGCCGATTCTTTGGTAATGGTTGGTCGCTTGCCCTGGAACCGCGCCATCAGACCCGCCAGTCGCCAGGCAATACCCGTGAGAAAAGCACCCGATTTCCAGCGCGGCGCCGGAACGTTCAATTGAGCGCAAATGCGGTCAAACAATTCTTTAAATGAATGATTGTGCCCGGCTACCAGGAATCGTTCGCCCGAAATGTCGGATTCCATCAGTCGGCGGATGACCGTGGCCACATCGCGCGCATCGACGAATGCATTGCCGCCCGGCGTATAAAACCGCAGGCCGTTGTTTAGCGTGCGCATGATCTTCAAGGAGCTTTCTTCCCAGCTGCCCGGCCCGAACATCACGCTTGGGTTGACGATCACTGCATTCAGTCCTTCTTCGATCCCGCGCCAGACTTCTTTTTCGGCGCTATATTTCGACAAGGAATAGCCGCTTACCAATTCGCCCGCATTCCAGCGATTGCTTTCGCGCCGTACCTCATCGCTTGTGAGCGAATCGCTGCCGACAGCTGCTGTAGAAGAAACATGTACCATTTTTTTGACGCCCAGATGCAGCGCCGTATTGACGACATTTTCTGTTCCGGTACGGTTTTGTTCAAACAGATCGGTGAAATCGCGACGGTGGAACGATACCAGCGCAGCGCAATGGATCACTGCATCGCAGCCGGTCATAGCGTCTTCCAGGTCGATCAGATCGAGCACGTTGCCGTTGACCCATTCAATACTGTTGTACCAGTTATCCGCTTGATCGGGATGATAATAACGCAAGAGCTGGTGTAGCCGTTCCCGGCGTTTTTCCGAGCGGTACAGGGCACGAACAGTATAACCGTGGGCGAGCAGGTCGCATACGACATGGGAACCCAACAAACCGGTTGCACCTGTTACCAGAATCATGATACGAATGTACGGAGGAGAAACCGTTATTGCACAGTGAGCGACGTGTTTTCTTCGGGAAAATTTACGCGCGTTTTTAAGACCTGCCTGCCGCTAAGCAGGCGCCAGGCATTTCAGCGCATCGGCAACAGAAGCCACGAAATTGATCTGGCCGCGTTTGTTGCTTTCGTAAATAAAGCTGGTGATGCTGTTGCCCGTGTATGCCGAAAAATCTCCCACGATAGCCAGTTGAATGCGGTAATTGGAAAATTTCTGAAGAATTTCACCTGCCAGGCCTGTTTTCAGGTCAAAAAAATCGGGCGTGAGCTGATGCGTGTGAATGATCACTTTATCCATGCCCTGGTAATAAGCATTTCCCAGTAAATCCAATCCGTCCTGTGCCGATTGAATCACCTGCTGGTCATTTGCCAGCTCGGCTATGCGGATCGTGTTCAGCTCATGAATAGTAAATTCCATAATTATAATCGGATGATTTTCTGCGTACTGCGAAGTTAGCTGAATCACTGAAATTGCCTGTTCAAATTCCAACATAGGGCGTGAATAAATGCCGCAATATGCAGGTATCGAATATTTTAGACGCACAAATGAATATTTAGCGCTCCCCGCCCAACAGAGAATTTGTTAAAAAAACATACTCCTTCTACCTTAGCAGCATGAAACTGCTACTTTCAATAACCATCGCTCTGATGCTGTATTCCTGTGAATCGGAGTACCAGATGCAAATGACAAAAGCCCGCGAGCTGGTGAAAACCGAGCTCCAAATCAAGGCCATGTTAGAGGGACATTTTAACCCGGAATCTGTGAAGGCGCTTGCCCAGGTTCGCGAGGACATCGCTTTCCATGCTCACCTTTCAGGAAATGAAACGGTATTCATGCAGGAGTTGAATGGATTCAAATCCCAGCTCACATTTCACCCGTTATCTGACGAGCGTCTGATTTCGAAATACCCTTGATCAAAATCCCAGCTCTTTAGCCGGGTCCCAGCAGATCGTAGCAAAATCGACAATCTGATCGTTTTCCACCTTGATTCCCTCTTTTTCCAGCGCTTGTTCCATGGCTTCCGGCGGATTGAAATGCATCTTGCCTGAAAGCATGCCGATTCTATTTACAACTCTGTGTGCAGGAATATCCGGCCTACTGTGAACGGCATTCATGGCCCAGCCCACCATTCTTGCTGAACGTTTAGCACCAAGGTAATTGGCGATAGCGCCATAGGACGTGGCCCGGCCCTCGGGAATCAGTCGGACAACAGCATAAACGCGCTCAAAAAAATCGGCGTTTTCTTCAGACAATTTGATGACACTCATGTTGGATAGCTCTGCGGTTACCTAAAGTTAACAAAAGAACCCGTAACCACTGAGACCGGTCATCGTTATCAGGGAAAAACAACCATGAAACGCATCGTTTTTGCCGGGATGGCCCTGGTGGCTTTCCATAGCGCCGGACAAGAAACAACAGCTTCGCCCTTTGGGGTCGAAATAGCGGATGAAAGCTGGGATTTGTACGTATTCCCGAATCCGACCAGCGATTTTCTGACGATCCGTTCTTCGAGAGAGATCAAACACGTGGAATTTTACGACATCAACGGGAAAGCATTGCCGCTGCCCACCATGCCCAACAATTGCTATTCCCTCCAGGATGTTCAGCCCGGCTGGATTTTCCTCCTGATCGAAAGCACGGATGGGTTTTATGATCGACGGAGTGTGTATAAGCACTGAGTTTTTGAGTTACAGAGTTGATGAGTTAGAAAGTTGAAGAACTTATCAACTTATCCGTCTTCTGAGCTGTTTAAGCAAGATGAACTCAGGGTTACAAAGTTGACGAGTTGTTGAGTTAAGTTTGAAAACTCGTCAACTCAAAAACCCGTCAACTCACCAACTATCCATTATATTCGCTAAAAAAACATGAAAGGTTTCTACAGTATCGGATTGCTGGTGCTTTCCAACGTTTTCATGACCATTGCGTGGTACGGACACCTGAAAAGCTCAGGTTCGAAGAAAGTCACACTTTGGGCGCTCACAGTACTGATTCTGATCAGCTGGGGAATCGCTTTTTTCGAATATTGTCTGCAGGTTCCCGCCAACCGCATCGGCTACAAAGGCAACGGCGGACCGTTCACACTCATTCAGCTCAAAGTCATACAGGAAGTGTTATCGCTGCTGGTCTTTATGGGTTTCACCTTATTTTTCTTCAAAGACGAAACCTTTCGCTGGAACCACATTGTGGCGTTTTGTTTGATCGTGATCGCGGTTTATCTGGTGTTTAAGAAGTGATTCCCATTTCCCCCTTTGGAGGGGGATTAAGGGGGAGGATTCAATCATCAGTTTTATTTGCCACCTCCCTCATTCCCTCCTCAAGGAGGGAAGCATGATCAACTAACGATCTTCAAAAACGTCAGCCACATGATCTTTAAATCGTGGCCGATGGTCGGATTCGCGATGTATTTTTTGTTCAGCGCGATCTTGGCCGGCATGACTTCATCGATATACGTTTGGCGTGGATTGTCGGACTGCCCGAGCAATTCGTTCTCGCGGAAATATTCGAGTGATGCGTAATCCGTGATACCGGGTTTCACGTTCAGTACCTCGCGCTGCTCTTTCGTATAGAGTGCTACGTATTCGGCCACTTCGGGGCGCGGACCCACGATGCTCATTTCACCGCTCAATACGTTTAAAAATTGCGGAAATTCATCCAGCTTCACTTTCCGGAGGAACAGGCCTACACGTGTGATGCGCGGATCGCGCATGCCGACCGTGAGCTTTCCGAGCTTGTCGGCATCCTTGCGCATGGTGCGGAATTTCCACAAACGAAACGGCTTCCCGTATTGCCCGATGCGCTCCTGGCGGTAAAAAACGCCTCCGCGACTTTCCACTGCAATCAACAGTGAAATGATCAGTCCGAATGGCAGAAAGCACAACAGGATCAGCAGCGACACAACGAGATCGAACAGGCGTTTCATCCCATTACCTGTTTTACGGCTTGTTTCACAGCAGCGATCACGGTTTGTACCTGTTCATCCGTTAAGTCGAAATAAACCGGCAATGTGATCTCATTGGCGTATTTGTTCCACGCTTCCGGGTAGTCGCTCATGTTGTACCCGCGCGATTTGTACGCCGTGAGGATAGGAAGCGGCTGGAAATGTACGTTCACGGAAACATCCTGGTCGAAAATGGCCTGCATGATGGCATCGCGCTGTGCTTCGGAAGCACCGGCGATCCGCAGCAAATACAAGTGGTAACAGGTTTCTTTGTTTGCCGTTTTGTAGAGCGGCGTAACGAAACGATCATCGGTTGCAAACGCCTCATCGTATTGATCGAAGATCTTTTTGCGGCGATCCATGTTTTCCTGGTAGCGATCCAGCTCGACCAATCCGAGCGCGGCCTGGATATCGGTCATGTTACACTTGAAGCCCGGCTCTACTACATCGTAGCGCCAGTTGCCTTTCTGAGCCTTCGCCAGCGCATCTTTCGATTGCCCGTGCAGGATTTTAATGCAGAGATCTTTGTAGATCGCTTCATGATCGAAATCATCCGGCAGGTTGATGAGCATGGCGCCACCTTCGGCCGTGGAAAGGTTCTTCACCGCGTGGAAGGAAAAACAGGTCAGATCGGCCAGGCTTCCCGAGCGCTTGCCGTTGAGCGTGGCCCCGAAACTGTGCGCCGCATCTGCAACCAGCACAATGCGTCCGAGCTGTTGTTGAAAATCGCTGTTCGGCTGAAACAGCGGCTTAACTTCTTCAATGAGCTCGTATAATTTGTCGTAATCACAAGGAAAACCGGCAATATCCACCGCCATGATGGCTTTCGTACGCGGCGTTATGGCTTTGCGAACGGCTTCCACGCTGAGATTAAAATCTTCGGGATTCAGATCCACCAAAACCGGCTTCGCACCGGCATGAATGATCACATTCGCACTGGCACAATAGGTATAGGCCGGCAAAATGACTTCATCACCCTCACCTATTCCCCACCAGCGCAGCAACAGTTCCATACCGGCTGTCCAGGAATTCACCGCAACAGTGGTCTTGTTCCCGCAATAAGCCGTGATTTCTTTTTCAAATTGCTTGGTGCGCGGACCGGTCGTGATCCAGCCGCTTTTCAGGGCCGCCGTTACTTCGTCGATCACACGCTGATCAATCCGTGGAGGGGAAAATGGGATCATAATTGGAATTTGGTGTAAATATAGTTGATAGTTGGAAGTTCGTAGTTAGAAGTTGGAAGTTAGAAGTTGCGAGTTGATGAGTTTCAGAGTTGATGAGCGTCTCGGGTCGTTTATCAATTATCCTCTCTATGTGTCTATGTGGTTCTATCGTCTAACATTCTGAAAATCTAATTAAGATAGATTGCGGCAAAAACACATCCGACAATGGTGAGAATGAAGATGAAAACGGCGGTGGCCTTAATATGCTTACGCTTTTTTCGCTCTTCCAGCTCTTCCGGAGAAAGCTGCTCTTCTTCCAATTTAGCCGCTTTTTCTTTTTCAGCCTTTCGTTTCTGTTTGCGATCGGGCCGGTTATGACTTCTTGCTACGATGAGGATAAACCCAAGAAGCAAGAGCATCACCAGGAGGAACAACAGGAAGAAAACACCCAGAATGTCTGCTTCCAGGAACGTGAACCATGCAATGAGTATCAACCCCAGAACAGCCAGTACAAATACGATCGCAATTACTATGTTTTCGAGTTCGTGATGGCGCATCGCACGTTCCATTTCACTTTCTTTCACCAGACTTTCAGCAGCTACAACCGTCGAATCGTCATTGGGAGGATTGGAAGCATCAATCGCCACAGAGAGTCGTTGCTGGTGAAGCTCAGCCGGTGGAAGCTGTTGATCGGCGATCGATGAGGTGAAATGATTGATCGCCGGCAATGAATCTGCTGTTACAGCTATTTCGGCTGGTGAAGCAAAACGATCTTCTGAAGTAACAACCGCTGGAGAGCCCGAATCAGGCTGACCTGAAGCTCTATGAACCGAACGTCGCTCGATATGGAATCCTTTGCGGTATAAACGCTTTTCGATCGTGCAGGAACCGAATAACAATAAAAGAATGGAACAAAGGACAAGGCAGCGCATAAGCGATATAACGCTTGATTACCTCGAAAGTTGTTTGGACAATTCGGAAGGTTGGCGACGCAGGATCAGGAAGTGGACAATGCCTTTCAGGTAGCCCCAGCCGTAGCTGATGTGCAGCAGCGGAAAAATGATCCAGATTTCAGCTTTTTCGCTCGGACCACATAGACGCATAGTTCACATAGAGGAAGTCCATCCTGAAATCTTGATGTCCTGAAGTCTTAAAGTCTTTACTTACCTCGAAAGTTGTTTGGACAATTCAGAAGGTTGGCGACGCAGGATCAGGAAGTGGACAATGCCTTTCAGGTAGCCCCAACCGTAGCTGATGTGCAGCAGCGGAAAAATGATCCAGATTTCAGCTTTTTCGCTCGGACCACATAGACGCATAGTTCACATAGAGGAAGTCCATCCTGAAATCTTGATGTCCTGAAGTCTTAAAGTCTTTACTTACCTCGAAAGTTGTTTGGACAATTCAGAAGGTTGGCGACGCAGGATCAGGAAGTGGACAATGCCTTTCAGGTAGCCCCAACCGTAGCTGATGTGCAGCAGCGGAAAAATGATCCAGATCGCGGCCATTTCGCTTTTTCGCTCGGCGATGCGGAAGGCGATCAACACGCCCAGCAATGCATAGATCAGCAGAAATCCCACAGCGATGAGTCCGGCGATGCAATGGATCAGGAACCAGAACGGAACGGTGAACAAAAACACCACAAAAGCCGGTGGAACGAGCTGTCGGATGGTCGTCACGGTGCTGTGCTTGCGGTTCACGAATACTTTCCAGTAGCCGTACTGGTAAAACTGTCGCCACAGGTTTTTCCGGCTGCCGCGCACGTAGTATTTTACGGAAATGTCGTGCGCATACCAGATCTTTCCTCCTGCTTCGGTTACGCGGAAATTGAATTCGTCGTCCTGGTTGCGAACCAAAACTTCATCGAAAAATCCGATCTGTTCGAACACTTCGTAGCGGTACATCGGCGTGCCGACGGTATCGGTGAAACCGGAAACCTGCAAGGTGCGGAAGTTGCCCAATCCCATTCCAAAAGCCGATGACATAGCGCGGGAAATGATGCGGCCGGTTTCATTCAGAAATACGTTTTCCACGCTTCCGCCCACACACCAGATCACCGGATTTTCCTCCATGATTTCAATCGAACGGATGAGGTAATTTTTGCTCAATACGTGACGCGCCCCAACGATCTGAACGAAATCGACTTTGCCGCCGGCGTAAATACCCAGGTTGAATGCAAACGGTGTGAGCTGACGCGTATTTTCCACCAGCTCGAGCCCGGCGAATTCCTGCTGCAATTGCCCGATTTCTTCAACGGTTCCGTCATCGCTGCGACCATCGACCACAAATACACGCATCGCGATATCCTGCGGCAGATCACAGGCAAAAATGGCTTCCACACATTCGCGGATATAGGCCTTTTCATTGCGGCATGGGATAACGACGGTGAGCTTACGTTGCTGCATCGGGAGGTGTTTTTTGATGGAATTGAGTTGTCGACCACATGATCAGCAGACAGATCCAGAAGCTGCAGAAAACAATGCCGCTTTGCCGCTGGAACATGGATTCGAACAAAGAATTGAAGGCCAGCGCCGAAACGAGGATCAGCAAAGCTGTATTGCGGTGCTTCCAGGCAAACCGAAGTGAGGAAACGATCAACGTAAGCAGCAATAACAAACCGATGATGCCGATTTCCATGGCCGTTTGCAAATACTGGTTGTGCGGATTGTATTCGATGTGTCCGGCATCGTCTTTTTTACCCATTTCAAACTGGCCGTAGGATAACAGCCGCGCGCTCAGGTGAAGGTCGACATTGCCCGTTCCTACGCCCATCGGATGAGTCGCAAATTCCTGCGCAGAAACCGTCCACATGATGAGACGGATCTCATTGCCTTCCTTGTAATCCGGGCGGGCTTTGATGAAATCCGTCGGGCTTTTGGTGTATTCCAGAAAAAACCGCGAAGCATCACTGAATTGCAGCTTCATCTGCGGAACGGCCAAAAACAAGACCACAGCCAGCGCCGGTAGTACGACCACAGACAAGGCAAAGCCTTTTTTTCCGAAACGGCGTGCAATGAATTTCAATACGACCACGCAGCCGATTCCAAATAACAACAGCATACCCGCCAACGATAAACACAAGCCGTAAATGATGCCGTAGTACCCCATAAACGGAAGTATCCAATTCAGATTGAAACCGTGCCAACCCTCGCGATAGCCGTGCCAGAGCAGCGCCGCCGAGGTGAGAATGAACACACAGAAATAGCTCGGATGATGAATGTTCGAAAAGTTGCTCGTGGTAAAGCTGGGTAATAATTGCCCGGAAGCTTTATATATCGCATACGCATTGGCAAACCCCATGACCGATGTGATCACGATCCCGGCTGCCAATCCGATCACCACCGGACGGAAATCGATCTTTTCCCGAAAGCGGAACGACAGCAGCAACGGAAAAACCAGGAACGACAGTTTGCTTTCGATGTAATGATTCGCCAGCGGACGGTCGAGCGTAAAGAACGTCCCGACGACATAAGCGATATAAAGCAATGCAAACGCAGCGGCCGGCCAGCTCCATTGAAAAGCAAGGCGTTTTTTCACGTAACCGATCGCCACAAACACCAGCAATCCCGCAATGGCCAGCGGAACGAGCTTCGGCAACACACAAATCAGTGCAGCCACTACTCCCAGCCAGTAAAGAAAGCTTTTTTCGTATGTCATCGTCGGCATTTCCTGCGTGAAGATAGCAAGATAAGACTAAATAGTTTTGTGGAGCAGGCGTCCGTAAAGGTCGACCAGCTTTTTCCCTTCCGCTTCCCAATTGTAGCGTTCAAGCACGATTCTGCGACCGTTTTCGCCCATTTGCTGTGCTTTTTCCGGGTTCGTCAGCAATTCGGCAACTGCAGCTGCTATCGCTTTCGGATCCTGTGGATCGATGCATAGGCCACAATTGTGTTTCAGCAGAATTTCACGCCACAATGGAAAATCAGATCCCACGACCGGGATTCCGGCGCTCATATATTCAAACATTTTATTGGGCTGGGAATCGATGTGATTGGGCAGCGGAAGCAGCGTCACCATTCCTACTCGGGAACGTACCATGATCTCTCCCACTTCTTTCCGGTTTACAAAACCATAGTCGTTCACCTGTTTCCAGGCCGGTTTGGCTTGCAGCTCTGCTTCGTGCGATGCCGGTGAACATTTTCCGGCGAGGTTCATGCGAACATCCGGCAACAGCTCCAGCGCATCGATAATTATTGAAACCCCACGGATAACCGTGATTCCGCCGATATAGCAGATCTCGTTGGCCTTGTTTTCCCAATTGGTTTGTTCATCGCTCAGCTCGCTCAGCAAAGGATAATTGTTGATATCGATTGCCTGCTTGTTCAGCTTCAGGAAGCGGTCGCGGATGTGTGGTGTTGCGGTAATGACACAATCGAGTCGTCTGGCGATGTAGTTTTCAAACGTCCGGAAGCTCACCGAAACCGTCTTCCGCAGGTATTTATTGATCCAGAATTTACCCATGATCTGACGCGGTACATCTTCGTGCGCATCGTAGATCACGATCTTTCCTTTACGCTTCAGGCGGAGAGCATAGCGCAGCAATTCAGGATCGTGGAAATGGTAAATGTCAGCATCGAGGCTGAGCGCTTTTTCATAAACAGCTTTCGCCGTATGCAGCATGCGGGAAAAACGACCGCCTTTCTGTGCCTCGGCATTGACGATCCTGACACCGTTTAGTGTTTTTTCCTGTGTGTTTGCGGCTACCAGGTACACTTCAAAGCCGGCTTCGGCAAGTGATGCGCACTCTTTGTGGAAAATGCGAATGTCGTTTGCTTCATGGGCCGAAGTAAAATGACAAACCTTTATTTCAGTCGGTGTTTTCATCAGTGAACGGCTTATTTACCGGTTAGTTTTGCTGAAAGCTTACGGTAGACTTCCAGAAGCTTTTTTTCTTCTATGCTCCAGTTGAATTGCTCAAAAACCGCCTGGCGACCAATTTCGCCGGTGCGTTTCGCTTCTTCCGGATTGTCGAGGTAGAACTGCACTGCGGCTGCAACGGCCTTTGGATCTTCAGGATCAACACACATACCGAACTGATGCTCGTTCACCATTTGTACCCACATCGGAAAATTGGAACAAACAACCGGAATGCCGGCGCTCATGTATTCGAACATTTTGATCGCAAGCGAATCCAGGTGATTGGGCAAAGGCCATGATGTAATGATTCCGACCCGTGAGCGCGAAAGGATCTCAGCGACTTCTTTCCGGCCGACATATCCGTGAAAAATCACGTTTTTCCACGCGGATTTCGATGTCAGCTCCTGCTTAAAACTTTCATTGTCGAAGCTTCCTGCGAGGTTCAGCTTTACATTGTCGAGGTAGTTGAGCGATTCCACCACTTCACCCAGCCCGCGGACTTTGGTAATGCCGCCGATGTAACAGCATTCACGCTGTTTGGCATCCCAGTCGGGTGTGTGAACAAGCTCGCTGAGCAAGGGGAAATTATTAATGTCTTCGGTATTCGGGTTCACTGCCAGGAAACGATCGCGGATGTAGGGCGTTGCCGTGATCACCTGGTCGATGCGACGGGCTACACGGTTTTCAAATCGTTCAAAAACGCGCGATACGGTTTTCCGGAGGTATTTATTGATCCAGAATTTTGCCATGATCTGCTTGGGCACATTTTCGTGGGCATCGTAGATCACTTTTTTGCCTTTTCGCTTCAAACGCAGCGCGTAGCGCAGCAATTCGGGATCGTGGAAATGGTAAATATCGGCATCGAGGCTGAGCGCTTTTTCGTAAACAGTTTTCGCCGTATGCAGCATGCGGGAAAAACGACCGCCTTTCGGTGATTCGGCATTGACGATCCTGACACCTTTAACTGTGGCTTCTGCTGTATTCGCCGCTACCAGGTAAACGTCGAAACCGGCTTCGGCCAACGACACACATTCTTTATGGAAAATGCGGATATCGTCTGCTTTGTGCGCTGAAGTAAAATGACAAACCTTGATGTGAGCATTCATAGGATGGCAAAAGTACAAAGAGTTGGTGAGTTGACGGGTTGACAAGTTAGTGAGTTGTCCTGTTTTCAGTCCACAGTCTTCGGTCGTTAACCTAACTCAGCAACTCTATAACTCAGCAACTCGTAAACTACTTAAAGATGCGTTTCAGATCCGCCTGTTCCGGGTAACTGATGAGTACCGCGCGGTGTTTGCCATGGAAAACAAACATGCTTCCGGCGGCAACAGCTGCGGCTCCTGCATCGTTGATGGCTGTGGAAAGATCGTCGATGGTGGCCGCGCCTCCGCAGGCGATTACGGGCATGCTGACAACCGAAGTGATTTTTTTGATCAGCTCGGCATCGTAGCCTTTCATGGTTCCGTCGCGGTCGATGGAATTGATCATCAGCTCACCGGCTCCGGCTACGTCCATTTCCTGGGCAAATTTCACCGGATCGAGCTTGGTATTGTGCTTGCCGGCACGCGTATGGATTTCGTATTTCCCCCAGAAGTTCTTTTTCACGTCGATGGAAACACAAATCGTGGAGCTGCCATAGCGCTCGACGGCTTTCTTTACAAAATCAGGTTGTTCAACGGCCTGCGTATTGATGACCACTTTTTCCACTCCGACTTTCAGGATATCGCGGATCTCTTCTACTGTGCGGATGCCACCACCATAAGAAAGCGGCATAAAACATTCTTCGGCGACCTGCTTGAGGAATTCGAGCGGTGGTTTTTTGTCTTCCGGCGTTGCGAGAATGTCGAGGAAGATTAATTCATCTACTTCCTTTTCGTTGAAGATCTTGACGGCGTTCAACGGATCACCGACGTATTTCGGGTCTTTGAACTGCACGGTTTTTACCAGGCCATTGTTCTTCAGGAGCAAAACGGGAATTACGCGTGGAATAGCCATCAGTAGTTGTTCACAAAGTTCTTAAATAGCTGCATGCCGTATTTGTGGCTCTTTTCCGGGTGGAATTGTACGCCCACGATGTTTTCCTTTTCAAAAGCGGAAACGTAGTCGGTGCCGTAATGCGTGGTCAGCAACACATCTTCTTCACGGTTGCAGCGCACGTAATAGGAATGCACGAAGTAGAATTTGGACTCGTCGTACATATTCTCCCACAAACGGCTTTCTTTTCGCAGTGTAACGTATTCCCAGCCCATGTGTGGCACTGTCATGCGACGATCGGCTGTGTCGAAACGGAATTTCAATGCTTCGGCGTCAATCCAGCCAAGCCCTGGCAAGGTGCCTTCTTCACTGCGGGAAGTAAACAGCTGCATCCCGAGGCAAACGCCCAGGATAGGTGTTTTTTCTTCGAGTACTTTTTTATTCAGCAGGTCGATCAATCCCAGCTCTTTGAGATTGCTCATGCCGTTATCGAACGCACCGACGCCCGGTAGGATGAGTTTGGTAGCGGCGGCGATCTGCTCCGGATCGGAAGTGATCACGGAATCAGAACCGACTTTTTTCAGCATGTTCTTGATCGAACCGAGGTTTCCGAGGCCGTAATCTATGATAACGATCATCTTCCTCTGAGTTTGTTGTAGATCTTGTAAATGAGCTTCAGGCGCTTTTCATCGTTAGGGTAATCCGTGTAATGTTTGGCCGGCGCCTTCAGAATTTTGTCGAATTCCTCCGGTGTCATGTCCAGCTTCTTCATCACGTATTCGGTATCCTGTGCCAGCAAATCCGCAGGATAGGTGTCTTTTTTCATTTCCTCGAGCGCTTCATCGCGGGTGATCTGACCCGAACAAATCAGGGTGGAAAGATGCGCCAGTCGCTTGTCGTAGCCGAATTTTTCCGGCAGGTAATATGCCTGGAACCAGCGTGTGAACACCGATTCGTAGTGTTTTCCGCCATAATACACCCAGCCGAGCTCGTCCTGGATGACCTTCATTGCGTCGGCTTTTACATACGGCACCATGTTGAGCAAGCGCACCATACGGATCTTTTTCACATACGTGTAATAGAACTCGCGGTTGAAGCCCAGCAGCGGATAGGTCTTGAATTTTATTTTTCCGAAAAGCTTGTGAATCGCCTTCAGGTGTTTCACGTCTTTCGCGTTATAGCCCCAGCTGTCCGGCAAAATGCCTTCGGTAGCGAAGTTGCTGCCGCTGAGGAAGTATTTAATGTTGTATTTGGCGCACAAATGATAGGTCGCGGCAAGAAAGGCATGATCGGAAGGCGTTTCTGCATTGGCCACAGACGCTTTCAGGAACGAGGTTTGCAGATCGCGGAATTCTTCCCAATCCACCACCCATGTCTGGTAATCCACGTTGAGCTTCTTCACGATGTTCTCCACGTTCTTAACCGCCAGCTCGGAGTTCCAGCCGTTATCGAAATGGAACACCAGTATACGCAATCCGAGGTTTTTCGCCAGGTAAGCTACATAAGTGCTATCCACACCGCCGCTCACGCCGACCATGCAATCGTAATCACTGTTTTTACCGGCTTCCTTGATTTTCGCTACGGTTTCCTGCAGCTGCTTGTCCGACTCCGCTCCTTTGTAGATGTAGTACGGAGCGAGCGCAAAGTATTCCACGCAATGGTTGCAATGTCCTTCTTCGTTGAAAGTGATCTCAGCGTCGGTCGTATCCATGATGCACCGTGTGCACTGCTGGTAAGGCCTTTTTTCAGTCATTTGCATTGTTCGTTCCTTTGCTAAATTTATATGCCAGTGCGAATTCCACGAGGTACTTCATCGAGTAAACTGCACTGTAAAGCATCAGCGTTGCCCGGGCTTCTCCATAGATGTAGTAACCACCGTAGAGCGCTGAAAGAATGCCCAAAAATAGGCAAATTTGGAGTAAGAAATCCTTTTTTTGTTGTTCCGCCACCAGGAACATACTGCTCAGCGGGCTCACAATGAACTGCAACATGAACATCGGCATGAGGATGCGTGCATACACACCGGCTTCGCGCCATTCTTCACCGAAAAACAGCACAAACAGCGGCTCAACGAAGAAAAACAACAGCGTAAATGCCGGAACGGAAAGCAAAGCCAGTTTTTTCAGCGTTTGCAGGAACAGCGGAACACAATTCTTGTTTTGCTGAAACTGCTCCGTAGCACTCTGGCGGAAAACATCGCCTATCGCGCGGGCCACCACGGCTCCCGGCAGGCTGATCAGTCGCTGGGAGAACCCGAATAGCCCAACCATCGAAGCACCGAAGAAAGGCAGCAACAGCAACGCGGGCATATTTCCCGAGAGTTTTTCCAGCAAGCCGGAAGGCACATTGAACAATGGAAACTGCTTGTAACGCCTGGCCATTTCCTTCAGCTTGCTTTTCTGCACGTTGCGAAACAATCCCGGTTCATCGCGGTTTATGCGCCAGCCCAGGAACAGGGCCGAAGAAGCCTGTCCGAGAAAATCACCGATGATCAACCCGGTTGTGCTGAACGCTTTGAAAAATCCAAACACGATGCTCAGCACAGAGCTGTTTACCGAACGCGCCACGCGACTAAACGATAATCGTTTGTATTGCTTCAGGCGATTGCTCCAGTAATTGAGCGCCTGGTAAACGCCAATCACCAATACGGTAAACGGTAGTACGAATAAGCCGTCAGCCAGCGAAGGCTGTTCCAGGAAGCGCGAAAACGGGTGTCGGAACAGGATGACGAGCAACAGCAAAATGGTCGAAAAAACGAACGAAACCAAACAGGAAAGGATCAGCACGTGGCGCGCGTCTTCCTGCTTTTCGGGTAGCATAATGGCCATTTCGTAGCGCAGGGTCACGAACACGCTGCACACCATCGAAATACTGAAATAGACCTGGAACAATCCGTAATCGAACGAAGAGTAAAGCTTGGCCAGTACCAGCGATGCCAAAATAGGAACCGCCTGCGAGACAACTGTTCCCAGCATCAGGATCAGCACGTCTCTGTTTGATCCCAGCATCAGGTTTCGGATCCGTTTAAGCATGCTTCACATCGGTTTGTCGGGCGAAATATGGACGGTAAAACCAGTACAACAGGATGGTCAGGATCCAGCCGCCGGAAAACAACACCGTCGTAAACGCCCCGCAGCTGATCCAGAAAAGGAAAATGCTGTTCAAGGTGAGCATCGAACGAAAGTCGTTCCGGAAAAACCGCTTGATGATGATCAGGAAAAGCGCCAGGTAAATGGCAGCTACAGCCAATCCGGCCATTCCGAAGTTGGCGTAATCGTACATAAAATACGCCGTCGTTGCCGTTCCGGTAAAGCCCATCGAGGCTTCTACCGGGTAGAGCTTATCGTAAATCTCTCGTGCGTAATCCCGCTGCGGAATGCCTTTCGCTCTGGCAACAAGCCGGTAACCGTCGCCTTTCAGGTATGGCAGGCTGTCGGGCACATAATAGAACCAGTTGCCCACCATTTCTCCACCGAGGACAAAAATGCGTTTATAAAGCGCGTCGGACACCTGTACAGCCGCTGCATCATCATTTTTGAGGTCTTTTTCCGGCGCACTGTTCACACACGGGTCGCAATGAAACGGATACGGTCGTAAAATAGGATTGGTAACCAAAAACAGCAGCATAATTCCGCCGAAAGCCACTCCTGTATAGAAGCCGGCCCTCCACCATTTGCGTTCGAGCAGCAAGCCCAGCACCAGTGGAATGAGCGCTGTGACGATGAACGCTTTTTGCATCAGCGCCAGGGCATAGAACCCGGCAACCAGGAAAAACAGCCAGAAGAGCTTTTTATCACGCCAGTAGAGCAAATACAGCAAAACCGGTATCACTGATTTGACAACAAATGCCGACGAGTAATTTACCAGGCTGCTGTTCACGCTCTTAATATCCTGGCGGATCTGCGCAATGTGGTAATAATCCGTGCTCATCATGGCCTTGATGATGGGCACGTTTCCGATGTAGTAATAATGAATGACCTGAAATACGGCCACAAAAGCGATCAGGAAGTACAAACCAAACTTGCGGATCTTCTCCGGAATGTGAATGGAGCGCCTGCCCGCTTTGCGCAGCGTCCATTTGTTGAGCAGGAAATACGCGGCGATAAACGTCACCACGTAAATCGACAGCTGCCCGAGGTATGAACCGCCATAGCTCACCGCGAGTCCGTAGACCAGCATCAGCAGCATCAGTATGTTCAT
The DNA here is from genome assembly GCA_946482515.1 of uncultured Flavobacteriales bacterium. Next base: position 209,332 of record CAMLRS010000006.1, on the reverse strand, counting down.
GTAAAACAGGGAATGGCTCTTCAGGCTATCTTTAACCAGTGTCCAGTTCGACTGATGTTGTTCGGGCATGTAATCCGTAATTTTAATGACAATCGTTCAACGAAGATAATAATCTGAGCGGAACCTTTAGAGGGCTTTTGTTCGACCTTTTTGTGCAAAACGCAGGTACAGCCAACCGCCGGCAATCAGGATCAGGATCTGCGAAATGGCCGTAATCAGCAATAAATCGTGGATATCGAACGTGGTAATCAATGGCAGCAACCCATAAATAACCAGCTGCATCGCTGCACTGATGATCCCGATGATGAACATATCGGTTTGGCGACCGAACACCAGCGGCAGCCCCGATACGGGTGAAAGCACAAAGTTGAGCATCAGCCACGGCGCCATGATTTCGGCCAGCTGACCTGATTCGCGCCATTGCTCACTGAATACGAAAGCAAACAATTCTTCGCCGTAAAAGAACAGGAGTGTAAACGGCACGATCGCAATCAGGAAGAGCATTCTGTAGGTTTTGATCAGCAACGGCACCACCGATTCACCGGCATTGGCCAGCTCGGAACATCGGCTGTAGAACACTTGTCCCACCGACTGCCCGATCAGCATCAGCGGCAATCGCAGCATGGCGTAGGCGTGACTGTACGAGCCGAACACCGAGTCCCCGTAAAAATAAACGATGAGCATGGCCACCAGCAGGTCCATTCCCATATCCAGCAAGGCATGCGGAAGATTGATCCGCGGAAAATGGCTGAACTGCCGGCCAAGCACGCGCATCCGTTTCCTGGACGAGCCGTCGTTGTAAAACTTACGGATGATGAAGAACTCTCGAATGAATACAATGCCCGAAAGCAGCGACCCGATCATGGTGGCGAAGATCAAGCCGATCGTTCCCCAGGAAAACATGCCGAAAATGAGGCGCAGGATATTGGTCGAAAAGGCATTGACCACGCGTTGCTGTGAAATGCGCTTGAAAGCTTTCATCCGGATCGACCAGTGCGTTCCGAGGTTGATCCAGACGGCCACATAAGCGCTGATGATGGTCATGATGAGCAAAATCAATGCATCCGGCTCGTAGGGACTGGCCAGGAAATAGCCGAGGGCCATTAATCCCATAGCCGAGAGAATGACCAGCGCGATGCGGAAGGAAAACCGGTAGAGCATAAATGCATGCTGATCGCGGGCTGCAATCGGGAGGGAAAGCTCATAGCGCGCCGTGGCAATCGCCGAAACAAACGCAACAATGCGCATGTACAGGCCCAGGTCGCCCATTTCTTCCGGAGAATAAATGCGCGTTAGAAAAGGATAAACGAGGTACGAAATCAGCTGTGCCAGCACCGTTCCTGTTGTGAGCACCAGTACCGACCGGGCAAATTCTGATTGTCGCAGCTGCCTGATCATCGCTCCGAGAACGCCAGGTAAGCCGCAATGCCTTCCTCGAACGTGTGAAGCGGCTGGTACCCCAGCTGTTGTTGAATGGTTGAAATATCGGCCAATGAATCCCGGATATCGCCGATCCGGTTCGGTCCGTAAGTGATCGTGTGCAACAGCTCCACACCGCTGCCTTTCAGGCCTTCTTCCAGGCTGGTGATGACTTCGTTGAGCGTCAGGCTGCGGCCACAGGCCACATTGTACACTTTACCGAAAGCACCTGTGCTATCTGCCGAAAGCGACAACAGGTTTGCCAGTACGGCATTTTGTACGAAGGTAAAATCGCGGGTTTGCTCACCGTTTCCGTTCACGATGATTTCTCCACCCTCGCGCATTTTTTCCAGGAACCGCGGAATCGCCGCTGCGTATACGCCATTCGGGTTCTGGCGCGGACCAAAAACATTGAAGTAGCGCAGGCCAATGGTTTCCATGTCATGCAAACGGTAATAGACGCCTGCATATTGTTCGTTGAGCTGCTTGCTCACGGCATAAGGGGAAAGTGCATTGCCTTCCTGTCCTTCTTTTTTCGGGGAAGCGGTGCTATCGCCGTAAACCGACGACGAGCTGGCGTAAACAAAGCGTTTGATCCCGGCTTCTTTCGCTGCGTGGAGCAAGGTCAGGAAACCGGTTGCGTTCACGTCGTGCGTCATGAGCGGAAACTCGATAGAACGCGGCACAGAGCCCAATGCTGCCTGGTGACTGATGGCATCGATTCCTTGCAGCACGCGCTTGCAGGTTTCCGGATCGCGGATGTCGCCCTTAACAAAAGAAAAGTCCGCCCGTGAGGCGAACTCTTCTATATTCTTTTCAAATCCGGTTGACAGATCGTCGAGTACTGTGACACGAGCCCCCAGCCCTAACAACGCTTCCACCAGGTTGGAGCCGATGAAACCCGCTCCGCCGGTGACCAGGATGTGTCGACCTTTTAGTCTCGCAGCTGCCTCCGGAAATGCTTTCATGCTTATTTGGCGTAGTTCACCGAACGACGCTCGCGGATCACGGTTACTTTCACCTGTCCCGGATACGTCATTTCAGTCTGAATTTTCTGTGAAATGGCAAACGACAGCTCATCGGCGCGAAGGTCGGATACTTTCTCGCTTTCTACCATCACGCGCAGCTCGCGACCTGCCTGGATAGCGAAGGCGCTGTTCACACCGTCGTAAGAAAGCGCCAGGTTTTCCAGCTCTTTGATACGCTTGATGTAAGCTTCGACCACTTCGCGACGGGCTCCCGGACGGGCTCCGGAGATCGCATCGCAGACCTGTACGATCGGCGAGATGAGGGTTGTCATTTCGATTTCGTCGTGGTGGGCACCAATGGCATTGAGTACATCCGGTTTCTCACCGTATTTCTCGGCCATTTTCATACCGAGAATTGCGTGCGGCAATTCCGGCTCTTCGTCCGGCACTTTACCGATATCGTGAAGCAATCCGGCACGCTTGGCGATTTTCACGTTCAGTCCGAGCTCTGCGGCCATAATCGCACACAGGTTGGCTACCTCACGCGAGTGCTGGAGCAGGTTCTGACCGTAAGAAGAACGGTATTTCATACGACCGACCATACGTGTCAGCTCCGGATGGAGACCGTGGATACCGAGATCGATGCAGGTTCTGCGGCCGGTCTCAGCGATTTCTTCTTCGAGTGATTTTTTGGTTTTCGCCACCACTTCCTCAATACGGGCCGGGTGGATACGTCCGTCGGAAACAAGCTGGTGCAATGACAAACGGGCAATTTCGCGGCGAACCGGGTCGAAGCACGAAAGGATGATCGCTTCCGGTGTATCGTCTACGATGATCTCCACACCGGTTGCTGCTTCCAGCGCGCGGATGTTACGTCCTTCACGACCAATGATGCGTCCTTTGACCTCATCCGAATCGATGTTGAACACGGAAACGGAATTTTCAACGGATTGCTCGGAAGCAACGCGCTGAATGGTCTGGATAACGATCTTTTTGGCTTCGCGGTTGGCGTTCAGTTTGGCTTCTTCCATGATCTCCTTGATATGGACCATGGCGGCCGTACGCGCTTCGTCTTTAAGGGATTCCATCAGCATGTTTTTCGCTTCTTCCTGCGACATGCCGGTAATTTTTGTCAGCTCAGCCACGCGCTTCTGGTGCATTTTGTCCAGCTCCTGATGGCGGGCGTCGTTGGCTTTCAGCTTAGCATCCAGTTCATTCTGGATACGCTCGGTGTCTTTTTCCTTACGGGAAAGCTCTTCCATTTTTTGGGTGAGCGATTTTTCCTTACTGCGTACGCGGTCTTCGTTGGACTGCATCTTGCGTTCGCGGTCTTTCATCGTTTCCTCGTGCTCTTCTTTGAGCTTAAGGAAGCGTTCTTTTGCCTGGAGGATTTTGTCCTTTTTCAATGCTTCGCCTTCGATTTCGGCGTCTTTGAGCATCTTGTCACGGCGTTTTTTCAGTAAGGTGCTCTGGATGATGAACGTGGCTATACCACCTCCTATCAACCCGATCAAAATTGCAATGATTACTCCTGATTCCATAATTTTTTAAACATAAAAAACCCATGCCTGCGGGAGAAGGACGGTAAACAAGCCGGAACGGCGAGGGAATTATGCTAAGGTATCGAGGTCTTCGGCGAGACGCTTCAATGCTTCGGTGGCTTCTGTATAATCGGGAGCGGCAGCGGGTGCAGCTGCTGTTTTTCCACTCCTGGTCGACAACTGAAGCGCTGTCATAGCTAATAAATCTTGCATATCGCGAACGGCGAAATTGTCCTGAAGCTGTTTGATCGCTTTATTGATATCGTCGGCAGCGCGCTGTACCTTTTCCACTTCCGACTCCTGGACGGTCAATGGATAGGTGCGCCCGGCAACAACGACTTTCAGGGACACTTTACTCATTCGCTAGTTTCAATTGTTGTATGCAGAAATCAATTTCCTTCACTAATCCGTCAATGGCCTGGTCGTTGGTATATCCCATAACCGGCTGCTGACTTGCTTGTTCACGCTGTTCGTCCAATGATTGCTGCAGCGTTTCCGCCTGACCACGCAACGCTTCAATAGCTTGCTCCTGGTCGTTCAGCAATCCTTCCAACCGGGAAATTTCAGCTGTAAGTGAGCCCGACCGTTCACGCTCAACCACCAGTGATTGGTGCAATTCCTGCGCTTTTTGTCGTATTTGCTCTACGTACTTTCTGAATTCTTCGGTCATCCGTTCAGCATTTGTACAAAATTAACAGGTAAAATTGTTTTCGCAAGCACTTTCTTCTCACAGAAACACAAACAGTATGAGAATGAAGCGGAAAACTACCTGTGAATTAAATCAATTATTCAATTACTTACGGAACACCAATGCCCCCGAGCCACTGTTGTCGTCGTTCCGCTCGAGCCGCATGAGATCTTTTTGCATATCGGTCACTTTCCAGTCGTCTGCAAGGTATTCCAACCCTCCGACGGGCGGAAAACTGAGGTACAGGATCGCCGGATTCTTGTTGAGGCCGAGCTCCCAGGAACCGGTGGCTGAAATTTCGCCGCTGACCTTGATGTTGCCGGATTCACCGAAAGCAAATTTGTAATTTTCGTAATAAGCCGCGACTGATTCGCCATCTACGCTAAAGGAGGAAATTTTCCAGGTCCCTTTGGTGATTCGTCGTTCGACTTTTTTCGGAGTAGTATATTTTGTGCAGCCGGAAAACAGCAAAAACGCACAAAACAGGATGATCCAGTTTCTCATTGGGTGTCGTTTGCACCAATATACGTAAAAGTACCTACAGGGTTCCCGTCTGATGAAAATTAATCGTTGAAAGACCGGTGGCGCCCCTCTTGAAATAGCTCTGTAAATCAAGCCTGTGTGGCCGGGCCACCGAAATTCATCGGAGGAAAAGGTGTAGTGTCATTATCGCTGATCACACCATTGACCTGTTCGTATTTCTGAACGTTCTCCGTGAGGGCCAGCAACAAGCGCTTGGCACTTTGCGGCGACATGATCACGCGGGAACGCACACGCGCCTTCGGCATACCGGGCATCATCTGGATGAAATCGGTTACAAATTCAGCCTGCGAATGCGTGATGATCGCCAGGTTGGAGTATACGCCTTCCGCCATTTCTTCCGAAAGCTCGATGTTGATCTGATTCTCGTTTTTTTCCATAATGGCCAAAAATACGATTAATTGGATTTTAAGGCTTCAGGACTTTAAGAGATGTTTGATTTTGAATGTTGGATGCTTGATGGCCTTGGGGACTGAAGACTGACCGGCCGGAGACTGGAGACCGAATATCTATTAACGAAGGTGCGTTCACAATTTTCGGCTAAAAAAGCAGGAGACGGAACACAACTTGCTAATTTTGACAGAACGGCCCGGTTCCTGCATCACTAACGGAGCAGCAGCCACCGAAACAACAAGCACGATGAATAACATCACATTTCAAAAGGACTGGCAGGACATTAAAACGAATGACAGCTGGGCTATTTTCAAAATCATGTCCGAATTCGTGGAAGGCTACGACCGCATGGCGACCATCGGACCCTGCGTATCGGTATTCGGTTCGGCTCGAACGAAGGAAGAGAATCCGTATTACGACCTGGCTGTTGAAGTAGGTGAAAAACTGGCAAAAGCCGGCTTTGGTGTGATCACTGGCGGTGGCCCGGGTATTATGGAAGCGGGTAATAAAGGTGCGCAGAAAGGTGGTGGAAAATCTGTCGGGTTGAACATCAACCTGCCGTTCGAACAGAACTACAACCCCTATATCGATAAGGAACACAACCTCGATTTCAAATACTTTTTTGTCCGCAAGGTCATTTTTGTGAAGTATTCACAGGCTTTCGTGATCCTTCCCGGCGGATTCGGAACATTGGATGAATTGTTCGAAGCGATCACGCTCATTCAGACCAAAAAGATCAACAACCGCCCGGTTGTACTGGTTGGCCACGAATACTGGGACGGCCTCGTGGAATGGGTGAAGCGCGTGATGCTCGAAAAGGAAAACAACATCTCGGTAGACGATATGCGGTTTATGCACGTCGTCGACAGCGCTGACGAAGCGGTGAAATTCATCGAGGATTTCTACAAAACGCACGAGCTGACGCCAAACTTCTGATTGGATTTTAGAACATCAGGACTCCCAAGACATCAGGAAAGATGTTGGATTTTGAACCTTGCCTGCGGCAGGCAGGTGTTGGATTTTTGATTAAGCTCTCAGGATTTCAAGAATTGAGTTATCCAAAATGTAATATTGCAATATTACCAAGACCGATTGTTATTCGGAGGTGATCTATTTTTCCTGGATCCACAGGTTCAAACTACTTCCTTAGCTTTTCCAAGTTATTATCCTTGTAAGCCTAAGAATCACAAGATCTTCAAGCACCGCTATAAAAGGCGAATGGCACAAAGACGGGAGTCTTTATGCCATTCTAATCAACCTAACCTAACCACCTAAATCAGGGCTAAGGTAGTATTATTTTTCTATGCTGAAAAGAAATTGCACTTTTTTTGCGAGGAAATTAACAAATCCCCTTTTTAAGCCACCATCAACGGATGTCCTTGATAGCCAGCGCCGCAGCTCCACGATTTTCCAAAAATAGTTGTTCCAGCTCCTCGGAAATAGCTATTTTGCGGTTCATCAGTGATTGGATCACAGGCAATAATGCAAACTGGTCCGGAATACTCACCGCCACTCCCCTGTCGATGAAGAGCTGGGCTTCGGGAAAACGCTCGTGGTGCGGACCAAAGATCACCGGCAGTCCGAAAGCGCCGGGTTCCAGGATGTTGTGCAGCTTTCCGGTAAAACCGCCGCCTATGTATGCCACATCTGCATAACGGTAAGCCGCAGTAAGCTGGCCAATGGTATCGAGCACCAAGACGCGCGCCGAAGGATCGCTGAAGCTCGTATAGCGTTGAACAGAAGGACCGAATTTGCTCACGATCTCTTCCACGTGGCTTTCGGCAATATCGTGGGGTGCAACCACCAGCTTGAATTCAGCCGTCAGTTTTTCGAGAAACGGAACGAACAACGCTTCGTCTACCGGCCAGGAGCTCCCGAGCATCAGCAGCTGCTCATCGCCTTTGAATTGCTCCAGCACGGGGTTGGTAGGGTTCGATTCCCGCACAGCCCACATACGGTCGTAGCGCGTGTCGCCGGAAATCGTCACGCACTCAATACCGATCGAAGCAAGCAAATGGGCCGAGCGCTGGTCCTGTACATAGAAATGGTCGAAGAGCCGGAGCGCCGAACGGAAAAAACCGCCATACCATTTAAAGAAGCGGTGCGTGGGACGGAACAAGCTGCTAACACCGAAAACGCTTGCGCCCGACTTTTTGGCTTCCAGCAAATGATTGTACCAGAATTCGTATTTCACGAAGAACACGTGCTTCGGGCGAAAATGACGAATGAATTTCCGGGCATTCCGGGCGGTATCGAGCGGCAGGTAGCACGCCAGATCGACCTGGTGCTTACGCTTGTTGTAGAATTCCATCCCGGAAGGGCTGAAAAACGTGACCAGCAGAAAGGCATCGGGAAAGCGTTCTTTATAGGCATTCATTACCGGCAGGCCCTGGTCGAATTCACCCAATGATGCGCAGTGGAACCACGCCACCGAGCGACCTTCAGGTACGGGAAAATCCGTTACGTGTTTTTTGCGTCCATTGATCCATTTGCGGGCTTTTGCGTTGAACAGGGAAGCCAGCCACAGCATGCTGTAGAGGAAGCCCATTCCGATCGCATACAAAAAACGCATCGGCTTAATTGAAGTAGAAATCTTTCGGTTTACGACGATAAATCGGGACGAACCAGCCCACTTTTAGGCCATACATCATATCGAATCGCATATCGGTCGGCACTGGCTCGGAAGGTCGGTCGAAAAAGACATCGCGTCGGTTGTACGTCAGGCCTTCCTGGATATAAAATCCACCGTAAAAATTCACTACGCCCTGGTTGGCCAGAAAGGCATAGCCCACGAACTGGTGAAAATTGATGCCGGTAGTATAGCGATCGTACCCCTTGCGGTAATCCTTCTCGATGGATGGAATCACGTGCTCGTTGGTCTGGATTTTCAAACGGTGCTGCACGTAGCCGACTCCCGTGTGGACATAAATTCCGGAGTTGGCATTGGGACTCAGGATAGGAAATACTTTTCCGACCATGAGGTTGACATTGAATCCGCGCTGGAAGACGACTACTTTCCCCGGAAAACCGCCTTCATCCGTAATGGTTCCCTGGTTATCGACAATGCTGTCGAAGAGGCCGGTCATACGGATCTGGTTCCCGAAATGGAAATTGCCATCGAAGCCATACACCCAGTTCCTGGACGTTTTGTATCCAGCCATAGCTCCCAAATGATTGGTAAAGCCAAAACGGTCGGCCAGATCGCCACCGGTCCAGTTCGCTCCGTAATGCAAAGCAACCCAAGGCGTCCCGATAATGGAATCACGAATATTCCGCTGGGCAAAAGCCGTTACCGAAAGTAGAAGAAAAAGGGTAAGCGTATGAATTGATCTCATCTGCAACAATGAATGTCAAAAGTAGAAAAATAATGTTGTGGCATTAACGTAAAAATGGGAAGTGTAGTATTAGTTGAGTTTACGAGTTGATGAGTTCGTGAGTTTCGAGTTGTCTTCCAGTCTCCAGTCGGTCAGTCTCCGGTCGTTCGGTTTGACCACATAGATACATAGAGCACATAGATATGAGTTGATGAGTTAGTGAGTTTCCGAGTTGTCTTCCAGTCTCCAGTCGGTCAGTCTCCGGTCTAATGTCTTGATATCTTAAAATCCTGAAGTCTTGAAGTCCAGATTAACGGAAGCGGATGGCTTTTGACGGAAGGATGCGTGTAATAACGACGGAAGGCAGCAATAATGCCACGAGGCAAACGACCAGCGTGAAGACGTTCAGACCGATGATGGCCGGAATCGGGAGGCTGATCGGAACTTTGGTGAGGTAATAGACTTTCGGGTCGAGCGATAACACGCCGAAATAATGCTGGATCACGCAGAAGCCGAGGCCGATGAGGTTGCCCCAGATCATGCCTTTCAGAATGAGCTTGCCGGCCTGTATAATAAAGATGCGGCGGATGATCCAGTTGCCGGCTCCCATAGCTTTCATGATGCCGATAAAGTTGGTGCGCACAAGGATCATGACCAGCAGTGCCGATCCCATGTTGATGATCCCGATGATGAGCATCAGGACCAGGATAATGGCCATGTTGATATCGAGGAATCCGAGCCAGACAAACAATTCCTGCTGGTGGTCTTTGATACTTTTCACCTGTACCTGCTGCTGGAAATCGGGGCGGAACATGACGGCTTTGGAAACTTTGCGCTTCAGCTGGTCTACATTTTCCCAATCGTCAACCATGAGCTCGTAGCTGCCGATGTACTGGCGAAAGCTGCCTTTGCCGGGAATGGATTCGACACGAACAGTTTTCGATCCGGCTGACAATTCATAAATGTAGCCTTCGTCGTCTTTGTAATTGCGGATCAGCGAGCCGTCGGTTGTGAGCCGGAAATTACACGGTGCGGTACGATTTCCGCGAACGGTGATTTTCAGCCAGGCTGTATCCGGAATAGCGGTTTCGCCATCGCGGACGATGCTGGCAACAGGCTCGTTCATTCGCGACCAGTAATCGCCTACAACAACACGAATGAGCGTATCTTTTGTCGGACAGAACGGGAACCCGGCATATTGTTCAAATCCTTTTCCCCAGTCGTAGCGGTAATTGCCGTTTCCACCGTTTGCTTCAGCACGGATGATCAGATCGCCGCCCACAAGCGTGTCGTCGATCGAAATGGATACCTGGATGCCCCAATCATTCAGCGCTTGTACTTGCGGCAGGTGGCAGAATACCATTTCCTTGTCGAAATCTTCCAGTCCCGTTTCGTAGATCCCGGTGATGCGGAATTCGCGCAGGATCGGCTGTTGCTTTACGAAATACGACCGGATCGTATCGCCGAGCTTGTAGTGCAGATCGCGGCAAATGCGTCTGGAAACCAGAATTTCGTCGGATGAGCTGTCTTTGAATGCCGGGATTTTCCCTTCCACGAGATGTTCCTTCATAAACGTCCAGTCGTAGGTACGATCGACACCTTTCAGCACCACGCCGAGGATCTCGCGCTGCTCGTCTTTTGTAACCGATTGGAACAAGGCGGGTTTATAGGCTACACCCTGAACGGAACGGATTCCGCGAATGTCTTTGAGCGTTTGGAGGAATCCCGGCTCGTATTTCAGGGGTGTGCTTTCGAACAAAGAGCCTTCGCCCGATTTCTGAATGGAAATGTGTGAACCGAAGCCGATTACTTTTCGGCGCACTTCTTGTTGGAAGCCATTAACGACGGCTATTGCAATAATATTTACTATCATTGCAAGTGCAATGCTGATGGTTGCAATCCGCGTAATGGGACGAGCCACCTTTTTGCCGCCGCCAGCCCGACCAGCCGGGTCGATTTGCTGATTTTGAAGCTTACGAGCAATGAAAAATGTAAAATTCCAGGAACCGTTCATGAAGGTACGAAAGTACATAAAGCTTTTGTGCCTTGAAAGTGTTCTGCTGGTTTTGATGACAAGCTGCGGTTTCAGTAAAGGCGTCGACAAAGAAGACAGGCACAAGTCGGATACGCTGACTGCGCTTGAGGAACAGATCATTTTTCCTTCCGTTCAGATTCGCGAGCAATTGCCCGAGCGTGTAAGTCCGCAGACCATTCAGCTGGGGAATGAGCGCATGACGCTTTACCTCGATTCACTTCGCGGACGTCGTGTGGCGATCGTCGCCAATCAATCTTCGCTGATCGGAAAAACGCACCTGGTCGATACACTGCTTGCCCTCGGCGTGCAGATCCAGAAAGTCTTTGCCCCTGAACACGGTTTCCGCGGAACAGCCGACGCCGGTGAAAAAATCTGGAGCCATACCGATCCTATAACCGGTCTTCCGATCGTTTCGCTTTACGGCAACAACAAAAAGCCACGCGCCGACCAGCTTTGGGACGTCGACATCGTTTTGTTCGACATCCAGGACGTAGGCGTGCGTTTCTACACCTATATTTCCACACTGCATTACGTTATGGAAGCCTGTGCGGAAAACGGGAAGCCGCTGGTTGTGCTCGACCGGCCGAACCCGAATGCACACTACGTTGACGGACCGATCCGCGAGCCGGAACACACGTCGTTTATCGGGATGCACCCGGTGCCGATCGTTTACGGTATGACTATCGGCGAATATGCGCTGATGATCAACGGTGAATTCTGGCTGCACAACGATGTGACCTGTCGTTTGTATGTGGTTCCTTGTAAAAACTACAATCACAAAACGAAATACGAAATTCCGATCGCGCCGTCGCCGAACCTGAAATCGGACCTGGCGATCACGCTTTACCCAAGCCTGTGTTTCTTCGAAGCGACAACCGTGAGCATAGGCCGCGGAACTGATCGCCCTTTTGAAATGTACGGCCACCCTAAATTCCGCGAAACGGATTTCCGCTTTACACCGGTTTCCACTTCCGGCGCGAAACAGCCGCTGTGGGAGAACAAGAATTGCAACGGATACGACCTGTCCGATGTACAGCATAAGCGCGCATACGAGATCAATCTCTCGTGGCTGATCAATGCCCGTAACCAGCTGATGGATTCCGTGGCGTTCATCGATCAGAAAAATTTCTTCGACCGACTGGCCGGAACATCCGATCTGCGCGAACAATTGGCACAAGGCTGCTCAGCCAAGGAAATCAAATCGACCTGGAAACCGGGGCTGGATGCCTTTATGGTTACCCGGAAAAAGTATTTGATTTACGATTGATCCGTTCCGAACGGATGGATTTCAGGATTTTAAGATTCTAAGACGTCAGGACGATTTCTTCACCACAAAAGGCACAAAAGCTTCTGTGACGTACTAGCATAGTTGAAAGCGCCAGCCGCTTTGTGGGCTGTCTACACAAAAGAGATTCTATAATCCAAGAACAAAACTTTTGTGTAATCACGATGCAATCGTGATGCTTGATGATGCACACAGTGTATCAATATACTCTTTTGTGCCTTTTGTGGTGAACAACTATTGGTTTCAGGATGAGACTTTGTAATCCACGAATCCGCCGAGAGGAGACTAAGCAAAAAAGCAATATTACGTGCGACTTTCAAAAATTACAGCAAACAATATGCACAGGATCTAGAAAAATCCTGATGTCTTGACGTCCTGAAGCCTGTCTACCGACAGGTAGATCTTGCTATCCCTCTTAAGACTGCGATTCCACACGCTTAGCGCCTTCGAGCACCGCCTCTTTCATGGTTTCCATGTAATCGGACAGTTTTTTGAGCAATTCGGGATCGGAAGTACCGAGGATTTTTGCAGCGAGGATACCGGCATTTTTAGCACCGTTGATGGCTACCGTCGCTACCGGAATACCATTCGGCATCTGAACGATGGACAATAAGCTGTCCCATCCGTCGATGGAATTGCTGGAACGGATCGGAACGCCGATTACCGGAAGCGGCGTCAGGGAAGCCGTCATGCCTGGCAAATGTGCTGCACCTCCGGCTCCGGCAATGATTACTTTAATACCACGATCGGCTGCCGTACGGGCATATTCGAACATGCGTTCCGGCGTGCGGTGAGCGGAAACGATCGTTACTTCGTGTTTTACACCGAATTCCGTCAGGATGGCTGCTGCTTCCTGCATAACCGGCAGATCCGATGTGCTGCCCATAATAATGCCTACCATAATCGTGATTTTTTCGCAAAAGTACGAATTAACAACGATGCACAACCGACAGAGAACCAACTAACCTGTCCGTTCAGCCGGAAGCCCTTCACCATTTGATTTTTCTGCTATTTTTATGCGCTCTTAACTAGCTTATGAAACTGTATCGCCCTCTCCTGGTCTGCCTCTTCTTTTTATATTCTTTCATCCTCACTGCCCAAACTGCCTTCGTCAATCACACGTTTGAAGGAACTGACGGCTGGCAAACAGCAGGCTCCACTTCGCCCAACAGCTGGATGATCGGCACCTGCGCTTCCAACGGACTGACACAAACAGGATCGAACGCCGCTTACATTTCGGCAGGCGGAACAGTTCCGGGATGCGGCCCAACGGGAGAAAGCCGTTACGGCTACGTAAACGCCCCGGCCGGTTCTTTGTCGACGATTTTTTACACCGAAGTGAATGCTACCTGTGCGGCTGCGCTGCAACTGGAATTCGAAACGAAAATCGAAGGCGCGGCAGGAACGGATTTCCTCGAAGTGGTTTACAGTATCGATAACGGCGCTAACTGGGTGGTGAACGGAACACAGTTACAGGGAATAACCTTCTGGCAACCGGTTTCACAAGCGCTTCCGGCCTTGCTCAACAACACTACTTTCTGGATCGGTTTCCGCTTTACGTATGATGACGCCGGTGCAAACAACGCTCCGGCTGCCATCGACAATGTGCGCATTCTTGCCGGTGCGTTCAACGATGTCAATCCGCCCACATTGACCTGTCCGGGCGATTACAACATCGTTGTGGATGCTTCCTGCGGAGCCGTTGTTCCGGATTTCAGCCAGGCATTGCTCGCACTTTCAGACGATTGCTCGGATTCTTCGGCGATCACTATTCTTCAGTCGCCGGCTGCGGGAACAAGTCTCCCCAACTCGGGCGGAAGCTCTACCATGATCACACTGTCTGCTACAGACGCCGGGAATAATAGCGTTTCCTGTTTCTTTCAGCTGTTCACAAACGACGTCACAGCTCCTTCAGTAAACTGCCCGAATGACACGGTATTGCAGCTGAATGCTTCCTGCCAGGCCACGATTGGAAATTTTGTGCCGCTGGTTACGGCCTCCGATAATTGTACGGCAAGCGGCTCGTTGATCGTCAGCCAGTCGCCGGTTTCCGGAACGACACTTTCGGGTATCGGTGCCACGCAGGTTGTGACGATCACGGTTGAGGACGAAAGCAACAACCAGGTACAATGTGCGTTCGATATTTCGGTCGTTGATACGGTTATGCCGGTTATAACCTGCCCTGCCAACCAGGCAATTTACGCAACCGCTTCCTGCAACGCCGTGCTCGCCGATTATACCGCGCTGGCTACGGTTACGGAGAACTGCGATCCGACCTACGTGATCAATCAACTGCCGGTTTCGGGAACCATTATTACCGATACAACAACCATTACGCTCACGGTAAGCGGCAGTACACCGGCCGGAAGCGACGCCTGTTCTTTCACATTGAATTTTGTCGACACGATTTCGCCGGTTGCGGTTTGTCACGGACCTATCAGCGTTTATCCGGGCGCAAATTGCCAGGCCGAAATTCCGGATGTCGAAGCTACGGTGATCCGAAGCGATAACTGTACCGCCGTAAACGATCTCACACTGGAACAAGTTCCGGCACCAGGCAGCCTTATTACGGAAGATAGTCTCGCTGTGATTACCGTGACCGACTTAGCCGGCAACGAAGGAACATGCACTGTTCAATTTGTGCTCAACGATACGGTTTCCCCATTGCTTACCTGTCCGATTATGGATACGGTGATCGCCGACGCCGGTTGTGATTATACCATTGCCGATCTGAGCGGAACAGCTGTTGCTTCCGATAACTGTACGCCGACAAATGCGCTTGTCTTCTCTCAACTGCCGATTGTTGGCGCCACACTTCCGCGCGGAGAGCACACCATCACGCTGTTCGTGCAGGATGCCAATGGAAACAGTGCTTCCTGCCCGGTTGAAGTAACGGTGGTGGAAGACATTACGCCGGTCGTAAACTGTCCTGCAAGTGTTGCCGTTCCCATGAACGCATTGTGCATTGCACACGTTCCGAACCTGGTTCCACAAGCATCCGCTTCGGACAATTGTTCGGCAACCGGCCAACTGAGCTACTCCCAGACGCCGGCTATGTCCGTTTCATTCTCCGATACGATTACCGCTCACATTTTCGTCACTGACACTGACGGCAATACCGGTTCCTGCGAGCTGGAGCTGATTCCGCTCGATACGGTCAATCCTGTTGTTTCCTGTAATGCCGACACGGCTGTTGCGATTACCAATCCATGCAATTATGCCATTCCGGATTTGAGTGGAAGCTACGGCGCTGCCGACGGCTGTACATCTTTCGAACAGCTGACCTTCCAGCAAAGTCCGCCAGCTGGGACGAATGCTTCCGGCGTTTCCGATGTAACGATCACGATCACCGATCTGCACGGCAATGCAACCAGCTGCATCACGCAAGTATTTCCAATTGATGCAACGCCGGCAACGATTACCTGTCCGGGCACCCAGGCTATCAACAACGGAACAAGCTGCGATTATACGCTGACGGATTACACCGGCCTGGCTGTGGTGAACGATAACTGTTCGCCATCGGTTGTGTCGCAGAATCCGGCGCCCGGTTCGCTCCTTCATCCCGGAGCTTCTGTCATTACGCTCACTGTAACCGACGCCGGTGGCAATACAACTTCCTGTACCTTTCATATTGAGATTACTGAAAGCGTCGATCCGGAAATCGATTGTCCAGCGAACGTTTCGACCTGCGATCCGATCGTTAACTACGCAGCGCCGATTGGCTCAGACAACTGTATCGGGTTCATCATCTCCCAGAGCGACGTTTCCGGTCTTACTTCCGGTGATTTGTTCCCGATGGGATTCACCACGCAAACCTACATGGTTACCGATTCATCCGGAAATACGGCCAGCTGCTCGTTTACGGTGGAAGTGCTCAACTATCCCGACACTGCCCGCGTGCTGAACGACACCATTGAATTATGCAACCTCTACTCGACCATCGTTACTGCTGAAGTGCCATCGAACGGTACAGGACAATGGACAGCGATCGGTGGAACGGCAACTTTCCTGAATCCGAACGGCGCATCGACAACTGTCAGCAATCTTTCCATCGGAACGAACCTGCTCGAATGGTCGGTGAGCACTCCTGAATGCGGCTCCAAACGCGACACCATGGTGGTGATCGTTTACCAACTGCCCTCCCATGCGAATGTTCCTGCATCGCTCATCGCCTGCAACCCGGACGAAACCGTGATTCAAACCCTGCCGGCTACCATCGGAAGCGGCAGCTGGAGCGGTCCGCCGGGCGTAACGTTCGACGATCCGGAAGCTGCTGTGACAACTGTCAGCAATCTTCCTGCGGGTGAAAGCTACCTTGTCTGGACAGTGACCAACGGAACCTGCCCGGCATCGAGCGACACGATGACCGTATACATGCTGCCGTATGCAGAAATCGATCAGCCGGATACCAGTTTGTGTTTAAGCGATCTGCCATGGGCGGTTACCGGAACGATTCCGGAATCCAGTCAGTCGGTCGTCTGGAACATCATTGAAGGAGATGGCACTTTTGCCAATAAATACGATGAAACGACTGCGCTCACGGGTGCATCGGCTGGCAATTTAGTGATCGTTTACACAATGAACTACCCGGGCTGCGGCTCTTCGACCGATACACTCGAGCTGGTCATTACGCAGTGTGCAAGCGATGAAATACACATTCCGACGCTGTTTACGCCCAACGCCGATGGCGACAACGACGTATTCGAGCTGCCGAATTTCACGTTGCTGTATCCGCAATGCGAAGTACAGATCTACAACCGCTGGGGCAGCATCGTTTACGAATCGGTTGGTTACCAAACGCCGTGGGACGGCAATTTCAAGGAAGAACCCGTTCCTCCAGGCACTTATTTTTACCGCATCGCGCTCAATGACGGCAGCGACGAAGTACTCACCGGCTCCATCAGCATCATCCGTTAATCCTGTCCAGTTATGAAAACACGCAACATTCTCTTTTTTGCCCTGTTCATCTCCGGAACCGCTCTGGCGCAACAGGATATTCAATTTTCGCAAACGCTGTTCAATCCGTATGTGTTCAACCCGGCCGCAGCCGGCTTAACGAACCTGACGGAAATGAACATCGGGATGCGTACCCAATGGCTGGCCGTTGAAGGAAAACCGCAAACGTATTACGCCAACGTGCAGTCGCAGATCCGTTTTAAAAAAGCCAAAGGCGCCGTACTCGACGAGTTCAATCGCGAAGGACGCTCGTTCTACGATTCGCCACAGCGCACGATTGGGCGAAAACACATCCTGGGCGGAAAATTCGTTTCGGACGTTATCGGACCGTTCAACAAAACTTCCGCCATGGGCAGTTATGCCATCCATCTGCCGCTGACGCAGAAGCTCAATGCCGGTGTAGGAATCGGGCTGGGCTGGAGCAATTTCGCCATTAACCAGGAACGCGTTTCGCTGATCGAATCCAACGACGCCGCTTACCAGCAATACCTGGCAACGGCCAATAACCAGAATCTCATCGACGTACAAACCGGGTTGGTGCTTTACAACGATCGTTTCCTGTTCAGTTTGAGCGGCAGCCAGTTCCTGAAAAACAAAATGCGTTTCGACGGCGTTGAAACGGAAAGCGCATTCGAACGTCATTTGTATGCTTTGGCCAGCTATCGTTTCGATCTCTCATCGACTTATGCCATCGAACCTTTGGTGATCCTGAAAAACACGACTGCTTCACCGCTGAGCTTCGATGCCGGAGCGCGTTTCCACTACCAGCGCATCGGCTGGCTGAGCCTTTCCTACCGAAGCAAATCGACCGTCTGTGCCGGAATTGGCCTGAACCTACTGAAGAACTTCCGCCTGGCTTATGCTTTCGAATTCGGTGTATCCGGAACGCGTTCTTTCGGAGCCGGCGCTCACGAGCTTCACCTGGGCTTTGTGCTGGGCCGTCGACGGAACATGGACAAGGAATTCAAACAGCAGGAAAAAGAGCATCAGCAACAGGATGACGAGCTGCAGCCGGGGACGATGTAATTCACCACAAAGGAGCAAAGACCTTGTAACGTACTTTTTCCGATAAGGTAGAGAAAAGCACAGGCTATTCCTCCCCTGAGAAGATGAAGCAAGGCTTCTGAAGACGCAGCAGCGACAAACGTTAGTGCGAAAGCTGCAAGGAGGATTAAGGAGGGTGGCCTATCACGATTAGGCTGCCACGACCGGCTTATCTCAACAGGCTCACATGCCCCACAAGCTCATGCTCCAGGCCTCTGTAATCCACATACAGGATTTTCCAGGTGTAGACGCCGTCAGGGCATTCCTGGCCTTCGTAAGTACCGTCCCAGGCTTTGTCAAGAGCGCCGCCTTCGTAAATGCGCTCGCCCCAGCGGTTGTAGATCTCAATGTT
This sequence comes from uncultured Flavobacteriales bacterium, assembly GCA_946482515.1. The sequence goes on along the minus strand of CAMLRS010000006.1, from coordinate 190,797 downwards.
GAATTCCTGGATGTTGCCGCCTAATGCAAAGAAGGTTTCGTTGAAGACGTCGCCGTTTGGTGTGAACGTGTTCGGTACGTAGATGATCGGATCGTAAATGATACGCACATCATCGCTGGCCGTACAACCGTTTTCATCGACATAAGACACTGTATACACGTAATTGATGTCCGGATTGGCCGTCGGATTGCTGCAATTTACGCAGCTCAGGTATTCGACAGGCGACCAGGTATAAGGTCCGGGCGTAGTGCTGGAAGCGGAAAGCTGTACCACATCGCCGGTAAAGGCGTACACATCCGGGCAGGTCTGAATGAACGGCATCGGGTAAAGATCAACGGTTACCTGCGCTGTGCCGGTACAACCGTTTTCATCCGTGCCGATGACTGTATAGATAGTCGGAGCAAAACTGCTGGCAAGTACTTCTGAGCCGGAACCGTCTACAAATTCAACGGTTGGCTGCCACAGGTAGGAAACACCTCCGTTGGCCCATAGGAAAGCCGGTTCGCCCGGGCAAACGATCGTGTCGTTTCCGGCAGTAATGGTAGCAACAACGATGTCGACGTAAACGCTGTCGAGCTCGCTGGCGCAGGCATTGCTGAATTCACAGTAATAGTAACGATCAGTTTGCGCCGAAATAGTGACGGTAGGCCCGGTGAGCGGTGTAATATCGAGTGGCGGAGTCCAGGTGTAATCGCTGGCGCCGCTCACGGTCATGGTTCCGGTCAGTCCTTCGCAATAGCGCAAAGTATCCTGCATAACAGGTTGCGGTGGATTGAACTCAACGGTCACGGTCACGGTTTCATTCAGCTCGCAACCATCTATCGTGGTGCCGATCACTGTGTAAGTAATGGTTTCCGTTGGTGTTGAAGTTGGCGTTGTGCTGCCCGGATCGTCGAGATAAGTAGCTGGCGACCACGTAGCTGTGGCTACACCGTTGACAAATAAAGGCACACTGTTCCCTATACAGATCGTCGTATCGTTCGAAGCGTCCACATTTCCACCGAAAACTTCAAGCAATACCTGAACCGTATCGGTTCCGCAACTGTCACTGATGATACAGGTAAACAGCGTATTTTCCATAATGCCGGTAACGGTTGGATCGGGGATATTTGGATCGTCGAGCAAATCAACAGGTGACCACTCGTAGACCGAACCGCCGAATGCTTCAAGCTGGAAAGTTCCGCCCGGGCAGATAGGGGAAGTCGGCTGAACAATTCCGCCCTGGAAATCGCCGATGTTGACTTCGAACTGGACGGTATCGGGAGCAAAACATTCGTTGGAATCGGTTACGATGAGCGTAACGATGTAATTGCCGGGTCCGGCATACGTATGCGAAGGATTGATTTCGTTTGAAAAGTTATTGTCACCAAAATCCCAGAAGAATTCGTTCCCGTTGGCGCTATTGTTCTGGAAAACTACCGGATCAGGCAAACAGATCAATGGCTCGGGATCGTTTACAATGGCTTCAATGTGACTGAGCTCGAATTTGAACACGGCCATGTTGCAGTTGGCGCTCTGATCCAGTGTTGACCAGCTTCCCGGTGTTGTTGTAAAACCGGAAGTTGTCGGGCCACACGATCCGCATACGGCGTGGTAAATACTGCCGTTTTTGTCGAAGCGACTCGTTCCACCATCTACGTGCGCACTGGAAGAGTTCATGCCGCCCATAAAGGTGGCGTATTTCAATGTGGCTGCGTTGGCGCTGAGCACACCGATCCAGAAATTGCTGCCGTTGGTGGAGGGCTGGTAGGCATCAGATGTGAACGGGAAACCGGAGCTGGTACTGAAAATAGCCTGGTCGCCGTGATTGAGTGTGCCACCCCATCCGCAGATATAGATATCGCTGCAGTTGGAAACCAGGAAAGCAGTCGGTGAAATTTCCACGTGACCTGTACCGGCACCGATAACGGTTGTCCAGAGCTGGCTGCTCAGGTTGGCATTGTATTTCATGATGAACTGCCCGGAGTTGGGATTGCCGAAACATCCCGGGCTGACCGGAACCGTTCCTTCTGTCTGACCGTAAACGTAAACAGCATTCTGCAGGTCGACCTGTACAAAGTAGCCCTGGTCGTATTCGGAAGTGCCGAGATACGTTCCCGAAAGGAAAGCGCCTGTGTTGCTGTTAAGACGTGCTATATAACCGTCACCAATGCCGCCGTTGAAGGAAAGATCGTGTCCGGAAGAGAAGGGCAGCGAAGACGAGTTCGTACCTCCGGTCATGTAAATATCGCCCGTAGAAGAACGCTGAAGACTGTTGCCGGTTTCATTGACTGCTCCCCCGAAATAGGTCGACCAGCTCAGAGTGCTCAATCCCTGATCGATTTTCAGAATAACGGCATCCTGTGGGCCATTCAAAGAACCTTGTGCAGGATTCAGAGTGGGGAAGTCGGATGAATTGGTGACACTGGCGATGTAAACATTCGTTGCATCTACAATCACTTCGCCGCGAAACTGGTCGCCGTAGTTGTATTGTAAAGCACCTACGTTGATTCCGTCGGTAGAAGAGCCACCGATGAAGGTGGAAGCAACCAGCGTATTACCACCCACGCTTAGTCGTGCGATGTAAATGTCGGTACCGCTGCTGAAAGACAAACCGTTTTCAGCAACCGAAGGCCCGCCTACGAAAGTATTATCGAAAGAAGCCCCGGCCATCGGGAAGTTCCAGGAACTGGTGGCTCCGAGGATGAACAATTCACCCGTTGGCGAGCAGATAATGGAATGCGGTGTTTCGCTTTCACTGCCGCCGATATAGGTCGAATAAATGAGGGTGGAGCCGGTTTGATTGAATTTACTGATTCCAAGGTCGAAAGAGCCACCGTTGTAGGTATTGTCGAGCGCACCGGCTGTGATGGGATAACCGGATCCAAAAACGATTCCGCCACCAAAGAGATTGCCGACCATATCAGGTGTAGCGGTGAATCCCCAGTTATCGGCATCGGAGCCGGAAAAGGTGGAAAAGGTGATGGAGGGATCGATAACCAGCGTATCGGTGAATGTTGTATTTTCCAGCTCGAACCAAACGGTTTTGCCGTCGAGCTTATAATTGACTTTGACAGGTGTTTTGCGGCCATCGCGCAGGGTCCATGCGACCGGTTTTCCTTCGGTAACAGTCCCGAGCGAGTGCTTAATGAGCAGCTCACCTGCGTTGGTTAGCTTTATCGACTCAGCGCCGTCATACGACCAGCGGATCACATGGGCATCGGTATTCGGTGCCACGATCCAGGAATATTTCAGGGAGCCTTCACCACCCTGAATGGCCAGATCGATGCCCGGATAAACGTCTTTCGAAGTAACGCCCTGGAAGGAATGCACGTTCGATTGCCATTTGGTCGGATCGTTGGAAAGGAAATAGTTGCGGTAAAATGGTGAAGGTGCTGTTTCGGCGAAGCGCGCGGGTGAAGAAGCGCCGATGAATGAAGTCTTGATAACATGGCCCTTGAATCCTTCGTGTGCATCGCCGTCGTGGCCGTGATCGCGGTTCACTTCATACAGGTAGTACGTGAAACCGTTGGGCTCGATGAGCATTTCGCCTTTCTGTAATTCGACTTTGTAGTTGAAACGGGAGTCCCATTGTCCGCGGTTGGGGTGAAGCCATACCTGATCATCCTGCCCGTAAGAGCGCAGCATGACAAGTAATAACGTTAAGGTCCACCAACGTAACATATACCGAATTTACGAAATACGCATGATAATCAGCCAAAAACAGCGGTCATTTACTGAAAGGCTGCTACCGTTAGATAAACTGATTTTTCAGCGAATAGTTGCTCGTGAAACTACAATTTAACGACATTCTTTCCGCGAATAACGTGCCATTTATCATCACAATTTCATGATCCTTGAAAACCTAACGATCGAAACGCTTCTCGGGTTGGTCGAATGTGTCGGTACTTTTTGGATCAATCCATCTGAAAAGCGTACCTTTGCACCATCATTTTCGAACTATGAGCGATCCTATCAAACACGAGTGTGGTATTGCACTTCTCCGTCTAAAGCAACCTCTTCAGTACTACGTCGATAAATACGGAACAGCGTTCTACGGGATCAACAAGCTGCACCTGCTCATGGAAAAGCAGCACAACCGCGGACAAGATGGCGCCGGTGTTGCCAATATCAAGCTCGATATGGATCCAGGTGAGCGCTACATTTCGCGTTACCGAAGCATCGATCCGAAGCCCATCCAGGACATTTTCGATCACATCAACAGCCGCTTCCGCCAAATTGGAGAGGAAGACCCGGAAAAGCTCAAAGATGTGGAATACCTGAAGCGCTATGCCGGTTTTACGGGCGAATTGTTCCTCGGTCACCTGCGCTACGGGACTTTTGGCCGCAACAGTATCGAAAGCTGCCACCCGTTCCTGCGCCAGAACAACTGGATCACGCGGAACCTCGTTGTAGCAGGGAATTTTAACCTGACCAACGTCGATGAGCTGTTTGATGTACTCGTGAACATCGGTCAGCACCCGAAAGAAAAATCCGATACGGTAACCGTACTGGAAAAAATCGGGCATTTCCTCGATGTCGAAAATGAAGAATTATACGAACAACTTCGCGCAGGGGCGAGCAACCAGCAGGAATTGTATGGAAAAATCGCCGAGCGTATCAATATCGAGCGCATTCTGAAGAAAGCATCCGAAGACTGGGACGGCGGTTACGCCATGGCAGGATTGTTCGGACACGGCGATGCATTCGTTTTGCGCGATCCGAACGGAATCCGTCCGGCATACTGGTACGAAGACGACGAGATCTGTGTGGTGGCTTCCGAGCGCCCGGTGATCCAGACAGCCTTCAACCTGAAGAAAGAAAGCGTGAAAGAGCTCACTCCGGGCCACGCGCTGATCATCAAAAAGAACGGCCAGGTAGCTGAAACAGAGATCAACGCACCGCGCGAGCCTAAAAAGTGTTCCTTCGAGCGCATTTACTTCTCCCGCGGCAACGACTTCGATATTTACGAAGAGCGCAAAAACCTCGGACGTTTCATCGTTCCAACCATTCTGAAAGCCGTTGATTACGACCTCGATAATTCCGTTTTCTCGTTCATCCCGAACACCGCCGAAGGCTCGTTCTACGGTATGATCAAAGGATTGGAAGATCACCTCAACGAACAGAAATTCAACGCGATTCTCGCACTCGACCGCAAACCGACGCCGGAAGAATTATCGGCTATCATCAACCAGCGGGCGCGTATCGAAAAGATCGCGATCAAAGATGCCAAAGCGCGCACGTTTATCACGCAGGATGACGCCCGCGACGATATGGTGGCGCAGGTATATGACATTACGTACGGTTCCGTACACGCAGGCAAAGACAACCTGGTGGTCATCGACGACAGTATCGTTCGCGGAACCACGCTCAAGCAATCCATTCTGCGCATCCTCGATCGCCTCGGACCGAAGCGCATCGTGATCGTTTCTTCTGCACCGCAGATCCGTTACCCGGATTGTTACGGTATTGATATGGCGAAAATGGGTGATTTCATTGCCTTTACAGCGGCCATCGAATTGCTGAAAGAAACCGGTCGCGCTTCAGTGATCGATGAGGTCTACCGCAAATGCAAGGAACAGGAATCCCTTCCGAAAGATCAGATCGTGAACTTTGTGAAAGAGATCTACGCTCCGTTTACGGCAGAAGATATCTCCGCCAAGATCGCCCAGATGCTGACGCCGAAAAACATCAATGCCGAAGTGCGCATTGTGTACCAATCGGTAGAAAACCTGCACCGCGCTTGTCCTGATAACCTGGGCGACTGGTACTTTACCGGCGATTACCCGACAGTAGGTGGAAACAAAGTGGTTAACAAGGCATTCATCAACTACGTCGAAGGGAAAAACGAACGCGCTTACTAGCGAATAGCATAGTTTGGGTTCCCGCGAAGGCACTAATTCGTGAAAGCCCAATAAGCACTATCTTTGATTCGTCATGTTTGAAAAAGAAATCGTTGACGTAAATCCTCCCCCTCTGTCCCCCTCCAAAGGGGGAAGTAAAACCGCTGTTGTCTCATGATGCGTAAAAAACCGGCGACTGCGCTTGTCTATCTCCTGGGTGCCTATGTAATCATCCAGTTTATCTGGTGGGGCTACCTGATGATCGACCTGACGCGGACTTCCCATATGGGAAACAGCCTGATTGCCAAGCGCGTGATCATGATCGTGGGCGAAGGAAGTGTTTTCCTCGTATTGCTGGCACTGGGACTTTGGCGCATCCAGGCTTCGATCCGGAAAGAAATGAAAATGGTACGTCAGCAGCACAACTTCATGCTTTCGGTGACACATGAATTGAAAACACCGGTAGCAGCCAGCCGGCTCTATCTTCAAACACTTGTTAAGCACCAGCTTCCCGAAGAAAAACGCATCGAACTGATGCAGAAAGCCATCGATGAAACCACGCGCCTGGAAATGCTGGTGGAGCAAATCCTGACAGCTTCCCGACTCGAACACGAGAAATATGTTTTCCAGAAAGAACGGTTCGATCTGCACACCTTTTTATGTGAGCTCATTTCCGTACAGGAAAGACGGCTGCACGTTCCCATTCAGCTGCAAAGCGTCGCCGGATTGCAGATCACGACCGATCGCATGGCGCTGACCACCATTTTGAACAACCTGATTGAAAATGCCCACAAGTACGGACAAACCGAACAGGGCATAGAGCTTACGGTCTTGCGCTACGAGCGTTTCCTGAGCATACAGGTGCGCGATTACGGCAAAGGCATCGCTCCAACCGAGGGAAAAGTGATTTTTCAGAAATTCGTCCGGCTGGAAAACGAAGAAACGCGTTCAGCCAAAGGCACCGGCCTCGGACTTTACATAGCACACGAATATACCAGGGCTCTGGGTGGACAATTGCGGCTGATTCAGCCCGAAGGTCCCGGAGCTTGTTTCGAAATACAGATTCCTTATGAGTAACCCAAAAATCGGCCTCATTATCCTCGACGGATGGGGCATAGGAGACGGCACAAAAGCAGATGCGATTGCCAACGCGGAAACCCCGGTCATGAAAGGATTGCTGGAAAATTATCCGCATGCAACCCTGCTAACCAGCGGCGAAAATGTAGGTCTTCCCGACGGACAAATGGGAAACTCCGAAGTTGGCCATTTGAACATCGGCGCCGGCCGCATCGTTTACCAGGAGCTCACGCGCATCAACAAATCCATCCGCGAAGGCGAGTTTTTCAAAATCCCGAACCTGGTTAAAGCATTCGAACACGCCAAAACAACCGGTAAAAAGCTCCACTTCATGGGACTCGTTTCCAACGGCGGCGTTCACAGCTCGCAGGAGCATTTGCATGCGTTGTGCACGATGGCGCAATCGTTTGGCCTGACCAACGTATTCATTCACGCTTTCACCGATGGCCGCGATTGCGATCCGAAAAGCGGAGCCGGTTTCATCGGTCAACTGGAAGCGCACCTGCGCAGTACAACGGGCAAACTGGCGTCGATTACCGGTCGTTATTATGCCATGGATCGCGATAATCGCTGGGAACGCGTGAAGATCGCTTACGATGCGATGGTACATGGAACAGGAACACCTTTTACCGATCCCGTTCAGGCTATTGAATCCAGCTATGAGAAAGACATTACCGATGAGTTTATCGAGCCGTTTGTGCTCTTTGAAAACGGCGAAGCGATCGGAAAGATCGAAGACGGCGATGTGGTAATCAGCTTCAACTTCCGGACCGATCGTCCGCGTGAAATTACCCAGGCGTTGACACAGACCGCTTTCCCAGAGCAGAACATGCAGCCGTTGAACCTGCATTACTTCACCATGACCAATTATTCGGCGGCGTTCAAAAAAGTGCAGGTCATTTTCGATAAAGACAACCTCAACAATACGCTGGGAGAAGTGCTTAGTAAAATGGGACGTACACAGGTCCGCATCGCTGAAACGGAGAAATACCCGCACGTAACGTTTTTCTTCAGTGGAGGCCGTGAAAAAGAATTCCAGGGCGAAAGCCGCATCCTGGTCAACTCACCGAAAGTAGCGACCTACGATCTGCAGCCTGAAATGAGCGCACCGGAAGTTACGAGCCGCATTCTCGAAGCGATGGAGAAACAACGTCCGGATTTTTTCTGCCTGAATTTTGCCAATCCGGATATGGTTGGACATACGGGCGTTTACGAAGCCATCGTGAAAGCAGTGGAAACAGTTGACAGCTCTTTGGGTGAAATCGTTCAGCAGGCCAACAAGCTGGGCTACGAATTACTGGTGATCGCCGACCACGGCAACGCGGATGTAGCGATCAACGCAGATGGCTCACCGAATACAGCGCACTCGCTGAATCCTGTTCCGATGGTGCTGGTAACAAAAGATCCGCTGGTGCAATTAACCGATGGTATCCTGGCCGATGTAGCGCCAACGATCCTGTCGCGCCTGCGCATTGCATCGCCGCTGGAAATGACCGGTCAGTCGCTGGTTTCGATCCGTTGATTCACTGATAAAATAGAAATTAAAAAGGGGCGTCCAATCGACGCCCCTTTCGTTTTATCTTGTTTTGCGGATCAATTAATAATCAATTGTAAGAATCCGTGACCTTCGAGGGTGGTTGTCAATCCGAATACCTTGTAGGTATAGAAGTAAACACCTTCTTCGGCAGGAACACTGCCCACTTTTCCATCCCATTTCGGTTGGGCACCGGTCTGGTTGTACATCACGTTACCCCAGCGGTTGGTGATGATCAGCTCTACTTTGTCGGAGTTGGTCACTTTCAGCTCGAACACATCGTTGTCGCCGTCACCGTTTGGTGTAAATACGTTTGGTACTTCAACAGTTGGCAGTGGGTACACGCAGGATCCGTCGTTTACTGTAGCTGCCGGGTTGTAGTTCAGTGCAGCAGGATCTGTACAACCGCAGATGGAAATGTTGATGGCGATTTCCATGGTATCGCGGCAGTTGCCCTGGATAGCGATGAGGCGAACAACGCCCGGAGATGTATACGTAGCCGACTGGCTGCTCAAATCGTTTACGTTGGCAGTTTCACCGTTTCCGAACGACCACTCGTAGCTGTTGGCATTTTGGCTCGTGTTGGTAAATGTTACAAACAGCGGGCTGCAGCCACTTGTTACGGATGGCGTGAACTGCGCTACCGGCGGATCTTGTGGAACCAGCAATGCGGAGTCTGATACGGTACACACATCATCTTCAACAGTGAAGTAGTACCAGCCGCCTGGGATGTTCTGTAATACGGAAGCATTGATGTTGTTTGGCCCAGGGTTTCCTGGTCCGGTCCAGTGGTATTGCGGCTGTCCGGTTTGTCCAACGATCATTCCCGCTACAGTTCCGTCCGGGTTACAAGCCGAAGGATGGTATGTGTAAATGGTGTCAATGGCCAGTGTCTGGTTCATCACCACAGTGACGGTATCGAGCAGGTAGCCGTTACATTCGTCGGTTATTTCGACCGTAAAAGTATAAGTGCCGTTGGCCGGGAAGTTTTCTGTTATCTGGGCAGTTGTATCGCCGGTATTCCATTCGTAGCTATACGCACCGATTCCACCGGAAGGCACCGCCTGTATGACAACATCATCAGCAAGACAGTAGGCATTCACATCGTTTGGTGCCACCGATAACGGCTGGGAGTCTTCAATAGCGAGGGTTCCTGAAATAACGATCGTGTCGCCTTCTTCGTTCACCATTTCCAGCGTTACGGTCAGGTATTCTGTTCCTTCCGGCACACCGTCGGCAAAAGCCAGTACATTAATAATCGCGGTGTCTTGTCCCGGAACCATGATGAACGGGTTCTCGAGCGGCGCGAAATCGGCTCCTTCAGTTGCAGTACCGCTAACGAGGTAGCTTACCGTAATAGAGTCGTCAGACTGGCAGGCGTTGCGCACAAATACGAGATCTGCACCTAAGCAACCTTCAGAAACTGTATTGTCGCCTTCAGGTGTAGTGATGGTAAATTGTACCGGCGGCGATGTAAATGAGCCTGCTTCAAGGAATACGTCTGTGTCGAGGTAGTCATCCTGGCAGTCGGAAACAGCAAATTTGAAGTGGTATGTTTCACCGCAGATAACCGGGAACTGGATCGGAATCGGTGTGGTGAATCCGTTCAGTGTATGCGTTGTCCCTCCCACGTTGCTGATGTAGTAGCCGGAGTTCAATCCCGGGTGGATCGTACTAATGGTAATTGGCGTATTCGTTCCGGGAACGAGCGCCAGGTTTACTGCACCGTCAGGGAATTCCGGAGGTGAAGCGAATGGACCTGTAATACCCGGTCCGCTGATAAAGAAGCCAAATGCATCGTTGAAGGCCGTATTGATGTACGTGGTGTACTCATCGGAACCAAACACGAAGTTGAAGCTTACGAAGTTGGATGTCGGAACGAAATCGAATTCCAGGATGGCTACGTCTTCAGATGACGTAATCGATCCCGCAGAAGGGTTCGTTGTCACAGACTGTGCAACCGTGAGCAGGTCTGGATCGCCCGGCTGACCGAACTGGTTGCCCGGATCGGTAAATGCCGATCCTTCAAGATCGTTGGCCTCACCACTCGATAAGACGATACCATCGGCGAAACCGATGTTGGACGCCGTTCCGTTGAATCGTGCAATCTGCTGCGTTAAACCCGTAAACGTAATATTGGAAACAGTTACCCCCGATCCGATCAGTACATCTTCCACGTACTGTTGGGGTGTCAACCCCGGAGTAACCACAATTTGACTAAAGGCAGTCGTCGCTGTACCCAACGACAACAATGCGCAAGTAAGTAGTATTTTCTTCATCACCAGTCAGTTATTATAGTCAAGACTGGATCAAAGAACAAGTAGTTGCATTTAAGTTGAATAATTGCAATTTATGCTCAAACTGTTAAATAAATAACAGCCATAACCAGTCGATCGTATGAGCCAAATTTAGCACTTTTGTAATAACAACAAAATCAGTATCAGAAACCTTCAAATTATGCATAAAACAGCAGCCCGCATTCAGTCATCACGCGAGACTTACCTTTCCGAACTCCTTGATTTGCTTCGCATTCCAAGTATTTCAGCCGACAGTGCCTACAAGCAGGATGTTGTGCGTGCAGCGGAAAAAGTGGCCGATTTTCTGAAAAAAGCCGGAGCAGACCATGTGGAGATTTGTCCGACACCGGGCCACCCGATCGTGTATGGTGAAAAGATCGTCGATGCCAGTCTGCCAACGGTAATCGTGTATGGACACTACGATGTACAGCCGGCAGATCCGCTCGAACTGTGGACATCACCGCCATTTGAGCCTGTTGTAAAAACAACGGATATTCATCCGGAAGGTGCAATTTTTGCACGCGGTTCCTGCGATGATAAGGGGCAGATGTTCATGCACGTGAAAGCTTTCGAGGCCATGATGCAGGAAGGTGAGCTGCCGTGCAACGTAAAATTCATGATCGAAGGCGAAGAAGAAGTTGGCAGTGTGAACCTCGAAGCGTTTATCAAGGAGAACAAAGAACGTTTGAAAGGCGACATCATCCTGGTTTCCGATACGGGCATGCTGGGCAACGATACGCCATCGATTACAACCGGTCTGCGCGGACTCAGCTACGTAGAAGTGGAAGTGACCGGTCCGAACCGCGATTTGCATTCGGGCTTGTATGGTGGCTGCGTGGCCAACCCGATCAATATCCTGGCGAAAATGATTGCTTCGCTGCACGACGAGAACAACCACATTACCATCCCGGGCTTTTACGCCGATGTGGTGGAGCTGAGCATGGAAGAGCGCGCTGAAATGGCGAAAGCTCCTTACGATGCGGAAAAATACAAGGCGGCGCTCGACATCGATGCTGAATACGGTGAGAAAGGCTACACAACGCCGGAGCGTGGTTCCATTCGTCCTACACTGGACGTGAACGGCATCTGGGGAGGCTACACCGGCGAAGGCGCCAAAACCGTGATCGCTTCCAAAGCTTACGCGAAAATTTCCATGCGACTGGTACCGAACCAGCAGCCCGATGAAATCACACGCCTGTTCTCAGAACACTTCAAAGCGATTGCTCCGAAAGGCGTGAAAGTGGTGGTGAATCCGCATCACGGCGGCGAGCCTGTTGTAACGCCGGTCGATTCGATCAGCTACCAGGCAGCGAGCAAGGCCTACGAGCATACGTTCGGGAAAAAACCGATCCCGGTTCGCAGCGGCGGCAGCATTCCGATCATTGCCCTGTTTGAAAAAGAGCTCGGACTGAAAACTGTGATGATGGGCTTCGGGCTGGATTCCGATGCGATCCATTCACCGAACGAGCACTACGGACTGTTTAATTTTTACAAAGGAATTGAAACCATTCCCTACTTCTACCATTATTTTCATGAATTGATGCAAGAGAAGTAGTAGTTATGGTGTTCCAGGGATTTAAACAATGGTTTTCCGCCGTCGTCTGGCTGGCGGGAAGCCTCTTTCTGTTTTCCGGGTGTGAAGTCGAAGACCCGGATTTCAGCAATGTGCGTGATATAAAAATGCTCGGCATGGACGGCCGTAAGCTCGAAATGGAGTTCACGGTCGATTGCGAAAACCCGAACGCATTCGGTTTCAAGGTTAAGCCTTCGAAGCTCGATGTTTCGGTCGATGATGAGATCCTGGGTGAAATCCACCTCGACAAGAAGATCAAGGTAAAACGCAAGTCGAATAATTCCTATACGGTTCCGGTAACGATCGAACTGGCCGATGGAGCGATGTTCCGACTGATCAAATACGTTTCGCGCGAAAAAGTCGATGTCAAACTGGAAGGTAAAGTACGCGGCAGTGTATACGGTATCACGAAATCATTCCAGGTGAAGGAAACGCGTTCGATCGACGGCAGCCTGTTTAAATTGGAAATGTAAAATGCATAATTCACACTTATGCATTCTGAATTATGCATTAATTTCTGAGCTCGATAAAGAAAAAGAAGAACGCTGCTGCCCGTTCGCGTGAAATGCCTTTGGCGTAACCGATCGTCGAGTAGTTGTTGTTCATCACGGTTCCATCGTCTTTCACATAGCCGATCGTCGAGTAATTGCTGTTCATGACCGTTCCGTCGTCCTTGATATAACCAATGGTGGAATAATTGCTGTTCATCACCGTCCCATCGTCCTTGATATAGCCGATCGTGGAATAATTGCCATTCATGACTGTTCCGTCGGCTTTGATGTACCCAACAGTCGAATAATTGCCATTCTGGACAGTTCCGTCGGATTGAATGTATCCGATAGTGGAATAATTGCCGTTTTGGACAGCTTGTGACCAGGAAAAGGACGCGAACAGCAGGCTTGCAAGAAGTAACAGGTTTTTCATAGTATAAGTTTATGCACTATCCCCGACAATTGCAATTTCCATGCCGCCGTTACGGTCTTAATCCGCTTTGGTGACTTTTCGTACGATCGTCCGGTTGCCCGAGGAAATGCGCAGCAGGTACATACCATTTGCAAGCTGTTGTCCGGCAAAATCCAGCTCGAGCGTATGTTCACCACCCGACAGGTTGTGTGTCGACGTGCGGATCACATTTCCGGTCATATCCGTGAGCGAAACTTCCAGCTGCTGTTCCACCGGCAGGTAGAAATTCACCTGAATGCCTGTACGGAACGGGTTCGGGAATACATGCAGGTTGTCTTCTGTGAGTGTCAGCTCGTCGGCATTGAGGTAGCAAGTTCCCGGCAGGTTGGCGTCCATCCAGGCAATGCGGTTTTGCAGCCACGATTTGATCGCAGCGATCTCGCCTTCGAAATCCTCCGGAATCGGCGATGGGTTCGGCCATGTATAGGTGCCGAGGATAGGCCATTTCACAAAATGACGCGCCTGGGCATTCGCAATGTCGGTAGCCACCGAGTCAATGGTAAAATACAGCTCAGGAAGGCTCAGCGTGGTTTGACGCAGCTCGTTCCAGCGACATTTGAGCTCGCTTGTGTAAACAGGATCCTGCAGCAGTCGTTCCCACCAAAAGGGAACATCAACAGCGCATAGGTCGTTATTGGCATTATACACCCAACCATTCGCCTGATCGCCTTCGCAGTAATCGGCATTCCAGAATGCAAGGTTGTAATCCCATACCGGACCGGCTTTCAGCTTGCCGCCGTTGCTTTCCTTGTCCTTGTGCAGGAACGTGCTCAGACGGTAGCCGTCGACGTTTTTACTAAGCTCATTCAACAGGAAGTAATCGATGAAAGAAGCCGGATCGCTGTAGCGGCGGTAACCATTCACCGGATCGGCGAAGTCGGGACCACTCAGTGCCGTTTCGAATAAATTGACATAATCCTGGATGTAATCGCGCTGCTGCGTCATGATGTTTTCCGCTTTCGGCTCCACATAAACCAGGTTCACAGCGTTACCGGCATAAGTAGGAAATCCGGATACCCAATAAGTGCCGGGACCTTCGTGACGATCCACTTTGATGATATAGCCACCCGTGAGCTCGTCGCCGTCGATGTCTGTCGGTTGCAGGTTGGCAATATCCAGGCGTCCTGGATCGCGCTTGATGCGTTCGATGAGGACGTAAATTCCCCTGTATTCGTCGTTGAGAATCAATTCACACAGGCGCGTGCGTGGAGCGTAATGACCGGTTTCGTTGGCAATATTGTAAGCCAGGATGTTGCGCATGCAGGTTTTATCGTCATAAGGTGCATACAAAATCCAGTCGTGTTCTGCGGGCATTCCCAGTAAAGCGACATCTGATTCGGTTCCGTTTACATCGCGGGTTTCCATCGCATATGATTTTTGCGGGAAACTGGCCGAAGAAGAGCCGCGTTGTTCGATCCCGATATTGTTGTCGTAATGATTGAAAGGATCACTGGTATGGTTCATCACGCCCGGACCGTTGTAAATGATACCCATGTGTGCATCGATCTTCGGATCGTCCGGAATGTCTTCACCGTTGGTGTTGATCACTATAATCGGCAGCTCGGATTCGGTAAATTCGGTGCTTAGTGCCGGTTCGTTGCTGAACGTAATGGCCCAGCCTGTCAGGTCGCCGAAATCATTTTCAGCATTGTCGTTGATGCTGAGTCGCCATTGTCCGTTCGGGTTTTGACCATTGTTGACTTCGGCCAGCTCTTCTTCCGGGCGAAAGGTTCCTGTATAGGGCGGTGTTCCGGAATTAATTAGGGTCGTTGCATTCCACAGGAAACAGGTGTTTTGCATATTATTGCCGCTTCCACCTTCGTTCGAGATCAATTCAACCGTCGTGCCATCAGGTGCAACCAGTGAAACCGTCAGATCGCCCATGTACGGATGCGTGAGGTTCAAACAAACCTGTTCCACACCGAAATTGTTATCGATGGTCGTCTGCAAGCCGCTTACATTGATCGGAAAATAAACAGTTTGCTCATCCGGAATGGTACCTCCGGGACCGGGAAAGGTCTGGGCAGAAATCACTGAAACGCAAAAGATAGTGGTGGAGAGGAGTAACAGTCGAAGCATGTGTAGAGTTTATTTTGAGTTAACAATGTAGTAA
Source organism: uncultured Flavobacteriales bacterium (assembly GCA_946482515.1). The sequence goes on along the minus strand of CAMLRS010000006.1, from coordinate 175,418 downwards.
TAATCACATAACACCTGCTTTCGTCACGCGGGGACAAATTTGGGACAAACCATTGAAAAGCGGTTAGTTTATTGAAAAACAGCATTTAACGGAATTGTCAGATTGAAAACCGAATAAATAAATCCACACAAAACAACGGAGGAATGTTGTTTTGTTCACGTACGAGAAACGGGTCGCTGCTTACGCAACAGGGATCAATGCATGAATTCGTTGCTCCAGCTCATCGCGTTTAGCAGCGAATTTCGATACATCGGCCTTTTTCATCATGCCTTTCAGTCGGAATGACTTGAAAGCCCGAACGTAGATCCAGGCGACATAACACAGCGCCGGGATGACGAAAAAGTAGACCAGTCCGATCCAGTTGGAAGGGAAGACATAGTAATTCAGCAGCAGGATCAACGGCACATTGTAAATTGCACCGAAGAGCTTTCCAAGCATCATTTTTACTGAGCCCCAGAACACTTTGCGACGGAACGATTTCTCGGTAAATTTCTTCACTACGAGGTAGGGAATCAATCCATGGATGAGGCCAACGATAGCCAACGGCCAGAGGAATAGCAATACTAGTAAGTCGCTGGTGCGGTCGACCAGTTCCGGGCGCTTTTTCGCCAACACGAAACGGTCTTCCAGCTTCATGCGTTTCAGCAACCCGAAATAGCTTTCAAGGTCTTTTTTCAGTGCAACAAGCGCTTCATTTTCTGCCGACTGTTCGTTGAGCCAGGAAGCAAGCTGTTTCGAATACTGCCAGCGTTCTTCGAGCGACAGATGCTTTTCGAAATTCGGGTGGTTCATCCCTTTGCGGGTGATGATCATGATGTTTTCATGAAACGGCGCCCAAGATTTGTCTTTCACATACGTGATCGTTTCCTGCATGCGCTGCTCGATCATTTTTGTCAGCTCATTGATCACCTTGCTCGGATGCTGCAGATACGCTTCCTTATAATCGTTCAGGCAAATAGGATCGGAATTGGCGATCAGGTAGTCGCTACCGATCGTGTTGCGGTCCGTGTAATTGACTCCCACTGCCGCAATCGAAATGGTTTTTTTCCAGCCGGTTGCTTCCAGTGCGTGGAATCCCATACGCACACCGCCTTTTTTCACCGGTTTCAAGCTGCGGATTGGTACGTCGTCGGTAAAGCCTTCGCCAAAAATGAGGATATTGCGGCCTTTGGCGAGACTTTCATTCACCTGCCGAAACGTATCTGAATTAGCTGTCTTGGTGTCTTCACCATCGTGCTGACGGAAAATAGGCAACATGTGCGATGCCCACAAAATAGGTTGGAGCCACCATTTGAAAACGTCCGAACGCGTCATAAAGTAAACGATCGCGTGGTTGCCTTCCCCGATAACAAGCGGGTCCATAAACGAGTTGGGATGATTGCTGATGTAGATCGTGCCGCCAAAACGTTTCTTCGGACGATTGATGCTCTTGATACTCCGGTAAAACAGGTTCAATGAATAGGAAAGCGAGAAGTACAGAAGCAAATACAACGGACGCATCGAGCTCTTTTTGTGTTGCGACAAAATTAATTGTTATGTCCAAATAACCGTCTGAACCCTTTTTCAAATGTTAACAGCCCGTTGTTGCTTCACCACAAAGGAGCAAAGTTATCGGGACAACCATATTGCTTAAGGCAAGCAAGGGTGTTTCATTGTAACTTAATTTAATGGAAGTACAAGTTTTGCCTGGATGTTTTACTTCCAGCATTTTGATAAATTGTAGGAGGATCTCGCAACTACGATCATCTTTGCTCCCTTACAAACACAGCAAAGAAATTGCCCTTTGCTCCTTTGTGATGAAAAGTTTGTTGTTTGTTACACCGTAACAGCCACTAAGCTGCATTTCACCACGCCATCGCGGTCGATTTCATCCAGGCGGATTTCGCGCATGGTATTGACCAATTCAGGATCGAACGGGTATTTTACTTTGACGTAGTTCTCGGTGAAACCGTACATCATACCGTTGTCTTCTTCAGCTTCGAACAATACGGTGCGCACGGAACCGATATTCTGTTCGTAGAACGCGCGTTTTTTCTTGTCGGAAAGAATGTGAAGCTGTTTGCTGCGCTGCTTGCGGATCTCGTTCGGAACAGGATCGCCGAGCTTGATAGCCGTCGTGTTGGCGCGCTCAGAGTACGTGAACACGTGCAGGTACGAAACATCGAGGTCTTTCAGGAACTCCATCGTTTCGAGGAATTCCGCCTCGGTTTCACCCGGGAAGCCAACAATCACGTCCACGCCAATGGCGCAGTCAGGTCGCAGCGATTTGATATGAGCTACGCGCTCGGCGTACAGCTCACGCAGGTACTTGCGGCGCATGGCTTTCAACAGGCGGTTGCTGCCCGATTGCAGCGGAATATGGAAATGCGGTACAAAACGCTCGGCTTCGGAAAGCGTAAACGCAATGATCTCATCGCTCAGCAGGTTCGGTTCGATGGAAGAAATCCGGTAGCGCTCGATGCCCGCAATTTTATCTAATTCTTTTACCAGTCCGAAGAAATTCTCTTCGCCACCCTGGCCGAAATCACCAATATTGACGCCTGTGAGCACCACTTCGCGAACAGCCGTTGCAGCAATTTTTTCTGCTTCGAGCACCGTTTCGGCTATACTGGCATTCCGGCTCTTGCCGCGCGCCAGTGGAATGGTACAAAACGTACAGAAATAATCGCAGCCGTCCTGCACTTTGAGGAACGAACGCGTGCGATCGCCCATCGAATGCGACGGAATGAAGCTGTTGGTCTGCTTGATGTTTTCGTATTTCACCGTAGCCGTTGTAGCCGTGCGATCGCGCTCTTCGAGGTGTTCAATGATGTTGAATTTCTCGTTAGCACCCAATACAAGCGAAACGCCCGGGATTGCGGCAATTTCTTCCGGCTTCAGCTGGGCATAACAACCGATGATCGCAATGAAAATCTCAGGATTGATCTTCGTAGCACGACGAACCAGCTGCTGGCATTTTTTGTCGGCATTTTCCGTTACCGAACAGGTATTGATAACCAGGATATCCGGTGTTTCCTCAAAATCCACCTTTGCAAAGCCGGCATTTTCAAACAAGCGCGCAATGGTCGACGTCTCTGAAAAATTCAGCTTACATCCGAGTGTATAAAATGCGGCCTTTTTGAATTGTTGCATCCCTGTTTGGTGAAAGAGGCGACAAAGATACGGCGAATCTCCGATTGATCAAAACGGACTTTAGGACATCAGGACCTACCTGTCGGCAGACAGGTTTCAAGACGTTAGGACGACGAATTTTACCGCAAAGGATAGTAAAAACAGCACTATGTGATTTCCTCCCCCTTTTATCCCCCTCCAAAGGGGGAACTTGCAAGAGACCGAACGATTGAATGACCGGAGACTGAATGACTACAATTTAACCACTTTTTGAACCGCTACCACGCTGTTCCCACTGTACGCCCGGACGAAGTATACGCCGCTTGCCAGGGAGGAAACATCAAAGACAGTCGAAACACCTTCGGCAGGAACAAGCGCCGCGATTTGATTCGCCTGCAAATCCGTGAGTATGAAAACGAGATCGTTTCCATTTGCCATGTAATCAATTTGGATTTGATCGCTGGCTGGATTCGGGTAAATTGCCAGGTCAAGCTGCTGTTCCTCCAGACCGAGGTAGCAATCAATGCTGAATTCTGCAGGAGCGTCGAATTCAAAATTGTTACCTGTCCAGTTGGCAATGCTGTATGCCGGATCATCCACCTCAAAACAGCTGATCTGGTTATTGGAAGTCCACAAAAGGTCGATCCCGGCGTTATTGCCATTCGCCACATTGATCGACGTCAGCTGATTGCTGAAGCAATAAATAGTCTGAAGATTCGGGTTGTGGCTCAGATCAAGCGTGGTGAGCCCATTATACGGACAATCCAGCTTCACTAACTCCGGGCAGTTGGAAAGATCCAGTTGCGCGAGGCTGTTACTCACACAGCGCAGTTCGATGAGCTGCGTATTGGCAGACAGATCGAGGCTGCCGAGCCCCGGATTGCCATTGCTCATCAGGTATTCCAGGCTGGTGCATGCGCTTAAATCAAGATCATCCAGGCTATTGGAGCTGCAATCGATCCGTTTCAAAGCGGAATTAGCCGAAAGATCGATCGAGTTCAGGTTATTGTCATAGCAGCTGAGCTCAATCAGATTGGGATTGTTTGAAAGATCCAGTGTGGTTAATTGCATCTGATCAGCATACAGGTATTCGAGTACCGGAGCGCCGGAAAGATCCAGGCTATTGATCGGATTTATGGCACATCGCAGGTTCTTCAGGTTCGGATTTCCCGAAATATCCAGCGAAGTAAGGCTGTTCATGGCGCAGATCAATCCTTCAAGAGCTGTGTTTTGCGAAAGGTTCAGGGACGTAATGTTGTTGTTGACGCACGACAGGAATTTGAGGTTCGTGAAGGCTTCAATGCCGGTGAGATGCATAATTCCCATCGAAACACAAAAAATGCTGTCTGAAAACGCCGCGGCTTCACTCACTTCGATCTCGCTGTTGGCATTCGTATTGATTTCCGGATGATTGAGCAGGTAATTCTTGAAATTGTCGTCCGGTATCGTAACCGTCTGAGCGTTAGCGGTCACTGCAAAGACCGAAAACAACAGGCAAAGCGTAAAGTGTTTTTTCATGGTGATTGGATTATGTGTAATCGGGTGGGTGGTGAGACCCTTTATCCTATGAACGGTGCAAACCAGAAAAAGGTTTGTAAACTGTCTGTACAAAGGCTGATTCGCCGATTCGCTTATATTTGTAAAACAGCACCGCAGCATGAAGCACTCGCACACGATCACATACGCTATTTACCCGCATTATTCCGAGTTGTCGGCTATCGAACAGGAGCTGGTTGCCAAAGCTTATAAAGCTTCCGAAAGCGCTTATGCGCCTTACAGCCAGTTTCAGGTGGGTGCGGCTTTGTTGCTCGAAGACGGACAGATCATTGCGGGCAGCAACCAGGAAAACATCGCTTATCCTTCCGGGTTATGTGCCGAGCGCGTGGCGTTGTTCTATGCCGGTGCCAATCATCCGGGAAAGACCATCCAAACGCTGGTTGTGGTGGCGAAAGGCGATCTCGTTGAGCCCGATGAATGCATTTCACCCTGCGGCTCTTGCCGACAGGTAATGGCCCAGAGCGAATTCCGCCAGCAGCAGCCGATACGGCTTATCTTGGTAGCACAAACCGGCAAAACCTTCGTGTTTGACAAGGCAACCGACCTGCTGGTTTTTCCTTTCGGTATGGACACCAAACAACCCTGAGCATGAACGGGAAGAAGGTGAACGAATGGATGGCCTCCCGCAGGCAGCACAAGGAAAAGCAGAATGCCGACGATTTGTTTGCAGCCCTGCGTTCCGGCGACCGAACGGCTCTCAGCAGTGCCATTACATTGATCGAAAGTACACTTCCGGCCGATCAGCAAACCGGGAGCGAGCTCATTCAGCGCTGTCTGCCTTTTTCAGGAAATTCCATACGGATCGGGATCACAGGCGTTCCCGGTGTCGGAAAAAGCTCTTTTATTGAAGCGTTTGGCCAGGAATGGCTGCAATTGGGTAAGAGAGTGGCCGTGTTGGCGATCGATCCCAGTAGCGAACGAACAGGCGGCAGCATTCTCGGCGATAAAACCCGCATGACGAACCTGTCGCAACAGCCCGATGTCTTTATTCGTCCATCGGCGGCAGGAGCAACATTGGGCGGTGTGGCACGCAGAACGCGGGAAACAATCATTCTGTGCGAAGCGGCCGGCTACGATACCATTCTTGTTGAAACCGTAGGCGTTGGCCAATCCGAAATCCTCGTACACTCGATGGTGGATTTCTTCCTGCTGCTGTTACTGGCCGGTGCCGGCGACGAATTGCAGGGCATCAAACGCGGCATCATGGAAATGGCCGACGGATTGGCGGTAACGAAATCAGACGGCGACAACGAACAGCGCGCAAAGCTGGCAGCCCGGGAATTGAAAAATGCCATCCATTTATTCCCCCCAACTCAGAGCGGCTGGATTCCCGAAGTGCACACCTGCAGCGCTTTGAATAACATCAACGTTCACACTGTGCTAGAGATGATTACGCGTTTCGAAGCACACACGAAAATCAACGGTTTTTTCGAGAAGAAAAGAAAGGAACAAAATTTGTACTGGATGCATGAGACGCTAAAAGCGTTGCTGCTCGAAGGTTTCACCCGAAACCAGGAATTGCAGCAGCAGCTGGCAGTGTTCGAAACCGCTGTTTCCAACGGAGAGCTCTCCGGGTTTGAAGCAGCGGAAAAAATGTATCAACTGTATCAAAACAAAACCTGAATTACGACAACCGTATGAAATTCCGTCTGATCATCCTGTTTTCCGCTTTGCTTTGCGGGAACGCTTTCGCCGAACTGATTTTCTTCAGCCCTGGAGAGGGAAATACAGAATCAACCGGAAGCTTACCGGGAAAGATTCGGTGCGTTCATGGGAATTAACGCCCTCGACGCAGCAGAATTTGCCAGGGAATTGAAAGAAGCTGGCTGGTAATCAATTCTATTTAAAGGAATTAATCAATACCATGAAACACCTGCTCACCGCATTGTTATTATCGCTGCATCTGTGTGCAACCGCACAGGAAGACAGCCTGATTATCCCCCAACGGAATCAGCAGGTGATCGATACGGCCGTTTTTTATGGAAGAAGCATCTCGCCTACTTATCAAAGCGCGGTTTGTACGGAATTTGTGATTGGCGTACTGGAGCATTTCATCAAATTGACCCAACAGGACATCACGAATATCCGCATCAATCAGCCCCGCAACAGCCTGAGCGAAGTCTATGATCAGATCAACAGTGGAGCTCCTGAGCCTAAAGGCGTTTACCATGCGTTGGTTTCGAACGGAAAAGGCGAACCGATTGATGATTGGTCAAAAGTGTTTCCCGGTGATTTTGTCCAGTTCTGGTATCCCGAATCATGGGGACATTGCGGCATCGTGAGCAGTATCGACCTGGAAACAAGAACCATGATGCTGCATTCTTCCTTTCCTAGTACCAATGGTTACGGCATCCAACAATTTGCAATTCCCGACTATTGCTTCTTCGTGCGTTTGAAGTAAGATTTTCGATCTGCGTTATTCTCAAAGCCGTTTCACCGAAAACAATGTACCTTCGCAGCATGGAAACCCTGCATTTTAAGATCGAAGGCCCTTATATCGAATTGCTCGCCCTGCTCAAAGCCACGGGCATTGCCGAGACCGGCGGGCACGCGAAGTTCATCGTAGATGACGGCGTGGTTATTCGCAATGGCGAACAGGAAATGCGTAAACGCGCCAAGCTGATTCCGGGCGATGTGCTGGAAATTGGCGGTGAAGTGAAGATTGTACTGGAATAAACTTAGAACAGCTCCTGCAATTCGCGCTTCAGGTAATCGATCGTAATCTCGGTCGGCAATTTGCCTATTTCGGCAACAATTTCGAAGATCTTACCGGCCAGATCGGTCGATGTTGACGTTGCATCCATCTGGTTCCCCGCGATGTTGATGATCTTTACCGTTTCTTCTTTCGAATTGCGAACCATTTCCCATCCTTGCGGCGACACGAACAGCTGCTGCGATACATTGTGCTCGTATTCTTCACGGATAGCCTGGAGCATTTCCGTTTGCATCTTGCGGGCTGGTTCTCCGGGCGTATGCATGCGCATCACGAGGTTTCCGGGATGGATGCGCTCCATCAGCAACGCCGCACGCTGGTAGGCATCTACGCGCATTGGCAGAAAATGCGTCTGGCGCTCGCGCTTGAGCTCGATCTGCAAACTGCGGACTTCTTTTTCAGCTTGTTTTTTGAGGAATAGCCAGGTGGTGAGTAGAACGCCCCCGGCCGGGAGCACTACGAGGAGAATATGGAGCACTAGGTCTGTCATGATGTATTGGGTAGTTTTAGTTTAGAGCAGAACGAAAAAAGTTGCAAAAGTAACAACTAAACGAAACGCGCATCGGCTTCCATCACGTGTCCGCAGTTCTTGCAGGTACGCATTTCTTCCGAAGCATAGAATTCGCGGAAACGTGGAATAAAATCGTCTTCGATGTTGTTGAGCGGGAAGCGGTAGTGCTTCAGCTCGGTATTGCATTTTTCGCAGAACCAGAACAGACCGTCGATCAGATCGGTGCCCTTGCGTACGAGCTCGATCACCAGTCCCACGGTGTTTTCACCACGAATCGGTGAATGTGGAACGTTTGCCGGCAGAAGGAACATTTCCCCTTCTTTGATCACGATGTCTTTGGCTTTGCCTTCATGCTGGATCTTCACCAGGATATCGCCTTCCAGCTGGTAGAACAGCTCTTCGGCTTCGTTGTAATGGTAATCCTTACGCGCGTTTGGGCCGCCCACTACCATAACGATGAAATCACCGGCTTCCTTGTACAGGTTTTTGTTCCCGATAGGCGGTTTCAACAGGTCGCGATTGTCTTCAATCCACTGCTTCAAATTAAACGGAGCCATCATATTTCCTGCGATTTTCCTCAAAAATACGTGTTCAGCGGCTGTAAAGCAATAAACCTCTTAAAAAAACAAACCCCCGCTCCGGAATCCAAAGCGGGGGTTGTCGTTTCTATTAAAAACCTTCCTTATGGCTGTACAACCACGCGGTAAGTTTTCGCTGTATTTTCATTGCTGAGACGGATGAAGTATACGCCTGTTTCCGCAGCACTCAGGTTGATCTCTGTGATCTCAGATGCATTAACTGCACCCTCTTTTTGAGCGATCACACGACCTTTCGCATCGGTAACAACGTAGTCAAACGCTTCAGATACATCAGAGCTGATGAAGATGGTTCCTTTTGTAGGGTTAGGATAAACCTGAACGCCTTCGAAAAGTGTCTCATCTACTTCGAGGAAGTCACAAGTTCCAATGTTCACTACCACAACAGCTGTATCGTCCGGACAAACGCCGTTTCCAGCGATGTAGTCGTAGTTGAAGCTGCCAGGGAAGTTACCTGTAGAAATCTGTGAGTTCGGAAGTTCGTTCTGAGACGGATCGTACCATGTACCACCCAGGTCAGCTGAACCGTTGAGTCCTGCAAGCAGGTCGATAGGCTCGTTGCGGCAAGCTGTGATGCTTCCGTCGTCACCTGCGCTTGATGGAGCGAACACTTCTACTTGTGAAATGATCGAGTCGTATGCACAACCGTCAGTTACACGGTATTCGAAGTCGAACAGCTGGTAAGCCAGACCTTCAGATGTGAAGTTCGAACCGTTGATGCTTGCATCTACAGCAGCGATATCGTCAGCAGAAGTCCATACACCACCTGCACCGTATCCGGAGATCGTCGTGAAGAGGTCTACATCAGAACCAGCGCAGATGTTTGCAACTTCACCTACAATACCAGCTTCCATAACGATCTCTGAGATAGAGATGGAGTAGTTACCAGTTGTAGCGTTGAAACCATCAGCCAACAGGTAGTAGGTCTCACCTGGGTTCAGACCACAGATCGTATAGTTCGGAGCAACACTTGTTCCACCGATCTCGTTGTCGTTTGCTGCGATCATAGCGAATGCGCCGTAGTTAGCACAATCCGTTACGAAGTAAACTGCAGACTGACCGTTGTAGTTGATCGCTGTGCTGTTCACACGAACGTTTCCGGAGCCTGGAGCAACGAATGTAAACCAGGTCGTGTTGTTGAGTGTCGAGTTGGTCCATCCTGTTGTTTCCTGTGCACCTTCAGCTGGCGGAGCGATAGCGTTCTCACCAGTTGCTACTGTTGCACCTGCGTTGTTCAGTGTGTACACTGTACCATCAACCTCGAGCATTTGCGCGCCACAAGGATCGTCGTTAGAAAGTGGCATGATGAAGGTTACTGGTCCTACCCAAGCAGAAACGGTATCAACACCGCAAGCTGCCTGCACGTATACCTGGTAAACACCACCTGCGATGAAGTCTGCGTTATACACTGTATCAGCGAGTGTTCCGTCAGCACCATAGATGGTTCCTGTTCCAAGCTCGAAGCCTGTAGGACCATACTGAAGGTTGAATCCATCGATTGTAGCTTCAGGGTACATCGGGTTAACAGCCCAGTTCCATGCTGCCTCCAGGGAGTCAACATCTGTTTGAGCAGTCAAAGCTGTTGGGTTTGAACAGTATGGCTTCGTGATGAAGCTTACCATTACACCACCACTTGTCAGATCGTCAGCAGCACATTCAGAGTAGATGTATACTTCGTACTCTGTGTTCTCCGTCAAACCACCGATCAGGATCTGTGCGTCCGGATCTGGCGGAATGCTCACGACTTGTGTCGTACCTTCTGTTGCAGGATCGAAACCAGGTGCACCGTAAATTACAGTCCACTCTGTTTCTCCGTAAAGACCTGCATCCCATGTGATCTGAGCTTCCTCCTCGAACGGAGTTACTACGATGTTCACGGGGTTAGGGCACAATGCCGGGTAGAAATGGATACACTGATTGTTTGTCAGGTAAGTAGGGCTGTTTACGGAAACGTTGATATCAACTGGTCCGCGCACACCGATCTCGGCGTTTGCACCGTAATCGTTTGCAGCACCACCCATGATAAGGTCTTCGTACAGGAAGTAGATATCCGGCGCGCTTTCGTTCAGTACTACCTGGAAGGTAACACCGTCTGTAAGCGGTGTGAAGCTGTATGGTGTAGCGTTTTCCCACTGGATGATGAACTGACGGTTTGGAGCTGTTCCTACAGTTTGTGTAAACACATCGTGTGTGTTCAAATCCTGTACATAAGGGAACAGAGCTGGTGTACCGTTAGGGCCAAATGCATAGCCTACTTCACCTGTAAGTGTACCAAGTACCACACCACCGTTCATACCGATGGAGATATCGTTTACAGTTGTTCCCTGGTAGCTGATCGGGAATGGCAATGTTACGCCAGCCTCACGGTCGTCAACAAGGAAGTCAGGGTCTGTGCTGAAGTCAACCAGGTCTCCTGTAGCGGAAATGTCGTTGAAGCCAGGACCGCAATCGCTGTCATAAGTAAAGAATCCAGGGTTGGTTGTGAACGGCTCAGGTCCGGCCATGCCTTCGCTACCGCAGTTCGCATATACGTAGAATTCGTATTCTGTATCTTCAGTAAGGGTATCGATTGTAAGGGTATCGTTCATTGCGATTTCCGTTACACCTTCTGTCAGTGGATCGAATCCTACAGGACCGTAAATAACTGTCCAGGAAGTTTCGTCACCTTGTGCTGTCCATGTAACCTGTGCATTGAAGTAGTTTACGTTGAATGCTGTCAGGTCTTGCGGTACATCCGGCTCAGTGATGATCAGTTCGATCGGTGCACTTTGACCAGCGCCGTCCTGGATCACAACAGAGTGTGTATCAGCTACGAGGTTTGTAGGGATCGGACCGAAAGGACCACCGTTAACAGAGTACGTGAATGGCTCAGTACCACACTGGATAGCTCCGAGTGTGAATGATCCGTTGCTACCACCGTGGCAAGTTACGTTAACAGGGTTCAGTGCAGCAAGCACTTCTGTTACGTTTACTGTAATCGGAATTGTTGTAGTACTTACACAACCACCTGAAGCAGCAGCAGCATGGAATGTAAAAGTTCCTTCGCTGTTGGTGTTCGGCATTACGGTTGTACCTACTGTTTCGAACGGCACACCGTTACCGATGTTTGTACCGCCTGTTGCAGCATCGTACCAGGCAATTGTAGAAAGCGCATTTTCGTAGATTACACGAACGCTCCAGTTAGTCAATGTACCAACGTCACCGCCGGCATCATCCGCCATGAAGAGTGTCCAGTTACCGTTCGGAATGCTGAACAAGCTCGCCAGCGAACCTTCCGGAAGGTAAGTACCTGTAAATGGCGCTACTCCACCTGTGATAGGGTTAACAGCTGTGTTAGAGAATACGGTGTTAACGAAGTTGTCACCTGATCCACCGTTGTCTGAGCAGAGATCAATTTGTGTACCGTTAGGACCTGTGAGGGCAATATCCACGTCAGCATCCCAGGTATGTGTCATGTTAATTGTTACCTGTAATCCTACTACTACTGCACCGGCTGGCACAGTGTTTACAACAAGGGTATGGCTTGCACCTGTAACAGATGCATCCGGAATTCCAACAGAGATAGCCCCACTGTTTACGGTAACCGTATCAGGTGTTGAGCCTGGTCCTCCTGAAGCATTCGCTGAAATCTGGAAGGACGGTGTCATTGAACAGATGTTGAAGTTGTCAGGATCTGCAGTCGGTGCAGCTGGTACATAGGTATCAACTGTTACGAGCAAGCTGGATGTGTTTGACCAGCAGCCTGTAGCCGTTTCGTAAGCAGCAACGTGGTAGGTACCTGTTGCAGCTACCGGGTAAGGTGTTGCAGCATTCTGTGCGGTACTTGACCCGTTAGCGGTTGTGCCCTGCCAATAGTAAACTGTACCGACTGGTGCAGCGGCAACAGAAATAGTTGTTCCTGTTGTTACACAGGCAGGGTTAACTGCTGCGATCGGTGCCGGTGGCATTGTCGCTGTAGGGAAGTTGGAAACAACTACGGAAGAAGCTGTTGACCATGTGTTGGTCGGTGCATGGTGCGCACGTACATAGTATGTACCGTTTGCAAACACCGTGTTAGGACTGCTGGCGTTGTTAGCAGTGCTGGTTCCTGTAGCAGAGGTTTGCCAGTACCATGTAACGTCAGTTGGAGGTGTTCCGGTTACAGTCAATTGTGAACCGCCCAGACACGTAGGCGCACCTGGATCCTGAACAGGAGCCGGAGGTGTAGCCGGTGAGTTGATCGTACCATTGATGGTAAATGTACCTGCACATGGGCTGTTAGGCGTTGGCCAGGTATCAAATACGATGTAGTACGTTGTACCAGCTGCAAGGATGCCCGGAACGTTCAGCGTTTTTGCTGATGTTGAGCTACCGATCGCAGCAATACAAGCTCCTCCTGAAGTTGGGCATCCTGCATAAATGAAGATACCAGACCAGGTTTGGCCCGTATATTGGATGGTTACGCCGGAGTAGTTGAACTCAGTCGGTGTCCATACGTAAACCGCCTCTTGTCCTCCGAGGTAGTTTGCCGTAGCACAAGTCGCTGAGTTTCCGGCGTTGATGTCATTGCCTGCTCCACAGGTCAATGGTTGCGAGTAAGGAAAAGTCGGTGTTGTAGGTATAGGAAGAGCATCGGGACAGATTGTCGCAAATGCCATTTGCACACCAACTATTACCCCTACTGCTAAGAGTAATAATTTTTTCATAAACCAGTATTAAAAATTAAATTAGGGTTCGAAGGTATGGCAAAAAATCTGATAAAAAACAAGCAACTTTTCAAATCTTGTTTCTAAATGATTATTTCATGTATTTAACAGTATGTTCTCATTTTATCACATCTGCTTTCGAAGCTTAACAGCCTACTTTTTAGCTCATTAACAATCGATAAAAACAAAAGGATCGCATTGATTACCAATGCGATCCTTTCTTTTAAGTTAACGAATTGTTGCCTTATGGCTGTACAACAACACGGTATGTTTTCATTGTCTGCTCATTGCTGAGGCGGATGAAGTATACGCCTGTTTCCGCAGTGCTCAGGTTGATCTCTGTGATCTCAGATGCTTTAACAGCACCGTCTTTCTCAGCGATTACACGACCTTTTGCATCGGTAACAACGTAGTCAAACGCTTCAGATACATCAGAGCTGATGAAGATGGTTCCTTTGGTAGGGTTCGGATAAACCTCTACACCTTCGAAAAGTGTTTCATCAACATTCAGGAAGTCGCATGTTCCGATGTTCACTACCACAATAGCTGTATCGTTCGGACAAACACCGTTTCCAGTGATGTAGTCGTAGTTGAAGCTGCCAGGGAAGTTACCTGTGGAGATCTGTGAGTTTGGAAGCTCATCCTGTGACGGATCGTACCATGTACCATTCAGGTCGGCCGAACCGTTGAGTCCTGCAAGCAGATCGATAGGCTCGTTGCGGCAAGCTGTGATGCTTCCGTCTTCACCGGCATTGGATGGCGCGAAGACGTGTACTTCAGCGATCACGGAGTCATAAGCACAACCATCAGATACGCGGTACTCGATGTTGAATACCTGATAAGCCAGACCTTCAGAAGTGAACTGCGAACCGTCGATGCTGGCATTAACTGCTGCGATACCGTCAGCAGAAGACCAGACACCACCTGCACCGTATCCGGAGATCGTCGTGAAGAGGTCTACTTCTGAACCGGAGCAGATGTTTGCTGTTTCACCAGCTAAGCCAGCCTCCAGAACGATAGGCGTGATAGAGATCGCATAGTTGCCGGTTGCCGCGTTGAAACCATCGTGCAACAGGTAGTATGTCTGACCCGGGTTCAGACCGCAGATCGTGAAGTTCGGAGCAACGCTTGTTCCACCGATCTCGTTGTCGTTTGCAGCAAGACGGAAGAATGAACCGTAGTTTGCACAGTCGGATGCCGAGTAAATAGCAGCCTGACCGTTGTAGCCGATCGCCGTGTTGTTCACACGTACGCTTCCGGATGCCGGAGCAACGAATGTAAACCAGGTAGTGTTGTTCAGTGCGGCATTTGCCCAACCTGTAGTTGTTTGAGCACCTGTTACCGGCGGAGCGATAGCGTTCTCACCCGGCGCAACTGTTGCACCTCCGTTGTTCAATGTATAAAGTGTGCCGTCAGCCTGAAGCATTTCCGCACCACAAGGGTCGTCATTGGTCAATGGCATTACTACGGTAATAGGACCTGAGAATGCAGAAGAATACGTGTCGCACACTGCCTGAACGTAGATCTGGTAAACACCACCTGCAATCAGGTCAGGATTTGCTACGGTATCCGCAAAGTTGAGTCCGTCTGCTGGTACCGTTGTACCACTGCCCAGCTCAAAGCCCAGCTCACCGTACTGGATGTTGAATCCGGTAACTTCTACGGATGGCTGCTCCATGTTCACTTCCCAATCCCAGCTCACATCGAGTGAATCTTCGTACGTATCTCCGGAGAGGTCTGTCGGGTTAGAGCAGTAAGGAACTGTTGTGAACGTTGTCATTGTACCGTCACTCATCAAGCTGTCGAGCTGGCAGTCAGAATAGATGTACACATCGTATTCTGTACCTTCAGTCAGCGGTGCAAGCTGGATTTCAGGATCTGTCGTTGTTTGCGTTGTTCCGGATGTTGCAGGGTCGAATCCGGCAGGCCCGAAGATCACTGTCCAGTTGGTTTCACCATATGCACTGGCTTCCCAGGTCACTTGTGCTTCTTCTGAGAAAGTCACTACCTCGATGTTGGTCGGGTTCGGGCACAGTGCCGTGTAGAAACGGATACAAGAGTTTGCAAGCAGGTACTCATCGTCGTATTCTGATACGATGAATTGCTGCTGGTCACCGGCAGCACCGATGTAAGCATCCAATCCGTTATCAGCCCAATCCTGTGTTCCGCCGAAAACAGCGTCTTCGTAGATGTAGAAGATCTCACCGGTTGTTTCGTTGATGATCACCTCGAATGTTACGGTTTGTCCGGCAACACCCATCCAGTGGCGACGAT
The DNA here is from genome assembly GCA_946482515.1 of uncultured Flavobacteriales bacterium. The sequence goes on along the minus strand of CAMLRS010000006.1, from coordinate 159,971 downwards.
TGTCCCACTGAACGATAAAGAGGTTTTCACCACCTACGTTCACTGTTTCATGGTAAACGTTTCCTTCTCCGCCGTCGAAATCCTGGCTGTAAACATCCAGACCTACGTTACCGAAAGAAATCCAGCCGTTTTCACTTACGTAAACCTGGTCTGTATTTTCTCCCTGGTAAGTCAGCGGGAATCCTGCTGTTACGAATACGGCATCACCATCGTTGAGGTTCAATGCCTCTCCTGTACCGGAGATATCAATGAAGCCAGGGCCACAGTTGTTGTCGTATGTAAGGATAGGCTCGCGTGTTGTGAAGCTATAAGGACCTGCTACTGCTGAACCCGGCACACAACCTGCTGCTACATAGAAATCGTATTCTGTTGCAGGATCGAGACCGTCGATTACCTGCGGGTTTGTTGCATCAGGGATGGTGATTCCTGATCCGGGAGTGAATCCTTCAGGGCCGTATTCTACTACCCAGTCCGTTTCGCTTCCTTGTGCTGTCCATGACAATGTAGCTACGTTGTAGCCGATATCTGTCACATCCAGGTCTGTCGGAGCGGATGGCTCAGAAATGATCACCATATAAGGCACACTTTCATCGCTGTTAGCATCTCTTACGATCACTTCGTGAACACCAGCAGCGAGGTTCGTCGGAATAGCTCCGAATGCACCACCATCAACAGAGTAAGTAAATGGTGCTAATCCGCAAAGATCGTCTGTCTGCTCGAAAGAACCGTCAGCCAGGCCGTTGCAGGTTGCAGCTATCGGCTCCAGTACTACATCCACATCGGATACGATCACGTTTACTTCGATACGGGCGCTTGAAGGACATCCTGTGAAGTCTTCCTGAACATATACAGTACTGTTAACCGTTACGTTTGTAATGGTGTAAGACGCACCGGAAGCGATCTGTGAACCGCCAACTGGAGAATCCCACCAGGAAATCGTAGAAAGGTCTTCTGTAGGTACAACTGTAATTTCAGCATCGTTACCGGAGCAAACACCTTCGTCAGCTACCAGTGGGGCGAGATCAGGACAAGCAATATTGATCAGGTGATCTTCTGTTTCACCGTAACCGTAAATCAGGCACGGATCGAGGTCCGGACCGGCATAGCCTTCGGCACAAATAACACGCATTACAGTGTTACCCGGTACGGCGTTCGCAGGAACGGTAAATGATCCTTCGGCTGTACGCGGGCTGATAACTGTTTCAACATCGATGTAAACGGCTTCTCCCGGATCATTGAAAGATCCGTTCTGGTTAAAGTCGATCCATACACCGATACCGGCTGCATAGTAATCAGGACCATCACATTCATCTTGTTCGACTACAAAGTCTACCTCCTGTCCAGGGTTTAAGCTGGTCAGCGCAGGCAATGTCAGGAAGTTGGAATACTGGCTGAGCATGGAGCCTGGCCCTGGAGCCTCTTCGTCGCAACCGTTATCATCCGCATAAACAGGATCGGTAGAAGCACCGTTAACAGTTACACTATAGATTTCTTCGTCGATCGTATTATTCGCGTAGCTTTCGCAGTAGCAATCCATAAACGGACTAACGTCTACAAATACAGGCGTTGTCGTGTCGGACTGGCCGCTGCAGGTTACAATTGCGCGGAAGTAGGTACCTTCTGAAATTTGCGCGGTATAGTTCATACCGGTTGCTGTAGGGATATTCGTATAAGAGATATCATCCGGAGATGATTGCCATTGGTAAGTCTGACCGGTAACGCCGGCGGCACTTGGAATGGTTACTTGGAAATTGGTCGCAGGACAAATCTCGGTAACGCTTGCTTCGGCATCTCCTGCTGTAGGAGGAGCCGTACATGCAACAGCTTCGACAAACGTAATGCTGCCGATGAAACCACGCGGATAGTTGCCGGGCGTTGCCGGGTAGGAAGGACCTCCCCAGGAAATGGCCGTACCAGTGTGGATTTCAACACCGTCGCCAGCGAACGTGTTCACTACCGCTGCACTCAAATCCATGTAACGGATCGATACACCGGAAAACGCCATCCCATAGGTTGCCCCTGCCGGAATGATCAACGACATGCCTGAAATAGCCGGAACGACACCATCGCCGTTATCCGTATTAAACAGGGTAGCCGAACCTGCCAGCTGCCAGCCATTCTGACCGGCACCAACAGTACCGCCTGTCCAGCCTGGACCAGGCTGATTGATCGGTGTTGTATTGTAAAGCAGCTGAACGTACTGTTCGTCTGCAAAATCGAAATGGCAAGCGACGTCCGTGATAACGATGTCATAAGCATTGGTGTTCTCCACCTCGAACGTCACGGAGCCGTTCCCATTTGTTGCAGTGTGGTTGGTCGCCACAGTGGTTTGGGCAAACGCAAGGCCATACCCCAACCAACAGACTAAAAGAGTCAGTAAGTGTTTTTTCATAATAGATGTTATTGTAGTTCAATCAAAAATACCAAAGAGGTGGATAGGAATCCAACTTTATCGGCGTTTTAGCAGTAATGGATCGTTTTTAACATTTTGTGTTAATTATTTAAAATCAACTAAAGTCTTCTCACATCCTCACATCTACATTTTCACTACTTTCGCGACGTGAATACAGATCTGACATCGAAGACGGCACTTGTATGCGGGAGCACGCAAGGCATTGGAAAAGCGGTAGCTATGGAACTGGCAGCTATGGGCGCCAGTATCGTACTGGTAGCGCGCAATGAGCAAAAGCTCCAGGATACATTGGTGGAATTGCCAACGGCTCACGGGCAAACGCACGAATACCTCGCAGCCGATTTCACCGACCCGCAAGGATTGAAAAACGTGATCGAACAATTCGTTCAGCGTGGCAAGCTAGTCGACATTCTTGTAAACAACAGCGGCGGGCCAAAAGGCGGTCCCATCCTCGATGCAGCCATTTCCGAATTCATCGACACCTTCAACCAGCACCTCGTGTGCAACCATATCCTGGTGCAGGCGCTCGTTCCTGGAATGAAAAAACGCGGCGGCGGAAGGATTATCAATATCATTTCGACCAGCGTGAAACAGCCTTTGCCAAACCTCGGCGTTTCGAATACGATCCGCGGTGCAGTGGGCAACTGGAGCAAAACCCTGGCCAACGAGCTCGGACAATTCAATATCACTGTTAATAATGTATTGCCGGGCGCTACGAATACCATTCGCCTGCAAAGCATTGCTGAAGTGAAATCGGAAAAAACGGGCGAATCCGTAACGGCGATCTTCGATGAAATGGCTTCCGAGTCACCGATGAACCGCATTGCTGAGCCAACAGAAGTAGCTTCAGCCGTAGCTTTCCTTGCTTCACCGGCCGCCAGCTATATCAACGGCATCAATATTCCGGTCGACGGCGGACGCACAAAATCACTTTAAAGATGTTGAATTTTGGATGCTTGATGTTTGATTAACATTCAAGACTATCCGACTGAAGACCGTCTGACTGGAGACCAGAGAGATTTAACGAAGTAGCGACGTGTGTCCTACGATCGTTTCCTCGATACCTGAAGTCGAAATGTACTTGATCTTATAGGTATACGTTCCGTCCTGGCAAAGCTGATTGTCGTACGTGCCATCCCATTCGAAGCGCACGTCATCAGACGTAAACACGACTTCTCCCCAGCGGTTGTAGATCCAGACTGTCAATTGGGCAATGTTCACCGTGCTGGCCGAGAACGTATTGTTGAAACGGTTGCCGTCCGGCGTAAATGCATTTGGCACATACACCCAGTATTCTTCCAAAATGGTGATCGGCTTCTGAACGGTATCCACACAACCGATTTCGTTCGTTGCGATCAGCGTTACAATGTAATCGCCCGGCACATCATAGGTATTGTTCGGATGCACCATGGTTGAGCCATTGCCATCGCCAAAATCCCATTCGTAACTTACGCCACCCTGCGTCAGGTTCTGGAACGTGATCGGCAGGTCTTCGAACAAAGTATGGCTGGAAATCTGGAAATCGGCTACCGGTGCAATCACATTCACAGTCATAGTTCCCGTAACGGTGAACGTTTGACATTCATCCGATACGATCACGGTATATTCCGTTGTCGTTGCTGGCGTCACGGTTACGGAAGCCGTTGTCTCATTGGAATGCGGCCAGTAATAGAAGTATTGACCATAGCCTCCCTGCGCGGTCACGCTGATAACCGTCGGATCTCCCGGACAGATCGTCGGATCCGGCGACATCGTTACCACAAGCGGTGGGCTTGTAATGGTGTATTGAATGGTAATCTGAACGGATTCGCCACACTGGTCGGTTACAACGATTGTGTAGAAAGTCGATGTTGCAGGTACGACTTCAACCGTTGAGTCGGTGCTGATCGTTTCACCGGCAGCGTTGGTCCATACATATTCGTAATTGCCTGCTCCGCCCGATGGTGTTGCTACCAGTGTGGTCGGCACATACGGACAGATTTCAACTACGTCAGGTGTGGTGGCCACAGTCAGCGGCTGGTAAACCGGTACATCGACCGTTCCGGAACCCGTAGCGGATTCACCCAGGCAGTTATCGACAACCGTTACGGTATACGTTTGCGTGCTGGTTGGTGAAACAAAAATGGAAGAAGTCGTTTCGCCGGTATTCCATACATAGGTATAAGGACCTACGCCTCCGGTAGCGTTGGCAATCAATTCCACCGGATCTCCCGGACAAAGCACATCCGGATTTTCGACGGTCACAGCCACAGGCTGCAGGTCATTGATTTTCAGGTTGAGCTCAAACGGATTCGAGCCATTACACGGATCGGGAATATCGAAGATCAGATCAATGGTTTCTTCCCCTTCGGCCAAGCCATCGCTGAAAGCGCTGAAATCGAATTGAATCTGCGTTTGCCCCGGCGAAAAAGTCACCGACGGCGGAATGTTATCGTAATCAACGCCTTCAATGGCCGTTCCGCCTACATTGATCGGAACTGTAAGCGATTCGGAAAGGTTATTTCCCTGGCGGGTCAGCGTAACGGTTGTTGTTACACAGCCTTCCGCCATTGTTTCGCCGTCGTTGAAAGCGTCGTAGGAAAGATCGTATTCTACTTCAACCGGAACGCGGGAAGTCAAACTGTTGGCTTCGAGGAAAATGCCTGAATCCCACACACCGTCACCGGCATCGGCAATGGCGATCACGAGGTGATAGGTGGCACCACATTCTACAGCTGCAACGGCTTCGAGCACTTTGGTAAAACCATCGTACTGAATGTATTGCGTACTGGCGTTGTAAGGTCCATTCGAGCCCGTTCCGTTGTACACGTAGTTGGCGCAGTTGTTACATGGTCCTGTGTTGTTAGGTCCGTTGTTGACGTTGTTGATCGCCACCGGTGTACCGTTCGGGAGGCGCGCCATGTTGTGGAGCGTATAGCCGGGACCGGAAATAAAGAACGCAAACACGTCGTTGTAATCGGAGCCTACATATTCCGGGTATTCTTCCGAGCCAAACACATAGCGGAAACGCACCGTATCGGAATACGGAACGAAATCGAATTCGAGGATCGCTGCGTTGTAAGTCGGAATACCGCCGATGAGATTCGACAAACGGCTGTAACCGCCGGCGTTGTTGTTCACTCCGCAGTTGGCTTGGTCGTTTGGTCCCTGCGGACCGCTGCCGTTATCGTAAATGGTTCCTGTTGTGAGGATCACTCCTTCGTTGATACCCAGATTCGTTCCGGTGGCCGAGAACCGACCGATGGAAGTGGAAGCGCCTGTGAAGGAAATATTGGATACGGTTACTCCCGGCCCCAGCAAAACATCCTGCACCAGCTGTCCGGGCGACATCGCGCTGGTCGTCAGCTGACTGTAGCCGAAGATGGGAAGGAGGACCAATATGGAGAGTAAGTATCTCATTTAATCATAAAACGTAGTTGAACCGAAAACGTTGTCAGATCCGTAACAAATAATAGACCAAACTATTGATCTACTGATTAACTTGTAAAAAGTAGTGAATAATCGGTAATTAAATTCGTTTTTTCGGAAATTTTAATCGCCACAGTCTAAAATACATACGCGGGAGCTTCGGTGTTGGTTTCCACAGCGTTATTAATGTAAAATTGAAAATGATCCAATCACTGTCATCCCTAAATGGAATCGTTGTTGACGTTCATTTTCCATTTTAGAATTTTCCATTTTGGGATTTTACATTTTCCGTTATCAAGGCCGAATGCCCTGCAGCGAGCAAAGATTGCGGTAAACGCCACCCAGTGCCAGCAGCTCGTAATGCGTGCCGCGCTCCACGATTTTCCCTTTTGAAAGCACCAGGATCTCATCGGCGTTCTGCACAGTACTGAGACGGTGTGCGATGATGAGCGTTGTTTTGTCCTGCATGAGCTCGTCGAGGGCTTCCTGAACGATTTTCTCGCTTTCCGTATCCAGTGCCGAAGTGGCCTCATCGAGGATCAGGATGGAAGGGTTTTTGAGAATGGCGCGCGCAATGCTGAGTCGTTGTTTCTGTCCGCCCGAAAGCCTGTTCCCGCGTTCACCGATCACGGTTTCGTAGCCGTCTTCGAGGTTCATGATGAAATCGTGCGCATGGGCAATTTTCGCTGCATGGATCACCGATTCCATCGAGCTGAGCGGCATCCCGAAGGCAATGTTATTGAAAACGGTATCGTTGAAGAGAATGGATTCCTGCGAAACGATGCCGATATGGCGGTGCAGATCGTCGAGGCGGTATTCCTTGAGGTTCGTGCCATCGATGGAAATGCTCCCCTCCACTACGTCGTAAAAGCGTGGCAGTAAATCCGCAATGGTCGATTTCCCGCTCCCCGATTCGCCCACGAGCGCAATGGTTTTGCCTTTCTGCAACGAGAAATTGATGTCGCGGAGCACCCATTCGTCTTTGTACCTGAAGGACACGTTCGTTACTTCGACAGATTGTTCGAAAGCAATCAGCGGTTTCGGATGCGCTACTTCGTGGATGTTCTCGTCGGTATTCAGAATTTCGTTGATGCGGTCCTGCGACGGCTTGGCCTTGTTGAGATTGGCTACCGAAGTCGCAATTCCCTGGATCGGTCGCAGCAACTGGGAGAAAATGATGATAAAGCCTACGAATTTCTCACCCGTCAGCCCCGATTGTCCGTCGAGGATCATCACACCACCAAACCACACCAGGCAGATCATGACGCCCGAACCGAGCACCTCGTTCAGTGGTGGCGAAAGATCGCGTTTCCGGAAAGCTTTGGTGATCAGCTGCTGGTGACGCAAGTTGATTTTTTCAAAGTTCTTGCGCACCTGTTCACCCGCGTTAAACGCCTTTACGACACGAATCCCGCCCAGTGTTTCGTCAATGGCGGAATAAACAATGCCGTTCTGCTCCTGCCCTGCTTTGGCGGTGCGCTTGAGGCTTTTCCCGATGCGTGAAATCACAAACGCCGACAATGGCAACAGGATAAAGGAAATCAGGGTCAGTTTCGGGCTGATGTAGATCAATCCGACCACGCTCGTCAGTACGGCAAACGGCTCACGAAAAACCAGCTCGAGCAGTGCCACCACGGCAATTTCGATCTCGCCAACGTCGCTGTTCATACGGGCCATCAGATCGCCTTTACGCTCTTCGGTATAGAACGACATCGGGAGCTTGATCGCTTTGGCGTAGAGCTTGTTTTTAATATCGCGCACAACCGCCATACGCAGCTGCGACTGGTGCCAGATGGCGCCGTAGCGGAATAAATTCTTCAGGACGAAAGCGATCAGTACACTGATACACACGAACATCAAGGCGCTTTTCGGGTCGTGATCGACCATCTGCTGCATTTTGTATTGGTACCAATCCGCGATGTAATCGACCAACTCTTTGACTCCGCCATTGTAGACCGGCTTGGCGATGCGTTCGACTGCCTCTTCGGTTTTGAAGATCATTTGCAGGAATGGAATGAACAACACCAGCGAAACGAGGTTGAAAATCACGAACAACAGGTTGAAAATGATGGTCATGATCGCCTGCCAGCGGTAGGAGAAGGTGTAACGGTAAATTTCCTGCAATGATTTCATTCGGGACAAAGATACGGTTAGTTATTGAGTTTCTGAATTGATGAGTTTCTGAGTTGTTCAGTCCTCTGTCTCCGGTCAGGGTTGTTTGAATGTAAAACTCTCTAGCTCAAAAACTCTCCAACCCAGAAACGCTGAAACTCGTCAACTCTCCAACTCTTAAACTATCTTTGCACCATGAGTTCAATCAGACAAAACAGAGTTGAAGGTGTCATCCAGGAAGAATTATCGCTTTATTTCCAGCGTCATGCCCGCGAAATCTGCCTGGGAGCGATGGTGAGCGTGACCGTAGTACGCGTTACGCCGGATCTTTCATTGGCGAAGGTATTCATCAGTATTTTCCTGGGGCCGGATAAAAAACAGGTGCTGGAAAGTATCCGCGAGAATGCCGGGAAAATCCGTGGTGAAGTAGGCAAACGACTCAAAAATATGCACCGCATTCCCGAGCTGGTATTTTACGTCGACGACTCGCTCGACTACGCCGAAGAGATCAACACTTTATTGAAAAAATAGCCATCAACGTTCCGTTTTACATAGCGCGCCGGTATTTACGGCACACACGGAAGCAGCGGAACCTGGTACACCTGATCACGCGGATCTCGGTGATCGGCATTGCCATTACCACCGCCGCACTCGTGATCCTGATCGCAGCATTCAACGGTATCGAAGGCATGGTGGAACGGCTCTACAGCGCTTACGACGCCCCTATTACGATCCGTTCAGCTGAAGGAAAAACCTTCCTCGAACCCACCATTTCACTTGAAAAAATCCGGAAAGTGGAAGGCGTTGCGAGAGTGAGCCGCGCGGTGGAAGAAATTGTCATCCTGAAAAACCAGAAAAAGTGGGTCAACGCCCGCATGGTGGGCATCGACGGCAATTTCCTCGAAACCTGCGACATTACACATCATATTGTAGATGGTTACCCCAGCCTGGAAACGAACGGGCAGCCTAACGGGATCATCGGCGCCACGCTGCTCGACAAGCTCGACGGCTACATTCCGCAAATGGGCGGCATGGAGGAAATCCAGCTTTATACGCCTTTGCGCGAAGCTTCGGTGAGCAAGCGAAAAAGTCCGTTCAAAACCGCACAGCTGGCCATCAGCAGCCGCATGAACTACAACCGCGAGGTGAACATGCAGGAACTGCTCGTTCCGCTGACGTTTGCGCGCGAACAGCTGGGTTATAACAACGATCTTTCCGCTTTGTACATTGGTATCCAAAAAGACGCCGATCCGATGGAAGTTAAGGAGCGCATCAGCGAGCTCGTCGGGCCGAAATTCGTGGTGAAAACGGCGGCTGAGAAAAACGAATTGATCTTCAAAACCAGTCAGTCGGAAAAGCGCATCGTGATCATCATCCTGGTGTTCGTTTTCATCCTGGCGGCGTTCAACCTCATCGCATCGCTGACCATGCTGTTCATCGAGAAAAAGGACAATATCCGCACGATGAGTCATTTCGGCGGCGGACAGAATTTTGTCTTCCGCATCTTCTTCTACGAAGGCTTATTGATTGCAGCCAGGGGCATTGTGGTCGGACTGGTACTCGGAACGGCGGTTTGCCTCATCCAGGTGTATGGAAAAGTGCTCCAGATGCCCAATTCCAACGGCGAGGCCTTCCCGATTGAATTTACGGTAGCAGACGGTTTGCTGATCGTCGGATTGGTAAGCTTGCTCAGTACGCTGACTTCGTTCATTCCGGTTTACTATTTAGTCCGTAAGACAGAAGCCTAGGCTTTATTTTACCGCCCACCAAGGCGGATCTTCGACAAAGACGCAAAGGGCGCAAAGTTTTTTTTCTGTTGTTCCGCGAATTCTGAATTCTGCATTATGCATTATGAATTCACTCACTCCCTTTATTCAATCGCCCACGCAAGCCAATCACGGTGATATCGTCCGTTTGTTCGTGCCCTTCCGACCAGTTGCGATGAGCGTTTTCGAAGTATTTTTTCTGTAGTGGCAACGATTCAAAGCTCACGGTTTCCAAGAGCTCCAGCATGCGTTTGTAACTGAATTTCTTGTTGCGGATACTTCCGAATTGTTTCTGGTAGCCGTCGGTGAACAGGTAGAACGCGTCGTTTTCGCCAAACTGAATGCATTCCTTGCGGTAGAGCGGCACACTGTTCGTTGACTGGCCCAGGTGTTTTTCCGGACGGTGCAGAATGAGCTCGCCTTCGCGGTTATGAATGAACGAAACGCCGCTGCTGGCATAGCACAATTCGTCCTTGTGGAAGACCGCGATCAGAGCGTCCATACCGTCGAACATAATCGTTCCTTCGCTGCGTGGCAAGATGGCCATCAGCTCGGCGTTCAGGTGGTTGAGAATGGCATCCGGCTCGGTAATGCCGCGTTCGCGCACGATCTGGTTCAGCAGGTTGATTCCGAGCAGTGTCATGAAAGCGCCCGGCACGCCGTGTCCCGTACAATCGGCGAGTACCAGCAGCAGCTTGTCATCGAGCTCCTGCATCCAGTAAAAATCGCCGCTTACAATATCTTTCGGCTTAAACAGCACAAATGACTGATCGAAATGCTCGCGCAGGATGTGCTGATCCGGCAGCAGGTTGAACTGAATGCGCTTGGCATAGTTGATACTGGCCGTAATATCCTTGTTCTGCTGTTCGATAAGCAATTCATTGGCGCGCTTCTCGGTAATATCGCGGGCCAGGGCGATAAATCCTGCAATGCGTTTGCGGGAACCCGGCTCGTAAACCGCCGAAACGTTCTGTCCTACCCAAAAAATACGACCTTCTTTGCTCTTGATCGGGAATTCGAGGTAGGTGTGCTGCATGTGGTTTTTGAACTGATCAGCGTAGAACTGGTGCACGCGCTCGCGGTGTTCCGGCGCAACAAGCGTCAGGGAATTTTTGCCGATCAGCGATTCGTTCCGGTAGCCGAACATCTGCAAACAGCGCTCGTTGAGGAACAGGAAATTGCCTTCTATATCGGTGTTGAAGATCATATCCTGGGCGTTTTCCACCAACGACTCGTAGTTGTTGGAAAGCACCACTTTTTCCGTGATGTCCTGCCCCATGATCACGCGCACCGATTCGTTGAAGTATTTACACGACCACTCGATCCAGACCACGTTGCCTGCTTTGTTATACATCGGAATGAGAATGATGCGCCCGTCTTCAAAAGCATCACGCAGGCTCATCTGTCGCATTTCGGAAGTAACAATGAGTGGATTGAGCACCGACGACGGCTTGCCCACAACGGAAGTAAAATCGGTATTGAAGAATTCGCTGATGTTCTCGCTGCAATACGTAATAATGCCTTTCTGGTCGAAGGAAATAACCATCACATTGCCTTTGTTGATCACACCGTTGACGAAAATGAGCTTTTCCAGCGAGTCATTGCGCAGGTAAGTTACCATAACGGATAAGCCGCCGGAGATCGTAATGGCGCTGATGAACAGGATTTCATTGTAGAGCGTTTCTTCGATCCAGATCAGCATGGTAGCCGATGCAAAGAGCTGCAGCATGGAAATAATGATCACCATCCGGATGCGCGAGGCAATGAACGGAATGATGCTCGTGGCCATCACAATGGAAAAAATCGGGAACGGGTGAATACTGGTTCTGTACAACAGGATGAAATCTTCCACGATGAGCGTGGAATAAGCCAGGTAGAACAGGATAATGGTGGCCATGCTGTTGCCCGTTTCGCGGACCGCATAACGACTGGATACAAAGAGGATCAGCAGCAGGCTCGAGAACAGCACATTTATGTTCGTGGTCTGAAAGACCGCTGGTTCCACACTATCAGCTACGACCAGCATTACCGCATTGACCAGGAAACCGAACAGGATGATGCGCGGGATCATGGTGGCATCGATCGCCACATCCTTGGTCTTGAAAATGTTGCTGGTGATGAAGGATTTCGACCATTCGAGGTAAGCGATGTTGATCACACCGAGCAATACAATCAGCAGTACCACGAACCACTTCGTTCGCCAGACTGGTATATCGATGCTGATCGGATAGGTTGATGCTTCGGAAATATTGACGCCATCATAAGAAGCGCGCACCTCCAGGACGTATTCGCCATTGGCCAGCTCGGGCAGTCGCAGCTCGTTCCGGAAACTGAAATCCGACCATTTGTCGTGGATACCGATGATGCGGTACGAGTACATGATCCCACTCGATTTCGGCAACACGCATTTGAACGTAAAGAACGGGCTGTCATCGGATGTGATCAATTCGCCGTTCGTTCCCATTCGGCCCATGTAAATGATCGGCGCCGGCGGAACGGGATAATCGAGCAGTACTTCGGTGTTGATCAGGTACAAGCCTTCTATCGTCCCGACATAGCTGTAATTCCCCAGCTGGAACTGCGCATTCATGTTCGTTTCGTAACCGCCGAAGCCTTCCCGGTAGCTGTAATTTTTATGCCTCACGACGTGTCCGTTGCGGTCCACCTCGATCACGTTGATCCCTTTGTTGGTTCCCGCCAGCAGGTTGCCGTAGTGATCGGATGTCAGCGTATAGAACAGCGTGGACGGAAAAATCCGCGGATCTGTTATGGTCACGTAATCGCCGTGCTGGGTAATTCCTACAATCGCTTTATCGACGGTAAACCAGCTGGTGCCGTAGCGGTCGGTGGTTGAGCTCCCGGAGAAAGCGCCCAGGTTCCGGAATTCGTTGATGCGGGTAAGCGATTCTTTGGCTGCATTGTAGGCGTAAACACCCCCGTTCGAGCCAAAATAAACCATCGAGCGATCGAAATTGTTTTCCGCCGTGTAGAAGTAGTCCGGAAACTCTTCTTCCAGATCCCTGTACTGTTTGGAAGTCCGTTTTACCGGATCATAGCGCACCAATCCTTCCCCTTTGGCCGAATACCAGAAATACCTGCCATCCCAATGGATCAACGTGATCGGTTTCCCTTGCTGATAGGGAAAATCCACCGGTGTAAAATCCGTTCCGTTGAATTGGTAAATGCCCGTTTGAGTGGCCACAAAAATCCCCAAAGCAGATTCGCTTACATGAGTTGCCACCAGTGGATAGCTCACAAATGGCGTCCGTCCATTGAGTATCCCTACACGCAATCCTTTGGCTTTACTGGAAAGCAGCAGCTGACCGCTCTTGGTGATGTGCACCATGTTCAAACCGGCATCGTGGTAGGTCGGATCAAAATCGACCCGGGTGAACGGCTCGCGCGAGATTTTGAACATCCCGGTATAACTGCTCAGCCACAAATCGCCGTTCCGGTCGATGTACATATTGCTCACCGTGATCATACCGCCGGAATAATTCCTGACGATGGGCGATAAACGGGTGCCGTTGAGGTGGTAAAATTGTCCGCTGCGGGTATACAGATACGCAACTCCCAAGCGCTCAGTCGCCATCATCACCGGATCATCGACCGGAATGCCCGTTTGCCAGGGCGTTTGCTTCAGCTCGCTCGAAAACACGTCGCCGTTCTTTGCCAGCACCAGGTTCACCTGCGACGACGCGGTAGGATCGTATAAAATGAGCTTGTTCCGGGAAAAGGTTGCAAAACGCGCTTTGAACGCAGGGTACTTTCCAATTTTGGCCCACGATTCCAACGGACGAATGGTCTTGTTGCGGATCATGAAATTTCCCTTGTTGGTGAACAGCAGCACACCTTGCGGGATTTTCAGCAGCTGGTAAACCGAAAATTTCTCCGATGGCAGGGATTTAGGCCGATATTTGCGAATCAGCTGCCCCTTCAGGTTGATGATGTTCAGGGTGTAATCGGTTACCATGACCAGCATCGAATCGATCATGGTCGTATAATTCACCGAGCCATCGCGGATTTCAGCGTGATAAAGCAGCTCGTACTTGCCCTTTTTGTATTTCATGAGCCCATCGAAGCTGGACGTGAAATAGATCGTTCCGTCGGTATCCGGATAAATGGATGAAACGTGATACTGGAAGCTTTTACCGTAAGGTCCGGCCTCGAAGAAAGCGCTGCCATCGAAACGCATCAGGCCACCGCCGTCTGTTCCGATCCAGAGATAGCCGTTGCCGTCCTGCGCACAGGATAGGGTCGATTCGGTGATCAGCCCGTCGCGGTGGTTGTAATTCTCGAACGTATAAAGCTGGGCCGCCCCTGAAAAGGAAACAGCAAAACCAATACAGATCAACAGATTACGCAGACGGAACAAGGTTGCAGTTTTAAGCCAAAATAAGGATTTAATGCACAATTCAAAATGCATAATGCATAATTAAACCTAACAGCATAGGATTCAGGCATGGGTTTCACAGTAAAATTCTGTGTATTAAATCAATGAAACCAAATATCGCAAGAGCTAAAAGCTTTGATTTTCGATTCAGGTTGTCCGGACAAATCCGCCAAAACAATCTTCGCACTCCCTAATTCTGAATTCTAAATTTTGAATTATGCATTTCAGGAGACCACTTTCAACGTCTGGCTTACTTTACGTCCAATGGATTTAACTGTTTCGAGAGCATCGCCGTAGATGGTAACGTGGCCCATTTTGCGGAATGGCTTGGTGAATTGCTTACCATAAAGGTGCACTTTCACGCCTTTGAGCTGCATGACGTCGTTCAGACCCTGATAGCTGGCCGGACCTTCGTGACCGGGTTCGCCGAGCAGGTTGATCATCACTCCCGGGGAAATGAGCTCGGTACGTCCGAGTGGTGCGTTGAGGATGCTGCGCATGTGCTGTTCGAACTGCGATGTAATCGAACATTCGATCGTATGGTGACCGCTGTTGTGCGGTCGCGGTGCAATTTCGTTGACCAATAGCTCGCCGGAAGCCGTCAGGAACAATTCAACGGCCAACAAGCCTACCATTCCTAATCGGTCGATCACACTGAGGGCCAAACGGGTGGCTTCGGCTTCAATTTCCGAAGAAACATCTGCCGGAGAAAACAAAAATTCAACGAGGTTAGCCGTCGGGCTGAATTCGCATTCGACGGTCGGATAAACAGCCGTTTCGCCGCTGCTGTTGCGGGCCACGATCACCGACAATTCTTTGGTGAAGGGCACCATTTCTTCTACGACGCACGGCGCATCGAATGCCTGCTCGAGGTCTTTTTCAGAACGGATGATCAACACGCCTTTGCCATCGTAACCGCCCTTGCGGAGCTTCAGCACGAATGGAAACGAAAGCGATTCGTTGAGCAGCTGTTTACCGGATTCGATCAATCGGAACGGTGCTGTCGGGATCTGGCTGTCGGCATAAAACTGCTTCTGCAAGCCTTTATCCTGTACGATTTCGAGCACGCTTGGCTGCGGGAATACGTGAACACCCTGCTGCTCGAGCTCGTAAAGCGCTTTAACGCTCACGTTCTCGATTTCGACCGTCAGGATATCCTTGTCCTTCCCGAATGCCATTACCTGGTCGTAATCCGTGAGGCTGCCAACGGTAAAGCTGCTGGCGATATTCTTACATGGTGCATCCTTATCGGGATCCATACAGTGTACGTGTACATCGTAATTCAGCGCTTCCTGGATGAACATTCTTCCGAGTTGTCCGCCACCCAGCATTCCCAGCCGAAAAGCACTGCCGTTCCATTGTTTTTTCATGGCGCAAAGTTAGGGGATTTAAGGGAATAGGAAAATCAGGAAATAGGAAATGGGGAGTTGTAACGCCCCTATTCCCTATTTACCATTTCCTATTCCCTAGAAATTAGGGTGAAAAACCGTACTTTTGGCCAAAATTTTCCCGTAAGGTGCTTCAGATCCACGACAAAACATTCGAAATCTACCTGCGCAACGAAGAAATTCAGGCGAAGGTGGCTGATATGGCTCGCGAGCTGAACGAAGCTTACGACGGGAAAGAAATCGTGTTCATTGCCGTGTTGAACGGTGCGTTCATGTTTGCTTCCGACCTGATGAAACACATCACGCTTCCCTGCGAGATCACGTTTGTCAAAGTAAGCAGCTACCAGGGCATGAATTCTACCGGTCGCGTCGATGAAGTAATCGGTCTCACAACCGACATCCGCGGAAAGCATGTGGTCATCATTGAAGACATCGTGGATACCGGCATCACCATGGATAAAATCCATACGCTGCTGGCAGCAGAACATCCGGCGAGCCTGAAGATCGCCTCGCTGCTCTTCAAACCCGATGCGTTCAAGGGGAAAAACAAACCGGATTTTACCGGATTTTCCATTCCCGACGCTTTTGTGGTGGGCTACGGACTGGATTACAACGAACACGGACGAAACACACAACATATCTATCAATTAAAGGGCTCGTCCCACTAAGGTTATGCTGAACATTGTACTTTTTGGTCCTCCGGGAGCGGGGAAAGGAACACAGTCGGAGCGACTGATTGAGAAATACGGATTGGTGCACCTGTCGACCGGAGATATGTTCCGGATGCACATCAGCAACGATACGGAACTCGGTAAACGGGTAAAACAGATCCTGGCCGACGGCATGCTCGTTCCGGATTCCATTACCATCGACATGCTGGAAGAAGAAGTGAGCAAACATCCGAATGCAAAAGGGTTCATCTTCGACGGTTTCCCGCGCACGGTAGCACAGGCGGAAGCGCTGGATGCTTACCTGGAAGGAAATGGCCAGCGAATCGGTCTCGTACTGCAACTGGACGTTCCGGAAGAAACCATCAAGGAGCGCATCGAATTGCGCCGTCAGAGCAGCGGTCGCGCCGATGACGATGCAGAAAAACTGCTGAAGCGTATCGATGAGTACTTCTCGAAAACGATTCACGTGCTTCCTTACTACAAGGACCAGAAAAAAGTAACAACTATCAATGGCGTGGGAGAGATCGATGCGATTTCCAACCTGCTTTATTCCGCCATTGATCCTTATATCGCGTAAAACATTATGGCATCCGATAACTTCGTCGATTACGTCAAAATCCATTGTACTTCCGGAAACGGGGGTGGCGGTTCCGCACACTTCCGGAGAGAGAAGTACATCCCGCAGGGCGGGCCTGACGGCGGCGACGGTGGTCGTGGTGGTCATATCATTCTGAAGGGCAACAAGCAATTGTGGACCCTCCTTCACCTGAAATTCAACAAGCACATCAAAGCCGGTCACGGAGCCCACGGTTCCGGAAACCTGCAAAAGGGCTCGCAGGGTGAAGACAAATACATCGAGGTTCCGTTGGGCACTATTGCCCGCAATGAATCGGGTGAATACCTGTTCGAAATCACGGAAGACGGCGAAGAGCAAATCCTCGTTCCGGGCGGTCGCGGCGGTTTGGGCAACGACCATTTCAAATCTTCGACTTTCCAGACACCTCGTTTTGCCCAACCGGGTGAACCGGGCGAACAAGGCTGGATGATCCTGGAGATGAAAGTGCTGGCAGACGTCGGCCTGGTTGGCTTCCCGAATGCCGGAAAAAGTACGTTGTTGTCCGTTCTATCGGCTGCGAAGCCCGAAATCGGCGATTATCCGTTTACGACGCTGCGTCCGAACCTCGGTATCGTGCATTACCGCGATTACCGTTCGTTTGTGATGGCCGATATCCCGGGAATCATCGAAGGCGCCCACACCGGCAAAGGCATCGGATTGCGTTTCCTGCGTCACATTGAGCGCAACGCCGTGCTGTTGTTCATGATTCCGTGCGACACAGACGATATCCGCAAGGAATACGACATCCTGCTCAACGAATTGCAGCAATACAATCCCGAGCTGCTGCACAAACGCCGGATGCTGGCCATTACCAAATCCGACATGCTTGACGAGGAGCTGAAAGCTGCCCTGAGCCAGGAGCTGCCGGATATTTCCACCGTATTTATTTCTTCCGTTGCCCAACAGGGACTGACCGAGCTGAAAGACAAGCTCTGGCAATTGCTGACCCATGATTGATTGGCTGGAAAGCATCGATCGCGCAATTGTACTGACGGTAAACGGCTGGAATTCTCCTTTTTTAGATGAGCTTTGCTGGCTGCTTTCCGCCCGCTGGCCCTGGATTCCGCTTTATTTGCTGCTCATCTGGTTCAGCTGGAAGCAATTCGGTACCAAAAAAGCTATCTTGTTTGTGCTGATCGTGTTGGGAACACTTGCCATTGCCGATCTCACTTCCGTTTACCTGTTCAAAGAGAACTTTCAGCGCTACCGGCCATCGCACCATGCCCTGCTGACCGATAAACTGCACTTTTACGCATTGGGCAACGGCGATTTTTACAAAGGCGGCATGTACGGCTTCGTATCGTCGCACGCCACCAACTTTTTTGTACTCACCATTCTTACCGGCCTCAGCCTGAAACCGCGCTATCCTAAGCTGATCTGGTGGCTCATCGGCATTAGCATCATTGTCTGCTTCAGTCGCATTTACCTGGGCGCGCATTACCTTTCCGACCTCATCGGCGGGGCGATCTGGGGCTCACTGCTTGGCTGGCTGAGCTACCGTTTCGTAGTGAAGTGCTACCTTCTGACAAACACAAAATGATGCAGTGGCTTCTTGTTTTTCTCGGTGGTGGATTGGGCACGTTACTGCGCTTCGGCACCTCGACGATCGTATCGAAATGGTGGAATCCCATTTTTCCGCTGGCCACACTCATCGTTAACCTTCTTGCCTGCATCATCCTTGGTTTGACAATTGCCGCCCTGCGCGGAAAGATCCAGCACAACGAGCTGCTCTATGCATTTATGGTGATCGGCATCTGCGGCGGATTCAGCACCTTTTCGGCTTTCGCAAAAGAAAACCTCGACCTCTTCGAGAAAGGCTACTGGCTGATCGCACTGATCAACATCGTGTTGTCGGTTGGATTGTGCATCGGCGCCATTTACCTGGCGAAGAAATAGCGTGTATTTCACCCCTGAAACCGTGCATTTCGTCCCAAAAAGCTACCATTCGTCCCTAAACAAAAAAAGCCCTCTTTCAAGGGCTTTCACTTTATATAATCGAGGAATTATTTCTGAAACAGGCTTCTCCAGCTCACTTTGCTGTCGATGCGGGCATGCAGCTCGGAAATCGCTACGCGTTCCTGCTCCATCGTATCGCGGTCGCGGATCGTTACGGTGTTGTCTTCCAGCGTCTGGTGATCAACCGTTACGGAGAACGGTGTTCCGATCGCATCCTGGCGGCGGTAGCGCTTACCAATGGAATCTTTCTCGTCGTACTGACACAGGAAATCGTATTTCAATGAGTCGATGATCTCACGTGCTTTTTCCGGCAGACCGTCTTTTTTCGTAAGTGGCATGACAGCTACTTTGTACGGAGCCAGGGCGGCCGGAATGCGCAATACAACGCGCTCGGAACCGTCTTCCAGCGTTTCGTTCTGGTAGGAAGCGCTCAATACGGAAAGGAACATACGGTCCAGTCCCACGGATGTTTCCACCACGTACGGAATATAATTCTGGTTCAGCTCCGGATCGAAGTACTGCAGCTTGCGGCCGGAGTATTCTTCGTGTTGCTTGAGGTCGAAATCGGTGCGTGAGTGAATTCCTTCCAGCTCTTTGAAGCCCATCGGGAAGTCGAACTCGATATCGCAGGCAGCGTTGGCGTAGTGCGCCAGCTTGATGTGATCGTGGTAACGGTAGTAATTCCCACCCAAACCAAGCGCCTGGTGCCAGTTCATACGGGCTTCTTTCCAGTATTCGTACCATTTCATTTCGTCGCCCGGACGCACGAAGAACTGCATTTCCATCTGTTCGAATTCGCGCATACGGAAGATGAACTGGCGAGCGATGATCTCGTTACGGAAGGCTTTTCCGATCTGAGCGATACCGAATGGGATTTTCATTCGCCCGGATTTCTGTACGTTCAGGAAGTTCACGAAAATACCCTGAGCCGTTTCCGGACGCAGGTAGATCGTGGAAGCATCGCCGGCTACAGAACCCATTTCAGTCGAGAACATGAGGTTGAACTGACGAACGTCTGTCCAGTTGCGGGAACCACTGATCGGGCAAACGATTTCGAGGTCTTCGATCAATTGTTTTACGCCTGCCAGGTCGTTGTTCTCGAGCGTTACACGCATGCGGTCCTCGATCGAAGTGATCTTTTCCTCGTTGCGGAGTACGTTCGGGTTGGTGCTGCGGAATTGCACTTCGTCGAATGCATCGCCGAATTTTGCTGCCGCTTTCGTTACCTCTTTGTTGATCTTCTGACGGATCTTTTCAATGTGCTCTTCGATCAGTACATCGGCGCGGTAACGCTTTTTGGAATCTTTGTTGTCGATCAGCGGATCGTTGAAAGCATCCACGTGACCGGAAGCTTTCCAGGTGGTCGGGTGCATAAAAATCGAGGCATCGATTCCCACAATATTTTCGTGCATCTGCACCATCGATTTCCACCAGTACTGCTTGATGTTGTTTTTGAGCTCGGATCCCAGCTGACCGTAATCGTAAGTCGCTGCAAGTCCGTCATATATCTCTGAAGAAGGGAACACAAAGCCGTATTCTTTGCAATGTGAAATGACTTCTTTTAACAGGTCTTCTTTTTGTTCCATGGGGGCAAATTTACTCCATTTGGCTTATTGTTCGCCGTTTGGAGCAGCGATATTTTTACGCTTCGGGTGTTACCTTTTTGAAAAACCGACATTATGAAAGAAATACTGCTTGTGAAAAGACCTTTCCACCCGGATTTGCTTTTCCAACACCATAACAAAAAACACATTGAATGAACTGTAAAGCAGCTCACAGAACTGTTTTGCCCGATATGTAGTAACCCTATATCACCTAAATAGAAATCCCTGTTTGTCTTTTGGCGAGCGGGGATTTTGATTATCAGTTAGCGAGTTAATGAGTTTTAGGGTTGGTTTCTTATCTTCCGTCAACTCTGAAACTCATTAACCCTTCAATTCAGAAACTCACCAACTCTTTAACTCACCAACTCTTTAACCCACCAACTCTTTAACTCACCAACTCTTTAACCCACCAACTCTTTAACTCACCAACTCTTTAACCCACCAACTCTTTAACTCATCAACTCGCAACTTCTAACTAACTTTACAACGTGGAAGAAAAAAACCGATCTGGTCAATTGACCCTGGCGATGATCATCAGCATGGTCATGTGGGGAATCAGCTGGCCATCCAACAAAATCCTGGTTCAGGCAGCCAAAGAATCCGACGCACTTGTTTCTGCAAATGATCTGGGAATTTACCGCTATGCCTTTGTGATCGTCAGCTTGCTTCCATTGCTGTTGTTCCTGAAAGTTCCATTGAAAATTGCGAAAAAAGGCATTCCTTTCCTGCTGATTTCGGGCATCCTGATGGCGACTTACAACTTCACGTTCCTGCAAGGACTCACCTATGGAAGTCCCGGAAAAGGTGGCATCCTCGTTACAACATTGAACCCCATTATGGCTTACGGATTGGGAATGCTCGTCGACTGGCGGCGCCCGAACCGCAATGAAGCCATCGGTTTGACGCTCGGTATCATCGCCGGATTGGTCCTGCTGAAAATCTGGGACGGCGGCGCTTCGCTGCTCGATAAAGACAACCTGTTTTTCCTGCTGGCCGCGTTCCTGTGGTCGATCATGAGCAAATTCACCTCCAAATCTTCCAGTTACGGCTCGCCGTTCAGCTTCAGCTGGTGGATGTATGTCGTAACTTTTATTTGCATCCTGCCGTTCATGAATACCGAAATGATAGTCAAGCTCTCGCATTCCAACGACATTCATTTCTGGGGCAACCTTATTTTCAGCAGCGTGATCGTAACCACTTTGGCTACCACAATGTATTTCTTCGCCACAGCTAAAATTGGTGCCGAACGCGCCAGCAGCTTCATTTTCACCGTTCCTATTTCAGCGGCGTTTTCTGCCTACTTTATTCTGGGTGAAACGATCGAATTGCACACCATTATTGGGGGCGTATTGGGAATTGGGGCGGTGTATATGATCAATCGCAAAACGAAGTCCAAAGAACCGGAACCTTCCCTGAAAAGAGAAAGCGAGGTTTTGGGAGACTGAAGCCAGTCCATCATGTCGATAGTAAGTTCTGAGGTAAAAGGAATTAGTCCCTATGCTCCGGAAATTTCAGAATTTCAGAATTTCAGAATTTCAGAATTCTAAAATTCTAGATAATAGACACCCTCAGTAAAATTGCGGGTTTCAGCCCGTTTAGCTGCTGCGTTAAGTGAACTTTCAACCGGCGTTATTTACTCTTCACATAAATATTCCTCACATTCTTTTTTCCTGTTTCCCGCTCATCGATGATGAACCGATCGATGCTTTTGATCAACGCCAGCATTTTGGGGAATCCGTAATTGCGCGGATCGAAATCGGGTCTTTTCTTCAGGATAAAATTGCCCAATCCGCTCAAAGAAGCCCAGCCATCTTCATCTGCCAGGTCGGCGATGCTGTCTACCAGCAAACGGATCAGCTGTTTGTCGACAGCATTCAATGTTTCCTGTTTAACGGGTTCTGCAACCGGTGCTTCCGACGGCTTCGTTTTCGATCCTTTGGACGATTTCTGCTTCGGTTTTAGAGGTTCATTTTCGGCCGTTTTGGTTTTCAGAATTTCGATGTAAATGAATTTATCACACGCCGAAATAAACGGGAGCAGGGTTTTCTTCTCCCCCATTCCGATCACCGTCATGCCGGCTTCGCGCAGCCGGGTCGCCAATCGCGTAAAATCGCTGTCGCTCGATACAATGCAGAATCCGTCGACCTTCCCCGTATACAGGATATCCATCGCGTCGATGATCATGGCGCTGTCGGTCGCATTTTTCCCGGTAGAATAACTGTATTGCTGAATCGGCGTAATGGCATTTTCGAGCAACACATTCTTCCAGCCAGTCACCCACGGATTGGTCCAGTCGGCGTAAATGCGCTTAAAGGTCGGAGTGCCGTATTTGGCGATTTCCTCCAGCATTTCCTTTACGTTAGCGTGAGGCACATTGTCGGCATCGATGAGGACTGCGAGCCTGAGGTCTTTAATTTCCATGTTGTAAGGTACGGAGAATTCAGCTCTTACGTATAATTAGCCCGTAATGCCTCAGAGGGCTATCCTGAATAGTAAATCACAAAAAATCAGTTTTGTGGTTAAATAATTCATTCATCCCTCAAACCTGTCCTTTATCAACTTGTTCCGGCACAGGATTTGCATATTTCCCGCGTTTTCACGCTCAAATCCTCACTATGAAAAGATTATTTACCCTGCTTTTCATCTTATTGGTCACAAACGGCTACAGCCAGAACGGTACTGCTTTTCGGGTGGTGACCAGTACGGCTACGAACATTGGTCGCGGACTGCGGGATGCCAAACAAGCGCAGGACAGGAACCGGGAAATGGAAGAAGCCGAGCTGCGCTACGATGCGCTGATCGTTCGTGCAGACACGCTTTTCACGAACCAACAGTACCAGGAAGCTATCGACAGCTACACTGAGGCTATGCGCATCCGTCCGAATGAATACCCGCGCGAGCAGATCATCCGCGCACAGGTAGAGTTGGACCGCGTTAACCAGGAAACGTATCAGCTCACGATCGACCGAGCCGACAGCCTTTACCGGAAAATGGAATACGAACAGGCCATTGCGCAGTACAAAGAAGCGCTCACGATTCGTGACCGTCCGTATCCGAAAGACCAGATCGCGAACATCAACGCCGACTTAATGCGCTGGAAAAAAGTACATTTCAGTGGATTAGTGATCTCAGACACACGCGTCGAGCAGGTTTCTTCCGGAGCTTACCAGGATGATCCTTATTCCGATTTTATCGGCGCCGGCAAATATGCCTGGATCGACCGCTTCTTGACTTACGCCAACTTCCAGACGCTGGATGGCATTGCCGTTCCGCCCAACGTTCGCCTCGTTATTTACAGTGAAAAGGATTTCAAAGGCAAAGTCATTTTAGATGTGACGGGGCCGGCCGTGATCAACAACACACAGCTGCAAAAATCCGCTGAATCCTCGCATGCACATACGAAGACCTACGATACCGAACGGCTGCAAACCACTTTCCCGCAAACAACGCGCAGTTGGAGCGAAAGCAATATGCAAAGCTGGATAAACGGCTCAATGGAAATCATTGTATTATAAATCACCCCGATGTTTCACTAAAAAATCACCCCATGAAACTTGTTTCAACCCTTTTACTGGTGCTGGCTTGCTCAGGAGCTTACAGCCAGACACCACGGACGAACGATCGCCCGGCTACGATTCCGGATCCCGGAACGGTTGTTTTTCCACGCACTTCGCGTACCCAAAACCCGGATGCTACGACAGAAAAACGCCCGGATGTAGACCTGGAATACAAACAGCTGATCCTCAACGCCGACTATTTGTTCACCGAAAAACAATTCGCAGAAGCCATTTCGAACTACGAGCAGGCCATGGTTAACAAGCCCGATCAAGCGTATCCAAAAGACCAGATCATCCGCTGCCGTGCAGAATTGCAAGCCCAGCAAAAACAGGAAGAAAGCTACGAAGACCGGCTCATGCGCGACCAGGCGCGAACTGCACATGCACCCCTCGTATCGCAATACCAGGCCGATTCGATTGCGCGAGTAGAAGCCTTCAACAAAGCCCATACGGTGCATTTTACGGGCGCTGTGCTTTCCGGATACCGGTCGGAAGAACGCGGAATTTCAAAGCTTTACGCAGACGACTGGTGCTCCGACTTCCTGGTTCCGGGAAAGTATACGGATCTGAAGAAAGCACTGAAAGATGTCAACAACTCTACATTTGATGCGGTTGTTGTTCCGAGAGGTACGCGTCTGGTCATCTACGCGGGCAGCAATTTCGATGGCAAAGTGCTGCTCGACGTTTCCGGTCCGGCGGTCGTGAACAACTATCTCTGGAAATTTCATCCATTTTACGAAATGTGCAACACCGAAACCTATGAGGACGCGGCATTACAGGCAGAATATCCGCCGGCTGTCCGTATCTGGAGCGAAAGTATTATGCACCAATGGGTTCATGGCTCGCTGGAAATTATGGCGGTTCCGTAACGATTTTATTCCTTTAAAACGGTAAAACCTCGGTGAAAACCGGGGTTTTTCTATGCTGTATTGACAGCAAAAATGTATTTTTGAAACACCTAAATCAGTTCAGATGAAATCAGTATACTTCGCCTTCTTGCTACTTGCCGCTTCTTTTTTACTGGCTGCATCCTGCAAAAAAGAATCGAAACCATCCGGAGAAGCTCCTCCTGCCGATAAATTTCAGGCAAAAGTCGACGGACAAATGGTTGCCTCCGACAGTTCCTTTGTCGCTCAAATGATTCCTTCATGGGTTGTTTCAACCGGTATTTCAACGAATAACGTCAAAATGACACTGCAAATGAATTACACCGAAATCAGCGGTACTACTTATACGACTAACGTACCGATTTCGCAGGTACAGATCAATTATTACAATGAGCTGAACCAGGTCTACAATCTCAGCAACGCAGAAATAATCGTTGTAGAACACGATACCATCGCAAATTATGTCAAGGTGTTATTCTCCGGCGAATTCATCCGCATGTGGGCACCGGAAGATGTGAAAGCGGTTTCGGAAGGGTTGATTCAATTGCATTATTGATTAACGTCCTTAAATGTTTCAAGGATTTTCCTGGTAATTTTTCGCTCGCTGCTCTTGCTGGATTTACCTGCTATCCATAAAATCAGTGTAACTGTTCCACAAGCTGCCAAAGCTTTGATTCCCATTACCCAGCCTTTATTCCAAAACATAAATGGGGGTAACATCCATAGAATTGGTAACACTGCTAATTTAATAGCCAGGGAATATCCGGCTGAAGTTGGTGAAATAATAATCTGCGTCTGAGTACCCAATTCTTTCAAATACAACTCAACTAAAGTTGTGTCAGTATCACCTCCGAACACTAAAGGTCCAACCCGTTGAATATGAGTCCGCACATGGCAAAATGGGCTGTCTTTTTCCCAAAAGAACTCTAGCTCACCATGTTGTGGTGAGGCGAAAGCTTTTGCTAGTCGGTCTTTAACTTCTTCAGCAGTATAGGGAACTGATAGACGAACTTCCTGCATAACAACTCAAAAATATACAACAACAAAAAACCCCGATCTTCCGACCGGGGTTTTTCTATGCTTGTTTGAAATTAAGCGTTGGCATTTTCGAGCGCTTCGAGCTCTTCTGTGTTCGTAACGAGCACTTTCTGGAACTTGCGAACTCCTGTACCGGCCGGGATCAGGTGACCTACGATCACGTTTTCCTTCAGACCGAGCAGGTGATCTTCTTTTCCTGAGATCGCTGCTTCGTTCAGTACTTTCGTTGTTTCCTGGAAGGAAGCTGCCGAAATGAACGACTGCGTCTGGAGGGAAGCACGGGTGATACCTTGCAGCAACGGCGTCGATGTAGCCGGAACAGCATCGCGGGACTCAACCGTTTTCTTATCAGCACGCTTGAGCTGTGAGTTTTCGTCACGCAGCTTACGAGCTGTAACAATCTGGCCTGCACGCAATTCCGAAGACTCGCCTGCGTCCACTACGACTTTCATTCCGTAGATCGCGTCGTTTTCTTCCATGAAGTCTGCCTTGTGAACAGATTGTCCTTCGAGGAAGCGTGTATCTCCAGCGTCTACGATCTCCACTTTCAACATCATCTGGCGAACGATCACTTCGAAGTGCTTGTCGTTGATCTTCACACCCTGAAGGCGGTAAACCTCCTGGATTTCGTTCACGATGTACTCCTGTACTTTCGTTGGCCCCTGGATGTTCAGGATATCGTTTGGCGTAACAGCACCGTCAGACAGTGACTGTCCTGCACGAACGAAGTCGTTTTCCTGTACGAGGATGTGCTTGGAAAGCGGAACGAGGTATTTGCGAATGTCTCCGTTTTTCGAAACCACCTGGATTTCACGGTTACCACGCTTGATTTTACCGAATTCAACGATACCGTCGATTTCAGAAACCACAGCCGGGTTAGAAGGGTTACGTGCTTCGAAGAGCTCGGTTACACGCGGAAGACCTCCGGTGATATCCCCTGTTTTACCTGCTACACGCGGGATTTTAACGAGGATCACACCTTCTTCGGCTTTGTCGCCTTCGTTTACAGCGATGTGGGAATCAACCGGGATGTTGTATTCACGCAGCACCTCTTTCGTTTTCGGATCGATGATGTGGATCGCCGGGTTTTTCTTCTTATCGCGGGATTCGATGATCACTTTCTCGGTAAATCCGGTTTGCTCATCGACTTCTTCACGGTAAGTAATACCGTCGATAATGTTCTCGAATACCACTTTACCGGAAACCTCGGAGATAATTACCGCGTTATACGGGTCCCACTTACAGATCACATCGCCTTTTTTCACCGTGATGTTGTTGTCCACCATCATTTCGGCACCGTAAGGGATGTTTGTCGTCATCAGGATCACGCCTGTTTTCGGATCGGTAATTTTGAGCTCGGCAGAACGGCCTACTACGATCGTACGTTTTGTACCGTCGGCACCTTTACGCTCGATTGTACGCAATTCGTCGATTTCCAGTCTACCTGATGCTTTCGCTTTCAGGTCGGATTCGTCGGCAATGTTCGAAGCGGTACCACCCACGTGGAATGTACGGAGTGTCAGCTGTGTACCCGGCTCACCAATGGATTGGGCAGCGATTACACCTACTGCATCACCTTCCTGTGCCTGGCGGTGCGTTGCAAGGTTACGTCCGTAACATTTCGAACATACACCGCGGCGCATTTCGCACGTCAGTACGGAGCGGATTTCTACTTCTTCGATTCCGGCTTTTGTAATGGCTTCGCCTACTGTTTCGGAGATCAGCTCTCCGGCAGCTACGATCAGCGCTTCCGTTTCCGGGTGGTGAATATCGTGTACAGATGTACGTCCAACGATGCGGTCGTACAACGGCTCCACTACGTCGTCGTTTTTCTTCAACGCTGTTGCCACCAGTCCGCGCAGCGTACCGCAGTCGTCTGCGTTGATCACTACGTCCTGTGCAACGTCCACGAGACGACGTGTCAGGTAACCTGCATCGGCCGTTTTGAGGGCCGTATCCGCAAGACCTTTACGGGCACCGTGGGTAGAGATGAAGTATTCGAAGATGGACAGACCTTCCTTAAAGTTGGAGAGGATCGGGTTTTCGATAATCTCCTGGGAAGATGCACCGGATTTCTGCGGTTTCGCCATCAGACCACGCATTCCGGAGAGCTGACGGATCTGCTCTTTGGAACCACGTGCCCCGGAGTCAAACATCATGTAGATGGAGTTGAATCCCTGGTTGTCGTTCTTCAATTGCTCCATCAGCGTGTGCGTCAGGCGCGAGTTGGTATGTGTCCAGATGTCGATGATCTGGTTGTAACGTTCGTTGTTGGTGATGAGACCCATGTTGTAGTTCGCCATCACGTCTTTTACTTCGTTCTCTGCTTTTGCAACGAGTACTTCTTTTTCCTTCGGAATGATGATATCGTCGAGGTTGAACGACAGACCGCCTTTGAAGGCCATCTGGTAACCGAGTTCTTTGATATCGTCGAGGAATTTCGCCGTTTTAGCTGTTCCGCAAGTCTTCAGTACGTGACCGATGATATCGCGGAGTGCTTTCTTCGTCAATACGTCGTTGATGAATCCTACTTCGCGTGGTACAACTTCGTTGAAGAGTACACGACCGCAGGAAGTATCGATCATTTGCAGGGTCGGAGTACCAGTCTCGTCCAGATCGTAGCTTTTCACCTTGATCGTAGCGTGGAGATCCAGTTTTCCTTCGTTGTGTGCGATGATCACTTCTTCCGGTGAGTAGAAAATACCTGCTTCACCTTTTACTGTACGCTCCGGAGTCGACAAACGCGACTTCGTGATGTAATACAGACCCAACACCATGTCCTGGGATGGTACGGCAATTGGGGCACCGTTCGCAGGGTTCAGGATGTTGTGTGAAGCCAGCATCAACAGCTGAGCTTCGAGGATTGCAGCGTTCCCCAATGGAAGGT
This sequence comes from uncultured Flavobacteriales bacterium, assembly GCA_946482515.1. Next base: position 131,275 of record CAMLRS010000006.1, on the reverse strand, counting down.
GAACCGCCATCTGGTCACCGTCGAAGTCGGCGTTGAAGGCCGTTGTAACGAGCGGGTGCAGACGAATTGCTTTTCCTTCGATCAGTTTCGGCTGGAATGCCTGGATACCCAGACGGTGAAGCGTAGGAGCACGGTTGAGGAGTACCGGGTGTCCTTTCAGAACGTTTTCCAGGATATCCCAAACCACAGGCTCTTTGCGGTCAACGATTTTCTTTGCAGATTTTACCGTCTTCACGATTCCACGCTCGATCATCTTGCGAATGATGAACGGCTTGTACAGCTCAGCTGCCATGTCTTTTGGAAGACCACACTCATGGAGCTTCAGGTCTGGTCCAACGACAATTACGGAACGTGCTGAATAATCCACACGCTTACCGAGGAGGTTCTGACGGAAACGTCCCTGCTTACCTTTCAAGGAATCAGAAAGGGATTTCAGCGGACGGTTTGATTCTGTTTTAACAGCTGAAGCCTTACGAGAGTTGTCGAAGAGTGAATCAACTGCTTCCTGAAGCATACGCTTCTCGTTGCGGAGGATTACTTCCGGCGCCTTGATCTCGATCAGTCGCTTCAGACGGTTGTTACGGATGATCACACGACGGTAGAGGTCGTTGAGATCCGATGTTGCGAAACGGCCACCATCAAGCGGAACGAGCGGACGCAGCTCAGGTGGAATCACCGGTACTACTTTCACGATCATCCATTCAGGACGGTTTTCGATACGCGTTTGCGATTCACGCATGGATTCCACTACTTGCAGACGCTTCAACGCTTCGTGCTTACGCTGTACCGAAGTTTCGTTGTTCGCCTGGTGACGCAGGTCGTAAGAAAGTGAATCGAGGTCCATGCGACGGAGCAGGTCGTACAACGCTTCTGCACCCATCTTCGCGATGAATTTGTTCGGATCGGAATCCTCAAGGTATTGGTTCTCACGCGGAAGCGTGTCGAGGATGTCGAGGTATTCTTCTTCTGTCAGGAAGTCTTTCGTAGACAGGGAAGAACCGTCAACATTTGTTGCAATACCTGTCTGGATCACTACATAACGCTCGTAGTAAATGATCTGATCCAGTTTTTTAGTCGGCAATCCGAGCAGGTAACCGATTTTGTTCGGCAGGGAACGGAAGTACCAGATGTGTGCTACCGGCACTACGAGGGAAATGTGCCCCATGCGCTCACGACGCACTTTTTTCTCGGTCACTTCCACACCGCAACGGTCACAAACGATTCCTTTGTATCGGATACGCTTGTATTTACCGCAATGGCATTCGTAGTCTTTTACCGGTCCGAAGATGCGCTCGCAGAAGAGCCCGTCGCGTTCCGGCTTGTACGTACGGTAGTTAATTGTTTCAGGCTTGAGTACCTCGCCGCTCGATTGCTCGAGAATCAGCTCCGGAGAAGCCAACGAGATGGTGATCTTGTTGAAGCTGCTCTGTTTTTTCGGTGTTTCTTTTCTGTAAGCCATTTTATCTTTTTTCTTTAAAAATCAAATTCGACAATTCGTTCGTTCCGTGGATTAGTCCATGGAAATGCTCAGACCCAGACCTCTCAATTCATGCAACAATACGTTGAATGATTCCGGAATGCCCGGCTCAGGAATGTTGTCTCCTTTAACGATAGACTCGTAAGCTTTCGCACGGCCCATAACGTCGTCAGATTTCACCGTCAGGATCTCCTGCAGGATGTTCGCAGCACCGAATGCCTCGAGTGCCCACACCTCCATCTCACCGAAACGCTGACCTCCGAACTGTGCCTTACCACCGAGCGGCTGCTGCGTAATGAGTGAGTATGGTCCGATAGAACGCGCGTGCATTTTGTCGTCAACCATGTGCGAGAGCTTCAGCATGTAGATGATACCTACCGTTGCAGTCTGGTGGAAACGATCTCCCGTTCCTCCGTCGTACAGGTAGGTTTTACCTGAAGTCGGTACACCAGCTTTCGCTGTCCACTCGTCGATCTCCTGTGGCGTAGCACCGTCGAAGATAGGCGTAGCGAATTTCACACCCAGTTTCTCACCTGCCCATCCGAGTACAGTCTCGTAGATCTGTCCAAGGTTCATACGGGAAGGTACACCAAGCGGGTTCAGTACGATATCCACCGGCGTTCCGTCTTCAAGGAACGGCATGTCTTCCACACGAACGATGTTGGCAACGATACCTTTGTTACCGTGACGACCGGCCATCTTATCACCCACTTTCAGCTTACGCTTCTGAGCAACATAGACTTTCGCCATTTTCACGATACCTGCTGGCAGCTCATCTCCAACGGAAATGTGGAATTTCTTACGCTTGTAAATACCCAGGAGGTCGTTCGCCTTGATGGTGAAGTTGTGCAGTACGCGGCTCACCAGGGTGTTCACGTGTGCATCAGCTGTCCAGCTGGTAGGATTTACAATTGTATAGTCGATTGCAACGAGGTTCTTTTGGGTGAACTTCGTTCCTTTCTTGATGATCTCTTCCTTGAAGTTGTTGAATACTCCGTTGGATTTCGTTTCACCCAGAACTGACAACAGCTTATCAACCAAACGGTCTTTCAATGTTGCGTAGTCCTTGTCGTATTCTGTATCCAGCACTTCCAAAACTGGTTTGTCGTGTGCTTTGGATTTGCGGTCCTTGATCGCACGGGAGAAGAGCTTCTTGTCGATTACCACACCACGCAATGATGGTCCGGCTTTCAGGGAAGCATCTTTCACGTCACCGGCTTTGTCACCGAAGATCGCACGGAGGAGTTTTTCTTCCGGTGAAGGATCTGTTTCTCCTTTTGGAGTGATCTTACCGATCAGGATATCGCCTTCTTTGATCTCAGCACCGATACGGATCAATCCGTTTTCGTCGAGGTCTTTGGTCGCTTCTTCGGAAACGTTCGGGATATCGGAAGTTAATTCTTCCATACCACGCTTCGTGTCGCGAACTTCCAGTGCATACTCATCGATGTGGATGGACGTAAAGATGTCGTCGCGTACTACACGCTCGGAGATCACGATCGCATCCTCGAAGTTGTATCCTTTCCATGGCATGAAGGCCACTTTCAGGTTCTGACCAAGCGCCAGCTCACCACCTTGTGTTGCATATCCTTCGCAGAGGACCTGACCTTTCTCAATGCGGTCCCCTTTGCGAACGATCGGCTTCAGGTTGATCGTTGTGCTTTGGTTTGTTTTCTGGAATTTCGTCAGCGGGTAACGGGTTACTTCGCTGTCGAAGCTAACAAGCTTATCTTCATCTGACCAGTCGTAACGGATCACGATTTCGTTTGCGTCTACGTATTCTACAACTCCGGAACCTTCCGCGTTGATGAGTACGCGTGAATCACGTGCCACCAGCTGCTCGATGCCTGTACCAACGATCGGCGATTGCGGCTTCAGAAGCGGCACCGCCTGGCGTTGCATGTTGGATCCCATCAGCGCACGGTTGGCATCATCGTGCTCGAGGAACGGAATGGAAGATGCCGCGATCGAAGCGATCTGGTTGGCACCAACGTCCATCAGGCTCAGCTCTTTCGGCGAAACAACCGGGAAGTCACCTTCCAGACGCGCTTTCACTACGTCGGAGAGGAAGTTTCCTTTGTCGTCGATCGATACGTTTGCCTGAGCAATCATTTTTTCGTGCTCTTCTTCAGCAGAAAGGTAAATTGGCTCAACGCTCATCTCCACTTTTCCTGCCTTCACTTCACGGTAAGGTGTCTCGATGAATCCGAGCTTGTTCACTTTCGCGTAAACGCAAAGGGAAGAGATCAGACCGATGTTCGGACCCTCCGGTGTTTCGATCGTACACAGACGACCGTAGTGTGTGTAGTGAACGTCACGAACCTCAAATCCGGCGCGCTCACGGGAGAGACCACCTGGTCCGAGTGCAGAAAGACGACGCTTGTGCGTTACTTCCGAAAGCGGGTTGGTCTGGTCCATGAACTGGGACAGCTGGTTGGTTCCGAAGAAGGAGTTGATCACGGAAGACAATGTTTTCGCGTTGATCAAGTCGATCGGCGTGAAGACCTCGTTATCGCGAACGTTCATACGCTCACGGATTGTACGGGCCATACGTGCCAGACCTACACCAAATTGTGCGTACAGCTGCTCGCCAACGGTACGTACACGACGGTTGGACAAGTGGTCGATATCATCCACATCCGCTTTGGAGTTGATGAGCTCGATCAGGTACTTAATGATGGACAGAATATCGTTTTTCGTCAGAACGCGTGATTCTTCCGTGCTGTCGATATTCAGTTTTTTGTTCATACGGTAACGTCCTACTTCACCCAGGTCGTAACGGGCATCGGAGAAGAACAGCTTCTCGAATACGCTTTTCGCCGTTTCGTAATCAGGCGGCTCAGCGTTACGCAGCTGACGGTAGATGTGCTCTACCGCTTCTTTTTCCGAGTTGGATGTATCTTTCTGAAGCGTGTTGTAGATGATGGTGTAATCGGCTGTGTTCGCATCTTCTTTGTGGAAGATCACCGTTTTCACACCTGCGTCAACGATCAGATCGATGTGGAATTCTTCCAGCACCGTTTCACGATCGAGGATCACCTCGTTACGCTCGATGGATACTACTTCACCTGTATCTTCATCACCGAAGTCTTCGATCCAGGATTTCAGTACTCTCGCAGCAAGGCGACGGCCTACTGCTTTTTTCAGGTTGGCTTTGTTGACTTTTACTTCGTCAGCGAGGCCGAATATTTCGAGGATGTCTTTATCTGTTTCATAACCGATCGCACGGAACAGTGTAGTCACAGGTAACTTTTTCTTACGGTCGATGTAAGCATACATTACGCTGTTGATGTCCGTTGCGAATTCGATCCAGGATCCCTTGAACGGGATCACACGCGCAGAGTACAGTTTTGTACCATTTGCGTGACGGCTCTGACCGAAGAACACACCCGGTGAACGGTGCAGCTGGGAAACGATCACACGCTCGGCACCGTTGATCACGAAGGATCCTTTCGGTGTCATGTATGGAATGGTGCCCAGGTACACATCCTGCACGATGGTTTCGAAATCCTCGTGCTCAGGGTCTGTACAGTAGAGTTTGAGTTTTGCCTTCAGCGGAACGCTGTAAGTCAGACCACGCTCGATACACTCATCAATGGTGTAACGCGGCGGGTCGATAAAGTAATCGAGGAACTCCAATACGAACTGATTACGGGTGTCCGTGATCGGAAAGTTCTCCGCAAATACCTTGTACAATCCTTCACTTTCACGATTCTCGGGAGTCGTCTCCAGCTGGAAGAACTCCTGGAAGGATTTAAGCTGAATATCCAGAAAATCCGGATAAGCGAACTGATTTTTGCCGGATGCAAAATTAATTCTCGTTATGGTGTTGCTTGTTGTTGCCAAGGCGAAATATTTTTAATTGAGAAAGGTACTTTTTTGTATGCTGAAAAACAGGAAAGGGCATCCGTCAGCTGACGAACGCCTTTCCTGTAAATGAAGTAAGTAATTACTTAATCTCAACTTCAGCTCCAGCCTCTTCAAGAGACTTCTTCAAGCCTTCAGCTTCGTCTTTAGAAACTCCTTCTTTCAAAGTTGCAGGAGCTCCGTCAACGAGGTCTTTAGACTCTTTCAAACCGTTACCAGTCAACTCTTTAACGAGCTTAACTACTGCCAGTTTGTTAGCACCACCTGATTTCAGGACTACGTCGAATTCAGTTTTTTCAGCAGCAGCTTCAGCAGCGCCACCTCCACCACCAGCAACCATTACAGGTGCAGCAGCAGCAGGCTCAATACCGTACTCGTCTTTCAAAATTGTAGCCAGTTCGTTTACTTCTTTTACTGTCAAGTTAACCAGCGTTTCTGCGATTTGTTTCAAATCTGCCATTTTATTTAATTTAAAAAGGTTCTTAAAAAAGTTGTTTTGTTATGCTCGTTCTTCGAGCGTTTTCAGGATTCCGGCAATCTTGCTTCCACCACCTGTAAGACCGCTGATAACGTTCTTCGCAGGAGACTGGAGCAATCCGATGATATCGCCGATGAGTTCCTCGCGTGACTTGATCGCTTCGAGCGCATCCAGTTGGTTATCACCAATAAAGATCGCTTCTTCGATGTAGGCACCCTTCAGAAGCGGCTTATCGCTTTTCTTGCGGAATTCCTTGATTAATTTTGCAGGTACGTTACCTACTTCAGCAAACAGGATAGATGTTGGCCCGCCCAATACTTCAGGCAACTGACCGTAATTTCTCCCTTCAACACGCTCCATCGCTTTTGCCAGCAGGGTGTTCTTTACGACACGCAAGGAGATTCCTGCCTGGAAGCAACGACGACGAAGGTTATTGACAGCTTCTACTGTTAAGCCGGCTGTATCTGCAAGATAGAAGACGTTTGCATTGGAAAGCTCCTGTGCAAGGTCATCGATGTACTGTGATTTTTGATCTTTTGTCATACTTCCTGCGTTTTTAAGCTACAACAGACTTAGCGTCAATTTGAATACTAGGTGACATTGTAGAGCTGATGAAGATGCTTCTGATATAAGTACCTTTCGCTGCAGACGGCTTCAATTTGTTCAACTGGTTGATCAGCTCAAACGCGTTCTCGCGGATCTTGTTCCCTTCGAAGGAAACTTTCCCGATAGACGAATGGATGTTACCATATTTGTCCACTTTGAAGTCGATTTTACCTGCCTTCACTTCTTCTACTGCCTTACCGACTTCCATCGTTACTGTACCTGTCTTAGGGTTTGGCATCAAACCGCGTGGTCCGAGTACTCGTCCCAGGGCTCCAACTTTACCCATAACTGAAGGCATAGTAATGATTACGTCGATGTCAGTCCAGCCACCTTTGATTTTCTCAATGAAATCGTCCAATCCAACGTATTCTGCACCAGCTGCTTTTGCTTCGGCTTCCTTGTCAGGAGTACACAGTACAAGTACGCGTACGTCCTTTCCGGTTCCGTGTGGCAATGCAACGGTACCACGAACCATCTGGTTCGCTTTACGCGGATCAACTCCAAGGCGCACAGAGATATCTACTGATGCGTCAAACTTCGATGTAGTGATGGATTTAACCATGTCACACGCCTCTGTAAGAGTGTAAGGCTTAGCCAGGTCATACTTGGCCAATACCTCTTTTCTTTTCTTAGAAATTCTTCCCATGACGTTACTGATTATTTAGTTGCCGGTGCTTCACCACCTTTAACTGTTACACCCATACTACGTGCAGTACCTGCAACCATTGACATTGCTGAATCAACTGTAAAACAGTTCATGTCAGGCATTTTATCTTCAGCGATTGTGCGGATCTGATCCCATGTCATGGAACCTACCTTGCTCTTGTTCGGCTCGGAAGAACCTTTCTTAAGCTTAGCGCTGTCGATAATTTGTACGGCTGCTGGTGGAGTTTTGATGACGAAATCGAATGATTTGTCACTGTAAACTGTGATCACACATGGCAAAACTTTTCCTGGCTTATCCTGCGTACGAGCGTTATACTGCTTGCAGAATTCCATAATGTTGACCCCTTTAGCACCGAGTGCTGGACCAACTGGAGGAGCTGGATTGGCTTGGCCACCTTTGATCTGTAATTTGATCAATGCTGCTACTTCTTTAGCCATTGTTTATTATAATTATGCAGTCTGACATGGGCATTAAAGGGAAGCTTTAATCAATACGCCCACTCCTGCGGTTAATACACGGTTACCCTTCTTTCTCGACCTGCATATAGCTAAGCTCGAGCAAGTTCTTGCGACCGAAGATTTTCACCATTACTTTCAGTTTCTTCTTGTCTTCGTTGATCTCGTCGATCACTCCGGAGAAGTTGTTGAACGGTCCGTCGATAACTTTCACCGATTCGCCTACGACGAATGGGATCTTCATTTCTTCTTCCGTTTCTGAAAGCTCGTCTACTTTACCTAAGATCCTGTTTACTTCGGACAAGCGCATTGGCTGCGGATCTCCTCCTTTTTCAGCACCCAGGAACCCGATTACATTCGGAATGCCTTTGATTACGTGCGGAACTTCCCCGATCAGGGATGCTTCGATGAGCACGTAGCCAGGCAGGTATGCTTTTTCTTTGCTGATTTTCTTTCCGTTACGGATCTGAAATACCTTTTCGGTCGGAATCAGCACTTGCGATACATAGTCGTCCAGTTTCAAACGCGAAATTTCGAGATCAAGGTATTCTTTTACCTTTTTCTCTTTTCCGCTCACTGCACGAACGACGTACCAACGTTTTTTAATATCTCCCATTGCCTGTATACTATAACATGGAGTAAACAAATCCCAGAAGCCCTTTCCAGGTCGACTCCGGAGAGCCTGTGATTCCGAAAACTGTATCCATTACGAATACCAGCAATGCGAAGATAACTGAAGCAATCACCACAATAAGGGCGTTGCTTTGCAGCTCCTTCCACGTCGGCCAGGAAACGTTTTGCGTCATCTCCGTGATCGTTTCGCTAAAATAGTTCTTAAACTTTGACACGACTTTTTCAATTTTATGCACGGGCGGTAGGATTCGAACCCACGACCAATGGTTTTGGAGACCACTACTCTACCAGCTGAGCTACGCCCGTTTAAAAAGGGCCGTTGCCAAAATGGCTTCGACCCTTCTGTTTTGTATGCTAAGTATATTATACCAGTTCAGTAACCTGACCTGCACCTACTGTACGTCCACCCTCACGGATAGCGAAACGAAGACCTTTGTCCATCGCTACAGGTACGATCAGTTTAACTGTAATAGTAACGTTGTCACCAGGCATAACCATCTCACGACCGTCTGTCAGGAAGATCTCTCCTGTTACGTCAGTTGTACGGAAGTAGAACTGTGGACGGTATTTGTTGTGGAATGGTGTGTGACGACCACCTTCTTCTTTTTTCAATACGTAGATCTCAGCTTTGAAATCTGCGTGTGGCTTCGTAGAACCTGGCTTGCAGATTACCATTCCGCGCTTGATTTGAGATTTCTCAATACCGCGCAGCAACAGACCTACGTTGTCACCAGCTTCACCACGGTCAAGGATCTTACGGAACATCTCAACACCTGTTACAGTGGAAGTCAGTTTCTCTTCACCCATTCCGAGGATTTCTACAGGATCTCCTGAGTTGATTACACCTGTCTCGATACGACCTGTTGCTACAGTACCACGACCTGTGATCGTAAATACGTCTTCAACTGGCATAAGGAAGTGCTTATCAACGTCACGTGGAGGCAATTCGATGTAAGTATCTACTGCATCCATCAGTTCTTCAACTTTAGCAACCCACTGAGCTTCTCCGTTCAATGCACCGAGTGCAGAACCTTGAATTACAGGAGCGTTGTCACCGTCGTACTCGTAGAAAGAAAGGAGTTCACGAACTTCCATCTCTACCAGCTCGAGGAGCTCAGCATCATCTACCATGTCCACTTTGTTCATGAACACAACCAGACGTGGAACACCTACCTGACGACCAAGAAGGATGTGCTCACGTGTTTGTGGCATCGGTCCGTCAGTTGCAGCAACAACGAGGATCGCACCGTCCATCTGAGCAGCACCGGTAACCATGTTCTTCACGTAGTCGGCGTGACCTGGGCAGTCAACGTGCGCATAGTGGCGGTTAACTGTTTCGTACTCGATGTGCGAAGTGTTAATGGTAATACCACGCTCTTTTTCTTCAGGAGCGTTGTCAATTGAGGAGAAATCACGTACCGCAGCCAAACCTTTAGCAGCAAGTACACTTGAGATAGCAGCAGTCAACGTAGTTTTACCGTGGTCAACGTGACCAATTGTACCAATGTTAACGTGCGGTTTGGAACGATTAAAATTTTCCTTAGCCATTTGTTCTTATTTGTTACGTAATTAATAAACTTTATTCTAATACAAAATTTCACCCATTTCCATGGATGAACTTCCCGTAGAGCCAATGACGAGATTTGAACTCGTGACCTCTTCCTTACCAAGGAAGCGCTCTACCCCTGAGCTACACCGGCGCGAACGCTCTTCAGAATCTTAATTGAGCGGGAGACGAGATTCGAACTCGCGACCCTCAGCTTGGAAGGCTGACGCTCTACCAACTGAGCTACTCCCGCTTGTTTTTGGTGGGGGTAGATGGACTCGAACCAACGATGTCTGAGACGACAGATTTACAGTCTGCTGCAATAGCCACTATGCGATACCCCCAAAATTTTGGAGCCGGTGGAGGGATTCGAACCCCCGACCTGCTGATTACAAATCAGCTGCTCTAGCCAACTGAGCTACACCGGCACTAAATTTTTTATTAAGATTTGAAAGAACGTCTTTGCTTTTTCCCGTTTGGGTTTGCAAATGTAGCAAAGAAATCCTTTCGTACAAGGGCTCCGCGAAAAAATTTCAACTTTTTTTTCAAAAGAAAAGGGCAGCCATTCAGCTGCCCCTGCTAATCATTTTATGTTATCGTCTTAACTAACGACCTTTGCTTTGTGTTTATCTACCTGTTTACGAAGCGCTTCCACTGCAAGGTCGGCTGCTTCTTCAAAACTCTTACATTGTTTCTTGGCAAACAACTCTTTTCCGGGCATCAGTAATTTTACTTCGGCAATCTTGTTGTCTTTTTCCGTACTCTTATCCAGGCGGAGGAACACTTCCCCTGCAATGATGTGATCAAAGAATAATTGTAATTTGGTCACTTTCTCATTTACAAAGTCGATCAGCTTCTGATCTGCCTTGAAATGAACGGAATGCACTTTGATGTCCATGACGATTCATTTTTTGCGCCCACGGGGATGGGCTTGTGAATAAATAGAATTTAATTGCGCGAACGAATTGTGCGTATAAACCTGGGTGGCGGAAAGATTTGCGTGCCCAAGCAATTCTTTCAGTGTTTCCAGTCCCGCGCCGTTGTTGAGCATATCTGTTGCAAAGGTATGCCGGAGTACGTGCGGACTTTTCTTCTTCACATTCGTTACACTTCCAAGGTAGGTATTTATTTTTCGATAGACAAGCGTTGGATACAACTTTCTTCCCTGTTTCGAAACAAATAATAGTTCTGCGCTGTCCGGGCCTTCGGGTTTCAGCTTCCGGTAGGCACTGATGAGCTCATACAGGTCGCTGCCGATCGGAATCAATCGCTCTTTATTGCGTTTTCCCAGTACCTTAATATGTGTGGAGACCACATCGCCTTCCAGCAGGTTGATCAGCTCGCTCAAACGAATCCCGGTCTGGTAAAACACTTCCAGCATCAGCCGGTCGCGACAGCCTTCGAAATCTTTTCCGAATAAGGGATCGATCCGTTCAGGGCGCAAATCGCTTTCGCGCACGAACTGCGGAAGACGCTTTTCGGTTTTGGGACCGCGGATCTTGCGCATCGGACTATCAGACAAGATGCTTTCTTTGACCGTCCATTTAAAGAAGGAGCGCAAACACGACAGCTTCCGGTTAACGGTGCGGGCGGTTTGCTTAGCCTCCAGCATCTGAACGATCCAGCCGCGGATGAGCTGGTGATTGACTTCTTTCCAGTCACGGTCGCCAGCAATCCCTGCAAATTCGATGAACTGCAGCAGGTCGTTCGCATACGCCATCAGCGTGTGCTGCGAAAACCGCCGCTCGGTTGCGAGGTATTGCTCAAAACGATCTGTGAGGCTTAAAGAAGTCATGACTTCTTTAACGGCGGGATGCGATTTAAGTTTCAGACAAAACAAAAAAGGAGCCCAATGGACTCCTTTAGAATATCGTATGTCAATATCCTTATTGCTCTGCAGACTTCATTTTCTGAGCATAAGCAGCACGGATATTCGCCTGACGATCGATAACGGATGGCTTAACGAACTCCTTGCGGCGACGCAGCTCTTTCATTTGATTCGTCTTGTCGAATTTCTTCTTGTACTTCTTCAGCGCTCTCTCGATGTTTTCGCCTTCTTTAACCGGGATGATTAACATATCTGAATTTTATTTGATTCTTGTTTTACGGACGGCAAAGATACTATTTTTTTCTTTTCAACAATAGTTGCTTCAAAAAAAGTTCACCTGCCCTTCCTGTTTTATTTCAGGATTTCTCTCGAAATAACCACTTTCTGGATTTCCGAAGTTCCTTCACCGATGGTCATCAGCTTGGCATCACGCAGGAATTTCTCAGCCGGGTACTCTTTCGTATACCCATAACCACCCATGATCTGCACGGCTTCGTTACCGCATTTCACTGCTACTTCAGAAGCAAAATACTTGGCAAAAGCGCCTTCTTTGGTCATCCCGAGCTTGTTGTTTTTGCGGTAAGCTGCCTGGAAAGTCAGCAATTCTGCCGCTTCCACTTCGGTAGCCATATCTGCCAGCTTAAAGCTGATTGCCTGGAATTTTCCAATCGCCTGTCCGAATTGCTCGCGCTCTTTCGCATATTTCACGGAAGCCTCGTAAGCTCCGCGTGCTACACCACAAGAAAGGGCAGCAATGGAAATACGTCCGCCGTCGAGGATCTGCATCGCCTGCTTAAAGCCCTGACCAACTTCACCGATCACGTTGGCATGTGGTACACGCACGTTTTCGAAGATGAGCTCAGCAGTTTCGCTGGCACGCACACCAAATTTATCTTTGATTTTCACCGCAGAGAATCCCGGTGTTCCTTTTTCAATAATGAACGCTGTGATACCGTTTGAATCGAGCAGCTCGCCCGTACGGATCAATACCACGGCTACATCGCCCGACAGACCATGCGTGATCCAGTTCTTCGCACCGTTAATGACCCACTCGTCCCCGTCGCGCACAGCCGTACATTTCATACGCATGGCATCGGAACCGGTATTCGGCTCAGTCAATCCCCACGCCCCGATCCATTCGCCGGAAGCCAGTTTCGGAAGGTATTTGCGTTTTTGTTCTTCGGAACCGTGGTAGTAAATATGTCCTGTACACAGGGAGTTGTGTGCTGCAACGCTCAGTCCGACACCGCCGCAAACTTTCCCCAGCTCCATCAGGGCTGTAGCATATTCAAAGTAAGAGAAACCACTTCCGCCGTATTCTTCCGGAATGTAAATACCGAGCAAGCCAAGCTCGCCCATTTTTTTCATTGCCTCTACCGGGAAGTATTCTTCGTTATCCCACTTATTTCTATAAGGAAGGATTTCCTTTTCAGCAAAATCGCGCACCATTTGTGCGATCATGAGCTGATTCTCATTCTTTTCAAAATTCATATTTCAACAGTTTTGGGGTGCTTGTTGTAATCTAATTTTCTTCGATTTACAATTTTAATAGCCGACTAATTTAGTAATATTTTCAGTGTAGTTTAACAATTTTTGATCGCCCTGGAGAAAATTCAGACCGACTAAAAAGTTGAATCCGGCGATTTCTCCACCGCATTTCAGGATCAGCTCAGCCGCAGCCGCAGCCGATCCACCTGTTGCCAGCAGATCATCGTGGATGAGGATACGTTCACCCTTTCCAACAGCATCAACGTGCATTTCAACCGTAGCGCTTCCATATTCGAGATCGTAGGAATGACTGATCTTATGGTAAGGCAGCTTGCCGGCCTTGCGGATCATCACAAAAGGAATTCCGAGCTTCATCGCCACCGGGTAGCCAAACAGGAAACCGCGGCTTTCGATTCCGGCGATTTTGTCGATTTTCTGATCCTTATACATTTCGACCAGGTGATCGGTAATCGCCACTGAAAGATCCGCATCGAGCATGATCGGCGTGATATCCTTAAAGATGATTCCCGGCTTCGGGAAATCCGGCACATCGCGGATCGCTGCTTTTATTCTTGTTTCAATCATTCGTCTATCGTTAAATAGTGCTGCAGCTTTTCAAACAATTCGTCCGTAACCAGCACTGATTTTTTTATTCCCTCTACCGACTTGTATGGTCCGTTTTGGGAGCGCAATTTTACGATAGAATTTGCCAAATTCCAAGAAATATAAGGATGAGCGGCCAATTCTTCAGCCGTAGCGCGGTTGATCGGAACACGCTTCAGGCCAGGCAGGTCGATCGTAATCGAAGGCTGAATCACCGCAAGCTTTTCAGCATCCATCTTCCAGACTTCCAGCAGCTGACTTTCGGTGTAGAAGCCGCCCAGCTCGTCGCGACGACGAATGATCTGTCGGGCGAAAAACGGCCCGATGCCTTTTATTTTCAGCAATTCCTCTTCCGTGGCCGTATTGATGCTGATTTTCATCGCTTCTTTTTTCACAGGACTTGCAGCCGTTAGAACGTTCCGGTCAGCTGCCACAGCATAGAACGTCGAATCTTCGATCAGCGCATACAGTTCATCAGAAATAACGAAGATGCGTTTCAGATCTTCGTCCGAGCGGATGCCTCTTTTGCCGAATTTCAAAATAACGGCTGCCTGTTTTTCGCTCAGTCCAAGCGCCATCCAGTCTTCCAGGGTGTAGGTATTGGGATCGAATGCGGAAGGTGGTACATGAAACCGGGATTTCCGCCCGTGGTACTCATCCCGCCGACTACCATTCCGTTTCACATCAGCAGCACCTTTCTGAAAAGGATCATCCATATAAGAAATGTGGACAGGATCATCGGGCTGAAAGGACATCAGTACATCGGGCAGCACAAACACTGCGACCAGTAATACAAGGAAGACAAGCGTACCACGAAAAGTGGATTTGGACATAGTGGGACCAGACATTGGAACAGTGGTTTTCCGGCCAAAAGTATTAAAATCGATGATTTTGTATCGATTTTCTACAAAAATGTGCTTTTTGAAAATCTATGCAGTTAGCTCAGCTTGCAGCAAATGCAGCGACTCTACAAAAGTTTTCGGGCGATAATCCAGCAGCTCATAGGCTTTCGAGAGATCAAAACCGGTGCGTGGCGGTCGTTTGGCCGGTTGGTTCAGCTCAGCCGAAGAAATGGATGTGATCGGTGGGCTCGTAATGCCGAGAAATGCAGCCACTTTCCGTACCAGCTCATCCACAGCGAAGGTTTCCGGGCCTGACAAATGGAAAATACCGGTGTAGTTCCGCAGCACGATTTCCACACAGCCATATGCCAGGTCATCAGCCCAGGTAGGTGCGCGGAACTGGTCGTTGACCAAACGCATCGGTTCACCTTTAGGCAGCGCGTCTAATGCCCAAAGCACCATGTTGGAGCGCGAAAGCCCGTTTCCGGTTCCGTAAACGATGATCGTGCGAACGATCGACCAGTTGGTATTGGCATCTTTCAGCAGCACGTTCTCAGCTTCTACTTTGGAACGCGCATAGATACTCAACGGGCCAACAGCATCGGTTTCCTTGTAGTTTCCTTGCTCGCCGTCGAACACAAAGTCGGTCGACACCAGCTGAAAATGCGCTCCTACCAGCTTTGCGGCCTCCCAAAGGATCATGGTCGCAAAGGTGTTGACCAGGAAACATTCTTCGGAATGCTGTTCACAATAGTCAACATTGGTTATCGCAGCTGTGTGGATGATTGCCGTTGGTTTTTCCGCCACGAACAATGTCCCCACCTCTTTGGTAACTGTAATATCCAGCTGGCGGTAATGCGTTTCCGGGCAGTCGGGATTGCGGTTCGGGCCCTTGGAGGTAGCAACAAAAGGAATGTTATGTTTTAAACAGCGCTTAACGATCTTCTGCCCCAAAAGGCCATTGGCACCGGTGATCAGGATTTTCATTTTGCAGTGGAGTTGATTACAGCTCCCATATGGAGGAACGTTTTTTGCGCTTCAGCTTGAAATAATGCTTGTGCTCGAGGATCCACGCCATGATCAGGTAAGGGATCAGCGGAGATCCAAGGCCTATACAGGTGGCATAGATAAATCCCAGTCGCACCTTATTGGTCTGGATACCCAGTTTGCGCGCCCACCAGGAGCAGACGCCAAAGGAGCGCATTTCAAAGAAGAAGGCTATTTTCTGTAGGGTTCGCTTCATCGCTTGAGCAGGTACAAGCCTACTTTACATTGCAGGCATTGTTTCCTGTTGCAAAATTCGTTTTTTAATTCGAGAAGTCCTTGACTTTCCGCAGCAGATTTTGCCACCAGGCCATGTGTTTTCCATTCGTCGAGCACGGCATTCTTCTCGGCGGGCAATAATTCGAGCAATTCCACTGCACGTTCGCGGAAAACGGTATTTGCTGTTACGTCAGACAACCACCATAAAAACGGCACAACGCTGTTGACGATCACCACATGGGCCGTATGGATATGCATCGCTCCGGATACTTTCCGCTGTTTCTCTTTTCCAAAATGATAGTGGTTTTTCCAATATTCGGAAGGTTCGGCTGTCAGGGCCGTTTCAAGCCTGTTTTTGATCGCACGGGGCGATAGCTCCCAAAATGCTTCCGACCAATCCATCTGTTTAATGAAGGACGCAAATTGCGCCAGCCGGATTGTGGGGAAACCCGTTGGCCGGCAACCTTTAAAATGCCAGGCATGCATTTCTGCGGGGTGAATTCCAAGCAGCGATCGTTCGTAGTGCCAGTCGAATTTCAGGCGACTTTGGTACTCATCTGTCGGGTGGCTTTCCAGGAATCCGCTTGTTCCGAAGACAACGGCTTCGAGTTGCCTACCCGAGCGCAGCAAGCGTTCGATCGGCAGGCGATGGGCCAATTGCTGAAACGGAAGCTGGTTGGTTTTCATCCCAAATGCGGCCGCCATGCTGTGGAATAAAACCTTGCGCGGATCATATTGCAATTTCTTGGCAAGAGCGATCAATTCGGCCGATTTTCGTTCCAATCGTCGGAAGAGCGCTTTCTCGACCTGATCCCAGATCACCGGTGCCGGGCAATCGGTCAATTGTCCGGAGCATGCCATCCGATCAGGGTTTTGCAGCCACTGGCGCGTGCTTTCGAAATGCTTCCAGTCGATGAGCGGTTTCAGCTCAACTGTCGGGATCTCTACACCATTCACGAAAACCGGCTGATCGTATTCATACACCACGTGCAGGATCACGTTCTTGTAGGCCGGATCGGTCTGGTGACCATGGGCTATCCAGTCGGATGATTTCACATGCAGCTCGATGTTGCCGCTGTGAACCAGGCCATCGAGCTCTATTCTTCCATTGAAAAAATCGGGACCTGAGGCAGTGTTGTAAAATCCTGTATGAAGAATCCCGACGGGTCTGCCGTCTGTGGTTTTCAATATATGCATGGGCAGGCGTTTGCTCCGCCAAAGAAGGTGTAAATAGTGTTCATTCATCTCAAAAGTTCCCTTTCATTGAATATACTACTTTCTTCCGGGATTGCTTTCCAACCTTCTCCATTTTTTTTACGTTCCTCTTTTTAAACAACCCGTTTCGGTTTCTCTACGACAAAGGCGGGTTGTTTGCTATAGTTAAACTTGTACGATCAATTGGAACACATTTTTTTATGAAAAAAACCTTACTCACCTTTATACTCGCAGGAAGCGCTTTGGGTGCACAAGCCCAATACAACCGCTCGCTTTTTTACCAGGACGGCGGCGGCGGTATTTACCAGTCGGCAATGATTCCCGAGGAAGAAAATCTGCGTGTATTCAGCTGCGCCGGCAGTAAAGACGATACCTTGCATTTATCCTGGACAACGATCAACAGTCTGGGAGATGTTACCGCAAGCCAAAAGATTGTCTTCCCAAATGCCGGGATCAACACCAGAACCTATTTATCCGGCGCTTTTGAAGAGAGTGACGATACTTACCTGATTGTAATGTTTACAATAGATGGTGGTTCACAGATTCAGCGACCTGTTTACCTGCGTGTGAATACAGCTACGCAACAGATTGTCAATTCGTTTTTCCCAACCGACGATTTCAAGCAGGGGTTTTGTACAACCATCCGTAACGGCAACGAGCTGGTAACTGCCTTGGTCGGTGCTACAACCGGACTTTCCCGCATTTCCTTCTTGCCATCCGGGTTTTCAGCAATCTCCACTGAACTCATTGATGTTACGCAGGCCACTGCTTTGAACATCATGGCTTCCAGTCGGAAGCAAAGTGAAATTGTGGTATTCAATGGTAGTGAATACGTGCTTTTTGGTGCAAACGCTAGCGCTACACTGTACAAACGAACTGCGCCAAATACCTGGAGCAGCCTGAACGTAGGTGCTGATGGCAAACAGATCGATCTTGTTACAAACGATAACAACCAACTGGTTGCGTTCGCAGGAACCACCTATACAGTTGTCAATAACAGTCTCGCATCTGTAGCATCCGGAACATTAGTCGGTCCGGCCATCTTTAGCAATTCACCAAGTGAGTGTGTTTTCCACGACGGTCGTTATTTCCGCATGACGTGTGGAACGCTGTCTTCCTCTTATATCCTGGAATACGATAACGCTTTTTCACTGGATAATACGGTAAGCAACCCCAACTCGACACGGTTCGATGGCGCACTTTCCCATAACGGCAACGTATACATGATGGGTGATTGTACTAATTCCAGCTTTAATCACCTGGTTGATGCCGGGGGGCAAACAATTGACGTTAACCGGGTTTCTTTTTTCGCACGGGCAATTAACCCGGGCCAGTATACACCATTCACCGAATATGGTCAGCTTTTCCAGCAAAATGACGTACACGTTAATCTGGGTCAGGGAAATGTTTATTTCGCTATCAGGCCTGGAGGTCTTCCATCTGCAAAATACAATGACAGCATTTCGCTTGCCTATTATGCAGCCGGGCTGTTTGCCGGAAAAACCGATAGCGAGGAAACAGTTGGATTGAGCCCTGACGGTTATTTCGAAACCGATATGCTGGCCGGACCTTACACCAATCCTGCAGATTATTCACTCGAGCAGAATGCAAAATACAATCGTGGTTTCTACGTAACCCATCAGATGATCGAAGCCCATTTCGACAGCCTGGTAAGCGGCTCAACAACCTATATTGCCCCACATGGAATACGTGAATGGCCGGCACATGGTAATACCACTATCGGACAAGCCGAAGACCTTGCACCGTTCTGGGACCGCAATAACGACGGACTTTACGATCCGTATGCGGGAGACTATCCGAAAATCTACGGTGATCAGTGCTTCTACACTATTTCACACCAAAATTCGGCGCGCGAGGTTTCAGCAAATGTGGAATTGCATACCTATTTCTATTCCTACGATTGCTCCGACATCGATACCGCTTATCACAACACAATCTTCATCAAACAGCATTACCTGCCGAAAGCATTCGCTCTCGATTCTTTTTACGTAGGATCTTACCTTGATCTGGATCTTGGAAATTATTCGGATGATTACAACGGAACACATGCCGAGCTCGGATTGGTTTACAGCTACAACGGGGACCTGATGGATGAGAATATGGGTGGGCAAACCGGTTTCGGAACTCCTGTACCAGCAGAAGGCTTCATGATCCTGAAAGGTTCCAAAGTAGCAACCGATGGAATCGACAACACAGCAGGTGTTGGCCCCAATAAAAGCGTAAACGGCTTTGGATTTGGAGACGGAACAGCTGACAACGAATATTATGGACTGGAATCTTCCTTCGTAATTAGCGGCCAGGGTGCTGCTGCCTACTCCGACCCTTCCAATCTCGACCAGCTGACCAATATGCTGCGCGGTTACCACCGTTTCGGTGATCCGCATTACTACGGTGTACCAGGCTCCGGTGCCACCACTATTGCGGCGAAATACGATTATCCGGGTGACAGCGACCCGCTTCATTACGGAACCAACGGTGTCGATCCTGGCTTTACCTGTTCTGAATATGATCCCGCAGGGAATGGCTCAACCAGCAATCCTTCGGGTGATCGACGCATGATGGCCGGAACAGGTATGTCGATGCTGGAAGTCGGAGATACACTGACTTATGACCTGGTCTACCTCTGTGTATTGGACAACACCGCAAGCGCTATTACGGATGCTCCGGAAAAGCTTATGGACGTCGCTTTAAGTATTAGAAACAGTTTCGACGCACAAAGCGGACCTTGCGGTATCGATTTCGGTTATACAGTAGTTGACAGCGATCTGAGCACGGAGACGGTTCTCAAAGATCCGTTCGTCCTTTATCCGAACCCAACCAACGGTTTGATCGCTATCAACGGCTTCGAAGCCGGATCCTACCTGGTAACGGTTTATGACGTAAACGGTCGACTGCTTGAATCGCGCGAAATGGACAATCAGCACAATCAGCTTTCATTGGCAACGTATTCCGGCTCACTGTTCCTGGTACACATTACCAATGGCAGCCAGACAGCCGTAAAACGTGTCGTAAAACAGTAACCCTGACCCTACAAAGCAAAAAAGCGGCTTTCGATGGAAGGCCGCTTTTTTGTTTCAATGCCTAAAACGCTGGAGAAATGCTTCCTTATAAGTCGACGAAAGTTCGATCTCCGAACCATCACTCATGGTAATATAGCCACCTTTATTGTAGGATCGCACACACTGTACATTGATGATGTGCGATTTGTGTACGCGCATGAATGGAAACGGAAGAATTTCGGAGAAATGCTTTAACAAGCGGCATACCATTTTTTTATTGCCACCAGCAAGGAAGATATCTGTGAAATTCCCGTTGCCTTTCAGTCGCACGATCTCTTCCATTTTTACAACTTCGAACCCTTCAAGAGTTGGAAGGATAACCTGTTGCTTTTGCAATTCAGGTTCGCGGAAATTTTCAACGATCACCCGGTTACGATCGAAAAGCACATTATTCATCAGTTGAGTCTGTACCTTGTTAACAGCAATAATAAGCTCTTCGATGCTGATCGGCTTTAGCAGGTAATAGGCCGCGCTTTGATTCAGCGCCCTCAGCGAATATTCCGAAAAAGCCGTAACAAAAATCGTTTCGAATTGCAGATCGCGACACGCTTCTAATACGTCGAATGCATTTCCAAAGGGCATTTCAACATCGAGAAAGACCAGCTGCGGCTTTGATTCCTGTAGCAATGGAACAGCTTCATTGAAATCACGCGCTTCTCCGACCAGCTCAACTTGCGGGCAATACTTCGTCAGGTAATTCCGGAGCGCTTCACGGGCAGCACTCTCATCTTCTACGATAACACTTTTGATGGTTGGGATCATCCGGGTAGTTTATCCATTAGCGGAAAGGCCATTTCGACAACCGTTCCCTGGTCAGGCAACAATTTTTCAATCATCTGGAATGAAATATCTTTCCGATATAAATTATTCAATAACGTAATGCGTTGCTGCGTGTTTTTCAAACCTAGTGACTCGTATTTTTTCTGGTTGCGTGTTTTCAGCTCAGCACTTTTAGCCATACCGATGCCATCGTCGTCAATGGTAATACGGATATGACTATTTTCCTGCTCAAATCGCAGCAGCAGCAATCCTTTTCCTTCCCGGTAACGCAGCCCATGCCAGATCGCATTTTCGAGACTTGGTTGAATCAGCATATTCGGAATGTAGCTTGCTTCCATGTCCAGCCGCTCATCGACCGTAATGACAAACTCGAACTTGTCTTCAAAACGCATCAGCTCGAGCTCAAGGTATTTTTTCAGCAGTTCAACCTCCTTGCCCAACGGAATAAAATCCTTGCCGGAATTTTCCATTGTGGTACGCATGAGATTCGAATAGGATGTCAGGTATTTATTGGCTTCAAGCTCGTTATTCTGGGCTATGAACTGGTTCACACTATTCAGACTGTTGAAAATAAAGTGTGGATTCATTTCCCTTCGCAACGATTGTAACGCAATCCGTTTATTCTTCTTTTTGATCGACCTCAACGACCGGATGAATAACGCCAGCAGCAATAACAGAACTCCTATCGATCCCAGCAGAAAATAGTTGAAGGTGTTGGTTTTGGCAATCAGGCGGTCTTTCAGATCTTTCTCCTTTTCAAGCTGACGGATACGCGTTTCAATGACGTGCAGCGTATTCATGTCCATCAGGCTGCTATCGGTTCGCACCAGGAAATCGAGTCTTTGCAGGAATTGCCTGCATAACGCAAGGCTTTCTTCCGGATTGCCGGTCGTTCGGTAATAATTCAGCAGCTCATTGAGACAGGCTTTCGCTTCTTTTGTATGACTTTTTCTCAATGCAAGCTCGTATGCTTTCTTCAACAAACTAACTGCTTGCTCCGATGCTTCAATGGCAAAATAAATATGTGACAAACTTCGAAGCTGGCCGATCTGTACAGTTACATCACCGACTCGCTCAGCATCCTGCAGCAGCTCATTGTGTAGAGCGATGGCTTTGTCGAATTGTTCTTGACCAGCATAAACAGCCGCGATTCTATCCTTTAAAAGAACAACTTGTTTCCAGTCGCTTCCAGCATCGAGAATCGCCTCTTCATAGGTAGCAATCGCCCCGGCAGGATCGTTCTGAAACAATTGAAGCTCTGCTTTTTGAATATATGCATCCTGCAGATCGGTCGTACGTTTCAGCTTTTTAAATGTCGAGATATTCGAATTGACCGAAGAAGATTTGGTCTGAAACGTTGAATTGTAGCTCACACGATTCGCATCCTGCAGGTTAATCTCCTTTTCCGCGCCGCTGGCATAAGACTTACTGGCAACGGAATAATTGACTTGCGCCTCATTTTTCTTGTTCAGTTTTTCCTGCACTTTTGCCAAAGACCTCGAAACACGTGCAATAGCTTCTTTTTGCCCCAGCTTTTTATAGCTGCTCAGAGCCTTCTTCAGATATTCCTCTGCCTTAGGATAATTCTCTTTGAGGTTGAATTGTTGAGCCAGCTTCTCATAATTCTTCGCAAGGTTTTCCTCTTCGTTGCCGTCAACCGATTTCGGAATCTCAATACTCATGGGAGCTTTTTGGGGCTCTTCCGTCTGCGCAAAAACAGTCGTAGCCGTTAAGAGACAAACGCTAACGGCCAGTTGAAAAAATCCGGTTCCCCTGAGTGACATTTTTCGATGGAATTGACAATGATAAAGATACACGCTTTTCATCCTTTGACAGATGGTTTCACAAAGTCAAACGGTCCTTTCACCCATTCTCCCCGAAGCCAGCAATTGTGGAAACTATGTTTGCGGAAGGCAAATGCCTCATGTTTCACCTAAAAACAATACTATGTATAACAAACTCGCGTCTTTCATTTTACTGGCTGCCGTGCTGGGACTCGGAGCTTGTGGGCAACCTTCCGAACAGACAACGCCAAATGGTCAAACAGGCTCCATTCAAACCGATAAAAACAGGAAGATCCAGGTGGCGCTCCTGCTCGATACTTCCAGCAGCATGGACGGACTGATCGAACAAGCCAAAGCGCGATTGTGGAATGTTGTGAACACGCTTACCACGCTGCGTTATAACGGCAAAATGCCTTCGATCGAGATCGCGCTCTACGAATATGGAAACGATGGACTTTCGGCCGAAGCCAATTACATCCGGCAGGTATCAACGCTGACAACCGATCTCGATCTGATATCCGAGCAGCTTTTCTCCCTGCGTACGAATGGCGGTGAAGAATACTGCGGCGCCGTGATCAAAGATGCCACCGATCAATTGAAATGGGGCGAGGGCGAAAGCGATATGAAGCTCATTTACATTGCCGGCAACGAAGAATTCGATCAGGGAGGAACGCATTTCGAGGAAGCCATCAGCTCTGCGCGCAGAAAAGACATCTACATCAATACGATCTTCTGCGGAAATCCCG
The DNA here is from genome assembly GCA_946482515.1 of uncultured Flavobacteriales bacterium. The sequence continues at coordinate 107,917 of CAMLRS010000006.1, read as the reverse complement.
AAGAAGGCATTCGTACATTCTGGAAAAACGGCGCAACTGCCGGGTTGGGCAACTACTTCACCATCGACCAGAACGAAGCAATCGTCTATGTTGCAACGCCTTATGACGATAAAATCTCCCGCTGCAACGAACGCTTGAATGGAACCTACATCGGATATGGCGCACAGGGTTATACAAAGAAAAACAATCAGTTGAGACAGGATGCTCACGCCAATGCTGTATCCTATTCCGTGTCTACCGACAGGGCTATCAGTAAATCGAAACCGGTATATAACAATACCACCTGGGACCTTGTCGACAAAGTGAAAGAGGACAAAAACGCTTTGAAAAACATGCAGAAATCCGAATTGCCGGCAGAGCTCCAATCCAAATCAGAAAAAGAGGTCGAAGCTTACGTCGCTAAAAAGACCAAGGAACGCGAGCAGATTCAGCGCGAAATCGGGCAGCTGGCCAAACAACGCCAGGCATACATCGATCAGCAAGCAAAAAAGAGAGGCCAAAAGGATCTTGGCGATGCCATAACGAGCTCTATTCTCAAACTGGCCCGCAAAAAAGGATACACGATCGCCAAATAAGTTTTTACACCACCACCTATCCTAAATGGAAGCCGTCGTTATAAGACGGCTTTTTTTATGCCTGCTCCGGAAACAAACTCAACAATCCTTCTTCCGTAGCCGGGCAAACGCCTCTTTCGGTGATCAGCGCCGTGACCAGTCTGGCTGGTGTGACATCGAAGCCGTAATTGCTGGCTTTGGTCGTTTCAGGACAAATCAACACTTCGTCCATGATACCGGAACGACGGCTCTTGCCTACTACATATTTGACCTCATCCTGGTTGCGCTCTTCGATCGGAATTTCACGCAGACCGTCACTGATGGACCAATCGAGTGTGGTAGATGGCAGTGCGACGTAAAACGGAATGTTATTGTCGTTGGCGGCCAGCGCTTTCAGGTACGTGCCTATCTTGTTCGCCACGTCGCCTTTGCGGGTCGTGCGGTCGGTTCCTACGATCACCATATCCACCATGCCGTGCTGCATCAAATGTCCGCCGGTGTTGTCAACGATCAGTGTGTGATCAACACCATGTTTTGTCAGCTCGTAGCACGTTAAGTTGGCGCCCTGGTTTCGCGGGCGTGTTTCGTCCACCCAAACGTGTACTTTGATTCCTTTTTCCACTGCCTGATAGATCGGTGAAGTGATCGTTCCCCACTCGATGCATCCGAGCATGCCGGCATTGCAATGCGTCAGGATGTTGACCGCTTCGCCTTGCTTTTTTTCGGCTATAACTTCGATCAGCGGCAAACCGTGAACGCCTATCATACGGCAGGTCTCAATATCTTCTTTCACGATGGCTTCAGCGGCAAACCAGGCCGTTTCGACCAACTGATCGGCCGGGCAATCTTTCAAGGCATTCCGCATCTTGTCGAGCGCCCAGAACAGGTTCACAGCCGTCGGACGTGAATTTCGCAGGGCGTTGAACGCTGTATCCATGTACACAGGCTCGAGTCCCTGTTCGGTCATTTCACGGGCCGCCAGGTAAATGCCATAAGCTGCCGTTGCACCAATGAGCGGAGCACCGCGTACGATCATATCCTTGATAGCTTTCTCGGCGTCTGCGTATGTTTTCAGCTTAACAACAACCCACTCGTGCGGGAGCTGACGCTGGTCGATCACTTCTACATAACGGTCCTCGGTTGGCCAAATCGTTCTGAATTTCATGCGTATTTTTTGAGATTGCAAAGTTACGATTTATAACACCGGCTTCCTGATCAGAATCAAAAATCAACTAAGTAACTGAACGATATTTACTTGTGATATGCTCCCGCAGATTTCTCAGATTAGCCGCAGACCTGGGCAAATTCCTCGCAACAGTTAAAGGCCGTTTACCTTTCGAATGATGCCCTCACTAATACGATCAACGTTGAAATTTACCAAAACACCCAGCTTCAGATTGGTCAATCTCAAGTAGGTCATTAATTGCTTGTGATGCACCCTGGCTAATTGCTCTATGGATTTAATCTCGATAATTACTTTATTTTCCACGAGCAAATCGAGTCTGTATCCGGCATCCAGATAAACGTCTTTATAATTAAGCGGAAGCACAACCTGTGATCGAACGTTTAGACCTTGTTCTTTTAATTCATAAAGTAAAGCTGCTTCATAAGTACTTTCCAGTAAGCCTGGTCCTAGTTCGTTGTGTACTTCAAAAATCGCCCCGCGGACTTTATAGGAGATGTCGTTTTCATTCATGTATTGAATTTACACGAAACGCAAATAACACACACTATTGACTTTCAGTAAAGATTTCCTTATTTTATTATAAAACAGAGAATTATTTCTAACCCTCAGGAAGTGTCAGCGTGAATCTGCGGGAGTCTCTTACAGCTGAATGTCGCCAAAATCTACAGCCGTATGTTTCCATGCCGCTTTTGTTCCCGGACGCAGCAGCTGAATGGTTTGAAAACCGGCTTCCTCAGCGGCCTGTAATTCTTCTGCAATGTCACTCAGGAAAAGGATTTCGCCCGGTGGGATCAACAATTTACTGCTGATGGTCATATAGGTAGTCGTTTCCCGTTTACCGCCGCAGTTCGTATCGAAATAATGACTGAAAAACGGAGTGAGATCGCCTGCTACGCTGTAACCGAACAGCAGTTTTTGTGCTGCAACTGACCCGGAGGAAAAAATCCCCAGCCCGATTCCTTTTTCGCGCCATTCCTGTAAACGTGGAGCAACATCGGCGTAGACATGGCCTTTCAACGTGCCGTCGAGATAGCCACGTTCCCACAAAATGCCCTGAAGCGTTTTCAATGGCGTGATCTTGCGGTCTTCCACACTCCAGCGGTGCAAAGTTTCGATGATTTCTTCGTCGGTCGTGATGTTCAATCCATCTGCCGAATGAGCGAGACTAACCGTTTCAGCAAATGCTTCCTGGACAACGGAAAGATCCTTCAACGCCAGCAATTCACGGATGTGTTCGCGGAAATACGGGAACAGTTCATCGGCTACAAACGAGATGGAGCTTGTGGTGCCTTCAATATCGGTCAGAATAAAACGAACGGGATGCTGGCTCATGCTACAAAGGTAGCAGAATAGTCAAATAGTACCGCATCCCGCTCGTTCGTCCGGGATGTATGAAAAAGGTGATTAGCCAGTCAAAGCAAGCTGGTATAAACGAGCGAATCCCTGCCCCCGATTGCCCGGAGCCAGGGATGTCAGCCTGTCTGAGTTTAAGCTCTTAACGAATGATCTGCACAAAGCCTGAGTACATACCGGTTTCGTATTTACGACCGTTCGGGTACAGACGGTAGAAGTAAACTCCTTCCACCAGGTCGCCACCATCCCAGTTGTTTTGGTAACCGGTTGCCTCGTAGACCACATTCCCCCATCGGTTGGTGATCACCAGGTCAGCATTCGGATAATCGTCAATATTTCGAACAATAAATAAGTCGTTATTACCATCGCCATCCGGCGTGAATACGTTCGGGATGCTCAGTAAGCACTCCACGTAAACTTCCTGAATCGACGTCTGGTAGGTATTCCCACAGGCATCGCCAATGGTCAGCTGGAAGTTCGTCGGAACGGTCGGTGCAACGGTAACACTCGGTTGTCCTTGTTGCCCGCCGAAGTCGTATGGAGGAGCGGCATTCCAGTAGTAAGAATAGCCGAACGGTGCACCACCTGAAGCTGTCGAGAAGAACGTGTGTGTTTCAGACAATGGCGCTTCAGGGCAAAGTGTGTCGCCAACGCTCAACGTTCCGATCAGCGGATCTACGTTGTGGATCGTCACGATAGGACCACCGCAGGCATCTGTATCATCGATGCGGATTTCAACTGTTTCGTCAGCATTACCTGTACCAGAATCGTCGTTCACGATTGTTTCCACCCAGATAGTATCGGTCAGCGCACCTGTTTCAAACGTCACAGAGTTATCGATGAATTCATAATCTTCTCCGTTAACGGCATCGCCCAGAATCAGGAGCGGAACGGTGTGATTGGTATTCGGATCGGAGCGGGTCACCACGAAATAAGCATTTTCACATCCTTCGTAGGTATCGGTCATGTTTGCCGTAATGCTCAATCCGTTGGAGTTGAAGCTGTTTGCTTCGAGGAACACACCTGAATCCCACGCACCATCGCCAGCATCGCCGATAGCGAGCTTGATGTGGTACGTTTCACCACAGATCACCGGGGCAACGGCTGTGAGCACAATTGTACGGCCGTCGTATTCGTATGTATTACCGGTGTTGTTTCCATTGTAGAATACGTTGTACGATTCCCAGTTCGGGTCGATTACTTCGCAGCTGTCTGCGATACCAGCGCCACCTGCTACTCCCGGGTTTACCGTGTTGATGGAAACCGGAGTGTTGGTATACGTCGCCGGATCGGCCGGGTTCGGAACCAAGGCAATGTTTTTAGCTGTATAAGCCGCCCCGAAAGGATTCGGGCCGGTAAGAAAGAAACCAAAAGCATCGTTCACGGTACCGCAAACATATTCCGGGTATTCTTCGGAAGCGAACACATAACGGAACGAAATCGTATCGCCCGAAGGAACAAAGTCGAATTCCACCACACTTTCGTCAAAGATCTGGTTGGGTGTAATGGATTGCAGATCCGGGTCGACACCTGCGTCGCCGGTACCACCTGCAGAAGAGCCACCGCTTTCGTTTGGTTGTGTCGCCAGCTGCACATCGCCGCTACCCATGATAAAGCCGCTGGTAAGACCAACATCAGCCGCAGGGTTGTCAAAAGAACCAACGCTTTCCTGATTTACGTTCGCAGGACCGCCGTTGAATTGGATGTTGCTCACAGTCACACCTGTACCCAAAAGTACGGTCTGAACGTATTCTTCTACCGTGAGGTTGTTACTCACCGTTACCTGGCTGAAACCGAGCAGCGGGAAGAGTGTCAAAGCAGATATCAAACAATATTTTACCATTACGATAATTATTAATAACGTTTAGTGACATTTAACCAGTAACCAGCAGGAGATTTCTATTGAGAGACGCGTGACTTTAAAAAATAGTTGCGGGAGGGTGCAAGAAAAAAATACAAGTCACTGAGATTAAACTCCCTGAAAAGCATTTTTAATTGGCAGCCGACCGAGCGGGATTGCGGTAATCCATGAACAGCCACCAGGCGTGGAGGAAGAATAACCAGTACAGGCAAACGGTGCCATTGTACTGCTCATCTGAAACAATGGCTTCGATAAACAGTGCGGTGAGCGATCCGAAATAATACAGCGACAGCTTGTTGCCGTGACCTTTGAATACTTCGAATGCTTTCCAGTCGAGCACAATACGGCGATCTGTCCGATTGGCGTTGTAGATCCGGCAAAAAGTAAAAAATTCCAGCCCAATGAAGAGCAAACCGGCAATAACCGACCAGCGGAATGAGACCGATAGCCCCATCCAATCGATTCCTTCGCTTAAGCTGATCCCTTTTTCGCTGTAAAAGAAAATACCTATGTAGACCAGCGAAACGGAAATGAAGAGCAGGAAACCGAGCGTGAGCAGGAACTGTGTCGCGATCGCATCGAACAGCGCACCGAAAAATGCCACGATTTTATCGATTCCCGAACGCGGAACATCCGAACGGAAGGCGCGCAAATAGGATCGTTTTAGTGAAAACCAGCTGAGCAGCAGGAAATAATTCAGGAAAAAGCTGATAAAGCCGAGGTTGATGAACACGATCGTTTCGCCTATATCCCAATGGAACAGCAAATAGCCCAGCAGCGATCCGAGCAGCCACAAGAGGGAAAACGCGAGCGAAAGATGGTGGTAGGTACGATTCACCTAGTTATGACTCGGAACAGTGAAATTGTTGTAGCGCTGTTCTACTTTCGATTCGGTGTAAACAGGAATCCAGCCGGTGGTATCGATGAAAATGCGGATCGCTTTCACGAACGGATTTTCGGCGCCGGCGTCAAACCAATGTTTCGTTCCTTCCGGAACAGAGATCAGATCGCCTTTTTCGCACAGCACATTGAATATTTCCCCGTTTTCGAGGTGGAACCAGAAAAGTCCCTGACCATCCACGAAAAAGCGGATCTCGTCTTCGGAATGCGTATGCTCTGAAAGGAATTTAGCGCGGATCGCGTCGTAATTTTCCGTCAGGTGATTGATCGTGATTACGTCAGCAGTCTGGTAACCGCCGGCCTTCATGAACGGCTGCAGGTCGTCGGCATAAGCTGCCAGGATCTCATCCGGCGTAGCCGTATCGGAAAATTCAACACCTGCCTGCCACTGATCAAAGAAAACGCCGCGCTCATTGAGAAACGAACGAATAGCTTCCGGATTTTTTTCCGTAATGCCTTTGTCGGGAATCGAGAGAATTGCCATAAATTCCTGCTTGCTAAAGTGAGACCTAAAATTACGTATTTTCGCTTCGTTTTTATACACCACCGGGGATGAAATTTACCTGTTTCCTGATTGTTCTGCTTACCGTCTCTTCCGCACTGGCGCAAGGAAGCTCTACGCAGAAACGGCAGTCGTTTCCGATCCGGTACTTCAACAAAATTTTCAAGGACACTACCCACAAAGAGGAATCACAGCTTTTGGTGTATCCCATCGTGGCTTATTCTCCGGAAACGAGTGTGGAGCTGGGTGCCAGCATTCTCTATGTTTCGTACGCGAAAAAAGACACCACGAACCGGCTGAGTGAAATCAACGGAACGGTTTTTTATACCATCCGGAACCAGTTCGGCGCTTTGTTCGATCACGCATTGTATTCGAATCACAACAGCTGGTTCCTGCTGGGCAAGCTGAAATTCCAGAGCTTCCCGCTTTCGTATTACGGCATCGGGCCCTACACGCCCGACCGCAAGCTGGCCCGTGTCGATGCCTTGCAGTTCCAGATCAAGGAGCGTTTGCTGCGAAAAGTCTACAACAACTTTTATTTCGGACTGGAAGCAGATCTGCAGCACCTGGGCAACGTCGATTTCGTTGATTACGATACCAGTGTTACCTATGAAAAGCCACTTGGTCATCAAGGCTCCACCAACATGGGCTTCGGGCTCGGCATGCTCTACGATAACCGTCACAATGTACTGAACGTGCGAAAAGGTTTTTTCTCGGAGCTGGCTTTTCTGCATTATTCCCCGGCAATCGGCAGCGACCACGAGTTCACTTCCATTTTTACGGATGTGCGCTGGTTCACCCCGATCCGCAATCGCAATGTGCTGGCCGTGCATGGTGTCGGGCAGTTCACGTATGGCGATCCGCCGTTCAATCAATTGGCGTTAATGGGTGGCGAAAGCATCATGCGCGGGTATTACCTGGGACGTTACCGCGATCGCAATCTCATTGCCACGCAAGTAGAATACCGCATGTTGCCGCTTTGGTTTGCCAAGCGCTGGGGCGCTTCCGTATTTGCTGGTGTCGGCTCAGTTTTCAACCGCACGGTCGATTTCAGCAGCGATCACATCGTATTTGCCGGAGGAGCCGGTGTCCGTTTTCAATTGTTCCCGAAAAAAGATGTCTGGGTGCGCTTAGACCTGGCGTTTACCAATGAAGGGAATGGTCTTTATATTTTCGTGGGCGAAGCTTTTTAATTGAAAATGGGTAATTTTTCAATTCCCTCTTAATTTCCACTCACATTCCAGCAAATACTCGATGGTTTCGAGGTGGCGTTTGGCTTCGAAGAGGTTTTTTCCCCAGGCGTATGTACCGTGTTTGCGCATCAGGAAGGCCGGGATGGTGAGACGATCAGCTTCGCGGCGGAGCAATTCTGAGAATGCTTCCATATCCTGTGAATTATCGAAAACCGGGCAATCAACGGTCGTTTCATGCGTGGTGATTCCTTCGAATCCTTTCAGCACTTCATAGCCTTCGATAGCGAGCGAATGTTCCGCTGTAGCAGAATGCAGCACGCTGTAAACAGAATGGCTGTGCAGAATGCAATGCATATCAGGGAACAACTGGTACAACACGCAATGGATCAGCGTTTCAGCCGAAGGACGAACAGCTTCGAATCCCGGCAGCGGTTTGCCATCAAAGCCTACTTCCATGAAATCCATAGCCGTAAACTGCGATTTATCGATGCCCGAACGGGAAACGTAGATCACGCCGGGTTGTCCGGGTACGCGAAAGGAATAATTGGTAGAAGTCGCCGGCGACCAGCCTTTATCGTGGTAACGACGGATGGTTTCCGCCAGCTGTTCTTTCAGTGCCGCGAGGTTTTCCATTTACCACTGTTTTTCAGAAATGATATGCTGCATCTGCTGCTGGAGCAAACGCGCTTCTTCTCCTGCTTTTTCAGCGAAATCGGTTCCCGACGATGCGTATAAAATGGAACGGGAAGCATTCACGAGCAATCCGCAGTCGTCGTTCCAGCCATAATGAGCTACATCGGCGAGACTTCCGCCTTGCGCTCCAACTCCCGGAACGAGGAAAAAATGATCCGGAACGAGCTTTCGTACTTCGCCGATTCCTTCGGCACGCGTGGCGCCTACAACGTACATCAGGTTGTTGCTGTCGCCCCATTTCGCTGATTTTTTCAGCACTTTTTTATACAATTCCTCGCCGTTTGTGTCGGTAAGGAACTGGAAATCGAGCGCACCGCGATTGGACGTCAGCGCGAGCAAAATGACCCATTTATTGGAAAATTCCTGGAACGGTGTTACGGAATCTTCACCCATATATGGTGCTACCGTTACGGCATCACAGTTGAGGTATTCGAAAAATGTTTTCGCGTAGTAAGTCGACGTATTCCCGATATCGCCGCGCTTGGCATCGGCAATGGTAAAACAGTCGCCGGGAATGTAATCGATGGTTTTTTTCAGCGATTCCCAGCCTTTCGGACCGAGACATTCGTAGAACGCGATGTTGGGCTTGTAGGCCACAGCATAGTCTTTCGTGGCATCGATGATGGCTTTGTTGAAGGCAAAAACCGGATCTTCTTCACCCTGCAAATGGGCAGGAATTTTCGCCGGATCCGTATCCAGTCCGACACACAAAAACGATTGCTTTTTCCTGATTTGCGCTACCAGCTCCTGACGATTCATCGCGTGTTTGTAAAAAATGAAGTCACAAAGATAATGAACAAACCTTCGATGCCGCTGTTTTCACTCAACAACAGCGATAAAGGTGTTCCGGTCAGGGCTCGATATGATACGAAACGAGGTTCCAGACCTCATTGCTGTCAACCAGCTCTTTGCGGATCATTCCAACATTGCGGGCATAGTAACGATATGTCAGCTGGTTGTTTTCAATAAACGTATGTGGTTCCTTTATTTTGACTGTCTGACCGAAATTCAAACTGCCCAATGTATGACTTTCAACTATCGATTCTACCTGGATCGCGTTATCCGGGAAGGAATCTGTAGGCGCCGCTTCGTACACACCTTGCTTAAAGTTCACGAAAAAGCATTTGCCGGTTCCGTTGAAAACGCCTGGCTTGGTCTTGGTAACAGTGATATACACACATTTGCCCTGAACCGGCTGATTGATACTGCACAGCGGATTGCCGTAATAGTACACCGGCCAGTACTGGTATTCGAAATCGGTCAGCGCACTTTTTACACGCATGTAGAAGTTGTATCCGCTGCCGTTGCTTTGCTCTATAACGTAGATCGAATCGCGCTCATGGCTGGTTTCTTCTTCATACACCCACCAGGAGCCTTCCTTGAAATGAAAGAACGCTTTTGCTGCGTCCACTGTCTGACATTCTGAAGGATTTTTGTCGCAGTAAGTTTCTGTCGGTTTTTGTTTGCACGACATTAACAATCCTGTTACAGCTACGGCAAGCAATATGTGTTTATAGTTCATGGCGTTCGCGAATATTCCTCCCAAAGATACGTATTCCGGTTGATGGCAGCGATGGAACTTTAGCTGCTCCTTTGTTCTTTTGACAGAGATTGCACAACCCTTGCAGAAAACCCGCGTCTTTCCTATATTTGACTTATGCGCGGATTCCTCCAGACAACGGCCTTCCTCCTGATCGGTTTTTTTCCGGTTTCCCGTCTCTGCGCGCAGGATTGTCTGTGGATGGGATTTGGTGTAGGCATTGCCGGTACAGGTCATTCGGCGTTGGCTCACGGTTCGTTCCACGCTTCTTATTTGCGCTACGATCGCTGGGGAGCTTATTTGTCTGTCGAAGCGAACGGTCGATTACAAAGCTTTACGTCTTCCAATAGCTTACAAAACGTGCGTGGCTACTCCATTTCGGCTTGCTACAACCTGTTCCCGATGCGGGAATACAAAGTATTGCTGAAAGCGGGTCTCACGAAAAATTTCGGGCAGATGATCGGCGATTATGTCGGTACGCTGGTCAGTCATAATTCGAATGGAACTTCTGTTGAAACCAAGCAATTCCGGAAATACGAATACGAATCGTATGGGTTGCTGATCGGTGCCGAGCTGGTTCCTTCCGGACGATCGCGCTGCTGGAGCTTTTCTCCTTCGATCAATTTCAATGAGCACACGTATTTCGTGATCGCGATGCGGTGTAATATCGGGGCGCTTTAGCTCGCTTGCTTACTTTCTGAATTTTGAGAATCCAAGAATGGAAAATGCAATAATGTAATATTGCATTAATGCCATATTGCAAATTACCTGGGAATTTTTGTCAGCGATTTTTGCTGAAAACGAAATTCGCCCAGTAATTGCCTTCTTAAAAATCCAATGATTTTAAAACCGATCCGGCGAATCAGCTCATCCAGTTGAAACGCTGAGCCAGTACCGTGTTGATTTTCTCTGCTACCGCTTCGTTTTCAATCTTTTCGAGCACTTCGCCTACGAATGCACCAATCATCAGCTGACGTGCGGCCTGTTCTCCGATACCGCGGGAACGCAGGTAAAATACCGCTTCTTCATCGAGCTGACCGGTTGTTGAACCGTGCGAGCATTTTACATCGTCGGCGTAGATTTCGAGCTCCGGCTTGGAATTCACTGTGGCGTCAAGGCTCAGCAATACGTTGCCGTTCGATTGGAAAGCATTGATCTTCTGAGCGTCTTTGCGTACGAATACTTTTCCGTTGAAAACAGCCGTCGCTTTTCCGTCGATCACACCTTTGTACAGCTCGTTGGAAACGCAATGCGCCACTTTGTGATCAACCGTTGTGTGGTTGTCCACATGCTGGTTACCGTTCAGGATGTAGGCACCGTTCAGGTTAGTTGTTGCATTTTGACCATTTACCGCAATATTCAGGTTGTTGCGGACCAAACCGCCGTTCAGCGTAATGGTATTAATGGTAAACGTTGCATCTTTTTCCTGGTTCACCTGCTCTGTTGCTACCTGGAAACAGGAAGCGTCTTCCAGCTGTAATTTATCGAGCGTCAGGGAAGCGTTGGCCGCCACCTGGATTTCAGTAATGCTGTTGGTAAAGCACTGCTGTGCGTTTTCGGAAACGAATTGCTGCACGATGTGTGCCTGTGAAAAGGCTTCGGCAACAATGACGTTACGGATGTTGGACAACACATTGTCGCCCGTTGTGATATGGATCAGCTCGATGGTAGGCTCGATGATCATTTTCGCCGAAACGTGAATGTAAGCGCCATCGGTTGTGTAAGCGGTATTAAACGCATTGAACACCTCGCCGTCGAGTGGCAGGCTCTTGCCCAGCACATGACGCTCAGCTTCGTCCATACCGGAAAGTGGCAGGATTTTAATGCCTTGCGGGAAGTTGTTGTCGGAAAGCCCCGGTGCAAAATGGCCGTTAACGAACACCAGGCACAGGGAATTCTCCACCATGCGGAAAGATGCAGACGCTGTTGCCTGACCAACTGCAAAGCTGCCATTTTTGATTTTCGCTACACGGGTGTATTTCCACGCTTCGGTGCGCGTTGTAGGAAACGGCGTTGTTTCCAGCACATCCTGGGCGCTGCTGCGCAAAACAGGTGAAAGCAGGAAGTTCCCTTCCAGTTTCCAGTTGACTGTAGACGCTGTTTCAATTACCCGCTGCTCCATCGTTTCTAAGCTCATCTGCATTGATTAAAGTTGGCATTCCGCCTTGATCCAGTCGTATCCTTTTTCTTCCAGCTCCAGTGCCAGCTCTTTCGGTCCGGATTTTACAATTCGTCCGTCGTAAAGCACGTGTACGAAATCCGGCACGATGTAATCAAGCAAACGCTGGTAGTGCGTAATGACGATCGTTGCGTTATCATTGGATTTCAGGGTATTCACACCATTCGCCACGATGCGCAGCGCGTCGATATCGAGACCTGAATCGGTTTCGTCGAGGATCGCCAGCTTCGGATCGAGCATGGCCATCTGGAAAATCTCGTTGCGTTTCTTTTCACCACCCGAGAAGCCTTCGTTTACTGAACGGGAAGCCAGCTTGGCATCCAGCTCCACGATCGTGGATTTCTCGCGCACCAGCGCCATGAAGTCTTTTGCAGAGATCTGCTCCTGACCACGGTACTCGCGCATTTCGTTGATCGCCGTACGCAGGAAGTTCACATTCGAAACTCCCGGAATTTCCACCGGGTACTGGAACGCCAGGAACAGTCCCTCGCGGGCACGGTCTTCGGTTGCCAGCTCCAACAGGTCTTTGCCGTCGAATGTCACGCTACCTTCGGTTACTTCGTATTCCTCACGACCTGCCAGAATGGAAGCCAGTGTGCTTTTTCCGGCACCGTTCGGTCCCATGATCGCGTGCACTTCGCCGGCTTTCACTTCGAGGTTCAGTCCTTTGAGGATTTCTTTATCGTCGATCGACGCGTGGAGATTTTGAATATTCAGCATTTCTTTTGTACTCTTCTAATTATCTAATTACCCTACTGATCCTTCCAGCGAGATCGCCAGCAGCTTTTGTGCTTCTACGGCGAACTCCATCGGGAGCTGGTTCAGTACGTCCTTGCAATAGCCGTTTACGATCAGGCTGATGGCTTTTTCCGTGCTGATCCCACGCTGGTTGCAGTAAAAAATCTGGTCTTCACCGATTTTGGAAGTCGTTGCTTCGTGCTCGATCTTCGCCGTCGGGTTCTTGCATTCGATATACGGGAACGTGTGCGCTCCGCATTCGTCGGTCATCAGCAGCGAGTCACACTGCGAGAAGTTACGCGCATTCTGTGCATTCTTGTGGATCTGCACCAGTCCGCGGTAGGAGTTCTGTGATCTCCCGGCTGAGATTCCTTTGGAAATGATCGTACTCTTGGTGTTTTTACCCAGGTGGATCATTTTCGTTCCGGTATCGGCCTGCTGCAGGTTGTTGGTCACGGCAACGGAGTAAAATTCCCCTACCGAGTTATCGCCTTTCAGGATGCAGGAAGGATATTTCCATGTAACAGCTGAGCCGGTTTCGACCTGCGTCCACGAAATTTTTGCATTCGTTTCGCAGATACCGCGCTTGGTCACGAAGTTGAAAATACCGCCTTTTCCGTCCTTATCCCCCGGGTACCAGTTCTGTACGGTCGAGTATTTGATCTCGGCATCTTTCAATGCGATCAGCTCTACGACGGCTGCGTGCAGCTGGTTTTCGTCGCGCTGCGGAGCCGTACAGCCTTCAAGGTAGGAAACGTAAGAACCTTCATCGGCTACGACCAGTGTGCGCTCAAACTGGCCGGTATTGGCTTCGTTGATGCGGAAATAGGTCGAAAGCTCCATCGGGCAACGAACGCCTTTCGGGATGTAGCAGAACGATCCGTCGGTAAATACGGCGGAGTTCAGGGCTGCGTAAAAGTTGTCGCTAACCGGCACCACGCTTCCCATGTATTGTTTCACGAGCTCGGGATGCTCCTGAACGGCGTCGGAGAAGGAACAGAAGATAATGCCCAGCTCTTTCAGCTTTGATTTGAAAGAGGTGGCCACGGAAACGGAATCCATCACGAAGTCGACGGCCACACCGGTGAGGCGTTGCTGTTCTTCGAGGGAAATCCCCAGTTTCTTCATGGTTTCCTTGAGCTCCGGGTCGACGTCATCCCAGCTTTCGTATTTTTTCGTCTGTTTTGGCGCTGCATAATAGGAAATGGCCTGGAAATCGGGCTTTTCATAATGCACGTGCGCCCATTCCGGCTCGGTCATTTCCGACCATACGCGGAAGGCATTGAGGCGGTGTTCGAGCAGCCATTCCGGTTCGTTCTTTTTCGCTGAAATGAACCGGATGATCTCTTCATTCAGACCAGCAGGTGCCCTGTCGGATTCAATATTGGTCGTAAAACCGAACTTGTATTCCGAATTTTCAAGGTCCTTTGCTAAGTCGTTCTCTGTATAATTCATGTAAGCCAAATTAAAAACGGGTTATACGGAGAATGATTCACCGCATCCGCAGGTTCTGCCTGCATTCGGGTTGGAAAAAATGAACCCTTTCCCGTTCAGACCGCCGGAGAAGTCGAGTGTTGTTCCGACCAGGTACAGGAAGCTTTTCTTATCGACCACTACCTTGATACCGTTATCGGTAAACACTTTGTCGTCCGGACGATCTTCGTTGTCGAACGTCAGTTGGTACATCAGTCCCGAGCAACCACCGCCCTGTACGCCTACACGGATGAAAAAGCCGTCCTTGCCTTCGTCTTCCATAAGTCGAAGCGCCTGTTTTTTAGCTTGTTCCGTTACTGTAATCATGATCGCGTGTTTGTATTTATTTAGAACTGTTTTAAATAAACAACAATTAACGCCACAAAAATACCACTTTTATGGTATAGGTCCAAATGAAAAAAAGGATTATCTATCGAACGGGCAGACCAATTCAACCAGCAATTTTGCGCCGCCTGTCGAATCGATCCGGCTTTTGCTGCGCCAGACGCATTTTTTTGACGATTTCGATGCACAAAACGCGTCTGTTCCTAAGTGTTTAGCTGTACATTTGCGTCATGCGTGTATTACATGAATTAACACCCGAAACGCGATTTAACGACCCGATTGTGACGCTTGGAACGTATGACGGCGTTCACCTGGGGCACCAGCAGATCATTCGCGCTATGGTGGCCGATGCCCGTAAAAAAGGCGTGGAATCGGTGTTGCTGACGTTTCATCCGCATCCACGGATGGTGTTGTATCCGGACAGTCACACGGTACGGCTCATCGATACAGTGGATGAAAAGCTCAAAAAACTCGAAAAGCTCGGTCTCGATACCGTCATTCTTTACCCGTTTACCTCCAAATTCTCGCGCATGACCGCCGTGGAATTTGTGCGGGATATCCTTGCAGGCAGCATTGGCGCCAAAGAAATGATCGTAGGACACGACCACCATTTCGGGAAGAACCGCGAAGGCGATTTCCAGCAGCTTGTAGAGCTGGGGCAGCTATATGACTTTACGGTAAAAGAAATTACGGCTTTTCAGCTCGACGGCGTAACGATCAGCTCGACCAAGATCCGCAAGGCACTGGCTGAAGGCGATATGCAAACAGCGGCACGATTTCTGGGAATGCCTTATCAGCTTTCGGGAACAGTGATCCACGGCAATAAGCTTGGGCGCACGATCGGTTTCCCGACAGCGAATATCGAAATGGACCAGGCAACGAAGATGCTTCCTGAATTAGGCGTTTACGCTGTGAAAGTGGAGCTGAACGGTCGACGTATGGACGGTGTGATGAACATCGGAAAAAAACCAACCGTACAACAGACCGACAAAATCTCCGTTGAAGTATTCATATTCGATTTTTCGGAAGATATCTATGGTGAAACGCTCACCATTTCGTTTTACGACCGGCTTCGGGGCGAGCAGCAATTCAGCTCTATCGATGCCTTAAAAGAACAACTGACCCACGATGAACGCGAAGCTCGTGCTGTGCTTGCTGCTCTTGTTTAGCTTCCGGCTGAACGCCCAGGACTCACTCAAAGTGTACTCTTGGGAAGAAGCGCTTGCCGCACCATCACCTGATTCTGTCAAAGCCATCGACGCTTCACGCCTTAAGTGGGAAACGATACCGGATGAATTGCTGACATTCACCCAACTCGTTTACCTGGATGTAAGCCGCAACAAGCTGGCAACCCTACCCGATCTCGGTTCGTTCACTTCACTTCGTCACCTCGACCTTTCCCGTAACAAATTCACCACATTCCCGGTTTCGTTGTGCAAAATGACTGCCCTGACACGCTTATCGCTTGGTCGTAACCTGATTGAAACGATTCCGGAGTGCATCGGTTATTTTTCCTCGCTGGTTTACCTCGATCTCTGGGACAATCCCATCAAAAAACTGCCCGAGCAGCTGACCAAGCTGACCGCTTTGCGTACAGTCGATCTCCGCGGCATTCTCTTCAACAAGCAATTCCAGGAAGGCTGGCGCACCAAAATGCCCAATGTGGCGTGGCACTTCGATTACCCGTGTGAGTGTATTGAGTAATCACCACAAAGGAGCAAAGAGTATTACAGTCATGCTGCTTAAGACAGCAAAGGTAATACCCATATATTTTTTGGAATGAAGAGGGTGACAGACGGGTTTGTGAGTCCTCCCCCTTATCCTTCAGCAGACGCTTGTCTGCAAGAGCTTCGCTCGCTTTGCCCTCCAAAGGGGAAAGGTCTGAAATTCCTACAGCAATTGCCTTTGCTACCTTAACAAACACAGCAAGGCAAAGAAGTCTTTGCTCCTTTGTGGTGAATTTTAAGGAATAATCACCGTCTCCACACTTTTCGTGCGGGCCGAGAAGTATCCCAGGCAGCCTGTAAAGTTAGACGTCGGGTTGGCCGGCGTTACATCCTCGTTGTTCTGCGACAGCGCATAGAAGTACTTGTAAACCGGTTTGTCGATGCCGTACATTTCCACACGGGCTGTGTCTCCCGTTTCAAAATCGAATGCAAAGAGTGGCTGCAGCTGGTAATTTCCATCCGTGAACTGATCGTCCTGGAGGTTGATTCCGGATAAGCGCTCGCCATTGCGGAACATATAAAACTGGTAGTAATTGGCAACACCAACCGGATCAAAACGGGCCGGCGTGATCATCGGAACGGTATCCGGTCCGAAAATGAAGTTATCGATCATCAGCGAGTCGATCGGAACAACGCCCGGAATGGTGCTGGAAGCCTGGAAAACCTGGCCGTCGACGGAAACCGAAAGTGTATACGTGCGGCCTTCCACACCCGGATAGCCAACAGCTTCGTACTGACCGTTACCGATAGACGTAAGCGTTTGCGTATTGCCGAGATTGTCGGTTAGAATGACCACAGCGTTGTTGATGCCCGGAATCGCGCCGGGATTGTCCAATGGCAACGATTTGGTGACAGTTACAATATGCGTTGATTCGCCTTCGGTCACAAAACCTTCGATGACGAATTGCTGATCGGCTTCATCGAGGTCGAGGTCAATGACTTTTTCGCAGGAAACGACGAGCAGTGCAAGCGTTGCAAACAAATAAACGGGAAGCTTTCTGAAGTTGCGCATGTTTACTTGAATTTAAAGTTATACGTAATGGCCGGAACCCAGCGGAATAAGCTGACCTGTACGGCTTCAATGATGTTCGGATTGGTTTCGTTCTCGCGGAAGCTGATCGCATAAGCGTTTTGTCTTCCGTAAGCGTTGTACAGCGAGAAATTCCAGCTGCTTTCGAATTTTTCGGTTTCGCGGGTGATCCACGTTACACCTAAATCGAGGCGGTGGTATACCGGCATACGGTCGGCATTGCGGTCGTTATAATAGAACTGCGTTTCGCCATCGATCACATATTTCCCGGCGGGGAAAGTCACGGCGTTTCCGGTATAGAATACAAAGAGTGCAGAAACGGACAGCTTTGGCGTGATGTCGTAGATTGCTACCACGGAAAGATCGTGTGTGCGGTCCTGTTTCGCTGCGTACCAGTCGCCATTGTTGATGCCGGCGATCTGGCGCTCGGAGCGGGAAATCGTATAGCCAATCCAACCGGTCAAACGGCCTGTTTTTTTCTTAAGGACCATTTCCAGACCATACGCGCGGCCAATTCCGTAAAGCAGCTCACCTTCCAGCAATTCATTCGCATAGGTATTGGCACCGTTGCGGTAATCGATCTGGTTCTGCATGATCTTGTAATAGGTTTCCACGTTGAACTCGTAAGCGTTGTCCTTGAAATTGCGGAACCAGCCGATCGCAAACTGGTCGGAAATCTCCGGTTTGGTGTTCAGCGTCGATGTCAGCAGCACGTCGGTAGGCGACGCGGAAGTGGAATTGGAAACCAGGTGAATATTCTGTACGTTGCGCGAATAGGCCGCTTTAATGGATGTCGCCTCGGAATACACATAGCTCAACGAGACGCGGGGCTCGAGGTTGAAATAGGTCTTCAGGTGTTGATTCTTGCGGTAAACGATGGATGTATCCACTGTTCCATCTTCGTTGAAAGAGTAGTTCTTGTCGCCGTTGGCAAGCACTGAAAAGGCGTTTCCGCGCAATCCGTAACTGATGGTCAGTTTTTCAGTGGCCGACCAGTCGTTGGTGATGAATACTGAATTTTCAAAGGAAGACGTCGGCTTCAGGTTCTGCGGATTGATGCCCGATCCTTCGTTCGCTTCCACCTGGCCCGGTGTGATGGTATGGTGAATGACGTTCAATCCGAAACGGATCTTGTTGCGCGTATTCGGATAGTACTGGAATTCCTGCTTGATGTTGTAATCGTTGATCCTCGAACGGATCTTGAACGCCACGTCGCCGCCTGAGATCGCGATCTTGTAATCGTACGAGCTGTAAATGACAGACGTATTCGAGAAGAGCTTGCTATTGATAATGTGGTTCCAGCGCAAGGTTGCCGTGGCATTTCCCCAGTCGATCCCGAATTGGTCACCGAAAGCAAATTTATCGCGACCAAAGTAGCCGGAAAGGAACAAGCGGTCTTTTTTGCTCAAACGGTAGTTCAGCTTGGCGTTCAGATCGTAGAAATAAAGCGTATTGTTCCGGAACTGCTCGCTTGCTTTCAGGAACAGGTCGAGATACGTACGGCGTCCGCTGATCAGGAAGGAAGATTTGTCTTTGACGATCGGCCCTTCGACATTGAGGCGCGAAGAAATAAGACCGATTCCACCGCCGACGTTGTAGCGCTTGGAGTTTCCTTCGTTCATTTTGATATCGAGCACCGAAGACAAACGTCCGCCGAAATTCGCCGGCTGATTGCCTTTGTACAGCATCGCGTCTTTGATTGCATCAGAGTTGAAGGTCGAGAAGAACCCGAGCAAATGCGAAGCATTGTACACCGGCGCTTCGTCGAGCAGGATGAGGTTCTGATCGGCACTACCACCGCGTACGTAATAGCCGGAACCGCCTTCTCCAGCGCTTTTCACGCCTGGCAGCAATTGCATGGTCTTGATGATGTCTTTTTCCCCGAAAATCACCGGCAGCTTGGCCAGTTCTTTCGGATCGAGCCGCTCAACGCCCATTACCGGGTCTTTTACATTGGCATCACGACGACGGCTGGTTACAACGATTTCTTCAAGGTCCTGGGCTTTGGCTTCTTCGCTCAGCTGAAAATCTTCGGTTTTGTTCACGGTCAGGTCCACATTCATCTCAAGCGGATCGTAGCCCATGGCGGTAACTTCAATCAGATAGGTTCCGGCGGGAAGTGTAAGAGAATAAAAACCGTATTCGTTGGCGGCTGTTCCCAGCGGCTGGTCTTTGACGCGAACGATCGCACCAATGAGTTCCTCGCCTGTTGCTTTGTCGCGCACCGTTCCACTAAGTGTGGCGTTGGTCTGCGACCAGGAAACAGTGGTGAAAAGGATAAACAAAATGGCCAGGAAGGCTTTCAGGTGGTTGAATAAAATTGGAATAGGAGTAAGGAGTTGTTTCATATGCTTATCGGTTCATTTTGTTCATTATCGTCTCCCGTTTTACCGGTTCAATTCTTTTTTCCCGGACATATGACTGTCGAGGCGCCCGTTTGTTACAATAATCATGCAAAAAAACGTCACGGGCACCATTTTATTACGCGACGCTTTCGCCTTTCATCTTTTCGGCATTCTCGGCCATTTTGAGCGAGTCGATCATTTCCTGGATATCACCGTTCATGAACGCACCGAGGTTGTACATCGTTTTGTTGATGCGGTGATCGGTGATACGGCCCTGCGGATAATTGTACGTACGGATCTTCGCCGAGCGGTCGCCGGTGGAAACGAGTGTTTTTCGCTGCGCCGCCCGTTCGTTGTGAACGCGGTCGAGCTCGGCCTGGTAGAGGCGCGAACGCAAAACGGAAATCGCTTTCTCGAGGTTTTTATGTTGCGAGCGGCCGTCCTGGCATTCCACCACCACGCCGGTCGGAATGTGCGTGAGTCGGATCGCTGATTCAGTCTTGTTAATGTGCTGACCACCTGCTCCGGATGCGCGGAAGGTATCCTTACGCACATCGTTCATGTCGAGCTCGAAATCTACTTCTTCGGCTTCCGGAAGCACAGCCACGGTAATTGCCGAAGTGTGTACACGTCCCTGCGATTCGGTTTCCGGAACGCGCTGCACGCGGTGAACGCCGGATTCGAACTTCAGCATTCCATAGATGCCGGCGCCTTCCACGTTCATGGAAACTTCCTTGTAGCCTTTCACCGAGCCTTCCGACGAGTTGATGATCTCGTAGCGCCAGCCCATTTCCTTGAAATACATGGTGTACATGCGGAAAATGTCTTCCACGAAAATGCATGCTTCATCGCCGCCGGTACCGGCACGCAGCTCGACAATGGCGTTTTTATCGTCTTCCGGATCTTTCGGGATCAGCAGGAGCTTGATGGCTTCTTCCATCTCCGGGCGCTGTTGTTCCAGCTCGTCGATCTCCATTTTCGCCATATCACGCATTTCCGGATCTGTTTCCACTTCCAGTAATGCTTTGGCGCTCTTGATATTGTCGAGAACGTTCTTGTAATTCTTGTAAGCCGAATCGATCTCTTCCAGGTCGCGGTATTCCTTGTTAAGCTTCACGTAGCGGTCCATGTCCGAAATAATTTCCGGATCGGTGATCATTTTCCCCACTTCGACGAAGCGAAAATGGATCGCTTCCAGCTTGTTAATCAGTTCTTCCATGTGTTATTCGTAGCTGAATTCGCCTGCTTCGGACCGTACCGTTACTTTTTTCCCTGCATGGGCTTCCACACGACCAATGATCTGCGCATCGATGCCAAACGATTGTGAAATGGCGATGATGGCTTCCGCTTTTTCCGGAGCAACGTAAATCTCCATGCGGTGACCCATATTGAATACTTTGTACATTTCTTTCCAGTCGGTGCCGGATTCTTCCTGTATCATGCGGAACAGCGGCGGAATCGGGAACATATTGTCCTTGATCACGTGAACGCCGTCTACGAAGTGCAGTACTTTGGTTTGCGCTCCGCCCGAGCAATGCACCATTCCGTGGATATCAGCACGGTGGTTATCGAGAATACGCTTGATCACCGGTGCATACGTACGCGTTGGCGACAGCACGAGCTTTCCGGCATCAACCGGCACGCCTTCCACTGCTTCCGTGAGCGATTTCGAGCCGGAATAAACCAAATCGGAAGGAACAGCCGGGTCGAAGCTTTCCGGGTATTTCGCCGCGAGCTCTTTGTTGAAGACATCGTGGCGCGCGGAAGTGAGCCCGTTGGAGCCCATACCGCCGTTGTAAGCTGTTTCATAAGTAGCCTGGCCCGATGAAGACAAACCAACGATCACATCGCCGGGCTGGATGGTATGATTGGAAATGACTTCCGAACGCTTCATGCGGCAAACAACCGTCGAATCGACAATGATTGTGCGAACGAGATCGCCCACATCGGCCGTTTCACCGCCGGTGGAGTAAATTCCGATGCCCTGTTCGCGCAAGGTAGCGAGCAATTCTTCCGTTCCATTGATGATCGCCGCGATCACTTCCCCTGTTACGAGGTTTTTGTTGCGGCCGATCGTGGAAGAAAGCAAAATGTTTTCGGTTGCACCAACGCACAGCAAGTCGTCGATGTTCATGATCAGCGCATCCTGTGCGATGCCTTTCCAGACAGACAGGTCGCCGGTTTCTTTCCAGTACATATACGCCAGCGACGATTTGGTTCCGGCGCCGTCGGCGTGCATCACGATACAATAATCCTCATCACCGGTCAGGTAATCCGGAACGATTTTACAGAATGCCTGTGGAAACAAGCCTTTATCGACGGATTTGATCGCGTTGTGGACTTCTTCTTTTCCGGCGGAAACTCCTCTGAGGTTATAACGTGTATCGGACATATACGAAAATTGAAAATGACCTTATAAACAGGCCGCCGCAAAATTAGTAAAATCAAACGAGTGCGTCGTTGTTGAAGATGTCTTGTTTCAGAACCAAAGGCCTGATTTGTGGATGAAAATCGCTACTTTTCGGGCCGCTTAACCGCCGAAAGTTTATACACATATGCAATCACTCTTGTCCTTTGCTCCATTCCGATTCCTGAAGAAAGACGGCCTGTTTCTGCTGGTTTTCCTGATCTTCGCCGGTTTTTATTACGATTCGGTACTGGAAAAAGGACCGCTCAACGATCACCTTTGGCGCCAGACAGATTGTTTATCCATGACCCGGTATTACGCTCGTGGCGCAAATTTCTTCGAGCCGGAGGTCAACATACAGCTCGGAGATAAATACACCACCGGCAAAACCGCAGGCGAATTTCCTATCCTGTATTACAGCATCGGGAAGCTGTGGAAGGTTTCCGGGGAAAGTTACTTTACCTATCGTTTGGTGTACCTGATCATCTTGTTTTTCGGCCTCTTTTGTTTCTATAAGTCACTGCGACTGCTGTTTAAAGACCATTTCTGGGGAATCGCCATCGCAGCGCTCTTGTTTACATCGCCGGTCATGGCTGTTTACGGCGTGAGCTTTCTGACCGATGTCCCGGCCTGGTGTTTCGTCCTGATTGCGTTGTATTTCCTGCTGCGCTACCACCTCGAACAAACCAAAGCGCTCTTCTGGTTCGCCATGCTCTTTTTCGCACTTGGCGGATTGGTCAAGATTTCGGCAATGATCGCCTTCGTTTTCCTCTTTTTCGTCCTGTTCCTCGAAACACTTTCCGTGAAATCGCTGCGCACGAAAAAAGTCTTCCGGTGCAGCTGGATGGAATGGATCGGCTTTAGCTCGGTCGTGGTAGCGCTACTGGCCTGGTACCTGTATGCGGCGCATTACAATGACGTACATAAATTCAAGTACACCTTCAACGCTATTTACCCGCTCTGGGATCCGGAAGAAGGTGGTATTCCGCTACTTTGGGAAAAGATCACCAAATCCACCAGCTATATCTTTTTCAGTCGTTATGTACTATTCCTACTGGGCGGCTTGTTGCTCTTTCATTTCTTTCTGTGGAAACGCATTCCGTTGTTTGCCTACCTGGCCACGATCATCGTTTCGATCGGAGCATTTGTCTACATCTTGTTATGGGGACCGCTGTTAGGCGTTCACGATTACTATTTCTCCGCATTGCTGGTATTGTTTCCCGGAATCATGCTACCGTTCCTGTGGTTCATCAAAACACGCTTCCCGAAAGCGTTTAACGGGTATGTCGTAAAATCCGTTGTTGGCCTTTTCGTCGTGTTCAATTTCCTTTATTGCCTGAGCGTTGTGAAGCTGAAAACGCTTGCAAGAGACGGCGAATTTCCACTGGTGGGCAATTCCGAGTTTGTGAGCGTCCAACGCTGGCTGAACTGGGACACAGATGCCAACTGGAAGCGCTTCGAGCGCATACAGCCTTATTTGCTGAAGCTCGGGATCGGGAAAGACGACCGGATCATTTCACTGCCGGATCAATCGTTCAACGTGTCGCTGTTTCTTGTCGACCGGAAAGGCTGGACGAATTTCGAAACGCTCGTAGAGCCTGAAAAGATCGACATGCTGATCACCAAAAAGCACGCAAAATACCTGTTGGTTTCCGATCCTAACCTGGTGAAAGAACCGTTCCTGCAGCCGTTTATCAAAGACAGCATAGGCGAATTCGAGAATATCCGCATTTACAAGCTTTCGCCGGGAATGCTGGATTGATGGTTGACCTGTCTACGGCAAGCAGGTTGTTGATGCTTAATGTTTGATGGAAGTCAGATAAGAACTTGCACCCAGATCAACAGACGCTAAGTTCGCAGAGTTATTCCGACTAAGTAGTGATGCTTTATTATTCGCAGTAATACATCTTATTTTTCTGTGCAAATCACCATTCACTATGCAGATAACTGCATAACCCTCTCCCCAACCAAACGTCAAAGCTTCGCGAACTTTGCGTATTTGCGGTAAAAGCCCACAACACGTCTCCGCAAACGCTACTCGCGGCACAGATACCACATACGGAATCTTCTCCCCAACCATACACCAAAGCTTCGCGAACTTTGCGTCTTTGCGTCTTTGCGGTAAATCAACTGCTCTTCAAAATAAAAATCCCCATCGCGCCAGAGGCGGACGGGGACTTTTTATCGTGTTTTGTTGTCGGCTTATTTCTTCGGAACAACCTTGAACTTCAGGAATTCCGGGTTGGCAGGTGGTGCAGTTGCCGGATCGAAGTCGAGGCTGATCACTTTACCTTCTGTACGACGGTTGTACTGGTGCAGGAGCTCGAAAGTCTTCTTATCCGTTTTCTTGAACTGGTTGATGTAAGCTTCTGTGAGCTTAATCGTTTCAACACCTGTCATGTCTTTCGGCTGTGTTTCGATATACTTGCCGTCTTTCTTCCAGATCGTACGTGGCTCCATTTCGCCTTTTCCTACCGGAACAATACGACGCGGATCGATGCCTTTTTCTTCTACGAGGTATTTGTAGCAAGCTTTCGCACGGTTTTCAGAAAGCACCTGGTTAGAGTTGTTCGAACCACGGGCATCCGTGTGTGAGCTAAGCTCAAGTACCATGTTCGGGTATTCGTTCAGGAGGTTGTACACGAACAACAGGGAGTCAGGTGAATTGATTGTTGAATCCACGAGGAGTGTCCACTGTGAAAGCGGGTAACGAACTTCCGGAAGACGGATCGGCTTCTTAGGAAGGAGCTGCATTTCCATGATGAAGTTCTGGTTGTCTTTCAGACCCACCGTGGTGAATTTGGAACCGAGCTTGTCTTCGTGGTAGCCTTCTTTAGAGATGTTAATCTTGTAAGACATTTCTTCGTTGATGTAACGGTCAGAGTTCGGCTTCTTATCCCAGAAGATAGAACCGTCTTTACCCGTAACACCTTCCCAGCGATCGTTCGGAGTAGAACCGGTAACGACTACCTTCACACCTTCGATTGTTTTCGTACGGTCTGAAAGATCCGTTACGATTACTTTCAAATCGTAGATGTAAGGAGGCAATTCGTACATCCAGAGGTCTGGCTTGAAGTTGTCTCCTTTGCTGCCTTTGCGCTCAGAAGTGAAGTAACCTTTGCGATCGGTTTGCTCGATCAGGGCGTAGTCGTTGTAATCAGAGTTGAGTGGAGCCCCCATGTTGGTTGGGTTTTCCCATTTGTTGGACTCACCTACTTTAGCAGCTCTGAACAAGTCCAGACCACCCATTCCCGGCAAGCCGTTGGAAGCGTAGAGCAGGTCACCGTTCATAGCCAGTGTAGGGAAGAGCTCATCACCAGGTGTGTTGATCTCAGGACCCATGTTCACCGGTGTTGTCCATGACTCTGATTTTCTGTCGTAAGTCGTGTACCAGAGGTCGCGTCCACCTATAGAGCCTTCACCTGTGTAGTCAGAAGCAAAGATCAGGAACTTGCCGTCTTCGCTCACGCAAGGGTGTCCAACTGAAATAGAATCGTGTGTTTTCAGCGAAAGCTTCACTGGTGTATCCCAGCCTTTTCCTTTGGCTTCAGACATCCAGATGTCACAGCCCAGGTTTTGCTTCTTCATGTTCGGGCAACGGGTGAAGAACATGGTCTTGCCACGTCCGTCGATGCAAATCGTTCCTTCGTTGTCCTCCGTATTGATTTCGGATCCTTCGATCAGCGTTGGAGCTGCAGGGTTTCCTTTATTATCAAATTCTGTTGTGTAGATGTCCATGTACGTTTCGCAGGTACGCGGATCTTTGTCATCACCTACTCCACCCGGACGGGAAGAGCTGAATGCCAAAAGGTTTCCTTTGCGGTCTACGAACATTGGAGCCATTTCATATCCTTCCAGGTTCAGACGGGATACGTTGGTCACGACGTGACGTGTTTTGTTTTCCTTGAACGTATCGTTGAGCTGCTTCTCGCAAGAGCTCAAGCCGTTATCGGCACGAATATCTCCCGGAACAAGCGCTTTGTATGCCTGGAAGTTCTTCTGAGCTTCTTTGTACTCACCCATCACCATCAATACTTCTGCATTGCGAAGGTAGACGATAGGCTCTGTTTCATAGTACTTCAGCAGGATCGCTTTTTCGTACCAGTCGTGTGCTTCTTTTACATTTTCGATCTGACGGTAAGATTCGGCCGTTTTATAAGCCATATCTCCCTTGATAGAAAGTGCTTTGTTGCTTTTACGTGCGATTTTGGTGTATGCTAATGCACATTTACTAGCCGCTTCACAGTAATTCTCACTCGCGTATTTAAGATTCGCGTCTTTGATGTATTTCGACTGAGCGGTCAGCGTGCCTGTAATGCCTAAAAAGGCAAGTATCAGAAGAGTTTTAACATTCATAGCAAGGTGCAGACTTTTGTTAAATTAACCCCGAAAGAACTAAAAAAAACCGACGTGGACAAATTCCGTGTCAATATTTTACCCTTCAGGAGCGATTGCCGAAAGTAATCGAAAATTCCGAACGTCCTACCAAACGTCACAAAAAAGTACTTTTCCGGTTTCAAACGTTGGAAATCAGTACATGCCTTTAAAACAGGGAGTTCCGGCAAAAATAGCTGTTTTCAGGAACCAACACTTTCATTCTCAGATAAATGGATTTACAGCTGATTTCCCTGCGTGTAGGCTTCCCATTTTCGCAGGATTTCTTGAAATCCTACAGGTAATTCGGAGTCGAATTGCATCCACTTACCGGTTTCCGGGTGCTCAAATCCAAGTGTTTTGGCGTGGAGCGCCTGCCCGGGAATGAGATCGAAACAATTCTGGATGAATTGTTTATAAGGACCGCTGGTGGTTCCGCGCTGAATCGTATCGCCGCCGTATTCCAGATCGTGGAACAACGGGTGCCCGATCCATTTCATGTGCGCACGAATCTGGTGTGTACGACCGGTTTCGAGCTTGCACTCTACCAGCGTTACCAATCCGAAACTGCGCAGCACTTTAACATGCGTCACGGCGTGTTTGCCATGGGCACCGTCCGGGAAAACGGTCATCATTTTGCGGTTTTGCAACGAACGACCGAGATGGCCTTCAATGCGTATATCTTCTTTGACATCGCCCCAAACCAGGGCATGATAGCGACGTTCGGTCGTACGATCGTAAAACTGGCGGGCAAGATTGGTCAAAGCGTTTTCCGTTTTGGCTACGACCATAATGCCGGTCGTGTGCTTATCGAGGCGGTGTACGAGGCCCGGACGCCCAAAATAATCCTGGATGCGGTGCGGCAGGTGGTCGAAGTGATAAACCAGCGCATTCACCATCGTTCCGGTGTAATTGCCGTAACCGGGGTGAACGACCATATCAGCGGGCTTGTTGACCAGGATCAGGGAATCGTCTTCGTAGACAATATCGATCGGAATGTTCTGCGGGATCAGCTCGATCTCGCGTACCGGATACGGCAGCACCACCGAAACTTCGTCGCGCGGCTTGATGCGGTAATTCGGCTTGACTTTCGCTCCGTTGACAAGGATGTTGCCGTTACGGGCAGCTACCTGGATTTTATTGCGGGAAGTCCCGGGCAATCGGTCGAGCAGGAATTTATCGATCCGCAGCAATTCCTGTCCGGGATCGGAACGGAAGCGGTAATGCTCATACAGCTCCTCTTCTTCGTTTTCGTTTTCCAGCTCCGGGGCTTCGGTGTTCATCAGTAGCGGACAACCTTTTTCACCTGGCGCTGCGGCCCGGCAAGTTCAACGAAATACAAACCGGCAGGAACGCCGTTGAGGTCCATTTTAAGGGAAGTCGAACCGGATTCGATCACGGAAATCGTTCGTCCCTGCGCATCGCGGCAAACAGCTCCCGGGAACGGAACGTCGTGTTCCCATTTGATCGCTACTTCACCGTTTGTCGGGTTCGGGTAGACTTCCCACGGCAGCATCGCTTCCTCTTCCCCAACGGAAAGATCGGCGTTGGCTGCGGTCGAGAATACCGGACGCATCATCACGCTGCCGTCAACAGTTGCATTGCTCCAGGAAACACCACCATTCACAGAGAAAAATGTTTTATCCGCGTTCTGGTTGTTCATGTCGAAACCGATATTCAGACGATCGGCGTCCATTTGTCGCCAGCCAACGTAGAAAACACCACTCACCGGCAATTTCATCGTGTCAGCCAGGTAATAGGTTGTAAATTGTCCGAAACCAGGCTCGTAAACCGGTGTGCGTGGAAAAAAGAATTCATCTTCATAAAGCACGGTTCCGGGTTCGCCGCCATCATCGCCCCAGACTGTGAGCAGGAACAGCTTGTCGGAAACGTCATTAACGGAAGGAACAAAGTGCATGCGGACGCCAATCAGCGAGTCGGCTTCATAGGCATTGAACTGGTAAGCCAGGCGGCCCTGAACCCCTATTACACCATACGCTTTCTCAGCTGTTCCGTCGTCGTAAGCATAATAATCGCTGAACACCTGCTGTGCATAGCATGTATCGTTCTGCGGGAAATTCGGTGCCTGGATAGTCGCGAGTCCTTTGATATCGAACACCACTTCATCGCCCGGTGCGTTTTCATCGAAATGGTAGCCGGCTGAAAAATCGTGGTAGCTGTGAACAGTGCGGTATTCATTGTAGTCATTTTCCGGGTCACCGGCCGTCATGGTAGCATTGTTCATGGTGAACGTCGTTTCGTTTACACCGGAAAGCAGCACCTGCGTTTGCGAAACAAGTGGGTTCTTGGCTTCGAAGAAGCTGTTGTGCACCACAATGTGCACTTCATCGTTCATTTTCCCGGTGAAGTTGTTCTTCCAGTGGTCCCACGGAACGGAAGTGTAATCCTTTACCAGTGATCCGATGTTGTACGACCAGGCAAAATCCGAGAAGATCGTATCCTGGTAGCCGGATTCGGCGCGCAGGTGAACATAATCGAGGTGGAAATGATCGAGCGAGCCGGAAAGTCCGCCGTAGTTCTTGAAACGGAACTGGAAAGCGTCTGTGAAATAGATTTCTGTACGGATCGGGACATGGCCGATGAAAAACGAGTCGATGTTCACGTTGCCTTTTAATCCCCAGATGTAATTCCACTGGTCGGCTGTGGCATCGTAGAATTCCAGCACAAGCGAATCGACGGTTTCGGGAAGCTCGCCAAAACCTCCGGGTTGAACCAGGAAGCTCAGGTAAACTGAATCGACAGGACCCAGCGCCGAAAGATCAATCGGCTTGGATGTCAGGAAATCGGCTACACCACTGGTGGTCGACCCGAAATTATACGGAACTCCTGTTTCATCGAGCCCGTCGAACGTGGCAACTCCAAGCGACCACGGATCGATCGCCATAGTGTAATTATGGTACGTGTGGTGATCGATCCACAAAGCAGCAGGATCGTTCAGCTGTACATGAAAGATCCGCGCGGAATCCTGCAAGATATCTGGTTCAATCCAGATCGTATCGGGATCATTCGGAAAGTCAATCGTATCGATCACTATATAAGGTGGATAACCGTTCGTGAGCGTATAATTGATCGGAAAGGATGTCATGTTGCCCTTGCGCAGCGGCGTTGCCGTATAGTTCACATCGTCGACCGAATTGTTCGCCACATCGACCGTGCGGTGATATGTGATCTGGCTGGTCAATGACGTGTTTGCCGGAAGCGGGTTCTCCGAAGGATCGGTCAGCTTGTAAAACAGCTCGCTGGTCACATTGGGATCGCCGTAATCGGCATCGTACACCTGGTACTTCGACGTGGAAAACTCATCGAAGAACGGCGGAACGAGCGTATCGGCAAGGTAATGAAAGGTGCTGTCGATGGTATTGGTGGAAGATTTCACCGGTTGTTTTGCTGTTTTCTGACTCAGCGGCATCCACGTAATGGGACCTACGGAGTCTTGTGCAAAGAAAAACGGTGACAGCACGAT
Source organism: uncultured Flavobacteriales bacterium (assembly GCA_946482515.1). Next base: position 78,033 of record CAMLRS010000006.1, on the reverse strand, counting down.
GGCTGCTATAATTGTAAGCAGTTGTTTCATTCTTTCCGGTTTAGGCCGCTGCTTATTGTCCACCTGATTTGGATGCCGAAACGGTGATGGTTGTTCCCGCAGGAATCGTCGCACCTTCCGAAATAAACTCAGGCCCCTGTACGGTGATCACCGCAGAAGTGGAGTCCTGTTCGTTCATACATCCTTCACAGCTGCCCAGCAACAGGCTCAATGAAGTACCACTTAAACGTCCGCGGGCTTCGGATATTGTCATTCCTACCAAATTAGGAAGCTCTACCGGCATACCACCCTCGTTCTTCCCGACGATGATCGTAATCACCGATCCGATCGGGATGCGGCGACCTTCTTTAATTGGTGCTCCTTTATACAATTGCTGCAAAACGGCACCATTGGCTTCGTTGGTCTGGCGGTATTCCTTGCGGTATTTCAATCCGCGGTTTTTCAGTACGCTTTCGGCGAAACGCTCGGATTTATCAATCAGGCTCGGCATTTCGATCAAACGGGTGTTTTTCGCTACCTGCACACGGATGATGCGCCCTTCTTTTACGTAAACATCTGTTTTGCTGGTGGCTACAGGATCCTGACTAACAATCGTCCCAACCGGCAGGTCCGGACGGTAAACGGAATCCAGCAATTCGATCTCCAGGTAACGCTCTTCGAGCAGCACGCGCGCCTGGCTGACTTTTTTACCCACGACGTTCGGCACTTCGATCCGATCACCGTGGTTGGTGTAGCTGTCGAGGTACAGCACCGTACCGCCAACGATCACGATGTACGTCAGTACAATGAGACCGGTATGCTTCAGAAAGTGCCTGCTCCAAATGAAGCCACGTAATTTGCTCAGAAATTCCATCATTATCCGAATGAGAAAACAAATATAGAAAGAATGTGATTCGCCCCGAAATGGTACAAATCAACCTTTCAACAATCCGGTATGAAAACTTTCGGTGAAACGACCGCTGTAACGAAAGCGTCTGTTCTTAATTTCGCTTGAAAGAACAAAGGCATGCAAACAGTTGGATTATTCTGCGGTGGCTTTTCCTCCGAATTCGAAATCTCGATGAAAAGCGCACAAACCATCAGCGATCACTTTCCGGAAAACTACCGGATCGTGAAAATCGAAGTGACCCGCGATGGCTGGTTTGCTCATGCTTCCGACGGACGCGTGCCGTTCAATATGGAACAATTCACGTATCCCGATACAGGTGAAACGCGGAAAATCGATCTGGGATTGATCTACATCCACGGCAATCCGGGCGAAAACGGCAAATTGCAGGCCTACCTCGACATGAAAGGCATTCCGTATGTGAATTCCGGCGCGCTGGCTTCGGAGCTGTCGTTCGATAAATGGTACTGCAACCAGTTCCTGAGTCGTTTCGGTGTGAAAGTGGCCGATTCCATTTTCCTGACCAGCATTACTGAAGCGAATGAAACTGCGATCATCAACCAGCTCGGTCTGCCGTGCTTTGTAAAACCATCCGATTCAGGATCCAGCTTTGGTATTTCCCGCGTCAATGAGCGCGCTGAGCTGCGTCCGGCGTTAGAGAAAGCATTTGCAGAAGGCGGAACGGTTGTCATCGAAGCTTTCCTCGACGGTACAGAAGTAACGTGTGGTGTTTACCGCAGAAAGAATGGTGTTCACGCGTTGCCGCTGACAGAGATCGTAACCGGAAATACCTTCTTTGACTACGAAGCCAAATACCTTGGCCAGTCTCAGGAAATTACACCAGCCCGCATTGCTGATGATATCCGAAACAAAGTCTGGGAAGTCGCCAAACAATGCTATGTATTGCTGCAATTGCGTTCCATCGCGCGCATCGATTTCATGATCGTGAACAACGAGCCTTACCTCATCGAGGTGAATACAACACCTGGTTTTTCTTCAGCGAGCCTGGTGCCGCAAATGCTGGAAGTAGACGGAATTACGATACGCGAATTCTGGCAGGAAATACTGGAAGTGGAAACGGCTAAAAAATAGAAAAGGGCGATTGTCCCAACAAACACCCTTTTCTAAACCTAAAAAACCCAATTTACCAAACCTCAGAGAGAAACTCTGAATCTTTTTAAGATGATGCGGGCGTTTTGGGAAGGTTGGAAAAATAAAATGATTTTTTTCAGGGTTCTTTTTCCAGCTATGCCCATGGTTTTATTTTCACCACAAAGTTTAGGCTAAGTACATGCATAGTTGGGAGCGCCATTCGCCCTGGCGAATGTGTACACAAAAGTGCGTTTTAGACAAAAATAGGATCTTGCAATAACGCGATATTGTAATAACGTAATATTACGTGTGACTCTTTTGTGCCTTTTGTGGTAAAACTGATTCTTTATCTTTGCCCCATGGAAGAGCGACTCGATAAATTGTTGTTACAACGTGGACTGGTTTCTACGAGAACCCGCGGCGATGAGCTCATCCGCAACGGCGATGTGCTGGTCAACGGCAAAACGCTCGATAAACCGGGTAAGAAAATCCCGGTGGATGCGGTGATCGAATTGTTGTCACAGGAGTTGGAATGGGTTTCGCGCGGTGCATTGAAGCTGATCGCAGCGCTGGACCAATGGCCGGTAGCAGTCGAAGGCCGCAACTGGATGGATATCGGCGCTTCAACAGGTGGATTTACGCAGGTTTTGCTTTCCAAAGGCGCTGTGCATGTGACCTGCATCGATGTAGGCTCCAAACAGCTGGCAGCAAAACTGCTCGACGAACCACGTATCACGAATTTTGAAAAGACCCACGTCCGCGAGCTTACACACCACCATTTTCCGGAACCGGTCGATGGCGCCGTGATCGATGTTTCGTTCATTTCCCTGGAAAAAGTCTTGCCGTTTCTCGTTCCGCATCTGAAACCGGGCGCCGATGTCATTGCCTTGGTGAAACCGCAGTTCGAAGTCGGAAAAGGCCAGGTCGACAAGCACGGCATTGTGAAAAATGCAGCGCTTTATCCCGAAGTGATTACCAATGTGACGAAAGCAGCTGTTAATAGCGGCTTAACCGTTAAACAGCAAATGGATTCGCCGATCAAAGGCGGCGACGGGAACCGCGAGTTCCTGCTCTGGCTCACCAAATAATCCTTATTCAGGCTTGCGCGCCGGACTGATGGCCTTTGGCTCCGCCGTTTCAACTGAAGCTGCCGGTCGTGCTATCGTTTTCGGTTGTGCCGTCCTGGAAGTCGAATGAACGGTCACGCTGTCCGAAACCGGCATTTCCACCGGTGTCTCCTGAATCGGCTGCGAAGTGCCTTGTTTAGCCGTCGTAGCTCTTTCCTGTGCGAAAACGCAGGAACCCATCAGTAAAAAGGTGCCTAATACGATCGTTTTCATCAGTTCAGAATTAAAATGGTCAATTCACCCGGGTTCACTTCCAAAGCAGAATTTCCACCGATCGTTACCGCTGAATTACCGGCATTGCGCGCCGTGCGCAGGTCGATCGTGTGTGTTCCTGCTGGAAGGTTGATCATCGTATTGATAGCGCAGGCGTTCATGGAATTGGAAGAGCTGGAGTTCACCACCGAGAAACGGTTCCATCCGCCGTTAGCGAGGAAGTTCCCGTTCAGGAAAATAACCATATCGACCAGGGAATAAGCGCCGCTTGTAAGCGAAGTATTGAGTCCGCCGATCGTTGCCCAAACGACAACCGTAGCCGGCGCTGCGAGGGTAAATGTCTGCGTCAGTCCGGGTTGAACGGTAAGCGTCGTGGATGTGACGCCAGCTCTGCCGGCCGTTCCGTAAACATGGTAACGATTCACCACACCTGAAGGACCTTGCGGACCTGTTGCTCCGGCTGCACCTGCTGGTCCAGGATCTCCCTGCGGACCTTGCGGACCGGCAGGACCTGTTGCACCAGCGCTTCCGGCAGCACCCGCAACTCCTTGTGGACCCTGAGGACCCGCGGGACCTGCTGGCCCGGCCGGACCTTGTGGGCCCGCTGCTCCAGCTGAACACAGGTTTTGCCAGCTTGCCGAAGTCGTTTCATAAAAGAAGAAACAATCGACGGTAATATCATACACCATCAATCCTTCTGTCGGCGCGACAATCGCCAGACGCTGCGCAGTGGTCATACGCGGAACGAGCACACCTTTGTCGGTTGCTTCCATTTCGAGGATCGCGCTTGGCTCGGGAGTCGTGGTACCAATTCCCACATTGTTCTGACCGAAAGCCGCTCCAAAGCTCAGCAAAGCACAAGCGGATACAATAACTGTTAGTTTGTTCATGTTGATTATTTAATGAGTGTAACCATTCCTTTGAAGGCATATTCGTTGGTTCCGGAAGCAGCTTTCAGGTCGTAGAAGTACACGCCTTCCTCGCACGCTTTTCCATTCGAAGTGCCGTCCCAGTGAACGGATGGATTATCAGATTCAAAGACTACATTTCCCCAGCGGTTGACAATGAGCAGCGCATAGGTTTTCAGTCCGCCGGATGTTACCGTGAAGAAGTCATTTATACCGTCGCCATCAGGAGAAAATACGTTTGGAACAACAATACGCTCGTCAATAGAAATCAGCTGCGTTGTCGTGGCAGAGCAACCACCATCATTGGAAACGGTCAGCTCAACGGAATACGTTCCGCCGGCTCCGTATTGATAGAACGGATTTTCAGCACCGGAACCGCTGCCATCGCCAAAATCCCAATCCCAAGCGGTTGCTCCGGTGGAATTGTCATTAAACTGCACGCCCGAAGGATCGCTGCTGTAACTGAATTGTGCATTCGGCTGCGGGAAAACTTCCGGCTGGCAAGTCGCCGGCTGTGAGTTACATCCGTTTAAGCCTACGGATACTACCGATACATCGCCCGTTCCTGTCGTCCAGTCAGCTTGAGCTGAAGCCGTTCCCTGTCCGGATGTAATGGTTCCGTTTGAAGGAAAGGTCCATTGGTACGAAGTGCCGCCGCTAGCGGTAAATACATTTCCTTCCGATTGTTCGCAGATGGTCGGACATTCGATTTCCGGTGTTGCAGGACGCATGTTGGAAAGGATATACGGATCGCCGGGATTGGTGAAATCCCACGCCAAACGGGTTATGGTCTGAAAACCGGCATTCGTACCGGGACCAACCGTGCCCATGTTATTCCATTGTACATTGGCCGTGCGCCAGTGCGCCATTCCCGACCAACCGCCATCAGACGCCGCAATGTAGAACATGCGAATATCAGCCGGTGCGCCGGACAAACGCTGAATGGAATGATAAAACAAGGGGTTTTCCGTACACATCGTTCCGTCGTTATCCGCAAGGTCAAAGCCGTCTGTGGTCGCATTGTAATTATTGAACCGCACGGTGTAAATGCCGTTGGTGGCTGTAGTTGGGGTCATTTCAATAGGGCGGTACCGTAATGTGGCTGCACTCGCACCTGTTGGAAAAAGGTAAACGGTCTGTTGATTGGTCACCCGCGAGAAAACGCCGGGCGAAAGGCTGCTGACAAATCCTTCACTGTCGGCTGTCTGTGTATTGGTGACGGCCGCTGGCGCCGGGTTGAGTACAAAAAAGGAATTGGTTTGCGTTTCCAGCTCCCGGTTATTGATCGTCAAAATTCCGGTCGGGCTGGTAGAAGCATTGACGTTCAACAGGCTTTTCTTGCGATTGGCGCCTGTTCCCGCTCCTGTAAGCGTAAGATGATTGAAAACAGTAGCGGTGTTCGTAGAGCTGGTAATGAATTGCTGGGTGTTACCGAACAATTCAACGGTGCTTAACCCTGCTGTGAAGTTGGCGTTATTCACCCAATCCTGTTCCACCCTATACGTTCCGTTCCCGGTTGCGACTGAATTCGTAAGCAAACTGAATGTTCCCGCAAGCGGCAAGGTGCTGTTTTTGGAAACCGTCGTAGTGCCATGATTGGTAAATGCAGCCGTGTTCTGAAGGTTAAGCCCGCCGTTCACTTGCAGTGTTGCGCCTGTTGATACAGTGACAACAGCGCCGTTAACGGTCATTATCTGGGAGGTAGCCAGCAGCGGTAAGCAGAGTAACGCTGCAAACAGCGCCCTGTTGAGTAGTAATGTTGACATAGTGCAGGTTTAACCTGTTCAACACAAAAGACGTCTATTTTTCTTTACGCGTTGCTCAACCTGTTGAAAAACAACAAAAAAGGAAATCCGAGCTCCTTTTTTAAATTTTTGATCGATTTTCTTTAATTCTGTGTGAAAGTTAAAAAATCGTCACCGCTGTCATTGCCGCTGTCATCCTTGAGCTGCAGTCGCGCTTCCGAATGATCTTCCACTTCCCAGTCATCGCTCAGCTCATCGAGTCCGGGTGATGGTAAGTTGATATGGAATTCAATATCGCCGCTGTCGTCGTTGCTTTCTTTCCCAACGCTCCAGGTTCCGGTGGCTGTATGCGTTCCGGTTACTTCCAGGATGCCGCCGTTTTTGAAAATGAAGGTATCGCCGCTAAAATCGGTGGTTTCATCCACGCCATTGTCGATGTACTGTGTGACCCGCCAGGTTCCTTCCGTCATACTGGATTTGATCTGCCGGATCTGCTTCTTTTTGCAGGCTGCCAGGCTGACCAGTCCCCCGATCAGCAACAGGCTTAGAATGATTGTTTTCATGTGTTTCGAAACTTCTAATCAAGTTACGAAAGGTGGCGGTGCACGAATGCCAAAAAATCCCAATTCAGGATGGCATAAAAAAGAAAAAGAGGGAAACCCCTCTTCTCTTCTTAGTGCGCTAACACCAATAATCGCCTGTTCTGTAGTAATTTTTTTCTCCTTAACAATACCCTGTTTGGAGCGGCGATTTACCTAACTTATTGAACCCAAAATTATGTCAAGCCTTGCGGCTTTAAAGTCGCTTTTTCATCTAAGATGAACAGGGTTTGAAAAGGTTGGAATTAAAACGAAAATTTTGTCTGAATCCGGATCCCATGAATGTGATCGAAAGCAGCCGTCGATCCTTCCAGGTTTGGAATCCACTGGTATTGAACGCCCAGTGAAACCTGTTTTCCGATAGACGGGAATGTCAGTACGCGCATGTCCACACCGCCGGTAACACCCAGCTGAACGGCCTTAAAGTCATACACTTGTGTGATCGCATTATTGGATTGGTTCTGCTCCAGTCCGTTGAGCACATTGGAGAACAATACACCACCGTATACCGTATAGCGGCGATACGAATAACCGACGCAGCTCGACAGCTGGATGGAATTAATATGCTGACGCGCATTGGCGTAACGGCCGTTGGTGTATTTGCCCACATCCTGCGAGTATTGGCTCACACCGAAAGCATGAATAAGCTGTACCGGACCTACGCGGTGACGGAAGCTGATGTCAGCTGCCAACCCGAAACGTGGTCGGAAGGAAGTCAGGCGTGAATGATCGGATTCGCGCAATGACGACAATTGCGTTCCCACCTGGATGGTCCATGGTGAAAAGCGCTGAATCGGACGGAAATGTTGTTCCAATAATGGTTGAACGGAATTGTTCAGCGACTTCAGCCCCAGCGGATCAACCGTTGCCAAAATATCGGTACTTGTTTCGATTGGCGTATCGGTCGTCGGATTGCTTTCGTTACCGGATTGCTCCTGGCGCTGATCCGTTGAAGGACCATCGTTACTAGCCAGCTCACTTTGCTGTGATTGTTCTGATTGATTAGCCGGAGCCTGAACATTCACACGCTGAGTTGTCTGACCGGACTGCTGGTTGGCAAGCAAGTTTTCTGATTGCGACGAATTGCCTGTTGTATTGACAGCAGCAACGGAACGATCGGTTGCAGCTTGTTGTTCAGCTGCAAGGCCGCCATCCTGGCGATTGCTGACAGGTGTATCGTAGAGCGAGCTCACCATGAATAGCATGGCAATGGTCGCTGCGATGAGCTTCACGAACGGAATGCGTGTTGTAACCGGCAATTCGAGCGATTGCTGCAATTGCATCCAGACCTGTTCGAGGGAAAGCGCATCGTTGAGCTTGTTCCAGCCGTCGTTGGCAGATTGCGGACTCCAGGAAGCATAGGAAGCACGCAGCTCGGCATCCATCTCGTTGGCCGCGCCTGGAATTGTATGATCGAGGCGGTTCCAGCCATCGCTTTCCATTTCAGGATCCCAGGAATCGAACGCACTGCGCAATTCGGTATCGACCGTATTGGCTTCATCGACCATGGTCTGATCGATGCGGCTCCAGACACTTTCCAGCGACAACGCTTCATCCAGCTCCTCCCACTGATCGGCAGGCTCACCGGCATCCCAGTTGTTGAAGGCGTCTCTCATGAACTCGTCCTGATCGCCTGTATGTCGACGTTCTTCACTCATGCGATCAGTTTTTGTTTCAACACGGTACGTGCGTAATTGAGCTGCGATTTGGAAGTGCCTACAGAGATTTCAAGCTCTTCGGCGATTTCAGCATGCGACCAGCCTTCGAGCGCATACAATTTGAGTACCAGTCCGGCTTTAGCCGGGAGCCGGTTGATTTCTTCGAGAATGGCCGCAAACGGAATGGCTTTTTCCATTTCCGTATCGGTTTCTTCCACGTAGGGAATTTCGGCCAGCTGGGTGAATGATTTGCGTTTGCGGAGGGCCTGAAGACAGCAGTTCACTGTCACGCGGCGCATCCAGCCTTCAAACGATCCGGAAAAATGGTACGACCCGATGTTCTTGAAAATATGCATGAATGCATCGTGGAGCATGTCTTCGGCATCGTGTGTGTCGGAGCCGTAGAGCTTGCACACCTTGAACAGGTCTTTCGAAAACGCACGGTACAGCTGTTCCTGCGCCGGACGTTCCCAGCGCACACAACCTTCGATGATATGCCGGTGCGTTTCTGACATTCTTATTCCTTGATGAGCGTTAAAGCTTCTTCGAGGTTCTCGTTGATCTGGTCGAAGATCACGTGGTTCTGGTTCGGACCGGAAGATCCGCCGCGGATCACTACCGTAGGCACACCGTTCAATGGCGTTACGGAAGCACCGTTCCATTTTTCATAAGTAACACCTTCCATCAGTCGATGTACATCGATCCCGATCACCATGGTGTAATCTTTTTTCTTTTTCAGGGTAAAGTCGGAACCGGTCGTGAAATCCAGATCGATCGCCGAATGCCATTCCACGATAAACGGCAGCGTATTGCCATTTACCACGCAGGTTCCGTTGATTACCAGGCACGGCTGCGTTGCATCATCTACGGACAGCTTCACGTTGAAACGATCGTAATCGCCCACCGGAATGTCCATATTCATGTGCAGATCGCCCTGGCTCACAAAGCTCACTTTCACCGGCGGCAGCGACTGCTCGATGTCCACTTCGGGGCCTTCGTAGCGCTCGCCATGCACATCCAACTTCTTGGGATAAAAATAACCACTGAGAACGACCGGCTCTTCGCTATTCTGGCCGTCGTTGTAGAAATTCCATTTAAAGCTCAGGTAACAAGGTTGCTTCAGTCTGTATTTTTCACAGCCCAAAAACAAAAAACCAGTAACCAGTATTGCTATGACAAAACGCCACATTTTCACGATTTTAAAGGATGATGCAGAACAAATATAAAGGTTGTAAATTAAATCATTTAGAATCATTGTAAATAAGCAAATCCTTATCTTTGTATCCATGACTGATACACTCAAACGCAAATTCAGTGTACGTGAGATCCGGCAGGATTTTCCGGCATTACGCCAAACTGTATACGGTAAAAACCTGATCTACTTCGACAACGGCGCTACTTCGCAAAAACCGCAGCCTGTGCTGGATGCGATCAATCGCTATTACAGCAAGGACAATGCGAACATCCACCGCGGTGTGCATTTACTGAGCCAGCAGGCAACAACCGGTTACGAAGCTTCGCGCAACTACATCCGGCAGTTTTTGAACGCGGCTTCTTCGCAGGAAATTATTTTCACGAAGGGAACAACCGACGGTATTAACCTGGTGGCCAACTCGTTCGGGGAAACGCTAAAAAAAGGCGATGAGATCATTATTTCGGCCATGGAGCACCATTCCAATATCGTTCCGTGGCAAATGCTCTGCGAGCGCAAAGGACTGACGCTGAAAGTGATTCCGATCAACAGTCGCGGCGAGCTGAAAATGGACGTTTACGAAACCCTGCTGAGCAACAAAACGAAGCTGGTAGCGGTAACACATATTTCGAATTCACTCGGAACGATCAACCCGGTGAAGGAAATCGTGGCCAAAGCACACGCCGTTGGAGCGGTGGTATTGATCGACGGCGCCCAAAGCGTTCAGCACACCCAAATCGACGTGCAGGACCTGGATTGCGACTTTTTCGTTTTCTCGGGTCACAAAGTATTCGGTCCTACGGGAATCGGCGTCCTATACGGCAAGGAGCACCTGCTCGACAGCATGCCGCCTTACCAGGGCGGTGGCGATATGATCGCGAAAGTGACGTTCGAAAAAACGACTTACAACGAGCTGCCGTTCAAATTCGAAGCCGGAACACCGCACATTGCCGGTGGAATCTGCCTCGGAACAGCGCTCGAATACCTCAACAGCTTCAACATCGACGAGATCGAAGCCTATGAGCGCGAGCTGGCCGACTACGCCCAGGATCTGCTTTCGACCTTTGAGGATGTGAAAGTGATCGGAACGGCTAAAAATAAAACCAGCGTGGTATCGTTCGTAGCGGAGAAAATCCACCCGTTCGATATCGGTACGCTGCTCGACAAACAAGGCATCGCTGTTCGTACGGGACACCACTGTACGCAGCCGCTGATGGATATTTTCCAGATCCCGGGAACCGTACGGGCCTCATTCGCCTTTTACAACACCCGCGAGGAAATCGACACATTTATTGCAGCCGTGGAAAAAAGCATTTCCATGCTGCGCTAGGATAAGAACATGAATATAGAAGCAAAACAGCAGGAGATCATTGACGAGTTCGCGCTTTTCGACGACTGGATGGAGAAGTATGAACACATCATTGAATTGGGGAAAGACCTTCCGCTGATCGACGATGCGAAAAAAACAGAAGACCGGCTTATCGAAGGCTGCCAGTCGCGCGTGTGGCTGGATGCTACGGTGGAAAACGACACCATGCACCTGACAGCCGATTCGGACGCCATCATTACCAAAGGCATTATCGGGCTGCTGATCCGCGTATTGAACAACGAATCGCCGGAGAGCATCGCTAAAGCCGATCTGCATTTTATCGGTGATATCGGACTGGCCGAACACCTTTCGCCGACCCGCGCCAATGGTCTGGCCAACATGGTTAAAAAAATCAAGCTGCTGGCTTTAACAGCAATAGCATAACAACATGGAACAGCTGGAAGATAAAATAGTTGCCGTCCTGAAAACGATCTACGACCCGGAGATTCCTGTCGATATTTACGAGCTGGGACTGATCTACGAGGTACGCATCAACAAGGAAGGTCACGTAGACATCGATATGACGCTGACATCGCCGAACTGTCCGGTAGCTGAATCGCTGCCCAAGGACGTAAAAGAGAAGGTTGAGACGGTGGAAGGCGTGAGCTCGGCAGAAATACACATTGTTTTCGACCCGCCGTGGGACAAAGACATGATGAGCGAGGAAGCCAAGCTTGAATTAGGATTCCTTTAATAATTATCAATGGAACAATTATGAATTATCAAGAAACTTCATACCTGATAATTCATAATTTATAATTTTCAATTTATGAAGAGAGTTGTCATAACAGGAATGGGAGCGCTCACGCCTGTCGGAAATAACGTAGTAACATTCTGGGACAGCATCGTGGAAGGAAAAAGCGGTGCCGGTCCTATCACTAAATTCGACACATCGAAATTCAAAACCACGTTTGCGTGCGAGCTGAAAGGTTTCGATCCGAAAGAACATTTTGACGTAAAGGAACAGCGTAAATACGATTTGTTCTCGCAATACGCGCTGGTAGCGGTAGACCAGGCAATCAAAGACGCCGGTATCGATTTCGAACAGCTGAACCGCGACCGCATCGGTGTGATCTGGGGTTCGGGCAATGGCGGAATCCAGACTTTTGAAGACCAGATGATGGAATACGCTGAAGGCGACGGAACGCCGCGCTTTACGCCGTTCTTCATCCCGCGTATCCTCGTAGATATCGCTTCGGGAATTATCTCGATCAAATACGGTCTACGCGGCATCAATTTCTGCCCGGTTTCGGCTTGTGCTACATCGAACACGGCTATTATCGAAGCATTCAACTACATCCGCTGGGGGAAAGCCAATATGGTCATCACTGGCGGTTCGGAAGCAGCGATCACGCAGTCAGCCATTGGCGGATTCTCATCCGCACAGGCGCTTTCGAAACGCAATGACGATTACCAGCACGCTTCCCGTCCGTTCGATACCGACCGCGATGGCTTCGTGATGGGTGAAGGATCGGGCGCACTGATCGTTGAAGAGCTCGAGCATGCGCAAGCACGTGGAGCGAAAATCTATGCGGAGATTGTAGGTGGCGGCATGGCTGCCGATGCGTATCACCTCACCGGAACGCATCCGGAAGGCGACGGCGCTGTTCTGGGTATGGAAGAAGCGATTCGCGAAGCCGGTATTACTGCCGACGATATTGATTACATCAACATGCACGCTACGTCGACGCCACAAGGAGACCGCAGCGAGCTGATCGCAGCACAACGCGTATTCGGCGAGCGCCAGTCACTGAGCGTTTCCGGAACGAAATCCATTACCGGGCACTTGCTTGGAGCTGCCGGAGCTGTGGAAGCCATCGCTTGTGTGAAAGCACTCGAAACAGGCATCGTTCCACCGACCATCAATACGGAAAACATCGAGCCGGATTTTGCCGGGTTGTTCGATTTCCCGCTGCACAAAGGCGTGAAAAAGGAGCTGAATTACGTGATGAGCAATACGTTTGGCTTTGGCGGGCACATTGCTTCAATCGTGATGAAGAAGTGGAATCCATAATCAGATGCTTGATGTTGGATGCTTGATTTTTGATGGCCTGTATCGAATAAATACGGTAGTGTGAGCGTTATTCGTGCATGAAACGGATCGCTTTTCTGCTACTTTTTTTCTGTCATTTTAGTTGTTCCGGGCAAACCTGGGAAGCCATTGCGCCTGTTCCGGGTGCTGGCCGCGACGACGCAATCGGGTTTTCGCTCAACGGAAACGGTTACATCGTTACGGGGAATCAGGGTGGTTTTTCGGAAAGCAACCGCTTGTGGGAATACCATGCGGCGACGAATGATTGGGCCGAAAAAAGTGCGTTTCCCGGTACACCGCGACAATACGCCGGTTCGTTTGTCCTCAACGGCGAAGCTTATATTATTATGGGCATTTCGGAAAGCGGCTTCCCGCTCAGCGATTGCTGGAAATACAATGCTTTCGACGATCAATGGACACAGCTAGCCGATTTTCCCGGTGAAGCCCGCTGGTCGATGTTCAGCTTTGCCACACCACACGGAGGCTTTATCGGAACAGGATCTACCTTAACGACTTTACTGGAAGATGTCTGGCGCTACAATCCGGGCGGCGACAACTGGTCGTATATCGGTGTTTTTCCGGGCGGGAAACGACGCGAAACAGTCGCTTTTTGCATAGGAGAAGCGGCCATTACAGGTTTGGGCTACACGGTTTTCGGTGGTGGCGGTTTTACCAGCAGCTGTTACCGGTTCAATGCATTGAACAATACCTGGCAAACCTTCACCGATTTTCCTGTTCCCGATGGATTTGCTTATGCCAGTGCAACTGCGGGTTCTTCGTTCGGTTATATCGGAACAGGGCAAAACGGCGCGACTACGTTTACCGCTGAAATCTACCGTCCTGACCTGAAAACCGGGGAATGGTACACCGTGCCGGATTTGCCTGCTGCCATTCGTGGAATGTCGGCGTTTGCAATTGGTGACACGCCCTATTTCGTTTCCGGGCTGAAAAGCGATTTTAGTCGTACAGGTGAAGGCTGGCGACTCGTTCCTGCTCCGACGGAAGAAACAGCTATCCGTTATTTTCCCAATCCTTCGACCGGTGATGTGATCGTGAAAGCGCCGAACGGATCGCAGATCCAATTATACACAACCGACGCGCGTTTGGTATTGGAAACAGTGGTTACGGAACAGCACACCGCCTGGCTCACACTGTTAGAGCCCGGATGTTATTTCCTGCGGGTTGAATCGGCGTCGGGCGAAAAGAACGAGGACGAATTGCTGATCGTTTATTGATCGCTTTCAGTCATCGTTTCTGCGCGCAGCAAATAGCCTTTTCCTTTCAACGTCAGCAATTGAATGCCGGAATCATCGGCAAAATGGGTGCGCAGCTTGCGGATGTAGACATCCAGCGTTCGGGAATTGAAAAAGGAATCGTCGCCCCAAACGGCCAGCAGGAGCTGTTTTCTATCGGTAACCTGGTTGACATTTCCCGCCAGCAGCGTTAAAATGTGGTTTTCCTTGTAGGACAGCTGCACCACTTCATCGCCTTTGGTGAGCTGCATGGCCTTCGGACGGAAGGAAAGACCGCTCAATTGAATGAGTTGATCGGCTTCATCTTCCTGTTTTTGTTTAATCTGTTTGCCTACCCACGTCAGTTGAACCTGGATGCGCGCAATGAGCTCTTCCATACTGAACGGCTTGCGCAGGTAATCAGTGGCCCCCACTTCAAAGCCTTTGAGGACATCTGCAGTGAAGGATCGGGCGGTCAGAAACATCATCGGAGCCTCGCAGCCTTCTTCCCGCATTTTACGCGCCAGCTCAAAACCGTCCATATCGGGCAGCATGACATCCAGCACGGCAATATCAAAAGCGTTTTTGTGCCAATTGGCCAGCGCCATTTTCCCGGACTGATAGCTCAGCACTTCAAATCCCTGCAGGATGAGTGTGTCGACCACCACTTTTGCCAGGAACGGCTCATCTTCTACGTAAAAAACTACTGGCATGACTTAATGACGGTAAAACTTGAGTATAAATGCTGCTCCCGGATCTTCGCCAGCAACATACTTAATGGAACCCTTATGCGCTTCCACCACTTTCCGGCAATAGCTCAATCCCAATCCATAACCTTTCACATTGTGTACATCGCCCTGCGGAACGCGTACAAACGGCTTAAAGATCTCGCTCCGGAAATTTTCCGGAACACCCGGGCCGTTATCTTTGAAAATGATAGTCACATAATCATGGTGTGATATCAATGCAATGGTTAATTCCACCTCCGACCCAGCATATTTCAGCGCGTTATCTGCCAGGTTGCTCAGCACACCTTCAACGTGGAACGAATCCCAGGAGAAATCCACATCCTTTTCAGGCGTTTTCAAATGAATTGTCGCGCGTTCCCATTCTACTTTCGATCGCAGGCGCTCCACAAATGCCTTCAGCTCGCTGGTTACATTCACAGGGGTTTTGTCTATCACGAGCTCCGTTGTATTGCTCATGACATTGTTCACCAGTGTATCCAGCCGGTTGACTTCGTGTTCCATTAGTTGCAGGTATTCGTCGACTACTTTCGGATCGGTTTTCCGGTTGTAATGATTGAGCGCTTCCAGGGCCACTTTTACTGTACTGACAGGTGTTCGCAATTCGTGCGTCATATTGTGCACGAAATCCATCCGCAGCTTATTGAGCTTCATCTGTTTTTTCCAACTGCGGTACATCCACGTGAAGGAAGCTGCTAAAGCAATCAGCACGAAAACGGCAAAGACCAGCTGAGGCAAAATAGTTTTAAACGCTTTGGATTCGAGGTTGATCAACGTAATATGAACAGGCTTGTCGAACAACGGAGCAACCTGTAATCGGGTTCCCTTGCCCGGTTTGCTGAAACTCAATTGATACAGTAGTCGCTTGTTTGACCAGTTCATGCTGAGGTGCCTGGCGAAAAGTGCTGTATCGAGACTTTGGCCGGTTATTCCGGTCATATTGCCGCTTGCTCTGACATCGGCCAGCTCATTGACAAAGACTTTCAATCCTTTGGAGAACAATACATCCACATTCTGCGGAGGATGATTCCCGTTTTTCTCAGAGAAAACGAAGGTTTGTCTGTCAACGTTCTTGTTTCGTATGATCATCCTCCCATGCGGTTTTCCTTCAACGTCGTTCCGGAATTTCCGTCCGATTGTATCCGTATGCTGGACAACGATGCTGAAAGATGCTGTCATGGCAGAATCCTTTAAATTCAATGCGCTTAACGGCTCCTGCATGAGCTCGTACATCATTTTTTCGGTCACTTTTTCCACGGTCCGGCTCACATCGTCTCCGGCCGTTTTTTTCAGCCGGTACTGTTCCATCTTGTACTGGTCATTCAGCCAGACACACAGGAATAAGGTGATCAATCCGCAACATGCTATGGACGCAAGGAGCATCCATTTGTTTTTTGCATTCATATCCAACACTATCGCTCTACGAAACTAAGGTATTCAAAAGTGCAAAAAACGTTGATACACTACCGATTAACCTTAATTAACCTTAATTCTCATGGGTTTAACCTGCTTCGGGGGAAGTCACCTATAGTTTTGCTGAAGACAAACAAATTCAGAGAATTATGAAACGATTGATGAGTTGCGCTGCGTTTTGTGTATCGGCGCTCAGCCTGTTCGCTCAGGAACAGCTCCACATTACTTACCAGGTTTACCACCAGTTCGAACTTCCTGGCGTGGAAGGTATCGATTCGGCTATGCTGGCAGAGATCCCGCGAGAAAGCACACAGCTGAAGGACCTGTATTATGCCGGCAAGAAATCCATTTACCAGAATCAGCCGAAGCCGGAAAAACCGATCGAAGCGGATAACGACAACGGTCGCCGCATTATCGTAAATATGGACGGCGGAGACGACATCCTGTATACGGATTTCGAGAAAAAACAGAAAACGGAACAGACCGAATTTATGGGGCGTCAATTCCTGATCAAGTCGGAACTGGAAGCGCCGAAATTCAAGCTGACCGGGAAACAAAAACAGATTGCAGGCTATGCTTGTCAGGAAGCGGAATGGGCAGTCGATTCGACGCAAACGGTCATCATCTGGTTTGCTCCGCAATTAACTGCGGCTGTCGGGCCGGCTGATTTCTCCGGCTTTCCGGGTGCGGTCTTATCGATTGAAATGGACAACGGCAAACATAAAATCACGGCTGTCAGTGTTGAAACGACCAATGTGCCAACGGATAAGATCGTGGCGCCGAAAGACGGCAAAAAAGTAACACCGGAAGAATTCCAGGCGATCGTTGCTGAAAAGCACAAGGAAATGCAGGAACAATACGGCGGCGACGGCAATGCTGTGATTAAAATCATCCGAAACTAAGCGATTATGAGAACTGCGTTGCTATTGCTTGTTCTGGTGCTTTCAGTCGGCGCATTCGGGCAAGGTAATTGGTCGGCATTAATTGTCGATACCACAGGAAATCCTATTCCGTCAAGCTCCGTTGCCCTGCTGCAGCCTTCCGATTCGACGGTCGTTCATTTTACGCTTTCTGACGATAACGGAAACGCCAGCTTCAAAGGAGTAGCTCCCGCACATTATCTCATTCACGTCAATGCGTTCGGCTACGAGGCCCGCGAGCTGGAATACGATTTGAGCGTTCCACTCGAGCGGCAGCTGATTGTTCTCCAGGATCAGGGCACAACGCTGAGCGGCGTGGATGTTATTGCCGAACGATCGCCCATCGTGTTCAAGGAGGATACGATCGAATACAATGCTGGTTCTTTCAAAACCAAGCCAGATGCTGTTGTAGAAGACCTACTGAAAAAGCTTCCGGGAGTGGAAGTAGGTCCGGACGGCACCATCAAAGCGCAAGGCAACGAGGTGGAAAAAATCAAAATCGACGGACAGGAATTTTTCAGCAACGATCCGGCGCTGGTTTCCAAAAACGTCCCCGCCGATGCGATCAAAAAAGTACAGGTAGTCAACGACAAAACCGACGAAGAGCGGTTTTCGGGAATCGACGACGGTGAGAAAAACACCACGATCAACCTCGTGCTGAAAGACGATAAAAAAA
The DNA here is from genome assembly GCA_946482515.1 of uncultured Flavobacteriales bacterium. The sequence continues at coordinate 60,225 of CAMLRS010000006.1, read as the reverse complement.
GCATCTGGTTTGGATCGCTGAGCGGCGGTTTAGGCTATGGAACGGATCTCAAGTACGATATCAGCGCACGTGCTTTCCAATTCACACCGAAACGCCAGCTCGCATTCCTGGGCATGGCGAATTCGATCAACAAATTCGGGTTTTCCTTCCAGGATTACATCGAATTCAATGGCGGAATCCAGCGCTTTATGGATGAAGGTGGTCGCGTGGAATTCGACGGCAGCTCCTTCCCTATCGATTTCGGTCAGCCGCTCTACGGAGCTTATCAAACCGGTGTTGGCGCGCTGAATGTTTCGTTCACACCCCGGAAAGGCGTGAGTCATTTGCTCACCGGTATGAGCTCGGCAAAATACCAGAAACTGAACCAAACCAGCGAAACGACTTTCTACCAGTCAAGCGGCGATCTGCAGCAAACGGAAACGAGCAATAATCGCTCATTCAACCAAAACAATGCGCTGAATTATTCGTTCAGGCACAAAGCCGATTCCAACAGACTGTATAACTTCCAGGCTGGTGTTCGTTATGCCAACCAGCACGACAGGGGAACCAGCGAACGGGTCGATGAATTGATGGAAACGAAAACCAATGGTGTTTCCGGCAGCTCGTCTGATAAAAGTCATATCTGGGGCGGAAACGCTACGTTGTCGGCACAATTCAAGCCAAAAAGAGGCTCACAGCTGCTTCGTTTCCGCGCCAACACGGATTATACACCGAGCAACAGCCGCATGTCGTCGCTGACACAACTAACGTATTATCTGAGCGGTCAGCAGCAAACACAGGATGTTTCTGTATCCGACGACCAGGAGAAATGGAAAAACGGGCTCGGCGTGTCTTCGGTACACCGATTAACCGATCGCCTGCTGCTCGATATCGGTCTGAACGGACAATTGCGCAAGCAGTGGATGAATAAACAGCAATCCGATCCAAACGGAATTGTAGATACACTCAGTGGCATCAGTTCCTGGAATTACCCGATGGTACAGCCGCAGCTCCAATTGCGCCGGCAGGCAAAAAAATGGAATGCGACCTTAACGCTGGCGTGGGAACAAGGTGAATGGACGATTAACGGCCCCGATGTGCGTAACAAGCAAACCGTCAGTCAGTTTATGCCACAGTTTTTCCTTGGCTATGATTTCAGCAAGAGCAGCCGACTACAGCTCAACGGACAACGTTCCGTTATTCTGCCGAACCTCGACCAGGTAACGCCGATCGCCCGCACCACGAATCCATTGCTGTTGATTTATGGGAATCCCGGTCTGAAGCCCGAGCTGCAACACCGCGCCGGCATCGACTGGAATTACTACGACAATTTCACATTCATGTCATTGTTTACGAGGTTTGACCTCACCTACACACAACAGAAAATTGCCCTTCAACGCACCATCGGCCCGAATGCGGAACAGCTCCTGAGCTACGCAAATGTGCCGGAAGACATCGCTTTACAAGGATCTGTCGACTGGTCTATGCCTATCCGCAAGCTTGGCATTACCTTCAGCTTATCCGCACAGGAAGCATTTACGAAAGGCTATTCGTACATCAACAACACCTTACAGCGCACGGAAGGCTTGAATCACTCCTACGAAGTGAGAATCGAAAACCGCAAAAAGACCGTATTCGATGCATCTGTGGGTGTGCGCTACGAACGCAATGAAACATTTGTCCGCTCGAATGCCAGCTACAACACGCTCTATGAAAAAATGGGCTATTTCGGCAGCATCGATTACACGCTCAAAGACAAATGGAATTTCGGTGCGGAACTCACTTCCAACCAATACAGCGGTACCAATCTCGGCGACGCAGTGATTGTTCCGCTATTGCAGGTCGATGTTTCGCGCTATTTCGGCAAAGCCAAACGTCATTTGCTTACGCTTTCGGTCTACGATGTACTGGGCAAAAACCTCGGCGTGCAGCAAAACGCGCAGCTGAATTTCATCAGTACCACCCGATCCAATGTGCTGGAACGTTACGCGATGCTGAAATACACGTATCGGATCAACAAAGCCGGCACGGAGAGTAAAGGCGTTTCGGTGGAGATGAGGGGGGATTGATGTTGTCTGATGCTGGAAGCCCCCCAATTTATTGAGATGCCGAAATATTGCGAAATCTAAAATTTTCGAATTTTCCCGGCCTTTCAAAACATCCCGAAATAGCACACGCCATTGCGCCAGTAAAGCGCCGGAAAGGGAAGCTTGATTGCATTGAGCGGCTGCAGCAGTTTCTTCAGCCACACGCGACGGATGGGCAGCTGCGACCAGTCGAGGTCGAGAGAAATGGCAAATTCAGAACGGGCGCGGTAGGTAAAACCATCGATGGTGTAGAGATTGCTATCCCCATTGAGCATTCCATGGGCGCTGTAGCCGAACGAAAGCTGCACCCAGCGCGGAAAGTACATACCCGGTGGTAGAAACGCCCCGGGTGAAGCACTGATCCAGTAGCTTTGGGCGTTGTAATCTTTCAACAGACGCTCGGGGAAGGTGGAGCCGAGAACATTCGGTCGCAATTTTGCAAACTCTGATGGCTTGTAGCTGAATTTAAGCCGGAACCGCTGATCGTGCCAGGTCAGTTGCTGGATGACAAACAATCCCGAACCGATCGTATTCGCGCCGAGATCGGCATAGGAAAATCCCCAGCCTTCGCTGAAGCCGTCGAGCACTTCGACCGTAAAAAGATACCCCCAGCTCAAACCACCCGAAAGCCAAACCGCTTTTTCCGGAGCAATGCCGGCCCATGTCCAGGAAGCGTATTCAATGCTGGCGAGCTTGTAAGCGGTGAACGCATGACCGCATTTGTCCATGTAACGCCAATTGTTCGCATCGTCGAATGTATGGAAAGCGGTGCGCGGGTAATCTTTGTACCAGATTTCATTGAGCAGGATAGTGGTTCCGCCCCAGACCGCTGCATTGGAAGCTCCTACGAACCATTGTCGCTTGCGGTAAACCGGATCTTTGAGTATGTCAACGGTCGTTGAATCTTCCTGCGCAAAGGAAAACAATGGCAGCAACAGAAAAGGTATGCAATGACGGAGGCTCACCAAACGAAAATACGGAGAAATCAGTCAGGATCGCTCATCAGACGTTACGGGTCATCGGAAGCCACAGACCATCCACCGAAAATTCTGGAATTTTGGAGTTCTGAAATTTTAGAGTTCTAGAATTCTAGATATTTAGACGCTCCCGGTAAATTCGCAGGTTTCAATCGTTTATTTCCGAAATTCCACCTCAAACGTCACCTCCACCACGTTCCCGATCTTTGCATCGCCTGGCATGCCATATCGTGTACGATCTACCGCTGTTTTACCGACCATAACCAGGTATTGCTTGTTTTTCTCCATACCATTGGCTGCGAATTTCAGCTCCAGGTTGAGCGGTTGTTTCACGCCCAGCATGGTGAATTCACCCGTGACGAAATAACGGTCGTTTTCTTTGCGGATGGTCGAAGAGACGTATTCCATTTTCGGGTATTTCGCTGTGTTCAGGTAGCCTTCACCGAGCACGGATTTATCGCGCATTTCGACAAAAGTCGTGAGCGATTTGGCGTCCAGTTTTACATTTAATTTCGTTGGCTCGCCTTTATCGTTGATATCGAGCTGTACGTCGAATTTGTTTACCGCACCGGTGGTTACGCCGCCCTCAGGACCGAGCTTGAACTCTACTTTCGAGCTTTCCGTGACACTTTTCCAGGGTCCCTGCATTTCGGGCTTCAATTGGATGGCAGTTATATCCAGCACATCCGGTTCTTCTGGCGTTTCACCGTTTGCAGGAGTTTGTGCTGTAGGAGCTAAGCGCGATTTTTTCTCAGGCATTTTTTTCGGGGAGAATTGTGCAAGTACAATGACCGACAAACCGATCAGCAATCCCTGTAATGGAACGGCCACCGCAGGATTTTTCTTCGTAAACAGCAGCAGTGTCGAACCGAGCAATGCACCAACATAAGCCGGCAACGCTCCGAAATTCTCGTTGGCTTTCCCCATCATAACCGCTGCGAAAACGATCAGCACCGGCAATATGAAAGCGAAAATCCAGGCCAGGCGCGAAAACTTATTGGCTGCAATTCCCCAGACAATGGCGGCGGCTCCGAGCACAAGTCCCATGAGGAAATTGCCGCGCAGGAACGATGTATCGATGGCATTTGTTTTCAGGAGCATGAACAGGAAGCCCAGTGAAAGCATAGCCACAGCTAGTGCTATTAATTGTCCGGCACGTTTACCCAAACTAACGGCCAGCCAGCCCGATCCAACGAGCAAAACACCCAGATACTGTGCATGGAAGGTAGCAAAGAAGACCAGTAATCCGGCGAAAATGGCACTTACGGCCGTAGAAACCGATTCCGAATCGCCCTGAAACCATTTTTTGATGAGCGTCGCTTTCAATGTAGCGATCAGAGGAATCAAACCGCCCAAAGTAATCAGCAAGGCGATTTTGGCCGTGATATCTATTTCGAAGCCGAAATAAGTGATCTTTTTATGCAGTAACACCAACCCGATCAATGTTCCGGCCAATGCTATCCACTGTCCCGTTTTCGGCGACAGCAAGCCAGCCAGCAAACCGATCACAATCGGCGCTGCCATGACCATCAATACCATATTCACCGGATCAGCATCCGCAAAACCAGGTCGTGCCGACCAGATCAACAGCAAGCCCATCAAACCTGCCAGCAATTGCTGCATGCGCGGAGCCCTGGTAAAAAAACTGGCAATCAACCCTGTGATACCGATCAGAACGGGAATAGTCGTTTCCATAGATGCATTTTGTTTCGATCAAATATACCATAATTTATTTACCATGGTATATATAAGCCTGTTTATTTCCCCCATAGTAGAAAAAGTTTGCATACGGTTTTATTGAAATGTGGCGTTCCTGAGCGGAAGCTCCAGCAATTGATGGAAAGCCTTATCGTCGAGGTGATTTTCGAGCAGCTGTAAATGCTCAATGCGGTGACAATCTGTTCCGGCAACATCCACGAGCTGTTCTTTGATGAGCAGCAAGCCTTGTTTTTTGACATCGGGACCGTAGTGACCGGTGAGTGAATTGAGATTCAGCTGGATCCACACGCCTCGCTCGCGAAGCTTCCGTGCCATTTCCACGCTTCCGTGGTAATAGAAATAGCGTTCGAAGTGTGCCAGGATGGGCTGGTAACCGGAAGAACGGAAAGCAAACGCAAGCTCTTCCAGCTGCTGCGGCTCACTGCGGAACGAACATTCAAACAGGATGTGATTTCCACAAAACGGCAGCAGGTCTTTGGATTTGATGCGTTCGAAAAGCGTTTCGTCGTAATAATACTCGGCGCTGGCATCGATCTCGATGGTTAAACCGGCTTGTCGGATAGCCGCTCGCACGTCTTCCAGCTTCTCGAGGATGATCGCCGTTGTATTGTCGTAAAAGCCGTGCATGACGTGCGGCGTGGTGATCACTTTCTTATACCCCAGCTCTTCGAATTTCAACAGCATGCCCAACGTGTGGTCCATCGATTTGGAGCCGTCGTCAATGCCGGGCAACAAGTGGCTGTGCAAATCGACAACCAGCTGTGACAGGTCGGCTGGCGTATTTTTTCTGGAAGATTTGAAGAGCGAAGCAATTCCCATGGGTTGGATGTTAAGACGTCAGGATAGTAAGATTTCGGGACATCAGAATTAGCGGTCTTTGTACATTTCGCGGTAATAATCCTGGTAGCTGCCGGAAGTCGCCGCTTTGACCCACTCTTGGTTGGCAAGGTACCAATCGGCAGTTCTCGACAAACCTTCTTCGAAAGTAATCGAAGGCTGCCAGCCCAATTCGTTCTTTAGTTTGGTGGCATCTATGGCGTAACGGTGATCGTGACCGGCGCGGTCTTTTACAAAAGAGATCAGCGATTCGCTTTCACCAGCACTGCGGCCGAGCTTTTCATCCATCAAACGGCACAGTAATCGCACGAGATCGATATTCGTCCATTCGTTCCAGCCACCGATATTGTAATTGCACCCGTGTTTTCCTTCGTGGAAAATGAGGTCGATCGCTTTCACATGATCTTCCACCCACAGCCAGTCACGGACGTTCGTTCCGTCGCCATAGACCGGAAGTGCCTTGCGGTTGATAATGTTGTGAATCATCAGCGGAATGAGCTTTTCCGGGTGGTGATGACTGCCGTAGTTGTTCGAACAATTGGAACGTTTTACCGGGAAATCGTAGGTGTGATAATACGCATTCACGAAGTGATCGGAAGCCGCTTTCGATGCCGAATACGGACTGCGAGGATCGTAAGGTGTTTCTTCGGTGAAAAAGCCTTCCTTGCCCAGCGAACCATAGACTTCATCGGTAGAAACGTGGTAAAATGTGTGCTTTCCATTCGGATTCCAATAGGCGCGCGCCTGGTTCATCAGGTTTACTGTTCCGAGCACGTTGGTCAGCACAAACGGAACGGGACCGTTGATCGACCGGTCGACATGCGATTCAGCCGCCAGGTGGATAATATCCGTGATGGCGTAATCCTGAAGCGCTTTTTCGATTTCTTTCTCGTTGGTGATATCGCCTTTGACGAAATGAAAATTCGTGGCATTAACATCGGAAAGGTTCGACAGGTTACCGGCATAGGTCAAAGCATCAAACCCAACGATGGTGTAATCGGGGTATTTCTTCACTAGCAGGCGAACAAGATGCGAACCAATAAATCCGGCGGCTCCGGTAACGAGAATGTTCATATGCGAATTATCAAAGGCAGACGCAAATGACACTATATATGATAGTATCAAATGATACTATCAAAGGTATTCAAAAATTATCCTAACTCAAAAGTTGTACTATGGGAAAGCAAAACGGCCCATCTTTCGACGAGCCGCTTCTTATGTATCAGAGATTTTTCTTACAAACTCCAGTATTCCAGCTCGTTGATCTTATTCCTGTAAACGCCTTTGATATCGACAAAAACACCTTTGCCGTCTTTCAGCAGCGATTTGAAATAAGATTCTTCGAGTGAACGATAGCTTTTGTGGTTTACCGCCACGATGATCGCATCGTAGTCTTTGCCGATCTCCACCAGCTTTACGCCGTACTCGTGCTCCATTTCTTCGGAAGAAGCATGCGGATCAACCAGATCGACCTGTACCTGGAAGGATTTCAATTCGGTTACCACATCGATCACTTTCGAGTTGCGGATATCGGAAACGTCTTCCTTGAACGTGGCACCCATTACGAGCACTTTCGCATCCTGGATGTGTTTACCCTGTGCGATGATCTTTTTCACGGTTTGTTTACCGATGTAAAAGCCCATGGAATCGTTTACATAACGGCCGCTGTTGATGATTCGGGCGTGGTAACCAGCCTGTTGCGCGCGGTGCGTGAGGTAATACGGATCCACACCGATGCAGTGACCGCCAACGAGTCCCGGAGAGAACTTCAGGAAGTTCCACTTTGTTCCGGCTGCTTCCAATACATCGTAAGTGTTGATTTTCAGCTTATTGAAAATAATCGACAATTCGTTGATCAATGCAATGTTGACGTCGCGCTGGGTGTTTTCGATGATCTTTGCCGCTTCAGCTACTTTGATGGAAGCTGCGCGGTGTACACCGGCCTCAACGACGAGCTCGTAGGTTTTGGCAATTTCTTCGAGCGATTCGGCACAGCAGCCGGAAACAACTTTCACCACGTTCTGCAAGGTGTGTTCCTTATCTCCCGGGTTGATACGCTCCGGTGAATAGCCCACTTTGAAATCGTCGCGGAACTTCAGTCCGGAAAGCTCTTCCAGTACCGGGATGCAATCTTCTTCCGTACAGCCTGGATAAACAGTCGACTCGAAAACGACGTAATCGCCTTTTTTGAGCACCTGCGCTACCGTTCTGGTAGCTCCAAGCAGCGGCTTCAGATCGGGCAGGTTGGCGTCGTCGATCGGTGTTGGAACCGCCACGATGTAAAACTGCACGTCTTTCAGATCATCGATATTGGCCGTAAACTGGATATCGCAGTTGTCGAATGCTGTTGCTTCAAGCTCGTTGCTCGGATCGACTTTCTGCTTCATCAGGTCAACACGTGCCTGGTTAATATCGAAGCCCACGACTTTGATCTTGCGGGCAAATTCAAGGGCGATCGGCAGACCAACATAGCCCAGGCCGATAACTGCCAGCTTCGCGTCTTTCGCGACCAGCTTATTGTAAATTGAGTTGCTCATTGCGTACTTTGTAAATGCGTTCGATGATCTCCACTACTTTCAATCCCTCCAGGGCGTTCGTAGTAGCCGAAGTTCTTCCTTTTAATGTATCGATAACGTTTTCAATCACGTAGTGGTGGTTGGCTGCTGATCCTTTGTAAGCACCATAATCGTTGCCTGGATTCGTAGGTGCCAGCTCCGGCATTTCGTAGCCTTCGATGTTGCAGACGTCTACTTCGTTCATGTACTGTCCGCCGACTTTCACGCTTCCCTTGCTGCCGATGATGGTCATGGAGCTTTCGAGGTTTTGCCCGGCAACGGCCGTCGAGTAGTTGAGGCTGCCCATTCCGCCGTTGATGAAGTCAAAGCTTACAAAGCCCGAATCTTCAAAATCAGTGGAATTCGCGTGGGTGAAATCGGCGAATTTCCCCTGGATGTTGTCGATGTCGCCGAACAACCAGTACATGATATCGATGAAGTGCGAAAACTGGGTGAACAGCGTTCCGCCGTCGAGGTCTTTCGTTCCTTTCCAGCCGCCTTTTTTATAATAGCGGTCGTCGCGGTTCCAGTAGCAGTTGAGCTGCACCATGAAAATCTCGCCCAGCGTGCCATTTTCCACTACGGATTTGATCCATTCGCTCGGCGGTGAATAACGGTTCTGCATCACGCAGAATACGTGGCGGGATTGCTGCAGCGATTTGAAAATGATCTTCTCGCATGCGTCTTTGGTGAGGCCCATCGGTTTTTCGACCACAACGTGCTTTTTATGATCGAGCGCCATCAGCGCCTGCTCTGCGTGCAAACCGTTCGGTGTACAAATGTTGACGATGTCGAAATCCAGTCCGGAAGCCAGCAAGGATTCGATCGAATTGAAAAACGGTACATTGAAATCGATAGCGCCGCATTCTTCTGCCGAACGCACATCGACCATGGCTATGAGCTCCGCTTCTTCATCGCGACGCACCATTTCTGCATGGCGTTTCCCGATATGGCCGCAGCCAACGATTGCAAATTTTACTTTTTGATTTTCACCGATCATAGTGTCTGTTTTGTTACGCGTCCGTCGGCAAGAAGGTAGACTTCATTGCTTTCCGGACAACTGGCTTTTCCTGTTTCATCGAAGCTGAGACGATGCCCGTAAGCGCTCATCCAGCCGATCTGGCGGGCAGGATTTCCCACAACAAGTGCATAGGCCGGCACTTCTTTCGTGACCACGGAACCGGCACCAATGAAGGCATATTCACCGATATCATTTCCACAAACGATGGTCGCGTTCGCACCGATGGAAGCGCCTTTACGCACCACGGTTTTCGAATATTGATCGCGACGATTTACGGCGCTGCGCGGGTTCATCACGTTGGTAAACACCATCGATGGCCCGAGAAATACGTCGTCTTCGCAGATCACGCCGGTATAAATGGAAACGTTGTTCTGTACTTTGACATTTTTTCCAAGCACAACTTCCGGCGATACGACCACGTTCTGGCCGATGTTGCATTTCTCACCGATAACGCAATTGGGCATGATATGCGAGAAGTGCCAGATTTTGGTTCCTTCGCCAATTGTGCAGCCTTCGTCGACTACTGCCGTTTCATGGGCAAAATAACTCATGCTCAATGGATATAATTATCGAAATCTATGTGTTCCTTTTCGTTCAGCTCTTCCGGGGAAAGGCTTTTGAAGTAGGCGTACGTCAGCTTCAATCCTTCGGCTCTTCCCACTTTCGGCTCCCAGCCTAAGATAGAACGCGCTTTGGAAATGTCCGGCTGGCGCTGCTTCGGATCGTCGACCGGCAGGTCTTTGTAGATCACTTTCTGGTCGGTTCCCGTGAGCTTGATGATCTCTTCGGCAAAATCGCCGATCGTGATCTCGTCCGGGTTACCGATGTTCACCGGGTAAGCGTAATCGCTGTGCAGCAGGCGAACGATTCCTTCTACTAAGTCATCAACATAGCAGAACGAACGCGTTTGCGAACCGTCGCCGAAAATCGTCAGGTCTTCACCACGCAGGGCCTGACCGATGAAAGCCGGCAGAACGCGACCGTCGTTCAGTCGCATGCGTGGTCCGTAGGTATTGAAGATGCGAACGATACGCGTTTCAACACCGTGGAACGTATGATAAGCCATGGTCATGGCTTCCTGGAAACGCTTGGCTTCGTCGTACACGCCGCGCGGACCGACCGGGTTCACATTCCCCCAGTAATCTTCGGTTTGCGGGTGAACGGTCGGGTCGCCGTAAACTTCCGACGTACTGGCGATCAATACACGCGCTTTTTTTACACGCGCCAGTCCAAGACAGTTGTGGATTCCGAGTGATCCTACTTTCAGGGTCTGGATCGGAATTTTGAGGTAATCGATCGGGCTGGCCGGTGAAGCGAAATGCAAAATGTAATCGAGCCCGCCCGGAACGTGAATGAATTTGCTCACGTCGTGGTTGTAGAACTCGAACTGCTCGAGCGGAAACAGGTGTTCGATGTTTTTCAAACGACCTGTGATCAGGTTGTCCATCGCAATAACGTGGAAACCGTCTTTGATGAACCGGTCGCAGAGGTGCGATCCGAGAAAACCGGCAGCACCGGTGATCAATATGCGTTTGCGTTCTTCCATAATCAGTTGGCTGCAATTTTACGCCCGATAGAGCTGTAATAGAATCCGCGTTCGTTCATTTCTTCGACGTCGAACAGGTTGCGGCCATCGAAGATCACTTTGTCTTTCAGCAGCTGCGCCATGCGGTCGAAATCCGGGTTGCGGAAAATGCCCCATTCGGTACAGATGAGGAGTACATCGGCGCCTTCGAGCGCTTCGTATTCGTTGGTAGCATAACGGATTTTGTCTCCGATGAGTCCCTGGACATTTTCCATTGCTTCCGGATCGTAAGCTATGATTTCAGCTCCTGCATTTGTGAGGGCATCGATCATGTACAGCGCCGGCGCTTCGCGAATATCGTCGGTATCCGGTTTGAACGCCAATCCCCAGAGCGCAACGCGTTTGCCCTTGAGATCGCCGCGGAAGTAATTTTTCATTTTCGGGAAGAGAACGGTTTTCTGCTCTTCGTTCACCGCCATTACGGCTTTCAGGATCTCGAAAGTGAATTGGTTCTCGGCACCTGAGTTGTACAGCGCCTGAACGTCTTTCGGGAAGCACGAGCCTCCGTAGCCGATGCCCGGAAACAGGAAGCGTTTCCCGATGCGCTCATCCGAGCCGATCCCGATGCGCACTTTGTCGACATCCGCACCAACGAGCTCGCAGAAGTTCGCGATCTCGTTCATGAAGGTAATCTTGGTCGCCAGGAAGGAATTCGCAGCGTATTTGGTCAGCTCAGCTGATTTTTCGTCCATGAAAATGATCGGATTGCCCTGGCGCACAAACGGCTTGTAGAGCTGCTCCATGATCTTTTCCGCACGCGGCGAAGAAGTACCGATCACTACGCGGTCCGGCTTCATGAAATCGTCCACGGCAAAGCCTTCGCGCAGGAATTCCGGGTTGGAAACCACATCGAATTCCACACTGGCGTTTTTCGCGATCGCAGCGTGTACTTTTTCGGCTGTTCCAACCGGCACGGTGCTTTTATCTACAATAACCTTGTAATCTGTAAGGAGCTTTCCGAGATCATCGGCCACACCTAAAATGTAGCGCAGATCAGCCGAGCCGTCTTCACCCGGAGGTGTTGGCAAAGCCAGGAAAATGATTTCCGCATCTTTGATTCCTTCCGCCAGGTTGGTGGTAAAGGAAAGGCGCTTGGCAGCAATATTGCGCTCAAACAGCACATCGAGGTGCGGTTCGTAGATCGGAATTTCGCCGTTGCGCATGCGTTCTACTTTCTTGGCATCGATGTCGACGCAAATCACGTTATTTCCGGTTTCGGCAAAGCAAGTACCGGTTACCAGGCCTACATAGCCGGTTCCAACTACAGCTATTTTCTTCATGCAGTCTGGTTTACGTAAGCAAGAATGTGCTCACAGATATAGGAAAGCTGCTCTTCGTCCATTTCGGTATGAATCGGGAACGAGATCACTTTTTGGGTTAATTGATCAGTTACAGGTAAATCGAGATCACCCAGTCCGAACGAAGCGAACATGCCTTGCTTGTGGGCCGGCTGCGGGTAGTAGATCATCGATGGAATGCCTTTCTCGGCCAGGTATTTTTGCATACCGTCGCGATCAGGTCCGTTCAGCTGAACGGTGTACTGGTGGAATACGTGCTTCGATTTCGCATCGCGGTGCGGAACGGTGATTTTGTCCGAAGCCAGTACGCGATCGTAGTAATCGGCTACTTTGCGGCGTGCGTCGATGTATGTGTCGAGCAGCGGCAATTTCACACGCAACACAGCTGCCTGAACGGCATCGAGGCGGGAATTACAGCCTACGACTGCGTGAACGTATTTCTCTTTTTGTCCGTGGTTGGCCACCATGCGCAGTTGAGCTGCCAGTGCGTCATCGTTGGTGAAAATCGCACCGCCATCACCGTAGCAACCGAGGTTTTTAGACGGGAAGAACGATGTGCAGCCGATGTGACCGATCGTTCCCAGCTTGGAAACTTTTCCGGAAGCGGAATGGTAATCGGAACCGATCGCCTGGGCGTTGTCTTCGATCACGAACAGGTTGTGCTTGTTGGCAACAGCCATGATCGCGTCCATTTCAGCCGCTTGGCCGTACAAATGCACCGGGACGATGGCTTTGGTCTTCGGGGTGATCGCCGCTTCGATTTTCGCAGGATCCATGCAGAAGGTCTTCGGGTCGACGTCAATGAACACCGGCTTGAGGTGAAGCAATGCGATCACTTCCGTTGTGGCGATGTAGGTAAACGAAGGTGCAATCACCTCATCACCCGGTTGAAGGCCCAGCGCCATCATAGCGATCTGCAGCGCATCGGTGCCGTTCGCACACGGAATTACGTGTTTCACACCGAGGTAATTTTCCAGCTCTTTCTGGAATTGCGCCACTACCGGTCCGCCGATGAACATCGCTGTATTCATGACTTCTTCTACGGCTTTATCGACTTCCGGCTTGATTTTCTGGTACTGGCTTACCAGGTCGACCATTTGTAAGTTCTTCATGCTTGTCTCCATGTCTCTAGGGGAAAGAACTGGCTTTCCGAGCGCGTAAAGATAGCAAATTCCTCTATTGAAGCAGTTATTTCATAGCGATCACAGAGACAAGTAATTTCCAGCCATGTTCCTCTTGCAAAGGCACAAATACAAAGCAGATTTTCTGGCATCTGAGCGCTTTGCAACCTATTCATTGCCAAATGTCCTAAACGAATTGCCATCTTTATCCCGACAATGAATACAAAAAGCGCTTCCGGATTGAATAAAATATTGCTGCAATCAAGCTGTTTCGCCCTGCTATTGCTCGTGCTCAGCGCCTGCAAAGGCATAGGTAAAGATTGCAGTATGGACAATTTCGGTGGGTTTCAGCTGGACACCCTCAACATGAGTCACTACCGCTTTTTCGATGAGCGCTTTGTACAGGGTTTAAAGCCAGGTATCACCTATCGCTACAAAGATTCGACTCAGATTACCTATGCAGCAGGGAAAGACTTTACTGTTTTGAGCTTCAACGCGTTTTTCGATGGATTTGAACCAGATCTGAATACAATGCGATTCGGGAATAAGGAATCGCGGATCAAATTAAGGACATGTTATGGCGTCTGTTCTTATCTAAAACGAACCTTAAAGTTCAAAGAGAACAACCCGGAAACCAAGGTGCTACTGCTGAACACATTCTCGAAGGGAATGAATAAGAAAATCCACACGGATTCGTGCGTGTACCTTGAAGGACAGATGAAAAATCTCGGACTGTATCTCGGCTCCCGGGAATACATTTTCATGCCTTATGATCGCTACATATTCACCCGGAAAGATGCTTTTTATGCAAAAATTCTGCTGATCAAAGACAAAAATGAACTGTTGACCTTTATCTTCTATTCCAACAACCTGATTCGTACCGACATCCCGGAGCATCTGGCATATGAGCTGAAGCAATAATGTCTCTTTACTACTAATCAGACAGCTTCGTCCGCTTGCCCTTCATTTCCAGGTAAAACTGTCCGTTCAGGAACAGCAGCTTCTCCCCTTTTTCCGGCTGGATCACAAGCGCTCCGGGATACCGAAGATCATACATGTACAGATCAAAATTGTTCAGCCACGAACGAATCACCCAACGATCGCCCGTTCCGCTAAAATCCGATGCATGAAAGTGGACCGTTCGCCCATAAAACAGGTCGAATCGCGGGAGACTAAAGCTCATTCGCGGATTTTCAAACACTTCCAGCTGAAGCCGTTTCAGATCCGTGCCTGTTGCTACCAGCTGCGAGTCGACATAGACGTTCCATTCTACTTCTGTAAAGTAATAATCTTCGTGTGCAATCACCAATTTTGACGGTCCGTAAATCGAATCGTAGGCCGACCAGACCAGCTCTGTCAGGTAGAGATCGGTAAAGGGTTGAAACTGGTCCGCAGGAATGGTATCCAGCTGCACGGTTCCGTCTTTCAGCAGCTTGTAGGTCAATGGCCGGAACCATTGGTGCTGTTCACATCCGAGGTATTGAAAAGCCAGTGAATCGGAGACAAATCGGATGGACGCGCCGCAAAATAAATCGTGCTCGGTATCGAGGGAAGTGCGTTTCCCTTTCAGCTGTGCCAGCGACGTACCAACCGACAGCAAAAAAGCGAGCAGAATCAGTATTCTTCCCATAGCTGCTGTGTTAGCGGATTGATCAGTTTTCCTTCCCGAAATTGCAGTGGCACCATGTGCTGCAAATTGGCTGGCTGAACAACCGTATAAACCTGGAAAAACAGAGGGGGAAGCATCGTTTCGATAATGAAATAATCACCCTTTCCGGAAAAATCAGCCGACGTGAGCAGATGGTTTTCTCCGTAAAAACGGTTGAAACAGCTCAGTGAAAAACCCACGCCCGGAAGGCTCATGTTCTGCAATTCCAGCTGATCGTATTCACCTCCGTAAGTAATAAGCTGTTTGTCGAGATAGAGCTCCCAGCGGGCACTGATGGAGTAGGCCGGGTCAAGCGGATTGATCAGGAACAAGCGCGTACGATCACCGGAACGCAGCTCAACAGGTGGCTTTTCCGATCGGTACGTTCGGATCACCGGATTCAGTGACTGTTTGGGAATGCAGTAATGCAGTGTTCCTTCCGCATCGATCTCATACAAAAAGGTTTCAACAACCAGGCTGTCAGCCTCAGCTACGGCGAGTGTAAACAGGCTGTCGTTGTAAAAATAAACAGAGGCCCGCCAACCGTCGACCGGTTTAAAAACATACGTTTTGCCTGGCAGCTGGGCGTGTGTCAGTAAGGGAAACAGCAAAAACAGGAAAACGGAAAAGTGTTTCATAAGTCCTTAGCTAATGCCGTTTTGAGAAATTGTTACACCTGTTCGTCATCACAAGACAATGGTTTGTTTTTTCAGGAAAACAGTCGCTGTAGAATCGTCGTAGCGCTTTTTGTTCAGGTAGATTGGCTGATCAGAGCTTACATAGAGCTTAATCTCTAATTCTTCCTCCTGAAATTCCTTCGGCAGCGTGATTTGAAACGATTCGTTGGAGTTTTTCTTCACCGGAAAATCGTTGGCTTTAATCGTTAAATCCAGGTACTGAATGCTGTATTCAAATGTTCCAAGCGGGATGATTTTTACATTCACCGATTGTTTCCGCTTTTTTGTAGTTATCCTGAATAATTCTCTGGACGTGTCGATCGTCAGGGTTTGACTCTCCATCATTTGACTGACCTCAGCTTCTTCACGTTCATTTGTTTGGTCATCCGGAACCATGCAACCTGTGAGATGCACCAACAGCAACATTGCCAGAAGTGATTTCCTGCTGCTCACTGCATCAAAGCCATTGCATTGAACACTTGTTCCATGCGATCCACCACGCTGCCACTCGTACAGTTGTAGTTGTTCACAATGAACGCAAAGGCGATGCGTTTTCCTCCGGCTGTTTCCACGTAGCCGCAATAGGATTTGATCCGGTTCATGGTTCCGCTTTTGGCGTGGACTTTTCCTTCGGCGGGCTGTTTTTTGCAAACGGTGGAAAGCGTTCCGGAAACACCGGCGACTGGCAGCGTCGAATAATAAGCATCGAAGTTCTTGCTGGTGCTCATGTATTTGAGCAGATCGCAGAAATGACGGGGCGCAATGGCATTGCCGCGCGATAAGCCGCTGCCGTCTTTGATGAACATGCCCGAAACGGGAATTTTCCCACGCCAGTAGCGATCCAAACGCTCGATACCGTTGTCGGTGGAGCCAATGCCATTGGAGCCGTAGCCGACCAAACAAAGCAGCTCTTCGGCGAATAAATTCACAGATTTCATGTTCGTCCACCAGGAAATGGAATAGACCGTTCGGCCTTTGTGTTCGTAGAGCAATTGTTTGGCCGCATAGCGCATCGACGCCGATTCATAGGGCATCTGGCGAGAAGTTTTGGCCGCATCGCGAATCGTAATTCCACGTGCTTTCAACACGCGCATGAGCTCCTGTGCAAACTGCAATTCCGGATCGGGCAGGCTGCCTTTAACCACAAACCGCGGCGAACGAATGGGCAACGTTCCCGTTCCGAAACGGTCGAGCGAATACGGTGCGCCGTAGATGTACGAATTGTCGCCGGAACCGGCCGAGCTTACGTAGTTGTGGAACTGCAATCCGGGAACAGCCGGAATGGTTTCCAGCAGCGTGGTTTTCGTTCCGGGTGAATAACCGGTTTTGAAAACGTACTTCAGCATGTTGTCGTAGATCACCAGCCCGGAGGGACCGGCGCCGTAGTAATTCCCCATATCCGACCAGCTCCAGCCGTCGGGAACGCCCTGGTAGCCGAATTCGGATGCATCAGCAATGACAGCGCCGTTAATGGTTTTGATTCCCAATCTCAGCAATGTATCCGCCCAGGCTTCCAGGAAGCTGCTTTCTGTACCTTCTTCGTTGTAGTATTTACTGCCCAGCGAAGCATCGCCACCGCCGCGGATCCAGAGATTGCCGTTCAGCGTGCTGTCGGTGATCTGTCCGTCGATGTACAGCCGCGTTTTGGGCGCGTAATCTTTCCCCAATGTTTCCAGCGCTGTTGCGGTCGAGAAAAGCTTTACCGTAGAAGCCGGCGACAGGCAAACATCCGGATTTTTGGAGGCAATGACCTGCCCGGTAGCGCAATCGATGGCCAGGAAACCCACGGAAGCATTGGCAAACACCGGATCGGCCGAAAAGGTATCGATGGCCTGCTGTACCAGCGTATCCTGGGCAAAAGACCGCGGTGCGATCAACCCGCAGGCGGTCAGAAGGAGTAAACAAAGACGTTGGAACAACATATTGTATGTATGAAAAGCTGATCGCCGCAGCAACCGATAATCAATTCGAAATCACTTTAATTCTTTATCCGGATCACGTATTTTAATGCCATACAATCAAAACACGGACCTTTCTGTCGAATTCCAGTTAAAATTGGGTAAATTCGTGCTGTGTGCGGAATTGCAGGCATAAAACTTTTTAACACGGCGGCTACAATATCTTCCGTCGAACGCTTCGAAAAGGCGCTGGCGCTGCAACACCACCGCGGGCCGGATCATCAGCAGGCTGGCACATACGGCTCCGCATTGCTGGGCCACAACCGGCTGGCGATCATCGATCCCGATCCACGTTCAAACCAACCATTCTCCGATCCTTCGGGGCGTTACGTCCTTGTTTTCAACGGCGAGATTTACAACCATCGTTTCTTGAAGAACGTACTCTCGAAACTTGGTTACCGTTTCGAAACCACTTCAGACACCGAAGTATTGCTTTACTGGCTGATCGTCAAAGGGAAAGCCGGTCTTTCCGATCTGCACGGCTGTTTTGCGTTCGCGTTTTACGACACCAAAGAGGATCGTTTGCTGCTGGCACGCGATTCCATGGGTATCAACCCGTTGTTGTATGCCATTCGTCCCGACGGCGTGTATTTTGCCAGCGAGCTGCCGGTTTTGCTGGCCAACGGCATTCCGTTCGAAATCGACGAAGCGGCGCTCACGGCGTATTTCACCTATTCCTACGTTCCGGGATCCATGACGATGGTGGAATCCGTTCAGCGATTGCTGCCGGGACATTACCTCGAGATCAAAGGCCGGGAAAGTACGCTGGCAGCTTTCTGGGACCCCAAAGATCAGCGCGAAGCACCGGAATCGTACGATCACGGAATAACCGCGGTCCGCGACGCTGTTCGCCAAGCCGTTCATTCGCAGCTCGAAGCCGATGTTCCGCTCGGAACTTTTCTCAGCGGCGGTGTCGACAGCTCGATCGTTACGGCACTGGCACATGAACAGCGCTCATCGCTGCAAACTTTTTCCATTGCTTTCGAAGGCAACAGCCTGCTCGACGAAGGGCCATTCGCCCAGCGGATTGCGCAATACATCGGCACACAACATACCGAAATCCGCCTGGAAGAACAGCGCGTGATCGGAGAGCTGGACGACGTGCTTTCCTCATTCGACGAGCCTTTTGCCGATGCGTCGGCGATCGCCATGTATTTCCTGGCGCGCGAAACGTCGCGTCATTTACGGGTAAGTCTTTCCGGCGACGGTGCCGACGAGCTGTTTGCCGGCTACAACAAGCACAAAGCCTTTCACCGCGTGCAGAACATGGGCAGCTGGCAGCGAAAAGTCGTGAGTCCGTTGCTGCGTTTTTCGCCCGGACAAAGCCGTGAAAGCCGTTTTTCCAATAAATTGCGCCAGATCGGTCGCATGGGGCAATTGCTCCGCTACGACTGGCCCGAACAATACCATTTCCTGGCGGCGATGGTGGGCATGGAAGTTCCCGAGCAACTGCTGGAACAACCGGCGCCTTTCCAATTGCAGCTGCCGAAAACGGTGAGCTCGCTGAACAACTTCCTGCTGCTCGACCAACTGCTGGTACTGCCCGGCGATATGCTCAAAAAAACCGACCTGATGAGCATGCGGCATTCGCTGGAAGTGCGCACGCCTTTCCTCGACGAAGACCTAGTGCATTTAGTCAACAGCCTTCCGGCCGACTGGAAAAACGACGGTAAAACCGGCAAGCGCATCCTGAAAGACGCCTTCCGGACGTTGCTGCCCGAAGACGTGTTCAACCGTCCGAAACACGGTTTTGAAGTACCATTGCAAAGCTGGCTCCGTGCAGCGAATATGGAATCGGCACATCCACATTGGACAGATCCGGCGTATATCGCCAACCAGGGATTGTTTCAGCCGGCGGCGGTAAAAGAGCAATTCCGGAAATTACATACACACACCTCATCCACCGTTGCGACTACGGCCTGGGCATACATCGTTTTCCAGCACTGGTACGACCGGATGAAACAACTGACAAGTCCTTTCGAAGAAAGAAAACAATAAACATGAGTGCGCAATCGAACATACAGGATAAAGTCCTTCCTTCCGCCGCGGCGGAGGGAAAAGTAAAGGTGTTGCGTATCATCAACCGGTTCAACATTGGCGGGCCGACCTACAATGCGACATTCCTGACCCGTTTCCTGCCGGATGAATTTGAAACCTTACTGGTAGGCGGCTTACCCGAGCCTGACGAACGGGACTCGCTCCACATCCCTCAAAGCTATGGCGTAGAGCCTGTGCTGATTGCCGAAATGAAACGGTTGCCCGATGTGACTTCCGATCGTGCGGCCTATAAAAAGCTCAAACAGATCATTCAGGAATACCAGCCCGATATCGTTCATACGCATGCCGCAAAAGCTGGGGCACTCGGCCGAAAAGCAGCCAAAGCCTGCAACGTTCCGGTGATCGTTCATACGTATCACGGCCACGTGTTCCATTCTTACTTCGGGACGCTGAAAACGCGGCTGTACAAATTCATCGAACGAAGACTGGCGCGCTTCTCCGACGGCATTATTGCCATCAGTCCGCTGCAAAAGCAGGAACTGGCGCTGGAACACCGCATCTGCCCATCTGAAAAGATCACCGTGATCCCGCTGGGATTCGATCTCGGGAAATTCCGGGAGAACCTGGCCGAAAAACGAGCTACGACCCGTGAACGCTATCGGCTTGAGGAAGACGAAGTGGCCGTAGCCATCATCGGACGGCTGGCGCCGATCAAAAATCACGGTTTGTTCCTCGAAGTGGTGGAACGCTTGGCAACACAGGGCATTCGCGCACGTTATTTCATTGTGGGCGACGGCAGCGAACGTCCGTGGATCGAAACCAAAGTGCAGGAGCTGAACGAACGACACGGCATACAGATCGAAATGACTTCCTGGATCACCGACATTGCAACTTTTAATGCCGGAATGGATATTATTTGCCTCACTTCCGATAACGAAGGAACGCCGGTGAGCCTGATCGAAGCGCAAGCCTGCGATTTACCTGTCATATCGACCGATGTAGGCGGCGTGCGCGACATCGTCAGCGAAGGAAAAACCGGGTTCGTGGTGCCGAAAAAAGACCCATTGGCATTCGCTGAAAAGCTCGGCTTGCTCATCACCGAAAAAAAAATTCGCTCCGAACTGTCACAAAATGGATGGAAGTTCGTAGAAGAACAATTTAACTATACAACACTGGCCGGCAACATGGCGGAGTACTACCGCAGCCTGCTTGCAAAAAAGCGCAAAAACGCATGAAAAGACTTGTATTCGGATGTGCTTTCCTATTACTGATGCTCACTTCCTGCGGCGTGAATGAGAACCTTATGTTCCGTACGCCAAAAGGAGTCGATACGGCATCCGACAGTATCCTGTTCCAACCCGCAGCGGAATACACCATTTCCCACGACGATAAGTTTACGTTCATCCTGTATACCAATGGCGGACAGCAAATCGTGGAGCAAATGGCCGGAATGGACAAAGGCGCCGGACAGTCCAATCCCCCGGAATACCTTGTTCGCCAGGACGGAACAGCCGAATTGCCTGTGATCGGGCAGATCAAAGTGGAAGGGCTGACCATTCACGAATGCGAAGACACGCTGGCTGTGCTGTATTCCAAAGAATACCAGGATCCGTTCGTGCAGTTGAAAATTACCAACCAGCGCGTTATCGTTTTCCCGGGAAGCGGCAGTGACGCGAAAGTGGTTCCATTGCAAAACAGCAACACCACATTGATGGAAGCCATTGCACAAGCGGGCGGTATCGCTGATCGCGGACGTGCCGACCGGGTGAAGATCATGCGCCAGGTCAACGGCAAGCGCGAAGTGTTCATATTGGATATGTCAACCATCGAAGGACTCAAATACGCCGACATCATCGTGCAGGCCAACGACTATATTTATGTAGAGCCTTCCGAGCAGCTGACCAAAGAAGTGGTGGCCGAAGCCGCACCGATCGTATCGCTTCTTTCCAGCGCACTCATTATATTTACCGTCATCTCAACTGTCAAGTAAGTGAACGTCAACCAGTCGAAGATCATTATTAATAAGGACTACAATCCGATCATCGTTTCGACGATCCTGAGACGGTTTTGGTGGTGGCCGCTGCTGTTCATCGGTTTTTTTGCGGCGATCGCTTTCATTTACCTTCGCTACACGAAACCGGTTTACGAGTCCAATATCGTGATCCAGCTGGCTGAAAAAGACCAGGGAAAGGAAATCATCGAGCTCGAGAACATCAATACCAAAACCAGCATTTCTTCGGAAATCGAGCTCCTGCGGTCGGAATTACTCTTCAACATGGCCATCCAGCGCCTGAACATGGAAGTGAGCCTTTATTCCAAGGGCCGCATCCTGACGGAGGAAAAATACCACCAGAGCAGTTTCAACGTACAACCCTACGAAATCCGCGACAGCAGTCTTTGCGATGTGCCGATTAACGTAGAGCTGACCGGCAACAAAGTCCGGCTTTCTTACCAGCACAACGGGAAAAACTACAACCTGGTGCGACCGGTCAACACACGCATCACCAACGAGCATTTCGACATCATGCTGAAGGTTCCGAGCCTGCAAAGCATGAAAGAAGACGATGCCGAAAACGATCTGTATTTCACCTTCAACAACAAGCAATCGCTGGTCAGCCGCCTGATTTCCAATCTCGAGATCATTCCGGTCGACGAAGAAGCGAAAACCGTACAGATCCTTTACAAAGGCTACAATCCCGAGCTGTGCCACGATATCGTGGATGCGGTAGCACGGGCGTTCTTCAGCTACGACGAGGAAATGAAGCGGAAAAGTGCCGAAAACATCCTGTCGTTTATCAATATGCAGCTGGATTCCATTTCCGATGGCTTGCAGCAATCGAAAGACAGCCTCACGACTTTCCAGCGAAATGCCAACCTGCCCGATCCGGAAAACATCGGACTTTCGCTCACAGAAAACATGGACAAGTTCCAGGATCAGCTCTTCGAGATCGAAGGCGAATTAGCGACGCTTCAACTGGTTGCCAGCAAATTGCGCAACGAACCGAACCGACTGGAAATTTACCGTCTGATCCCGGAAATGCTCGGCAAAAGCTTCGAAACTTCGCTAACCAAACAGATCCAGGACCTGCACGCCATGCTGGAGCGCAAGGAAGACCTGTTGTTTGAAGTGACCGACGAACACGCCGAGATCAAAAGCATCAACCAGCGCATCCAGAGTAAAATCCAGGCTATCCGCCGAAGCGTGGAAGTGATCCAGGAACGACTGATCAATAACGCCAAGACCATTCGTTCAAAGATCGGTGAATTTGAGAGCGAGTACTTCAACCTGCCGGAGAAGAAAATGGAATACAACCGCCTGAAATCATTACAGGACCTGCACGAAGAATACTACACGCTCCTGATGGAGAAAAAAGTGCTCTATTCCATTTCCAACGCCGGTTACGCATCCAACAACCGCGTACTGAACGAAGCCACGATGAGCTACGCGCCGGTGAGCCCGAACCGTAAGCTGGTATACGCCGGTTTTATTTTCATCGGAACGATCATCGGTTTTGGCGTACTCCTGTTTAAATACGTCACGTTCAACGAGATCAATTCCGTAGAAGACCTCAAATCGCTGCTGCCGGAACGCGCAACCATCCTCGGCAACGTTCCTTTGCTGAAGAACGCCAACGAATTCTCGCAGCTGATGGTTCACGAAGCGCCGAAATCCATTATCGCCGAAGCGATGCGGAGCATTCGTACCAACCTCAGCTTTGTGAACGCCAATGCCCGTGTCATCGCCATTTCGTCGTCTATTTCCGGTGAAGGAAAAACCTTCGTGGCACTGAACCTGGCCGGAATTATTGCGCTTTCGGGCAAGAAAACCGTGGTGATCGACCTCGACCTTCGCAAGCCGAAAGTCCATTTGGGCTTCAATGCTCCAAACATCAGCGGTATCAGTAACCTCATCATCCGGAAAGTTTCCCTCGATGAATGCATTCACCATTCGGACATCGAAAACCTCGATTTCATCACCGCAGGACCCATCCCGCCGAATCCATCCGAGCTGATTCTCAGCCAGGGGTTTGAAGATCTACTCGAGGAGCTCAAACAACGCTACGAGGTCGTGGTAATCGATAATCCACCTGTGGGGCTGGTGACTGACGGTGTTAAAATCCTGTCGAACGCCGACGTGCCGATCTACATTTTCAAATCGCATTACTCCAAACGGATCTTCGCCAACCGCGTGAAAGAGCTCTTCGATATGCGCCAGATCGAGCACCTGAACGTCATCCTAAACGGTACCAAGCTCGGCCAGGGCGGCGGGTATGGCTATGGATACGGCTATGGCTACGGATACGGCTATGATTATTACGACGATGACGACAAATCATCGAAAAAGAAACGCCGATAATACATGCTGGTAACGACTCTGCATATTCCGGGATTGCTCCTGCTGACACCGCGTACCTTTACAGACGATCGCGGCGCTTTTTTCGAAAGCTTTAACCAGGCGGTTTTTGACCAGGCGACAGGCTATCCGGTTACGTTCGTTCAGGACAATGAATCCCGTTCCCATCGCAACGTGCTCCGCGGGCTGCATTTTCAGCTTCCGCCAAAAGCACAGGGGAAACTGGTGCGCGTGATCAAAGGTGCAGCGCTGGATGTGGTGGTGGATTTACGCCAGGCTTCCGCAACTTTCGGCCAGCATATCAAAGTAGAGCTTTCAGCTGAAAACAAGCAGCAATTATGGATCCCGGCGGGTTTTGCACACGGATTCCTGAGCCTCGAAGACGACACCGTTTTCGCTTACAAATGCACCGATTATTACTCGCCTGAACACGAGCGAAGTATCCGATGGAACGACACTACACTACAGATCGACTGGGGAATTAACGATCCGGTAATTTCAGCGAAAGATGCCGATTCGATGGATTTCCTTACTTTTGAAACACCTTTTTAAATTCCTGATTTTGCTCTATTTGTTCCTGATGCTCATGGCTTTCCTTATGGCCGGGTTGACTGCCAGCCTGATCTGTAACCGGTTGCTGCTGCGTTTTTCGCAATCATTAGGGATCCGCAACAAGAACGACATCACCATCCGATGGAGCAATGAATCGAAGCCTTCGCTGGGCGGCGTGGCCTTTTTCGTGGCCTTCACATTTGGCGCCATTGCCTACGCCGTTTTTTTCCGGGAAGATGCCATTTTCCACAACCGCGAATTTGTGGGCCTGATGGGCGCGGGCATCCTTGCTTTTGTCATGGGGCTCGCCGATGACGCTTACAATACGCGTCCGCTGATCAAGCTTTTCGTACAGATTTCCTGCGGCGTGATCCTCACACTGACCGGCACCATCATCACCATTTCAGGAATTCCGTGGCTCGACATCACCATCACGGTGATCTGGGTTGTTGGCGTGATGAACTCGCTGAATATGCTCGACAACATGGACGGCATTACCGGAACGACCGTATTGTTCATTCTGATTTCCTGTCTGGCAGCCGAAATCGTTCTGTATGACTGGAACATGAACATCTGGACGCTGACATTGCTGGTTCAGATTGGGGCCATTCTCGGCTTCCTGCGCTTCAACCTGCATCCGTCGGCTTTGTTCATGGGTGATGCCGGCAGCCAGTTCATCGGTTTGTTTACCGCTTTCTTTGCGATCCATCATTTATGGAACATCGGTGAGGCCACTCAATTGACTTCCTGGACCGGATTGTTCGTCGTACTGATCGTTTTTACGCCGGCTGCAGCCGATACGCTCACTGTGGTCATCAATCGCCTGCGAAAAGGGAAATCGCCCATGGTCGGCGGAAAAGACCACACCACGCACCACCTTGTTTATTCCGGACTGAACGACCGCCAGGTGTGGCTGGTTTTCTTAGCCATTGCCTGTATTTCTTCGCTGCTGGCGTTATTGGCCGTGGCTTTCGCGAAATGGGGCAACCCGTGGATGGCGTGCTTCCTGACGCTGTACTTCTTCGCCGTTTTCATCTGGCTCTACCGGAATACGATTATTCATAAGCGGTAAGCACTTTACCTATTCTTTTCACCACAAAGGAGCAAAGACTTCATGGTCGTGCTGGATTTGTTAAGGGAGCAAAGGTAATTGTGGTAAGAACTTCACGCATTTCCCCCTTTGGAGGGGGACCAAGGGGGAGGATATCACAAATTGTAGATTTCTGCCACCCTCCTCATTCCTCCCTCAAGGGAGGAGGCAGATTCCCTTTGCTCCTTTGTGGTGAAGAATCCTTAAAACATTCGTTTTTCTTGCCTGATCAGTCACGATCAGCATTCCGAAAATCCGTACTTTTGGTGTCCGCAAAAAAGGACTATGACCCGTTACGCTTTTTTTCTTTCCTTCCTGTGTTTAGCCGCTTGCAGTCAGCCTCTTCCTGCTGAAAAAACCGCTTCGGAGCCCGTTGAAAAGCCAGCTGTTTTTTCCCTGCCACCGCTGCCGAAAAAAATGACTTTCGCCGGACAGGAAATTGTGCTCACGGACGAAGACGTAATCGAGCGCCTCGATCGGGAAGTGCTGATGAATGCGTTTTACCAAAGCGCCACGACCGGCTATCTCAAACGCGCGCATCGCTGGTTCCCTATGATCGAGAAAATCCTGAAAGAAGAAGGCGTTCCGAACGACATGAAATACCTGGCTGTGATCGAAAGCGGGCTTGTGCAGGCGGTTTCTCCTGTCGGAGCGCAGGGTTTCTGGCAATTCATGCCTACCACCGGAAAATTGTACAACCTGGAAATTTCCAACGAAGTCGATGAACGACTGCACATTGAAAAAAGCACCCGTGCGGCTTGTCAGTACCTGAAAGATGCCTACAACACCCTCAACGACTGGATGCTGGCAACGGCTTCCTACAACCGCGGCGTGGGCGGTGTGCAGCAGGACATGGCGTGGCAGGGAACCGAACATTACTTCGATACCGACCAGAACAGCGAAACCGGCCGTTATGTATTCCGACTGCTGGCCATCAAGCTGATCTTCGAAAACCCGGAAGCTTACGGATATTCCGTGAAAGACATGCAGCTGTACGAGCCGTTCCAGACACGTAAGGTGATCGTTACCGAAACCATTCCGAACATCGCCGAATGGGCGCTGCAGCAGGGCTTCAACTTCAAGATCGTGCAGAAGCTCAACCCGTGGCTGAAATCCAATAGACTGACGGTGAAAGCCCGATCATATGACATCCTCCTTCCCGCCGCGAGCGAAAATTTAAAACCTTACAAGGCATACCTGCAATGAGCGAAATCGAACATTTAACATCCGTCGACATTTACGGCGCCCGCGAGCACAACCTGAAAAATGTCCATTTATCGATTCCGCGCAATAAGTTGGTGGTCTTCACCGGACTGAGCGGCAGTGGAAAATCGTCACTGGCGTTCGACACGATCTTTGCCGAAGGTCAGCGCCGTTATATCGAAACCTTTTCGTCCTACGCCCGCCAGTTTTTAGGCGGCATGGAACGTCCCGACGTGGAAAAGATCGACGGACTGAGCCCGGTGATCAGCATCGAACAAAAAACCGTTTCCCGCAGTCCGCGTTCTACCGTAGGAACGATTACGGAGATCTACGATTTCCTGCGCCTTCTGTATGCGCGTATTGGAACGGCCTATTCCTATGTGACGGAAGAGCCGATGGTGAAATACTCCGACGAGCAGATCGCCGACCTCATCCTGCAGCAATTCGACGGTGAAAAGATCCTCATCCTGGCGCCGAAGATCAAAGGCCGTAAAGGACATTACCGCGAATTGTTCGAGCAGATTGCCAAAATGGGCTACACCCGTGTTCGTATCGACGGCGAAATTGTGGAGATCACGCGCGGCATGAAGCTCGATCGCTACAAAATCCACGACATCGAGATTGTGATCGACCGCATACACGTGAAGCAGGACGATCGCAAACGACTCTACGATTCCATTGTAACAGCCATGCGCCACGGCAATAAAAGCCTCATGGTCATGCGTCACGATTCGAACGAAGTACGCCACTTCTCGCGCATGCTCATGTGCCCGACTTCCGGGATCAGTTATCCTGAGCCGGAACCGAGTCTGTTTTCCTTCAACTCGCCTTACGGTGCCTGCCCGACGTGCAGCGGCCTTGGTGAAATTTCCGAAGTCGACCGCGATAAAGTCATTCCCGATCCGAAGCTGAGCATCAAAAAAGGCGGATTGGCTCCGTTGGGCGAATACAAACGCAACTGGTTTTTTGAAAAGCTCGAAGCATTCCTGCAGCAGGAAGGTTATACACTGAATACGCCTGTGGGCGAGATTTCGGAAGACGTTATGCGTGTGATCATGCATGGAAACGAAGGACTGGAGCGCGGTGTGAAAGACACTTCCCTGCGATTCGAAGGACTGGCCAACTTCATGGCGCGTCACGCCGAAGAAAGCACCGCAGCCATTCAGCGCTGGGCACAAAGCTTCATGAACCGCATTACCTGCCCGGAATGCAGCGGCGCACGTTTGAAAAAAGAAGCACTTCATTTCCGCATTGCGAACAAAACGCTTGGCGAAGTGGCGTCCATGGACATCATGGAAGTCGACAGCTGGCTCGCGACAATTGAAGAACACCTGACATCCGACCAGCAGGTCATTGGTACGGAAATCCTGAAGGAAATCCGTGCCCGCGTGCGCTTTATCCTGGAGGTCGGGCTGGAATACCTGACCCTGCACCGCTCGGCCCGCAGTCTTTCGGGCGGCGAAGCACAGCGCATCCGTCTGGCAACGCAGATCGGATCGGAGCTCATGAACGTGCTTTACATCCTCGACGAACCGAGTATCGGATTGCACCAGCGCGACAACACGCGACTGATCAATTCCCTCAAAAAACTGCGCGATACGGGCAACTCCGTGATCGTTGTGGAACACGACCGCGAAATGATGGAAGCAGCCGATTTCGTAGTCGATATTGGTCCTGGAGCAGGCGTTCACGGTGGCGAGATCGTTAATGCGGCACCATTCCAGCAGCTGGTGAGCAAAGATTCCATTACGACCAAATACCTGCGCGGTGAGCTGGAAATCTCTCTACCGTCAACACGCCGGAAAGGAAACGGCAAACACCTCATACTGAAAGGCGCTACGGGTAATAATCTGAAAAATGCAACGCTCGATATTCCGCTCGGTACGCTGACGTGTGTCACTGGTGTTTCCGGAAGCGGGAAATCCACGCTGATCAATCATACGCTCTACCCTATCCTCAATGCACACATTTACAACGGCGTAAAAAAACCGATGCCGTACAAGTCCATTAACGGATTGGAGCATTTGGATAAAGTCATCGAGATCGATCAAAGCCCGATCGGACGTACGCCACGAAGCAACCCGGCTACGTATACCAATGTGTTTACCGAAATCCGAAGCCTCTTTGCTTCGCTGCCGGAAGCGCAGATCCGCGGTTACAAAGCCGGTCGTTTCTCCTTCAACGTAGCCGGTGGTCGCTGTGAAACCTGCGGTGGTGGTGGATTGAAAGTGATTGAAATGAACTTCCTGCCGGATGTTTACGTGGAATGCGAAACCTGCAACGGCAAGCGCTACAACCGCGAAACGCTGGAAGTCCGCTACAAAGGAAAATCCATCAACGACGTATTGGAAATGACCATCGAAGATGCCGCCGTGTTCTTCGAAAGCATCCCGAAAATTTCCCGTCCGCTCGAAACCATGAACTCCGTGGGATTGGGCTACATCAAGCTCGGACAGCCTTCCACAACGCTCAGCGGTGGTGAAGCGCAGCGCATCAAACTCTCGGGTGAGCTCACAAAACGCGGCACCGGGAATACTATTTACATCCTCGACGAGCCAAGCACCGGCTTGCATTTCGAAGATATCCGATTGCTGATCGACGTCTTGCAGCGCCTGGTCAATGATGGCAACACCGTTCTCGTGATCGAGCACAACCTCGATATCGTCAAAGTAGCCGATCACATCATCGATGTTGGTCCGGAAGGCGGCCGCGACGGCGGAACGATCGTTTGCAGCGGAACACCCGAAGAGCTGATCAAAAAGCACACGAAAACTTCCTATACGGCCAAATACCTGGCGATGGAAGTGGAACATATGGAGAAATTACAGCAGGCGAACGGGAAAAAATCACCACAAAGAAGCAAAGGATAATTTTCCTTGCTGTGTTTGTTAAGGCAGCAAAAGGTGCTTCGCGTTCTTTTACTGATCGGGTTACAACCATTGCATACAGAACGTGTTTACACTGACATTTCCTTTGCTTACTAAAGCAGTGTGGTTGTTCATTTATCTTTGCTCCTTTGTGGTGAAAAAAATGATACATTTGTTGGCGAATTAAGGATCTGTCCGAAACTGAAATAAAAGAACAACATGAATATTCCGGCTAATTTAAAGTACACAAAAGACCACGAGTGGGTAAAGATTGATGGCGACATCGCTACTATCGGTATTACTGATTTTGCTCAAAGCGAATTGGGCGACATCGTTTACGTAGAGATCGAAACAGTAGGCGAAGAACTCGGCCAGGAAGAAGTATTCGGAACAGTAGAAGCCGTGAAGACCGTTTCTGACCTGTTTATGCCTGTTTCCGGCGAAGTTATTGAATTCAACGAAGGACTGGAATCCAATCCTGAAGCAGTGAACACAGACGCTTACGGAGAAGGCTGGATGATCAAGATCAAAATGACCAATCCTTCCGAGGCAGACGGTTTGCTCGACGCAGCTGCTTACAAAGCGCTGGTCGGCTAAATCCCATTCCGGTAAGCCGGGAAAATTCCGCATCTGATGAAAAGAGCGCTGCTTTTACTTTGTTGTCTGTTGACATTCATGGTAGCACATGCGGCCGATCAGCTGAAGGAGCTTTCACTGGAAGATGCCAAACGGGCGGCGGCGCTCATCCGTAAACAGCGAAAACTGTACTTGTACTGCGGTTGCTGCGACGGTGAAAAAGCACAAAAAGTGCGTGCCGACAAAGTGGAGATTTACGAATCCGAATCGGGCAAAGAAGGCCTGTACAATATCCGGATCACGTTTTATTATCCGCGCTCGGGAACGCCTACTTCGGCAATTGTCGATCTCGCTTATTTGTGGGGAAGGAAGAAAGGCAAGTACTTTACCATTGCTTCCGTCCTCGGAATGGCACACGATCCGTGTAATGAAATCGTAAGAAGCTGGCAGTAATCCTCTCAGGAAAACTATCGCTCATCCCAATTATTTTTAAATCCTGTCCTTTACGGGCAGGATTTTCCTTTTCTTTGCTGACACACAATACCATTTTATGAAACTTGCATTCTTTCTTACCGGGTTACTGTTACTGACACTGGCATCCTGCACACCTGTTACATCCACCAACATGCCCGGCGAGAAGCTGGACAAAATCCCGAAAAACCTGCTGGGAACGTTTGAGCTGCAATATCCCGGAGATCTGGCCGAGCTAACAGCAGATCCGGCAAGTAAAACATACGTAACACTCAAATCCGACCGTATCCAGATGACCGACCAGAACGGCGATTCTGAAACCCTGCTCGGCGACTCGCTCTACTTTTCGAAAATCGGCAAGCAAGTGTACCTTTCCATGGGAGAATCACCTGATTTCACCGTGTTCAAGGTCGTAAAAAAAGGCAAAGACATCCAGCTGTTCTGCATGTATAGCGAATCGGAAATCAACAGCGATAACCTGTCGCCTTTCTTCTCCAACGTGACGGAAATCGAAGGCGAGCCTGACGAAAACGGCGAGCCGGGAATGGTTTCCTACCGCGTTACGATCGACAACAGCAAGCTCGATTCGTATTTCAAAAGCGACCTTCCGATGAAGGATCCGTTTATCCTGAAGAAAAGCAGCAAGAAATAGATCACCAAAAAAGGTCTTTATTTTACAGGAACGGCAAGATTAGGTGACCGGTTAAAGGGGTGATAGCGAAAGAGTTCGTATCTTTGCGCTTATAAACACCTAATACCATCATGAATCTCACGTCTCTTTTGCTTCCGGAGGATCACGACGCTGTCATCGCACTCATGGATTCCTATGTGCGGACCTGGAATGCACAGAACACAGACAAGCTCCTCGATTTTTTCTCAGACCACGCCGAATTCACAGGAGCAACCGGTGATATTGCCACCGGAAAACCCGCCATTCGACGCTTGCTCAATTACTATTTTGGTGTCATTCCGAAATCCAATTTCGGGTTCTCGGGATTGTACCTGCGTTACCTGCAGCCTGAAATGGTCATGGGAACGGCCAACTGGACGTTTCGATCGGATGATCAGCACAAACCTATAGACCATGACGGAATTCTACATTTCATTTGCCTGAAGACACCTGAAAAGCCCTGGAAAATTATTCTGTTACACAGCGTGGAATTGTCGAACCAGCCGGTTGCGGTTTCCGAAGACAATTAAGATAAACGCGCTTCAAGGTTGCGAATATCCTGTTCCAGCTGACCCAGCTTGAATTGCAAGGCATTCATCTGGTTGGAAAGCAACAGGAATTGCTGGGAAAGCGCGTTTTGGTATACGATCGGTGGCTCGCTGACGATGTTGTCTTTTTTCAATCCGAGTAATTCTCCGATTTCTTTGCCGAGGATGGTAGCGATTTGCTGCAGACGCGTTACCGTGATATCCGTTACGCCGCGCTCGATGTTGGAATAAGCAGCTACCGTCAGGTCGAGCTCGTCGGCCATGTTTTGCTGACTCAGCCCTCTTTCGTGGCGGGCCATTCGGATCCGTTCGGCAATTTCTGCTTTCATACCCGCTAAATTAGCGGGGCCGATTCAAAAGATTATTTAGTTTGAATTGAACTTGTTTTGTTTGAGGATGAATTTTCAACTTCTAATTTCTATTCCACTCAACAAAACCGCAGCTAAATTTACTTTACATCAATAAACTGAAGTAGCACCACCTACGTGCTCGATCGGATGCCAGGTTGTTTTCAGCTCCTGCAAATCGATGATCTTGTATGGATCCTGCTCATCCGTTTTCGAAAAGTCATTCGTATAAACCAACACGCGCTTCACGTTCACGTCAGCTGATCGCTGGATCGTCGTGGCAGTTTCCTTGTTACCGCCGGCATACACGACAGCGTTGATATCCATATGTGTTGCAAACTGATCGGCCAGTTCCTTTTCCGTTCCCGTAAGGATATTCACCACACCACCCGGCACATCCGACGAATGCAGCACTTCGGCAAACGTGACGGCACACAGCGGCAGTTGTTCCGAAGCCAATACGACACAGCTGTTTCCTCCGGCGATGACCGGCAAAATCACCGAAACCAATCCCACCAACGACGTGTCCTGTGGCGCCAGGATGCCCACAACGCCCATCGGCTCGTAAGTCGAAAAGTTGAAATGCGGCGACGCAACAGGGTTCACCGAGCTGAACACCTGTGTGTATTTATCGCACCAGCCGGCATAATACACGATCCGATCAACTGCCAGGTCGACTTCTTTTGCAGCACGGGCCGGAGTTGATCCTTGTTTCACAAGCTCGGCAATGAATTGATCGCGCCTTCCTTCCAGCATTTCGGCAATGCGGTAGCAAATCTGGCTGCGGTTAAACGCTGCGCGCTCCGACCAGCCACCAAACGCTTTCCGCGCGGCCACAACGGCATTCCGCAAGTCCTTCCGCGACGACAAACACATATTTGCCAGCGGCTTGCCTTTCTTATCGAGCGGCGTGTAATACCTTCCGGATTCGGTGCGGGGAAATTGTCCGCCGATGTATATTTTGTATGTCTTTAGAATTTCCAATCTCTCCATAGTTAATTCTTAAATGGAAAATTTCAAAATGTAAAATTGAGAATTAGCGCCGTATGTTATTGTTTGTCTTGGTTTTCAAAATGATCGCACTCAATATTTTCAACAGCTCGTTCGCTTCGGTTAGTAACCCTTTCAATTCTTCATCCTCTATAATAGTCCTTTAATTATTTGTGGTTGGCCACCCTCCTTTGTCCTCCCTCAAGGGAGGAACTGCCTCCCCCTTCGAAGGGGGACCGAGGGGGATGGCCCTCCGATTATTCATTCATACTTCACATAAGCACCCAGCCCCTGCAGCCCTCCTTCTCTGCCAAAACCGCTTTCCTTGTAGCCGCCGAAGGGTGAAACGGGATCGAAACGATTGTAGGTATTTGCCCAGACAACGCCGGCGCGCAATTTGGTCGTGAGGTTGAAGATGCGCGAACCTTTGTCAGTCCAGACGCCAGCCGCCAATCCGTAGGGTGAATTGTTCGCTTTCTGGATCACTTCATCTATCGTTCGGAAGGTTTGGATCGTCAATACCGGCCCGAAAATTTCCTCCTGCGCTATTCGGCTCGACTGCGCTACATTGGTAAACAATACCGGACGGCAGAAGTAGCCTTTTGACGGGATTTCGCAGCTGCTTTCGAACATGGCAGCGCCTTCGTCCTTCCCGATCTTGATGTACTTCTTTATGGTGTCGAGCTGTTCTTTGGAGTTGATCGCTCCGATGTCGGTGTTTTTATCGAGCGGATCGCCGACGTACAGCGTTTCGAGACGGTCTTTGAGCTTACGGATCACTTCATCGGCCACAGGTTCCTGTACGAACAGGCGCGAACCGGCGCAGCAAACGTGGCCCTGGTTGAAGAAAATTCCGTTGACGATGCCTTCCACGGCCTGGTCGATCGGTGCGTCGTCGAAGATGATATTGGCCGATTTGCCGCCGAGCTCGAGTGTGAGCTTTTTGTCCGTTCCGGCTACTGCTTTCTGGATCAGCTTCCCGACGTTGGTCGAGCCGGTAAAGGCAATTTTGTTCACATCCGGGTGATCGACGATCGCAGCTCCCGTGTCACCATGACCGGTAACAATGTTCACCACACCGGGTGGCAAGCCTGAATCACGGATGATTTCTGCCAAAAATAAAGCCGTAAGTGGTGTCGTCTCAGCTGGCTTCAGCACAACCGTATTGCCGGTTGCCAATGCCGGAGCAATTTTCCAGGCAGCCATCAGCAGCGGGAAATTCCACGGAATGATCTGTCCGGCCACACCGAGCGGTGCAACAGTTCTGTTCGGGAAAGCATACTCGAGCTTATCGGCCCAGCCCGCGTAGTAAAAGAAATGATTGCACGCCAGCGGGACATCTACATCGCGCGATTCGCGAATGGTTTTCCCGGCATCGAGCGTTTCCACTACAGCCAGCTCGCGCGAGCGTTCCTGCATCAAGCGGGCAATGCGGAACAGGTATTTGCCGCGTTCACTTGCCGGCATTTTCGACCAGACATTCGTGTAGGCTTTACGCGCCGCTTTTACCGCTTTGTCGACATCAGCTGCATTGGCCCACGCAACGGAAGCGATCTTTTTCTCCGTCGCCGGGTTGACCGTATCGAAGTACTTGCCGGATTGCGGCGCCACGAATTCTCCGTCGATGAAGAGATCGTAACGTTCCTTCAGCTTGACATGCGAAGTGCTTTCCGGGCTCGGACTGTAATCCCAACCGCCGTTGAATTCGAATGTTGCTTTCGCTGTTTTTTTTGTTTTTGCCATTCTGGTTCTTATTGGGCCACCCTCCTTAGTCCTTCCGCCTAAGGCGGGATGGAAGTACTTCCCCCTTTGAAGGGGGACCGAGGGGGATGGCAATCACTTTCTATATTAATCCACCGAAAAATAATCGGCGGACTGGTAATGTCCTGTTTCCTGTTTCACGATCTGCATCAGCACGTCGTTGGCCAGTGAGCTGGCACCGAAGCGAAACCAGTCGTTGTTGAGCCAGTCGTTGCCCAGTGTTTCCTTTACCATCACTAAGTTGTGCAGCGCCAGCTTGGAGCTCGAAATACCGCCGGCAGGCTTCATTCCTGCCTTAACGCCGGTTGCGCGGTAGAAATCCTTGATCGCGCACAGCATTGTATAAGTAACCTGCATCGTTGCGGCAGGCTGAATTTTTCCGGTCGATGTTTTGATGAAATCCGCACCGGCATACAAGGCAATATCGCTTGCACGACGCACCTGGTCGAGCGATGCGAGCTCGCCGGTTTCAAGGATCACTTTCAGCCGGGCCGGGCCGCAAGCTTCCTTGATCGCCGCAATTTCATCGAACACGAAACTGTAATCGCCGGAAAGAAATTTCCCGCGGGAAATGACCATATCGATCTCATCGGCACCATTGTCGACGGCGTAACGCGTATCGGCCAGCTTGATTTCCAACGGAGCCTGTCCGCTTGGAAAAGCTGTTGAAACGGAAGCGATCCGGATGCCCGATCCTTCCACCGCTTTCTTAGCCACGCCTACCATCGACGGATAAACACAGATCGCTGCCACTGTTGGCAAACCGGGATGAATATCGTGGAGGTGCATGCCTTTGTAGCACAGCTGCTGTACTTTTCCGGGTGTATCTTTTCCTTCGAGCGTGGTGAGATCGATCATGCTGAGCGCCAGCTTCAGTCCCTGCAATTTGGAAGCATTTTTGATGCTTCGGGTCTGGAAACGCGCTACCCGCTCTTCCACTCCGACTTTATCAACCGTGGGCGAAAGCCGGAAATCGGGAACGCGGCTGTGTGTTTTATTCGGCGTCATGCAATTGGATTGGTATGCAGTCAAAGATACGTGAAAGTTGCGGGCACGAAAGCAAAAAGCACCGATCTTTTAGACTAAAAGGAATTAGTAAACCCCACTCTTTTGGGGACTAAAAAACAGCCTAATAGAATAATTATCAGCAAATTAAAATTGATTCAGCCAATTTTTATTCGTATGCTTGCAAAGGTGGTTTCCGGACTCGCTCCGGCGCCGATTGTTTCACTTAATCACTATCCGTCATGGCGAAGTATTTATTGGTCGTCGCAGATGATTTCGGAGCCTATGCTGCTATCGATAACGGCATCATTTCCGCGGCCAAAAGAGGCAATATCGATTGCGTGGATGTTTTCGTAACGCACAGCGCTTATTCGGTCAATTCCATACAGACGTTTATGTCTGAATTCGAAGACGAGCTCGATGCCAAAACGCTGCACCTGGGATTGCATCTCACGTTAACCTGTGGCAAGCCGGTTTCAACAACCATCAGTACGAAGTTCCGGAACATGATCACGTATCCGAGCGGGGAGTTTAGGGTCATGATCCACCAGAATACCGACCGCATCTGGAAGAAATTCCTGGAAGATCTGCGTAAGGAAATGGATGCGCAGCTCGAAAAATTCATCGAAATAACCGGTTACAAACCGTATCACTTAAGCTGTCACGAAGGCTTTTTTCACCTGAGCGAAGATCTGGCCAACGTGTATTTCCAGTTTGCCCGCGACAATCAGCTGTTTATGCGCAATCCGTCGCTGCTGAGCCTGCAGGAAGGAAAATGGCGCGAAGTAACGCAAATGCAGCGCACGGCGAATTCGAACATTCTCAATATTCTCGTGAAGCTCGGCACCAAAGATGCCATCCGTGTAAAGAAATGGTGTGGCGGTGGCAACGTCGAGCGTATTAATACAGAACGGGCCACTGGCCTGCGAATTCCGGATTATTTCCTGGATCATTTTTTCGGCGTCGGCGAGCTGTATAAATTCTACGAAATCCTCGAAAAAATGGATAACGGCGTGTATGAAATGGTGGTACACCCGGTGCTTTACGATAATTATGCGGAGATCCATCCTCCGACAGGCATTACGCGCGAATCATTCCTTTACCGCATCTTCGAAACCGATACGCTGCGTTCGGCTTCGTTCAGCGTGAGGCGTCACCAGAAGGGCGTGGAACGATTTCAATTCCCTTAACATTCCCTTGCACGTGCGGTGAAAAACCTTATTTTTAACCGCATGGAAAACAACGCTCACTACCCTCTTTTACTGGCTGCGCTGGCAGGAGCGGT
The DNA here is from genome assembly GCA_946482515.1 of uncultured Flavobacteriales bacterium. The sequence goes on along the minus strand of CAMLRS010000006.1, from coordinate 23,046 downwards.
GGAAGCGTCGTCTGAAATCCTGGCCATCTACCGCGATGGTTTTTCGCCGCGCTACAAAACAGACGGCACACCGGTAACAGCCGCCGACCTGGCTTCCAATACGATTCTGGAAAAATACCTGGGCGAAACCGGTTTACCGATCATGACCGAAGAAACCACGCAGGCCGAATTTGCCGAACGCAGTCAGTGGCAACACTACTGGTGCGTAGATCCGCTCGACGGCACGAAGGAATTCATCAAGCGCAACGACGAATTTGCTATTAACATCGCGCTGATCGAAAACCGTCAGCCGGTATTGGGCATCATTGTTTCGCCTGTCGACCGGAAAATCCTGATCGGCGGGAAGCTCATTCCACCGGCTTTGTTGTCCTTCGACGACATTGGTCAGACTTCAGCCTGGATTTTCATCGAACCGAAAAAAACGCCCAATTCGCCCCTGGTGATCGCTTCATCGCGCACACCACACGCTGGTGCCTCACTGGATTTCATCAACGAGCTGAAAGCAGCGCACGGCGAGCCGGTTTTCCTGAAAAAAGGCAGCGCTTTGAAGTTCTTCGACCTGGCGCTCGGCATTGCCGATATCTATCCGCGTTTCGCTCCAACGATGGAATGGGACATCGCCGCCGGACAAGCCATTATGGAAGCTTTGGGCGGAAGCGTCGTTCATCCGCAAACGGGAGAACCGTTGTATTATAATAAGGAAAGCCTGGTGAATCCGCATTTTGTGGTGACTGGTCCGGCACTCCTTCAATCGCGTTCGAATGGGTAAGTGGGTGTGGAATGGCGTAAATAGAGTTGAATGGAATTTAGTTCCATTGAAAAAAAACACACCCCAACTAAAAGTCACACGTAATATTACGTTATTGCATTATTGCATTATTGCACGGTGGCTTAGCTGCTTATTCCTGTTGATTTCGTTACCACTCTCCGCCCAGCAGCGCATGCTTCCAATCGGCTCGGATTTCAAAGATGCGGCCTTTGCTCCATCCCGCTTCCAACTGAAAGGCCCGGCTGTGTTCCCCGTTTCGGAAAGCGACGCCGGCACGTATGCTTTCCTGAAAGATTCCAGCAAACGGTATTCGAGCTTCGGGCATTTTCTCTACCAGCGACAGCTCATCGAAATAAAAGAAGAAAACGTACAGCTGTGGATCACACCACTCGTGGATTTTTCCTACGGCGCCGAGCTACAGGATTCCGTAAGACGCAGGAGCCAGAACACGCGCGGCGCACGCATGGAAGGAACGCTCGGAAAACGCATCTTCTTCACCACCAGCTTTTACGAAAACCAGGCCTTTCTACCGTCCTATTTGTCTGCCTATGCGGCCCAGCACGGTGAGCAATATGCCATCGATTCCAATTACGTTACGGTCAATGCCGTCATTCCCGGGGCGGCGCGCACCAAACCATTCAAAACAACCGGTTACGATTATGCCTATGCTACCGGCATGGTGAGTTTTTTCGCCACACCGAAGCTCACTATGCATCTGGGCAACCAACCGTTGTTTGTAGGGAACGGGCACCGCAGCTTGTTGTGGTCGGATCATTCCGTGGGCCTGATCAACTTCCGCGTTCGGTATGCGCTTTCCCCGAAATGGGATTTCCAGGTCGTTCGGGCCAAAGCATTCAATCTGCTGCGACTGCCTTTCAGTGCTACGGGCGAGGCCAGCTACGAAACGAAAGGATTGAGTTTTGCCACCGTTTATTACCAGCCAACCGACTGGCTTTCCATTGGCTTGTTTGAAGGTGGAACCTGGTTCCGTGGCGATTCACTGGCACGGAAATCCTTATCGCCGTTGTTCTATATCCCGCTTCCCGGAGCAGCAACCATACAGGAAAGCATAGATGATAAAGCATTCGCCTTGCTGGGATTGGATTTTCGTTTAAGCTTAGGCAGAAATCGCGTGAATTCCGACGCAGTGGTATCCGTTGTCAGCTCCTACAAAGCACATGTTTACGGACAATTTGCATTGAATCCTGCGAAAAGCAACAGCCTGGCGTATCAATTGGGAGCACGCGTTTTCCCGTTCCGGAATCCGCTGATCCATTTTCAGCTGGAATACAATCATGCCGACGACGGAGCTTACCAGTCATCCAATCCGCGATTAAATTACAGCCAGTACAACCTGCCGATCGCTCACCCGATGGGCGCCGGATTCGATGAAATCTTGCTGCGCTTCGCCTGGCAGAAAAACTACTGGTTCGTGAACCTGCAAGCGAATTATTTCCTCAACCAGCCTGTTGATCCGACAGTATTGATGCCGCTTTACCGACCAGAAACGGTTATGCAAACGCAACAGGTCATCCATCAGCTTATCGAAGCCGGTTACCGGTTCAACCGTACCTACGGACTGGAAGTCTTCGCCGGTTTCCGTTACCGCCACGCCATCGTGAGCGATTTGCCCGATTACGAGCGTTCGTGGGTATTTGCCGGAATCAGAACACAGCTCACCAATCATTATCCGGATTTCTGATGAGAACGGTGTTCTACATAGCGTTTTGCTGGTGTGCCGTTTCGATGGTGCAGGCGCAGGGATATGTGCGCGGGATTTCCGATTGGCAACCAATATCGATATTAGGGAACTCAAAACCGTCACCTAAGGTACACGGAGCCATACAGCCTGCCATTCGTCAGTATGTTGTTATCAGTGACAGCAGCGGCGCCTATGCCAAAACCGATTTCTTCCGCGTCCATCCTTATCCGGATCTGGCGTTGCACTACGACAACGATTATTTCTTCTACCGGGCAGCAGCGGGTTTTTCCGCCGAAGCATTGCTGAACGATAAATGGTATGCCCGTGTGAGTGCAGCAAGCGGCTGGAGCACACGTGAAGGCATTAACCAGACGCATCCGGCATTTATGCCGCACAATAACCACAATGCATTCTGGTACAACGATGTTCGGGCCCGTATCGCCTATACACCGAACAAAATGTTGCATGTTGCTGCCGGCATCGACAACCAGTTTTTTGGCGAAGGCACACGTTCGCTGATCCAAAGCGACCAGGTTGCCCCGAATCCGTTTGCCATGATGCGTGTAACGGCCTGGAAGCTGGAATACGGATTGCTGTACCAATTCTTCCACGAGCACGAACCGACCAACCGTATGTGGAAATTCGGAACGACCCATTACCTGAGCTTCAATGCGACCCGAAGGTGGAATATTTCCCTGTTCGAAACCGTCTTGTTTCAACCAACAGACAGCAGCTACAACCGTGGTTTCGAGCTGGAATACCTGAATCCGATCGTCTTTTTCCGACCGCAGGAATACAGCCTCGGTTCTTCAGATAACGTTCTACTCGCACTGCATACTTCTTATCGCTTCAGCCCTATGCTGAATGTTTACGGACAATTATCGCTCGACGAATTCGTGCTGAGCGAAATCCGGGCGCGCAGTCGCTGGTGGGCCAATAAATACGGCGCTCAGCTCGGATTCAAAGGTCACATCGATCGCGAGCATGTTTACCGGATCGAAGGAAATGTCGTTCGGCCGTACACTTACGCCTACAGCAATGCCGGTCAGAATTACGGTCAGCTGGGCCGCCCGACAGGACATCCGCTGGGTAGCAACTTTGCAGAACTGCTGGTCGAAATCAATGCCCTGAAAACCAAATGGCAGAACTGGTCGTGGAAATCGTATGGCGTTTTCCAATTACAAGGCTTCGACGAAGGCTCTGTCAACTGGGGCGGCAACGTTTACGAGAATTACCTCAACCACCCAATGGAATACGGACACCGCATCGGACAAGGATTAACGGTTCGTACAATTCGTCTGGGCTGTGAGTTCAGCTACAAAATTCCTTCCATGAACCTGCGCGCTTATATTGATCCGCAGCTCGTGTACCGCTGGGGCGATGTTTCCTCCCGGTTCATTCCAGCCATTTCCGCAGGATTGCGCAGCGAGCTGTTCCAGACGCGTCGTCGCTTCTAAATAGACGATTCATTCTCAATGGACTATGTATGGAATGCTCCGTAAACCGCCACTTGTGTAGGAAAACACACAAAAACACCCTCAAACAGTTTATTCCCGAATAGTGACCACTTATTCTGAAAAAGGTATGTCCTGTTAATCCGAAAAAAACCGTGTTTATTTCTGTTATACATTTGTATCCAGATGCCTGTTAAAGCGCATCTCATTAGTTTAGGATCTAATCGGGTCATAGGTGTGTTAGTTTGAGGGGGGATGTGGTAAGCCTCCCTCTTTTTTTTTGCTTAAACTTCCCAAATGCTTCCTGAATTGCGTTTCAGAATCCACCGATTTTGACCGAGTCGTAATTATAGCGTCAAACGTATCCTTCGAATCAATTGTAAAGCGTAAATTTGCAGGCAATTCAAAAATGCGCGTCATGTCGATAGGTAAGAAGGTGAAAATTTACATGGATTTCACGAAATTCCGGTTGTCCGCATTGGTAATTGTCTCAGCACTTTCCGGGTATTTATTTGTTGGCGGTAACGACGGGCTCGAAATGACCTGGCTGCTTGTTGGTGGATTACTGGTAACGGCGGCCTCGAACGGTTCGAACCAGATCTGGGAACGCGAGCTGGACGTATTGATGCAGCGCACGGGCAAACGTCCGCTACCTACCAAAACCATGACGGTAAACGAAGGACTGACAGTCGTAACATTATGCCTGCTCTCCGGCCTTTGGATGCTGTACCAGCTCAACCTGGCTTCCATGCTGCTGGGACTTGCCGCTTACGTTTCCTACGTTTTCATTTACACGCCGATGAAGCGCATTTCGCCATGGGCGGTGTTCGTGGGCGCATTTCCGGGAGCCATTCCACCCATGTTGGGCGCTATTGCCGAAACAGGCAGCTTCGGGATCGTACCTGGCGTGTTGTTCTTCGTGCAGTTCGTTTGGCAATTCCCGCATTTCTGGGCCATCGCCTGGGTAGCACACGAAGATTACCAGTTGGGCGGCTTTTCGCTCTTGCCATCTGAAACCGGCCGTTCCAAAAGCTCGGCTTTCCAGATCGCCGCTTATTCCCTTGCATTGATTCCATTTACGCTTTTGCCCTGGCTGATGAACTGGACAACGACGATCACACTGGTGGTGGGCGGACTGGCCAGCGTTTTGTTTTTCCTGCAGGCTTATCGACTTTACGTTACCTGCGACACGAAAGATGCACGCAAGCTGATGTTTGCTTCGTTTTTCTTCCTTCCGCTCGTGCAATTTCTCTACGTGTTCGATCGCGTTGACTGGGCCATTGCAGCGGATTTGGTAGCGTTTGGACAATAGGATTTCAGGACATCAGGACCTGCCTATCGGCAGACAAGTTTTAAGACATTAAGATATCAAGACCAGAAACCGAACGACTGGAGACTTTTAAATAAATAGTATGAGACAGGAATTTGACAACGAGCTCGCGCCGGAAACGCGGGAGAAGATGAAGAAAAACCTCGTTTACCTGGGCATTTTTTCCGTGGTGATGCTGTTTGCCGGATTTACATCGGCGTACATCGTTTCCATGGGCGATTCGTTCTGGGTAAAATTCGACTTCCCGCCGGCCTTTTACATTAGTACGGTATTGATCATCGCAAGCAGCTTTGTGCTCGAAGCGGGCATTCGCCTCGGGCGAAAAGGAAACGCAACCGCCGCAAAGGTTCTCGTTCCGCTGACGTTTATCATGGGTGTAGGTTTTGCCTGGTTCCAGTTTAAAGGCTACGGACAGTTGGTTGAGCGTGGCGCACATTTCCGCTCCGACATTCTTGTAACGCAAGGTCGTTACGGCGATTTCTACGAGCTGAAAGTGGATGGAAAATACCTCGAAGTAAACGCCAACGATTACCTGATTGCCGGTAAAAAGATTGATCCTGCCACCAAAGCGGCCATCGGAACCTTCGCTAAACAATTCCTGAATGCGGATTCCATTCTTCCGAAAAGCGTTAACGGCTACGGAAGCAAATACGTCCTTTTATATAAGAACGAAGAAGTGCGTTTCGAAAACGGCAAACTGATTGCCGGCGACAGCACCGAATTGCTCTTCACCGATCTGCGCCGAGTGGCCGATTTCTCGCGCAACCTGGCCGACGGCCGCGGCGATTTCTTCCTGAAAGGCGAAATGGGCAAGGACTTCCATGTGTATTATAAAGGAAGGGAAGTGCAATACATCAACCGCACGCTTCACTACAACGGTCAGAAGTTTTCACCACCCATGCAGTTGAAGATTAACCAGGCGGCCGATTCTGCAACATCCTACTTGTATATCATCACCTTCCTGCATTTGCTGCACATTCTGGTGACCCTGATTTATATGTTGCGGATGTCAATTCGCTCATTCACAGGAACGTTGGCCAACAACGATTACCTGTCCATACGTGCGGGTTCTATCTTCTGGCACTTTTTGGGCTTATTGTGGATCTATTTGTTGCTTTTTTTACTTTTTATTCATTAAACTTGCACAAAAATTTTTCAAATGGCTGGACACGCTACAACACACGTTGATTCAGGTTCACTCTGGGGAGGGAAAGTTTCTCCATTCAATGTGAGCTATGGAAAGTTGATGATGTGGTTCTTCCTCGTTTCGGATGCGCTGACATTCGGAGGGTTATTAGTTGCATACGGATACACGCGCCACACTACGGAAAGCGCCTGGCCGATCGGTGAAGAGACTTTCGACTCGCTCCCGTTCCTCGGTCACGGTTATCCATTGATGTATGTCGCCCTGATGACCTTCATCCTCATCGTATCTTCCGTAACAATGGTACTGGCCGTAGAGGCTGGTCACCGCATGGACAAGAAAGGCGTGATGAAATGGATGATCGCAACGATCATCGGTGGTTTCTTCTTCCTTGGCTCACAGGCCTGGGAGTGGACGCACTTCATCCACGGTTCCCACTTCGGAGCAATTGAAATGGCCGACGGTTCCCGCGCTATCGTGAAAGGACACTTCGGTGAGTTCGAAAGCTTCAAAGTAGTGAAAGCCGGAAAACACCACAAAGAAGGTGAAATCATTAAAGAATCTCCGGATGAGCTGTTCCACCACTTCCGTCATGCAGCTATGAACGGATTGGTGAAAGACAACCAGATCACCCTGCACGATGGTTCTGTTGCTACCTGGAAACGTCACCACGATCACGACATGCAGCTGATCGTTAAAACAGACGGCAACGACAAAGCACTGAAAAAAGTAAAAAAGATCAAGGGCAAAGAAGCAGAGAAGCTTTACTGGGAAGTGATCAACAGCGGTCAGAAAGGACGCGTGATCTACGGAGCAGACCTGAAATCTAACGAATACGGTCCATCCCAATATGGTCAGTTCTTCTTCTTCATCACCGGTTTCCACGGATTCCACGTATTCTCCGGTGTGATCATCAACATCCTGATCTTCCTCGGTGTAGCTCGCGGTACTTATCAGCGTCGCGGACACTACGAAATGGTTGAGAAGACCGGTTTGTACTGGCACTTTGTAGACCTTGTGTGGGTATTCGTATTCACCTTCTTCTACCTCGTTTAATTCTTCATACACTCTTATATCATGGAAAGAGACGATATTATTGAATACTCACTGCATGCGCATCACAGCGAGCAGGAAGGAAAAAAGATCCGCCGCAAGATCTGGGTAGTTACTGCCATCTTAACGGTAATTACTGGTTTTGAAGTAGCTGTTGGAGCTACCATTCACCAGGATAGTCCACACTGGTGGATCGTTAAGCTGCTCTTCATCGGGCTCACGATCCTGAAAGCCGGTTACATCGTAATGACTTTTATGCACCTTGGCGACGAGCGAAAAGTACTGAAGTACTTCATCCTCGTTCCTTACGCCTTATTCATTCTCTATCTGATAGGAATCGCAATTACGGAAGCTCTGGCTGTCAACAACGCCTGGAGAGTTTACGGAGGTTAATCGTTAACCATGGCTACAAAAAGAACTAAAGCCGGACCGTTATTAGCACTGCTGCTCTTATTCGGACCGGCTTTTTTATTGATCCTTATCGGAACCCGCGGCTGCGAGCACAAATTCAAAGAGCTCGACGATTACGGCCCCATTCCCGCTTACAGCTTTACCGATCTGAAAGGTAAAGTCTACACGAATGCGTCGTTCAAAAACCAGATCGTGATCATCACCACCCTGCAGCCGAGCTGCCCGGACAGCTGCGCCATTTCGACCTGGCAGATCGATCAGCAAATCTACCAGCAGCTGCGCAAGAATCGCAAAAAGCTCGGACACGTGAAGCTCGTTTCCTTCATCACAGACGGCAACGGCAATCCTTCCAACAAGCTGCACAACGTTGCATCTACCTTGTACGACCAGGTCGAAGGCTACGATCCGAACATCTGGATCCTTGCCAACGGAAATGCACGCGATGTGTTCAATATCCAGCACAACGGCAAGTCGCTGTTGCAGAAAGGACCGCAGTATTTCGGCGGAGAAGCTTTCCAGGAATTGATGATGCTCGTTGACAAAAGCAATCACCTGCGCATGGTGCTTTCGGGCAAAACGGAAAGCATGGTGCGGACGATGAAACAGCACATTGCGCTGCTCGACAAACAATACGACAAAGCAAAAAAGAAGAAAAAGCAATGAAACAGCCGTTAGCATACGCTTCACTGGTCATCCTGCTACTCGTTATTTCCTGCAAATCCACTCCTGAACAAAAGCCCCGCGCGTTACCTTTTGCGGGCAACTACGATATTGTAACCTACGAACAGAACGGCGATATTCACGTAGACACCGTTTACCCGAAAATTCCGGCGTTCCGTTACCTGAACCAGGATTCGGTCATGATCTCCTCCAAAGACATGAAAGGAAAAGTCTGGATCGCGAATTTCTTCTTCACCTCCTGCCCTTCCATTTGCCCGCCGATGATCTCGCAGATGAAGCGGCTGAACATTTTGACTAAAGACATCAATCAGCACCTGCAATACATGTCCTTCAGCATCGATCCGGATACCGATCAGCCGCAGGTGTTGCGCAATTACATTCATCAAAACGGCATTCAGGCCGATAACTGGTATTTCTTCACCGGTGATGAAGCCGCAACGCACAAGCTGGGTGTGAAACACTTCCTCGTAAATGCAGAATCAAATGCAGCTGCCCCGGGTGGTTTTGCCCATTCCGACTACCTCGTGCTGGTCGATCACGATGGCTATGTGCGCGGTGTTTATCACGGCACAATAACCGAAGAAGTAGACCAGATGAACAAAGACATTCGCAAACTGTTAACCGTAGAATATGGAATCAACTGTAAGAAACACTAAGCCGCAACGACGCCTGATTGTCATTGCATCCATCGCAATTCCGGTAGTCGTAGCCGTATTGTTCGGCGTGAAGATCGAAGGCGTTGACCTGCATTTCCTGCCACGGATTTACGCAGGCATCAACGCTGCAACGGCTATTTTACTGGTAGCTGCTCTCGTATTGATCAAACAGAAAAAAATCAAGCAGCACGAGCGCGTGATCAAGGTTTGCATCGTGTTATCGCTCTTGTTCCTGGCGTGCTATGTCGCTTACCACATGACATCTGATTCGGCGGTTTATGGTGGATCGCTGAAAGCGGTTTACTACCCGTTGCTGATCTCACACATTTTACTGAGCGTGATCATCGTGCCGCTGGTCTTGTATTCCTACCTGTTTGCCTGGGAAGGCCGCTTCGACAAACACCGCAAGTGGACCAAATTCACGTGGCCGATCTGGTTTTACGTTGCCGTTTCCGGCGTGCTGGTGTACCTGATGATTTCACCGTATTATACCGCTTAAAATCCTTATCCAACTTTTTTTCACCACAAGAATCTGCCAAAGGCAGATGAAGACGAATTGCAGACCGCGGTTGGCGGTCGTAGCAATGAGGTAGACACAAAAGGATAGGTTAAGTACTAGCACAATTTAAAGCGCCATCGCCTGCGGCGAATGTCTACACAAAAGAGATTCGATTTCTCAAAACAGACCTTTTGTGTAATTCTCCGCCGTGGCGGAGGATGCTTTGCTTTTGTGGTGAAAAAATTCTACGGAGAAACAAATTCGCCTGCCTCCTCACTCTCGCTCACCGCTCTCACTCTGAATTAGTGCCAGCAGGTGCTCGGTCTTCCCAAACGGAATGTCAGGGTAGCACCGGCGAAAGCATACCAATCGCGCGTGGCGGGATTTCCTCTTCTGCCAAAGCGTGAGCCATCGAGGCTGCGGTTACTGAGCTCGGCAGCCAGCGGACCGTTTTCAGAAGCCAGCTCAGCCGGATTCACATAACGGTAAGAACCCACATCATCGAGGTAATCGGTGAACAGGAAACGGATGCCGTATTCCAGTCCGAGAGAAGCATTTTTGCCTAATGAAAACTTAAAGCCCACGCCGATCGGAATAGCCAGCTGTGTGAGCGAATACGGATTTTTACCCGAAAGACTTGTTCCCTGTCCTTCCGTTCCCAGTGGTTGCAGCTCTACCGTTTCGTCGTTGTATTCCGTTGTTGGATTCATGCGGAACAACGCCAGCTCGGCAAACATATAGCCCGTGCCTTTGTAGCGGTCGTGCCCCATTTCGAATGGGAAATAGCTGAACTCTACACCTGTTCCCAGCTCGTAAATGTTGCTCTGGAACGACAGGTTGCGGTTAACGAGTACATCGCGGGACGCTTCCGAATCGTAGCCTTCCACTTTACCGATGATGAAATTGGTGCGCCAGGTAAGCCGCGCATGCACGTTGTAGCGAAATAATAATCCGCCCGAAAGATTCGTATGCTTGAAATGCTTGTTCTGGTTCAGATCACCGATGTAGTACATTCCGCCCAGCAGGATGCCCAGCTCGGAACGGCTCCAACGTGTTGCACGCTGTGCATGTGCCGGCACCATCGCCAGGAGCAATACAAGAACAACCAGGAAACGTTTCGTTCGCTGCATGCAGTTGTAACGGGTGATTACGCGGAAAATTGTGCAGACGGGTGTCCTACTTTGAGAATGCCTTTCTTCACCAAAAGCTCGGCAATCTGTACAGCGTTGGTTGCCGCACCTTTACGCAGGTTATCGGCCACGATCCACATATTGAGCGTATTTTCCTGTGATTCATCGCGACGGATACGCCCAACAAACACATCGTCCTTGTTTTGTGCGTAACGCGGCATTGGGTACGTGTTGGAAGTCGGATCGTCTTTCACCGTAATACCTGGCGTTTCATGCAATGTTTTACGCACTTCATTCAGATCGAATTCACTGCCGAATTCGATATTCACAGCCTCAGAGTGACCACCAACCACCGGTACGCGCACAGCAGTAGCGGTTACACGGATCGTTGGATCGAGGATTTTCTTCGTCTCGTTCGAAAGCTTCATTTCTTCCTTCGTGTAACCGTTGTCGAGGAAGGAATCGCAATGCGGTAGGCAATTTTTGTCGATCGGGTACGGATACGCCATTTCTCCGGAAATCCCTTCGCGCTCGTTCTCTAATTGCTGCACGGCTTTCACACCTGTTCCGGTAATGGATTGGTAAGTGGAAACGATCACGCGTTTCACGGTGTATAATTTATGCAGCGGAGCGAGTGCCATCACCAGCTGAATGGTGCTGCAATTCGGGTTCGCGATGATTTTATCATTTTCCGTGAGCAGGTCGCCATTGATTTCCGGGACGATGAGCTTCTTGTCCGGATCCATGCGCCAGGCCGAGCTGTTGTCGATGACAACTGTTCCTACGGCCGCAAATTTCGGTGCCCACTCGAGCGACGTTTCACCACCGGCGGAAAAAATCGCTACGTCCGGCTTCATCTGAACAGCAGTTTCGAGGCTCACAACAGGACACTTCAGCGATCCGAAATCAATCACCTTACCCACCGATTTCTCGGAAGCTACGGGAATCAATTGCGTAATCGGGAAGTTGCGTTCTTTCAACACTTCCATCATGACATTGCCGACCATTCCGGTGGCACCTACAACTGCTACATTCATTTTGTGTCGTCGATAAAAATTAATGCTGTAAAAGTACACCATTTTGGTAGAATTCAGAACAGCCTGCACCAAATTTACAAGCTGTTTTTCAGGGGAGTTTGGAATGCTGAGGAATGAAAAAGGGTGGTTCCGATAGTTATCGGAATTCCACCCTCTCTGTCTTTTATTACTGTACTACCAGCTTAGCTGTGAAAGCTCTACCTGTCGGATCGGTATAATGTACCTGATAGGTTCCCGGGTTCCATTCGTCAACACGAATATCAAGCGAACGCGATTGTTCGGCATCTGTTCGCATTACAACTATAGTTCGGCCATCTGATTGGAGCACGGCTAACTTCCCTTTACCTGGAGCGCCCGGAAGCTGAACAGTTATACTTGTCACCGCCGGATTTGGATACACCAGCAATTCATCACCCGTAATACGTGCATTACGGTGTTCGAAGAAGTCGCAATTTGGATAGTTGATTTCATTTAATCCCTGGATATTTGCCCCGAAAGAGTAAGCGTTCACCGCCAATGCAGGAGTAATATAACCATTGGTGTCTATTACGATCACCGAATCAACGGCTGTCTCACCTACCGCTTCAATGACGAGGTCTTCGCTGAATTGAGTTTTCCAATAATTGATCTCAGCCTGTTCTGTAGAATCCAAGCCACAGTATTCCAATTCATCCAGGATGTTCAGGCCGATCTGTGAATGACCTATCACGCGGAACAAATGCGCTTTATCGATCTCATGGTAGAATTGCGTCAGATAATTGTCTTCATCAATCACTGAGTCAGTCAATATCATCAGTGCATTAACATACATTGCCACATGAGACTCAAATTCAATGCTATTCTGCGTAGCAGTGATCTGTCCAAGTGCAATTGCTGTTTCAACTGCCGATTTCATATGGTAGAAACCTTGCCACGCTAACGCATGTGTGATGCTATCCGTCAGATCCAACTCATTTGTAAAGACTTCATTGAACCGTTCGATGGCCAGCAGATCATTACCCAGACTGTCGTATGCAGTAGTGAGGTGAATGGCATCGGTCACAACCGCATTCAAACGCACGGAATCATTTTCCGAAGCCGACCAAATGAGTGGCATACCATCATAATCATAGAAGAAACGACCGGTTGTACCACCTCCGCCAGGTGTATCAAAAAAGCCACAAGCTGGCTTCAGGGCAACAGGATCGGTCAGTACAGCCCGGTTGTTCCCATTAGAGCTGGTAAGACTGAAGCGAGTAAACGGAGGTGCTGTGTTTCCTGAATTCCATTGGTTTAGGCTGGCAGAGAACAAGCATCCTAAACCTGTACATGGACTTGCAAGTGTTCCTGAAATGATATAGTCGGTACCATCGTCACTGATATAGTTGTAGCCGTTGGCCAGCGCAATATTACTGCCGGAAAGGGAAACAGAACGATTCATCGCAGGCTTATGCAGGACATTATAGCCTCCCAGATCGGTGGTGCTCATATTGACCAGACAGCCATTAGTGGCAGACATATTATATGCGGTGTTGTTACTAAAAGTATTACACTTCAATGTCAGCTTGTTGTATTTCTTGAATATGCCAGTATAAAGCTGATTGAATGTTGTGCTCTTCACCGTCAGCTCTATATTGGATTTTTCCTGGATGGCGGTAATGGTAAGGGCGTTCGTGGGACCGGTTTCCGTAAAGGAAGAACCCGAAACAGAACTTGGCTGCGTGAGGTTTTCAGATACCAGGTGTGCCAGTCCTGTCGCGGCTGTAAACGTACAGTTTCCGATGCTATAGCCCGTTCCTTCAACACGTACAAGGTACTCACCATTGTTGACGTTCACACCTGTATTGGAGAATGCTGATTCACTCACTTGTAGTTTGGCTGTTGTACCCGGCGTTGTAAGCAAACCGATCAACGGAACGTTCTGGAATGTACAACCAAGGAAACTGTTGCCGCCTTTGATCGTAACACCCTCGTTGTCAGCGTCTGCATGGAATTTTACATTCGTGGCCTGAAACGTACGCTGGGCACTGATATAGGCATTCGATCCGATCTTTACCGAACAGCCTGTGATGCGGAAATAGCTGATATTGCTATTATTGGCCAGGATGCGCGAATTCGCTGCGATCTCAATGAAATTGTCGTTGATACCTGTACCGACCAGGTTGAAGGTTGCCGGCTGTAAAGCCTCAAAACCGGCCGTTGTGCCTTCAATAATCAACTTCCCTCGCTGGCTGTTGTTCGGTTGTGTGGTGCCTATGCTGAAAGTCGCGGCATTCATCGTACGAATGATTCCGCGCAGGACGATTTTGCTAGTGGAGCCGTAAGTATGGAAATTCGCGCCGTTGTAGTATTCGATGACACCACCATAATCGACAATAAGCTGACCTCCGTCTTCGATTATAAGCATCGAGCTGTTTCGCAAAATGAGCTTGGAGCGTAGACGCAATGTAGTTCCTGCTTTGACCCGCAGCTCACCAGCAAGATCAAGCGTGGAATTGTAATTAACAATTGTTTCGTTCTTTTCAATAGCCATTTTCGCTCCGGCCTTAACCTGAAGTGTTTTATTGTCACAAAGAACAAAACGTGTACGGGTTTTCAGCTCTCCACCAGCTTCAACAGTTGCGTTCACAGTCTGATACTTGGTAGTATAGATCCCCAAATCCGTATAATTGCTGAATTTCGGCTGAATTGTAAAAACACTGGTCACTGTATGATTCACTGGTTGCAACACGCTTTGCGCGCAAGTTGGCAGATAGGATAATTTGTCATTCAGGTTGGAATAGGCATCTTCCTGATAGCTATTCAAACCTGATGGAGGGTTCGCAGTAACAGGTGCTGAACAAGGACAATGATCGTTCGTTTCAGTCATCTGAATGCCTGAATTGAACTTCAACCAGTAAAGGTTGTGAAAAAGCATATAATCGATACCGTGATACATACCGTTTCTACCCTCATGGTTCCCCGCTGATTCGATTGGATGTGTCCATCGGTATTCGGATGCCCAACCGTTAGGATGAAAATTTTTATAACTATATATATTGTTACCGTCTTCATCCCAGTTCATTCCTTTCATCTGATAAGGCCCACTTATATTCATCTGGTCCAGAAATGAACGATAGAAAGATGCCGGGTGTGAAGGAACATTATCATTTAAAACCGCGTTGATCAGCTCAAGTTGATAATTTCCGGTTCCATCTGCCCAAGCACTGGCTTTTTGTTGTTCCCATCCTCCACTCGCAACGCCAAGGTTAAACAGAATCGTAGCACTGTAATCTTTGATCAATGGAGTTTCGAATTCGATAAGTGAAAAATCTGTGAGGTTAAGTGCTGGAAGAAAGGAATTGTACTTGTGATCATCGGCCCAGTCGTCGTGCATGGCGCCTAACCAGTTTGGTAATATGTTCTCCCAAAAACTCTCCATGCTACTATTGTTAACAGCACTGGCATAAGTACCACCCATTTGCCAGGTTTGAAAAAGAGACGTGTTCTGATTGTTTAACGGTCCAGCCAAGCCACCACCCATTAAATATTCGGTCATATGAAAATCCTGAAGTGCACTCATATTGGCACAAGATATCGATTGCTCTACTGCTGAAAGCTGATGAGTCAAACCAAATCCGGTTAAACAATCTTGTATGAAGCGATAGCCGATAATCCGACGTGTAATTGCGTAATTATAAGTGTTCCCTGTAATCCGTTCAGCAGCCTTCAGTATCGGATAAGCCGTTAATACCAGATCACCACCACCATTGTTTACCGGCCAGCCATTCACATCGATCAGGAACCAATTATGATTAGCCGCATAACTGACTAAGCGATGAACAATAGCTTTGGTTTCTGCTACGATATAAAAACCGTCATCAGAAGATGTGGGCTTGACATGTACATCATCTACCAGCTTATGTACCAAACTTAATCCTACAAGTAGTGAGCTCATTTGATCCTGACTCGGCACATTCTGATAGCTGTTACCTTCGTTTATATACCCACCAAGATTGGACTTGGCAGCATTATTATTGCGATAAAAAACCGAATAGGTGCAACGCATTTCTATTGGATCAGTGCCCCAATGATTCGTAGCGAAATCTTCAGGGACATCCTCACGGAGATAAAACCCATTGAAATCTTGATTTAAGCTCATATTATAAAACTCATCCTGTGATGGTTCCAAGTTCTTATCCAAACGATTGAGTGCGCTTAAAGCATAGTAAAGCTCGTTTAATACACCTGTCACATCTTTTCCGGCGTTCTTCAGCAGGCGGTACTCGGTTGCTAGCAGTCCCAAATAGTGACCGTGACGGATCATTCCATCACCCCAGTGCATTTCACCGTAACCACTACCATCCGAGTTGATATTGTCAACACAATCAAGAGGTCTCAGCGCCCCCGCAGGAAGACTTTCTCCGGGTAATGGTCCGATCTTAATGAATTTTTCCCGGAAATCCGTGCGGAACTTCCAGTACTTTTCCATGTTGGCCCCGTCGGATTGGGCAAACAGGCAATTGGCAGTGAGCAATAGGCTCACCGCAACAAACAAGTATTTCATGTGGGATTATTTATATGTGGTTATTCTTCAATATGATAGGAAACCAGGTTCCAGACTTGATTACTATCTAAAAGTTCCTTCCTAATTAAGCCGACCCCTTGGGCAAAATAATGGTTAGTCGGTTGTATACCTTCTACCAAGGTACTTAACTCTCGAATTTTATATGTTTTTCCAAATTGGAGAGCACCTACAGTATAGGTATCAAAAACATCTTCAATAAATATTTTATTATTGGGATAGAAAATATTACCTGTTACCGTTTCATAGGTACCTTTCCTGGCATTAAGGAAAAAGCAATAGTCTTCTCCAATAAAGTCCCCAGGTTTTCCTTTAGATCTATTAATAAATATACATTTCCGTTGTACTGGACTAACTGTGCTACAATTGTTTCCACCAACATAAATTGGCCAATAATGATAATTGTAATCTTCCAGTGTACTATGTATCCTGACATCAAAGTCATAATTGCCTGAATTACTATATGACTCGTAAACATATAAAGAGTCACGTTCGTGACTAGTTTCCTCCTCATACACCCACCAAGATCCTACTTCAAAACAGAAGTAATCTTTGGCCGCTAATACCGATTGACATTGAGACGGATTTTCTTCACAATACGTTTTTTTGTTCTTGTCCTTGCACGAGACTGCCATCCCGGCCAAGGCCGCAGTTACAATAAAAAGCAAAGAAAGACGGCTATTCATTATGCGTTTGAATGAATTTAAAGGTACGAATTTCATGTGAATAGCCTTTGTTAAATAATACACGAAGAATGTTTTGGTTGGAAAAGTGGTGCAAGGATAGTTTGGAACATCATAATTAATTCACGTGGACTCCCTATTCTTCAATATGGTAGGAAACAAGGTTCCAGACTTGATTACTATCTAAAAGTTCCTTCCGAACTAAACCTACCCCCTTCGAGAAATAGTGATTCGTTGGCTGTCTACCTTCCATGAAGGTATTTAATTCATGAATTTTTATTGTTCTCTCAAAATTCATGTTTCCTAATTCATAGTAATCGTGAATTTCAGTAACATAAATTTTGTTATTCTCATAAACTGTATTGAATGAACCTAATGAAGCACCGATTCTATAATTTACAAAGAAACAATACCCTTCGTCTACAAAATCTCCTGGTTTACTTTTAGATCTTTTGATAAAAAGACATTTACTTTGTATAGGAAGATTCGAGCTACAATTATTCCCTCCTATATAAATTGGCCAATAATGGTAATTGTAATCTTCTAGTGTGCTGTGAGTTTGTAGATCAAAATCATAACCACCACTATCATAATATTCTGTCACATAAACTGAATCGCGCTCATGGCTCGTTTCTTCCTCATACACCCACCAAGAGCCCTCTTTGAATAGAAAAAAATCCTTAGCCGCTAATACCGACTGGCATTGGGAAGGATTTTCTTCGCAATACGCTTTTTTGTTCTTGTCCTTGCACGAGACTGCCATCCCGGCCAAAGCCGCAGTTACGATAAGAAACAAGGTCAGACGTCTATTCATTATGCGTTTGAATGAATTTAAAGGTGCAAATTTCATGTGAATAGCTTTGTTAAATAATACACAAAGAATGCTTTGGTTGGAAAAGTGTACAAAGATAGCCCAGAACATCGTAATCAATTTACGACTATCTTTCATTCCCCCACCGTAACAGGAATCAATCGACTATTGATCGTTGGTGGCAGCCAGCCGTTTTGAATGGAAAGCCGCAGGTAGTAATGACCTTCCTGCTCTGGAGCTTTGAAAGTCCAATGAATGGTTTCCGGACGATCGAGCTTATGATCTTTCAACGGCAGAATTCCGCGCTGGTGAACGAACGCTTCCTCGTGAAACAGACAATAAACCAGCGAATCCGGATACAGATCGTTTTGACCGAAAACAACGGGCTTTGGGTACGTATGACTTAATGTGAGCAGAATCCGGATGGATTCACCCGGCTGAGCTTGGTAGCGGATCTCAGGTGTGTTGATCAGTACTTTGACATGCGAACGAAAGTTGGAAATCCGAATGGCCTGAACCATTCCTTTGGAAGTCGAGAATGTTTGGATATCGGGACCGCTTATTTCCCAATTCGGAACGTAAAACACTGTTTTTCCCTGAAGGCCGGGTTCAATATCCCATAAATCGTATTGATTGCGCCGGTAATGAACATTGTTGAGCGAAAGTGCCGTGTTCCCGGTATAAAAACTGTATTTGGCCGCCTTCTGGTATGAATTGCTGAAAGCCACCGGAGTGTTTCCGGTTTCGACTGCAATCGCTTTAGCCCAGCTTTTCCAGCCATGCAATTCAGGCAATAACTGGCTCGACGCCTGCGGTACGAAATCGGTCATAAGATTCAGTCGAAAAGTGAGGAAGAACAGGCAAGATACTATCGATAAACCACGGATCCATTTTTTCAGTCGCTGATGATCCGTCGCGTAATTATATCCCAAGACCAGCAATGGAATGAATGCAACAGCCATCCAATTTGCTTCAACAGGAGCATTGAGCGTGGAAAATAGAAAGAAGAGGCTAAAACCCACAAGCGTAAATTTCAGCGCTTTTTCCACATAATCCTGCGCGCGGTAACGAAAAGCCATATAAAACAAAACGCCGCTCACCAATGGTCCGGCGATGAGCAATTGCCCGAGTATAAAATTCAGCGTATCCATCGGTTTATAGGGATCCTGTGATTTGGTCAGCACATGATACTGATACGAGGGATAATCATTCGCTATTTGCCAGAGGATATGGGGCAGGTAGCAAAGAATGGACAGCAACACAACCACATAAAAATGACGCTGTCTGAGCAACGACCAATTGGAAAGCAGGGTGAAAAATAAGACCAACAATCCGTGGTATTTGCTGTACAGCATTCCTGCAATGGCGAGACTCAATAACAACATTCGAAGAAAAGACGGTTGCTCGAGGTAACGCTTGTAACTCACAAAAAAGGCAGCTGCAAAAAACAGCAGCGGAACATCCGGAACGGCGATGAAGCCATACACCTGAAATACGGTAACACTGCCAAACAAGAGGAAAAACAAGCCAAATCCCCGGCGGTTGGTCAATTGATAAGTTATCAGGATCAGGACTGTCGTCAGCAAAACCGTACCAATACGAACACCAAGCTCGCTTTGAAAAATACTGTACCCGATTTTGATCAATACCGCAATCGCTGGCGGATGATCGAAAAAGCCGTAATCGAGATTCCGGGAATACATCCAGTAGTAAGCTTCGTCGTTGGCCAGCTCAGTTGTTATAGCCTGTAGCAAATTAACTATCATCCAGATCAGTATCAGCGATATAGTGCAATGAACAGTGTATTTTGTATAGAATCGTCTGGCCGTATCGAAAATTGTCATGGTATTTTTAATGATTAGGTCTTGCCCATATACAATGCTGGTTGTAGGCTGAAGGTTGGAAAACATTTTTATTTTTAATGCGTATTAATTCACTTATACTATAATTCAACTTTGTTAATCAGCTGATTAATGGTGTATTAAAACCACCCTGGTGCTTTTAGGATCCCAAGCTTAAGTTTGTTCAAATTTGAACACAGCATAACTGTACAATAACTGTACAATAACTTCGATAACGCTTCAATAACAAGAGGAAAACCTGAAACTCTCATGAATAAAGGGATGCAGAGGCCCTGATTTTCCAAATTTTTGCCGTTTTTAGCATTTTTAGGAGCAAACAGATTTTTTAGGTTTTCAAGAATGGGTGTTTCCAAACTTTCCGATCACCAACTTCCAACTAAATACCCTACCTTTGCACCGCAATCAGCATCTAGTTTTGCCGATTCCTCCCGATTTGTGAGCGTTGTAAAGTACAAACGCGCGTGACATCCAGTTCGGATAACAGTTACAATAAATACATGACTTTTAAAGAGTTAAACCTGAGCAAGTCCCTTCTGGACGCGCTCGAAGACGTGGGCTATACCACTCCCACACCTATCCAGGAACAATCCATTATTCCTATTCTCGAAGGAAACGATATTTTCGGCTGTGCGCAGACAGGAACGGGTAAAACTGCCGCTTTTGCATTGCCATTGCTGCAAATTCTCGACCCAACCGATCACATCAAAGGCAAGCGTCCGATCCGCGCATTAATCCTCGCTCCTACCCGCGAGCTGGCGATCCAGATCGGTGAAAGCTTCCGCGATTACGGTAAAAATACGCGTGTGCGCTCGGCTGTCATTTTCGGCGGCGTATCGCAGGGAAAACAAGTGAATCAGATCAACGCCGGTGTCGATGTGCTCATCGCTACACCCGGACGTTTGCTCGACCTGATGCAACAAGGCTATATCAGCCTGAATCATATTACGCATTTCGTGCTCGATGAAGCCGACCGCATGCTCGACATGGGCTTTATCCACGATATCCGCAAGGTATTGGCGAAATTGCCGAAGAACAAGCAAACGATTTTCTTCTCGGCAACTGTTTCGCCGGAGATCAAACAGCTGGCCGGAACTTTGTTGTTCGAGCCGGTGAACGTACAGGTAACGCCGGTTTCATCTACGGCTGAGCTCGTTTCGCAATCGGTTTATTACGTTGAGAAAGACCAGAAACGCGTTTTGCTGAAACACATCCTGAAGGAAAACGACGTGATCGAACATGCGATCGTGTTTACACGTACCAAACACGGAGCCGACCGCGTAGCACGTGATCTGTCACGGGCAGGTGTTCGTGCGGAAGCGATCCACGGTGACAAATCCCAGAATGCGCGCGAACGTGCACTCAGCGGGTTCAAAAGCCGCGAAATCCGTGTGCTTGTTGCAACCGATATCGCCGCACGCGGAATCGACGTAGACCAGCTCAGCCACGTAATCAATTTCGAATTGCCGGAAGTAGCCGAAACGTATGTACACCGTATTGGTCGTACAGGTCGTGCCGGTTCCAGCGGTATTGCCATTTCGTTCTGTTCATCAGATGAAAAAGCTTACCTGAAGGCGATCATGAAGCTCACCAACCAGCAAATCCCGGAAAACGAATTGCCGGTCGATCTTCCTGCTGCTGATCCGAAGCCTGTGCAACAAAATGCACAACCAAGACCGCCTAGACAGCCACGCAATGAGCAAAAGCCGAAGGAAGGACAGCGTGAAAATCGCAACCGCAAGCCGAAGAACAATAACCGTAATCAATCGCAAGGGCAAGCAGGTGAAAAATCAGGGCAACCTGCTAATCGAAACGGTCAGCAAAAAGCCGAAAAGCCTGTTCGATCGACAGCTGAAAGCCAGGCGAAAGCACCGACAGCTGCAGAAGCTGAACCAAAGCGCAGAAGCTGGTTTAGTTCCAGAAAACGGGCTCGGTAAACCGGATCATCGAAATAAAATTGGTGCTGACTTCCCGGATAAGAATGGAAGACAGCATGCCGGTTTTCTGACTGTAGATGATCTGATATTCGGTGGTGAACACACCATTTTTATACAGCTTTTTCGCTGAGAGATTGCCGTACGTATCGTATTCGAAACGGATTTCGGTCGTAGGAATGGAGTCGAGATTGTGCATCACACGTATGTTCTCGACCCAGCCTTTATTTCCATAGGAATAATACGTCACGAACTTATCACGCGTAATCGTAAACAGCTCTTCCACGCGCGACAGGTAGCCAAGGCTATCCTTGTAGCGCGTGATTTCTTCGTATTGATTCCCGTAGCTGTTGAAGACGGTTTTCGTCAGGTTGCCACCGTATTCGCTGTAGCTCATCGTTTCCGTATTCCACAACAATGAACGCTCGATCTGTGGTTTCAGCACGCTGTGCAACGTATCGATATCGCGCCAGGTTTCTTCTTTTACCACGCGGCCCTGGTCGTCGTAGGTGAAATACTTCGTGACGAACCCGCTGTGTTCGCCCGTGCGAAGCGAGAGCAGACGGTTGAAGCCGTCATACGTATAAAACCGGACGATGGTATCGTTGATCAGATCGCCTTTGGCCGTTTCATAATGACGGGAAAGATTTCCCAGCGAATCGAAGGTGAACACATACACGTAATCCGTTTTACGCATCACATCACCCTGCTTTTTGAAGGTGTATTCGCCACGAATTTCCTTGATCTTGCTGGCACGCACGAATGCAGTATTGAAAAACGGGTATTCGGTGAAGGCCTGACCTTCGGAGTTGTCGAGCAGCTGCGCACCGGCTGTGAAGCACACCAGGCACAATAAGATGGTTCCCGTAAAATGAAGGAGATGATTCCTCATGCTTTATTATTCGTATAGGCAAGCACCAGTAGCATGATTGGTAAAACGCGGGTAAAGATAATGCTCCAATCGGATAATTACAATCCGCGCGGAGCAATCCGTTACAGACGTGTAAAAATCAACGTTATAATAGTGAGATAGTATTTGCGATGGTTTTACCACAAAAGGCACAAAAGTTTCTTTTGGATGTGCTAGATTTGGTTCGAAGCATCCGCCTCAGGCGGATTACACAAAAGACTATTCAAACTTCAAGCCACACGTAATATTACGTTATTACGATAACGCAATATTGTCTATAGATCTTTTGTGTAGTCTCGTCTACCTGAGGCGGACGAGGCGCTTTCAACTACGTTAGTACTCACAAAACCTTTTGTGTCTACCTCATTGCTACGACCGCCAACCGCGGTCTGCAATTCGTCTTCATCTGCCTTTGGCAGATTCTTGTGGTGAAAAAGAAA
>CAMLRS010000005.1 GCA_946482515.1 uncultured Flavobacteriales bacterium | reverse complement strand
TTACAGCCGGCACTTATTCGGTAACCATTACAGACGCCAACGGATGTACAGGAACAGTAAGCCCAACGGTTACTCAACCGGCTGCTGCGGTATCCGGAACAACAGTCGTTACAAACGTAGCCTGCTTCGGTAACAACACAGGTGCTATTAACCTGACTGCAACTGGCGGAACAGGTCCATATACCTTCAACTGGGGAGGTGGTGTCACATCAGAAGATCGTACAGGTCTTATTGCCGGCACTTACAGTGTGACCATTACAGATGCTAACGGATGTACAGGAACTGTGAGTCCTACAGTTACTCAACCAACGGTTCTGGCTGCAACACCTTCACAAACCAATGTGAGCTGCAATGACGGTGCAAACGGAACAGCTACTGTAAGCGTAACAGGTGGTACAACGCCTTACACTTACTCATGGTCACCTTCAGGCGGAACAGCAGCTTCTGCTAACGGACTGGAGGCAGGAGCTTACACCGTAACCGTAACTGACAATAACGGCTGTCAGACGACACAATCTTTCACACTTACAGAACCAACGGCATTGGATGGAACAACCTCACAGACGAATATTCTCTGCAATGGTGCTTCCACAGGATCCGCTACTGTGAACGTAACAGGTGGAACTTCGGGCTATACCTACAGCTGGTCACCTTCAGGAGGAACAGGATCAACCGCTTCAGGACTTACCGCAGGAACGTACACGGTAACAGTTACAGATGCTAACGGCTGCCAGATTACACGTACGGTTGCACTCACAGAGCCTTCTGCTCTGAGCATCGTACCATCACACACCAATGTTAGCTGCAACGCTGGTTCAAACGGAACAGCTACTGTTACCGTAACAGGTGGAACAGGCGATTACGACTATAGCTGGTCTCCATCAGGTGGAACCAATGCTTCAGCTACAGGATTGGCAGCGGGAACTTACACGGCAACTGTAACAGATGATAACAACTGCCAAGCAACGCAATCCTTTACGATTACTGAGCCAGCGGCATTGAGCGTAACACCATCACATACTAACGTAAGCTGCTTCGGCGGTGCGAACGGCAGCGCTTCTGTTGCGGTAACCGGCGGAACAGGCGATTATGACTACAGCTGGTCTCCATCAGGTGGAACCAATGCTTCAGCTACAGGATTGACCGCGGGAATTTACACCGTTACTATTACAGATGACAACAGCTGCCAGGCAACACAGTCCTTCACAATTACTGAACCTGCTGCTGCATTGTCAGCAACAAGCTCCCAGACAAATATTCTGTGCAACGGAGCTTCAACCGGATCTGCTACTGTTACTGTAACAGGCGGAACCGGTGATTACACGTACAGCTGGTCGCCATTTGGTGGAACAGCGGCAACAGCTTCCGATCTGCCTACAGGCTCTTACACTGTTACCATCACTGACGAAAACGGCTGCCAGGAAACGGCTTCCTTTGACATCACCGAGCCAACTGCACTGGATGTTGTAGCTACACACACCGATATTTTGTGTCATAGCGATTCAACCGGACTGGCTACTGTTACTGTAACAGGGGGAACAGGCGATTACACATACAGCTGGTCTCCACTTGGCGGAACAGAAGCGACTGCTTCCGATCTTCCTGCCGGTTCGTACACTGTTACCGTCACTGACGAGAACGGCTGCCAGGAAACGGCTTCCTTCGACATCACCGAGCCAACAGCAATGGTATTGACGGCTGGTACACAAACCAACGCTAGCTGCAACGGCTACAACGACGGAGCTGCTTCTGTAGCAGTAACAGGTGGAACACCGGATTATACGTTCGAATGGTCACCTTCCGGTGAAACAAACGACACTGTAACTACGCTGTTAGCTGGTGACAATGTTGTTTACGTGACGGACGCTAACGGTTGTATGGACAGCCTGACATTCACGATCACTGAGCCGGACGGCATGACGATCACTTCTGCACAAACCAACGTTTCCTGCTTCGGTGAAAACAACGGATCTGCAAGCATCGAAGTAACAGGCGGCGCAGGCAACTACACGTATGACTGGGATCCGACAGGATCGACCAACGATACGATCACAGACCTCGTAGCCGAAACCTATACGGTAACCGTAACAGATGACAACGGCTGCGAAAAAGAGCACGTTATCGTTATTACCCAGCCTGATGCGATTACGCATACACAGACAGCTGCACTTTGCGAAGGCGAAAGCATTATTGTAGGTGGAAATACGTACAGCACGCCAGGTACATATATGGATACCTTGTCTGCTTCAAACAGCTGCGACAGTATCGTTACAACAATTGTAACGGTTACAACGCTTGATTTGTCTACAACACTGAATGGCGGTACGGCAACGGCCGAGCAGGACGGTGCAGATTACCAGTGGATCGACTGTGCAACCAACAATCCGGTAGCAGGTGCTACTGCTCAGACATTCACACCTGAAGAAAGCGGCAACTATGCGGTAATCATCACGATGAATGGCTGTTCGGACACATCAGACTGCATAAACATCATCAATACAAGTGGTATCGGTGAGCTCGCAGGCTGGAACGCAACATTGTACCCGAACCCTTCAAATGGTAACGTAACCGTTGACTGGGGCATCGACTTATCGGCTGTGAACATCGAAGTAACAGATGTTGCCGGGAAAATTGTGTATGTACAGGAAAACCTGTTCGGCTCATCCAGCAAACTGGAGCTTCAGCAGCCAAGAGGTATTTACTACGTGCGTGTTTCCAACGGCAAACAGCAAGTGATTTTGAAACTGGTTTTGAATGACTGATATTCAATTCATTTAACGGAGAACGGGCGGAAGGAAACTTTCGCCCGTTTTGTTTTGGTTATACCGCCAGAGGTTTCAGAAGTGAATTCAGGATAATGAGAGTCTGCTTTTATTGGGATTTGTAGCATCCTGAACCTTCCTGCCAACGGCTGCGGAGAGATTATCCGTTACTAACCGTTAGAAACGCTTAGATCCCTATATGGTAAGGGTTTCGGGGCAAATACCCACAACAAAAAACCCCGAAGCGATGACAACATCTGCTTCGGGGTTTTTATTCAGTTGTATGTCAATCAGGCGTTCGCCGTCATGTTGTCCAGTACATCCATTACGCTTTTCACGGCAACTGCGGATTCTTCCAGCAATTTGCGCTCATCAGCGTTCAGGTCGAGCTCGATGATCTTCTCGATACCATTTTTACCAAGGATTACAGGAACACCCAGGTAAATGTTCTTCATTCCGTACTCACCGTCGAGCCAAGCACAAACAGGGAATACACGACGCTGGTCGCGAACGATCGCTTCCACCATCTGAGCTGCAGCAGCTCCCGGAGCGTACCAGGCAGAAGTGCCAAGCAGCTTCACGATCTCACCACCGCCGAATTTCGTACGCTCGATGATTTCGTTCAACTTCTCCTCGCCGATCATTTCTGTTACAGGAATACCACCTACGGTTGTGTAACGTGGAAGCGGAACCATTGTATCACCGTGACCACCCATCAATACTGCCTGGATGTCTTTCGGAGAAACATTGAGCTCTTCAGCAAGGAAAGCGCGGTAACGAGCTGTATCGAGGATACCAGCCATACCGAATACTTTCTTGGAGTCTGTTTTTGCGTTGAGGTAAGCGCAGTAAGTCATAACGTCAAGCGGGTTCGAAACCACGATGATCACTGCGTCCGGTGAATACTTCACCACATTTTCGGTAACTGTTTTTACGATGCCAGCGTTGGTAGCGATCAAATCATCGCGCGACATTCCCGGTTTTCTTGGAAGTCCGGAAGTAATGACTACTACATCGGAGTTCGCCGTTTTGGAATAATCGTTCGTTGAACCTACGGTGCGGGTATCGTACAGGTTAATTGGTGCCGTTTGCCAGATATCGAGTGCCTTTCCTTCGGCAAATCCTTCTTTGATATCGAGCAGCACCACTTCGTTGGCGATTTCTCTATGGGCCAGTACATCGGCGCAGGTTGCCCCCACGTTTCCAGCTCCCACTACAGTTACTTTCATGTTTTTGGTTTTATTGAATTCCTAACTAATCTGAAACAAGATGCGCGAATTTAAGGATAATAATCTGTTGCAGCATGACGTTTTGTTTATAAATCCCGTTATTTGTGAATAGATTTCAATCAGAAGGCAACCATCGCCAAATCACCCCGTTTTAACATCAAACAACTGTGAAACAAAACGTAGACCTGGAAGATGTAATTTCTCGCTGCAAGAAGTCGGACAGACGTGCGCAGGAGGAATTATTCCGCCATCTCTACGGGAAAATGCTTGCCGTTTGCCTGCGCTATGTTCATGACAGGGACTCCGCCCAGGAAGTTTTACAGGAAGGTTTTATTAAGGTCTTTGATAACATTAAGGGGTACGACAACAAAGGTTCCTTTGAAGGCTGGGTCCGCAGGATCATGGCAAACTGCGCCATCGATTTCATACGGAAAGCCCGAAAAAATGCCTTGCTGTCGGATAATGACAAGGATTTCAGGGATGTTTCCGAAGATGACGCGGAAGAAGACTGGGATCTGACAAGCCTGAAAGCGGAAGTAGCTATGGAAGCCATCCAACAGCTTTCTCCCGCCTACCGAACGGTTTTCAACCTGTATGTGCTGGAAGAGTACACGCACAAGGAAATCGCCGAAAAGCTGGGAATCAGCGAAGGAACGTCAAAATCCAACCTCTCGAAGGCCAAACTGAACCTTCAGCATTATTTGAAACAGAAATTCATTCATATCGCGTCATGAAAGAAAACATTGAACGCATATTCAAGGAACAACTGGAACACTACGAGCTTCCCTTCGAAGCTGGTGCGTGGGACGCTCTTTCCAGACGACTGGACGGTGCTCCTTCTACCCCATTCTACCGTAAATGGTGGTTTGCCGCATCCGTGGGAACAGTATTAGTTGGTTCCGCTACCTACTTCGCTCTACACGCTACAGATTCACCTGCAACTATTGTCGAAACGCGTCCTGTCGCTAAACTAGAACACGTATCGACAGCGTCAGATCCTGCTCCGGAAAACCTTCCGGGACAGGCTGAGGCTGCCAATCAATCGCAGACAGCTGTAACAGCTGAAGAGCAGCCAACTATGAACGGGGAAGAAAGACCGGTTCAACAGGAATTACCTGCTGCATTGAACAACATCACGTCTCCGCTGGCTTTTCCTTTCATTGCTGATGCGGTGAATCCTTCAACGAACAACCATACGCCACAAGATGCAGCCATGCTGCCACTGCGCGTTCCGGCTGCTGTTTGTCAGAATGAATCCATCGTGATCGAAAACCCGAACGCGACAGAGCTGCTCATTACAATGCCAAACGGCAAGCAACAAACTGTTCAGGGCAAGAAAGCCGTTACAATCACCTCTTCCGAGCCGGGAACGATTTATCTCAGCTCAGGAAAACTGCGTGAGACGATCCGCGTGAACGAGACTTCATCGGAGCTGTACATCAGTATGGATGCTTCCACGCTCTACGAGAATGGTATCCCAACGGTTAAATTCGACGTCAGCGGTGCTGAAAATGCCGTAAAATGGGAATCGAACGTAGACTACAAAATCGAAAACGGCAATCACCTGGTTGTTCACCCGTTCACAGAACGTCGTGTAACCGTGACAGCTACCTCTACGGATCAAAACGGCTGTAAAGTCACACAAACGGAAAGTATCAACGTGCAGGAATACAACCTCATCGCGATGGAAGCCTTTACACCGCTCGGCGATATCCAGGCCAATAAGATCTTCATGCCTTTTGCGCTTACACAACGTGATGCGGCATTTGAGCTCACGATCTACGACGCCCGCAACGGCGGACAGGTATTCCGCACCAGCGATGCAACACGTGGCTGGGATGGTATCGACAGCCGCAGCGGAGAGCTGGTTCCGGCCAACTCGACCTGGATGTGGAAAGTGATCATTAAAAATCCGCTCCCGGGCGAACCAAAAGCTTACAACGGTACGATTACGCGCTTGTAATACTCGAAATCAATAAAACGGAGAATCCGGTTCTGAAAAGGGCCGGATTTTTTTGTTCAAAGAACCTAACTGTTGCTAACCGTTAGAAACGGCTACGTGCCCATAAATAGTGAGGTGTAGATATTTGTGTCTATCAAACCCACTTCTTTTCCAATGCCAGTCGAACGGCTTCGACCTTGGAATTTACATGGAGCTTTTCGTAGATGTTGTTCATGTGCTTGCGAACCGTATGCGGACTGATGAACAGCTCTTCAGCGATAACCGTGTAGCTGCGTCCTTTGGCGAGACCGTGCAGGATGTCCATTTCGCGGGAGCTGAGCGGTGATTTCTCTTCTTCGGTTACTACATAATCCTTCTGAATATACTGGAACGCTTTTCGCGCAATAGAAGGCGACATCGGCGCACCGCCAAAATCCATCACGTCATCGATGGCTTTGTGCAGCCCGGCGATGGATTCGTCTTTAAGCAGGTAACCGCTTGCCCCGGCGCAAATGGCCTGGAACACGCGTTCGGCATCGTCGAACACAGTGATCATCACAAAATGGATATCCGGATACAGGACTTTGGCTTGCTTCACCGTTTCAATACCGTCGAGCTCGGGCATATCGATGTCCATGAACACCAATTGTGGCAAAACAGCTGCTGTTTTCAATGCTTCCAGAAATTCCTTCCCGTTGTAGGAAACCAGTACGATCTCCACACCGGATTTCGGTTGCAGTTTTTCCGACAGCACCTGCACGTTGTAAGGTTTGTCATCAACCAGCGCAATCTTGCAATTTTCCATATTTACAAATATCGTCGAAACAGGATCGTAAAGCAATTACGCAATTGGAGTATTTTTCAGCCATTTCACGGTCACTTTGGTCCCCGATCCGGCCGTTCCACTAATCTCAACCGCTCCTCCCAGTTTTCCAGCACGATCACGCATACTTTGCAAACCGTAATGAAAAGGCTTAGTCGGATCGCCTTCCATTCCAATACCGTTGTCTGCAATTTCCAGCTGCCAGTGGTCACCAATATCGCTCAGCTGCACCGTAAGCTTCGTTGCCTTAGCATGCTTCACCACGTTGTGGACGGCTTCCTGGAAAATCCGCATCAAATGCATCGTCGCCTGCGGTGGAATGATATCCGTTCGATTTGTTTCCAGGTCGAATTCGGGCACGATCTCCGGATTGTTTTCAAGGGTTTTCAACGCCACGTTTTCCATGCGCTGAGCCAGGATCGATAACGTTAGCTCTTCGGTATGCAAAGCCCAGACTGTATCGCGGAGCGAGCTCATGGCTGCCTGACTCATCGCAAACGTGCGGTTGATGCGTTCGTTCGAATCGTCTGTGTAACGGATCAGCTCGAGGTTGTTGACCACATAGCTCAGCTGGGACCCCACATGATCGTGCAGATCGTAGGAAATCCGGCGGCGTTCTTCCATCGTTGCTTCGAAAATAGCCTCCCGATTTGTCAGCTCTTTCTGAAGGTTTCGCTTCCGAACGATGAAAAACAGCAACAGACCCGTAAGCAGCAGGAAGATCACGCCTCCAAACCACAGGAGATTATCTCGAAAATGTTTGTCCTGCTGTTTGCGAATGCGGAAAGCCGTTTGCTGCCGGTATTGTTTCAGCTCAAACCGCTGTTCCGTCTCGAGCAGGCTTTTGTTCATCGCTTCTGCATAATACGCTGAATGGTAGGAGGTATATTCCTTCAGGAATTTTTCGCCCATGGCCGTGTTTCCGGTTCTGTAATAGCCTTTTGCCAGCTCGTAGCAGATCTTATACCCCAATTCTTTCGAATCGATTTCTCCCAGCAATGGGTACACTTCTTTCAGCAGGAAGAAGCTTTCGGCTTCCTGGTTGTTTTTCCGATAGGCATCTGCCAGGTTGTGTCCCGCGCTTACATAGGAAAACGTGTTCTCAATACTTTTGGAAAGTGCCATGGATTCCTGCAACGCCGGAATGGCATCCCCGTATTTTTTTTCATTGATCAACGCAATTCCCAGGTTGTTGAGGGAAATTCCCAGTCCGTATTTGTTATCCGTTTTGCGGTAACCGGCAATGGATTTGTTGATGTAATACATATTGGAATCAGCCATTTTCAGCGCTTCCATCGTATTGCCCAGGTTGGTATAGACGTCGTTGATCGTAGACTCATCGCCGGCTTTCTGGTAATGCACTACTGCCCGACGGAACCATTTCCACGCCAGGTGGTGCCGTTCCATTTCACCGTGGATCATTCCGATGTTGTTGGAAACCGATCCGAGGTTGAAATCGTCCTTCAATTGCGCAAAAAGGCCATAAGCGCGGTTGAAATACTTCAGAGAAGTGTTGAAGCGGTTCATTTTCAGGTAAATCAATCCGAGATTATTGAGGTTGGAGGCTATCGCACGTAAATCACTTGTCTTTTCCGCCAGCTCCAGCGATTGTTTGTACAAACGGATGGCGTCTTCATTCCGGGAAATAACGTCGTAGATAATTCCCATACGGATCAGCGCCCGGACTTCTCCTCTGCTGAAATGCAAGCCTCGTGATGCTTTCAAGGCAAGATGCGCCACACGCATCCCTTCTCCCGGATTCGAATAAGCCAGATCGAGTGCGCGATCATTCCACGCATTGACTGTATTGGTATCTACTTTAGCCCGCAAACCAAGCGGCAGAAGGATAAGCAGGAGAAGGAGGCCCGTTTTCATGTCCCGAAAATACGCAATCCGATGTATTTCTGAGCATTGCGACTGGTATTGAGCTGTGTTCGTTGAAAAACCAGTGTTTCCAGGACTCTAAACGTTTCTAACGGTTAGTAACGGATCAACAGAACATAAGTGAGACCACTGAAGTTGTCTTATTTCCTGGAAACACGCACACGCTTCAGGAAGTTCTTTCGCTGACGGATGAGGCTCCAGCGCCATAACCAGCCGGTGAGGAACGCTAGTGAGATACCAATGAACCACCACAGCACCGGTCGGTCATACCATTTGCCCATCAGCATGAAGCGCTTTTCCTGGATTGGACTGGCGGTGCGCGATACCGGATCGACCACCCGGAACTCGATGCAGTAATTTCCCGGGCTGAGGTGCGACAAACTGAGCTGATCGACGGATGACGGCAGGGAATTCCACACGCGCTTTTCATTTCCGGAACGAATGGCGTATTGAATAATGAAGTGCTGGTTCCCCGACAAATCCACGCATTCGAAAGGAATGATGATCGCCTGTTCGTCCTGCGGGAAAATCAGCTTGCCATTTTTTGGTGTAATTCTCTTGTATTTCTGACCGTATAATTCATTCAATACCAATGTGAAAGAAACTGTCGATTCCAGCTGCCATTTAAATCGCAGAACGCCTCTTTGTGTCGCGATGTACAGGAAATCCTTCACTATGGTAAAATCGCGGATCAGCAGCCCATCGAAACCAGCCAGCTCTTTCAGGCTTTCAATTTTATCGTTGATACCGGTAAAGCGATACATGCCTTTTTCGGTGAGTATATAGACATGCGAACCGGTTGCCAGCATTTTCAGAATAATGAGATCGCCTACACTGCCTGAAAGGTCGGCCTTGCGGGTAATTTTCCCTTCGTGTGCCAGCAAAAGCTCATTGGAAGTCGTGGCTATGATTAGGTCGTTGTGGAACCAGGTCATGGCCTGCGCATCAATGGGCTGGCCCATGTAACTGATTTCGCGAAGCTCGCCGCCCGGTTTTTTCCAGAATACGCCTCTGACTGTACTGAGAGCCACTGTCTGATCGGCATTCAACACGACCGAACGTCCTGGCTCGCGGCGTAGAAACGTGAATTTCGTGGTATCACTCAATGCTGCGAGCTGGTTCTTTTTCCCAGGTGGAATATAAATGATCCCGGAAGAACGGGAAAGGTACAATCCACCGTCTTTAGCGCGGGCAATGCTTTTAAAAAATTCGCCGGAAGTTACCGGTCGGGCTTTCGGGAAAATGCTGAAAATCCCGGTGTTCGAAAACAATAAACGCGCATAGCTGTCATAATGAAGGAACAGGGCATCCTGGCTACCCAGCTCGCTGTTGAACGCCTGTAATTCCTTTCCGCGAAGGTCGAAACGGGCGATCGTTCCGTCGAGCTTGCCACCAAAGAAGGTATTATCCGGCCCTGCTTCAATGCTCAGCAGTGAACCGGAAAAAATCACGTCGTGACGACCGGCCGGCACAAACAGAACGCCTTTTCCACGTGTCCCGATCCAGCTATTTCCCTGTCGGTCACGGAAAATATCGGTAACGGAAATGCCTGCAAACCAATGAGCCGGTTTCTTCGTCATCGCTGACGGATAGACAAAAATCCCGTTTTCCGTAAGCACAAACAGCTGGTTATTAATCACCCGCACGTTCATTACCCGGGAAGTACTACGCGGCAGCATCGTTCCCCAAAAACGGAACCGTCCGTTGAGGAAGGTTGTCACGGGTTCGTTGGCTACATAATTCGGCAGGATCACGAGCTGGTTGTTGAATTCCACAATGAATTTTCCTGTCGACGACGGGATATTGCGGGCGGCTCCTTCGTCGATTTCTACCAGCTCATCGGAATTCAGAACGGCGTAGCGCTTATTCCGGAAGGTAACCACGCTGTTTGCATTCACGCCTAGCACTTCCGTAAACGGGATGCTTTCCTGTTCGATGAATTTGAAATCAGGCAAACTATACCGCGTAATGAATTTGGAGCCGGTAATGATCAGCACTTGTCCTTCGACCTGTATCTGACGGATATCACCGCTGAAATCCTTCAGGTCAATGGTCAATAGCTTGTCGTCTTTGAGCTCCAACAACTGTCCGGCGCGATTGGCGGCAAAAATCCGATTTCCGGCACAGGTAATAAGGCTGATCTCGCGGGAATAATTCCCCACCATCGGAATACGGGTGCTTTTGAAACCGTTGTAACGGTACATACCTTTATCGGTCGCAATGAGCAATCGTCCGTGCGCGTCCTGTTCGATGCAATAGATCAATTCCGAAGCAACGGCTGCCGGAACGCTATAATGGTAAGGCGTACCCTGAGCCTGTAAACGGAATGTCCAGACTGCGAAAAACAGGAATAAGCCGAATTGTTTCATGAAGTGGTTTTATTTACCTGAAATTACTTTTTTCTCAAACCATTGCCAAAGATTATCTCCCGGAACAGGTGCAACAACGGTAATTTCTTCCTCTTTCGTAGGATGTTTGAAGCGCAGTGAGCGGGCGTGTAAATGAATGGAACCATCCGGATTGGAGCGCCTGGCACCGTATTTCAAATCGCCTTTGATGATGCAGCCGATGGCAGCCAATTGAGCGCGAATCTGGTGATGACGCCCGGTTTCGAGCACGATTTCCAGCAAGGTATAATTGTCGGAAGCTGCCAATTCACGGTAACGCAAACGTGCTTCTTTGCTATTGGGAACGGCTTTCTGATGCGCATACGATTTGTTCTGCTTTTCATTCCGGACCAGGTAATGCTTCAGAGAAGCGCTTTTTTGTTCCGGAGCGGTTTCCACCACTGCCCAATACGTTTTCTCGGGGTGATTTTCAGCAAACAGCTTGTTCATGCGCTCCAGAGATTTGCTTGTACGGGCAAAAACCAGCACGCCGCTTGTGGGACGATCGAGCCGGTGCACCAATCCACAGAATACATTCCCCGGCTTGTCATATTTCACGCGAATGTATTCACGCACCTTTTCAACGAGCGGCTCATCCCCGGTTTTGTCGCCTTGTACAATTTCAGAAGCGCGTTTATTAATGACAATCAAATGATTGTCTTCATACAACACTTCCATCTCTGACTGATCTGCCAAATCTGACCGGTTTTTAATATTGTTCCTGTTTGTTCGGGAAATCGCCCGACTTCACATCCACGATGTATCGTTCGAAAGCGCCCCTCATCTGCTCATACAGATTCGCGTACTTGCGCAAAAACCGCGGACTGAATTCATTGTTGATGCCGAGCATGTCATGTACCACTAATACCTGTCCGTCGACACCGTTTCCAGCGCCAATTCCGATGATCGGGATATTGACGCTTTGTGCGACTTTCGTAGCCAGGTCAGCCGGAATTTTCTCCAATACGATCGCAAAACAGCCCGCTTCTTCCAACGCTTTGGCATCGTCCATCAGCTGAATAGCTTCCTGCTCCTCTTTCGCACGAACAACGTATGTTCCGAATTTGTAGATCGACTGTGGGGTTAATCCGAGGTGACCCATTACCGGAATCCCGGCCGTGAGGATACGTTTAATGGAATCGATGATCTCTACCCCGCCTTCCAGTTTAACGGCATGACCGCCCGATTCTTTCATGATTCGGATGGCATTCGAAAGCGCTTCTTTGGAATTTCCCTGGTAGGAACCGAATGGCATATCGACAACCACGAGTGCGCGCTCTACAGCACGAACAACGGCAGAAGCGTGGTATATCATCTGGTCGAGCGTGATCGGAAGCGTGGTTTCATGTCCGGCCATCACATTGGAGGCAGAATCACCTACAAGGATAACGTCGATACCCGCATTATCAATGATCCGGGCCATAGAGAAATCGTATCCTGTGAGCATCGAGATCTTTTCGCCCGATTGCTTCATTTCCTGCAACACATTCGTCGTTATGCGCTTGACATTTTTATGCACTGACATAGTCATCAAATTTGAACTACGAAGGTAGAGTAAAATCGGATATTAGTGGTGGGGAAAGCCTTTTTGAATACGAGGAATCACTTACACAACCTAATCGTTATTAACCGTTAGAAACGTTTAGATTCCTTTAAATACTCAGGTTTCCGACTATTTCGGTCGTTCAAATTGTCCTTTTTGATTATCTTCACCAGCATGACGAATACACCTTCGAGACCGAAATTTCGGAAATTGGTCCACGCGTTTATTGGCAATGAAAAATCCGGCGGGATATTACTGATCATCTGCACGGCCCTTTCGCTCTTTCTGGCCAATTCATTCCTGGGAGATTCCTATACGCATTTCTGGCACCAGCCCGTATTCGGGAAATCAGTTGAATTCTGGATCAACGACGGGCTCATGACCGTTTTCTTTCTGCTTGTCGGACTGGAAATCAAGCACGAGCTACTTTCAGGTGAATTGTCCGACATCCGGCAATCGATGCTTCCGTTGCTGGCAGCACTCGGCGGAATGGTCGTTCCAGCCGTTATTCACCTCTGCTTTAATTACGGAACACTGACCCAATCCGGCGTAGGAATTCCCATGGCTACGGATATCGCTTTTTCGTTGGGCGTGCTTTCACTATTGGGAAACCGGATTCCGATATCGCTCAAGATTTTCCTGACAGCGCTTGCCATAATCGACGACCTGGGCGCAATTATCGTGATTGCCGTATTTTATTCCACCGGATTTTCGCTGCTTTATTTCGGACTGGCCATAGCCATTTTTGTCGTGTTGATCGCCCTGAACCGCTCCGGTGTTCGCAGCCTGATTCCATACCTTATTTTAGGCGGCGTTATGTGGTATTGCATGTCGCTCTCAGGTATTCACGCCACGATTACCGGTGTATTGCTGGCCTTCACTATTCCGTATCTGAAAGGTGCTGAGCACACACCTTCATTGAAGCTGATGGGATGGCTGGAAGTTCCGATTAGTTATGTGATCCTGCCCATTTTTGCATTGGCCAATACTGGAATTATCGTTGAAAAAGACTGGACTGACCAGCTTACTTCCTCTAACAGTCTCGGCATTATCCTGGCCCTCGTGGTTGGTAAGCCGCTTGGCATATTGCTTTTCTCAGGAATTGGAATTGTAGCTGGATGGTGCAAATTTCCAAAAGGTATTTCCATTAGCAGCTTTATCGGTGTTGCAATGCTGGCCGGTATCGGCTTCACGATGTCGATTTTCATTGCCCTGCTGGCATTTGATTCCACTCAGCTGATCAGTGATTCGAAAATCGCGGTTCTGATTGCTTCGGGCATTTCTGCTGTTGCGGGTTACCTTGTATTGCGTGTCGCGACTGCCAAACGCCGGAGTTAACCGGTAGCAGCATCTCCCAGTTCCCTATTCCATCGCTTGAAAATAAACGGTGAAATCGGCTGGCGCTCTTTGTCAATGGTAATCAGAATCCGTTTCCCCTTAATAGCCCGGTAAGTGAGGTCGAAAACCCCATAATAAATAATTCCGTACTGGTTCATTGCATCGGTGACATAATTGAACCTAAATCCTAATCGCTCCAGAGCCAGTTTATCGATCAGGCAGCTGTTCTTTTCTTCGCCCAATACACCTGAAAGGATCACATAATTATTGGTCAGGATACGTAAGGTTTCCGAACGAATGGTCTTCATCGATTTTCGCACTTCCGCATGATACTTGTTTTTACACTGAATGTCGCAAAAACGCTTGTCTGAACGGCCGATCAGTTTCCGGTTGCAAATCACACACTGACGCAATTCTTGGTCTTTTGATGCACACATAAAATCTCTTTTCTTATTTAAGTTAGGCGAAAAGATCATTTCAAGCAAGACTCTCAGTGGAAATAAACGTTATTAACCGTTAGAAACGTTTAAGTGGCAGTTATCACTGATAATGACACAAATTCAATCCTCCTGTGGCGTAAAGATGAACTCGAACTTCGTTTCCGGGAAGGTCTCCATTTTCATGGTTCCTTCCAGCTGGTCGGTCAACGAATCGATCAGGTCCAGGCCAAAGGAATCGCGACGTGACGGTGCTTTCCAGGTACCGCTGTCTTTATAGCGCAAGCAGCATTGGTTTTCGCCGTGACGCATAAACGACAGCGAGATCTTACAGTCTTCGTACTCGTCGAAGGCGTACTTCAATGAGTTTGAGATCAATTCGTTCAAAATCAAGGCCAACGGCACAATGGAGCGCAAACCGATGGATTCAACGTCGCATTCGATTTCCAGCTTCACAGGATAACCGGATTGATACGATGTAACGAGATCACCGGACAGATCGCGCAGGTATTCTTTCATATGCAGCGTCGACAAATGATCACTCTGATACATTTTCTCATGGATCATCGACATAGCGATCACGCGATGTGTAGCATCCTTGAATTTAGCGATGGCTTCCGGGTTTTCCAGCTCGCGGGATTGCAGGCGCAACAAACTGGTGATGATCTGCAGGTTGTTTTTCACGCGGTGGTGTATTTCCTTCAGCATCACGGTTTTTTCTTCGTTCTGCTTGGAAATGATGTTGTACTGATCCTGTAAAACGTCCTGTGCCAGGTTCAATTGCTGTTTAGCCAGCTCGTTCGTCCGGATATTCTGCCAGCACAGGTACGAAATGATAATGAAACACAACAACAGGTTCAATGCCGTGCTGTATATCTGTTCGATGGAAAGGTCTTTCAACAGCTGAATCTGGTCCTGCAGGTAAAACGCATAGAATACGGTCGACATCACACCATGCAGAACAGATAAGAAGAATCCCCAGCGCTGTCCGAGGATCAGAAACGCAAAGAGGATGTTGATACACATCCAGAGCAAATCGACCATGTGCGGCTGATCGTTGATAAGGTACAGCGTAATCTGACAAGCCGCAGCCCCTACCAGGTTGATAACGAGTGTGGGAACAAAGTAATGGCCCGTTTTCCGGATCACAAACAGGGAAACGATCATAGATGCAAGCGCCGCTAACGAAACAATGACAGTTCCCGGGTTGAAATACGGGATCAATACACAGATCAGTATCGAAATGATAATTCCTAGAAATAAACTCAGCCTGTATGCCAGAATGTACTTCGCTTCGTGGACATAGTCCGTGGTCTGAAGCTTGGGCGGCGTAAAGAGCGTTGTCAAAAAAGCGATCATGTATCGTAGAGTTTCATAAGCAGGTCAGCTCACCGGTCCTTTCAACAGGCAGAAAGATCGCCGGACAAAGCCCTTCCTTACAAATGTATTGAAACAAGTGGAAAACCCTAGTGTCAATAACCAGCTTTAGGGAAGGCCATTCAAAAACGTTTTAGCCATCCGAAATCTATTTCATTGAGTGTAAGCGTTGCTAACCGTTAAAACCGGATTCACTGATGAGCAAAAAAAAATCCCGCCGCGCCTAAGGCGGACGGGATCTCATTCAGCTCGTGGCTGCTTATTTTTTCTTGTCTACTTCAACTGTAGCGAGCTCATCGGCTTTGTAAGCGCCGTTGTCGAGCTTGTCTTTCAGTTTTTTGAACGTTTCGATCGTGTAGTTCACATCATCCAGCGTATGCGCCGCTGTAGGGATCAAACGCAGCATGATCACGTCTTTTGGTACCACCGGGTAGATTACGATGGAGCAGAAGATATTGTAATTCTCACGCAGGTCGAATGTCAGGTTGGTCGCTTCAGCGAGGTTTCCTTTCATGAACACTGGCGTTACCGGCGAATTGGTTGCACCGATATCGAATCCTGCATTCTTCAATCCGTTCTGGAGTGCAGAAGCGATCGTATTCAGTTTCTCTTTCAGCTCCGGACGTGTGCGCAGCAATTCGAGACGCTTGCGGGCACCGATCGTGATAGTGATCGGAAGTGCTTTGGCAAACATTTGCGAACGCATGTTGTAGCGAAGGAATTCAACGATGGATTCGTCACCGGCAATGAAACCACCGATAGAAGCCATAGACTTCGCGAATGTCCCGAACAGTACGTCGATCTCCGCCTGAACGCCTTGTGCTTCACCAGCTCCCTGGCCTGTTTCACCGAGTGTTCCGAAACCGTGAGCGTCGTCTACGAACAAACGGAAGTTGTATTTTCCGGATTTGCGGAATTCAACGATCTCAGCCAGTTTCCCCTGGTCACCGGCCATTCCGAAAACGCCTTCTGTGATCACGAGGATACCACCACCTGTTGTTTCAGCAAGGCGTGTAGCATTTCTCATTTGCTTGTCGAAGCTTTCCATATCGTTGTGCTGGAAAACGAAACGTTTTCCGGTATGGAGACGCATTCCGTCGAGGATACAAGCGTGTGCTTCGCTATCGTATACGATGATGTCGCTGCGGTCTACGAGGCAATCAATTGCAGAAACCATTCCCTGGTAACCGAAGTTCAGCAGGATAGCATCTTCTTTCCCCATGAATTCAGCCAGCTCGTTCTCGAGCTTTTCGTGCTCGCTTGTCTGACCTGTCATCATACGTGCCCCCATCGGGTAAGCCAATCCGTATGTTTCAGCTGCCTTGCGGTCTGCTTCTCTTACTTCAGGGTGATTCGCCAGTCCGAGGTAGTTGTTCAGTGACCACACCAAACACTCCTTACCGCGGAAGATCATTTTATTTCCCAGCTCACCTTCCAGCTTTGGAAATGTAAAATAACCGTGAACTCCTTTTGAGTATTGCCCGATCGGACCACGGTTGCGCTCAATTTTGTCGAAAATATCTGCCATAGTTTTCATTTTCTGCTCCATGGAATGTTACATCCAGGTTACAGATTTGTTTGTGCAAAGTTAGTATGATTCGCAGGAGTATCAAGTAGCCGGCGAAAATTTATTGAACGCGTAATTCACAATTGGTCAGACTTTCCTTATCCGCAACTGTCAGTCAATCAGATCGTCCACTCGCCATGAACAATCCCAACGAGGTAAAAACGCTCCTGTTCTTTCCTGAAAACCAGCTTCAGCGATCGCCAGTCCATTCCGCCGTATTCCTTATTAAACCCGGAAAAATAGTACTCGATGTAATCGCAGCCGGGATAGACCGCGGTCACATTGTCAATGGAGTTGCCTGTCCCGAAGGTGTGATTGAGGGCTATTTTTTCTGCGTTCAGAAAGTCGGCATCGTAAACAAAACGCTTGAAATAGCTTTTCACATTCATCCGGATCGGATCACCGGTGCCGTCGAAATGTCCCCATAAAAAGGAATCTGTGAGCTGTAATTTCGTCAATTGCTGCCGGCTGAACACGACATCGCTTGTTGTATCCACGTAAGCATACGGCGAAAATCGCACGCCAACGGTCGGATCTGCATAATCAGCCAGGGCTTTTACATCGTTTTTTTGCAGCAGTGCCAGTACTTCCAGCGAGACATCTTCTACCGTCAACGTATCTACAGGTTGATTTGCTATTGTATCTGAAGCGGGCTCTTCCAACTCATTGGTGTTGCACGAAACGGCTCCTGCCAGCAGCAAAAGCGCAAAAAATGGTTTAAACAATGTTGTTCCTTTCATCTGAATCGTATTCGTTGGTAACCGTTAGCAACGTTTAGCTTCTTATTCCGCAAGGCTTTCAGCAATTTCAAAACAATACGCCAGCCTATCCACAAAAATGCATTTTTTCGCCTTTCGGATCCATTCGCTAACTTCTTTTAAGTTTTGATTGCCGAAATCCATGCACCGATACTTTTAGTATATTAGTCACGATGCAGGAAACCAACGTACCCCAAACGCTCATAAAGGAAGAATTTTACAGGTCGACCGAGAAATTTCACGTGATCGCCTGCTGGGTCGGCCTGCTCCTGAATCTGATCTGGTTTGCCAGTGATTATTTCGTGATGCGGGAGTATTTCGTACCGTTCCTGCTCTTCCGGTTGATCGTTTCGGCGGCCAGTCTCGGTATTCTGCTCTTCCGCAAACAGCTCGGCATCAATATTTACACCTGCATGTTCGTGCTGGTCGTGGGCATTTCTATTCAGAATGCTTATATGTGGAGCGTGATGGACGTTTCGCACTTCCAGGAACATGCGTTCGCCTACATGGTCCTGTTTATCGGTGTGGGTATGCTGGTTTTGTGGGAATTGCGCCTTTCCCTGCTGCTGTTTGTGGTTACGATTGTCAGCAACGTGCTGTTCTACAAGCTGAACAGCCAGCTTTCGGTAGAAGAATTCCTGATCAACGGTGGATTGCTCACGCTCACCGTGCTCATTTTCTGTGTATTCCTGATCCGGACGCGTTACCGACTCACTTATAGCGAAATCCGTAACCGGATGGAGCTCGAGCGATCAAAACAGCTCATCGAGCAAAAGCACGAAGAAGTCGTGTTGCAGAAGGTGGAAATCCAGAACCAGAAAGACATCCTGGAGCAAAAGAACCGGGAAATCACCGATAGTATCAATTACGCCCGGAGCATACAGCGCGCTTCCATCCCAACGGAAGAAAAGTTCAACGGCCATTTCAGCGACAGCTTTGTGCTGTTCAAACCGAAAGACATCGTGAGCGGCGATTTTTACTGGGTTCACGAGAAAAACGACCGCTTGTTTTACGCTACTGCTGATTGCACGGGACATGGCGTTCCGGGTGGTTTCATGACCATGCTCGGCTTGTCTTTTCTCGATGAAATCATTGCCGGACAAGGCGTTTCCGATCCGGCTGAAGTATTGAACCTGCTGCGCGAGAAGATCATTCATGCGCTGAATCAATCGGGAAATGCGGGCGAAAGCAAGGACGGCATGGACATAACGATCTGCTGCATCGACCAGAAAACCAGCCAGCTTACTTACGCTTCAGCCAATAACGATCTCTACCTGGTCCGCAAAGACGAAAACGGCGAACCCATTCTGAAAGAATACAAAGCGAATCGTCAACCGTGTGGCTACAGTCCGCTGAGCACATCGTTTACCTCACACGTAGTGCCGCTTCACAAAGGCGATTGCATTTATACATTTACAGACGGTTATGCCGATCAGTTTGGCGGACCGAAAGGAAAGAAATTCCGTTACCGGCAGCTGGAAAACCTTTTGCTGGAACATCACCAATTGTCGTTCAGTGAACAGAAACAAACGCTGAGCGATACCATTGAACAGTGGAAAGGCGATCTTGAACAGGTCGACGACATCCTCGTGATCGGGATCCGGTTTTAAGCGCGCTCCATCACCGTTTTAATCGATTCCATAAACGGCTTCATCCCGATCTTGGAATGCTCATAGGCTTCTTTAGATGCGTAGCCGCGGTGTGTCCACGTCAAACGGGTATGTTCTTCATCGAGCGGGATGACGCGACACGTCACAATCGAATAATTTTCCGGTTTGTCTTCCATTCCTGAAAAGCCGCTCCAATAGGTATAGCTGAGCAAGGAACCGGGTTCGTTTTCCAATACCACACCTTTATCGCGGTAGGATTTTCCGTCGAATTCGCCTTCGAAAACCACTTCTGTTCCGATTTCCCACGTGGTTTGCGTATTGGTTCCGTAAAGGTATTCTTTGATGATCGCCGGATCGGTCAGGCCACGCCACACTTTCGCAGCCGGTGCCTTGATATCGATCGATTCGGACAAAACGAGTGATAAGTCCATGATTTCCCTGTTAGCTATTCTCAAATATAGGGGAAACGGTGCTTTATTTATTCCTCTGTTTCAACCAGATAACGTTCTTTAATAATTCCCATATGGTGAACCGCATGACCGGCAATGATCCAGCCTGCGCTGCGCGCGGTAAGCACGTTATTGTTGGCCGTTCCTTTGAAATCGAGCATTTCGTCGTCCATGTAACGGAACAAGCTGATCGTAGACGCACGAATGGC
Source organism: uncultured Flavobacteriales bacterium (assembly GCA_946482515.1). The sequence goes on along the minus strand of CAMLRS010000005.1, from coordinate 222,935 downwards.
TTCGAACTCTGCAGCCAGCTCTTCGAGTGAACGACCGGCCGTATTGGCATTCGCAGCATAGTAATCTTCTTCAAATCCGGGGATAGATGCCGGTTCTTTGCGGGAAAAACACAGCGCCCTGTATTGGAAAACGCGCTCGGTATCGTTGATGTGGGCAATCACACTTTTGGGCGTCCATTTGCCTTCGGCGTACTGGAAATCAGATTTATCCGGAGGCAGGCTGCGAATGAACGCCGCTGTTTCGCGTCCGTTCTGTTCAAGGGTTGCCATTAGATCTGTCTGACCGGCCGTCCGATCGAAATAGTACTTCGCATAAGCCGGTGCATGTTCCGGGTTAGGCCTTCCATTATGACTCATTGTCGTGTGTTTGTGTTTACTAATGTAACCCTTCCCGGCGAAAGTTCTTTCAACAGTCTTCGAAAGTTAAAAATTCAGAACAATAACCCGTTGAGCGACAATCCGAAATCGGGATGAGGAAAAACGCCGTATTTTTCATGTATCCTCATAAGACTCAAACATGAACGCAAAGAAATACTTCGGGCAATTTGTCGTTCTGATATTGTTCCTCCTGGCTACATCGGCTTCGGTTTACCTGGGAGCTCATCTCACACAAAATGCCATTAAGCTCAAGCAATACAAACGCGACCTCTATGTTGCCAATCAGATCAGGGACGGTCTGCTGAACGGTCGCAACTGGTCCCTTCAGGTCGAACGTATCATCGAACAACGCATCGATTCGTTTTCGTTCTCGAACAAAAACAAACAGGTACTCAGGCAGGAAGTCAGCGGTGTTATGCACAAACTGCTCGACCAGGTAGATGTAATGGTTCATGAAAAGCAGGACAAGCTGAAGGATAAAGTCAAAATGGGTGTCGTTCGCTGGATGATTGACATGGATAAGATCCGTGCGAAAGTTCCCGACTTTGCCAATACGGTGATCGCCGAGCTTGATAAACGCAGTAACAAGGAAACGGTGAAAGACCTTGTTAAAGCGAAAGTAAATGAGCTCTTGATCGGTGACAGCAGTGTGCTCCAATCGACCCAGCACCTCATCATTAAAAAGCACAAACAACCAAATTTAAGGGCATTGAACCTGCATATTCGCGAAGTAACGATGCAGATCGAAGCCCAGCAGCGCGTCTGGGGCTACCAGCTCATAACAATCATGGCGCTGGTACTGATCTTATGGATTGTGCTGATCAAGGCGAATTTCCGGCACGCTTTCGCATTGGCGTTTACCTTATCGGTGGTCGTTTCGTTCGTGAACCTCTATATTGGTATCAACCTGCCGATGCTCGAAATCGATGCGCGGATCAGTCAGCTGGACCTGGAGATCATGCATTCACATGTGATCTTTTACAACCAGATCCTGTTTTATCAGAGCAAAAGTATCTGGGATGTGGCCACGATTCTCATCACCAATGGGAAAATCGATTCCATATTCGTAGGATCATTGATCCTGTTGTTCAGTGTGTTCTTCCCGGCTGCCAAGCTCATTGCAGCGAGTATTCACCTCTTTTCCAAGAACAAGAAAAACGGCTTCATCAAGCTGATGGCGTTCAAGTCGGGGAAATGGTCGATGGCCGATGTAATGGTGGTGGCGATTTTCATTGCCTATATCGGTTTTCAGAGCATCATCACCGAACAGCTTAATCATCTGAGCGAACGGGCGAACGAGGGAGAAATGGTCAACCTGATGACCACCAACCGCTCGAACCTGCAAATAGGTTTCCTGGTCTTTGTTTCATTCGTGCTCTTCAACCTTTTCCTGGCGGTGATCCTCAAGCGTGTCACACGCGATGAAGGACCAACAAGCGGCGCGCTCCATTTGCGCGAAGCTTACCAGTCTATCCGACGCAGACGCTCGCGACTAAGCGGCAACGATACGCCCGAAAAAACGGATTAGAGACCTCTGTCGAGCAGGTAGACGAACGCAGCCATACTGGCACATCCGAGCTCCAGCTCGCGCTTGTTGACATTCTCGAACACGTCGCTTGGTGCGTGGTGGAAATCGAAATAACGCTGCGAATCCGGCACGAATCCGTACAGCGGAATGCCTTCGAAGTGCTTTTTCAGCGGACCGATGTCAACGCCGCCGTAGCCTTTTTCGAAATGGTGCAAGCCATATGGAAGCAATAACTGGCGAAAGTTCTGGATAAGCAACAATTGTGCTTCGGAACCATCGCATTCGAACCCGCGTGGACTGAATCCACCGCGGTCGCTTTCAACGGCCGCAATCTGCTTCTCTCCTTTTTCCTTTGTCCACTGGGCATAACCGATCCCGCCTTTGTTGCCGTTTTCTTCGTTCATAAAGAACACAACGCGGATCGTATGCTTCGGCTTGATGTTGAGCTGTTTCATGATGCGGAGCGCTTCCAGGCAATGGATCACGCCGGCACCATCGTCGTGCGCACCTTCCCCGGTGTCCCAGGAATCGAGGTGGCCACCGATCGTAATGATCTGATCCGGGAATTCGCTTCCCTTGATCTCACACATCACGTTGTGCGATTGCACGTCCGGGTAGTCGCGGCAATCCATTTCGAGCAGGAAAGTTACTTTTCCGGCTTTCATGGCTTCAGAAAGTGCGTTTGCAGCGTTGGTCGACAATGCGCCGGCCGGAATTTTCGCTACGTCTGTCTCGTAATGCATGGAACCCGTATGCGGGAAATCGTCCTGCGGCAACGCCAGTGAGCGAATGACCACCGCTACTGCGCCGAGCCTCGCCGCTTCAACAGCTCCCATTCCGCGGATCGCATAACAGCCTCCGTAAGCGCCGAAAGTTGTAATGAATTTGGGATCCATGGGTTGGTTCAGAAAGACGATCTTTCCCTCCACGCTGGATTTCGAAGCTTTTTTCAGGTCGTCGAGGTGCTTGAATTCCACCACTTCTGCGCGTATCAAACCATTGGTACCGATGGAGCCACCCAGTGCCAGAATATCGAGTGGAACGAGCTCGCCGGAGCGGATTTGCATCCAGGCTGTTTCAGTCGTACCGCGTTCCCAATGCGGAACCATCACTGGCTGTAATGTCACGTTATCGAATCCGTAAGCTTCCATTTTACGTTTGCTCCACTCTACGGCCAGCTCGGCCTGTGCAGAGCCACTAATGCGCGCACCGATGTCTTTACAGAGCGATCGCAGGTCTTCGTATGCCTTACCGCGTTCCAGCGCTTCATCGAAAAAGCTGCGAATGATGAGGGAATCGTTGGTGGATTGTCCGGTAACCGGAGAAATAGCCGCTACGAGCAGCAAAGCAGTTAAAATTGATTTCATGAATTGGCTTCTACCCTTGTTTTCAGATTGTTCAAACCGGCATCGTAATCCTTCTCGATAAAGGATTTCATCATTTTCGTGAAGATTCCCCGACGGAAAGCGCTGCCCATGTCGGATTCGAAGCCCCAGGTGACTTTTGTCTGCTCGTTGAGGTCTTCCACTACGAATGAGCATTTGGCTGTCCCACGATTGCCGAAATCGATGTCCAGCGTTACCAGAGAACCCGGTTCGATTCCCGTAATGGTCATGGTTCCCTGTCCTACTTTGTTGTTGCCTTTCCAGGAAAAAGAGGAACCAACTGTGCCGTCTTCACCAGAAAAGGTTTGCTGAATGTTCGGATCTTTCCGCGTCCAGGGATCCCACGTTACAAAATTGCGCAGGTTGGATACTTCCGGGAAAACCGTCTGGTACGGAGCATTGATGATCACGGAACGCTCTATCGTGGCTATGCGCGGAAGTGTTCGCCCGAAAAGGGTGATGATGATAAGTACCCCGATAATGAATGCCAGGAAGACAAGTGCAATGATCATAATTGGTTCGTATGTGAGAGATTTCGAAAATACGAAATTTTCGCCTCGTGAAAAGGGTATAAACGAAAACTGCGCCCCGAAGAGCGCAGTTCCCATTTAGTATACAGATCATCAGCGAATCACAGCAAAGGATCCGGAGAATTCTTCTTTAGAGTCTGATTCCAGTGATTTCACACGCGCTCTCCACGTATACGTACCTGATGGCACGGTTTGTCCATGGTACGTTCCATCCCAGGTAGCGTTCACGTCGTGTGTTTCGAACATGATCTCGCCCCAGCGGTTGAAGATGTAGAGCTCAAAGTCGTATTCATCGATACCGATCACAGAGAAATCCCATACCTGGTTGAATTCGTCACCGTCTGGCGTAAAGGCATTCGGTGCGAAGAAGAGGATGTCGCTGATCACGTTCAGGATACGCGTTACGGAGTCGATACAGCCTTCAGGAGTTGAAACGATGAGTGTGATAGGGTAAGTCGCTACTACGCCATCAGGGAAGCTGAATGTCGGGTTTTCCGAGTTGCTTGCCGTTGGTGTAGAGTACGGAGACTCCCACTGCCAGCTTACAACACCTGCGCTCGACTTATCCTGCATCGTTACCGTTGTTTCGAACATTGTCGTCGGGTTGGATGAGAAGTTGAAGTCAGCCACCGGGTTTGCGATAACCGTTACAATTCCAGGGAACAAGGCTGTTGTTACACATCCGTAAGTTGAAGTAACTGTTGCGCGCACATCGTACCCTTGTGGGTTGTTGTAGATGTGTGATGTATCCTGCGATCCGATCAGGGTAGCTTCTTCGCCGTCACCGAACTCCAGCAATACCGTAGCGATTTCGCCCTGGTTGTTGGATGTATTGGTGAATACGAACTCACCCGGCTGGCAAGAGCTTGGCTTGTCTGCAATGAAGGATGGGATGATTTCCGTAGGGAAAATAATGGTGAGGCAAGAATCGGTAGTTGGCGAGCCGCAAGCCTCAGAAAGTGTTACACAGTAAACTGTCCCTGAAGTCGAAGGGTCAACAACAATGCTTGAGCCTGTTCCGATCGGTGTTCCGTTTTCTGTCCAGCTGAACGTGTAAGCTGTGCTACCACCTGATCCCTGTACCTGCAAAGTTGCCGTGTTTTCAGGGCAGATCGTCTGATCTGGTGAGAGCATGGTAATACTCAGCGGCTGAGGCTCCGTCAATGTAACCGGTACTGTAATCACACAGCCATTGGCGTCTGTAACTGTCAGTACGTGGTTACCCGCTGCGAGGTCGTTTGCGATATCAGAAGTCGATGCAGAATTATCCCATGCATACGTATATCCTGGCGTACCGCCTGTAACGTTTACGTCGACCATACCGTCGCTTCCGCTGTTACAGCTCGGATCATCCTGATTGGCTATCACACCTACCATCGGCGGGATTTCTGTTACGGTTACCATTACGGTTCCTGTACATCCGTTAGAAGATGTTACGGTGCAGTTGTAGGTACCAGCCTGAAGACCTGTAGCGGTTTGCGTTGTCTGCGCCGCAGGATCATCCCACAGGTAAGTGATCGTGCCTGTAGCCGGTGTCATGGTTGCCGTAGCCGTACCATCGTTTCCACCCGGACAGCTCACTTGCGTGGTTGTTCCGGAGAAGGTTGCGGTGTTGTTCGGAACAACTACCTGAACCGTTTTTGAACAACCGTTAGCATCTGTAACAACAACTGTGTAGTTACCTGCTGTAAGTCCGGTAGCTGTTTGCGTTGTCTGACCTGATGGTGTCCAGACGAATGTATATGGTGCTGTACCTACTGTTGGGTTCGCTGTAGCTGTACCCTGGCCGCTTCCGCAGTTATCCGGTGTAGCTGTGGCTGTAGCGTTCACTGTTGTACGGGTAATGAATGTCGTATCTGAAACGGATCCTACAGCCGTACCACAAGATGTTCCTGTAAGGAAGTATCCTGTTGTGCCCGGAGGAACGAGTGTTACGTTCAGCACACCGTTGTTATACGGGAATGTTTGCCCGAGTGTGTTCTGCCATTGCATGTTTCCACCCGGCGCATTGATGTTTACGTAAGGAATGGTTGTAATGGTATAGTTAGCTGTGTTGTTTGGTGCTGTTGGCGTCCAGCGGCGACCATCCTGTGTGGCTGTCCATACGGTGTTGTTACGTCCCGGAGTGATGTGCGCAACCGTACCGGCAGCGTTCTCCGTTCCCTGGATAGCAAGGTTGCCGTTCCAGCTGGCGCAGGCCGCTTTGTTTCCGATAAACATTTCGATCACGTTGCTGCCTTCATAGAAGATGTAGCCGATATAAGCACAGGATTCCGTACAGAGGAATGCCGTTACACCATTGTAGAGAACAACAAACTTACGGTTCGGTGCTGTTCCGAGCACCTGGTATTGTACCGGTCCGCTGGAAGCGTTTGCCGGGTTCAAATCCTGGTAGGAAACCATCGCTGAGTTCATCGCTGCCGTAACGGTTGTATTCGGGAGCGGTGCACCGTTGAGTGACCATGGGCAATATCCTCCTGCGTTTGCCGCGTTGAAGGATACGATACCGTTGGCACCGATTACCAGGTTATTATAGGTTGTTCCATAGAAGCTGAATGGAAAGGTGATAGGAATCAGCGGACTCCAGTTATCATCCGATAAGTTCACCTCAGTAGGGTTGGTGAGTGAAATTCCACCTGATGGACCACCGCTTGAACAATCGGTAATCTGAACTGTCTGCCCCTGACAAACAGTAACGTCGTCACCAAGGCACACTTGCACCTGGGAAAAACCCAACATGGTGGTAAAGAGCGAGATCAGTAATAGTTGAAACTTTTTCATAATATTAGTTGTATACTCAAGTTGACGTCAGCGTTAATGCTGAGTTGCTTGGGTATGAATATTTTTTACAAAGTTAGTGAATTACCCTCCTTTTTATAACTCTACCTCTTGCCATACCTATCAAAATCACTTCATTACGACCCATTTTTATACTATTTTGAAAATTTCACACATGGTGAATATTTTCTTAACAATTCTCCCTCCCAATAAAGCCGGTTTTACGGTGAAAAACTAAAAGCCAAATCGGACTTTGGGACTTTAAAATTTTTCTACATTTGCCTCGGTCATTAATTAAATGAAAAGAAATGTCGAATAAATATCAAGCTCAGATCGATGCTTTCATGGATCGAGTGAAAGCAAAAAATGGTCACGAGCCAGAATTTCTTCAGGCTGTGCACGAGGTAGCTGAGGCCGTTGTTCCCCTGATCGAAGAAACTCCGCGTTACAAGAATGCTAAGATTCTCGATCGTATCGTAGAGCCTGAGCGTACAATCATCTTCCGCGTTCCGTGGGTAGATGATAAAGGTGAAGTACAGGTAAACCGCGGGTACCGCGTAGAGTTCAACTCTGCTATCGGACCATACAAAGGTGGTTTGCGTTTCCACCCGTCGGTGAACCTTTCTATCCTGAAGTTCCTCGGATTTGAGCAAATTTTCAAGAACTCCCTCACTACTCTGCCTATGGGTGGTGGTAAAGGTGGTTCCGATTTCGACCCGAAAGGAAAATCCGATAATGAAGTGATGAAGTTCTGCCAGTCGTTCATGACTGAGCTGGCACGTCACATTGGTGCTGATACAGACGTTCCTGCCGGTGATATCGGTGTTGGAGGTCGTGAAATCGGTTACATGTTCGGACAATACAAGCGTATCCGTAACGAGTTTACCGGCGTTCTGACAGGTAAAGCCCGCAACTGGGGTGGTTCCCTGATCCGTCCGGAAGCTACAGGTTACGGAACGGTATACTTCGCGAAAGAAATGCTTGCTACAAAAGACGATTCTTTCAAAGGAAAGATCGTTGCTGTTTCCGGTTCAGGAAACGTAGCGCAATTCGCTTGCGAAAAAGCAACCCAGCTGGGTGCAAAAGTTGTGACGCTTTCTGACTCTTCCGGTTACATCTACGATGCAGAAGGAATCGACGCAGCGAAGCTTGACTTCGTAATGGAGCTGAAAAACGTGAAACGCGGCCGTATCGAAGAATACGTGAAGCAATACCCTAATGCGAAATTCGTAGCAGGAAAACGTCCTTGGGAAGTGAAAGTAGACATCGCTCTGCCTTGCGCAACTCAGAACGAGCTGAACGAAGACGAAGCGAAAGCGCTCATCAAAAATGGTGTAATCTGTGTAGCTGAAGGAGCGAACATGCCTTCTACGCCGGAAGCAATTGCTGCTCTCCAGGCTGCGAAAGTACTGTTCTCGCCAGGAAAAGCTTCCAACGCTGGTGGTGTAGCCACTTCCGGTCTGGAAATGTCACAGAACTCCCTCCGTCTGAGCTGGTCTGCTGAAGAAGTTGACCAACGTCTGCACGGAATTATGGTTTCTATCCACGAAGCTTGCGTGAAATACGGTAAGCTCGAGGACGGAACTGTCGACTACGTGAAAGGTGCGAACGTCGCAGGTTTCGTAAAAGTAGCCGATTCAATGATCGACCAGGGATTGGTGTAATCACCGATTCAATTGATACAGGCCGGTTCGTTTTTACGGACCGGCTTTTTTTGTCTGACAACTAGCCGTTTTTAACCGTTAGTAACGTTTAGATCCAGCGTTGGTAAGGCTTTCGCAATCACCTCCCCTGTTCCGTTGTTAGTTTTGAAACACATAATTCCCCAGAACAAAACCGAAAAACACCTACCTTAGCTACGGATATTCCTGGCAAATCCCCGCTATGCTAAGCGATCCATTATTCATTTAATAAACACACCATGAAGCATTTTACTTTGTCATTAATGGCATTCGTGTTTGCCTGGGGTACAGGAAACACACAAACCCTTTTCTGGTCCGACGATTTCGAAGACACCGGATCACCATCCAGCGGCGTACGCATTCCGGAAACAGATGCCGGATCGGGAGACATTTACTTTAAGCGTACCAATGGCTCCGACATCACGACAGTCAATTTGTTCAGCAATATCAACGGCACCAAATTCTGGGCTGGCGAAGACCACGGCGATGTCGTTCCTCCGGGAGAGTTTGAATTGCAGATCGAGTTCAACAACATCAGCATCACGGGGCTCACCAACCTGCAATTCTCCGGAACGTTTGCTGCCAATGATTTTCCTGTGTGGGAAAGTCTCGCTTTTGCTTCGCACGATGATTACATTATTGTAGAATACAGCATCGACAATTCACCGACCTTCCAGCCTTTGGTGCGTTTTTACGCCAACGATGGTACCGCAAAAGAGCTGGCAGAGGAAACCAGTGGCGATAACATCGGCGAAGGAACCGTGCTGACACATGCTTTAACGGAATTCACCAAGAATATTCCGTCGACAGGAAACGAAATCGATCTGAGGATCCGGGTTTACACCAACGGAACCAATGAAGAATGGGCGATCGATAATTTCCGACTGTTCCATACGTCCTGCATCGCTCCGATCATTGGAACACAGGCGGCCAACAGCAGCAATTGCATAAGCGATAATACCAGCTTTGCCATCGACAATGTAACGAATGCTACCGCCTACCAATGGCAGGTGGATATGGGTGGCGGTTTTACCAACCTGTCCAATGATGCAACCTATTCCGGTGTAACGACCCAAACACTGAACATCACCAACGTTCAGCCATCGATGAACAATTATGTCTACCGCTGCGTTGTTATCAACGATGAGCCGGCCTGCTTTACCAATTCTGATGCGGCAACACTAACCGTCACAACACTGGATCTTTCCACTTCTGTAGATGCCGGTACGATCACGTCCGAACAGGATGGCGCCAGTTACCAATGGATCGATTGCTCAGATGATGAGCCGATTAACGGAGCTACTTCACAAACCTTTACTCCTGAAGAAACGGGCAGCTATGCGGTAATCGTGACACTGAACAGCTGTTCCGACACGTCCGATTGCGTGAACATTACAACCTCCGGCATCGATGAACTCACCTACCTGCATGCGACGCTGTATCCGAATCCATCGAAAGGAAACGTTACGATTGATTGGGGAACAGAGCTTTCCAGCGTTCAGATCGAAGTAACCGACATTACCGGAAAAACCGTTTATGCGAAAGAAAACCTGTTCGGTTCGTCCTGCAAGCTGGAATTACAGCAGCTGAGCGGTATCTACTACGTTCGGATTTCCAATGGCGAAGAGCAAGCAGTCTTAAAACTGATATTGGATTAAGCTTCGGGATTTAGGACTTCAAGATTTCAGGACTTCTCTTCTTGAAGCCTTCCTAATCCTAAAATCAACAACGGGTGGATTTTTCTACCCGTTTTTTGTTTGGGTGATTCTGCTTCTTATGTTATCCGTTTCTAACCGTTAGCAACGTTTAGCTTCAATCTCAGCGCGACTTTCGTGATCCCTGACGTCTTAAGATCCCCGCTGTCCTAAAGTCCTAAAGTCAGTGTTCATAACATTCTTCCAACAACGTATAAATCCGTTCAAACAGGCAGGAAAAACATTAATTTTGCACGGAATATTTCACCCATGGAAACAATTATCACGCAGCGCGCCATTGATTTTGACCGCACCGGTTTTGAAGACCAGGAATTGCTCGACATTTACGCGGCCATTATGAAGCCACGATTGATCGAGGAAAAGATGCTGATCCTCCTTCGTCAGGGAAAAATCACCAAGTGGTTCTCCGGCTGGGGACAGGAAGGTGTTTCCGTAGGAACGGCGCTGGCCATGAACCAGGAAGAATACATCCTGCCGATGCACCGCAACCTCGGGATCTTCACAACCCGCGGCATTCCGCTCAGTCGCCTGTTTGCGCAGTTTCAGGGGAAAATGTCGGGCTTTACCAAAGGACGCGACCGCTCGTTCCACTTCGGAACGCAGGATTACAAGATCGTTGGTATGATCTCGCACCTCGGTCCGCAACTGGGGATCGCCGACGGAATCGCTTTGGCGAATCTGTTGAAGAACAACAACCAGGCAACGATCGTATTTACAGGTGATGGTGGCGCCAGCGAAGGCGATTTCCACGAATCGCTCAACGTAGCGGCTGTGTGGGACCTTCCGGTGATTTTTGCTGTTGAAAACAACTGCTGGGGACTTTCCACGCCAAGCCGTGAGCAATTCCGCTGCAAACAGTTCGTCGATAAAGGAATCGGATACGGAATGGATGCTTTCCAGGTGGATGGCAACAACATCCTCGATGTGATTCGCACCGTGCGTAAAATTGCCGATTCTATTCGTCAGAAACCACGTCCGTTCCTATTGGAATTCATGACTTTCCGTATGCGCGGGCACGAAGAAGCTTCCGGAACGAAATACTATCCGGATGGTTTGCAGGACGAATGGGTGAAAAGAGACCCAGTGCTGAACTACGAGCTGTACCTGCGTGAGATCGGCCTGCTGAGCGATGCTAAAAAAGCGGAAGTGGCAGATGCTATCAAGAAAGAAATCCAGGACGGACTGGATGTCGCTTTTGCCGAAGGTCCGGTAACTGCCGACCTGGAACGCGAGCTGACCGACCTGTATGCACCGTTCACACAACAGGTAATCCAACCGGCTACCAGCACTAAAACAGAGAAACGTTACATCGATGCGATCCAAGACGGATTGCGCCAGTCGATGGAAAAATACCCGGATCTGGTGATCATGGGACAGGATATCGCCGAATACGGTGGCGTATTCAAAGTAACCGAAGGATTTGTCGAGCAATTCGGAAAAGGACGTGTGCGTAACACACCGATCTGTGAATCAGCTATTGTTGGCGCCGGACTCGGTTTGTCGATCAGTGGCATGAAAGCCGTTGTGGAAATGCAGTTCGCCGACTTCGTAACCTGTGGGTTCAACCAGATTGTGAACAACCTCGCGAAAATCCACTGGCGCTGGGGGCAAAATGCCGACGTAGTCGTGCGCATGCCTACCGGAGCCAATACCGCTGCCGGGCCGTTCCACAGTCAGAGCAACGAAGCGTGGTTCTTCCACACACCAGGATTGAAAATTGTTTACCCTGCTTTCCCGGGCGATGCGAAAGGACTTCTTGCCGCTGCGATCGAAGATCCGAACCCGGTGATGGTGTTCGAGCACAAATACCTGTACAGAAGCATCCGCGAAGATATTCCGGACGATTACTATACAACCGAAATTGGTAAAGCGGGTTACGTTCGCACCGGTGATGACCTGACGATCGTAACTTACGGTCTTGGCGTTCACTGGGCAATGGAAGCTTTGGACGAACATCCGGAGATCAGTGCCGACCTCATCGATTTGAAAACGCTGCTCCCACTGGATACAGAAACTATTTACGCTTCTGTAGCCAAGACCGGGAAAGTGATCGTGCTGCACGAAGATTGCCTTACAGGCGGTATAGGCGGTGAAATCGTTTCGCTCATCAACGAAAATTGCTTCCACCAACTGGATGCTCCTGTGAAACGCATTGGTTCCATCGATACACCGGTTCCATTTGCCGTTCCGCTCGAGAAACAATTCCTGCCATTGGATCGCTTTAAAGCGGCTTTGGTGGAGCTGCATGCATTTTAGGAGATAACTGCTCATTATATTAAGCCGGTGGATGTTCTGCCGGCTTTTTTGTTTAGTCATGTTAGAGGCGGTGCTGGATGGGAAAAGCACCCGCAGATAGCGCAGATTTACGCGGAGGCTTGTATGTGATTGTTTATTTTGGTTAAGTTTTTCTACAACCAGCAATCGTCATCAGCGAGCATCTGTGAAATCTGCGGGAACCTGGGAAACTAAAAAAAGCCACCCCGTTTCCGGAATGGCTCTGCTTTCAGGTTTTTAGGGTTTAATCTTTTACGATGTGGTATCCCGGGTATTTTTTCGCGTCGAAAACGAACTTGGTATCTTCTACTGCTGCGTTTGAAGTAAACTTCGTCAGCGTGTAGGTCATGGTTGTACCGGAGTTGGTTTTCATCACTGCTTTCTTCAACTCATTGGTGCTTTTTGAAATATAGAGCACAATGGTGTGGTATTCGGCGCCTTTCGGGTTTTTCGGATACAGGTTGATCACGTGTACCGCTTCACCGTTGAGGGTTTCTTCTTTCTCGTATTTGTTCTTGAAACCGGTATCCCACAATGTCATGAGCTTTTTCGGGTTCATGCCGTCGCTGTCTTCGCTGGCATCCGTTTCATATACTGTTTTTTCTTCTTTGACGATCGTCCAGGTTTTTACACCGTTGGAGATGATCGTATTCTCGCCGTAGGTAGCGCAGAATTTCGATCCTTTTACCCAACCCTTTCCGGTTACAGTTTCATTTTGACCATTGGAGCTGTTTTTGATCTGTGCGCTGAATTCTACGTAGAACGATTTCTGGCCTTTGATCTTTGCAGAAGCTTTATCCAGGATTCCCTGTGCCTTGGCGTCCTGAGCAAACGTGAGCGTTGTTGTAAAAAGGGCTATCAGAATTAATAAGTATTTCATTTCGATTTGTTTTTCAGTGCAAATATCAGAAATTGTGCCAAACCCTTTGGGAAGAACAACAATAAATTAACGTTCAATGTGAGTACTAGGAAATTCCCTTAGCAGAAAGGTACTCTTCCAGGCTCATTTCATCTGAGAACAATACCTCGCGGGCCTTGCTTCCCTGGAACGGTCCGATGATACCGTAGCCTTCGAGCTGGTCGACGATTCTTCCTGCACGGTTGTAGCCGAGCTTGAGCTTGCGCTGCAGCAATGACGCCGAGCCCTGCTGGTGCATCACAACGATGCGTGCTGCGTCGGCGAACATCGGGTCGATGTCTGTGAGGTCGATATCCCTGTCCTCGCCTTCCGCTCCCACATATTCCGGCAGCAACAAGGCTTCCGGATAAGCGCGCTGTTCACCGATGAACTGGCAGATGGCTTCCACTTCCGGCGTATCGGCGAAACCACACTGTACACGCACAATATCGGAACCGGTGGCAATGAGCATATCTCCACGACCGATGAGCTGGTCGGCGCCCGAAGCATCGAGAATGGTGCGCGAGTCGATTTTGGACAACACGCGGAAGGCAATACGCGCCGGGAAGTTGGCTTTGATCATACCGGTGATCACGTTCACCGACGGACGCTGTGTGGCCACGATGAGGTGAATTCCGATCGCTCGCGCCAGCTGGGCCAGACGGGCAATAGGGTGCTCGACTTCTTTTCCGGCAGTCATGATGAGATCGGCGAACTCGTCGATCAGCACCACGATGTACGGCATATAACGGTGACCTTTTTCCGGGTTCAGTCGGCGGGCGATGAATTTTGCATTGTATTCTTTAATGGTACGCACCTGTGCTTCTTTGAGCAATTCATAGCGCGCGTCCATTTCGATACACAGGGAGTTGAGCGTGTTCACCACTTTCGACGTGTCGGTGATGATGGCTTCCTCTTCGTTCGGCAATTTGGCCAGGAAGTGGCGCTCGATGCGGTTGTAAAGCGTTAGTTCGACCTTTTTCGGGTCAATGAGCACGAATTTCACCTGCGCCGGGTGCTTTTTGTAGAGCATCGACAACAGGATGGCGTTCAAACCAACCGATTTACCCTGACCGGTAGCACCCGCCACGAGCAAGTGCGGCGTTTTGGTGAGGTCGAAGGTGAACGTTTCATTGGTGATCGTTTTCCCGATCACGATCGGCAGCTCGAAGTCGGAATTCTGGAATTTCTCCGAAGCGATGAGCGAGCGCATGGACACCATATCCGGGTTGCTGTTCGGTACTTCGATACCAATAGTTCCTTTTCCGGGAATCGGTGCGATGATACGGATTCCCAAAGCGGAAAGGCTCAGCGCGATGTCGTCTTCGAGGTTTTTGATCTTGGAAATACGAACGCCTGGGGCAGGAACGATTTCGTAAAGCGTCACCGTAGGACCAACTGTCGCTTTGATCTTCGCGATATCGATCTTGTAATGCGAAAGCGTCTCGACAATCTTGTTCTTGTTGTCTTCGAGCTCCTGCTTGTTGATGGACACCTGTCCGTTTCCGTATTCCTTCAGCAATTCGATCGGCGGCAGCATGTAGCCGGCAAGATCGAGCGTTGGATCGTAATCTCCGTATTCTTTCTGTAACGAATGGAGCTGGTCTTGGGACAATTCGGCATCTGTTTCGGCGATTGCTACGTCGAAATCGCTGTCGTCCATCTCGACCGGAATTTCCGTATGCGCACCAACTGCCGTTTTCGGGAGCAAATCTTCATCCGGGTCATCCACAGGCAGATCGACTTCCACATCCTTGTGGATCACAATGAAGCTGTCGTCTTCGTCTTCTTCCGGTTCTTCGTCTTCGTCGAAGGCATATTGCGGCGCTTCCTCGTCCTGGAGGATTTCGTTTTCGCGAATGGTGTTCACCACATGAATATCGGTCATACCGTTGGTTGCAGTTACCGGCTGATCTTCGTCCTTGAACAGCTCTTTTCCGGAACGCAGCTTTTCATACCACGAGCGGATATCGGCATTGAACAGGATGACAAGAATGATGTAAAGCAGGGCCAGGATCACAACGAAGGCGCCGAATTTCCCGATAGACAGTCGCAGCCACTGGTTGATGGAATAACCGAAGGTTCCGCCGAGGTAATCGATCTGGGCAACGAAATAACCAAAGAAGATGGACGACCAGACCATGAACAGCCCGGCAACGGCAAACGAACGCTGCAAGGGCAGCAAGCGGATGTTCAGCATCCATTTAAAGCCGAGCAGGAAGACCATGAAAGTGATTCCGAAGGACGAAATACCGAACCAGCGATACATGAACAGGTGCGACATCCACGCGCCGAATTTCCCCAGCCAGTTGGCAACGGGCTCCGGATTGTCTTCGAACAAAAAGGTGAAAAGGCTCTTGGAAATGACGCGGTCCTGGTCGACTTTCCAGGTAAAAAAGAAGGAAAAGCAGGATAAAAAGGTGAAAAAAGAGAACAGCACCAGCACGATCCCGATGATCGTCTTGGTACGCTTTTTATCCAGGCGTTCGCCCAGTTTTTTCAAGGTCGTTCTCTCCTCTGAAGGTGCTTTCTCCGGCGCTTTTTTGCGCGTTGGTTGCTCCGTCACAGGCTCTTCCTTTTTCTCCCGGAATTCGTTTTGTACAGCCATATTGATAACTATCTTACGAAGGTAGCGAGGATTAGGCTATGGGATTGGTTCGGTTAAAAGGATCTATACACAATGGGTTGTTGAATGCTCCCCTCCTCAATGTCCCTGCGCTACCGCTTGGTCTTCAAAAGCTACGCTTTCTCTTCTCAAGGGAGGAGGTTGATCTATCACTCGGAAAAGAGGTTCACGAACTCTTCGAAGGAGACGCGCTTGTAATCCGATGGAATGCCGAACAGGTCGCGATTGACCGTGCCCGGAACGTAGCTCACGAGCTCATAATGGATCAATCCTTCCTGTGAAGGCAGGTAATAATCGACCGCCAGGCCGGGAACTTCGGGATAGACTTCGAGGTATTTATTATCGATTTTTTTAGCGAAATAGCAATAATAGCCTTCAGTCATGCCTTTGTCGAGGATGTAGTATTTCTTACAGCGAATGCCTGCGATCTTCTTGCTGCCGAATTTCTTTTTCACCGTGTAAGCTGGCTGTACTGTATCCGATTGCGGAGCTTTCTGAGAAAGATCATTCTGAATGGCGTAATTCACGCCGTTGAAATGCAGCAGTAAGTAGGCCTTATTGAGCTCCATGTGGCGGATATAAATCTGTTGTCCCATCTGATCGGTCTCGGTTTCTACCCGTACGATCGTATCGTTGGTATAGATTTTCACCTGCCAGCTTTTCAGCACCACATTCGTATCCGGATGCGTGATGGATGCACGGTAAGTAAAAACGCCCTGTACCGGCTCCTGTGCCAATGACACCAGTGGAGCGAGCAGGAACAACAGAATAATCAGTCCTTTTCGCATTTATTCAAATGATTTGAAAAGATCGCCGAGCGCCGTGTTGTATTCGGCGTAACGGATCACTTTTCCTTGTTTTTGCGCTGTCAGCTCTTCTTTGGAGACAGCTGTTTCTTCAAACCGCTTGGCACGGAATTCCATGCGGATTCCGTAACGATCGATAGCATACGCCAGCAAAAAGCCCGGCACCTGGTGGAACGGATTGTACCAGTTGGAATGCTGCATCTGTATTTCGTCCGTGTACCAGAGCTCGATCTTGTCTGACGGATCTTTCACCGCAGTAGCAATCGCTTTCTGCACGTGGAACCCGGCCATCGTATCTTTCTCGTCGGTAAAGGTAATCGAATAGGCTTTCTGATCGTTCAGCATGGATTTGATATCTGCCGATTGCAGGGCCACTTTGTACGCTTCATCGCCATAGCTGAAATAAGCCGAAACCTGTTTTTGGTTACAGTCGACCAGCAGGATATTCTGCAGGTTCGCTTTTTCGATGCGGCTCTCCATGAGTCCGTCCTTGAAATTCACGGTCATTTCCTTAGGCAGTATGCTGTAGAGGAAGAAATTGTCCTTATGATTCGGGTATTCAACGGTATAAATCACCCGGCCTTCCGTTACCACCCGCTTCTGTTCGGTGCAGGCACTCAACGCGATAGCGATCAGCAGGAGTAGCAGCTGTAGTCGTATCATCATGTATTCAACTAAATTGTTTCAAAACGGGGGCTAAATTACTAATTTCAACGGAATTACGAATCACTTCACCCGGTCGAAATTTCAGCTTGTATTCCCCGCCCTGCCGGCTGAAGGGAAGTTCTTTGGCCACGCAGGATGAAAATTGCGCCTGAAAAAGTACTTTTGTAAGCGCTAAGTGCTTTTTATGCATCGAAGAATTGAACTCATCATCAACACATCGGAATTAACAGCTGGCACGCGAGGCTCCTCCCTCGGCCCCGCTGCTATCATGACCGCTGCCCGCAAGCAAAACAACCCTTTTTTCGGCTCCGTTCCACTTCATCCGCTGCCTGATTTCAATCAGTTCCTCGATCGTCCCGACACCACTCCAATGGCGCGTCATATCACGCCTTATACGGATGTTTTTGCGCAGGTAGCCGGCAAAACGAAGCAATTGCTCGATGAAGGGAAATTCCCGTTCATTCTTTCAGGTGATCACGGCTCAGCTGCCGGAACGATTGCCGGGATCCGCACCGCTCAGCCGGAGAAACGATTGGGCGTGATCTGGATCGACGCTCACAGCGACATTCATTCACCGTATACGACACCTTCGGGCAATATGCACGGCATGCCGCTGGCACTTTCCCTGGGCGACGATAACCGCGAGCACCAGCACAACGATCCCGATCAGACAACCGTGGAAGCATGGGAAAAGCTGAAAAATTTCGGTGGTATCGTGCCGAAAATTCAGCCGCAGGACCTCGTTTTCATTGGCGTTCGCGACACGGAAGCAGAAGAAGATGCTATCATTGAACGATTAGGCATTACCAATCATACGGTTGCCGAGCTGCGCACAGCCGGCGTTGCCGAAACCATTCAGCAGACATTGGACCAGCTCAGCGATTGCGATAGCATTTATGTTTCCTTCGACGTCGACAGTATGGATCCCGAGCTGACTTCTTTCGGAACGGGAACGCCTGTAGGCAACGGGATTACGCCCGAAGAAGCCCGGGAAGCGCTGGAATTGCTCGCCAGGCACCCGAAAACCGTCTGCATCGAGTTCGTGGAAGTCAATCCGTGTCTCGATAACAAAATCAACACCATGGCCGAAATCACCTTTTCACTCATCGAAGCCACTGTAACGGCTTTAAACGCATAATCATGGAGAATACCATTCGCAAATCCATCCTCGATAACGCCGTTTCCCTCCTGGGAACAACGGTTGACGCCTCATTGATCCAATTTCAGAAAACCCGCAAGGATTTCGCAGGAGATACCACTTTGGTGCTTTTCCCGCTCGTAAAGCTGGCCGGTACTTCTCCACAACAGCTCGGTGAGCGCATCGGTGCGTTTTTGAAGGACGAACAGCAGATCGTATCCGATTTCAGCGTTATCGGTGGCTTTCTGAACCTCGTTTTCCCGGCATCACACTGGCTGGAAACGCTCCACACGATCGATGGAAACAACCTTTTCGGTTTGCAGCCCGCAGGCTCAAAGCCGCCCATCATGGTGGAATATTCTTCACCGAACACCAATAAGCCACTTCACCTCGGGCATTTGCGAAACAACTTCCTCGGCTATGCCGTGGCGGAAATCCTCAAAGCCTACGGTCACGACGTGGTGAAAACGCAGATCATCAACGACCGCGGGATCCATATTTGCAAAAGTATGCTGGCCTGGCGCGATTTCTCGCCGTTGAACGAAAAAGGCGAGCGCGAAACACCTGCCAACACCGGACTGAAAGGCGATAAGCTCGTCGGGAAATACTACGTGGAATTCGATAAGCGCTTCAACGCCGAAGCCAAAACCATCATGGAAGCCTGGGCAAAAGGCGATTTCGAGGGCTTTGACCAGGCAATCGTTGACAAATACCAGGAGCTTTCTGCCGCACTGGAAGGTAAGGATGAAAAAGCGCAAGCCGGCATCCAGGACAAGATCAAAGAACTGGCGAAAAATGCCACCAACATTCTCCGTTCTGCCAAAGACCTGCTCGTTCGCTGGGAAGGCCGCGATCCGGAAGTTTACCTGCTCTGGACGACTATGAATGGCTGGGTGTATGAAGGCTTCAACGAAACGTACGCCAAAATGGGCGTCGATTTCGATCGTTTGTACTACGAATCCGAAACTTTCATCCTGGGGAAAGACATCGTGAACGAAGGACTGGAAAAAGGCGTTTTCTACCGCAAAGATGATGGTTCCGTGTGGATCGACCTGACAGGCGACAAGCTGGATCACAAGCTCTTGCTGCGCTCCGACGGCACTTCCGTTTACATGACGCAGGACCTCGGAACGGCCGTAGACCGTCTCAACGATTACCCGAATCTTTCGGGAATTATTTATACCGTTGGTAACGAACAGGATTACCATTTCAAAGTACTGTTCCTCATCCTCAAGAAACTCGGCTACAGCTGGGCAGATGCCTGCTTCCATCTTTCCTATGGAATGGTCGACCTTCCTTCCGGTAAGATGAAATCCCGCGAGGGAACGGTGGTAGACGCCGACGATCTGATGGACGAAGTGATCCAGAGTGCACGCGAAATGACTTCCGAACGCGGGCACCTCGACGGTATGACCGAAGAAGAGAAAGAAACGCTGTTCCGCACGATCGGAATGGGCGGATTGAAATACTTCCTGCTGAAAGTGGACCCGAAAAAACGCATGTTGTTCGACCCGGCTGAATCCATTGAGCTGAATGGTCACACCGGTCCGTTTATCCAATACGCCCATGCGCGTATCAAATCGCTGCTGACCAAAGCCGGAACGATAGCTACATTCGGCGATACAGCACTGGAACAAAGCGAGATCGAGATCATCAAGCAGCTGGTGGATTACCCGAAAGTGATCGAAGAAGCAGCTCTGTCCTACTCGCCTGCCGTGATCGCGAATTACACCTACGAGCTGGTAAAGCTTTACAACCAGTTCTACCAGAGCGTGAACATCAACCAGGAAGCGGACGCGGAGAAAAAAGCCATGCGCCTCACACTGAGCCGAAACGTGGCAAAAGTGATCGCCAGCTCCATGAAATGCCTCGGCATCAGCGTTCCCGACCGGATGTAATCCGAACAATTCTTCTTACCTCTCTTTTTTCCGATGCAGGCCCTTGCATCGCTGTCTCCCCTTTGTCCCGACCGATAGCTAAAAACGGTATTAATCCCTGAAAAACGGGGCTAATCAGGCGTTTTTATCATTTGTTAATTTGGCGTTTCTACTATCCGCTACCAAAAATCCTAAAATAGTCTAAAAACAAAGGCTCAATTGCCTGAAAATGAGGTACTTTACATATAATTAACGCAGACAATTGCAGGACAAATACTAAATCGATATAACAACGTGTGTTGTTAAGCATTTAACTTTACGGCACGCCTCCAAAACTATACAAAATGCTACAACAATCCACCGCGGCGGTCATAGGACTCATCCTGGGCTTTTGCACCCTTACCACCACCCGTCTGTCTGCACAGACGACTATTATTAATCCCGCTAACGCTACCGGAACATCCGGAGCTGACGGAAGTTTTCAGACAGCAGCCACTTTAGCCGGAAATGGCTGGACCGAGGTAAACGGTGTTACGAACAAATGGTTCGTCGGCAATGGCTCCACTGCCTGTGTTGGTAATAGAAGTGCCTACATTTCGAGCCACGCCACCGGAAATAACGGTAATTATAACACTGGCGTTGCCGACATTTCTCATTTTTACGACGATGTAACATTTCCGGCCGGACAAAGCTGTATCACCTTGACATTCAACTGGAAATGCCAGGGAGAAAGCACCTGGGACGGTCTGAGAATTTACCTGGGTTCCACCGCTGTTACTCCGGTTGCCAATACGATATTCAACACTTCGGATCCAACTGCCACCCAATTGGGGAACTCCTGGTATAACCTTCAGGCAGCCTGCGGAACGGCAACGATCACAGTTCCTGCTTCTTTTGCCGGAACGACCCGACGACTGGTATTCAGCTGGCAGAATGATGACAATGGAGGTTCCTCGCCAGGAGTAACCATTGATGCCATTTCACTCGTAGCACAAAATCCGGTGACACCAAGCTGTGCAACGGCACTCGTTCCTGCAAACGCTGCAACGAACGTTTCTCCGTGCAACGGGTTGTCGTGGACAGCACCGGCTGTAACAACCTGTAACGCTGCAACGGAATACGACGTGTATTTCGGCACATCGGCCACGCCACCACTGGTTGGAACAACCACTTCTACAACGTATACACCGGTCATGAACTACTCCACAACGTACTACTGGCAAATCCGTCCGAAAAACAGCACCGGAACGGCCGCAGGCTGTGCTATCCAATCCTTCACAACCGGACCTTCCAGTAATCCGCAGTTTAACCTCGTAGACGATGCTACTTCAGCTTCGCCTTACGATTGCGTGACGCTGACACCGAACCTGACATCGCAGCGAGGCTGTGCCTGGGACGCCAACTCCACGCTGAACTTCCTGGCGAATTTCTCCTATGAAATGGATATTAACCTGGGGAACAGCGATGCCGGTGCCGATGGAATGGCTTTTGTGATGCAGAATGACCCGCTGGGCCGCTGTAAATGCGGAACTGTGGGTGGTGCACTCGGTGCCGGCGGTATCCTTAATTCTGTTACCGTAGAGATCGATACCTACACCAATTTCGAAGACCGCGACGATTTCACACCGATGATCGGCTGCGCAGGTACGGAAGATCCTGACCACCTCGATATCTGGTTCAACGGGAACATCAATCCGAGTACAGATGGTAACTGTGATGCGGTTGGAGCTGGCGAACGTCCGGCTACACCGAATGCGATTCGTTTGCAATCATCGCCGGGTGTGAATTACAATATTGAAAACGGCCTGAACCACAAGCTGCGCATTTCCTGGAACGCCGCAACCAGTACACTTACCGCAACGGTTCTCAATTCGGCCCTGACGGTTACTTATGGAACGATCAGCTCAACGTTCAACCCGATCACTGTTTTCGGAACGAACACTCCGTATTTCGGATTTACCGGATCAACGGGAGGTTTGTCGAACCAGCAAACGTTCTGTCTGCCGGCGGTTCTGCTTCCTGTAGAGCTGGCCAGCTTTGAAGCCGAATGCGAAAACGATAAAGCCATGCTGCGCTGGACAACGGCTTCCGAGCGCGATAACGATTACTTCTTCATTGAGAAAAGCTGCAACGGCATTGATTTCACCCACCTGGCCAACGTAAAAGGTGCTGAAACAAGCGTACTTGCCCATTCGTATGCAATTCCTGATATGCAACAATGTCCGGGCGTGAATTACTACCGCCTGAGCCAGGTCGATCTGGACGGTCATGTAGAAGTGCTGGGAATCCGCAGCGTTAAGAATTGTGATCTTCCACAGGAAGTCTTCGTTTATCCAAATCCGGCCACTGATCAGATCACGGTAGCCTGGGATGGTTCTTACGTGGAAGCGATTACGCTGACCGATGCACTCGGAAAGATTATTTCCCGAACTACCGTTTCACATGCACAAACAAACGCAGACCTCGATGTTTCACAACTGGCCGCCGGTATTTACTATGTAACCGTGCAACAGGCTAACGGAAGTGAGACGGTGAAAGTTATTGTCGAATAAGCTTATTGTAATTCCCCCTGTTCCAAGCGGTCACTTTCGGGTGGCCGTTTTTGTTTTTAGTTGGAAGTTTACAGCTAATTATCTCATGAGAACAGGCTTAGGTACTAGCCGGATTCCAGGTCAAAACAACGGCAAAGCAGTCAGTAGTTACTACAATCTTCCGGTCATCTTTAAACTGTAACGATTCTTTCTCTACTATTATTTTTAGTTACGGGCAGCGGGAATTCCCTACCTTTGCTTCCTCAGATAATACACATGAAAACAGCTTACTCACTTCTACTTGCCGTTTTTACGGTACTGGCGACGTCCTTTGGCTTCGCATCCGGAGGTCCCGATGCTTATGGCTACACGTGGACAACTTCGCTCGATGCAGGAGGTCCTGCTTATAACTGGATCGACATTACTTCCCGTCCAGGCGTTCAGACGGTCACCGGGCTGGCCGACGACAACTCTGCCGCCAGCATGGTCAACATCGGATTTCCCTTCCATTATTACTGGAACGATTTCCAGCAGCTGAAAGTCGGTTCGAACGGCTGGCTGAGCTTCAACGGCATTTCCAACATCGCTTCGTGCTTTCCGGGCATTCCTACGGCAGGCGGTGCCGGCGACAATATTCTCGCCCCGCTGATGGGCGACCTGAACTTTACAGGTGCCGGCAATCCTGGTCAGGTACGCTACTGGACAAACAACGTTGACAGTTGTATTATTTCCTACATCAACGTTCCGTTCTGGACGGTTTCCGCTCCGGGCTGGACAGGTTCGAATTCGTTCCAGGTAATTCTGTGCTCGGCTGATAGCTCTATCACCTATCAATACGGCAGTCTGGGCGGATTTACTGCTAATGCCGCCTGTGTAGATCTCGTAGTCGGCATCGAAAACAGTACCGGAAACATCGGTTTGCAGGTCCATAACGACGCTATGCCTCCAAGCAACTACGCAATCCGCTTCCACTACCCGGAAGTTGTGCTGATGAGCATCCAGGACCCAATGGCGGTATGGAACATGAACAGCGATAACAAAGCACTAATCCTGCCAAACGGAACACCTGTCACGTTGGAGGCCAATTACCGGAATGCCGGAAATACGGCTGTGACCAATACGATTACCCTTGCGGGAATGATCACAGATGCGACTTCAACACTGATTCACACCAGCTCCGGATCGCTTCCTTCACTGGCAGCGGGCGACGATTCGACCTTTACCTACCCCACTACATGGACTCCACCGGCTGCGGGACAATATACGTTCGTGTCGCAGCTCACCAATTCCCAGGATATCAATCCCAGCAACAACATCACATCTACCGAATTGAGGATTGTGGATATGTGTGCTCCAACCATGCAGTTGAGCTACGTTACCGGAAATGCACCGGCTGCAAGCATCAACTGGAATGGCGGTGCCAACGATGATGGTGTGGCCGTTTATTATGCCCCTCCTGTTTATCCGTACACCGTTTCGCAGCTGCAATTCTACATCAGCTCTAACGTTTCTCACGGCTACACGGCACAAATTTACGACGACAACGGTCCGAACGGTACGCAGGGAACGCTGCTGTTTACAGAAACCATTTCAAGTGGTTCGGTTGTAAGTGCCAGCTGGAATACAATCAATATTCTTTCACCGGTAACATTAAACGACGGCGGGTTCTATGTTGTATGGATCCAGAGTGGAACGACTATTTTCCTTGGTGCGGAAACGAGCGCTCCTTATTCCCGCAGAAACTATGAGATCCTCGACGGCGCTTGGGCGGATTACCGCGAAAACGCATCGAGAGACGCCTGTATCCGCGCTACGATCACCGGGTTCAATTCCCTTCCAACAGCTGGTTTCTCCGAAGCAACCGATCAGCTCGATGTTGATTTCACCGACCTTTCTTCCGGTCCAGGTCTTTCCTGGTCATGGGATTTCGGTGACGGCAATACCAGTATCGAACAAAACCCTTCCCATACTTATACAGCGCCGGGAACTTACACTGTATGCCTCACTTCGACGAACGTTTGTTCAAACGCACAGGAATGCCATTCGGTAACTGTTTGCGACGAAGCCACAGCAGCTGCTTCAGCAGTCACAAACGTGCTTTCGGTTGATTTCACCGACGTATCTACCGGAACAGTCACAGGCTGGCATTGGGACTTTGGCGATGGCAATACCAGCACCGACCAAAACCCTACGCATGTCTACGCAACTGCCGGAACGTACAACTACTGCCTGATCGCTTCCAACGATTGCGGCTCGGATGATACCATCTGCCAGACGATTACAGTTTGCGATTTGCTTACGGCAAACTACAGCTCGACTGTGAATGGATTAGCAACTGATTTCACGGATCTTTCGACCGGAGACAGCTGGCACTGGGATTTTGGCGACGGCAACACCAGCACTGACCAAAACCCGACGCATGCCTTCACCGCTCCGGGCACTTACAATGTTTGCCTTGCGGTAACGAACACTTGTGGCGAAGACGATACGATCTGCATGCCGATTACCATCTGCGGCACACCAATAGCCGGTTATTCGGGCCTGACAGAAGAGCTAAGCGTACTGTTGAGCGATCAGTCAACCGGAGTTGTTCATAGCTGGGCATGGGATTTCGGCGACGGTAACACGAGCACCGATCAAAACCCTACGCATACGTATGCCGCCGACGGCAACTATTACATCTGCCTGATCGCATCGAACAACTGTGGCGAGTCCGATACCATGTGCCAGACGGTGATGGTGTGCAGCACGCCTGTAGCGCTGTTCAACAGCTCATTCAACGGGTTCACTTATGACTTCACCGATCAGTCTACCGACAACATCGGTTCCTGGGACTGGACGTTCGGCGATGGCAATACCAGCACTGACCAAAACCCTACGCACACTTACGCGGCTGAAGGCACGTACACCGTTTGCCTCATCGTTACGAAAATGTGCGGCACTTCCGATACGCTTTGCCAGGATATCACGATCGATTTCAGCGGTATTGACGAAAACACAACCCTGATCCTGAACGGCTATCCAAACCCGACAGACGGGCTCTTCCGCATCGATTTCACAACCGACTTGCAGGATGCACAGCTGGAAATCACCGATCTCGCCGGAAAAATCATCCGCACAGAACGCGTTTCGGGAACATCCACGCAAGTAGATGCAACAGAACTGTCAGCAGGATTTTACAAAGTCCGCATTGTTCACACGAGCGGGATTAGCGTGCTGACGCTGATCAAGCAATAGCATAATTTATTCAAAATGAGAAAGGCTCCTTCGGGAGCCTTTTTTATGTTCTTTTCTTTTTCCGCAAAAGAAAAGAACCAAAAGAAAACTCGTCGCTGTTTGCCACTCTCTGCACTCCTCTCCTGAAACACGACCTCTTCGGTGATCTCCTTCGGAGCTTCCTTGAGGTTCCCGTGTTTCAGTTCGCTGCATTTGATCCTGACAAAAGGCGACAAATTAGTCGATAGGACTTTGTAGTTATTCCAAACGATAGTCACTTTTACTTAAGAATAAGAAGATATCTATCAAAAAACCGTGCGCCTTAGTTGTGGTAAAGTTTCCCGAATATGAATATCAATTTATTACAGTCCTTTCATAAGTCGATAGAATTTCTTTCCAGAAGGCCCCCAAACATAGTTTTTATGACCTCTATTTGTTACTATATCGAGAGTCTCTAAATCAAGCAAAAAATCCCCTGTTATTTCCGACATATCTAGATTATAACCCGCTTGAATACAATATATAAGGTAATTATACATTTGCATGAGCTTTTCATTAGTTGCAATCTTTTCTGCCATTTTAACCAATCCCTGATCATTTTCATCAATTCCATTAGCAGCAGGCGGTTCTGCTATGGGAGAATCAATTTCAATTGTTGGTACTGGGTCAGAATTAGATGCAGAGCCAACTTTTGCTATCCCCTCCAGTTGCTTTATTTCTAGATTTTTATCAGCTAACAATTTATCAAATCGTTCTGCCTGATTGATTATTTCCTCCCTCAATTCTATTGATTGCTCAAGAGTTAGGAGCTGTTTCATCTCGATTTTTTGCTTTTGATCAATTTTCCATTTATTGAACTTCAAAGACAACCAATACGCACCATTTGAGATGAATGGAATAATACAAATAAGTACTGCTGAAGATATAATTGGGTAAGTTAACAAATGGTGTATGTCACTGAAATGTTCTTTTATATAGCTGATTTTATCAGTCTCAATTTTCTTTTCTGAAACAAAAAGAGTCAAATAAATGATCTTCCAGTTCCAGATGATCCATGAGATAATTAAAGTTCCGTAAAGCGGGCTAGTAGCTCTTTCTGAAAGAATAGAATTCAATGATTTTCTGAGATCTCCCATAGTAGGTTAGTTTTTTCAAATGTAACAAAATCGCGCTTTGAAAGCATAGGATTTTGAAGTAAGTGATTCTTCATAGTAAAAGCGAACCACTTTCGTAATTCGCTTTTACTTTTATTGGGAGTGGAGAGTATCGAACTCGACCGCTCTTCTGTGTTCTTATGCCGGTTCCTGAATCGCAGAAAAGTACGCTGTAGCGTATTTCTTGCCGGAATTGTATAGCTGTGTTTTCTGATCATCTGTCAAATCGAAATCCGTAGGAGAAATTCCCAGGTTATCGATGATGATTGAACGTTTTTCCTCTTCCGGATTACGCTGGAAGTTGATCACTTGTGCATCCAGAATAGCATCCATCGTATTCCGGACATAATGGAAGAATTCTCCTGTTGTCAAATCGTCCGGCGGAGGTGTTGGTCCCAGGTTTTCCAGGAACAATCCCAATGTTTGCGGATTTGGTTGTCCATTGGTATCAAAAACAGTGATCGGATAATTGTACATCATTCCTCCATCAACGTATAGGTGATTGTTCGGATTGTTATTGCTAAACTGCCACGCTTCGAAGAAAAGCGGAATCGACATGGATGCACGAACCGCTTCTGCTACCGGAACAGTTGGAGTCAATTCGTCAGAGAATTCGCGAAGGTTTTTGGTGTTTAAATCAGATGCAAATACGTGAAGATCCTTGCACCCCTTGTTTTTCAGATCCTGGAATGTGGCAGTGGCCTCGAACCCTTTGTTAACCAAACGCTGTTGCATCCAGCTAAGGAATGCCTGGCCTTTATAAAAGCCATACTTATTCATGAAATGAATGGTGTCTCCAATGATATTGCCGTCTTTAAACGATTTGAAATCTGTGGCATTTACAATTTGGGTGATTTCTGTTGCATTATAATTCAGCGATACTAATGCGGCTGTGATTGCTCCCGCAGAAGTTCCGGCAACACGTTGAGTTTGTTGCAGGATTCCCTTTTGTTCCAATACTTCGATGGCACCGGCATAGGCAATTCCTAGTACACCCCCGCCTTTAAACACTAAATTTTCGATTTGATTACTCATAATTAACCTTATATAGTTCGTTTCTAATGGATGCGCCAACCAGATAAATCCGAAATATGTCGTGAAATGAGTTTCTCCTATTCAGGAATAATGGTTGTGCATTTCTGTCTTTCGATTCAAATCTACCAAACGATTTTTGAAAAAACTCAGTTCCCGTTTAAAATTCGTTTGTTGAAAATGAAGAAGAAAAAGCGAGGAAAGACAGTGTGAGTTTGAGCATGAGTCTTGAGGGAAAAAGAAAAGCATCTTACTTGCATAAAATGCTTTTTCTTTTTGTGGAGAATGGCAAACTAATATCGACCTTTTTGAAGGAGGATTTGGAGCTGGTTGGTTGAGTTTGTTGGGATGCGGGATTAGAACTTCTGATTGTTATCGAACTCGATCTGAAAGTTCCTCAAAAATAAATGCCACTTTCTCAGCGTAGCCTAGTGTATGTAGCGTCGATCTCAACATCAATTTGATGGCTTTCTTTCCAGCCGTTGTTTTCAGATATGATTCGCGATTTCGGGCATCCTTTTCAAACAGATAGCACTCGCAGAAGATGAGTTTTAAGGGTTGACGATAGGCTGTACTCTTTACATTTCCTGAATGATGCTGTTGCAACCGTCTGTTTATATCCGAAGTGTAACCGACATAAAGCATAGCATCTTTCTCGCTGAAAAGAACATAAGTACAAAAAGGTAGCGGCTGTGTCATATCTTTAAGATACGGAAAAAGGTGATTGTTTTAAGGCTTTCCTAATACATGGTCGAAGGATTTCAGGTTTTAATCCGATTATTCCGTAGCAGATTTCCTCCGTCAATCGCTACGGACTCCACCCATCACGAAGCGAAAAAGGTCACCCATATGGATGACCTTTTTCTGCTTCTGTGGGTGGAGAATATCGGACTCGAACCGATCACCTCAACACTGCCAGCGTTGCGCTCTAGCCAGATGAGCTAATCCCCCATTGTGTGGGCAAAAATAGTCAAAAATTCAGATTACCGAGGGGAAGACGGTATTTTTTGGAAGTGTTGTGTAAAATCGAGCTCCGCTTATCAGCCATTTTAGCTTTACCCCGGAGAGCTTGTCAATGCCATGCACAGCAACCAATTGCGAGGCATATCTCTTGAAAATTCATGCTTCGATGTACATAAAATGTGATCGAATCTTTGTTAACTTTTGCTATTTAAGCCTTTATACCGATTTAAAAGCCTACTTTCGTACTTTATCAATATTCAATATAATGCAAAAAGGAACAATTAAGTTCTTTAATGAGACCAAAGGTTTTGGCTTTATTACAGAAGAAGGCGGAGGCAATGAGCACTTCGTACACGTTTCAGGTCTCATCGACGAGGTTCGCGAAGGCGACCAGGTCGAGTTCGAATTGGAAAACGGAAAAAAAGGAATGAACGCGGTACGGGTTAAAGTAGTCCAGTAATTAGCGATAGTTATCTTATGAGGCCCGCCGGTAGTACCAGCGGGCTTTGTTTTTTTATGGCCAATCCCATCGCATGGTCAGCCGCTCTTCAGACCATTTGAGTGTGACACCGAATGATTATTGTCCACCGGATTCGTCGGAAATTTGCGTTATTTGCAACGCATTTACCCCAATAAGCCCTATTCGGTTGGCTATGAAAAACATCCGTGAACGACAGCTCATTATCGAGATCCTCCAACAGTCTTTTAGAGACAACAAGTCGGTGAATTTTGTCGTGAAACAGGATGAAAAACGCGTCGCCCGGATCAGAAAGCTCATGGAGTATTCGTACTTCCAGGGAGAACGATTCGGGAAGATCTACCTCTCGGAAGACCAGAAAGCCTGCGCCATCGTATTGATCCCTTCAAAAAAGAAAACGAGCCTGAAAGGCATCTTGTGGGACCTAAAGCTGGTGGTCCAATGTATCGGTATCCGGAATGTTTCGAACGTACTGAAACGGGAAAGCGAGATCAAAAAACACCAGCCGGATGTGCCGTTTCTGCATTTGTGGTACATCGGCGTAACCCCGGCTTGCCAGGGACAAGGACACGGAACGTTGTTGATGCAGCAAATCCTGCAGGACGCGCGGAAAATGAGCCTGCCGGTTTACCTGGAAACGTCGATGGAACGCAACTTTCCCTTCTATGAAAAACTGGGCTTCGAGCCCATTTCCAGCCTCGATCACTTGGGGTATCCGTTGAAAATGTATTTAAAAAATGCCTGACGGGCATTTTTAAATTTCCTAATAACGCCACTACAATTGCTGATAATCTGTTTCTTAACAATCAATTCTGCCATCCTCGAACAACTATTTTTTCCAGAACATAGTGCTAGTGTAAAAAAGTTATCGGATATTACTACTGCCAAAGCACACCGGCATGATCTACCTGCATACTCCTGAGTCTGGTAACGACTATGCATCGATGGGAAATAACGACCACAAGGACGTACAAGAGCTCGAGGCACACCGGAGGACAATCTTCCGGCTTCAACGCAAATTGAGGAAAAACAAGGAGCTTAAGTGATCCCTGTAGAAGCTCAGTAACGCTCTCCGATCATTAAGCGATGTAATAGCCATTTGGCAAACAACGACCTGCTTAACCGTCGAATACTTAACCTGCCACGACATAAAAAATTTACTGATGAGAAAGGCTGCAAAAGTTTTGTTAATTGACGACGATGCCGACGATCGTGAGCTTTTTTGCGAAGCATGGACGGATATCGCCTCGGAGATTACTTGTTCTGCATTGCCCAACGGGCAACAGGCGTTTCAATCATTCGAGCAGAAAAAAGCCAACACACCCGATCTGATCTTTCTCGACATCAACATGCCGCTGATGAGTGGCTGGCAATGCCTTGAAATACTGAAAGGACAAGAAGACTACAAACAGATTCCTGTGATCATGTATTCCACTTCGTCCTATCCTGAAGACATCTACAAGGCAAAAAAAATGGGCGCTCTCTGCTTTTTCTCGAAACCACTCGATTTCGAAGAGCTGAAAACCAGCCTGAAGCTCGTCGTGACGCATTTAACGAGTGATTCCCTATCGTCGCTGTCGTTGAGCTCGCCGGTTTTTATGGTAACTTAGTTAGACGTTGGAAGTTGCTGGTTTGAAGTTGAGCCGGCTGTTGAACTCCGACCGGAGACTGAATGACAGGAGACCGCCCCAAGCATTTTCCCAAAGAATGTTAGCCAATCCAACGCATTGCGACAGTGTACTTTACCTTTGGTGTTCACACACAAGCTCATGAAGATTATTTCGACTAAAATACACGGCGTACTCGATTACCTGTGGGGAATTTTCCTGATCATTTCTCCATGGCTCTTTCATTTTGAAACGGGCGATGCAGCGATGTTTGTTCCTATTATCCTGGGAGGAGTGATGATCGTTGCCAATCTGCTGACGGATTACGAGCTCGGAATGCTGCGCGTTTTCAAACTGCGGGCACACCTGCTGCTGGATATGTTATCGGCGTTGTTTCTCGCGGTATCGCCCTGGCTGTTTGGATTCTATGAAACGGTTTACCTGCCACACCTCATCCTCGGGTTGGTACAGCTGGTTCTGGCACTCATTACTGAAACGCAGCCGCATGATGCCAACGGTTACTGACGTTCAGCATTAAGATCAATCAGGGGCTGCAGTATGGTGAATATGCTGCTGTATGCTGAGCACTTCTTTCATTGTCCAAAGCTTGTCCAGGATGGATGTATAGCCGGTATCTGCACTGTGGATAAACTCGATGGAATAGCGGTTGTCCTTCGCCAGGTCCTTGTAAAACTTAACGATACCAAGCTTTTTAAACTGATCCCTGATCCATTGCTCTGAAACGGTGTCCTGGAAGACGATCGTGCACCAGTTCGACAAGTGTTCGGGCTGCTCTCGCTCTTCTATGCGAATCAGCGGTGTCAATCGAATAATACGCGTGCCTTTCATCAGCTGTTTTTCGATCTGCATAGCGTCTTTGACACTTTCAAACTGCAGCTGGTAGCAGCTTTGCGACAAGAGCTTCACACCCGTAGCAGCTATTACCTTTTGGATGGAATCGCAGACACTATCGGGTATTGAGCCAGCTGTGCTATAATCCAAAGCATAGCGGTTGCTATCCGATTCATAGCGCGTTCGCCAGGCGGCATCATAGAAATAAGCTTCGCCGGGCTTGATGAATTCCACATAAGTGCTTCCCCGGCTGCAAACGATCTGCGTTTCCATTCTTCCAAAATCGCGCGAAGCAATGGAAGCTTTGAATACGTCGTCTTCCAGGGCCGGGAATGAAAAATAGACGTACTCCGCAGAATCGGCAATCGGACGCAGGATTTCCGAACGGCTGCCCCGCCAGATGATGAGGCTGCACTGGTCGGTGATCAACGTGTTTCCCCGCTTCACCAACATGCGGAATTCCTTTGTTTTAGGCTGCTGAATAACAGGATCGGCCGGTTTCACCTGCTCTAACGGCTGTTCTTCCGAAAAAAGGACGCCCCAGGTGGTGATGAACAGCTCTTTCTGTTCCGTTCCCTTCTGGTAGGAAATGAATACTGATTTGGTAAACGGACCAATTTTCGGTGTAAACACCGGACGAACTTCGATGTATTCCTCCGGCTTTATGTAGTCGTATCGCGTGACCGGCAGGTACAACACAGCGCCATCGCCGGCTTCCACACGATTGATCGAAATGATCTGCCCGGTATTATTCCGTATGCGGATCCGCACATTGCCCAGCGACATGGTCGAGCGGTTCACATCGCCCCAGTAAAAGCCCTGCTTTTTGCCCTCGAGGTCGAAGGTATAGGCATTCACTTCCTGGTCGTAGCTGACCGTCGTATCGGTTGTATACTGATTGCGGTCCCACTTCTTCTGAGAAAAAGCAGCTGTAGACAAGAAGCACCAAAGGATCAGCAGGACGGTTTGTTTCATACGAGCAGGGCTACGATCATGGAAAACTACGATAATTTGGGAAACGTGGTTGTTAAGGAGTTGTTAGACTGCTGAATCAAACAACTCCTTAATTCCTCCCGTCATTCGGCAAGGCAGGCTCACCAAAGGAAGGAAAAGATCCCGGTAAAATTCTTCAGATAGCAAAAACAGGTATTTTTACGTGGTTCGTAACGGTTGTTTCGGCATACTTTAGATATAGTTTTAACAATACTACAACTATGAGAAAAAGTATCCTACCGCTATTCCTTGGAGGAAGTGCCGTTATCGCACTGACACTGATGGTCCGTTGTGGCTCTAACACGGAGACCGCTGCCACAGGCGACACCACTTCACCCGATTCGCTTTGCTTTGCGGATCCCAGCTGGTTTCCACACAAGAATACACCAGCACCGGCCGAAGGCAAAGGAAGTCCATTTGACACTTCCAGCACGACCAACCAGATCTTCCACCAATGGTCGTGGCAAAAGTTCCTGTGGCTCACCAAACCCGATAAAGGCGGGAATCCGCTGTTCCTGAACCCGGATAAAGTTAAACAGGTAACCTCTACAATGGCTCCTGTAACGATCCCGGCCGGAACGCTCTTACAGCTGCAGGACACCAAGCAAGCCGGTTCCAAGCAGGCCATTCTGCAAACCAATCCTCAGTACAATCCGGGAGGGAAAAGCGAAACGGTGTACTATTCCATTCACATGAACCACCTCATGTATGACAATGCCAAAAAGTTCGGCGCGCTCATTCATGCGGGAAAACTGCCTGATGCCAGCCAGGCCCGGTTTCCGGTCGGCTCGTTCGAGCTGAAAGTAGCCTGGGTGCCCGTAACGGCGATTCCTGCCAACAAGCAGAAGCTCTATTACACAGCAATGGCATCACTTTCGACTGATGGCGGTAAAACATTTAACAACACGCAAATGGCGCTCATCGGTATGCATGTGGTGGGCGTAGTGGAAAATCACCCGGAATTCATCTGGGCGACCTTCGAGCACGATGACCTGGCACCAAACTACGATTGGGAAACAATGAGAGCCAGCAACACTGGTACTGAAAAGCTGCTGTGCAAGAGAGCGACTACTCCTTCCATTGATGGAATTATCTACGACACAACTACCAAATTGGGAGTTATCCCACACATGGTATTCGACCTTTTCCAATACGGTGTTCCTCAGAATCCTCGTCATAAAGGCGGGAAATTCATGACTACTTCCCAATCGGAACCTATCAATTTCCAGAACATCGCCGGTATCAACAAATGCGTTAAATCACAACTCGACGATGTATGGAAGAATTACTTCTACAACGGCTCCATCTGGCTGAACATGGACGGAACGGATGCGGAGCGCCAGGCGTTTATCATCGACAGTCTCGGCGGCAACATCGGCAATGCAACACCGGGCAGCTACGCCCGCGGCAGTCTGAATTGTGCCAACGTGACGATGGAAAGCTTTACGCAAACCTTCGAGAGCCAGCGTGATTCGATCAACGTCAATACGTTGGCCAATTGCTTCTCCTGCCACAGCGGACAGGCCTTTGACACGACCATGCCACCACTTTCGCCACTTTATATGAGTCATACCTTCCAGGATTATGTGACGACGCTGAGGAACGGTAACTCGAAAGCGCGGGCAGAAAGCATCAAGCTCCTCTTCGAACGACGCTTACAGATGCGTATGCAGCAAAAAAAATAGCTTTACAGCAGATATTACCTACTACCCTAGTAAACACGATCCCTGCAGATTTCCTGCGGGGATTGTTGTTACAGGTAAAAACATCCGCACCGCAAAACCGTAGTTTTCACCTATGACAGAGCCGTTTAAAGCAGTTATACTTGTTATGCGAAAATCGCAACCGTCCGCCTCAGGTGGATCGGACACTATCACACAAAACAACACACTATGGACATTCAACTGAATTTCATCAACCGCTCGAACGATCAGAACAACAGTGAGATCGTTATCTTCCAGAAGAACGTGGCCACATCGTTCGAAGAAACAGCCATTGCCTGGAAAGTCATTCAAAACTGCGGTCAGGGCGAACACCATCCGTTCGTTTACAGCATGCAAACCGGGGTTTCGGCCGGCGATCCTTACGGCAACTATTCAGATCCTGTACCAGCCCAAAACGGCTCACGCTTTGAAATGGTCCTCAAGCCATCGGGTGATCAGCTCCAGCAAAGCAATTCTCCGGCTTCAGATTCCAACGAGATCGAAGTCTACAACGCACTGAACCAGGGAGCCATCAGCGCTTCTATTCACCGTTCGGGTTCTGTTTGTGCCACAAAAACAGGTATCGCTCCGGGTCAAAAAGCCGTTTTTGAGTTCAAGCCAACGATCTGGGTCGGCGTCGTATCACAAATCGAAGAAGGGCAAGTAATGGACAGCGCCATCCTTTCCGACATCAACACGGAAATCAGCCTGCTGGGCATCACCAAAGCCAACATCGTTATGACGGGTGGCGGGGTAGGATCCACTGCAACACCGTTCCAGTTCTCGCTGGAGAATATTGAGATGGCATAATCTTTAACCGCGCTACACGGTAGGGTCGTTCGAAAGAGCGGCCTTTTTTTATTTCTGAAAAACTAATCCTTTGAACAGAATTGATTCAGGAAATCCGCTATTACCGCGTGGAAATCTTTTGTAGAAATGATGAATCTCTCCTGGGGTATATGTGCCTGTTCGTTATCAATAGCACCGAAGTAGCAGGTAGTTTCCTGTTCTATACGATAGTATTCCTCAAAAATCTCATAATCACACACTGGAACTAGTTCAGCTGGGCCTCCCTTCATCACCTCTTCAATCTTATTCCGCAACATAGAAAAAGACCGGTAAACCGAAGTGCTATCGAACCGAGAGAAAAAGCTGTATTCAAATATGAGTGATTCCTGCTTAGAAAGCTCAAAGGCAATATTCTCCTGAGCAATTGGATAGTCGGGTAGTTTCAGGTAGCTTATTCCCAAAAGCTTATCGTAGAGCGAAGTCAAAGCAGGCTTTTTTAAATGCGCATATTCGCTGTAAAAGCGTTGCAGATTTGCCGTTTCTTCTTCTAAAAGGGTTTTTCCAACAAGATCCTCAGCTTCCTGAACTGGAATAAGCAGATGATTTTTCCTGATACAAATAGCCTCGTTTTCCAGCTCTACAGAAATGAGCTGATTCCGGACATAAAAGCGATTGGTCCATTTAACGGTGTCTTTGGAAAAGAAGATGCTTTGATATCCCATGCCTGGAAAGCTTTAACATTAGGTGGATTCAGGGAATGCTCCTCTTGAAAAACCATATCCAAAGTTAGCAGGATGCTCGAAATAGCGACCTTTTGATTCCGGAATAGATAGGATCCATTGTTTTTCTTAACTTCCCACTTGAAGTTACTCCACTCTTTATACAGCTGATCAAGCCCTTGAAGAAATATCACATGGAAGAATTGTTGGCCGACATTCAAAGGTGCCAATTGTGTAGTAAGCACCTCCCTTTTTCACCTAAACCTGTCGTTCAGGTTAGTGAGCAGGCGCGCATACTCATCATCGGTCAGGCGCCAGGCATGAAAGTACAGCAAACCGGCGTTCCTTTCAATGACCAGAGCGGCGACGAACTACGTCGGTGGCTGAACGTTTCCAGGGAAGAATTTTACGACAATCGGCTCTTCGCCATTATGCCCATGGGATTCTGTTATCCGGGAAAAGGACCTTCGGGTGATTTACCGCCGCGACCAGAATGTGCCCCACAATGGCACCGTCAGCTGCTCGATGCCATGCCCGATATCCAGCTCACCCTGCTCATCGGTCAGTACGCCCAAAAATACTATCTTGGCAACCGGTTCAGGGGCAACCTGACGGAAACCGTGCGCAGCTTTCGCGAATTCCTGCCAACCTATTTCCCGTTAGTCCATCCCTCGCCGCGCAACCGCATCTGGCACAGCAGACACCCGTGGTTTGAACACGAAGTTATCCCGGAGCTGCAGCAGATCGTGGAGCGCATCAAACAATATAAGACATGAAAACAACCCTTATCACCGCTTTCTTCCTTCTATCCAGCCATACTTTCGGCCAGGAAATGGAAAAAGAACCCATGGACTGTGCGGCTTTCAACCTGATTGGAAACGTAAAAGCCATCACGGAAGAAACGTTTATGGAAACCGCTGATCCGGGCGGGAAAGCTAAGCTTACGCCAAGAAACATGAATTCCTGGGAGCACGATTACCGGTTGACATTTGACGAAAAGGGCAATCTGCTGAAGCGAGCAGCCGTCAATATCACATCAACCAACGGAAATGAAACCCATACATACGAGAACGGCCGGTTGAAAGAATCGGCCACGTTTAGCGAGATCACCAGCTATTTCTACGATGAAAAAGGCCGGATCTCCGAAACAGTGATCAAAAAGCGCTTGCCATTTTCTACCGATGAAGGTGAACAAACCGTCGAAAAGATGCGCATCGCCTGGGTTTACGACAACCAAAACCGGGTCGTGAAAAGGATCCATTACAATGTCGAGGACAAAAGCAGCGAAGTTCAGAATCTGCGCTACGAAAACGGCTTGCTGGTGTATGAAGAGATGGTGGAAGAAGACTACAGCTACAAAGACTGGTTCGACTACAAATACGACCCAGCGGGCAACCTCATCCAGATGACCTGGAGCGACACGGACGGCTTGCTCGAACGATCGACATACACCTATACAAACGGCAAACGAACCGGAGAAAAATGGGAGATCTTCGAAGAAGGATTGCCCGCCGGTTACGTGGAATATACCTACGTTGACGGAAACCCGGTAAAAATGACCGAAGTGGACGACGAAGGAATAATCACCCGGACGTTTGTCAACACCTACACCTTTGATAAACAGGGCAATTGGATTTCCTGCCGCAGCGTTAACGGAAAAGTCGTTTACGTCGTAAAGCGCACGCTGGAATACTATTAAATTGTGTGAACTTTCCCTGCTTTCGGGAAAAACGAACGGTGCTTTTTGTAGCTTTGATAGACGTCAAAACGAAGCATATGAAAGCGACTCCATACCTCAGCAACGGACTTTGGTTCGACAAAGAAGCAGAAGCAGCGGCACGTTTCTATATTTCGGTTTTCCCCGATTCAGCCATCGACCACATGACCTATTACGGCAAAGAAGGCTTCGAATTTCACCAGCAACCCGAAGGCAGTCTCATGGCCATTACATTCAATCTTTCGGGAACAGAATTCGTGGCGATCAATGGCGGACCGTTGTTCCAGCTTAACGCTTCTATCTCCTATTTTGTATTGTGTCAGACCGAAACGGAAGCCGATCGCTACTGGGAAGCATTTTCGGATGGCGGAACAGTGATGATGCCGCTCGACAAGTACGCGTGGAGTGAAAAATACGGCTGGATCCAGGACCGATTCGGGCTTTCGTGGCAGATCATGATCGCCCGTGAACACAGCCCGGAACAGCTGCTCATGCCCTCGTTTATGTTTGCCGGTGCCCAGCAAGGCCGCGCCGAAGAAGCCGTTCAGTTCTACACCTCGGTTTTTCGCGGAACCGTAGACCTCATCGTCAAACAACCTGAAGGCCCGATGAAAGAACAGGTCGAATATGCCCAGTTCAAGCTGATCGGTGAAACGCTTGCAGCCATGGACAGCAACATTCCGATGGAAATGGAGTTCAACGAGGCACTTTCGCTGATCGTGAACTGTCGCACACAAGCCGAGATCGATTATTACTGGAAATACCTCACCGAAGGCGGACAGGAAGTACAATGCGGCTGGCTGAAAGATAAATTCGGCGTTTCGTGGCAGGTGGTTCCCGTCCAGCTCGAAGAAATGCTCCGACACCCGGATAAAGCCCGCACCGAGCGCGTTACGAAGGCTTTTATGGCCATGAAGAAATTCGATATCAACGAACTGGAAAAAGCATTCAACGGATGATCCACGATGTCTTACCAGCTGATCACGATGCTATCGTCGAAGTGTGGGAAGCATCCGTTAAAGCCACACATCACTTCCTCACACCGGATGACATTGCCTTTTTTAAACCTTTGGTTCCCGACTTCCTCCAACAGGTCGAATTGCGCTGCACGAAAAATTCCAACGGACAGATCACCGGTTTCTTAGGCGTTCTGGGCTCCAGGATTGAAATGCTGTTTCTTCATCCCGACGAACGCGGAAAAGGCATTGGGAAACTGCTCCTGAACCACGCTATCGAATCCATGCAGGCAACCGAAGTCGATGTGAACGAACAAAACGAACACGCCGTGAGCTTTTACCTCTACGCCGGTTTTGAGCCTTTTGCCCGCTCAGCTACCGATCCGATGGGCAAGCCCTTCCCTATTCTGCATATGCGCCTGCGCAGGTAAATGCGTATTTTTGCAGGCATGAAGCTGTACATCCGGAATATGGTCTGCGACCGCTGCAAAATGGTTGTTCAACAGGAGCTGGAGCGTTCCGGATTACAACCGCTTTCCGTAGAGCTGGGCATCGCGGAAATCGACCGTGAGCTTTCGTCAGCTGAAAAACAGGAATTGAACGACCGACTGCAAGCGCTGGGATTCGAGCTCATCGACGACCGCAAAACGCGTATCATTGAACAGGTGAAAAACCTGGTCGTGGAAACCATTCATTACGCCGACCAGCCGTTACAGATCAACCTTTCCGATTTTCTCGCCGAGCAGATCCGGCTGGATTATTCCTACATCAGCAACCTCTTCACCGAAGCAACCGGAACCACAATCGAACAATACGTCATTGCCCAGCGCATCGAGCGGGCCAAAGAGCTGCTTTCCTACGACGAGCTTTCCCTAAGTGAAATCGCCGACAAGCTTCATTACAGCAGTGCTTCACATTTCAGCCGTCAATTCCGCAAAGTCACCGGACAAACTCCTACAGCCTTCCGCCAGTCCGGCATCCAGCGCATTCCGCTCAATCGACTCTGAAGCCTCATTCTCGTTCTCATTCCCATTCTGTAAATCATGCCAGTTTATTCCAAAACTGTGTAAGCATCTTTCGTACGACTGTCCGAACTTTGTAGAATCAAAACGATAAACATGACACATACCTATCATATTTCCGGAATGACCTGCGGCAGCTGTGAAGCCACGGTAAAAAGCCGCCTGCTCATGCATCCGGACGTTCTCGAAGTTCAGGTTTCAAAAGAAGACCAGACAGCCGTGATTACCATGAACACGCACATTTCTGTTCCAGAATTGCAGCAAGCGCTTGGCGGAAGCGCATCCAAATACACCATTGCGCCCCAGGGCCACAGCGAATTGCAGGAGCAGGCCAAAAGCTGGCTTCAGACTTATCGCCCTATTTTATTGATTTTCGGCTATATCACAGCCGTTACGATTTTGGTCCAGCTCATTCAAACTGAACGAAGCTTTATGCAATGGATGCAGCACTTTATGGCTGGTTTTTTCCTCGTATTCTCCTTTTTCAAGCTGCTCAACCTGAAAGGCTTTGCTGAAAGCTACGCGATGTACGACGTGATCGCCAAACGCTGGACAGGCTGGGGCTACGTGTATGCGTTCATCGAGCTGGGATTGGGATTGGCCTACCTTGCCGACATCTTCCCGCTCACAGTCAATGCAATCACATTCGTGGTAATGTCCATCAGCTTATTGGGCGTATTGCAAAGCGTTCTGAACAAACGTAAGATCCAATGTGCTTGCCTCGGTGCCGTTTTCGACCTGCCGATGAGTACCGTGACCATCATCGAAGATGCGTTGATGATTGCTATGAGCGCCGTGACGATTGTCATCATGCTTTGATGGTTGTTTTTCTTACTTTTAAGGAGAAGTACGTTTGATCATTTCAAAACAAACACCATGGAAACGATTCAAATCCCCGAAGATATTACCGTATTCTGCAAAACAGCCGATGCTTTTCCGGAAGGTATCACAACGGCTCATGAGCAGCTGCATGCGATCGCACCATTTACGGAAAACCGGCATTATTTCGGGCTTTCACGACCTGAAAACGGTGAAATCGTTTACAAAGCCGCTGCCGAGGAAAAATACCCTGGAGAAGGCCATGCGCTGAAATGTGAAACACTCGTCATCAAAAAAGGACGCTATCTGGCCATCGATGTTCCCGATTATCTGAACCATCCGGAACATATCGGAAAGGCATTCGAGAAGCTCACCGATCAGCCCGGAATCGATCCGCAAGGCTATTGCGTAGAGCGTTACCTCAACAACCGCGAAATGCAATGCCTGATCCGACTCGATAATCCCGGTTTTTAAGCTGTGACAAGTCCTGACATCTTGAAATCATGAAGTCTTAACATCCAAAAAAATGCAATTCGATCCCTCCAAAGCCCTCGAAATCCTGGAACGCACTCCAA
Organism: uncultured Flavobacteriales bacterium; assembly: GCA_946482515.1. The sequence continues at coordinate 181,528 of CAMLRS010000005.1, read as the reverse complement.
CAGCGCTGGAGCTCTTATTAAATGGTCTTTCAGACGAATGGACCACCCAAAACGAAGGAGGCGAATCCTGGAGCGCCTACGACGTCATCGGGCATTTTGTTCACGGCGAGCGCACCGACTGGATAGCTCGCATGGATATCATCCTGTCGGGTAGCGGCAATAAAACCTTTGCGCCATTCGACCGCTTTGCACAATTCCACGAAAGCAAGGGCAAAACATTGGCCATGTTGCTGGAAGAATTCAAGACGCTGCGACAGGAAAACATCCGGAAATGGCAATCCAAAGGTCTGACATTAGCGGATTACCAAAAAACGGGCATGCATCCGGTTTTCGGGGAAGTAACGCTTGCGCAGCTGGTTTCCACCTGGGCTGTTCACGATCTCAATCACCTGTCGCAGATTGCCCGTGTCATGGCGCATCAGTTTAAAGCAGAAGTCGGACCGTGGTATGCGTATCTTCCATTACTTCAACCACGTCATAAGGATGTTTGATTATTGATGTTGGATTTTTGATGAAGCGGTCAATCCAACATCAAGCATCCAAAATCAAGCATCAATTAAAGAAGGCGTACATGAGGATGTTTGCTCCCATTTGCAGGGCCATTTTCCGCTTTTCTTCAGTGTCGTTGTGTACTTCCTTGTCTTCCCAGCCATCGCTGAGATCGGTTTCGTAGGTGTACAGACAAACCAATCTTCCTTCCTCAATGATCCCGAATGCCTGCGGGCGCTTGCCGTCGTGCTCGTGGATCTTCGGTAAGCCGTTGAAATTGTATTTCTGGTGAAAAATCGGATGATTGTAAGGCAATTCGACCAGATCGTTGTTCGGGAACACCTTTTTCAATTCTGTTCGGATGAACTGGTCCATGCCGTAGTTGTCGTCGATGTGCAGGAAACCGCCACCCATTAAATACGTTCGCAGGTTTTCGGCTTCAGCCATGGAAAACACCACGTTTCCGTGTCCGGTCATATGGACGAGCGGATAAGCGAAGATTTCCGGGCTTCCCACTTCAACGTAGGGCACTTCTTTGGAAATAGACGTTCCGAGATTCGAATTACAAAACTGGATGAGATTCGGCAAAGCCGTCGGATTGGCGTAATAATCACCGCCACCGTTGTATTTCAAAACCGCAAGCTGGTAGGTTCCCTGTGCAAAAGTGCCGGAGAAACTGAAGGCAAAAGCAATGATGGCCAGGATCTTTTTCATCTCATTATTTTACAAGCGCCAGTGTGGCAGCAACCAGGCCAGCGGTTTCAGTCCGCAAGCGCGATTGGCCTAAATGTACAGCTTTATAGCCATTTTCCAATGCCAGCTGTACTTCGCGAGCGCTGAAATCGCCTTCCGGGCCAATCATCACCGGCAAACCGGCAGCGATGTCGGAAACAGCGGCTTTCGGACCTTCCATGCAATGTGCAATGCCACCACCCGGAAAATCGCGGATGAATTGCTCTACCGATAGAATGGGATCAATCTGCAATAGGAAATCGTGCTGGGCCTGCTTCATAGCCGAAACTGCCACCCGTTCGATACGGTCGTATTTCAATTGTACGCGCTCGGAATGATCGCCTTGCAGAAAAGTGAGCCGTGTAGCCCCGATTTCCACAATCTTCTCAACCATCCATTCCATGCGATCCATGTTTTTCGTAGGTGCAATCGCCAGGTGAAATTCCTGCTTCGGACGTTCTTTCTCCACCTTTTCCACTACTTCTACCAGGCAGCGCTTCGGGTGTGCTTCAGTGATCTGCACCGTCATGAGCAATCCTTTGCCGTTCAGCAGCAAAAAGGTCGCTCCTTCCTCCATGCGCAATACGCGAACGATGTGTTTCGATTCTTCTTCCGGTAGCTGAAAGCTGTCGGTTTGTGGTATGTCGGCAAGAAAAAACCGGCGCATCAGTTCATGAGTTTAAAGAGCATTTCTCGCATGAGCTCGCCGTCGCTGAACGAAGCATTGCCCACGCCTTTGGCCTTCAGATCGTATTCGTGCAGCACCGCAACATTATTGGCCAGCACTTTTGGCGGATAAACATTCGCGGCTTGCATCAGCTGCTTGGCCACAAATGGATGTACACGCAGAGCAGAAGCCACTGCATCCGGCGATTTATTCGGTAGGAAGTGGATGCGCATCAGGTTCGAATAGAACCCGAAAAGCGACGAAATGATCGCGATAATGGAATGATCCTTCGGATTGCGCTCAAAATAATGAGCGATCTGGAATACTTTCAATGTATCGCGGGCCGCAATGGCATTCGTGAGCTCGAAATTGTTGTAATCCTTGCTGATCCCGATGTTTTCCTCGATGTGAATATCGCTGATCCGGGTTCCTTTTTCGAGGATAATGCTCAGCTTTTCCAGTTCGTTGACAATGCGTCCAAGGTCGTTTCCTAAGAATTCGTTCAGCAGCGAAGCCGCCTTGGAGGTAATATCGTAGCCGATTCCTTTTACATAACCGGCAATCCAGTCGTTGAGCTGGTAATCGCGTACTTTCTCAGACTTGAACACCAGGCCGGTATTCGACAGCTCTTTCACCATCTTGCGTTTGCCGTCGAGCGCTTTGTATTTATGACAAAGCACCAGCACCGTGGATGGGTTGGGATTGGCGCAATAGCTTTCGAGCGCGTAAATGTCTTTCATATCCTGCGCTTCACGCACCATCACCAACCGGCGTTCTGACATCATCGGGAAGCCTTTCGCTTCGCTGGCTACGGTCATCGGATCGGTATCGCGGCCGTAAAAAACAGTTTGATTGAAATCGCGCTCGTGTTCTTCCAGGCAGTTTTCGAGAATCGCATCGCTGATCGCGTCGATGAAAAACGGCTCTTCCCCGTGCAAGGCGTAAACAGGCTTGAATTGCTTGTTTTTAATATCCTTGATGATCGCCTTGTAATCCATGTGTCAAAAATAGCAATTGCCATTCAGAAATAATCCGGCAATTACTCCACTGTGGAAAAATAGCCGTTATTAACCGTTAGAAACGTTTAACTGCCTGTAAACGCTGGTATTTCCAGCCGTTTCTCAAAATTGCGTAGCTTTGGGGCAATGATGTTGCCGCTCAATTTTCCGCCCGCTCCACTCCAGCTCTCCCGAAAAGGCGAAAGTGTATTTGTGCGCTGCATCATCCGCAAAAAGCAATTGCTGCTCACGCCCGAAGAATGGGTCCGGCAACACGCGATCCATTTCCTGATCGGTGAAAAACAGGTCCCGTTGGCGATGATCAATTCGGAACATTTAGTAAACATCAACGGTCAGGCTCGACGCTGTGATATCGTTGTGTTTTCGCGGGAAGGTCAACCGCTGCTGATCGTGGAGTGCAAAGCGCCTTCGGTTGCGTTATCCGAACAAACGTTTTTACAGCTCAGCAATTACGTGCAACAGCTCCGAACGCCTTATTTCTGGATGACAAACGGGCAACAGCATGTGCAGGCAAGAGTTGGAAGCACTGTTGAATATTTGGAGTTACTCCCCGATTATAGCGAATGGAAAATATAAAATTGAAAATGAAGAATGATTCACTTTTCAATTTTAGCATTTTCAATTGTCAATTTCCAGTTTGAACTCGCTCGTCTTGTGGAACGTAATATCCGGGTAGTCTTTTTCCGCCATTTGGAGCAGGAAGGATGTTTCGGCTAAGAAAACGTAATTGTCGTCCTTGTCTTTGGCAATGTAATTGGCTTTCGCGCGAAGGAAATCGCTCAACTGTTGTTCATTGTCAGTCGTGATCCAGCAGGCTTTGTGATAGTTTTTCGGAACGAAGCGCGCTTTTGCACCGTATTCGTGGTCCAGACGGTAAGCGATTACTTCGAACTGCAGCTGCCCTACAGTACCGATAATACGACGGTTCCCCGGCTGCTGAACGAACATTTGCGCCACACCTTCGTCCATGAGCTGCGTAATACCTTTTTCCAGCTGTTTGGATTTCAGCGGATCGAGGTTTTCAAGCTCCTGGAACATTTCCGGTGAAAAGCTTGGAATGCCTTTGAACATGAAGCGTTCGCCTTCGTTGAGTGTATCACCGATCTTGAAGTTTCCGGTGTCATACAAACCGATCACATCGCCCGGAAAGGCTTCATCGATCACGCTTTTGTCCTGCGCCATGAACGAGGTCGGGTTCGGGAATTTGAATTTCTTGTCGAGACGAACGTGATTGTAGAACGTGTTACGCTCAAATTTCCCCGAAACAATGCGCAAAAACGCAATCCGGTCGCGGTGTTTCGGGTCGAGGTTGGCGTGGATCTTGAACACAAAGCCGGAGAATTTCTTGTCGGTCGGTTCCATGCGGCCTGAATCGGTATCGCGACCGCGCGGCGAAGGCGAAATGCGCACGAATGTATCGAGCAATTCTTTCACACCGAAGTTGTTAACTGCCGAACCGAAGAACACCGGAGCTACATCGCCCGCCAGGTAATCCTCACGGTTAAATGAATCGTAAACGCCGTCAATGACTTCAAGCTCTTCGCGCAGCTCGTTGGCTGGTCCTTCGCCTACGTATTCGTCCAGCTCAGCTGATTGAACATCACTCAGCGAAACGACTTCCTTCTCGATCTTCGTTTTGTTGGAGGCGAAGAGGTTCAGGTTCTTATCGTAAATATTGTAAACACCTTTGAAACGATCGCCCATCCCAATTGGCCAGGCCAGCGGACGCACTTTGATATCCAGTGACGATTCCAGCTCATCGAGCAACTCGAACGGATCTTTTCCTTCTCGGTCCATTTTATTGATGAAAATGATCACCGGCGTTTTACGCATACGGCAAACTTCCATCAGGCGCTCGGTCTGTTCCTCGACTCCATTGGCGCAGTCGATCACAAGAATAACACTGTCTACGGCTGTAAGCGTACGGAACGTATCTTCTGCAAAATCCTTGTGACCCGGCGTATCGAGAATATTGATCTGCTTGCCCGCGTATTCGAAAGCCATCACGGAAGTCGCAACGGAGATACCACGTTGCTTTTCAATCTCCATGAAATCCGACGTCGCGGTCTTTTTGATCTTGTTGTTCTTCACCGCTCCGGCCGACTGGATCGCACCACCAAAGAGCAGCAGCTTTTCCGTCAGCGTGGTCTTACCGGCATCCGGGTGAGAAATAATACCAAAGGTCCTGCGTTTTTCGATCGCTTCCAGGTTGCTCATAGACAAATTTTCGAGGTGCAAAGGTAGCGAGGAATACTGATTAATGAAAAATGGCCAAATCGAAAATGTAAAATTACCTGCCTCGTTCTCCATTTTGGCATTTTCAATTTTACATTTGTCCTATGAACGTTCAGATCGAAGCAAGCTGGAAAGAACAGCTCCAAAACGAATTCAGCCAGGATTATTTTCGCGCACTAACGGAGTTTGTCCGGAAGGAATACCAGGCACATCCGAATGCCATTTTCCCGAAAGGATCGCAGATTTTCAGGGCGTTTGAGGCTTGTCCGTTCGATCAGTTGAAAGTAGTCATCCTAGGCCAGGATCCGTATCCTACACGCGGCCATGCACATGGACTGTGCTTCAGCTGCGATGCCCATGTTCGTCCGTTGCCAAAAAGCCTGCAGAATATTTTCAAAGAACTGGAAGCCGATCTGGGCATAAAAGCTCCCGAAAACGGCGATCTGAATTTCTGGGCCGAACAAGGTATTTTATTGCTCAATAGCTGTCTGACCGTTCGCGAAGGCCAGCCGCAGAGTCACGCCGGAAAAGGCTGGGAACGCTTCACCGACGCCGTGATCGATGTCATCAACAAGGAAAAGCAAGGCATCATTTTCGTTTTGTGGGGATCGCCGGCACAGGCAAAAGGCTCGCGCGTCAATCCGCAGCAGCACCACGTTCTGAAAGCACCGCATCCATCACCGCTTTCCGCTCACCGGGGATTTTTCGGCAGCAAACCGTTTTCGCAGATCAATCAGATCCTGGAACAGCAGGGTAAAAAGCCTATTCGCTGGGCTTGATTGAAAAATTGCCTTTTCAAACTCAGAGGTTTATTGCATTCGTTCTATGAAACATTATTCGGAAATCATCACCATCAATCCAGAAGTCCGCTTCGGGAAGCCATGCATTCGAGGCATGCGCATTACAGTATCTGATATTTTGGGGTGGCTCGCTACCGGAATGACCATAGCCGATATCATTGAAGATTTTCCCGAATTGACTGAAGAAGACATCAAGGCTGCTCTCTTGTATGCCGCAGATCGCGAACACAAGATCAGCATCGCTTCGTGAAACTGCTTTTTGATCAATGCCTGCCTCGAACTGCGATAATTTCATTCAGCACTCGCATCTAAATTTCGAAAATTTTAGATTTTTAGATTTCGCAATAGTTCGGTACTCCAGTAAAATTGGGCATTCTAAACGCGTCTCTTCTGTTTCCATCCGCACACCCCGAATGATTTCCCTTTTCAAAATCGTACATTTGTGGCGATGAATTTACAGAATGACCTCATCCTGCGTGCTGCCAGGGGAGAAATGATCGAACGCTACCCGGTTTGGCTGATGCGCCAGGCAGGACGAATTTTGCCGGAATACCGCGCTGTGCGGAGCAAATTATCCGGATTCAAGGAATTGGTGGAAACCCCGGAATACGCTGCTGAAGTGACCATTCAGCCGGTGGATATCCTGGATGTAGACGCCGCCATTATTTTCTCAGACATCCTGGTGATCCCGGAAGCAATGAACGTGCCGTACGAAATGATCGAGGCCAAAGGTCCGTGGTTCAACCATACCATCCGCTCGGAAGCAGATGCCAAACGCGTCGAAACCGATTTCGATGTGGAAGACCGTCTGGGTTATGTAATGGAAGCCATCAAACTGACGGTAAAAGAACTAAACGGTCGCGTTCCGGTGATCGGTTTTGCCGGTGCACCGTGGACGATATTCTGTTACATCACTGAAGGACATGGTTCTAAAACCTTCAGCGAAGCACGACGGATTCTCTGGACAAATCCAACATTGGCACACCAATTGCTTCAGGACATCACAGATGTAACGATTCGCTATTTGAAAGCACAAGTGAAAGCAGGAGCCAGCATGATACAGGTATTCGATTCATGGGCGGGAATTCTCGGAACGGAGCAATACGCAGCGTTCTCCCTTCCCTACCTGAAGCAGATCGCCGAGGCAATCAACGAGGTGCCGGTCACGCTGTTTTCCAAAGGAGCCATTACTTCCATCCCGGCTATCGGTGCGCTTGACTGCAATACCGTTGGGCTTGACTGGAATATGGATATTGCCGCAGCTCGTGCCCTGGTTGGCGATTCGCGTACACTACAGGGAAATCTTGATCCGTGTGTGTTGTATGGATCGCATAACACGGTGGAGTCGGAAACAATAAAAATGCTACATTCGTTCGGTAAACATAAACGGCATATTGTTAATTTAGGACACGGCGTTTATCCGGATGTTGATCCAGAGAAAGTAAAAACGTTTATTAAAACTGTAAAATCCTATGAAATCAACTAGTATGAAACTGAAACAGGGATTGCTGTTTGCTGCCTTGCTCGGAGTACCAGCCATGGCTTCAGCGCAGAATTCAGAAAACCTGGTCGATAACGGCGGCTTCGAGTCTGTCGGAGGAAAAATCAAGAAAACCGGACAGATCGATCTCGCTACAGGCTGGAAATCACCTACCGGCGCACGCGCAGATTTGTTCCTTTCGGACTCTAAAATCCCGGAAGTTGGCGCACCTAAAAATGTTTACGGTGACGAAGCACCGAAAGAAGGAGAAAACTACGCCGGTTTTGTGGCTTACTCGTACGGAGATAAGATGGCTCGCACCTATGTAATGGCCAAGCTGAAAACACCTTTGAAGAAAGATGTGAAATATTGCGTGAGCTTTTATGTCAGCCTTGCTGAAGCTTCAAAATACTCCAGCAATCAGATTGGAATGAACATTTCAAAGAAAGAATTCGGTACGGATGCCAAGTCTTCTATCATCGACGAAACACAGATCCTGCACCCGAAAAACAAGATCGTGAACGCGATGTACGGCTGGGAGCTGATCTGCGGAACATTCGTTGCTGAAGGCGGTGAGAAATACATCACGATCGGAAACTTTACATCCAACGAGAACACCAAAAACGAGCGCAACAAGAAAGTGGACGACTTCAAAGGAACACAAGTCGTTGCTGCTTACTACTTCGTGGATGATATTTCCGTGAAAGTGATCGGTGAAGGCGAAACCTGCGACTGCGGTGTGGAAGATGACGCCAGCGATGTTTCAACAACGATCTACCAAAAATCGATCGTGGTGAACGATAAAATGTCTCCGAAGCAAAAGATCGAAGCACAAGGCTTGTACTTCGCTTTCGGTAAAGACAAGCTCACACAGCAGGGAATGGCAGCGCTCGACCTCGTAGCGACTGAAATGAAAGCCAATCCATCGCTGAGCATCACACTGAACGGTCACAGCGATCCGAAAGAAGATGAAATGGCGGAGAAGAAACCGATCTACGCCGAAATGGATAAAAAACGTGTGGCAGCTGTGAAAGCTTACCTCGTGAGCAAAGGAGTTGAGGAATCCCGCATCACCGGCTCACCGAAAGGCAATACGGTCAGCAATCCGGAAATCAACGAACAGGATGAGGACGATCTGAAGATGGCGAAAAACCGTCGTGTACAAATCGTTGTGAATTAATCATAAGACTATTCGATAAAAAAGCCTTCCGCCATGCGGAGGGCTTTTTTTGTTGTGTACTTATCCGGCTTTCCCAAAAAGTGGAAAACCGCGAACCCTTTGCTGCCTTAAACAGTACGATTTGTCAAGTATTCTTTGCTCCTTTGTGGCGAAACAATTGTCATGGAATTCCCCCAATACCGCAAAATAGCCGGCTTCGACCGGTTCTACAAGATTACCGGTGAACGCTCATTCATTGAGAAATACCAGCTCAACGGAGTTTGGGTCACGCATGAAGTACAAGCGGTTCAATACCCGGAAATCATCCGTATACAGGATATGCTCCAGCAACAATGGAGCTTCCGGAAAATGTCCGACGAAGAAATCAAAATGATTTTTGATGCTTGATTTTGGATGTTTGATGACTTGTAGCTAATCAAACATTCAGCATTCAAAATCTAACATCACTGCTTAGCGAGCTTGTAAACCGTTTCTCCTACTGTAAATAAATAGATGCCCTGCGGCTGACCGGAAAGGTCCACCTGCTGCGTTCCCTTGTCCAGCGTTCCGGTTTGTACCAGTGTTCCGTTCATTGTATGGATTGTAAAATCAGCTGATGCCGGAAGCTCGATTTTGAACACACCATTCGACGGATTCGGTGAGATGGTAAGCTGTCCTTCTTTCAGCGAGCCAACGCTCAGCATGTCCGGATCCGGGTGCTGCCAGCGGTTCAGAAAGAGCCACACTTCGATCATTTCCGTGATATCGTTCACCGGCTGATACAGGTAAATGTGATCAGCTCCGTTGAAACGCCACAATTCCAGCGAAGCATTCGGCTCGCAATTGTCGTAGCGAAAACGATCGACCGTAATATTGTCGCTGGCCGTATCCGGCAATCGCAGTGAGTCGGCAGTAGCGTCGCAGGTATGAACCGCTTTCCAGAAATTCATCGTCTCGGGAACCAGGCTCAATGACGGCAATGCGCTTCCGTTGTAAGGAACCGTTCCGTCGGCTGTGCCGTGCAAATGAATGACAGGCGTGGCATAATCCGGATTGCAGTTCTGAATATCGGATGTCGACATCGTTCCGGCCATACAGCCAATCGCCGCTACACGTCCGTTCATTTCACAGGCCACATGGTACGACATGATCGACCCCATAGAAAATCCGGTAAAATAGATGCGCGATGGGTCGACGTTGTATTCGCTGAGCATTTCATCGAGCAGGGCATTGAAAAAACCGACATCGTCGGCTGTGCTGCTCAGGATTGTTCCGTTGTTCCACGAATTCTGCCCCCAGCCGTTCACCAATCCCTGCGGATAAAGTGCAATCACACGCGCCGTATCGGCAATGTAGTTGAAGCCAGCAGCGACCATATCTGAGCTCGATCCGCCCAATCCGTGCAAAATCACCAGCACCGAAACCTGTTCATTGTCCGGGTCAAACCCAGCCGGCAGGTATTGCTTGTACGTACGATTGGTCGCCCCGATCATCATGGATTCATTCGTGAGCTGACTGAAACAGAAAGAAGAAAAAAGAGAGAATAAAAACGTAATAGCAAGGTAGTTGTGTCTCATAGTTGTCCGTTTTTATCAAAAATAGCATTATTTTCGGTCGACCAGTAAGCACACAAACCGCATGAAGCCAACCCGTTTTTTCCTTTTTGCAGCGCTCCTTCTTTTCACTGCTGCCTGCACTCTTTCAGCCAAACAGGAAGAACACCTCAACAGCCAGTTGGGAAAATACATTGCATCGCATAACCAGGAGCGTTTGCTCGAAGTGATTGGTCTGACACATCCGGCCGTTGTGAAACACTATAATAGCATGGGAGATTCCGCGCTGATAGGGCATTTCAAAGATTATGATACGTTAGGAAAAACGTATTTCAGCAACCCCACTTACCGCGAAATGCGTGAAAAAGGAAAGGTCCTTCACCGGAAATACGAAGTGGAATATTACAACGAAATGGCGGAGATCAATCCGCGTTATGTGCTGTTTGCCATATCAGATGACGGCGGCGACAACTGGTTTTTTATACGGAACGAAGATTACTTTGATAAACAGATTACCGGATTTAAACGGCTTTTTTAACATCCGACCACTATGCTGAAACAACTACCACTCTTATTCACTTACTTTATTTCCGGGATCACATTTGCACAAGGCTGGACATCTGTCGGATCGAGAGCTTCATCACTCGCCGGAACAGCAGTTTGCCTGGAAGACACCTGGGCTTATCATCACAATCCGGGAGCTTTGGGCACGCTCAAATCTTTTAGCGCAGGTGCTTACTACGAAGCGCGTTTTCTTGCACGAGAATTACAAACGCAGGGAATAGCTGTCGCGCTGCCGATCAAAAAAGGCGTGCTTTCGGTCGGCGGACAATTCTATGGTTACGAACATTATCGAAATACCCGCGCAGGACTGGGCTATAGTATGGGCCTGAGTGAAAAGCTCTTTGCCGGTGTACAGATCAACATGCAAAACCTGGCGTTCAGCGGCAATTACGGTTCGACCACCAACGCTACACTCGAAGCCGGATTACTTGCCGTGCTGTCGAAAAAATGGAAATTCGGCGTGAGTGCGATGAACATTGGCCGACAAAAGATCGTGGCATCCGAACCGGAGCGTTTCACAACGGTTTTGCGCATGGGAGCGCGTTACCAGCCTGCATCGAAAATTGCCGTCACGATGGAATTGGAAAAACAAGTGATTTATCCTGTTTCTTTTAAAGGCGGTATCGAATATCTGCCTGTGGAATCATTCGTACTACGTTTCGGTGCTCATTCAGGCCCGGCTGAATTCGCATTCGGGATGGGTTATCGCAAGAACGGCTTTTTCATTGATGCCGGAACGGCCTATCATCCGGTTCTTGGCTGGACACCGAACATAGGTTTCACCTACCAGGTACAAGGTCATGCTGCGGAATAAGCTCCTGCTGATCGGATTGTTTTGCTTTGGTATGCGCCTGCATGCCCAGGAACGAAGTGAAATTATCCAGCAACGGATTGAATTCATTTCGGAGCAATCTGAAAGCGAAGAGCTCGATCTGACCAATCTTTTCGATCAGCTCAATTACTATTTCGACCATCCTATCAACCTCAACGGCGCCGATGCAGAAACCCTGCGTTCACTTGGACTGCTGACCGACGTTCAAATCACCGATCTTCAGCTTCACATCCGGCAATTTGGCAAGCTGATCAGTATTTACGAGCTGCAATCGCTTAAATACTGGGATATGCAGACCATTCAGCTGGTGCTGCCGTTTGTGCGCGTCGATGATAAGCTCGATCAGCTGCACATAACATTCAAAGAAGCCATCGAACAGGGAACTTTTGAGTGGTATATGCGCTATCAACGCGTTCCGGAATCAAAAGCCGGTTACGCGGATGTACCGGATTCGATCAAAGCGCAATCGGGCAGCTATTACTACGGCAACGAAGATCGCTACTACACGCGTTTTCGCTACAGCTACCGGACCAACATCAGCATAGGTTTTACGGCCGAAAAAGATCCGGGTGAACAATTCTTCAGAGGAAGTCAGTCGAACGGATTCGATTTCTATTCCGGTCATGCGTTCTTCAAAGGTGGGAAATACATCCGCTCGGCGGCCGTTGGCGATTTTCTTGTGCAGATCGGCCAAGGACTGAACGTGTGGTCGGGCTATGCATTTGGAAAAACAGCCGATATTTTTGCTTCGAAGAAAACGGCTTCGCTGCTTCGACCTTACACTTCTGTGGATGAAAACCGCTTCTTTCGCGGTGCTGCTGCGGTGGTTGGCTACAAAAGTTTTTCCCTGTTGACTTTCTACTCGCGCAAACGCATTGATGGCGCCGGAATCGCCGATTCGCTTTCAGACGACCTGGAATTTGTAACGACGATTGATTTGTCGGGATTGCATCGTACATCGCGGGAAATTGCGAAGAAAAATCAGCTCAGTGAGCAGGTCACAGGCGGTTATTTGCACTACACAGCTCCGCGATTCAATACCGGAATTGCATGCGTGAACCAGTCTTACAGCTCGCCTATAGTAAAAGATACCATTCCATATAATCTCTACGCATTCCGTGGGAACCAAACCACCGGTATCAGTGGCGATTACAGTTATGTTTTCCGGAATGTCAACCTGTTCGGCGAAGTTTCCTGGAGCTCGCATTCGCAAGCCACAGCGCAATTGCATGGATTAATGGCGATGCTCGATCCGCGCGTCTCGTTCTCGCTGATCTGGCGCGACTACCCGAAGGATTACTACACGTTCTACAACAACGGTTTTTCGGAAGGCAGCAACACACAAAACGAACGCGGGCTCTTTGCCGGCTGGAAAGTACGCTTGTCAAGCGCTTGGTCGATCAATACGTACGCCGATTTCTTTCGCTTCCCGTGGCTCAAATACCAGGTCGACGCACCTTCGAAAGGCTACGAGTTTCTGTTTCAACCGATTTATCGTCCCACGAAAGAACTGGAGCTCTACGGTCGTTTCCGTCAGCAGGTACGTCAGAAAAACAGCCGCGACAACGACGGAACCGTTACGGCAATCGATGACATTCTCCAGCGCAATTACCGACTGAATCTCAGCTACAAAGTCAGCGAAGCGATTTCCATCAAAAGCCGTATCGAATACGTGACTATTAATCGTCTTAGCAACACCATGGAAGACGGCTGGATCTTCACGCAGGATCTCGTTTTCCGCCCGAAAAACTTCCCGATGGATCTTTCGTTACGTTACGCCCTTTTCGACACCGACAGCTATGACACGCGCATTTACACCTTCGAGAACAATGCCTTGTATGTCTTTTCCGTTCCGGCTTATTACTACCAGGGTTCACGAGCATACATCCTGCTCCGCTTCAGCTTCCTTCGTTCCTGTGATTTATGGGTTCGTTACGGAACTTTCCTTTACAACAACCGAAAGAGCCTGAGCTCAGGCCCGGAAGAAATTGCGGGATCGCAGAAGTCGGATATAACGGTGCAGTTTCGGGTTTCTTTTTAGGGATTAAGGGAATAGGAAATAGGGTACAAGGATGTTGAATAATTCACTGGGAATGTGTATATTCAATAGAAACATTATTCACATATGAAACCTCATCAGCAATTACAGGTTTGGAAACAAAGCTTTCAATTGGTCAAAGACATTTATACAGTATCTAATGCTTTCCCCTCCGATGAAAAGTTCGGATTGACTTCACAAATTCGTAGAGCTTCCGTTTCTATTCCATTAAATATTTCAGAAGGAGCGGCCCGAAAATCGAAAAAAGAATTTATTCAGTTCCTTTATATTGCATTAGGATCGGCAAGTGAGCTGGACACATTGATCCTGCTTTGTAAAGAGTTAAAAATGATCAATTCAACAGAATACCACAAGTTGGATCAGACACTTGAATCCGTATTCAGAATGCTTTTGGGATTGATCAATAGAAACAAAAACCTGATCTAAAAAGCGAGATCTCCCATTCCCTATTCCCTCCTTTCCCTATTCCCTTGAGCAAGCTATTGCGAATCAATAAAATACAGATTAAATCCAAAAAACCGTTTAAATCCCTTGAAAGTTCGATAAATTGGTTAATTTTGTCGCTCCAAAACGGAGATTGTAGCTCAGCTGGTTAGAGCGCCGGATTGTGGTTCCGGAGGTCGCGGGTTCGAACCCCGTCTTTCTCCCTGAAAAAAGAGAAGAGAGCATGATTAGTGCTCTCTTTTTCTTTTTTGCTCTTCTCTTGTTCACAAAAGAGACTTTGTGCTAATCTCTGTTAGTTGTTCTGTTTCTGAAAATTCCGAAATCAACAATTCATCCGCTTTCGGTGAATTGACTCCAGTAAATCGTTTCCCACTACCACTGGTCAGCTTTTGTAAAATCTTCCCACTGAGATCCATTACGTAAATAGTTTGCGGATAACAGAGAATGATTTTGTCAGATGCAATGACACCTTTTAAAACACTTTGATTAGGTGTTAATCCATCCTCCGTCCATTCAAACCAACCACCGAAAGCTATTGTTTCCGGTGCAGAAAACTCCACTTGCTTTTGGTGCTGATTTACATCGTAAATTCCTATACGACTAACATTCTTGTCATCATGAAAGTAATAAGGTTTCCCAAAGTCTTTATCGTCGTAGATCACTTTCTGATCATCATGAAAATGGTAAAGTACTTTTCGATTTTGATCATCATAAAAGAGATGATTATATCTAATCGCAAACAAATCCTTCATAACGTGACGAAAATCCGCATAGTGCTTCATCACATGGACACCGGAGACTTCACTTAAAATTTTATTCTCCAAATCAAATTCATAATACGCTAAACCATTAAATAACAACAGTTTGAAATTATCTGATTGTGTCACAACAAATCTGCCGGCTGTCACCCGACGAGGGAACATTACCTGATGAGACACACCGGTTTCATCTACATGTATCATACTTCCTTTCTCGACATCAAAGATCAAAATGCTATCCCCAATTGGTATTAGCTGGACTAAATTCAGATTCAGCATTCCATCAAGCTCTATAGATCTGATTTGCTCATCTGTATTCAAGTCCGAAATTATCAAATGAGTCAAAGAAAGAGTTAACAGATAGTCTTTATAAGCTTCCGTAATGACATGTCCTTTTCTGCTGATTATCATCATTTTCAGTTTAATCGTTATAAATATCGAGTACACTTTTCTTCAGATCCCCTAGTTCTATCAAAACAAGCTCGCGATCATCGGCATCGCTGATTTTCATGTTTTCGACTAATAGTAATCGGGCTCTGATGTCATCCAAAGTTAATTGTTTGCCATCAAAATTCTTCGCCTTCAAAGCGCTTAATTCTTTAGAGCTTGGATCATCGGCATTTAACTCAAAGATCCGTTTATCTCTGCTCACCACATCTTGATCCAGGCGCGCCTGAGTTTGTCGAATGGCATTTCTGACTTCTTGTTTTTCAGCATTAATCTTATCGTCATTTGCATTCTTTTCTTCCTCTTGCTCGATTCTTTTGATTTCACTGAGAATATCTTCTTTTACCTTCAAGAACTTTTCTTTTCCTGACTTGAACTTTTTAAGATTATCGGCACTCAAGTATGATATTGCTTCATTATCAATCGAATTATTAAACAAGGTTTCAAATAAGTTATCCAAAGCAGTTGGATTAATTCCATTTCCAGCTTCTTTCGCTTCTACGACATCTGAAAAACGTTGGAGAATTCTTCTATTCAATGCCCCGAACATTTTTGCATTTTCATCTCCGCCTTTATTTTTCTCACCTTTCTTAGAAACTGTCAGGTGAAATTCATCACCATCGAGCGTCGCTGCTCCACTTTTAAGCACAGTTGATAATGTCTGAATTTTGCCATCGGATGTATTCCCCATTTGACTCAAGGCTTTGCCCAATCCCAGGTTGAAGACGTGATCGCCTCTTTTGAATCCATCGTCTGCTTTTTCATCCGTTGGCTTAACCCCTTTACTACCTGTCCAGTCGTATACCCACTTACCACCTTCATTTCTTGGTTTAATGGAAGTAAATACCGGGAATTTCTTCCTGGTTTTCGCGGCAACCTGCTGAGCTTCTTCAAGCGTCAATGTTTTGTCTTTGTCTTCATCTTCCTTATTGCTCATCTGATCCAGGTACTGCAACCCAGCCTTCACCTGCTCATCATGCTGCTCTTTGTTCTTCGGTTTCTCTTTCGTACCAATCCCCAACTTCCGCATCAGCTTCCGTCCCGCCTTCCGGGCTTTCTTCAGCATTTTGTTCACGGCTTTATCCACACGTTTGCGGATTTTCTTGAAGATGGCAGTGACTTTCTTGCTGAGGCCACCGAGACCGATCAGCTTCGCGAAGAGGTTGATGACGAGTCCGATGAGCTTGGCCAAACCGAATTCGATGGCTTTCGCTACGCCGGCTACGGAACCTGCTGCCAATGCCAGGATGGCCTCGGTGAGTGCAGGAATGAGCATGATGGCCGATTCAACAAAGAAGACAATGAGGTCTTTGATCGCCATGATGGCTTTGATGAAACCTGCCCCAGGAATGAGGAGACTCAACAGCCATTTGATTCCGGCCTGAATCACCTGCGTGATCAGCATGTCCTTGATGGAATCGATCACGGTTTCTTTCAGATCGTTGAACTGATCTTTGAGGTATTCCCAGATGCCGTCGATGCCTTTCGTTGCGAAGGTTTTGAACATATCGAAACCGCCTTCCAGTGCTTTCACGACCGGCTCGCCCATCATTTTGACGGCTTTCAGACGGATGTAATCCCAGCCTAATCCAAGTACTTGAAGGACGAGGTTGAAAATACCGCTGAGACTGAAGATGTCTTTCGGCATGGTGATTCCCATAGGGCCGAGTGAACCGGTGAGCCATTCGAGCAAGCCACCCAGCAAGTGATTCTGGATGTTGGCTTTGAACAGGTCGATTCCCTGCCCGATTCCGTCGAAGAGGTTGCCCATGAAACCGATCGGATCGGCCATGATCACACCGATCACGCTCTTGATAGCCGCGAACAGGTTGGTGATCATTTCTTTGAGCTTCAGGATGGTTTCGATAACGCCGTTGATGAAGCCCATCACCGCATCGATGAGTCCGCGGTTAGCGGCTTTCATTTCTTCAATCCGCTCGTCGACTTCTTCCATTGCGGCAACGTATTCCTGTGCCAGTGTATCGATGAGTGCTTCTTCGCGGCTGCTGACATCGTCTTGCAGTGCAGAGAATTTTTCCTGGATCTCGCTGGCGGCTTCTTTTCCAAGATGCTGCAGGTTCTTCGGAAGACTTTCGACATATGTTGTCACGTCTGCCTGACCTTGCTTGATGCGCTGCTGCGCACGATTGAGCTCGCTGGCCACATGATTGGCGATGACCGTGATTCCGGCATCCATCACTTCGGTGAAGAGGTCTTTACCGTCTACAAAGAACTGGTTCACTTCATCCGGCAGCCCCATAAACAGATCTTTACCCCATTTCAGTGGACCGAGCGGACCTCCGTAGCGATCGGCTTTGTACAGGACCATTTTCATTTCCACGTACTTCTCGAACGCATCTTTGGCTTTGTTAGCCGTTGCTTCGAACATCGTGCTCACGCGCTCCTCGAGGGTGTCGAGGATGTTTTCCACGTCGGTTTTGGTGGTCTCGTAAATGCCGTTGATGTCGCTGGCGATCTTTTCGCGCTCGCTCGTATCTTTTGTACCGGTAGCTTTCTGGTTGCCCATCACTTTCATGAAGGCACCGCCACGCATGGCATGCATTCCGGCCAATTGCTCCTGGCTGGCTGCGTCGGATTTGGCCGACGTACCCTGCAACGTCTTTTCTTCGTCTTTGCGTAAGTTCTTCGGTGCTTCTTCAGCTTGGGCTTTGGCGTCTTTCTTGCTGTCGAGCGCCTCCATGAATTTCGGCTCTTCCGATTTTTCGAGCTGTTCGTCTGTGACTTCGTTCTCGGCCATGCGCTGATCCACTTCAGCAGTTTGTTCCTGGATCGGCTGGCTGACTTCCTCTTCACCGCGTTTCGGAGGAACGGCTTTGTCTGCTCCAACGCTGCCCGGTTTTTTACCTTTCTGTAGCGGTTTGAGCGGCGTGGTCTGACGCGGAGGAACGTTATCCGTTTGCGGAGCTGCCTGGCTGGTTTCCTCGATCGGACCAACGGCGGTATCTTTCTCCGCAGCGACATCACCTACAGCAGCCTGGTTGACTTCTTCGATGTTGTTGTTCTCTTCGAAATTGTCGGCCTCATCCTGGTTTTCCGGAAGCTGCATACTGGCAATCCGCTCCATGAGCTTGGCTTTGAACGCTGCCGCATCGAATGGTTTTGGCTCTGCCTCTTCCATTTCGTCGACCTGTTCGGCCTGCGCGATACTTTCGCGCTCGTTACCAGGCGAAGGTGCCGCTTCCTGTGCGTCTTCGGAAAGTGCTTCGGCCGGCTCGTGAGCAGCCTGCTTATCGGCAGTAACGGCAATGTTCTGCGTTACTTCCATGAAGTTCGGATCGGATTTCGGATCCGGTTTTTTCTTTTCCGGAACGGCTTCTTCACCGGCTGGCTGTTCTTCTTCAATAGCTTTGCCGTGCTTGTCCTTTTTCCCGGCTTTCTTGCCTTTTTTCGGATCAACTTCCTCCGCCGGTTTGGTCGCGGCAGCAGGATCTGCAGCGGCAGTAGCAGCGGCTGCTACTTTCAATGCCGGCTGTTCGATAGCGGCAATAGCTTCTTTTTCGCCCGCACTGCCGGCAGGCTGGTTTTTATCAGTGGTTGCTGCACTTGGTTCAGCAGCGTTTTTCTGCAAATCGGCTTTCGGTGTTGCAGCGCCTTGCTGAATGGTATGCGTGAGCTCGTGGGCCAGGAGGAATTTTCCATCCTGTGAAGCAGGATTGAATTTGCCTTCGTTGAAGTAAATATCACCTTTGTTGGTGAAGGCTTTTGCGCCCAGCGATTTGTTCATATCGACTGCGCTGGTGCCTGTGTGGACCTTCACGTTGCTGAAATCGGCACCAAAGCCGGTTTCCATTTCGGTTCTGACATCGGAAGGAAGCGGACTTCCCTGCCCTTTCGAGTCTTTCAGCTGTGCACCAATGTTCGGAGAAGGCGCAGCAGGTGCTTTGTCGAACCGTTTGGTTTGTACCGGCTCATCGTCTTCTTTCAGCTGCGCGGAAGCATCTTCTTCTTCCTTCATTTGTACGCCTTCGTCGCCACCACTTTCGGTATCGGCTTCGGTATCCGGCTCTTCTACATCGGGTTCTTCGGCTTCAGCAGGCTCGGCTTCCGCACCTCCTTCTTCCATTTTCTGAACAGGCTCGTCTTCTTCCTTGAGCTGTACGTTTTCATCTTCTTTTAACTGAGCTGATTCATCTTCTTTTCGTTGGATCAAGCCTTCGTGGTCGACGGTACCCATTTTATCTTCGGTACCTTCTATGTCGAGCTGTCCCATTTGATCCGCTCCTTCCTTACGTTGAATGTAAGGCGTAACGGTCTGGGCAATCGGTTTCAATTGAACAGGCGGTGGTGTTCCGGCAGCAGACGCAGGTGCGCTGGCCGGTGATGAGCCACGAACGACGCTTTCGGCCGCATGATCGGCTTCGGCTTCGTGTTTATCGCCGGGTTTATTGACGAACAGCTTCGCCTGTACCCCGAACGGATCGCGGCCGCGGCTCCGGAATGGGGAGCCCTGTGGTTTTTCAGGTGTGTTGACTTTCGCCTTCATATTGTTATTGTCTTACCATTCTACAAATAGCAGGTCCTTTCGCCAGTCGACTTTCACAATCCCCAGGTTCCAGGGAAGGCTGTCGAGCAGGATGTCCTGCGTTTTCCGTTCGAACACCAAGCGCGTGGTCTGGTGTTCTTCTGTAATGATCTTCGCTTCGCGCTGCAGGAATTCGTTGCGGAGCAGGTCAACGGAATCGCTTCTCAAGCCTTTCCAGTGTTCAAGTACCACACCGAGCAGTTTCCCGGTTTCTTCCTTGATTTCCTCCGTAATCGTGATCTCTCGCTGGATAGGCTCGTGTCCCGGAATGCCACAAAGGAATTTTTCAAACCGAAGCTCGTATTCCCAGTCGCATTCGTTGCCCGTTGCCAGGAAATGCAGCACATGCGCCGCCAATTCCGGATCCGTGATCTGATTCTCTTCCATCAGTCCGATGGCCGTGAAAAATGGCCTCAGGAACGGATGCAGCAGGATCAGACCGGCATTCTCAACGGGTACGCCAGGATCTTCGATCACTTCCTCGGCTTTTTCCAAAAGCTCTTCGGATTTTTCCGGATCGGGTGGTTGCTCTTTGGAATGCTGTTCCAGCAATACTTCCAGCGCTTTTTCACTGATCGCGGGAAATGCTTTCTCTCCGAGGATCGCTTTCACAAATGCTGCTGCCGTTTTCAACTGTACAATAGGCGGATCGGCAGCTTCCCGGTTGATCAACAGGAACAACAAGCGTTCCCGACTGACCGCAGAAATGGTTCCGCTGCGCTGGAATTCCCGAAAGGCTTCCAGTAGCAGCTTCCACCATTTTTCCTTCTTCCGGCCTTGCAAAACAGCCAGTATTTTCGGTGCGATCGCTTTTGGCTCATCCGGAATTTGAAATGCCCGGGCAAACCATTCGATCAGGACGGATTCCGGAAGCTGAAAGATCATCCGCTTCAAGAAGGTTTCCGAATTGCCCGAAGCCAGCTCCTGTACCAGTGTTTCCACATCGGTGCGGGCCAATTCCAGCAGACTCGGTGTTTCCATCAGCTTGCTTAAAGAAGCGTTGTCAGGAATCCACCAGGGCCTTTCGCCGGTTTTCAGGAAATGAAAAACAGACTGCAGCTGACGTTTCGCAACCGGTATCAGGCGTTCCGGGTCCTTTTCGGATCCTGGGCTTGAAACAGGTTCCGTTACTACGGGAAAAGCAGCTTTCACTTCTTCCTGTATCGCGTTGCAGATCAAGCGGTCGATATCACTGCGTGACAGATCGGTTGTACCGGCCGACACATCGATCGAGATCCGATCGAAGGTGAGCACGTTTCCGTTCAGTTTTTTCTCCAGTTCACGGAACAGCTCTTCCAACGCCGGGGAAAGCCGGCCGGAAATAAATCCGGCCGCATTATCCCTGATGGCGAAGCCTGTCTCTTTGGAATTGGTTTCCACTTCGACAACCAGCTTGTGAACGATATGCAGTGATTCACTCATCGATAATCAGCTCAAAAAGTTATTGTGCAGGTTGCCATGCGACGATGTCGCGCAGTCCCCGAACGTAATCCCAGGAGGCGGTGCCTTCGCCGCGAAGTTGCATTACCAAAGACAGGAACTGAAGGTTTTCGTCCGTGTTGGAAAGAATGCCTTCGGATGGCAGCGATGGTGTCATTTCCACATTCATCTGATCGCCAAACTTCTTGATCATGTCGATGATCTGCGAGTTGAGGAACAGCTCTTCCGACTGACAACGAACAAACGTGAGTCCGGCACGCATCAGGTTGTGGTAGAGCTTCACCAGCGGATCAAGCGCAACTCCCGGTTGCGTAACCAGGATTTCGTTAAAGAAACGTTGTCCCAGCTCTTTCACTTTGCTGCCAATCATACCGTTCTCCGATCCGGAAAGGAAGGTGGACATATTGTTCAGCGCTTCGGTATAGAATTGTTGTGTATCGAAAACTATGATCTCCGCTGATGGTGAAAGTGGCGATTCGACAGAAATCATCTCAAACTGATCTTTGAGGAAGGCAAAGTATTGCCCCGCTTGTGTCGAACATTCCGTTTGCTGCGTAGGTTTCACAACGATAGTGGTGAATGATTTTTCTGTACAATCATTCCACGCGCGCAGTGCAATATGGATCCTTTGACCTGGCTCAACAGTAAAGGCGCTGAATGGAATAACCGGATTGAGATCATCTACCTGGCCATGAACCGGCTCACCCGCATCGTTGGTAAACTCCCAGTAGAAGTTGGTGTAATGCTCGAGGTTGGATACGAGCTTCAGGTTTTCCCCTTCGATCGTGTATTCGATATCAGCAATTGGTGATGGATTTACCTGGACAACCAGCTGCACTTCACCGTTGTTGCGGATCTGGATCATTCCCGGTCCGGCTATTGATGGTGAGAACATAAAGATGTTGTTGCCCATCGAGTAAACACCCGGCCCGCTCGGATTGATCATTGCTCCTTTAGGCGTCATGTTGATTCGATAGCTTTCCGGATCACTTTCACAGAATTCAGTCTGCGGCAGCGACAGGCTTACCGGGATAAACTCCAGTACTTTTTGCCCGACAAACGGACAGGCGGCACCATTGTTCGGCGTTACTGTCAGTGTTACTGTGGCCTGATTTTCCGGAAGCGGCAGAATGTATCGGTGCAATGGCGAAGGCTCGGTAGCCGTTTCTCCGTCACCAAACTCCCACAGGTACGTGAAATCGCTCGGATCAACTGCTTCCGTAAACTGAACGGAGAACGGAACAGAACCACTCGTAAGTGGGTTCGGCGGCACGACAATCTCCAGCTGCGGTGTTTTGTAGAAAGTAAGTGTAGCGTTGGTTTCTGAACCGTTCACACTGAAATTGATCGGCTGACCAATCTGGCTTTCAGGAATCAATGTGGTATTGATGATCAGCTGGTTGCCCTCAATGAGCAGTCCCGGAACTTCCGGCGTGAATGTCACGATGCCATCAGATGGATAAGGATAGAGCTCGATCGGGCTGGTGCTCGTTCCGATACAGAATGTATCCGAAGACAAGCGCAGATCAGCTACCACAGGCGGCAGAATGAAGCCAATCGGTCGGCAATCGGAACAGCACAGGTACGGCAGCGTGAAATCGGCTACGACTGTGTTTCCAGGGATTCCGTTGATGGCGTCTTTCACGTAAACGAGCAGGAAGGTATCGCCCTGGTGTACACCGGCAAGGTGCTCCATTCCCGGGTGCTCTTCCTGGAATTTAGCCAGGCTCAGTCCGAGCAGGATTTCCTGCTTGCGGCGCTCGATCTCTTCGTGGATCAGCTTCAGCTTGTCGGCACTGCAGCACAAAGCCGTAACGTCCTGGTTCAGGTTGATCAGCATCATTTGCGCCTTCACATTGCCCTTCATCTCAGTTGCTTTCATAAAGCCTCTTCGGGCGGCAGCGCACAGGTAAGTTGCATTTACATCGATCTCGTGAATCACATCCGGACGCACTTCAAAAAGCGTTGTCGGACGCTTGTCCAGCAGCACAAATGCATACGAAAGGACTTCATTCGGCGCTTTCAGCGTTGCTTCCACCGTTAAATCATCTCTCTCGAATCCGAGTCGATCAATCTCGCGATCTACCTGAACAACAATGTCTCTTCCCGAACAACCGCGGAATTTATCATACGCCTTCACCAGCATTCCTCCCAGCGCATTCTTGTCGTTGTAGAGGTTCGCTTTGACAGCGTTGTAACCCGGATTTTTCGACGGAACAGCAACATCCGGTGCGGCAGGTTCCATTGGGTAAACGAAATCGTTTTCATGGTAGTTGTAGCCCGGTACAATGGTGCTGAAACCCGAGAAGTAGTAGGAAACTTTGCCCAGCAGGCATTCGTGTTCCTGCGTCCAGGCGTCGAGCATGACCTGCAAGTCTTCGAAATGACAAGCGTAGTCATCCATATTGATCGGATCGTTTGGATTGATCGTAATCCCGAGCGCTTTGACATCGAATGCCAGTCCGTATTGTTTTTTCAAAGCATCAATGCGCTGCAAAGCAGTCATGTAGGAATAGCCTTGATGTCCTTCGATGGCCAGGAAATTATGCCGTTCCAGGTTGTACTTCAATGGCAGCTGAATCGGCCCGGAAGGATCGAGCAGCGACGTGTGGTAGCTCAGGTTGCGGGTTTGCTTGTTGACCTGGTATTTATCGAAGTTCCAGGCGTTCAGTAACGGCGTTCCCAGGTTGTAATAGTACGGAATGGCTTTGTTTTCCAGCAGCGAGCGGTAAGACGACGGTGTGATCTTAACCTCTCCCGGCGGAATGTCGGTCGCTATATAAGTGGTCAGCATTTCGATCACGCGCGCTACATACAGGTCGAAGCGCTCGCACCAGTCTTTCTCATCCAGCAAAATCGGCGACTTGTAAAAGCCGTGACGGTAGCTTTTCAGGAAACGGTCGTCCTGTGTCGGAATCAGTCTTCCCAACATCAAATGTTTCGGGAAGGAATGAATATCCGGGTTGCAGGTGCAAACGCTGTCGAGAAACATACTTTTGAGCTCGTCGTAAGTGCTCACCACATCGCGCAGCAAGTCGTAGCGGTATTGGAAATACAGCTGCGGATAAATCGCTCCGACGCCGAACAACTGGTTCAGCTGGTTGGAAATGAGTGTTGCTTCGGCCGACATGCCCAGCTTGCCCAGCATTGTGCTGAAGCCGGTTTTGAGCTTGTCGATGATGTTCTCGGCCTGCATGGCATTCAGGTAATTCGAACGCAGCGATGCAAAGCTGGCAGAGTTGGTGGCGTTTACCGTTACGCGCTGTACAGCTACTTCATCCAGATTCAGGTAAGTCGAGATGAGGTTATTGGCATCGAACATGCCGTCATGCGAGAGAATGTAATCTGCATCTGTCTGTGAAACGAGCAGCACGCGCAGCTTACGGATGTTCTTGATTCCCTGGTTTTCGCAATTGATCCCGGTACAAGCGCTCGGGTCCTCGGGATAATCTTCGAGGTACAGCAGTACCACCATATCCTGGAGGTTCAGCGCAGAAATGTACGGGTCGGATGGCAACGCCTGGCCTTCCGGAATTGCTTCCAGCAGGTTGAGCTGCACGTCATTTCCGTTGACGGTTCTCCAGAAAAACGGCTTGTAGACCGCGCTGTCGTCATACTGACGGTATTGTTCGAATTTCAGCTCCGAAATGTCGATGAGCTCCAGCGTCGGGTCAGTCGGATCGGGTTTCGACAGCTTCAGCAGATCGCCATCGGTGTCGATGCCCGCTCCCTGCGTGATGGTCATTTTTCCGCCTGCCCAGCTCACATTGAAGCCGCAGACGATGCCGACACCGCTCAGAAAGATGCGCGACAACCGGTCCTGATCGTCAAAGTAGTTCAGAAATTCATTCAGCTGATCCGCTGTCAGTACCTGGTCGGGTACGAATGAACGGTATGTGGGTGTGATTGTGGTCAACTTTTCCATGTTTTTATTCTATTACAGTGTTCCTAATTTTGTTCTTCCAAGTATGATGTCATCATCCTGATCTTCTTCCTCCTCGTCACAGTTGTGCAATTTTCCGGTTGGGAAAATGGAGTTCAGGTCCGTCAGGATCTCGATCAGGTCAAGCAGCTCCGGTTCCGGTTGGGCAGCTTCAAGCGGCGATTTCGCGATGAGGTAATCTTTGTACGCCGTTTCGAATTGCAGGAGCTGGTTGTCTGCGTTCGGCACTTCGCCTTTGCGGGAACCTATCCAGCAGATCTTGGCCAGAACGTGCGCCGGCAATTCTTCGCGAATGAGCTCTTCCATGAAGCTTCTGAAATGCATATCCGAAAAGCGCTGGGTGAATCCGGGCAAAACGATGCTCACTCTGAACGAATAGGGATCGATCTCGCAGCAGGATTCCTGACAGTTGTCTGCACAAATCGGCAGGAACAGGTTGGGCGCTGTATTCAGATTGCTGATGTCGGGACGCAACAGGATGTGTTCCACCGCAAACGCGCCTTCTTCCGTGAAATCGTATTTCATGAAGCGGATGGTTTCCAGCAGCGATGCTTCCATGTCCGAAGCTGTCGGGAAATAGATCAGCTGTTTGGCGAGTACATAAGCCGGATCGGTGTTGGGAACTTCCGGGTTTACCACGGCGAAATAATAGTTCCCGCCGCCCGAGATCTTGACCTGGATGTTATCGATCACCTGGTCGGCAACCACACCGGCATCAAACGCTTCTTCGATGGTTTCCTCACTGGTTTCAATGAGCTGCAAAACGGCAAAGTACAGGTTGTTGATCGCTTTCTTATGGCTCGGATAGCTTAGTTCGGATGACAGAATCGTGGCTGCCAAAGCATTGCGGATGCGCCATTTGAAAACGCCAGGACTCGATTCGTAAACTTCGATGAACGAATCCGACAGGTTGCGGCGGAAGTAATTCTTCATGCCGGAAAGCCGGGCCACACGTTTTTCCACGCCGGATACGTTTCCGGTATCCCATAATTCGGAAACAGGCTGGTGATAGTAGTTGAATCCGAGACCGCGCTCGCTGCTCAATGTCACGTATTCGCGCAGGAAGGTTTCCTTGGATTTCAGGACCATTTCGCTGGTAAAGGAACCGTAGAGCTCTTTCATCAGGAAGGCATAGGCGCTGAAATTCTCGGCGAAACGTGCCAGCAGATGGTCGAGCAATTCGTTGCGACGCGCAATGTCGTCTGCCAATCCGTCGAACAGCTGCTCGGAAAGCAGGGAATTATCGTTCTCCGGGTAATTGCTCACCAACTCGCTGAAGCCATTGATATCGGCCACCGCCTGTGTGAAGTAAGTATGACTCAGCTGCGGATCGATGGTCAGCAAGTCTTTTGCGTTCTCCAGGTGGGCAAAATACGACGCCAGCACCTGGTCGAAGAACAACAGATAGGCTTTGAGCTGCTTGGCTTGCGAACGACGAGCGGTTTCGGCAGTTGGCATGAGTCCTTCCTGCCCTATTCCGTATACATCCGGGAAATCGTTCTGGATGGTGGTATACCAGCCCGTATCGAGAAATTCTCCGGAAGGAAGGGTTGGGAACCGATCGATCGCTGCCTGTTCGTTGTAAGCATCTTCTTCAGCTTTCAATTCGGCAAGGATTTCGTCTGCACGCTGTTCGTTCACACGTACCGGCAAATGGTCTTTCCGGTAGTTGAATACTTTCTCGTTGCACAAAATTGGTCGTTTGCCCGGATCGATGCAGATCAGCCAGTTGTTCGGATCGTTTGTTCCGGAACAGTCGCCGATGGAAATCTCGGTGATCTGCTTCACGCCCGGCACATCCATGATCAGGCTGATGATGTCGGACAAGCGGACTTCGCTGCGAAGCGTGGCTTTTTTCAATTCTTCGGTATCGATGAAACCGCTGTCGAGCAACGGACCTTCGAAGATCTCGTCCATGCGATAGCCTTTGGCCAGCATTTGCTTCAGCGAATAGAAATGAACGCCGGGCGAAAAGTAGCTTTCGATCGCAAACTGGATCCGTGCATGCACTTCGTCTTCATCGGCTTCGCTGTCCAGACTGATATTGGCGCATACCGAAATCGGCTGTTCCTGCACTTCGTCGATCAATACGAGGTCTTCGCAAAGATTGCGGTTGGCGTGGTATTTCGCTTTCATCAACGTCTTGATGCTATCGATTTTCTGCTGGCGCTGCGGATCGTCCGGATCTACATCGAAATCTACCAGAATGGTATTCAATCCCTGCAGGGTGAATTCGGTACGCTGCTCGGGCAACAGGAACGAAAAAGCGTTCGGGTCGTAGGACAGCTCGCCGTCGCGGCAATTGGCATAGACTTTTACATCGTAAGGCAAAATCCAGCAGTTGCGCACGCCATCCATATCGATGAACAGCTTGCGGTAATCGAGCGCTGTAACGGCCCGGTTGGGCAGGATCTGTTCGGCGGTGTAGAATTGCTGAGCGATGGATGGATCGCCGGCCGGTCCTGTAAGAAGATCCGGCATCGGAAGATTGATCCGGTTGCCCAGGTCGGTGATCGCGTAGCTGAGCATCTCAAGGATCGTGATCCCGGGATCGTGCTCGTTGTAATCGGTCCAGAGCCCGCCTCCCATCGACGCAATATGCTGTATGCCAATGCGCCGCAGGTATTCAAAGTCCAGATCGTTCCCGCTGGCAACATCCCTGGTAATAGTGGTGCTATTTTTTAAAGTTGGCATTGTTCAGTTGCTGTGTTAGGAGTGAGACATGAGTTAATAGTGGTCGAAATTTCGTGCTGCTTGGCAGAA
Source organism: uncultured Flavobacteriales bacterium (assembly GCA_946482515.1). The sequence continues at coordinate 153,601 of CAMLRS010000005.1, read as the reverse complement.
ACAAGGATCGCTTTCGGTGAGGACGGCTCTACGGTTGTGGAGGCAACGCCGTTTCGGTAAAGCTTCACATCCTGCAGGTAATCCACATAAGGAAGCTCTTCGATGTAATCGATCAGCACGCTGAGGTGCAGCTTGCCGCCGAAATCGATCTCTTCGCGCTCGCTGAAGGCCCACGGCGACAGGAATCGCGTGATGTCTTCGTTGAGCTGGATCACGTACAATGATTCGTCGAATTGTGGGTAGAATTTCACCTTCAGAGCTACTTTTACTTCCTCGTAATCGGGGTTGATGACGTGCGTTTTGACATGCAGCGAGTTCAGCTCCGAAATGAAGTCATCGACTTTGTTCAGCGTGGCTTTGCTCACACGTGGCTGGTAGCGGTCGAAAACGTTTCGGTTGAGCGTATCGGGAATGACCACGAGGGTCACATTGCCGGGCGACTGGAACGAACAATCGCAGGTGTGCGTGAGGCATTTCACTTTATAGATCTCCGGGAAATTCTGCAACACGATGTGTTCGTAGTCCCAGAGATTGATCGCCCTGTTTTTATGGCGCAACCGTTCACTGACGCGCTTGTAGTATTGCGCATCGTTCTCTTCCGCTCTTCCACCGAAGGAATTGTAAGGCTGCGTAACGGATTTGACCGTCGCCAGTCGCGATACCAGTTTGGTGATCGTTCCGGCCGCAATGCCTTTTTCGAGGTGCGAAAGCTCGTTGCCTCTGTCGTCGAAGACAGCTGTAGCTGCCTGGGCATAGATCCCGAGCATGCGGCAGACGGCATCAGAGGTTTTATACATTTTCGCACGCACCCAGAATAATCCCGGAGGAAGCAGAGTGTTGTCGGAAGTGGCTTCCACCGGTATTTTGAATTTCACCAGACCGGATTGCAGGAAGTTGTCCGTTTCGTTGACCAGCAACAAAGTGGAATCGAGGTTTTTCCAGTTGTTATCGCACAGAATAGCCCAATGCACTTTCTGCGTTCCACTGAAGGATTCCGCCAGCGGGTTTTCCGATCCTTCCAAGACCTGGATAAGCAACGAAACCTGCTGCAGCTGCTCGGCGTTTTCCAGCCCGATGAACAGCTCACCGCCTTTGCAGTAAACCGGTGCCAGGCTGCAAACCGCCGTTTGTCCGTCGAATGAAGCTTTCAAAGAAGCATTTTCTTCTGCTTCACCGAACGGGTGCACGTGGAACAGCTGAACGGTTCTATCGTCAAACAGCTGCTCGGTCTGCGGAAACAGGTTCAGCTCATCGATCGCGGAATAGTTCAGTGAGATCGCATCGGCAAATGGAATGTACGGCTGGTTCGGAATCGGCACATTCGGGTTCGTGCTCATCATCGCCAGGGAATAAATCCGTGGATAAATCTCCTGCAAAAACGATTGGTTGAGTGTCAGTCGAATCGGGCCGGCGCCGTTCGCACCGAAGCTGTTATTCGCTACGGAGAAATCCGTTTCAAATTCAACCGGGCTGGCACCATTTGCCACAAACAGCTGAATATCGGTCTGCAGCGGAAGGTTCCAGTCGCCGTTCGAGTAAATCCACGAGCTGGCTTTGAAATAGTGGTTTCCGTCGACGATGTTCGTGTAATAATCGCGGAACAGCTCCATTTCAACCATCTGCATCTGGGCCCATTCCTGAGCTTGTTCTGCCTGCGACTGGATCATCATCATGGACTGCGATTGCGGATTCGAAGACTGCGCCTGCGATTGCTGTGTCGATGGCACGCGGGTATTAAACCATTCCTGCGTCACCGTTCCGAGGAACGACTTATCGTAGCCTTCGTAGTATATTTTGAAGTCGTCCGGTGTGTTTTTCCAGTGAATGTTGACATCGATGTGTTTCCATTTCTTGCTGAACACTTCCTGGTGGAAGACCGAAAAAGCGGAACCTCTTACCGGATTGGTCGTAAAAGCATAGAAAGGCTTTTTCACGTTCAGCGTCCCCGTATCGCTTTCCAGCACGAGATTGCGCATGTCTTTGACGTTCACTTTGACTTTCATCTCGGTAATCGCCTGCGAGCACTGCTTGTAGACATCGTAGCCGGAAGCGGTTTCCGTATCAATCACGAACAGGAAAATCGGATCGGAGGTTTTGTAGTTGCCACCGTGAACAGCCGCGTTGTAGTTCACCACCGCTTCTTTTTCGGGCTGCAACTCCAGGCAAAGGGTCAGCAGCTGATTGCTGATGCCGGTAGTGTAGTTCTGTACCGCACCGGTGTTTTCATTGATGGAAACTGTGGCTGAGATCAGCGAAAGCGGTTCCGACCAGCCTTTTGCACCAGTGTAGGAAACCGAAATCGCCGATTGCAGCTGCGCAACGGTAAGCGACTGCGGTGTATTGACAAATTTTGCCTGTACGACCACGTGACGCAATCCTTCCGAAAGTTCCAGCGTATGCGACGCTACGGCAAAACCCAGACGAGCATCCGCTTGTTCCGGACGTGAATCGGGTGTTCCGGCGTAACCGAACGGATACCAGGTGGTATCGTCGCCCGGGAATTTGGCTCCCGCTCCGTCATACGTCGATGCATCGGCAGCTGCTTTCAGGGCATAGTTGCTGTTGATCGGCGCATCCGGTGCGTTGTAAACCGTTTTCACCGATGCTACTTTTGCCTGGTTAAAGACCACTTCGTCCTTCAGGGCATAAATGCGGGTTTTGTCGGTGAGATCTTTGTCGGCATCCAGCTCGGTTCCGGCAGCAATTCTTTCCTGTACAAACGCACGGGCCAGCTCGAAAATCACGTTCACACTGTCGGGCTGTTCGGGCAAATGCTCCAATTGCAGCACGTCGGAATAGTAAAAATCCAGGTGTCGTTTGGTGAAGCCATTGAGGCGGTTGGTCGATTGCTCAACCAATTGCAGGAAGCACACGAACAGTGCCAGGTGCGGTGTCAGCTTGTCGCTGCTTTCGAGGTCATCGAGCAGCGTTTTAATAGTGGTAAAGTCGGGGAAGAAATCCTGCCAGTTGCCATCTGCTGCAGTATCATCCTGCTCGTTGAAGTAGTTGACGTCTTTTGCAAAATTGTAGGCAAATTTCATCCAGTCTTCCAGTCCGAAGCCCATCAGCTTCAGATTTTCAGGGTCGAGCGCACGGTCGTAACGCATCGACTGATCCAGTCCGTTCCTTTTGAGAACCTCTGCTATCTCGTTGCAATTACTCATAATGCGCCTGTTTTAGTGTATGAAATGTCGTTTCCTTCGAGTCGGTAGAATGGGTAAACCATGTTCTGTCTCGAATTGGTGGTCCGGATGCGGTAGTCGAGTATGATATCGATGCGCCCATCGAGGACGTAATCCTGGTTGAGGGTCACGTTTTCCAGGTCGATTCGCGGCTCGTAATAGAGAATGGCCGTGCGGATCAGTTCGGTGATCTGTGTGGTTAGTGTCAGGTTGATCGATTCGAAAAGGAGCGATTCCAATGAGCAGCCGTAGCCAGGTACCATGATTCGCTCGCCCGGTCTGGTCGACAGCAATACATGCAAACTCTCCGCAATGTCTTTTTCGTCCGAACTCATCCGGACAAAACGGGCGGTTTTGTCAAAACTCGGCGGAAAGCTCCAGCCTGTTCCCAAGAATGATTCGTGTAATTCCATGTCGTTTGTTATTATCCGATTAATACTGTCGCCAAACCGGCGACGATAGTTCCGCCATGAGCGGTAGTGTCTGTCATCCGGGCGGCCGGTTTCCCACCGATCAATACGGTGGCCGATCCGCCGGTAATGGTGTCGGGAGGGCCCGAGCAAACGGCCATGTCACCCATGCGCGCCGCAGGCATTCCGCCTATCAGGACTGTTGGGTCGCCTGCCGGTAGTATAGGACCACCAACGTGCGGCACGTTTCCATTCATCATTGGACAAACGTGCATATCCGTTACGCGTGCTGCTGGCTGTCCCATGATCAGTTGATTTGAACGATTGAACCTTTGATCGTCGTCATGGCGCTCGAGCTGATTTCCGTGCCGGCACTTCCGGAAGCTTTCACTTCCGCCTGTCCGGTGATCTCGATGTTCACGCCTTCGATCGTTACGTCGCCGGTGGCTTTCATCACCAGGTCTTTTCCGCTTTCAATGGAAATCCCGTCTTTGTTGAGCGTCACCGTGTTCGAATTTTCATCCTTCAGGGTGATCTCGCCGGCATCTTCGTCGATGATGACTGTCTTGCCAGCCGGCGTTTCGATCGTCACCGATTTCTTGTCGTCATCGAAGAGGAATTTCATCTCGCTGCGGGTCACGAAGCCTTTGATGTTGTTCGCGTCTTCGGCCGTTAGCGGTGCAGGTTTGGCACTGCTGTTAAGCATGCCCACGATCACCGCGTTGTTCGGATCTTCGTTGATGAATCCGACCAGTACTTCGTCGCCTATTTCCGGCAGGAAGAACGAGCCGCGGTTTTCACCTGCGTCGAGCGTTGCCACCCGGCACCAGATCCCCTGTTCGGTACTGTTCACGATCGGCAGCTTCACCATGATGCGGTATTCGCCGAGCGGATCGTCCTGCAGCTGTGAAACCACGCCGTATTGCAGTCCTTTTACCGCCGGGGTCAAACCTGCTGCCGGTGCGTCGTTGATATCGTAGGTTTCGGAGAACCAGACAGGATCCAGCCCGAATTGCGCATCAACCGTCCATAAGCCGCTGGTAATGGTGTGCTGAACGCCGGACACGAAGATGTTTCCGTTGAAGCGATCGCTGATACCTTCCAGCTTCAGTACAGTTCCGGGTTTCACTTTGTCGATTCCCTGGAACTTTACGCGGCCGCGCACTTTTGCCATCTGCTGAAACAGCATTTTGGAATCGGCCCAGTCCTGCGCTTCGGTTTCGTTCAGGTTGCCGCCGTATTTCAGCTCCAGGTCTTTCAACCCGATCACTTTGGCCAGTTTTTCCGAATCGAGGTTGCCGCTTGTTTTCACCGACGGACTGTTCGCTTCGATCTTGCTGATCTCCTGATCGGCCTGGTTCCAGCTGTAGGCTGAGATTTTCGAAAACTGGTTCCGGGCGTCGATCTCGGCGTCGAAATCCATCAGGGTCATGCCATTCGCAACCGTTTCTACAGGCTCCTGGGCGGTGTCGGGCTTCTGAATAATCAGCTGACCGTTGTCAGTGAAGCACACTTTGCCATTTGCCTGCGCTCTTGCAACCAGGAAATCCCAGTCGGAAGCGTTGTACTGCACCAGCTTTTCGTGCTTGTAGCTGGTTTTCTCGATCTTCGAGTCGAGTCCGTATTCGCCGATCAGCTCATCGAACACATCGCTGTCGGTGCTGTCGTAGAAATACCGCGATTTGCGCCCGACGGTCAGCTTCACAGCTTCGTCCTTGCATTCCACAACGAGTGACGATTTTCCGCCGCGCACTTTCACCGAATGCCGGATGATAATGCCTTTGAAGATCATTTTGTTATCGGAATGGTAGCCGACATTGATCTGGATCTTTTTGCCCGGCACGAAGAAATCGCTGTTGCTGATCTCGAAATTCCGGTCCGAAGGTGTGCCGTCGTAGAAGGTAATGCGTCCGGTTGCGATCCGGTTGAATTCTTTTCGCACGTGAATCGCCAACACCGGATACGTTCCCGGAATCTCCTGTTCGTCTACCAGGATCTGGTAGGTCACGAGATCGGGGCTGTTGCCTGTTTGTATTACTCCGGTATTGTTCATTTAGTCAGGTTTTTGAATGGGCGGAAAAAATAATTGCTGCCCGGTTTTCAATTTTCGGAAAGTGGTCAGTTTGTTCACGCGGGCTACTTCCAGGTAATACTTGGAATCGCCGTAAATACGTTTGGTCATCAGGGGCAGCGTATCGCCTTCTTCGACGATACGGGCGTGTGTCAGGTCAGGTGAGCTGGGATTCGTTTCGGCAACCGTTTTTTCGGGCTCGCTGAATTTTTTGAATTTCGCTTTGGCAACGGCACGCAGTGGTTTGGCATCCGGTGCGAAGAGCTTGTATTCAATAGCCAGCTCGGTCAGTACGCAGTCGAAGATCAGGGAACCCCAGATGATTCGCAGGTAATTCGGACGGTGTATTTTCCCGTTGACCGAATACGCTACTTTCTTCAGGTTTTCGATACCGGCTTCTACTCCTTTTGCTGAACGGTGTTCAAACAGCTTGAAGTTCGGTGTCTCATCGAAAATCCCCGTATCGTCGAACAAAAACTCGAAATCCAGGTCCGATGGCGGTGTGTAGTTAAAGTAAGGCGTTGTGTCTCCGCTTCCCTTCGATGCATCCGGAACAATGTATTCCACTTTGTAATTCAGTGTATACTTTTCCGGGTTGATCAGGGTCACGAACTCGTCTTCCAGCTTGGTCCCGTATTTGGCATCGGAATAAGCTTCGATCTTCAGTTTCTGCAGCTTCCCGCTCGCCCCTCCTTCCATAGTTGGTATTACTCCCATTATCGTTCTTTTTTATCGTTGATAATTGTGAATACTTCATCCACACAAGCGCCCATCAGCTCATCCATCGACTGTCCTGATTTCTGATCGGTCTTCGGCTGTTCGTCGTTGACCTGGATCCGCACGTGCAGTTCTTTGATTTCTATTGGCATAATGGTCTAAATTGCTCCCAGCTGTTCAACAGTCGGGATGGTGAAGTATTTGTAAGTGAGCTCGAAGGTTTCGATCACGATGTTGCTGCTCTCAGCGTTGAATTCCGATACTTCGCATTTCACCGGAATAGCTCCTTTGATATTCCATGTCTTGAGCGGCATCATCTGGTCGTTCATCAGGATGATAATCAGGTCCATAGGCGCGAATTCGAAATTCTCCGTAGCATTGTTGCACCAACGCAGCAGTGTGGAGTCGGGAACCATGCCCCGCTTGAGCACCAGGTTCGGAAACCTGACGCTCTGGGGCAGTTTATGTCTGAAGCGGTTTTCGCCTCCTTCAACTACTTCCGTTATTTCAACACTCGCAGAAAGGCCCGCAACCGATTGAAACATCGAGTCGATGACAGCAAACTGCTTGTTGAGAAACTGCACGTGAAAGTGAAATCCACGAGGCGGATAGTAGTTGATCATGATCAGTCGTTTTGGATGCTTAAACCTTCGTGTACGATTTCCATCGATTCGATCGCTACTTCGTTACCGTCTGCTTTCAGATCGGTCGACTGTACTTTCGTCGGGAATGCGTTGCGTACTTTCCATACAACCACAGGCTCGTGAGCCTCGTTCAGCAGCGAGATCGTGATGTCGCGGCGATCGATGGTGTTCATCTGAACAGAGTTCAGCCATTCGTAGTACTCGTTATCGCCTTTGAACATGCCGCGCTTGAGCGTGATATTGGAATACTTGCGCATACCCGGCATTTTGATCTTGCTGTATTCAGGGCTTGCTCCCTGACGGTATTCGATCACTTCCAGCTCGGAATCGAGTCCGGAGATTTCTGTGAAGCCGATTTTTGTTCCTCCCCACTCTACCTGGAAGTGAAACTTGGATAATGGATATTCTGCCATAATTGTGTTGTTAACTCGTTAATGAATAAGTGATTAAGACTGCTGCATCATGTGTGAGAAGCGCAGTACGATGAATTCCGCAGGACGTACGACTGCCATTCCGATCTCTACGATCATGCGACCGTTCAAAACGTCGTCGGCTGTCATGGTCGAACCCAGTCCGACGCGCACGTAGAATGCATGCTCCGGCTTGGCTCCGGCGAGCGCCCCTGCTTTCCATTGCAGGATCAGGAAGTTCTCGATCATCGCACGTACCTGTACCCAGGTGTTGGCATCGTTGCCCTGGAATACGAATCCTTCGGTCGCTTTCTTCACGGATTCTTCCACCATGTTGTAGAAGCGGCGAACGGAGATGTATTTCCACTCGTTGTTGTTGCCCGCCAGTGTGCGTGCACCCCATACGAGGGTTCCGCGACCGGTGAACGAACGGATGGCATTGATGGATTTTCCGGCAAGCGGATCGATGTTCATTCCGCCCTGCAGATCGTTCGAAACGTTGTAGTTCGGTCCGATCACGTAGTTCAGGCTCGTATTGGCCGGTGCTTTCCAGACTCCGCTGGATGCATCAACGCGGGCATAAACACCGGCGATGGAGGAGCTTGGCGGCAACAATACCGGAATTTGCGTGATGGACGTCTTGATGCGGTTGTACAGCGCGTTGTTGCTGAGCTTAACGGCATCGAGCGTAGTTGTAGTGGTCGCTGTAGAGAACGGTCCGAGTGCGGTGATCAGTGCAGCGATCTGCATGCTCTGCAATGTAGCAACTTTCGCCGCGATGTCTGGTGCCCCCAGTGTTCCGGTGATAGCTGCCAGAGCTGCCGCAACTGTGGCCTGGTCTGTTGCTGCGTTCAGCGTAGTGAGGTCATCCGTAAGATCGTCATCCAGATCCGCAAGATTGGTCGTGATCCACGAAGCAATGTTGTTTTTCGCTGTCGTAAGAGCAGGAATACCCACATGACCAGGGTTCTGAGCGATCGCCTCATCAGCAATAGCCATCATTTCCGCAAGGGAAGCGCCTACTGTTGTGGAAACGTTGATGATCTGCTGCACTTTCGCATCGATGTCAGGGATCAGTGCCACTGCGTCCGGGTCTGTCGCTCCGGCAACCTCTGTAGTGAAATCTCCGATATCGGTTACATAACCTGCCAGCAGTGATTGCGCATTGGTTACGTCGCCATCGTCGATCGCTGTTACATCGCCGTCGTAGTCGGCAGCTGTCGTAACCGAAACATCCACGTCAGCATCGAGGTACTGGTAATCGAGGGTTGTTTTCAGGTACGGATAGTAAGCAGCTCCGTATTTGATGTATTCCGGATCGTTGGAAATCTTGCTGCGCAATTCCAGGAAATCGGTTGTCGTGTTCACTGTTGTGAGGTTGCTCATGCGGGTGTCGATGATCGTAACACGGTCCTGCAGCTTGTTGCACTGCATCAGCGCATCGTTGTACAATCCGTAGGCATCATCTGCCGACAATCCTGTTGCATCAGGGAACACGATGATCGTTGGCTCGTCTTCCTTCTCCAGCTCTGTCAAACCAGCTTTGATAGTCGTTGCCGACAGCGAAGCGTTGTAATTTGCAACGGAAACGATGTAGCAAGGACCTCCGCCGTTGGCAAAGTACATTTGCAGGGAGTAGTACATCAGGAATTCGCTTCGGTCAGCCGGCGCCAGGTCCGATTTGATCGTTGTCCCCGTAACTGTTACGGTGATATCCTGCTGGTTTTCAGCTTTTCCGAATTGGGTTTCATAATCAAGCATGGATGTGATCCTGGTCGGTACGAGTGACAAGGATGAGCCATCCGGTGCTAGTGCTTTTTCCGTATAGCCGATGAAGGCCGGAACTGCTGTCGCTACCTGAGCGACGGACGGTGGAAGGGTCGAGATCTCTTCCACAAATACGCCTGGTGTGTTTAATGTTAACGCCATTGTTTATTGTGTTTAGATATAAATTACTGAGTAAAGGTTCCCCGCTACGAGTTCAGTTTTTCGGACATCCGGCGCGGGGTAATAGTACGGTGTCAGATCGAAGTCATATTCTTCCGGGGGGATGGCCGGATTTTTATTTCCGAGCTCGAGCTGGCCAGGATCGATCTCGACGTAACCGTTTCGGGTGAGCGGTTTAGGACTCGTTGTTTCTGCATAATAGTCAGAGTTTTGAAAGTAATATTTCCAGATAGTGCTCCGGTTGGCAAACTCCAGCTCGAATCGAACCGGTGTGGCCGGTACCTTGTCGCTGCCGTCGGTGACATTGTCTTCATCGCCGTGCATGCGGAGCGTAATGATCCCCAGCAAACCGATCTGCTCTTCCCGGGTGATTCCGAGCAGGGCCGCCACTTCCTGCGACTTGGCAAGGTCGAGGCGGTAACCGTCCGAAATAAACTCCGGGGCCGAAGAGGTCGGGATGTACGGGAAATTGACAACGCCCGGCGGCTGGATGTTCGAGAACCAGAACAGCTCATTTTTAACCAGCGTCAGGTCTGTGTAGATCTCGAAGGCCGGATCACCGATCTTTACCAGGAAATGCAGCTCCAGGTCGTCGGCAAGCGGAATGAGCGGGTTGGCCGGATTGCCCGGTGCCGTTGATTCGATGTTCGCAACGATCTGCAGTCCGCGCTGGTCGGAACGCACCATCAGCTTCTGGTTGTTCAGCACTTGCCGGGTCTGCGTCGTCGGCATCACGCGCAGGAAGCCGTTGAAGGCGTAATTCTTGAACATCAGCTGCTGCTGTTCCGGGTTCATATCCCGAAAAGGATCCGGGCCGCTGTTCAGGTAGTATTCATGCAATACATGCAGCTCGAAAAGGGTTCGGTATGTTTGTGAATAGCTCATACGGTATTAAATCAGAGATTAGGACTAATGTTTCCGATGTTCTCCGTGATCAGCGGCGATTGATCCAGCGTGGCTTCGCGGTCGATCACCACCAGGCTCATTTTGTAAAGCGCACAGGGCAGCTGACGGCCGCCGAGCGTTCCCCAGATATAGCTGAGGTTTTCAAAGGTCGGCGTGTACAATTCGAGCGTGTAGCGGAAATCGCCCATGGCACTCAGGATAGGATCGGAATGATCGAAGTTGGTGTTGGCCTGCGTGAAGACGCTCTTGCCTTGGAAAAATTCCAGCACACGCGAGAGGTACTTCAGGGCAACATCGTAACCGGTTTTGTTCGAGCTGAACAGGATATACAGGTTCAGGTTGATCTTGTTGTTACGATACGTCACCTTGTTGTTTTCCACCCGGTTGTTCGGAAAATTCCGCAGCGTGGCTTCTTCGTTGAGATTGAGCAGGGTCAGTACAACTTTATCGGCCATGGGCTGGTTCGAATCCGGGTCGTTCTCCACAAATGCTATATTGTCGAGTACGACATCTTCATCAAGTCCCTGGCTGGCCAGATAGCTGTTCAGCTCCCCGATCAATATGTGCAGCGATTCATAAATCATGACAGTGAGTTTCGCGGTTAATAAAAAGTGGTTCTTACTAAGTGGTTAGTACAGTTAATTCTGTGGTAAGTGTGAGAAAGAAGGACTTCCGGCCGTTCTGAAAAAACAGAAAGTACCGCTGCGAAAAGAGACTTAAGTGATGAGGCGAGTCGTCCAGATCGACCGGTTGCCAATTTTTTTCGTGTTCTTTTCCGCCGACAGCTCCTTAAAGAGCATTCCTCGCAAATCCGGGACAGTTCCAGGGCTGTTCTGAAGTGCAATCAATGTCGGAATCAGCTGTTCTTTCCAATAACCCGTGGCAGTTTCCAGTTCCGCTTCAGGGCCATCACTTCCATATGCCGGAAGTTCCTTATTTCTCGTGGTGTTACCGGCCTGCTCTGCAGAAACAGGCAAAGAAAGAAAGGGAAACACACGCGTCAGGCTAGACGTGCGATGCGCAGGCGCAGACTTGCAGTAGTATGTGGTTCTTTTCTTTTCCATTTGCGATAACAATTGGGGCAAAGAAATCCCGCTGAACGATCCCGAAAGGACCGAACATGGACGTTCAAAGCCATAACCCGGACGGATAGGAACAGACCGATCCTGTCGTGAGTTGGTTATTTTTTATAGCTCCTGGAAAAGCTCAGTGAATACGCGGTTACAAAAATTCTGGAATGTGGTTTCTTGTAATCCTCGGCAAGCTAGTGTGGATTTTGGTTATATCCAAATCTTTCGCCTGTTTTTTTTGTTAACACTTGGTTTCGTGTTGCTTGTGCTCTTGATTTAAGGTTTTTAATGTGTTCGGTTTTTTGTTATTCCTGGTATATTTACTTAACGGAATAACGAGTGTCTTAGTATCTGTTCTGTAATTTTCTTGTACAAAGATGCGGTGGAAAGAACGTAATCTATTTACGTTCTAAAAAAGAAAATCTTTTTCTGCATATTGCCTTTTTTAGTACACCAAACCTCCGCTTTGTTTCGTTGTTTTATACTATATTTAAAACTTATAATAACACCTTATCCACTATGCTGAATAGAATAGCTATCGCTTCTGTTCCCACCTGGGAGCAGCTCTTTTTATTTCTGAGCGAAACCGTCCATTACCGGATGAAAGCCGCACAATCCGGCGAAGAAATCGACTTTCCCGACATCCAATCCTTCCTGAAAGAAGAAACGCTGAAGGAATTGCCCGATGACGGCATCCTGACGGAAATCGACCTGCTGGCGTTGACGCTGGCGCTCGCACCGCATATGCAGCCGGAATTGCTACCCGACCTGTTGTCGCAACACCTGCCTTCAGGCAAAGAATTCCCCGAAATGGGACTCGTGCGCGGCAAAAACCGCGAGCTCTTCTTCCCTACCGGCGATACGCTGTTGTACCTGCTGGCCGGAAAAGATCTCGAAGCGCGCATGCACCTGATGCACTATTTTCAATGCGAATCACAGCTCTTCCGCACGGGCATCCTTTCCTTCGAAGATGTACCGGCAGGTGAGCCACGTATGAGCGGAAGATTGCTCGCAGACGAAGAATACGTCGACATTATTACGACAGGAGCCGTCCAGAAACCACGTTTAGGCAGCGGATTCCCGGCACAGCTCATCGAAACCAACCTCGATTGGGAAAACCTCGTGCTGCAAAAGAAAACGCTCGATCATATCATGGAAATCCAGTCGTGGCTGCAATACCAGCACACACTAATGAAAGACTGGGGACTGAGCGGAAAAGTGAAACCGGGCTACCGCGTGTTGTTTTACGGCGCACCGGGAACGGGGAAAACGCTCACCGCAACGCTGCTCGGAAAATACACCGGCCGCGACGTCTACCGCATCGACCTGTCGCTGGTGGTTTCCAAATACATCGGTGAAACGGAGAAAAACCTTTCCCGATTGTTCGATAAAGCTGCCAATAAAGAGTGGATCCTGTTCTTCGATGAAGCCGACGCCATTTTCGGGAAACGTACGAGCGTGCGCGATGCCCACGATAAATACGCCAACCAGGAAGTTTCCTACCTTTTGCAGCGCATCGAAAGCCATCCCGGACTGGTGATCCTGGCTTCCAACCTCAAGAGCAACCTCGACACCGCCTTTACGCGCCGTTTCCAGTCCATGATCGAATTCGAAATGCCGGGAGCTGCCGAACGTCTCACGTTGTGGAACGACATCCTGCCGAAAAACGTCACGCTTCACAAAGAGATCGCTATCGATCAGATCGCCCGCACGTATAATCTCAGCGGCGCTAATATTGTGAACGTGGTACAATTCGCCTGCCTGAAAACGGCCGAGGAAAAACGCACAGAAATCAGCCGTCAGCACCTCATCGAAGGCATCCGGAAAGAGTATACGAAAGAAGGCAAAATGTTCGCTTAGGCGATTTTTGATGGTTGATGTTGGATTTTGGATGCTTCTTAAAGCAATTTTATTGCTGAAATAATTCATCGCAAAGACGCTAAGTTCGCAGAGTATTTTTCTCATCAACGTAAAACAAAGATGATCAGATCATGACTTTGCCATGATGCTCAGCTAGCCCAAAACATTCTTACAGGAACAGAGCCTTTGCGTACATTGCGACTTTGCGGTAAACCAGTTATCAAATTGATTATTGTTAAAAAGCATTTCAATCTATAACACTCATCAAAAATCAAGCATCCAAAATCCAACATCAATTGTTCATTGCCCTGTTGAAAAATGCCCGTGCCCTCACGTCGCAGCTGTGTGCATTCCTCTAACTTTGTAAGCAAGAAATTCATACTATGTTGAAGGTTGGCGTTTTTGGAGTCGGACACTTGGGGAAAATACATCTTCGGATCTTACAGCAGCTGACTGATCTGTATGAAGTGGTCGGCTTTTACGATCCTTCCGATGCAGCAGCCGATTTTGTGGCCGGGAACGCATCCGTGAAGCGGTTCGAAACAATCGGGGAGCTCATTGATGCCGTTGATTGCGTGGATATCGTTGCGCCAACGTTCGCCCATTTCGAAATCGCTTCCGAAGCCATCAAGAAAAGCAAGCACGTTTTCGTTGAGAAGCCTGTTACGCAAACACCCGAAGAAGCTAAAATTCTCATGAAGCTGGCTTCCGAAGCGGGCGTTCAGGTACAGGTCGGGCACGTTGAGCGCTACAATCCGGCGTTCGTAAGCGCATTGCCGTATATCGATCACCCGATGTTCATTGAAATCCACCGCCTGGCGCAGTACAATCCGCGCGGAACGGATGTTTCAGTCGTACTCGATCTCATGATCCACGATATCGACATCGTGCTGAGCGTGGTGAAATCGAACATCAAGCGCGTGGCAGCCAATGGCGTGGCGGTGGTGAGCGACAATCCGGATATTGCCAACGCCCGCATCGAATTTGACAACGGCTGCGTGGCCAACCTCACAGCTTCGCGCATTTCCCAGAACAACATGCGCAAAACGCGGATCTTCCAGCGAAACGCTTACATTTCCATTGATTTCCTCAAAAAAGATGCGGAGATCATTCACCAGAACGATACCAACCAATCGGACCGTTTCCAGAAATTCGACCTGGGCATCGGCGACAGCATCAAGCCGTTCTACATTGAACGACCTGCCGTTAACGAAACCAATGCGATCGAACAGGAGCTCCGCTCGTTTGCCAACGCCATCAAAACCGGTAATCCACCGGATGTTAGTATAGAAGATGGCTTTCGCTCAATGAAACTGGCCGTTCAGATCATGCATAAGCTCAAAATGACTGGTCCCGGGACTTTCGACAATATTTAAGCTAACTTTGCGTTTGAAAAGAGTACTCGGAAATTTCATTATGAGGCATTTTACGCTACTTATTCTGCTGGCATTCCTGTTTTCAGCTTGTGTACGCAATAATCCGAAACCAATCTGGTTGAAGATCAACGCATGGCAGCTGCAGGAAAATACCGACCCGACAGCAGAAGATCCGGGTGATATCACACACAACTTTACCGATGCATGGGTTTACGTCGACAACAAGCTGATCGGCGTTTTTGAAGTTCCCTGCACCATTCCCGTCCTGATTTCGGGCAGCGCCAAAAGCGTGCGCATCTACCCTACCGTTCGCAACAACGGAATCGGCGAAACCAAGAAGATTTACCCGTTCTGCAAGCCTTACGAGGTGATCATGGACCTGGAAGCAGGGCAATCCTACGACATCAATCCAACAACGTATTACCTCACCGAATGTCATTTCTGGCTGGAAGATTTTGCCGATCCTTCGATCAAGCTCGATCCGCATCCCGAATCCAATGCCACACTCATGCGTGAAAACAACGCGTCCATTGCATTGACAGGTTTTTACGGTCACGTGCACCTCACTACGAGCGATTCGCTTTGGGTGGCTTCCACAGCAGGAGAAATGCACCTTCCGGGTGGCGGAGCTGAAGTGTATCTCGAAATCGATTACCGCAACGACAACAGCCTCATGACCGGTTTACAGGCCTTTGCGTCTACTGGTATGACAGATCACCCCAATATTGCCCTGAACCCGCAAAGCACTTCCGGCATGATCTGGAAGAAGATTTACATCGATCTGCGCGAGCTGGTTTCTTATAACGTCAATGCCAACTACTTCAAGCACTATTTCAGCACCGTGATCGATGGCGGGAAATCCTCCTCCGACATTTATATTGATAACATCCGGGTAGTTTATATGTAATAGTCAATGCGAGGTCCGTTTATCCGCTTTCTTTTCATTCTATTTGACTGGCTGACAGCAGCTTTGTCGTGGGCGCTGTTCTACTATTACCGTACGACCAGTATTGAAGGGAAAACGTTCCACATTAACGAGACTTTTCTTTACGGAATTGCTTTCGTTCCCTTGCTCTGGCTCATGCTCTACGCTGTCCAGGGAACGTACAGCGATATCCGCAGACTGTACCGCATCAAAGTCATTTCACACACTGCTTTTGCCACCATTTTCGGGTCGGTCATCCTGTTTTTCTTATTGCTGATCGACGATGAGGTTACGAGCTACCGCGCTTATTACCAGTCGCTGCTGTTCCTCTCGCTCGTTCACTTCGGGTTTACGATCACCACACGTCTGGTCTTCACCAGTATCCAGGTCGCCCGGATCCATTCGCAAAAAGACGGTTTCCGTACCTTGCTCATTGGTGGTTCCGAAAAAGCGGTGGGCATTTACAACGAGATCATGAACCTTCCGAAAAGCGGCGGAACGCAATTCGTAGGATTCATCAACCTCAACGGCATCGATAAGCTGCTGGAAGACAAGCTGCCTTATTTAGGCCATGTTGATAAGCTGGAACGCGTGCTCGAAGAACACCAGATCGAAGAAGTGATCATTGCGCTGGAAAGCACCGAACACGAACGTCTGCGCAGCATTATCTCGCGCATCAGCGGCAAAAACATCTCGATCAAGATCCTGCCCGATATGTACGACATCCTTTCCGGATCGGTGAAGCTGAACAACATCTTTGGCGCACTGCTGATGGAAGTCAACGCGGAAGTCATGCCGCTGTGGCAGCAGTTCATCAAGCGCCTCATGGACGTATTATTGTCGTTTATCGCGCTGATCCTGTTCATTCCGCTCTACATCTTCCTCGCCATCGCCGTAAAATGCTCGTCCAAAGGCCCGGTATTCTTCTTCCAGGAGCGCATCGGCATGCACGGGAAAACATTCCGCATCATCAAGTTCCGAACGATGTATGTGGATGCTGAAAAAGAAGGTCCGCAGCTTTCCAGCTCCCACGATCCAAGGATCACACCACTGGGGCGTTTCATGCGCAAATCGCGGCTGGATGAATTCCCGCAGTTTTTCAACGTACTGATCGGCGATATGTCGCTGGTTGGCCCGCGCCCGGAACGTCAGTTCTACATCGATCAGATCTCACAGGTGGAACCGCAATTCCTCGAGCTCACCCGCGTTCGTCCGGGCATTACGTCCTGGGGACAGGTGAAATACGGCTATGCGGAAAACGTGGAACAAATGCTTCAGCGCATGAAATACGATCTGCTCTACCTGCGCAACCGTTCCATCGCACTCGACATGAAAATCATGTTGTATACGATTTTGATTGTGATTAAAGCGAAAGGGAAATAGCGCTTGCGCTAATTATCAATGATGAATTATAAATTATGAAGATTCCCTTGATAATTCATAATTGATAACTTATAATTTCTGAAAGACGGCAATTGCCTCAATATGGCTCGTATGCGGGAACTGATCTACCAGCGACAATTTCTGCATATGATAGCCCGCTTGTTCGAGCGTTTCGGCATCACGCGCCTGCGTGGCAGGATTACAGGAAATGTAAACGATGTGTTTTGCGCCGATATCCATGACTTTCTGAAGCGTTTTCGGGGCAATACCGGCACGTGGCGGATCTAATACAATTGTATCGATACGGCCGCGGTATTCCGGGTGCAGGGAAAGGAATTTCCCAACGTCGGCGGCAAAGAAATGTAAATGCTCGAGCTTATTGATCTTCGCGTTGCGCTTGGCATCTTCGATCGCTTCTTCCACGATATCCACGCCGATAATTTCGCCCGCATTGACGCGCTGCGCGATCAGCTGACCGATGGTTCCCGTTCCGCAGAACAAGTCCATGATCACGCCGCCGTCTTTGGCATTCTCGCAAACATAATCAATGGCTTTGGTATACAAGCGCTCGGCGCTCTTCGGGTTGGTCTGGAAAAAGCTTTCCATGCTGATCTCGAACGAAAGTCCAAGCATTTTTTCAACCACGACAGCATTTCCGGTCAACAGACGCGAAAAACCGTTCTCGATCTTCGCCCGGTCGGCTACGTTGTCGTTGATCGTGTGCCAGATGCCCGCCAGGCGATTACCCAGACGTTCTTTCAGGAACGCGACGACTTTATCGGTATCGAATTGCTTAACACCTTCAGAGCTCGTTACGAAGTGGATCAGCAATTGATCCTGGT
Organism: uncultured Flavobacteriales bacterium; assembly: GCA_946482515.1. The sequence goes on along the minus strand of CAMLRS010000005.1, from coordinate 135,858 downwards.
CGAAGGACTTTCTTACGACGATATGTCGGAAAAAACCTTCTTTCCGCGGCGGATGCCAGGCCGGCAGGTTGAACGATTGCAGCAAGGCCCGCAATTCCGGCAGCAGGGCTTCCCATTGCTCGTCGAACAAACCGCTCGGACGATTCAGGTTTTCGACTTTCCACCACGTTCCACGACGTTTGAACCCCAATGCAAATGCGTTGTCGATCTCCTCGCCTGTTTCCGGAACGTGCTCGATGCACGAAAAGCTGTATTCCATCTTGTTGCGATAGAAAAACTGCTCCGGCGAAGCAATAAACTCGTCGAACAGGTCTTCGACATTCGCAATGCGACCGATACGGCGGTAAACGTCGAGCGTTGTTTTCTTTTTATAGTCCTGCTGAATATCAGTTGGTACGAACAAATAAGGCGCCCCGGAGATTTCCTGGTACGGCAGCTGAATTTCCTGCGGCGAGCGTTCCAGCACTTCCATGAGCTTGCACTCGGCATAGCGTTTTTTCTTCTTTTCCACTTTCGCCCGAACGCGCTGCCCGGGAAATGTGTTTTCGACAAACAATACGAAATCGCCTGTCTCGGAAGACAAACGGGCAATTCCTTGTCCGCCGAATGCCATGTCTGCAATTGTTACTTCGATGAGCTCGCCTCTGTGTACCACCTTGTTTGTTTAAGGGTGCAAAGATAGTTATTAGTTGGAAGTTGGAAGTTGCTAGTTGGAAGTTGGGAATTCAATAACTCTTCAACTTGGTCTTCAGTCTCCGGTCGTTCGGTCTTCTCCCTTTATGATTCAACATTAAAAATCCAAAATCAAACATCCCTCTTAAAGTCCTGATGTCCTGAAATTCTAAAGTCTTGAAGTCGATCCGGTGAGGGAAAATTGTTAAACCGTAAGAAGCTGTATGCTTTTCCCACAAAACGGGTGACTTAAACTGTTAAAAATCAGTGGCTGAATTGCTCCCGCAAGAATAGTGCAAAAGTCAGACTGGAAGCCTCATGAAATATTCCGGTAATACGCTAAGTCGTTCTCTGAAAACGGCTTGTGTCAATTGTGCTTTACAGAAAAACAATATTCTCCTGACATCATAGTCTGCGCCTCATATTGCATCTCCAAAAACTTCACGAGGTGATAAATTCCCCTTCAAACCTATCAGAATCAAGCACTTTAACTTTGCTTCAGTTTCATGAAACCACGACACAAAAACCATTAAACACATTTCATTATGAAAAAGAAATTCACACTTATGAAAACCCTGACGGGTGTGTGCGCAACGCTGATGAGCGCAGCCACATACGGTCAATTCACTGAAACAATGGGAACTACAGGGGCCAGCACGGAAACGATCGCTGTTCACGAAGCCAACAACCGCTTCAGCGTCCTGAATCTTACTTACTCCGGAACAGCCGATGTACGTACTACAACACCTTCTACCGGCTACACAGGTGCTTCAGGCAGCTACAACGTATTGGTTCAGTCGCTGGAAACATTCCAGATCCAAAGCATCGACGCTTCTGGTTGTTCAGTAAGCGATTCACTGATCTTCGGTGTGCACAAAAGCACCAACGCTTCGACCATTACGGATTTCCTCGTACTGGAATACAGCGTTAACGCCGGTTCATCCTGGACATCCATTTCGTTCGCAGCAGCTCCAACCGGAACAGGAACATCCAAGTGGTACCGTCGTGCTGTAGCGTTGCCAGCCGGCGCTTTGTCTTCGACACTGTGGGTACGTTTCCGCAGCACGCTTACAGGTGGCTCTTCTGCCAACCCGCAATTCCGCATCGACGACGTTCAAATGACGTGCGGCTCGACAGCAGATTGCAGCGGCCTGGAAGCTTCAGCAGCGAACCTCGGTAACACCGTGTTCTGTGCAGGCATCGAATCAACGGATATTGCTGCTACAACCAACATCACAACTCCTTCCTACCAATGGTACAACCAGGATGGTATTGTAGTGGGTCAGACAGCTGATTTCATTACCGTTGAAAATTCAGGTACATACTATGCCGTGGTTACCAACGCAGACGGTTGCGAAGTAACAACAGGTGAAGTTTACGTTCTGGCTTATCCGCAGCCTGAATTCTGTGTAACAGAAGTAGAAGCTTGCGAAGACGCCGTGATCCAGGTTTGTGCAGCCGTAAACACCGGCGACCTGATCATTTCCGAGTACGTTGAGGGCAGCGGTTTCAACAAATACCTCGAGCTGTTCAACGGAACATGCGATGATATCGATCTGAGCAACTACGCCGTGCGTGCTTACCACAACGGATCAAACGTCCCTACATTCAACATTCCGCTTTCAGGTACGTTGGCAGAAGGTGATGTATTTGTAGTCGCTCACCGCGACGCTACTGCATGGGGCGGAACACCGAACCTGCTTACGGATTCACTCCAGTTCAACGGCGACGATGCACTCGTTGTTTACAACACGCTGACCAACACAGTTGCTGATATCTTCGGCTCTGTTGGCAACGATCCGGGATCTGCCTGGAGAGATACCGTTTCTGCCAGCCCTACACTCGGATGGAGAACAGAAGACAAAACGTTGATCCGCAAGTCTTGCGTATACGCTGGAATTACTGTAAATCCTGCTTTGAGCGGTATCTACGGCTTCCCTACCCTGCTTACAGAATGGGATACGCTGACTGTAAACAACACATCTGACCTCGGTTCACACACGTTCGGCGCTTCTGCTTACGATTTCGCTGTTGTTTCCGGAGCTACAACCATTATTTCTGAAACAGACAACTGTGCACAGGTTCGCGTAGGTGACGGTACTTCTGTATTGTCTGTAAACGCTGCGTTCTGCGGCTTCAACGAATGCGGAGTTGCTGTGAATGCTATTACGGTAATCGACAACTGCGGTCTGCGCTCTTCCCAGGTTTCTAACCAGATGGACGCAATGAACGCAGAAGTATTCCCGAATCCGTTCAACGATAAAGCAACTGTAGTTGTTGATCTGAAAGAAGAAGGAATGGTTGCAATCACTGTAACAGACCTGGCAGGACACGTGGTATTCACACAAGCGGTGAAAGCACAGGCCGGTGAGCAGCGCATTGAGCTGAACACAGCTTCATTGGCTGCCGGAACGTATGTTTGCAACATTGCAACAGACAACGGTATGAGCACAGTTCGCATCGTGAAATCCAACTAATACCGGATTGAACAACTGAATTTTAGTTCAAAACAGGAAAGGGTCATTCGTTCGCGGATGACCTTTTTTTAATTCATAATTCAGAATTCACAATTATGCATTCTGAATTATGAATTCTGCATTTTTAAAAACACGTAGTTCTACGTAAAAATATCCCTTCCTCTTTTCGGAGCTTTGAGGTATAACTTCAAAACGAATCACTATGAGCACTAAAATTTTCAATGGTTATTGGATGGGCTACCAGCCCAACGGGAACACACTCGGCGAAACGCCTGCTTACGTTAACAAAGTGACGCTGTTCGTAGCGGCTCCAGGTCCCGACGGAAAATCGCTTGATGTCAATTATCTCTGCAAGGCTTATTCGCAGGAACAACAGATTGCCTGGGTGAAACAGCTGCAGGCGCAAGGCACCGAAGTACTCATGAGCCTCATGGATACCGGGAATATGCATTGGAACGATGTCGACATTCCGGCATTTGCGCAAAATGTAAAAGACGTAGCAATCGATGGCCCGTGGGGACTTAATGGCATCGATATTGATCTCGAATCGGGAATGCCGTCCAACGTGTGGGCCAAGACGTTTACCGAGCTGATCCAGGAATTCAGAACAGTTCTTGGACCGAAAAACACCACCAACAGCAGCGGTCAATGTATATCGAGGCTTTCGGTTGCGGCTTACCGTCCTTCGCTGGAACAACCGATCCTCCAGGCTGCAGGCAGCGACCTCGACTGGCTGAATACGATGGCTTACTGGAACGATGCCGCTGACAACGAAGCGCTGTTCAAGACCTATACGGCCTGGGTGCAGCAAGTCAATATGGGAATCGGTGTGGATTATCAGAGCGGTGCTTCAACCGATCTTCAGCAAACGATTAAAATGGCGGCCTATGCAGCTGAAACAGCCAATTGTGGCATGATGGAATTCGCGTTGAACAACGATTGCGAATACTACATTCAGCAACCACAATGGACGTATGCATCGGCGATTAATAACGCGCTTTTTTAATGTATAATTCAAAATTCAGAATGCATAATTGTGAATTGTGCATTTTGAATTCTGAATTGATCAAAGCCTGATTTCCTGATCTACGATATCCTGGATGGTCTTGTTCTCCAGGATGCGCAGTGTTTCATTGCGCACGTCGATCATTACTTTGTTGAGGCCGCATTGGACTTCATCGCTGCACTCGTCACACGGCTGGTAGTAATTGAGGCTCACACACGGCAGAAGCGCGATCGGGCCGTTGAACAGGCGAATAATACCGGAAAGTGAAATGTCTTTGGGATGGTGACGCAGAAAATAACCACCACCTTTTCCCATTTTGGACGCGAGGATTCCCTGTTTCTTCAAATCCAGCAAAATCGACTCCAAAAACTTCCTGGGAATGTGTGCATTCTGCGAAATTTCGAGAATCAATGTCGGGCTGGCATCTTCCTTCTTAGCGAGGTAAGTCAGTGCGTGGAGGGCGTATTTCGTCTTCTTTGAAAGCATACTGTCACAGGATGGATGGAAAGATAGTTAACCGTTTCTAATCTGCTATTCCTGATTTCACTAACTCTTGGAAACTCAAATCATTCCGCGTATGATTCCTTTATCTGATGAGCTGATAAAACGAAGAATCTGTTCGCGAATAGGTGTTTCCGGCATCGTTTCCATGATGCTTTCTACTCCCTTGGAAATGTTGTTGTTCTGCACGTACAGGATGCGGTAAATATCCTCGATCTCACGCACCTGCTCATCTGTATAGCCTCTTCTGCGCAGACCGACGGAGTTAACACCTGCAAACGTCAGCGGCTCACGGGCTGCTTTCACATACGGCGGCACGTTCTTGCGGATCAGTGAAGCTCCGGCTATAAACGCGTGTGCGCCTACGTGCATGAATTGCTGCGAGGAAACGCGTCCTTCGAGGATAGCAAAGTCTTCGATCACGCAATGGCCCGATAGGCCAACATAGCTCGCCAGGATCACGTTGTTCCCGATCTCACAGTCGTGTGCGATGTGAACGTACGTCATGATCAGGCAGTTGTTACCGATCTTGGTTTTCCAGCGATCCTGCGTTCCACGGTGAATGGTTACGCCTTCGCGAATAATGGTGTTGTCGCCGATCTCGACGGTTGTATCTTCTCCGCCGAATTTCAGGTCCTGCGGAATAGCGCTGATCACAGCTCCCGGAAAGATCTCGCAATTCTCGCCTATTCGGGCGCCCGGATAGATCGTCACGTTCGGGTGGATCTTCGTTCCTTTCCCGATAACTACGTTGTTGTGAATAGTTGTGAAAGCGTCAACAGTGACGCCTTCTGCCAATTGGGCGCCGGGGGCAATATTAGCCAGGTTACTGATCATCAGGCTTTGTCTTTAATTACTTGTGCAAGCATTTCCGCTTCCATCACAAGCGCTCCGTTTACATAGGCTTTTCCACCCATGTGTACCAATCCGCGACGCATAGGCGAAAGCAATGACAACTCAAACACCAGGGTGTCTCCCGGAACGACTTTCTGCTTGAATTTCACGTTGTCGATCTTCATGAAGTACGTCGAATACAGATGCGGATCTTCTACTTTGCTCAGGGCGAAAATGCCTCCTACCTGGGCCGTTGCTTCGATCTGCAATACGCCAGGGAATACCGGATTGCCCGGAAAATGGCCTGTAAACTGCGGCTCGTTCATGGTAACATTCTTCACACCGATGATGCGGTCTTCATGGATTTCCATGATTTTGTCGACCAGCAGGAACGGGTAACGGTGCGGGAGCATACGCTCAATATCGTTGATGTTGTAAAGCGGCTCTTTTGTCAGGTCGAAGTACTTTCCGGCTGTTGACTGCTTTTTGATCTGCTCTTTGAGTACTTTGGCGAAGCGCACGTTTCCGGAGTGGCCAGGACGCGCACCGAGGATGTGTGCTTTAAGCGGTTTCCCTACCAGTGCAAGGTCGCCAACGATGTCGAGCAGCTTGTGACGCGCCGGCTCGTTCTCGAACTGCAGCTTCAGGCTGTTCAGTACGCCGATGCCTTCGTAGTTCACGGTCAGGTTTTCCTTTCCGAGCTTTTTCGCCAGGTTATCGAGCTCTTCCTGCTTTACGTCGCGCTCAACAAGCACGATCGCGTTGTCGAGGCTACCACCTTTGATGAGGTTGTTATTTGCCAGGAATTCCAGCTCGCGGAGGAAGCAGAACGTACGGCAAGGGGAAATTTCTTTTTCGAATGCGTCGATGTTGTAGATCGCCGCGTGTTGCGTACCGAGTACCGGTGAGTTGTAATCCACCATTACGGTAATGCGGTAATGATCGTCCGGAACGGCCAGGAATTCAATGCCCTTTTCGGTATCTTCCCACTTGATGTTTTCGGTCAGCTCGAGGTATTCGCGATCAGCTTCCTGATCCTGGTAGCCTACGCGCTTGATTTCATTCACAAACAGCAGCGAGCTTCCATCCATGATCGGAATTTCAGGTCCGTCGAGCTTGATGAGGGCGTTATCTACCTGCATACCGTACAAAGCCGCCAGAACGTGCTCCGTCGTGTATACTCTTGCTCCCTGGAATTCGAGTGTGGTTCCGCGGTCGGTTCCCACAACCAGGTCGGCATCTGCCTTGATCACCGGCTGGTTCTCCAGGTCGATGCGCTGAAATTTATATCCGTGATTTTCGGGTGCAGGACAGATTTCCATGGTTACCGGCTCTCCGGTGTGGAGTCCAACCCCTTTGAATAGAATGGCTTCTTTTAGCGTGCGTTGTTTTTCAGACATTTACTCTGATGGTTTTGATATGGCTTTCAGCTTCTGATCCAGCTCGTTCAGCTTTTGGAGAATGAACGACAGTTTTCGGAAGCCGAAATAGGATTTCTTAAATTCTTCGATCGGAATACCCGGCGATCCCATAAGCGTGTCTGCTTTTTTCACGGTGCTCGGAATACCTGATTGGGCTACGATTTTCGTGCCGTCGGCAATGTGGAGGTGACCGCTGATACCAGCCTGGCCGCCCACCATGATGTGCTTGCCTAATTTGGCCGATCCGGCAATTCCGACTTGTGCAGCCAGGGCCGAATGATCGCCTATTTCCACGTTGTGGGCCAGGTGAACGAGGTTATCGATTTTCACCCCTTTGCGAATAATGGTCGAGCCGAGTGTGGCACAGTCGATCGTTGCGTTGGCACCGATTTCTACGTCGTCTTCGATGACTACGTTCCCAATCTGCGGCACTTTCGAGAAAACGCCCTGTTCGTTGGGCGCAAAACCGAAGCCGTCGCTGCCGATAACTGTTCCGGCATGAATGACGCAGCGGTCCCCGATGACGCAGTCGGCGTAGATTTTCACACCGGCGTGCAGCACGGTATCGTTACCGATCACCACGTTGTCGCCAACGAATACGTTCGGATAGATCTTTACGTTATTGCCAATTTTGGCTCCTTCGGAAATGTAGGCAAATGCCCCCAGGTACAAACCTGCGCCGATCGTCGCTCCTTCACTAATGAAAGAAGGCTGCTCTATCTTCGGCTGTTTCTGGCGCATCTGGTTGTACACATCCAGCAGTTTGGCGAAACAGGCATACGCGTCCTCCACCTTGATGAGTGTGAGCGTATCCGGAACCGGCCTGGATGGTTCAAAGGTTTTATTGACGATACAGATCGTAGAACCTGTCGTGTAGATAAACTCTTCGTATTTGCTATTGGAAAGGAAGGACAAGGTACCTGCGGTCCCTTCCTCGATCTTAGCGAGGCCGGAAACGATCGCGTCCGGGTTGCCCACAACTTCTCCCTGGAGAATGGTAGCGATTTGCTGCGCTGAAAATTCCATCGAACAAATGTAATAAAAAGGTAACTGTGACTATGTAGCTTGGCGTCGAATTATTAACACGCATCTCTTAATTCGACGGACAAGGAATGGAATCCTGCAAAATGAATCGCTTAAAACGGATATGCTCCTGGAACCAAACCGTTTTTGCCTCGATCTTCATTCCGTTCGGCGATGTGAACAGAACGTATTGCTGAGCCTGCGGCTTTTGATCGAAATCGGAGCGCCCGAAGTCGATTTTACCAGTGAGCTGCATGCATTTTTGTACCTCTTTGGTCGAAATCAGGCGCGTTTTATCTTGCTGACACAGGAACGGCTTGTTGTCGTCGAGGTACACGATGCTCTTCACATTCGGGAAATGCACCATGCGGCCCATTCCTTCGGCGGAGTTGCCCGCTTTCTGAACGGAGCCTGCAGGCCACTGGATTTCCGAGATGTAGCTGTCATCGGGAAGCGTGAACCAAAGCTCCACTTCTTTCCCGTTGATTTCCTTCCGGATGCTGTACACCTGCGGATTGCCGGCTTTCTTGCTCTCTCCGAAAGCGATGTCGCCATCGTCGAGGAAGGCCACGGCGTCTTTGGCCGAAATCCCATGTTTTTTCATCAGGGCGGCCTGCTGATCTTCGATCACGAGCACACGGCCCAGAATGGTGTTTTTAACCCTGTTGGATGGCAGCCAGGTACAGCCGCGGTTCTGAAAGAAGAACAACACAAAGACGATTCCGATCCCGAAACCGATCCCGTAAAATTTAAGCCTGCGAAGGAAATTTTTCATCGATAAATAAGCATGAAAAAAGGCTCCCGAAATCCGGAAAGCCTTTTATGTTCAATTCAATATGTCTGCATTATAACAGCGCATCCAGTTTGGAAGTCAACTGCGCTTTTGGAACGGCACCAACGGATTTGTCCGCGATCTCGCCTCCTTTTACAAACAGGATCGTTGGGATGTTGCGGATTCCGAATTTAGCGGAAACGCCAGGGTTTGCATCCACGTTCACTTTCCCGATCACCGCTTTACCTTCGTATTCGGATGACATTTCTTCAATTACGGGTCCGATCAGGCGGCACGGTCCGCACCACTCTGCCCAAAAATCCACTACTACCGGTTTGTCTGATTTCAATACAATCTCTTCAAAGTTTGCATCGGTGATTTCTATTGCCATAATTTGTTTTTTATGTATTAATTGCGACTTTTTCCTTGGGTTAAAAGTACTATTTCGTTTCCATGTAAGCAAACCGCTTGCCACCCATTTTACCCTGCCATATTGTCATGCTGAACTACCATTCGCTTCATGGTTTTCTGGTTATCGCTGCGTAGGCAATAGAAGTAAATGCCGTTTTCCAGCGTGCGGGTATCGAAGCGGAGAATATGCCCGCCAGAAGTGAAATCCTGATCCGCAACGACCTTCATTTCGTTCATAGCGCTGTCCAGGATGCAGAACACGATAGCACGCGGCTGTTCGAGCGTGAAGTAGAATTCCACTTCGCCCGTTACCTGCGGCTGTTCCAATCCGAACAATACAGCATAGTTTTCTTTCACCGGAGCCCCTTTGCCTAAGTAACGCAGCAATTTGCGGTAAGCGATCACCAGGATCAGTACGGCGAGTGTAACGATCAGCGTACCGATCAGTGTTTTGGTTAAGGTAATGCCTGCCAGTATCATAATGCGATCAATCCTTTAATAAGTGCGGCGCGCTCGTAGACTTCGATGATGGATTCGACATCCAGCATCATTTCTTTGGCGCTCACACTGACGTATTTACCGGTTTTGGACTCGTGAAAGGCCAATTCGACATGTTCGCCAAACAAACTGGTTGCTTTCGCCAGCATTTCCGGGGTATTGGGTACGATGAACTTGAAGAGGTAGACATCAGGCCATTCTTGTAAAGCTAACTGCTCTTTCAGCTTGTCAAACACGTCGCTCATTCGTACAGGTAATTTTGGTGCAAAGATAATCGCTTTAATTCACGCAGCAGCGCTATCGAAAGGCGATCCTTGTTTTTGTTCAAAGCTTCGAGCGTTTCCACGCCTTCTTCCTGCAAACGACGCAGCTCACGGATGATCTCCATGCTGTCGGCTTCGCGGCTCACCAGCACTTCTTCGGATGTCCAGTCGGTAATCAGTGAAAAAGGTTTCACAAAACTGCGTTCAAGCTCAATGAGCTCATCGATGATGCGGTGCATGTCTTCTGCTCCCGAAGCGGCCGACAGCCTTCTTTTGAGCTCGTTCTTGGCTTCAAAGTAACGGGAATGGTGTTCCAGTATGTTTTCCGAAGGATGAAAAGCAATCGAAGAAACGACGGGTAGTTCCGGCTCTGTTCCGCCCAATATGCCAAAAGCCTGCTGCAATTGTTTCAGCTTCGCCTGTCGGGATTGCAGCGTTTTCAGCAAAACGGGTTTCGCCAGCAGGAATTTCCGGATTTCGAACAATGCATCCTCGTAGGCATCCTCGAGGTCGTCACCTTCCTGCAGCCCAAGAAACAATCGTGCTTCGTCTTCTGTCATTATTCGCTTTCACCGCGGTTTTTGCGGGCGCGGATGTTCAGGAATTCAAGGACAAGCGCGTACACCATCGCGAAGTAGATGTAGCCTTTCGGAACGTGCTCTCCAAAACCTTCAGCGATCAGGATCACACCGATGGTTACAAGGAAACCGAGTGCGATCATCTTGATCGTCGGGCGATTATTGATGAAGTTGCTGATCGGTCGGGCGAAGAGCAGCATGATAGCCATGGAAATGATCACGGCCAGGTAGATAATCACCAGCGCATTCTGTTCATGACCGTTCGGCAGCTTTGGTACCTGGTGAGAGATATCGTTGGTCATACCGATGGCCGTAATGATGGAATCGAAGCTAAAAACGATGTCGATCAGAACGATCTGTGTAATCACAGCCCCGAGCTTGTTGGATGCTTTTTTCTCAGCGTCTTCGTGGCTGCCTTTTACGCTGCTGTGCATTTCCTTGGTGGCTTTGTAGATCAGGAAAAGACCTCCTGCGATCAGGATGAGGTCGTGCACCGTAAATCCTTTTTCAAAGATGGTAAACAGCGCATTCTTGTCCATCTGCATGATCCAGGACACCAGGCTCAGCAAGAGCAAGCGGATGATCAGGGCCAGTGAAAGCCCCAGCAAGCGCGCCCGGCGCTGATTCTCTTTCGGGAGCTTATCGGTAACAATGGAAATAAAAATGATATTGTCGATCCCCAAAACGATTTCCAGCAGGGTCAACACTACGAGGTAAAATAAACCTACGCCCGTAAAAAGAATGTCGAAGCTAAACTCTTGCATGGCCGCAAAAATAAGCAGTGCAGCCGATAATTTTGTTATTAATTGGTGTTTTTATACAGATTAAGTAAAATACTTGAAAAAGCATTTGGCAAAACAAAAGCGACTTTGTATATTGGTCTCATTGAACCTATGCCGTGTTTAGACACAGCATTCAAACCAGTAGGAGAACTTCCTGTTATTTTTTAGTAGTAGTTTTTAATAACAGGGGTTCTCTTTACTTTTTCCCTTTATTTCATTCACCACAAAGGAGCAAAGATTTTTTTGACGCACTTGGCTGGCAAAGGTAGCAAAGGAGCTTCCTGTAACTCTGCTGATAGCAGCATGCAACAAAAATCATTGTCGCTTTACGATCTCTGAATTAAGCTTTTAGAAAACGAATCGAATGAATTATACCAGTGTCACCTTTGTTTCCTTAACAAACACAGCCAAGCAATTATTCTTTGCTCCTTTGTGGTGAAACTTACGCGTTCTTCGTCTCCAAAAAGTAATTCCGGAGAATGGTGCTGTTTTCCTGGCCCGTGGTATGAATTTCCATCAGTTTCGGGCGACCATCAGGGGATCGTTTCAGGAAATCGTCCCATTGTGTTTCGATCGTTTCGATAGTTGTTGCGCTGCAATAATCCAGTCCGTAAGCTTTGCAAATGTGCTCGGCCGAATATTGCTGGACTGCCACGAAGTACTGTTCACGCTGCGGAACGGTATCCGGGCCGGGAATGATGTTGAAGATATCGCCGCCGCCGTTGTTGAAGACCACAACGCGCAGGTTAGCCGGCTTGTGGCTCGACCAGAACGCATTGGAATCGTAAAAGAACGACATATCTCCACTGAGCAGCACGTGCAGGTTTTCTGAATCCATGAGCGCAGCACCGCAGGCTGTGGAAGAGCTGCCATCAATACCACTGGTGCCACGATTACACCAATATGGGTTGTTTTTCGGCTCAAACAACAACGCATAGCGGATAATCGAGCTGTTGGCGACGTGAACGTGGCCCTTCTCTGGCAATAAACGCCAAACGGTGTCCATGGCTTTGAGATCAGAGAAAACGCAGCTATCAATATACTTCCGGTGTTTTTCAATGGCTGCTTCGGAACGTTGTTTCCAGGCTGTGCCGAAAGTCGAAGATGCTTTCCCGTCGAGTGTTCCAAGGAATTGAATGAAAGCCACAGGATTAGTCGCGCTGGTAAATGTCAGCGCCCGGAATGTATCCATGAACGGGAAATCGTAGCCGATGCGAATGGCTTCCAATCCTTCTGTATTGCGCAAAAACGCCTTGATCCGCTTGGAAACGATCGCGCCGCCTAATACGACGAGCAGATCGGGCTGAAATGCCTTAAGATCGACCGGAAGCTGGTTCAATGTGCGATCCGTACACTGAATGAACGACGGATGACGCAGGTTGGAAAGATGCTCTACGATAACAACAACGGAAGGATCTTCTGCCAGTTTCGCCAAAGCAGCTTCCAGCTCCGGATCGTGCTGCATTTGTCCGCAAATGACCATGCGCTTCGTTGAACGCTGCCATTTTTCGTTAACAACCGTTTTTTCAGCATCTGACAATACCGTTTCGCCTTCCGCATAGTGCATCCACTGGCGAATGGTCTGTACGTCTTCCGTCACGCCGTAAAGCGGCTCGCTGAACGGGATATTCAGATGCACCGGTCCTTTGCGCTTGCCGTTTGCTTTCTGGATCGTTTCGGCACACTGGCGCTCAAATAACCAGCGTTGTTCATCCGTATGGATGGCAGTAAGCTGAACGGCGGCCAGCACGTGTGAACCGTACATGTTTTCCTGCACAATGGTTTGTCCGTCGCCCTGGTCGACCCATTCTTTCGGACGGTCGGCTGTCAGGATCACGAGCGGAATGCCCTGGTAATAGGCTTCGGCAACTGCAGGAAAGTAATTCAGCGGCGCCGATCCGGATGTACAGGCAATGGCCACCGGTTGTTGCAGCTGCTGGGCCATTCCGAGTGCATAAAACGCCGCGGCGCGCTCATCCGGAACAACAAATGTGGTGAAAGCCGGATGTTCATCGAAAGCGATGGAAAGCGGTGCATTCCGTGAGCCTGGCGAGAGTACGATCTGGGTTATTCCGCCCTTGAGACAGGCATCCACGATCAATTGTACTTCCAGTTTTGCGCTTGATTTCATCTGGTGTTTTTGAGAGGCCAAAACTACAGTTTTTCCATGCAATTGAGGAGCGTGCGGGCCTTATTTTCGGTCTCTTCCCATTCGAGGTCAGGAATGGACTCGATGGTATAGCCGCCGCCAACGTAAATATAAGCTTTCTCCTGCTGCAGCTGGGCACAACGGAGGTTGACGAACAATTTGCTTTCGGTTTCGGAATGAATGCCGATCATGCCGGTGTAAAGAAACCGCTCGTGCATTTCGCGCGAGGTGATGAGGTCGAGCGCTGCCATACGCGGTGTGCCACACACAGCCGGCGTAGGATGCAGATCCATGGCCACATTCCACGAAGGCGTTTCGCCTAATTGCGCAACAAACGTGGTTTTCAAATGCTGCACAGGCCCGGCGTAAACGGCAAACGGCCCTTCTTTTTCGAGCAGTTTGCAATCGTTTCGCTGCAATACCTTTTCCACGGCTTTTACAACGTATTCATGCTCCTGCTGCTCTTTTTCCGTCCAATCGTAATCGTCGGCTGAAGGATGGGTCGCCGCAAGCGCTACGGTTTTCAGGATCTTTTCTTCGGCATCCAGCAAAACTTCGGGTGTAGCGCCTATCCAGGTTCCGAACAGCTTCGAGGAAACGAGGTAAACGAAGGCTTTCGGATAGGTTTGTTCGAGCAGCTGGAACAACGTTTCTGCCTTTTCGATGGAAAAACCGACCTGTTTCACGCGGGAATAAACGGCTTTCTCGACCTCCATCACCGGGAAAGCGTGCAACAAAGCCTGCGCTTCGATCTGGTAATCGCGGGGAGAAATGACAACCGGCTGTTGACCATGAATATGCCATTCCGGAACGCCACCCGGTTCTTCGTTGAACTGAAACACCTGCTGGTGCAGGAAATCGGTGATGACAAATCCGTTGGCCGGAGCGGCATTTGGTAAAGCGATAAATGTTCCGGTAGCCGAATGAATTTCGTCGGCATCAGGAAGCCGGTATCGAATGCGATCGCTCATGAGCGCGGTACAATCATAATGGTCAGACGGCCCGTACAAATAAGCTTGCCCGTGGTTTCGTCGTAAATATCGACCTGCCAGAGGTGCGTTCGTTTGCCTGCATGTACAATTTTCCCGATGGCTTTTACGGAGCCCGATTTCACGCCACCAATGTGGTTTGCATTGATCTCAATTCCTACCGGCGCTTCTTTCGAAAGATCAATGAGCAAGGTCGAGCCCATGGAGCCGATCGTTTCGATCAGCGCTGCGCTTGCTCCGCCGTGCAACAATCCCATCGGCTGGTGCGTACGGTGATCAACGGGCATGGTCGCCACAAGGTAATCTTCGCCCAATTCGGTGCACTGAATGCCCAGCACTTCCATCATGGTATTCGCATTAAAGCGGTTGATCTGCTCCAGCGGAACCTGGCGTAATTTCATTGTTTCGGGTTTTTGACAAAAGTACGACTTATTGTAGTTGATGAGTTGGTGAGTTACAGGGTTGGTGAGTTGCAGGGTTTGCGAGTTGCAGGGTTTGCGAGTTATAGAGTTGATGAGTTCCATAGTTGCAGAGTTGGTTATTTAATAGCGATCCCGTTAAACTCAACTCAAAAACTCGTCAATTCGAAAACTATTCCAAAATATCTTAACAATCATGGATCAAGCGCCAAATGACTTAACTTATGAGAGAATAAACGATTATGGAGTTTTTTGTCGATAGTACAACCTCAACGGAAACGCTGGAAGAGATCCGTCGGGCGATACGGCAGCTGATTGCAACCTGCGGGATGTGTGAAGTGCGGTACGAGGAAAGTCCGGTGCTTAGCATCGAAAAAAGCATTGTGCTGCATGGCGCTTTCGAATTGCTGGAAGTGATCCTTTCGCCGCTGATCGATGACAAGAACCTGATCCTGGCCGAGGATTCGCAGGGCGAATTTTCATTGAGCCGGTCGAGCGCGGTGATTTACCCGTTGTATGAAGAGAAGGGTCGGGATCATCCGATGTAGTTGGTAGTTTGAAGTTGGAAGTTACTAGTTGTTAGTTATGAGTTGGTGAGTTAGTGAGTTGGTGAGTTGGTGAGTTGGTGAGTTGGTGAGTTGGTGAGTTGGTGAGTTTCTGGGTTGATGAGTTGGGGTTATATGAAACAAGCTCCGATTGCCTGAGCGAACCGGAGCTTGTCTGAGATTATTTCGACGAAAATTATTGGTTGTTCATCACAACGAGGCGTTTGCGGATCGTTGCTCCGTTGATTTCCATCACAACGATGTAGTTGCCATCCGGAAGGTGTGCTGTCTGGTAGTTCTCACCTTCAACAGGCACATTTTGAGGCGCACCTTTCATGTCAAATACCTGAACATTTTTCGCTTCCAGCGAAGCCGGAATAGTGAAATGCGTCGAAACAGGGTTTACCCAGGCAAAATCAGGTCCTGCTGACGCACTTTTCGGCTCGACACCAATCTGGTTACATGGCCCGCGATTCTCTTTATGGTAGTTAGCCACGACGATATCTGCCAATCCTGTAATACCAGCACCACCATAATTGGCTCCGGTGATGTCTAAACAGGATTCCACATTGATAAAATGATCCATTATAATTTGGTAGACTCCTGGCCCCCATGTCGCACCGGGAGTGTTGTCAAACTTATAGAAACCGGTCCAGTTTTTGGCATTCATTGTATAATCTGCATAATCAGTCGAACCATAATGACCATAGCAATTACCGAACACATTACAGGAGAAAGTTTGCTGTATAGAGCTACATGTACTCGATACACCCGGTTTATAAATAAATTTTGTGAATCGATTTCTGAAACGTACCATATCACTATCTACGAAATACTGTCCACCAGTGATAGCCGGATAGAAATTATTGTAGAATTTATTGTAAAGCAAAGGAAAATCGATGTCAAAGGCTGCATGAGCAATATCTTCAACGGAATAATTCCGATCAACCCATACACCATTCACTTTTATTTGTTGCCATCCGTCATGATACCACCACCAGCTGTTATATGGCCCTTCAGAGAGCAAGATCCCATTTCTGGTGACCAGGTAAGCACGCGCCATCTCTACTACTTTAACAGCATAGGTATAAATTTCATTCGGATTCGCCAGGTACATGTAAATCAACGCGCAGCCATACGGCGCCTGAAAATTCAGCTCGCTGATGCTTTTTGATGACCCTGTATCAAAGCTACCATTTCCACAAGCTTGTGTAATATTAACTGGCTTGCACATACATTCATCATTCCCTCTCCACAAACGTCCCAGTAAAAAGTTCATCATTTCTTTATTCTGTGTATTGACAGCACTGGAAAATTCACCGATGGTTGTTTTGTTGTTAAAGTTGGGGCGATGAGCAACCGGAATGGCTATCCCTCCCAGGTTTTTACTGTTCACCAGGTAAACAAAATGCGCCAGAGGCTGCAGAATGCGACCGTGCCACGCAGGCTGATTCACGAATAAATATGCAGAGTCGGATTGCTTGGGTGTAACCTTATCTGCACGACAGTTGATGATATGGGTGGCCTGTTCCATGAACTCCCAGATGTATTTCATTTCGCACGTCGCTTCATACATGCGCAATAAAGCTTCCAGGGAACCTGAACGGGTTGAACCAAGCGCATTCTGGGAATCAATCGACGCTTGTGTATAGGTCCAAACTTGGAAACCTCCTACATTTACCCATCCTTGCTGATACAGATTTGCCTTGTTCCATTGCAGATCACCCTGAGCGTTGATATCGTTGCTGGTGGAAGCAATGTTGTAAATAGGACCGTACAACTGCGTGTAAACCTGATCGAACCGTGGTTGAACGGCAAGATTCTGGTATTGTCCGAAACTCGTTGAAGAGGTGGATAGAAACAGGAACGCAAGCATCCCTTTCCATCCGATAATGGATTTTTTCATGACTTAAGGTGTTAGATAAAATATGTTGAGGACGATCAATCGTCTTCGGGGCGAAAATACTACATTTTCATTATCTGTGAAAATAAATTCGAAACCGTGAAAATGATTCTTGAAAACCTATATCGACGTTATTATACTCGTCTCCAGTCATTCGGTCTCCGGTTGGCCAGTCTTAAAATCCTGAAGCCTGTCTGCCGACAGGTAGATCTTGATGTCCTGGTATCCTGATGTCCTACTGTCCCAGCTGATAAAGCGTTGTCAGTGCCTGGTATTTTCCATGGAGCACTTTCTTGTCGTTGAAGATGTAGAGCCGGATCTCGCGCGTTTCGGGTGGCAGGTTGCAGAACGGAATGGAAAAGCGCGTCACGGAACGATTGTTCCAGTTGGTTTTAATTTGATTGAGGTGGAATGATTCCTTCAGCATCAGGAGATTGAGGTCTTTGTCGAACAAGGCTGCCGTAGCAATAAACTGTTCGCCGCTTCCTTCAAATTGAAAACGACAGCGGATATCGGCGATCATGTTGCGTGCAGAAAGCGAATCGATGGGAAAGCTGCCGAGGTTCAGAAACTCGATCGAATCGGGCTCAACGGTCGACCAGCGGCGGGCCAATGCTTTTCGCGGCAGGAACGTGTTTCGTTTCAAGAGCATATTCCCGGAATACGGATCGGTGAACAGCACTTTGTAATCAGCTGTTTTCGAACGGTTCATATTGTATTCGCCGGGTGTCAGCAGGAAGAAATCGGAGCAATTGTTCGGCCAGGTTTCCACATCGTAAGCAGGCAAACGACTGTCCATCTGCAGGTTTTCAAAAGCGTACATGCGATCGAAATAGCGGAAACCGGAGATGGTCACGGGGTTCGGTGCTTTTTGAGCTTCTTCCAGCAGGATTTCATACGCTTTGTGGTCGATGCGATCGTCTACCCAAAAGTGGTTGTAATGCAGGCTGAAGGTACTGAACGACACCACGGGAAACAGCACAAATAGTAACTGTGACCAGCTCAAACGACGGCTTTTCGCAAAAGCCGGAAACAGGAAAATTCCCGAACCGATGAACAGCGGGATGAGGTGTGCAGCCGTGCGGTCGGAAGGTGCGGCAGCGTCCATTTTGTAAACCGAGTAGACAATTCCAGCCAGGTTGGCCAGCAATAATGCGACAAATACCAGTCTGTTGTCGGCAATGCTCTTCCACAAGCGCTGACTGAACAAACGACCAAGTGCAAGCAACACAATCCCAATAGAAAGCACGAACAGGAACCAGTACATCCACGCAAAATCGACGGTCGTGAGCTCAAACAGCAAGGTTTGGATCGACGCATACGGAAAGCCTTCCTCTAAGCCGTAGTAGAGCATATCGCGGTTGTTCAGGAAAACGATGTAGTTGTAAAAGAACAACAATACACCGGCGAAGGCCCCAATCGTCAGAAAAGCTGCAATCGCTTTCCTGGTGTTTCTGCGCACATAACCGCCAAGTAACAAGACCAGCCAGGCCGTCATCACCGAAAAACAGAAAAACAGCGACAGATTGCTGCCGAGCGCCAGGATCGTGGCCACTAACAATCCTAGCACGTTTTTCCAACGGAATGTTTGCTGTAACAGCATCAATTGCCAGATGCCGAGTAGCAGAAACGCAAACGACATTCCGTAGCCCCGCGACAGCGAGAAGAATTCCAGCAGGTAGAAAATCCCTGAAAAGGCGAACAAGCTGATCCAGAAACCGCCTTTTGTCGACTGGCGTTTGCTGATACCAACGATTGCAATGAAATACACTACGAAGCAGAGCACATTCGGCAAGCGGATGGCCAATAACGAATGACCGAAACAGTTGACGGAAAGATGCGTCAGGAAGGAATTGACCACGTGGTTGTTGGCATCGATCTGGGCTTCGGGCGGAAAATAAAAACCCGATTCGCCGTAGAGAAAGTAGGAAAACACCTCATCCGGCACAACGGGAACCAGCACCGCGCGTATCCACACTACCAGCCACAACAGCAGGAACCAGCCGCCGAGCAGGATGCGTTCTTTCCGGGTGAAGGTTATTCTGTTACGCATGGTCCGAACAAATATACACATCCAACTGACCGGAAGTTGCTACATTTAGCAAAACCCTTCTGCATGAACGATCTGTTCGCCCCTGAAATCATCCTGGAGTCGGAAAAAGTACTGCTGCGGCCATTGGATCGCGCCGATCTGGAAGCTTATATCCATTACGCTGAAACGGAGCCGGATACGTGGCAGTATTCACTGTTGCCGGCTCACGGAAGGGAAAACATGACGACATATGTCGAACACGCGCTGGCAGCAAGGGAAAAACGCGACAGCTATCCGTTTACGGTCATCGACAAAGCTTCGGGGAAAATAGCCGGCTCTACCCGCTTCTACGACGTCCAGCCTACTTATGGTTATTTACAGCTCGGCTACACCTGGTATGGCAAGGATTTCCGCGGAACGGGACTGAACACGCATTGCAAATTCCTGTTGCTGGAACACGCTTTCGAGCGCTGGAACATGGCCCGCGTAGAATTCCGCGCCGATAACCGCAACGAGCGCAGCAAAGCCGCTATGCAAAAGATAGGCTGCACGATCGAAGGCGTGATCAGAAGTCACATGCCGAACCTCGAAGGTGGACGACGGGACAGCATCCTATTGAGCATTCTGAAGGAAGAATGGGAGGAAAACGTAAAAGACAATCTGCTTCTTCAAATGCATAATTCATAATGCACAATTCAGAATTATGCATTATGAATTCTGAATTAACGCATGGTCAATCACTTCTTTCATCGTACGCACATAATGGAACGTAAGTCCTTTCAGGTAATCCTGAGCGATTTCTTCCACGTCTTTGCGGTTGCGCTCACAGAGGATGATTTCCTTGATGTTCGCGCGTTTAGCCGCCAGGATTTTCTCCTTGATGCCACCCACCGGCAATACTTCACCACGCAGCGTGATTTCGCCCGTCATAGCCAGGTTCTTTTTCACTTTGCGCTTACTGAACGATGACGCCAGCGATGTCAGCATCGTGATACCCGCACTTGGTCCGTCTTTTGGCGTAGCGCCTTCAGGAACATGAATGTGCACGTTGGTTTCGTCGAATTGTTCCTGCGGCAGATCGAGCCAGTCGGAATGGGCTTTGAGGAATTCCAACGCAATGATCGCCGATTCTTTCATCACTTCGCCGAGGTTTCCGGTCAATGTAAGCTTGCCTTTGCCTTTCGTGAGCGACGATTCGATGAACAGGATATCACCACCGACACTGGTCCATGCCAGACCGGTTACAACACCCGGAACGTCGTTGTTGGCGTATTTCGTGCGCTCGTGTCCCGGTCCGAGGATCGCGTATAAGCCGTCCGCTTCGATCTTCTCGACGAAAGTTTCTTCCAGTGCAATCTGTTTCGCGCGGTGACGCACCAGCTTGGCCAGCTGCTTATCGAGTCCGCGAACGCCCGATTCGTTGGTATAATGTTCAATGATGCGCTCGAATACTTTTTTATCGACCAGCAGCTGCTTCTTCGTTACGCCGTGCGCTTCCAGCTGTTTTGGCAGCAGGTGCTTGCGACCGATCTCGATCTTTTCCTCTACTGTATAGCCGTTCACTTCGATGATCTCCATACGATCGAGCAGCGGTCCCTGGATGGTTGCCAGGCTGTTGGCCGTAGCGATGAACATTACCTTCGACAGGTCAAATTCCGTTTCGATGTAATTATCGTAGAACGCGCTGTTTTGCTCCGGATCGAGCACTTCGAGCAACGCCGAAGATGGATCGCCGTGATTGCTGCGACCGAGCTTATCGATTTCGTCGAGGACGAATACCGGGTTGGCCGAGCCTGATTTTTTCAAATGCTGGATCACACGTCCGGGCATCGCTCCGATGTACGTTTTCCGGTGGCCGCGGATTTCCGCTTCGTCGTGAACGCCACCGAGCGACATGCGCACGTAATTACGTCCCAGCGCTTCAGCCACCGATTTTCCGAGCGAGGTCTTCCCTACTCCCGGAGGTCCGTAGAAACACAGGATCGGAGATTTCATATCGCCTTTGAGCTTCAGTACAGCGAGGTATTCGAGGATGCGTTGTTTTACTTTTTCCAGGCCGAAATGGTCGCGCTCGAGGATCTTTTCGGCACGTTTCAGATCGAGCTTATCGGTCGTAAACTCATTCCACGGCAGATCGAGCAAGGTGTCGAGGTAATTCAGCTGCACGGTATATTCCGCACCCTGCGGGTTCATACGACGCAGCTTTTCGAGCTCTTTGCGGAACAGCTTTTCAACTTTCTGATCCCACAGCTTCAGCGCTGCACGCGATTCCATATCCTGCAAATCCTGTTCCTGCGGATTATCGCCCAATTCGTCCTGAATGGTGCGGATCTGCTGATTCAGGAAGTACTCGCGCTGCTGACGGTCCATGTCTAAGCGTACTTTCGACTGGATTTCATTGCGCATATCGAGCACCTGCGTTTCGAGCGTAAGGTGTTCCATGACCATCACGGCGCGCTTGCGGAAATCGAGCTCTTCGAGCATTTCCTGCTTCTTCTGCACGTCGGCATTCATGTTGGATGAAATGAAATTCACCATGAACGTCGGGCTTTCGATGTTGCCAATGGCAAAAGCCGCTTCGGAAGGAATATTCGGGCTGTCGCGGATGATCTGCAACGCCAGGTCTTTGATGGTGCGGAAAATGAGCTCCATCTCCGGATCGTTTTTCGGCGGCATTTCTTCCGACAGGAAACGCACTTTGGCGCGCATATACGGCTCGGTCTGGTACGGCTCCGTGATCTCGAACCGGCGTTTTCCCTGGATAATGACGGTAGAGCTGCCATCGGGCATTTTCAGCATGCGCACGATCTGTGCTACTGTCCCGATGCGGTGCAGGTCCTTGAATTCAGGGGCTTCTTCTTCCTGATCGATCTGCGACACCACGCCGATGATCTTATCGCCTTTGTTGGCTTCCTGGATCAGGCGGATGGATTTATCGCGTCCGACGGTGATCGGGATCATCACGCCGGGAAATAATACGTTATTGCGTAAAGGTAGAATCGGAAGATCTTCCTTGAATACCTCGCGGTTCATGGAATCTTCTTCATCCTGTGACATCAGTGGCAGGAAATCGGCATTTTCGTCGATTCCGGCAGATACGATGATTGTTTTTTCAAATGGGTCTTTCATAATTTGCTTGCGCCAATTTGTCAGTTCAGGCCAACCGTTGTTCCGGTCAATTGCGGAAAACAGGCTCGAACCGATACGAGCGGTAACTAGTCAAGAGTTGTGCCATGGACAGGCATCCTGTAAAAATGACGCATTCCGTGACAAAATTCATTCTGTAAATAAGACGGTATTTCCGCTTTCAATTGCTGTCTTTTAACAAAAGTTCTATCTTGCTGTAACAAACACCAACCGTATTGGTCTTACTGCAAATACTGATTTACTTATGAAATACACGTTACTCCCTGCCTTACTGATACTTACCATCCTGTCGTCCTGTAAAACCATCAAAGTGGTCAAAGTCTTGAACCAGGGCTCTGTTTCCAAAGAGGAGTTTTCGGTTTCCGTTCCTTTTACTTATCGCATGGGACTGATGATTATTGAGGTCGAAGTGAACGGCAAAAAACGTGAATTTCTTGTCGATACCGGCGCCCCGAACGTGATCTCGAAAGAGCTGGCGGACGAGCTGAAGCTGGAAACAAAAGTGACGCAGGAAGCAGGTGATTCACAAGGTGGCAAAAACGAGCTTGATTTTGTGGTAATCGACACCGTTTCGATCGGTGAGCTGGATTTTCTGAATACCGGCGCTGCGGTAGCCGATCTGAAGCAATCCAGGGAAATCGCCTGTCTGGGCATTGACGGCTTTATAGGCGCTAACCTCATGAAACGGGCTATCTGGCAGATCGATTACGACAAACAGGTCTTTACACTCGTTTCATCGCGCGAGCAGCTTTCTATTCCGGCTGATGCGATCGTATTGCCTTTCAATCCCGCTACCAGCGGCACACCGAAAGTGGAGCTCAGTTATAACAGCGTAGAGGTGAAAAATGTGACGTTCGATACCGGTGCCAATGGTTCCTTTGCATCGAAGACGGCTGTTTTCAACGATTTGAAAAAAGACACGGCCGTTCATACCAACTACGGCTTCGGGCGCAATGCTTCAGGACTATACGGCCACAATGCCCCCGACACGATCATGTATGCCCAAACAGACGTCGTAATCGGCACAGCGACATTTACCGATCAGATTGTCAAATTCCAACCCACGCAGGCAACGATCATGGGGAACGAATTCCTGAAAAATTTCCGCGTGATCATCGACTGGTCGGAAAAAGAAATTTTCCTGATCAAGAATCACGAACCGGTGGCTGAGGAAACAAAAGGTTTCGGACTCTCGCCCGTTCGTGCCGATGACCACCTGACAGTAGGCTTCCTTCTTCACGGTTCCGATGCCGAACAGCAGGGCATACAGGTGGGCGATACGATCGCTAAGATCCATCACACCGATTACCTGCCATTGACCGATGAAAAATGGTGCGAGCTGCTGTACAAAAAGCTGCACGGCGGCGATGAAACGATCGATCTGTTGCTGGTGGAAATCCTTCGGAACGGTGAACGGAAGACGTATAAGCTGCGGAAGAAGCCGGTGTTTGAATAATAACCGCAGAGGACACTAAGTATAGCGTTGGGTTCTGGTGGCTACTCGCTTTTCACTACCGTAACGACGTGTTGCTGATTCCCGGATCGCAGCAGGTACAGCCCTGCCGGAAATGCAGAGAAATCGACTATCGTTGTTCCCGTAACATCCAGCTCTTTCACTAACACTCCCTGACTGTTGTAAATTCCGAGTGTGTGCTTCGGGACATTCGTTGAAAACCGAATCTGTAAAGCCGTCGTGACCGGATTGGGAAAGACACTCCAGCCAGTGTTATTCACCTCACCCTCGCTGCCCAAAAGCAGACATTCCGGGTCCAGCAGGTCATCATACATTCCGACATTCCAGTCAAGTAACTGGTTGTAAACAACTTGTTTTACGGCATTTTTTATAACCTCAGCATCGGCGGAGGAAAGTCCGGAATTGAAGGTGATGAAAGTAGGATCGCTTCGAAAGATGACCGTATAAAAACAACAGGCCGCAGCATAGCTTCCTGCCAGCGTCGGGTGGCTGTCATCGGAAACGAACAGCTCAATTGAAGGATGCTGTTGCCGGATGTATCTCCAAACCGCTCCTACCGGCGACATGGATGATCGCAATGAGTCTGCAAAGAACTTATAATGGGATTCTATCGTGCTGTCGAGTTGGTAATAGGTTCGTGTAATCCAGGTATCGACAGCACAGTCGGGCGGTGAGCACAGATAAGTATCACCGTTTTTTCGTCCCCAGGTGCTGTAAAATATGACCTGCGCACAGGAATTATGTGCTTTGATAGTACTATCCAGTTTGACATCGTATGGAAGGAAGTTCATGAACGTAGTTGGATAGGCCATCGACATGCTCTGATCCTGTAAAACGACGTGATCCCAATTCCCGGCTGCAATTTTTTCCAGGGATACCGGATCGGTTAAATGCTGCGCCAGGTAATAACCGCCGGGAGCATGCATGTCAAAAACGAGCGTCCGGCCGGCCGAAGCTGCCATATCTTCCACTAATCCGGGCATGTTGTTTGCGTAGGTATAGCTGTTTCCCAGAAACAACACCCTTTTCGTGGTTTGTCCGATTGCACAAATGGAACAGACCAGCATGCAGGCAACCGTCAGTGTTTTTTTGCCACTTTTCCTCATCTTTTCATGCGTTAAGCTCATTACGATTTACAGCACAGTGCTCAAACCTGTATTGAAGACGCAACTGGAAGTGATTTAGTGTCAGATAGATTGAAATCAATCGTAATTGTCACCTGTTTTTTCGGCAATGCGAAGCGATTAAAAACTGTTTTTCAACACAAAAAAATGGCCGGAATGTTCTTCCGGCCATTCGTGCAGTTTCCCGCACCTTTCGTATTCTTTGGAGTAAAGCTTATTTGGACGCCATCTCTACGAACTCGTCGTAGGCAACTTCTTTGTTGTTGAGCTTCACGGTGTTTTTGAAGTAATCAGTGAGCTTCGCTTCAGCCAGCATATCGTAGATACGTGTAGCTTCTTCGCGGTTCGCCAGGGCTTTAGCAGCCTGTGCTGTGAGCTCTTTTTCTTCAGGAGCCGGCAAACCGTACTGTGCGTATTGGTTCACGAGCAAACCTTTGGTGAATTCGAGCGCTTCTTTCTGGTCGAGCTGAATTTCGTTCGCCTTGAAGATATGGCCCTGGATCAGCTGCCATTTCAGGTCTTTCGCGTAGTTGTCGTATTCTGCGTCGATTTGCTCTTCTGTGATCGGCTTTTCGTTCGACAAGCGGATCCAGCGTTTCAGGAAATCATCCGGCAGGGCCACGTTTGTTTTGTCAACCAGCTCGCGGTAAACGGAACGCGTCAGCAAGCGGTCTGAATCGTTAGCAAACATTTGCTCCAAATCAGCCTTGATGCGCTCACGCAGCTCTTTTTCGCTTTTTACAGCACCTTCGCCGAACAGCTTATCGAACAGCTCCTGGTTCAGCTCAGCCAGCTCCATACGCTTGATGTCGTTGATGGTCATCTGGTAGCTGTCGGTGTGATCAGCCAATTCTTCCGGCTTCAGTCCGAGCATGGCTGCTTTATCGCGGTCATCACGAGTAATCGCAGAAGCAGAAACGGTTACTTTATCGCCTTTTTTCTTGCCTGTCAGGGCTGCTTTCGCTTTTTTATCTTTTACGAATTCGAGGGAAGTCGTGGAGGAATGCATCACGCCGCCTTCTTTGATCGAACCGTCTTCATTCAGCTCAACGAATTGTGCGAGGATCATATCGGAATCAGCTGTTTCTTCAACTGAAGTCAGTTTTCCGTAACGACGACGCAGGTCATCTACTTGCTTATCGATCAGGCTGTCATCGATCTTCACTTTGAAGTAATCGAATTTCGTTTTGTTGTTCAGGTCGAGGCTGATGGCAGGAGTGTAACCGATCTCATACGTGAATTCGAAATCACCCGGCTTTTCGAAATCGCCTTTCACTTCCACATCCTCTTTCGGGATCGGGTTGCCAAGGATTTCCAGCTTGTTTTCCTGTACATAACCATACAAAGCGTCGGAAACCAGTTTGTTCATTTCCTCGGCCAGCACTGCTTTACCGTATTGCTTCTGGATCAGGCCCATTGGCACTTTCCCCTGGCGGAAACCCGGGATACGCGCCTGCTTGCGGTATTTCTCGAGTGAAGCAGTCACTTTTGACTGGTAATCAGCCGGTGTGACTTTCACGACCAGCAATGCGCTTTGCGCGTTTACTTCCTGACGACTTACGTTCATTGCGTTGTTTTTTATTCCAAAGCGTCCGCAGAGGCGTAACTGCTTTGATGTTTGCTCTGTTTTCTTAACTAAAAAAGGCCCTCAATTCCGATCCCGATAGCTATCGGGACGGAACGGAAGACCTTTATTAAGTGCGGATGGAGGGACTCGAACCCACACGCCTCGCGGCACCAGATCCTAAGTCTGGCATGTCTACCAATTTCACCACATCCGCAGTACCCCGATAGCTTGATCCGACTGATCTTCCGGGATTATTTCAAAAGCCTTCTTTTCAAAAGGGTGCACAAAAGTAGGTATTTTTTTGGTTTGTACAAATAAGTTATGCGTTGGAAGTTAGAAGTTGGAAGTTGAGAGTTACCGGTTCGGGTTACGGAATCACCCAGCAGCTCTGAAACCCAGAAACTCACCAACTCTGAAACCCAACAACTCACCAACTCTCAACTTCTAACTTCCAACTAATTGTGTACTTTCGTTCTACATACGTAACGCATGAAGCTTCTCCTCTTTATCCTTTCACTGGCGATGGCCCCGTTCTGCTTTTCCCAGTTCACCCACGCCGACTCTATTCGCGGTCGTTTTGGTCCACAACGCGACTGGTGGGATGTCACTCATTACGAGCTGGATGTGACTTTTGACGACGTGAACGAAACCGTTTGGGGAAGCAACACCATTTCGTTTACAGCAACGATGGGTAATGCGAAATCGCATACGATGCAGATCGACCTGCAGGATCCGCTGGTGCTCGACAGCATTGTGCTGTTAAAGCCCGATGGCGACCGTAAATTCACCTTTCGTCAGGATCACATCAAACAGGACGGCGATGCTTATTTCGTGACCTTCAACGGAAGCTGGCTGGTCGACAAAAAAGGAAAAGTGTGCGTTTATTACAGTGGCAAGCCGCACGAAGCCGTGAAACCACCCTGGGACGGCGGCATTATCTGGGCGAAAGATGCAAAGGGAAATCCATGGATTACAGTTGCCTGCCAGGGAAAAGGCGCCAGCGTCTGGTACCCGTGCAAGGACACACAAGCCGACGAGCCCGACAGCGCCCGCATGCATTTTACCTGCAAGACCGAACTGGCGTGCATCAGCAACGGCCATTTCGAAGGAAAAACCGAACGTGCAAACGGTACGGCGACTTACACCTGGTTTGTTGCCAATCCGATCAATAATTACTGCATCATTCCTTATATCGGCGATTATGTGAACATCCACGAGCATTACAAAGGCGAAAAAGGCATGCTGGAGCTCGATTATTGGGTGCTGCGCGGCAACGAAGAAAAGGCAGAGCAGCATTTCACCGACGTTCCGAAAACGCTTGAAGCACTCGAGCACTGGTTCGGGCCTTATCCGTTCTACGAAGACGGCTACAAGCTCGTGGAAGCGCCGCACCTTGGGATGGAACACCAAAGCGCCATTGCTTATGGAAACAGCTACAAAAAAGGCTATGCCGGAACGGATCTCAGCGGTACTGGCGTTGGACTTAAATGGGATTTTATCATCGTTCACGAATCGGGGCATGAGTGGTTTGGCAACAACATCACCAGCAAGGACATCGCCGATATGTGGATCCACGAATCGTTTACCGATTACTCCGAAACGCTGTTTACCGAATACTGGTTCGGGAAAAAGGACGCTTCGACCTACGTGATCGGATTGCGACGCAACATCCTGAACGACATTCCCATCATCGGGCCGTATGGCGTGAACACCGAAGGCAGCGGCGATATGTATTTCAAAGGCGCCAATATGCTGCACACCATTCGCCATGTCATTGATAACGACACACTTTTCCGGGAAATGCTGCGCGGATTGAACAGTACGTTCTACCACCAGCTCGTAACGACCCAGGATGTGGAAGCATACATGAGCCAAACGCTGAAGCGCGATCTGTCGAAGATCTTCGATCAGTATTTGCGTCAAAGTGTTCCGCCAACGCTGGAGCTGGTTTACAAAAAGAAAAAACTGATGTACCGCTGGAAAGAGGTCGTGGAAGGCTTCAATATGCCGGTTTCGATGGAGGATTATGGCTTTGTCACTCCGACCACCGAATGGCAGCAACTGCCCTACCATTTCTATGAATATAAAGGAGGAAAAAAAGCAACACCATTTTCACCGGAAGTCAGCTCTGATTTTTACATCTTGTACGACATCACCCTGAAAAAATCGTTCAGACGCTGGTTTCGCAACACGGAAATGGTCTTACCGGGAGAAGATTAATTAACCGCAGAGGTCGCAAAGTAATGCAAGGGATTTCTGCATCCCGAATCTATCCATTTGCCGGATTTCATTATTTCTTCATAAACCGGTGCGTCAATCCGATTTTCGCCACAGCCGTTGACGCCCAGATTGTTTCGCCACCACGCGGAACATAATATTCCGATGACGAATGGTAGACTACGTTTGGTTTATAGTGTCCTTCCAGTGATGCATACAGACCTATCCCTCTCTTTCCGTACCAACGGATCTCATAACCAAAGCGTGTTCCGAAGTGTTCTTTTCTGAATGACGCGTTGACGTCCGCTGAATAAAAATGGCCTTTTGACGTATCCCACTCAGGCGCATAGTACCGGTATCCCACCAGATTGACATTGAAACCAACCAGCATGTCGGCATACAGATGCTGACGGATCGTCGAGTTCTTTCCTACACGTTCAAAAACGAAATCCATTCCAAGTGCCGCCGCATGAATGCGCTCGCCAGCCACACACAGAATCCCATTGTCGGAATCACCGCCATACCGGTAATAGTCCATTGTTCCATAGCGCGATCGCTGTGTGAAATAGTAACCGCCGCGTACACCAATGGCAGTTGAGCGAAAGACTGTTGTTGTATCCCTGGTTTTCGTCAGCAGATTGCGGACAGCCATAAGCGAAGACTGGTTGTAGGCCGGTGCTTTCGCGTCTTCGTTGATCGCATACGAGAATCGCTGGTTCAGTTCTGCACGGTGTGTATCGAATTTTTCGAACGGGGTAACAAAAGACTGAGCAGTAAAGGTCCAACGGGACGTTGTATAACTGAGCTGAAGATCAATGCCTGACTGAAAGTTTTGCTGCAAATGCGTTCCCGGAGCAAAATCCATCGTCAACCGGTAAGATGGTGACGGTTTGATGATCGTCGGATTGGAAGTTTGTCCGCAGACAATGTGAGGCACTACCGCCAGAAGCATGATCGCTCGTTTCATGTTGGGTAAATTGATCTGTCGCAAAGTAAACGCAGAAAAAAACACGGCCCCGAAGAAATGAAGATCGGATCGAACCAGATGAACAGTCCGGGCTTGTGACTGATAATAGCTTCCTCCCATTGTGGGAGCCGTTCTGCAAAATCAGCTTTTTAAAGCACTCCCAGCTCCTTCATACAGGCTTTCATCAGCTGGTATGTCCGTTCGATATCGTTGTCCAGTCCGATCGAAAAACGGATCAGTCCGTCGGACAATCCCATTTCCTGCTGCTCGTCGAGTGGAATTTCGCTGGAAGTGGACGTTCCAGGGGCGCTGAAAAGCGTTTTATAGAACCCAAGGCTCACAGCGAGGTAACCGAGATTCCGGTTTTGCATCAGCTCCATCAGCTCGTTGGCTTTGTCAAGGCTGCCGACATCTACCGTCATCATTCCTCCGAATCCGTATTCCTGGTTGATCATTCCACTGTACAGCTCATGTCCAGGATGGCTCTTCAGTCCCGGATAAACTACTTTCAATCCGTCCTGTTCGAATTTTTCGGCCAGGTACAGGGCATTATGGCTGTGCTGCTTCATACGGATATGCAGCGTACGCAGGTTTTTCAGAATACTCGCCGAACGGAAGCTGTCCATGGTTGGTCCTAAGAGCATCATGGCCCCATCGTTGACGTTTTTCAGGTCATTGATGAATGCTTGCGTGGCGCAAACGACTCCACCAACCGTATCGCTGCTTCCGTTGATGAATTTGGTCAGGCTGTGGATCACGACATCGGCTCCTAATTTGACAGGTGCAACGGATAGCGGTGAAAACGTATTATCGACCACCAGTTTGATGTTGTGCTTTTTAGCGATCGCAGCCAGGTTTTCAAGGTCGGCTACTTCCAGCAACGGATTGCTGACCGTTTCGCAATAAAGCACTTTTGTCCGGGAAGTAATGGCTGCTTCTACAGCCTGTAATTTGGTCGTATCCACAAACGTGGTTTTGATGCCCCATTTGGGCAGCATGTTTTTCATAAAAGCGTAAGTGCCGCCGTAAATGGTGCGACTGGAAACAATTTCATCGCCTGAGCCACACAATTGCAGTAACACCGACGTGATGGCACCCATTCCCGAAGCGGCCACATTCGCACTTTCCGTTCCTTCCATTGCAGCCAATGCCTGTCCCAGATACAGGTTCATCGGAGAAGAATGCCGCGAATACAGGTAACAGCCCTCCGCATTTCCTTCGAACGTATCGAACATGGTTTTCGCAGAGAGGAATGTATAGGTAGAGCTATCGGAAATAGACGGATTCACACCGCCGAATTCGCCGAAATATTGTAAGTCCTGAATTTTATCTGCCGGATTGAACACGCTCATAGTTGCTGATTTTTTCTGTTTCTACAAATCTCTTTGTTTCAGGAATAAAAATCAATTAATTGACACTTATTTAGATTATTAATCTATTTATCAAACCATTTATAGATTAAAAATCCATATTGTTTTAATTTTACAGCTCACCTTAGATAATCTTACAGCCATGGCAATCGATCGACTGGATAAAAAACTGCTTTCCCTGCTGCAAACAGATGCTAAAAGAACGACCAAAGAATTGGCTCAGCAGCTCAATCTTTCGGTAACGGCCGTGTATGAGCGCATCAAGAAAATGGAACGTGAGGGAATTATTTCCAGCTACGTCGCGTTACTCGACCGGACGAAAATCGACAAGGCATTCGTTGTATTTTGTCACATCAAGCTCACACAGCATTCCCGGGAATTTCTCACCCGGTTTGAAAGCGAAGTTGTGAGGCTCGATGAAGTAACGGAATGTTTCCATGTCAGCGGCGATTACGATTACATCCTGAAAGTGTTTGTGAAAGATATGGAAGCGTACCGTGAATTCATGGTTACCAAGCTTACCACGCTTCAGCATATCGGCAGCACGCATAGTACGTTTATGATAGGTGAAGTGAAGAATACAACTGCGTTTCAGCTCTGACCGATTTTTACCGGGAAGCCGAATTGTTTCAGGATGAATAGAACTGATCGTTTTTTCTTATTCTTGTAGTGAACGAAACGCCTCTCTATGAAAAATCGGTATTTCCTGTTTTTACTCCTCTTTCTTACGGCTTGCGGATCTAAGGAAGAAACCTCGACAGCAGCTTCCGATAAAGCATTCGATGCCTGGAAAAAAAACTTCATAGAACGGTACTGGAAAATGTCGCCGGGACATGCCAGCAGTGTCGGTTACCACAACTACGACAGCGTGCTCGTGATTCCGGATCAGGCGGCGCGATCTGCACAGATTGCTTTTTCGAAGCAGGAATTGAAGGCGCTTCACCAGTTCGACACTAAAACCTTGTCGACGGCTAATCAAACCGATTATGTGCTCATCGAAAACCGGCTCAAAAGCCGGATCTGGGAAATCCAGGAGCTGAAAGACTGGCAATGGGATCCTTCAGGTTACAACGTTTGCGGCAGCTTCGCCGAGATGATCAACAACAATTACGATGCATTGGATGTTCGGCTTCGGAACCTTTCCAAGCGACTGCTGAACGTTCCGGCTTATTACCAGGCTGCGGCGAAAAACATTCAACATCCGACGCGCGAGCACACACTCCTGGCCATCAGTCAGAATCGTGGCGGTGTTTCCGTCTTCACGACCGATCTTCCGGCTGCGCTGGAGCGTTCCGGCCTGAGTGCCGAAGAAAAAGAAGAGCTCCTCGCCCGCTCCCAAAGCGCTGTTCAGGCCATTCACGGCTATGCGAACTGGCTCGAGCAGCTCAAAAACGATCACCCACGCGATTTCCGTTTGGGGAAAACATTGTACAAGCAAAAATTCGAGTTTGAGATTCAATCATCTTCATCGCCGGATCAGATCTACCAAAAAGCACTGAAGCACAAAAAAGAGCTGCACCGCGATATGCTCGCCATTGCCCACAAAATCTGGGGCAAACACATGGGCAATCGTCCGAAACCGGCAGATGAGCTCGTGATGGTACGTCAGCTGATCGATACCTTGTCGGTACATCATGTAAAGCCGGAAAACTTCCAGGCCGAGATCGAGCAACAGATTCCGCAGCTGGAAAAATTCGTCAACGATCACAAGCTCATTTATCTCGATCCGAAAAAACCGCTGGTTGTTCGCCGCGAGCCGGATTACATGGCCGGAGTGGCCGGCGCTTCCATTTCGGCACCTGGTCCGTATGACAAAAACGGCAATACCTATTACAATGTCGGCAGTCTGAGCGGCTGGGCACCCCAGGCACAGGAAAGCTACCTGCGCGAGTACAACGATTACATTTTGCAAATCCTGAACATCCACGAAGCGGTTCCGGGCCATTACACGCAGCTGGTTTACAGCAACCAGTCGCCGAGCCTGATCAAATCCATTTTCGGCAACGGCACGATGATCGAAGGCTGGGCCGTTTACACGGAACGTATGATGTTGGAAAACGGCTACGGCAACGATTCACCTGAAATGTGGCTGATGTACTACAAATGGAACCTGCGCACGACCTGCAACACGATCCTTGATTATTCCGTTCACAACCTCGGCATGCAGCAACAGCAGGCACTCGACCTACTCATGAAAGAAGCTTTCCAGCAACAGGCTGAAGCCGAGGGCAAATGGAAACGCGCCACATTGACACAAGTACAGCTGTGCAGCTATTTCACCGGTTATGCCGAGATCATGGAATTGCGCGATGAGCTGAAGCAACAACAGGGCAAGGAATTCAACCTGAAACACTTCCACGAAACTTTTTTGAGCTTCGGAAGTGCGCCGGTAAGGGAAATCCGAAAGCTGATGGTTAATTAACCACATAGAGCACATAGTTTTTTCAGTCTCTGGTCCTGGAGTGAAACAGTAGGGATTGGAAACAGCAGGAAATTCCAAGTTTAGCTGATGCTGGATTGACAGGCATGAGTGTGGGGTGAGTGTACGAAGGCGTTTTATGAATTCGTTGCTATATTTGTATAAGCCAACAACACCATCTTATGATCAAGTCCATCATCTTTCTGCTATTTATTCTGTCATCCATTCACTCGAATGCGCAGCTTTTTGTCGGGTCACAATATCTTTCCGCTCTAATCAATGAGCTTTCTTCGGGGACAGGATACACCATTTCCAATGTGGGCTATACAGGTTATTCGTATGCAAAAACGACCTTCACTGCTGATGTTAATAGCATGCCTTTCACCAGTGGCATTCTACTTACCACAGGAAATATCTGGGGAAATGAAACTGGTGGTCCCCAAGGCCCAAATAATCAAAGCAATGCAAGTGAAAATAACAACGCAGGTGGTGATGCACGCTTGTCAGCACTGGTCGACGGAACTGAAAGTTTCAATACTGCCATACTGGAGTTTGATATTGTACCGAGCAACACTATTTTCACCCTGCGCTATATCTTCGCTTCGGAAGAATACCCGGAATATGTTGGAAGTAATTATAAGGATGTCGCCGGTATTTTTATCACCGGCCCGGAATACAACAACGTGAACATTGCCCGTTTGGAAAACGGTTCAATTATATCAGTTAATACGATCAATAACGGTCCAAACGGCACAGGCCCCTGTATGAATTGTAGTAGTTATGTCTACAATGGAACTGGCAGCAATGCTCCTTATAACACATCTAATGAATACCTGCAATACGACGGAATTACCACTCCGCTCACAGCGACAGCACAAGTGGAGCCAGGCACAACTTACCACATTGTCATTGCTATCGCGGATGTCAGTGACGGCATATTCGATTCCGGTCTTTTCATTGAAGGCGGCGGCATGCAGGTACTTTCTTCGCTCGAAGAAGTACTGGACAACCAGGTTTCGCTCTTTCCCAACCCTGCTCAAACATCCGTAACTGTCTCCATTCCTAACGAGCTTTCCATCGACAGCTACAATATTTCGGATCTCACCGGTCGCATTGTTCAAAACGGTGTTGTTGAACAACATACCATCGACATCCGTGAGCTTTCTGCCGGAAATTATTTGCTGCATCTCGTGATCGGCGGGCGAATCGTGAGCAAGAAACTGCAGGTGCTTTAATTCCTCCCGGAAGGGAAAACTTGTTAATTACTTCCTGAACGGCAACCGGATTTCAGCGGGTGATTTACGTACTTTTGTCAAAAAATTACGGTTCATGATCACGTACGATCCGAAAGACTTACCGATTCCAAAATTACATCAATACCTGCTGGGAGCCATTGGTCCGAGACCGATTGCCTTTGCTTCCACGATTGATGAAAACGGGAATCATAACCTTTCGCCTTTCAGTTTCTTCAATGTGTTCAGCGCGGCGCCACCGGTGCTGATCTTTTCGCCTGCGCGCAACGGTCGCACGAATACCACGAAGGACACGTACAACAACGTGAAGAAAGTACCGGAAGTGGTGATCAACATCGTGAACTACGATATCCTGCATCAGATGAGTCTCAGCAGCTCGCCTTATGCACCGGATGTAGACGAATTCGTAAAAGCCGGATTTACAGCACTTCCGTCGGATAAAATCCGTCCGATGCGTGTAAAAGAATCGCCGGTGCAATTCGAATGCAAGGTGAACCAGGTGATGGAGCTGGGCGATCAGGGCGGCGCGGGCAACCTCGTGATCTGCGAAGTGGTGAAAATCCACATCAACGAAGCCGTGCTCGACGACAACGGCATGATCGACCAGAAAAAGATCGGATTGGTAGCCCGCATGGGTGGCAACTGGTATTGCCATGCCAACGAAGCTTCCATGTTCGAAGTCACCAAACCTCTAACAACGATCGGTATCGGTTTCGACCAGCTCCCCGATGATATACGCAACAGCTCTATTTTAAGCGGCAATGACCTGGCCCAGCTGGCCGGTGTGGAAGTGCTTCCCAACGAAACTGACGTGAACGAGTACAAGCTCATCGAGCTGAATGAATTGTTCATGGAGCTGGAAGATGCTCCTGCTCAACTCGAAGAAGCCCTGCACCAGCGCGCCAAACAGCTCATCGCCCAAAACGATCTCACGGGAGCATGGATGACACTGCTCTCTTTTAATGATTAATTACGCAAAACCAGTAACATGTTCAAATTATCCGGAACTCTCAAAGTAAAAAATGACACGGTACAGGTGTCGGAAAAATTCTCCAAGCGCGAGTTTGTGCTCACCGACGCTTCGAGCATGTATCCACAGGACATTATGTTCCAGCTCACACAAGACAAATGCTCACTGATCGACGCAGCCAATGTAGGCGATCAGATCGAGGTTTCTTTCAACCTGCGCGGTCGCGAATGGACCAGCCCAGCAGGCGAAGTGAAATACTTCAATACACTCGAAGCATGGCGCATTGAGAAAATGGGTGCAGGTGCCGGCGCAGGAATGCCACAGAGCGGACCAAGTGCTATGAACCTCGATCCGATTCCTTCGAACCCGGCTTCTACCGCTGCCAGCGACGACGACGATCTGCCGTTCTGATTTGGAACAATCATCTTATTTATCTGGGTGTCTGCTGCGGTGGACGCCCTTTGTTTTTTGTAGCTGGGAAGTCGATGAGGTTGTGCTAACGGGTGTGAAACTTACCCAAGGGCAGTCGGAAAATCAATCGCGATTAAACCGGGCCAATTCCCGTAAAAAAGCAATAATGCAATATTGCAATGATGCATTTTGATTATTGGAAACCCATCCGGTCAAAAGCAGACTAAAGCGTTCGTTGGAAAAATGGGTCCGACTCCCCCCAAGTACTAAAAACCGGAAAACCCGGTAATATTGCAATATTACCAGAGCGTTTTTTGATTCTTGAAAACCCAGCGAAATCTCACCTCGTAGCTTCGAAACTACTTCTTCACCGTCCGCTTCACCAGCGTATCCAGTCCACGCTTGATCGACAACACACTTTCCCGGTTCTGAAGCGCACTATCATTCTTGTAAACCGAGATAATGTCCTTATAAGAAAGCACGCCGGCCACCTGGCCATTCTCTACCACCGGCAATACATCGACGTTTTCGATAGCCATCAGTTCCATAGCCGTTCGCAGGCTGCTGCCCGGGTTCAGGTACATCTTTTCCCGCTTCACGATCTCGCCTATCTTCAATTGTTCGGGATGGTGTGCATTGTAAAGATTCGAAGAACTGACGATTCCTCGGTACTGGCCGTCGACCGTAGTGATGATGTAATAATTGGCTACTTGCTCAGCGTGTAATTCCAGCCAGCTGCGAACCTGTGCCAGCGTATTTTCGTCGCTTATCACGGTACTTTCGCCCAAAACCTGTTCCACGCTCGTATGCTCGAGGACGCCTGCCTCATAAGAATGTGGCGTTCGGATACCGCGGCGGGCGATCTTTTCCGTCATAATGGTATTCGGGGAAATGAAGTAGGAAACGAAATACGAAGCCGTACAGCTGGCCAGTAACGGAAGCAATGCTTTGGATTGTCCGGTGGTTTCCAGTGCGAAGACGATGCTGGTCAGGTAAGCGCGGGAAGCTCCGGCAAACATCGCCGACATTCCCGTTAAGGCCGCCAGTGGAATCGTGACACCAGATTCCGGGAACCAGCCTACAGTGAGACTGCCCAGCAATGCCCCGGTGGCTCCACCGATCGTGAGCAAAGGCGCTAACGTTCCACCCGAAGTGCCGCTGCCGAGCGCAATCACCCAGGAAAGGAATTTGAACACACACAACGAAAGCATGAGCTGGAATGTCAGGTTGCCGTTCAGCATATCGGTGATGTTGGAATAACCAACGCCCAGCGTTTTGGGATAGAAATACCCCACAACTCCAACGCCGATCCCTCCTATCGCCGGCCACCAGGCCCAATGGATCGGGAGCTTTTCGAACAAGTCTTCCACCAGGTAAACCATTTTACTGATGGCCACAGCCGCCAATCCGATCACGATCCCCATCACGGCATAAGCGAACAAAGCCACCGTAGTGGGCGTTTCGATGAGTGTTTGCATCGGGAAAACATAGCCTTCCTCGAACAACAGGTGGTGTCCTGCAGCGCCTGTGATACAAGCCAATGCAACCGGAATGAAGGAACGCGGCGAAAATTCGAACAGCAATAATTCAATCGCCAGGAAAATAGCAGCAATCGGACTGCCGAAAATAGCCGA
Source organism: uncultured Flavobacteriales bacterium (assembly GCA_946482515.1). The sequence goes on along the minus strand of CAMLRS010000005.1, from coordinate 98,030 downwards.
CATACCCGCCGTAGCTCCGGCCGCCAGCAGGATCTTTCGCTCGCTGTGCGTGATCTTCAACAATTGCCCGATCGTAGACCCTAATGCGCCGCCCGTTGCGATAATGGGTCCTTCTGCACCGAATGGTCCGCCCGTTCCGATGGAAATCGCTGCCGAAAGGGGCTTCAAATACGTAATCGATGGCTTGATCTTACTTTGGTTCGAAATGATCTGCTCCATGGCTTCGGGAATTCCGTGACCGCGAATGGCTTTCGAGCCATACAGCGCCATCAATCCCACAATCAAACCACCAATGACCGGAATAACGATCACCCAAATGCCATAGCTGTGATCGGCCGGACTGGAAGGCTCGACAGAAAAGCTCCCGAAAAAAGCGATGTTGGTAAACAAATCGATGAGCCAGACCAGCAGCTTGGCAATTCCGCTCACCAAAACGGCAATTCCGACCGCCAAAGCAGCGATGTACAGCAGGCGTTTTTTATTTTCCGGCCTGGCTGGTTGAAAGTTTTCAGCTTCCAATGCAGGATTCAGCGATACGGAAACAGGTATGCCATTATGTAAAACGTTGTTTTTCATGTCTTCCAGTATTTTCGGGTCGTTTCAGGAGTTGGAGGCCGCGCTAAAATCGGGATTACAGGCGGAGCGACCTCTTAAATAAGTGTTAAAGCTTCGAACTTTAACGTATCAGCGACCTTTCCATTCCGGCTGGGAAAACAACGAAGATCCGAGCAGCCCGAACAGGTAAATCGGGTAAAACAGCTCGAATAAAATCAAACCGGTAATGGCTTCGGCATTCCATTGTTTGCGAACGGTACGGATCAGCATAAAATCGAGCAGTGTTTTGAGAACCAGCAGCAGGAAAAAGAACCCGAGCGCCGGAGCGAATACCGTCATGATCACCAGCAGGAAGTAGCCCAGGTGCAGCATCACGGCCCAGATTCCCAGCACGTTGTTCAAGGTATCGCCTACATGACCGGATTTGGACAGCCAGCGCACACGCTGTTCCATGGTTTGCCCGATCGTAGCAGGTGTTGCCGTTGCTACCTTCAGCTCTTCCGTTTCAACGATTTCGATTGTCTTTCCGGCATCACGAAACGCGCGCAGCGTATACATATCGTCGCCGCTGAGAATGTGCTCATGGTCTTCGAGATCGTCTACTTCTTCAAATGATTCAATGTGGATCAGCAAATTGGCGCCACTGGCATTGACCGGTCGCGACCATCCCGCCACACCTTTATTCAGTAAAGTCGTGAACAGGTATTCAAGCGTAAAAAACGGGTGCCACCATCGATTAGCGGTCATTTCAACAGGAAGGATCACCAAATCGGCCGCCGGAACGCCCAGCATGGCTTTCATGTAATCGCTTCCGAACTCCACATCGGCGTCCATCGTCAGGCAATAATCCGTGGTGGCGTGGTCCATTCCGAAACGGATAGCGTGTTTCTTTCCCTGTTGATCTTCCGGCAAATGCAGCAAACGAATGGGAAAACGGAATTCGGTCAGTGAAGCGAATAAATGCTGATAGCTGTCGGTGGAATGATCGTTGACGAAAATCCACTGCACGGGCTGGTATTTCTGACTGCGGATGCAATTCAGGAAGTTGACGAGATTAGCCGCTTCGTTGCGAAAAGGCACGACCACTGTAATCTGATCGATGGAAACGGCTTTGGTTACTTTGCGTTCGGTGCGTAAACGCTGGATGCCGAACACCAGCCACAAAATGGAAATTGCATACAGAATGAACCAGCCGCTAATCCACCACATGCGCATCGGGTTTGGAAACCGGAAGCCAGGCAACGCTGCTCAGAGCCGCCGGAATTGCGTTATTGAATACCCAGATCAGCAGGCTGACCACCACCGCATCGGGAATGCTGACCATCGTTCCGGTAAAGACAAAAATAGCCGCCGTTTCTCGGATCACGATTTTCCCCGACCACAGCGAAGGCACAACCGATGTCAGCAGGAAGATCATCCAGACGTTAACGAGCAAAAACCACACATCGGTATAGCCAAAAGCCATGAACAACAGCACATATTGCGCGGAAAAGACCTGGAAACGGATCAGGCTCCAGCCAAACAACGGCAGGCGGAGATTACCCAATTGTTCCTGTACCAACCGAAAATGACGCAGGGTTTTATTGCGTGTGCGGCGTTTCGGCAACAAATGTTCACCGAAGAAAAAGCAAACCAGGATAATCGTGGAAACAGCCAGCGAGACATAGCCCAGGCCAACCGGAATTTTCGGGATGAAAAAGCAGGCTATAGCGCCAAAAATCAACGTAGGCAAAACCTGGCTCACATTCGAAACAAAAGAAGCCAGCACGATGTACATGCGGTCGCGCTTCCGGAAATAAACCATGCGTCCGAGGAAATTCCCCCAGCCATTGGGTGTCAGAAAACCGGCACCAATGCCACTCAAAAACGATTTCCGAAGAATGGCTGTATCATCAACGAGGTGTTCGGCAGTCGTTTTCCACTTGAACCATTCACAGCCCTGGTTGGCAACGATGAGCAGAAATGCGAGGATGAGGTAAACCGGGTGACGGAAATGCAGGCCATTCATCTGCGACCAATCTTCGTTCCACAGCCTGTAAGCAATAAAGCCCAGTAGTGTAACGAACAACAGAACCTTCACAAGCGCACGGCCCGGTCGCTGTTTTTTCATAGTTTTAGGCACTGATAGCATTTCAATGGCTGAAGATAAGATAATTCTCGGAATTGATCCCGGCACCACCGTGCTCGGTTACGGCCTGATCCACGTTAAGGGAAAGCAGATGGAATTGCTCAATTTCGGGATCCTGAAACTGGATAAGCTCAACAACCAGCCGGATAAGCTCAAATGCATTTTCGATCGTATCGACAGCCTGATGGAAGAATACCATCCCGATGAAATGGCGATCGAAGCACCTTTTTTCGGTAAGAACGTCCAATCGATGCTCAAGCTCGGCCGGGCACAAGGCGTAGCCATAGCGGCGGCATTGCGACGCAGCATTCCATTCGAAGAATACACGCCGAAGCGCATCAAGCAATCCATTACCGGCAGCGGAAATGCATCCAAAGAACAAGTCGCGGCCATGCTTCAAAACCTGCTTCGTTTCGAAGAAATGCCCAAATACCTCGACGCCACCGACGGACTCGCAGCGGCTGTTTGTCACCATTTTTCCAAAGGAATCGGCGAAAACAACAAAAGCAACGGCAAAGGCTGGGCTGCTTTTTTGAGTAAAAACCCCGGTCGAATCAAATAGTTGGTGAGTTCTAGGATTAACGAGTTGATGAGTCAGGCATTCAATAACTCAAAAGCCCTCCAACTCACCAACTCGTTAACTCATAAACTCTACAACTCGCCAACTACCATAACATACTTTAGCGAGTTTTCACATCTGTTAACCGGAACGCGCTTTCGGTCGGGGTATCTTTGATAGTAACCCATAAAACAGGCGCGTCATGCAAAAAAGCAACCCGAAAAAAGCCGTTTTCAAGCCGCAGAAACAAAAACAGCCCGGTCTGGAATACAAAATGACGCCGCTGCCGGAGTTTTTCGTTCCGGAGCCCGGTTGCGAGAAAATGCGCGGCAAGAACTGCATCATCACCGGCGGCGATAGCGGAATCGGTCGTGCGGTGGCCGTTGCTTATGCGCGCGAAGGTGCCAATGTGGCGATCATTTACCTGAAAGCCGAACAACAGGACGCCGAAGACACCCAGCAATTCATCCGGGAAACCTACGATCGCGAGTGCCTGCTGGTGGCCGCCGATCTTTCGAAGGAAGCCAATTGTATGAAAGCCATAGCAAAGATCAAAACGCTCTACAAAACGATCGACGTGCTGGTGAACAACGCCGGCGTTCATTATCCGGTCGACAGCATCGAAGACATTACAACGGAACAGCTCATTGAAACCTTCACGGTGAACGTTTTCGCGCAATTCTGGCTCACGAAAGCCGTGTTGCCGCTCATGCATAAAGGAGCTGCCATAATCAATACGACATCCGTTACGGCTTATCGCGGCAGTGGCGGACTCATCGACTACAGCGCAACGAAAGGCGCTATCGTATCTTTTACACGCAGTCTTTCGGCGAACCTTGCCGACAAAGGTATCCGGGTGAACGGGGTAGCTCCAGGTCCAATTTGGACGCCCCTGATCCCGGCCAGCTTCGACAAGAAGAAAGTCACCACGCACGGTACCGACACGCCGCTTAAACGTGCCGGTCAGCCGCATGAAGTCGCGCCGGCATATGTATTCCTGGCCTGCGATGATTCCAGCTATATCACCGGGCAGATCATTCATGTGAATGGTGGCGAAATTGTAAACGGTTAATCTCAACAGCTATGCGATCAATCTGGAAAGGCACGATCAGCTTCGGACTGGTAAACATCCCTGTAAAGCTTTACAGCGCAACGCAGAAAAGCACGCTCGATCTCGATATGGTCGACAGCCGCGATCACGCCAATATTCACTTCAAGCGCGTGAACGAACACACCGGCAAGGAAGTGAAATGGGAACAAATCGCCAAAGCCTATGAAATTAACGGCCAATACGTGATCCTGGACCCGGAAGATTTTGAAGCCGCAGCGCCTGAAAAGAACAAGATCATCGAGCTGACGAATTTCGTCGACGCAGCGGAAATCGACAGTATTTACTTCGAAAACGCTTACTACGTCGAGCCCGAAAAGTCCGGATCGCGCGCCTACGCCCTCATGCGGGAAGCGCTGACGAAATCAGGCAAAGTGGGCATTGCACAATTCGTGCTCCGGACAGCCGAAACCTTGTGTGTGCTGAAACCTATGAACGAAGTCTTGGTGCTGATCAAGATTCGCTTTGCCGAAGAGATCCGTTCGGCTGAAGACCTGGATCTGCCGGCAAAAACGCAGATCAAGCCGGCCGAGCTGAAAATGGCCGTCGAGCTGATCAAACAATATACAGGACCGTTCGACATTTCCTCCTTCAAGGATGAATACAGTGCCGAGTTGCTGAAAATCATCAAAGCCAAGGCAAAAGGTAAAAAAACAGCGGTTCCGAAGCTCCGGGTCGTTCACAGCAAATCGAAAGACCTCATGGAACAGCTCAAGGCCAGCCTGGCAAAAGGAAAGAAACGCGCATCATAATCCAGACTGAAAATGAGTACAAAAACGGTTAAACAGGACAAGGAAGTCAGCATAGGCGGAACCAAGCTACAACTGACCAATCTCGGTAAAGTATACTTTCCGAAGGAAGGCATTACCAAAGGCGAGATCATCGAATATTACCGAAAGATCAGCCGCTACATCCTGCCGTATCTCAAAAACCGTCCGCAATCACTCAATCGCCATGTGAATGGCATCACGCAACCCGGTTTCTACCAGAAAGACATGGACACGGAAAAAATTCCACCGTGGGTGCGGACCGAGCAACAATATTCCAAATCCAACGAGGAATACATCGACTACCTCATCTGCAACGACACGGCAACGCTCGTCTACATGGCCAACCTGGGCTGCATAGAGATCAATCCCTGGCACAGCGTTTACGACCAGCCCGACTATCCGGATTACCTGATCATGGACCTCGATCCGGGCAAGATTTCCTTTGAAGCGGTCATTGAAACGGCACTGGTCATTCGCGATATCTGCAACGAGCTGGGGATTCCCTGTTTCTGTAAAACGAGCGGTGCAACAGGATTGCATGTGTATATTCCCTGCGGGAAACGCTACGATTACGATCAGATCAAGCTTTTTGCCGAGCTCATCGCCACAGTTACCAATCAGCGATTGCCGGCTATCACCAGCATCGAACGGGCCGTAGCCAAACGGAAAAACAAGGTCTACGTGGATTTTCTTCAAAACCGCAAGGGACAAACCATCGCGTCGGCTTACAGCGCCCGTCCAAAGCCCGGAGCAACTGTTTCCACTCCTTTATTATGGGAAGAAGTAAAACCGGGACTGGATCCAAAAGCGTTCACGATTTACACCATTTTCGATCGTCTCAAAGAAAAAGGCGATTTGTGGAAAGGTGTGCTGCGAAAGAGCTTCAACCTGGAAAAGGCGTTGAAGAAACTGCAGGAAATGGCCTAAACTTTTCACCGCAAAGGTGCAAAGATCGCTAAGGTATGTATTTTGTATTTGAGCACGTGAAGATTTACTTAACTGGCTTGTTGTGCCGGACGGATGTTAATTGTTGAGAGGGCGATGGTCCAGAGTGTTTCGTCGGCTTTGCGCTCTTCATTCAGTATTTTTTCCAGCAATACCGTTACTTCGTCCATTCCGAGCGATCGGGAATAAGCTGTAAGCGTGCCGTAGCTGGAAATCTCATAATGCTCGACTTTCTGGGCGGCCGCAATAATGGCTGCATCGCGCATGGCTCCTTCTTCGGCTTCTTCCATAACGCCCTCGGCTTCAGTGATCAGTCCGACCATGGCATCACATTTCTTGCCAACGGCTTTTTTTCCGATCAGACTGAACACTTTTTCCACCTGCTCCACCTGCTCTTCGGTTTCGGTCAGATGCGATTCGATTGCTTCCACCAACTCTTCAGAAGACGCTTTCCTGGCCATTTTTGTCAGCGCTTTTACCAACGCCTTTTCAGCCCAGTAAATATCCTTGAGGGAATTTTCAAACAATTTCATGAGCTTGGATCCCTCCATGCCATAATGACCGCTCCGTTGAATGCTTCTTTTTTCCATTACAGATGTATTACGCAGTTTATGCCGGGGTCGGCTGAGCTGATCGATCTGACTACAAATATAGCGGGGCTGCCAGGCACTAAGGGACATAAAATGTTAAGGTCTGCTATAAAATGTTAAGCCGGGAATTTGACAAAAACGCGCTATTCGGAAATTACCCGTTTTAATTAATCGGGAAAAAACACCGGTCAGCCGGCGACAAGGTTTCCGTTACTTTGATCTCGGGCCGGGAAAATCCCGAACCACTGTTTACCAATTCTAACTATTATGGCAATTTTAAGCTTTAACGGAGCCGTGAATATCGCAGTCCGCATCGTTACAGAACAATATCCACAGGCAAAGCTCTACGAAGCACAAGGAACAGCTTCAGGAGGACCGACAAATGATCCAAACAAAATCGACCAACTGAAAGTGGTTTTCCGCAACGCGAACAATACAACGGTGATCATTCAATCCACGCAGTGGGGCGAATTCGGCGAGCCAAAGCTGATTCCTTTCCCATGGGTGGAAGATGTGGTGATCCAATGGCCGGTAGATATGGACCTGCCGAAGGCGAACGATCTGAAAAACGAAGCAGGCTACACGGAACCTTATGGAGCTGTTACATTGCGCAATCCGCTCGGACCAACCGTTTCCAATCCTTATTTCATTTTCGGTGGTGATCCGATGAAACCGTACATTTTTGTTGATACCGTAACCGGACAAGTACACGCCGGGAGTTAAGATATACTAACTACTACTGCTACGAATAAGCCGCCTGGATTCCGGGTGGCTTTTTTATTGACTTAGGAATCCAATAATAAAAATGCATTGTTGCAATATTGCATTATTGCATTTTCCAGGTAGTTTGTCGCCCTGTTTTTGGCTCTGGATCTCAGCTACAATCCCCCTTCCGACAAATGACGAAAAATAGCCAGATCGCCTTCTGTCAGCTCCAATCCACGGCGCCCCATCATCTGGTTGGCCGCTTCAATGGCTTTATCCAGTCGGAATGGCACCAGCTCTTCTGCCCCGCCCCATGAAAACGAAGGAATGAGCTTCGGAGGGAAACCGCCACCATAAACATTCGAAGAAACACCTACGACAGTCGCTGTGTTGAACATCGTGTTGATACCGCATTTGCTGTGATCGCCCATACAAACCCCCATAAATTGTTCGCCCGATTCGATTTCGTCTTTGTGTTCGTAGGAGTACGTGCGCACTTTGCTGTAATTGTTCTTCAGGTTCGACGTATTGGAATCGGCGCCGAAATTACACCACTCGCCTACCAGCGCGTTGCCGAGGAAACCGTCGTGGCCTTTATTGGAATATGCCTGAAAGACTGTGTTCGTCACTTCGCCGCCTACTTTGCAGTAAGGCCCGACGGTTGTAGCGCCGTAAATTTTCGTTCCCATTTTCAGAACAGCGTGTTCGCACAGCGCAAACGGGCCGCGTACCATACTGCCTTCCATGATTTCAGCGTCTTTACCGATGTAAATCGGGCCGGAAGTGGTATTGAGGATGCAGGCTTCCACGCTGGCACCTTCTTCAAGGAAGATCAGATCGGGATCGCCGATTACCGTGTTCGTTCCCGACAGCGGCTGCGATTCCCTCCCGCCTGTGAGCAGGAAATAATCGGCAACAAGTACCTGGTCGTTGAGTGTGTACAATTCCCAGCGCTGTTGCAGCACCAGTGGCTCTTGTCCGGTAAAACGAATGGTTTCCGTCGCTTTTCCCCTGCGGGCAATCCAGTGTTCGCCAGCAACCAATACCTGGTCGGCTTCAAGATGCACAATGGCTGCGGCAATTTCCTCGGTTGGAATCACTGCCGCATTGACTTCAAAAACATCCGTTTCAGTTGAAGCGGGAAATTTTTGCGTCAGGTATGCTTCCGTCTGGAACGCAACAGTTGCTTCTGGAATCCAGGTTTTCCAGCGCTCGGTATTGGTCAGGATGCCCACGCGCAGATCGCCCACCGGGCGTGTCAGCGTCAGTGGTGCAAATCGCAGATGAAGACCGTTGTCGTGCAGAATGATGTTCATATCAGCTCTGAATTGAAAGTGAAGGATCTGGTGAAACGTCGGCTGCTTTTTTTGAAATAAGCCACAAGCCACCAAATGTGAGCAAGCCGTTCACGATGAGCAGCTCGTAGCTGAACTGGTAGCCGCCCAGCCATGCTTTGGAATTGGTCGACAAAACGTAGCAAATTGCAGGAGCCAGCACACAGATGATGGGTACGAGCACATCGTTCAGCGAGCGTTTGGTCAGGATGCCGAAGAAAAACAGCCCGAGCAACGGACCATACGTATACGCCGCGACGGTTAACACCATATCGATGAGGTCCTGACTGTCGACGGCTTTCATGATCAGGCTGACGATCAAAAAGATCAGCGAGAATCCGATGTGAACGAAGAGCTTGTAACGACGTTTCTGTTTTTCCTCCCGCTTGTGGAAGTTCAGGAAATCGATGCAGAAGCCGGTTGTGAGGGCTGTGAGCGCGCTATCGGCCGATGCATAAGAAGAAGCAGTGATTCCCAGGAGGAAGAAAATGCCTGCCCAGGTGCCGAATTCGCCGAAAGCCAGTGTTGGGAAAACGTGATCGGTTTTCACCGGAAGATCGACGCCTTTCTGGTAAGCGAATACATACATCGCGCCACCCAGCAACAGGAACAGGAAATTGCAGATCACGAGAATCGTCGTGAAGGAATACATATTTTTCTGCGCGTCGCCAATGCTTTTGCACGTCAGGTTTTTCTGCATCAGGTCCTGATCGAGCCCCGTCATCGCAATGGCAATGAACATTCCGCCGAAAAACTGCTTCGGAAAGTAGAGCTTGGAATCCGGATCGTCGAAGAAGAAGACCTTGGTCATGCTGTCGCCGGCCGAAGAAGCGGTCAGGGAAATGCGCTCATACAAGCTGGCGAAATCGACATCCAGCGCGTTGGCGATCACGATCACACAAAGAATCACTGAGCCTACCAGGAAAATCGTCTGAAACGCATCCGTATAAACGATCGTTTTAATGCCACCTTTGAACGTGTAGACCCAGATCAGCGCAACCGTTGTACAGGCCGTTGCCCAGTAAGGAACACCCAAACCATCGAAGAGGAACAATTGCAGTACGACCGTTGCCAGGTAGAGGCGCATGGCCGATCCCAGCGTGCGCGACAAAATGAAAAACGCCGCACCGGTTTTGTAGCTCACCTTGCCGAATCGCTGCAGCAGGTATTCGTAGATCGAAATCAGGTTCATGCGGTAATACAGCGGCATGAGCACTTTGGCGATAACGAGGTAACCGAGAATGTAGCCAAGCACGACCTGGAAATAGGCCATACTTTCGGTATATACTTTTCCGGGAACGGAAATAAACGTAACGCCCGAAAGCGACGTTCCAATCATACCAAAAGCCACAAGATACCAGGGGCTCTGGCGGTTTCCGGTAAAAAAAGTCGTAGTGTCTGCCTTGCGCGAGGTCAGGTATGCCATCAGGATCAGCGCACCGAAATAGACGATGAGAATTGTTGAAACAAGTGCTGGGGTCATGGGAACAAATGTACAGTTTTTGTTAGTTTGGAAGTTATTAGTTAGAAGTTGATGAGTTTCAGAGTTGATCGGTTCTGAGTTTCAGAGTTATGACGAAGTTTCCTATCTTGGGAGGTAAAAAACGATGCAGGACTTTGACTGGACAGCCTTCACGAAGCGGATTGCGGTGAAAAGCAATCTTGAAACGATCTACAGGGCCTGGACCGTTCCATCGGAAATCGAGCGCTGGTTCCTCGAAGCGGCAAGGTATACGAAAGCGGATGACCGTGAAGTCGCCCGGAACGAATCGGTTGCTGTTGGCGATCACTATGCCTGGGAATGGTTCCTGTATGACGTTACCGAAAACGGAAAGATCGTGGAAGCGAATGGAAAAGATACGTTTGCTTTTACGTTTGCGGGCGAATGCCTGGTTCGCGTTCGGTTGTCTGAACAACATGATTATACGATGGTCGAGCTCACACAGAACAACATTCCAACCGATGATGCTTCCAAACGTAACATTCGGCTGGGATGTGCAACCGGCTGGGCTTTCTATCTGCTCAATCTGAAATCAGTTTATGAAGGCGGTCTCGATCTTCGCAATAAAGACGAGCGCCTGTCTCCTATGGTCAATAACTAGAACCCTATGAAACTGCTGCTTTTCCTCACTGTACTCTTGTTGTTGCTCTCATGCGGCAACGATCCCGAAGCAAAAAAGCCGCTTCCGGCAGAAGAAATTTCGCAAGCCGACACCGTTACATCTGACCAGGAGCCTGTTCAGGCTTCCGTTCCTGTTGCACTTCCCGAGGTCGTTGCAATCAAAGGCTATAAAGAAGATGGAAAAGCAGAAGGCGATCTCGACGGCGACGGTATTCCCGAAAAAGTGATCGTCTACACTACTCCAAGAGAAGGAAGTATTGGAATGGAGCGCGAGCTGCGCATCTACAAGGCAGGAAAAACCCAGTGGGAATTGTGGCATACATCCATCGGACCACTGCTTTCCGACCAACACGGTGGCATGATGGGCGATCCATTCGAATACGTCGAAGTCAAACGCGGGAGCATCGTGATTTGTCATTATGGTGGAAGCATGCAGAAATGGCATTACACCCACCGGTACCGCTATCAGAACGACAACTGGAAGCTCATCGGCACAACGATAGGCTACGGAACGGAATGCAATGAATGGGAAACGCTGGATTACAATTTTTCGACCGGAAAAGTCATCTGGCGAAAAGAAACACAGGAATGTGAAGACACCGAGCGAAAGACAGAGCAAACAGGTTACAAGGAATGGATTCAAAAACCACTTCGGTCACATAACATGGATGGTTTTGCTGTCGGTGAAAACGAGCTCAAAGTCCCGGAAAGGTATTACCCGATGTATTACTGAAGTTCTGGTGTTTTCACCGCAGAGTTATTCGCTGGTAAAGTGAAATGACCATCAAACATCCAACCTCAAAAATCAATCATCCTCGAAAGGCTTCACCACATCCGGGCCTGTAGCTGCGGTATCAACGTCCCGAATGCCTTCTGCCTGCAACTGGTTCACTTCGCGGTTGAGCGAATCCAGTACTTCGGAATAAATGCTTTGCAATTCCTGCTGGCGGGAAACGTAATAATCGTAAGATCTTCCAAAGCGTTCAGGCGTTACATGAAAATGCTTTAAACAGGCTTTCCCGGAAGCTGTCATGAGTTTCTGGTAATTCTGTACCTGCTGGTAACGCAGCTCTACATGGGCTTCCAGTACAACGAGCTCGCGCAGGATAGTGACCATGGAATCGCGCCCGATCAGATCGTCGGGAGCATCCGGTTTTTGAATGTGAGAAGAACAACCGGACAGCACCATAACCAGCACAAAGGCAAAGAACCTCATCGGTTGAATGTTAAGCGCATACCGGCTTCGCGGTAAACACACGGCTGACCGTGTTCATAAACCGGAATTCCGTTTACATAAGTCGTTTCGATGCGGCTGCGGAAACGCGTTCCTTCAAACGGCGACCATCCACAGTTGTAGAACAACGATTCAGGTGTTACCACCGTTTCAGCCTGCGGATTGACCAGTACCAGGTCGGCAAAATAACCTTCACGGATAAAACCGCGGTCCTGCAGCTGGAAGCAGGTTGCTACGGCGTGAGCCATTTTCTCCGCTACACGAACGCGCGGAATTTTACCTTCTGCGCTGGCTTCGAGCATAGCAAGCAAAGCGTGCTGTACCAACGGACCACCGGAAGGCGCATCCAGGTAACCACGGTTTTTTTCTTCTTTCGTATGCGGCGCATGATCGGTCGCGATAACGTCGATGCGGTTATCGAGCAGCGCTTCCCAGATCTCGGAGCGATCAGCTGCCATTTTCACCGCCGGGTTCCATTTGATCAGTGAGCCTTTTTTGTCGTAATCGGCGTCGGTGAACCACAAATGGTGTACACAAGCTTCAGCCGTAATGCGTTTTTGCTCGAGCGGAATGTCGTTGCGAAACAAGCTCGTTTCAATTCCGGTCGAAATATGCAGGATATGCAGTCGCGTATTGTGTTTTTTCGCCAGTTCCACCGCTTTCGACGATGACAGGTAGCACGCTTCGGCGCTGCGAATCAATGGATGGGCCGACATCGGAATGTCGTTGCCGTAGCGCTCTTTGTAAATTTCCAGATTCTTGCGGATGGTCGCTTCGTCTTCGCAATGCGTAGCGATCAGCATCGGTACTTCGGCAAACAAACGATCGAGCGTCGCTTCCTGGTCCACCAGCATGTTTCCGGTCGATGAGCCCATGAAGACTTTCACGCCGCAAACGTTCTGCGCATCGGTTTTCAGCACTTCTTCCAGGTTGTCGTTGGAAGCGCCCATGAAAAAGGAATAGTTCGCAAAAGCAGTCTGGCGGGCGATGTCGTATTTATCCTGCAACAACTCCTGCGTCAGCGTATTGGGAACGGTATTCGGCATTTCCATAAAGGAAGTGATTCCGCCTGCCACAGCCGCGCGCGATTCGCTTGCGATGTTGCCTTTGTGCGTCAATCCCGGCTCGCGGAAATGCACCTGGTCGTCGATACAACCCGGAAACAGCAACAAGCCCGCACAATTGCGCTCTTCCACGTTTCCTGCTTCCGAAAGTCCGGAACCGATCTTTGAGATGCGCCCGTTTTCGATCAGCACATCGGTCACGCGCTCTGTTCCTTCGTTGACCAATGTTGCTTCCTTCAGTATCAGCTTTTTCATTATACCTTGATTTTCCGCATTTTCCAGACGCCCCAGAGTGCTTCTTTAAAAATGCTGGTCGACATTTTCGATTCGCCGTATTGCCGGTCGATGAACGTAATCGGCACTTCGATGATCTTGAATCCTTTGCGCTTCACGGCGTATTTCATTTCGATCTGGAAAGCATAGCCTTTGAAATGGATCGCATCGAGGTTGATGGATTCCAGCGCCTCACGCTTGTAACACATAAAACCGGCCGTGGTATCGGCAATCCCGAGGAACAGGATCATGCGCACATACACCGAGGCGAAATACGACAGCATAATGCGACCGATCGGCCAGTTTTTCACATGTCCGCCTTTGCAGTAGCGCGAGCCTATGCTCAGGCCAACGCCCGGTCGGGAACAAGCCTCCAGCAAGCGCGGCAGGTCTTTCGGATCGTGCGAAAAGTCACAATCCATTTCGAAAATATAATCGTATTGTTCGCGAAGCGCCCATTTGAACCCGTGAATGTAAGCTGTTCCCAATCCCAGCTTTCCGGAACGTTCCTGCAAAAAGATGCGGTCCGGATGGCGTTCCATGGCCTCGCGAACGATCTGTGCCGTTCCATCCGGCGAAGCGTCGTCAACGACAAGAATATTGAAAACGGAGCCCAGCGCTAACACGGCATCCAACATCCTCCCGACATTTTCACGTTCGTTGTAAGTTGGTATGATGACGATAGCGCTCACGGTTGTTTTTTGAATTACAGCCGCTAAATTACTGAAATATCGGTTTCGCTCAGCCACTGTGCAACAGCGGCAGCGATTTTGTATTTTTGTTTCATGCGGCTGCGTCTGACAACGTTTTTTCTGTACCTGTTATTGTTTCCTTCGGTGAAAGTGAGCGCACAATCGTCGCTGAATATGGAGCTGCTCGCCCATTGGAGCGAAGATTCACTGATAACCAGCACATCCGAGGTCCGTTACAGCGATTGCTTCGGCTTTGTCTGGCAGGACATGGAATACGCCGTAGCCGGTTCAACCGAAGGAACGCACATTTTCGCAATCACGCCGGAGAACGAGCTCACTCCGAAAGGATTTATCAAAGGACGATTTTCGCATTACTCTGTCAGTCACCGGGATTACGCGGTTTATCAAAACTACCTCTACGCCGTTTGCGACGAAGGTGTGAGCAGCCTGCAGATCATCGATCTGAGTTACCTGCCCGATTCCGTTCACCTGGCAAAAGAAGACACGGTGAAATTCGGTCGCGTCCACAACATTTTCATCGATACGAACCTGGCGCACCTATATTCCTGCATTCACCGCTCTACTTCGGAAACGTCGACGATCGAATCGGCCATGAAAGTGTTTTCGATTACCGATCCGTTGAATCCCATGGAATTGTGGGCTGGCCCGGACGATATTCCCGAAGTGCATGATATCTATGTCCGAGACGGAAAAGCCATCCTGAACTGCGGCTTCGACGGTTTGCGCGTTTACGATTTCGCCGGCGATCCTACCGATCCGAATTACCTCGATTCCAAAACCTTCTACGAAGATCAGGGCTACAATCACCAGGGCTGGCTGTCACCATCGGGAACTACCTATGTTTTTGCCGATGAAACGAACGGCAAACGCGTGAAAAAGTGTTCGTTCGACGGCACATCCATCACCATCCGGCAGCTTTTCGGAACGAACTACCAAAATGGCTCGGTTCCGCACAACATCATGTGTACCGATACGTTCGCTTTCGTAGCTTATTACAACGAAGGATTCCGCGTGTTCGACCTGCGTTACAGCCCACCGTTGGAAATCGCGCATTACGATACCTATCCCAAGGAGCACTTCTTCAAAATGCACGGCAACTGGGGCTTGTATACACTGCTGCCTTCAGGAAGAATCCTCGCTTCTGACAGGCAATACGGTTTATTCGTACTGGGATTCGATCGCAATGTGTTCGGTCCGGCGAAAGACGATGAAGTAAGCGTTCTCTATCCAAATCCGCTTTCAGAAGGTGCTACGGCTGTCGTACGATTACCGAATGATGTAACGGATTTTTCCTGGAAGCTCTTCGATCACGCCGGTCGTATGGTACTTTCGGGCGAAGTCAGTGAAAGCAATTACCTCTTACTGAGCGAGCATCCGGCGACAGGCATGTATCAATTGCGTGTGAGCTATCAGAATTACCTTGGGGAAACGGTGGATGAGGCGTTGAAGATTGTGGTTCTTTGAAGAATTATAAATTATGAATGATCAATTATAAAGGGAAACCCTTGATAATTCATAATTAGCGCATTGATAATTCGCCTATGGCGTCTTGAATAAGATCAAACTCAAAACCCTTCCCGGCTAAATAACGCTGTAGTTTCACGCGCTTTTCCCACGGATCGCTGATGCGCTGTAAATCCCGGAGCTTCTTTTCGGTTTCTTTGAGCAGAATGGCGTAGTATTCGTCGCCGTCGATGGTTTTGAGCGCGCGCTTGATGGAAACTTCACTCACGAATTTCGCTTTCAGTCCCTGGATGATCTTCAGTCGTCCCCAATGCTTGATCCGCAGCTTGCCGGAACAATACGCTTCGGCGAAACGCTCTTCATCGAGGTAGCGCTCGGAAATCAAATGAGCCACCAGCTGGTCTTTCTGCTCCATGCTCATGCCCCATTGCAGCAGCTTATTCGTTACTTCCGAATGACAACGTTCCTGGTAGGCGCAGTAAGCCTCGATCTTCGCTTTGGCTTCCAGAAAAGAAAAATTGCCCCCTGACATCAGAGAGCAATTTCGTTATTATTTCCATCAAGGAAGGAGTATTGCAGCAGGTGATGCGTTGTCACCCCGCGAACCTCGATCCATTTTTTGTACTTGAGGAACCATTTCCGCTGACGGGAAAGCAAGCCGTTCTTGAAGTACGCTTCCAGGTACGGATGCACTTGCAATACGAGCTTTTTCTCGCGACGATCGTGCAGCAGGTAATGCAGGTTGTTCTCGATCTCTTCGGCGAAGAGAATAGACGCCTGGATCTCACCGGTTCCGTTACATGTAGGGCATGTTTCGGAAGTGTTGATATCCGTTTCCGGACGCACGCGCTGGCGGGTGATCTCTACCACACCGAATTTCGACGGTGGCAGGATGTTGTGCTTGGCGCGGTCGCCTTTCATGGCTTCCTTCAGCTTCTCGAACAGGATCTTGTTGTTCTCCTTGTCGTGCATATCGATAAAGTCGATGCACACGATGCCGCCCATATCGCGCAGCTGGAGCACACGGGCAATCTCTTCCGCAGCCTCAAGGTTCGTGGCCATGGCGTTCGATTCCTGTCCGTCGGCACCTTTGCGGTTACCGCTGTTTACGTCTACCACGTGCATGGCTTCGGTGTGTTCGATGATGAGGTAGCCGCCGCTTGGCAACGGTACTTTCTTACCGAACATGGTCTTGATCTGCTTATTGACACTAAAACGCTCAAAAATGCCGAGCTTTCCGTCGTACAGCTTCAGGATCTTTTCCCTTCCGGGAGCGATGCCGCTGATGTATTCTTTCAGTTCCGCTACCAACTTTTCATCGTTGACATGGATATTGGTAAAATCAGCATTCAGCAGGTCGCGCAGAATGGAAGAAGTCTTATCGATCTCACCCAAAACGCGACGCGGCGGTGTTGCCTGTCGCAGGTTGGTGTGCATGGTCTTCCATTTCTCCATCAGGTTGCGGAGATCCTGGTCGAGTGCTTCTACTTTTTTGGTAGCCGCCACGGTGCGAATAATCACACCGAAGTTTTTCGGCTTAATGTCGTTCATCAGATCCCTGAGACGTTCGCGCTCTTCGGGCGATTTGATCTTCTGGGAAATGGAAATTTTATCAGAAAAGGGCACCAGCACGAGGTACCTTCCTGCCAGTGTCAGCTCGGAGCACAAACGTGGCCCTTTGCTTGAAATCGGTTCTTTAGCGACCTGGACGAGGATGGGAGCCGATGTGGAGATGATGTCTCCTATTTTCCCATCTTTCGGAATGTCTTTTTCCGGTTTGAAATACAACAAATCGGCGACATTCTGCTTCTTATGCAGGGTATCTCTGGTGAATTTATCCAGTGATTGAAACTGTGGCCCGAGGTCAAGGTAATGCAGGAAAGCATCCTTCTCGTAGCCTACGTCAACAAAGGCGGCATTGAGGCTGGGAACGACTTTTCGCACCTTTCCGAGGTAAATATCCCCAACTGCGAAGTCGGTATTTCCCTGTTCCTCGTGTAATTCTACCAATTTACCATCGCGCAGAAGAGCAAGCCAGACTCCGCCGGGGCGGCTGTCTACAACTAGTTCTAAACTCACGAAAACGAAATTAGAAAGTGACTAAAACAGAAAAACTTAGCAGACGGGATGTCCGCTAAGCTCTCTGAACTCTTTCAGAAGAATCTTATTTCTTCTTCTTATGACGGTTTTTTCTTAGTCTTTTCTTACGCTTGTGCGTCGCCATTTTATGTCTTTTTCTTTTCTTACCGCTTGGCATAGCAATGTTATTTATATGGTTATTAATCTTCTAATATTCAATCGATAGGGCTTCTTTAAAAAGAAGCACTCCTGCGTTAACAGGAGTGCAAAGATATAAAAAAATTTTTCTATATCGGTTAGATGTGAAAGAATCCGCGATTATTTTACAACAACTTTGTTCTTCACTTCTTCGACAAACGTCTTAGCAGGTTTAAAGGACGGAATGTTGTGTGCTGGAATAATAATAGTAGTATTTTTCGAGATGTTACGGCCGGTCTTCTCTGCACGTTCTTTCACCACGAAGCTTCCGAAACCTCTCAGGTATACATTTTCATTCTTCGCCAGTGAAGTCTTGATTGAAGTCATAAATGCCTCCACAGCCTTTTGCACTTCGTTTCTCTCCAACCCTGTTTCTTCTGCGATTTCAGCAACGATATCTGCCTTTGTCATCTTCCTAAAATTTAATTTTTTCAACAATGTGATTTTCAATGGCAAAAGTAACTCGTTAAAAGCGTTTATTTTTGCTTTCCGAGATTTTTTATGTGATTTTTCCCTAAATGGCTGATTTTGTTCTACAAATTACCGATTGGTACAGACAAAACGCCCGCGATCTGCCGTGGCGAAGGACAAAAAACGCCTATTTCATCTGGTTATCGGAGGTAATTTTGCAACAGACGAGGGTCGACCAGGGGATGAATTACTACCTCCGTTTTGTCGACGAATTTCCGACTGTCACGCACCTGGCCCAAGCCGATGAAGAAAGTGTTTTGAAACTCTGGCAGGGACTGGGCTATTACTCCCGTGCGCGCAATCTTCATAAGACGGCACAAGAAGTCGTGGAGCGTTTCGGAGGCGAATTTCCCGCTTCTTATACCGAATTGCTTTCCTTAAAAGGCATAGGACCGTATACTGCCGCTGCGATCGCTTCGTTTGCGTTCGATCTCCCACACGCCGTGGTGGATGGAAATGTTTACCGCGTGCTGAGCCGTTACTTCGGGATCGACACGCCTATCGATTCAACCGGCGGCAAAAAGGAATTCCAGTCGCTGGCCGATACCCTGATCCCGGCTTTCATGCCGGCATTGTTCAACCAGGCCGTGATGGAATTCGGCGCGCTGTATTGTACACCGGCCAACCCGGATTGCACCGGCTGCATCCTGAACAGCTCCTGCCCTTCTGCTGGCGGCCTGTACCGCACACGACCATTGAAAAGCAAGAAAACGGCCGTTCGCGATCGTTATTTCCACTATTTCCATATAGAAGGAAACGGCTCGCTGCTCGTGCGCAAACGCGATTTCAAAGATGTCTGGCACAACCTGTATGAATTCCCGATGATCGAGACCGCCGGAACGGAACTATCCAAACAGGAGCTCGCCGATTTCGGACTGGAACGGGCACAGCTGACCGAACAACTGAGCGCGAAACACGTACTGAGCCACCAGCGTATTCACGCTACGTTTTACCGTGTTGCAGCATCTCAATCAGACGCGTTCACACACTTCATTACCGTTGATAGTGAAGGACTGCACAAGCTGCCTGTTCATCGGTTGATGTCGCGGTATATGGAGACGTTTGGACTTTGAGGGACGTCAGGATTCTAAGACTTTAGGACTCGCCTGTCGGCAGACAGGTTTCAGGACATTAAGACTTCAGGATGTTTACCGCAGAGAACCAGGTTCAGACCTCGCTGAAATGAACCGTGAGCGATCTGATTTCCGTTAAGCGCTTTCCATGGTGCTTGCCGGGCTTACAACGCGGCAGTTTCTCCATGAAAGTTTTCAATGCCGGACGAATGCTTTCAACATTGTTGCCTTTGGCGTCGAGGAAACGAATAGCGCCATCTTCACGAATTTCGAAACGAATGGTGTAATTGCCTTCGAGAGGAACGCCGCCACTGCAAAAAACAGACACCAGCTCCTGCTCTATTTTCTGCTTAAATGCGTTATCTCCACCAGGGAACTCGGCTAGCTCCTCTACATATTCTATTGCAGGTCCCACTTCTTCTACGCCAACAACAAGGTCATCTATCGGTGGCGCCTGGACGAGCGGTTTGTGTTTGATCGTCTTGACAAGTGTTCCCGCTGCATTGTATTCGCGCCAGGTTTCGCAGGGTACTCCGTCTTTCAACCAGCTTTCCATCCGAAGCACGCCCGTTTCCGAATAATCCCGGATGAATTTTACGAGCTGATTTTTCACCAGCGTATCAAAGGAAACCTGCTTCAGCACCCCGTTATCGTAATAAGCCTTTTTATACCCGTTTACGTAGTATAATTCTGCTTCAGAGAGTAGAACTCCCTGATCCGAATAACGGTATTCCCTGTTGCCCTGTTTTTTAAGCTTTATAATACCTGATGTCGACCATTCGATGACAAGAGAATCAACTCCATATTGGTCCTTATACGAAACTCCGGATAGCATACCATTCGCATAATAACGCCATCTTGACAACTGTTTCCCCCGAAAGACGTCAAGGTACACCTCCGAACGATAATTCCATTCATTCTGAAAACTATCGATCCATAATACGGTGCCACTGTCATCTTTCATCACGACCTGCGGAGATACAATATAAGGCCCCTGCGTTTGAAACGTCGTTAATACATGGCCGCCGCGTGATAGAATAATGGTGTCGCCGCGCTGTGTGATGGTCTTCGATAAGTCAGAGCGGTCTCCCCAGATTCTGGCTTCCAGTTCTATTTCTTTGACCTTTAGCCGGTAGGCCGTTCTTCTGTCCCACTGAGGCTTACAAGTTGTTTGCGCCAGTGTTTGAAAGGAACTCACGCTGATTATCAGTACGGCGAGCATCGAAAAAACAGGTTGAAGCATAGCAAGATTTTGATAGAAGATACAATATCGGTACTTTTTCCATAAATGCAATTCCCTATATTTGTTCTATGGCAGGCAGTGTAAATAAAGTCATCCTGATAGGAAACCTGGGCAAAGACCCGGAAGTACGCCGACTTGAAAACGGTGCAGTTGTGGCAAGCTTTCCGCTGGCAACTTCTGAAACCTTCGTTGATCGGAACACCGGCGAGCGCAGGGAAACAACCGACTGGCACAACATCGTGCTGTGGCGCGGACTTGCTGAAGTGGCCGAAAAGTACGCCCGCAAAGGTCAGAAGATCTACGTCGAAGGAAAGATCAAAACCCGTTCCTGGAACGACAAGGACGGCAATGTACGATACACAACCGAGATCCTCGGCGAAAATATGACTTTGCTCACACCGCGCGGAGAAAACGACCGCAGCCCGGAGCCAACGCCGCCACCTTACCCGCAGGAGCCAAATCATGGACCAAAACCGATGGATTTCGATCCGTCGGCTGAAGACGATTTGCCATTCTAAGCCTATGGAAAGTAGCGACCCTGTTCCCGTCATTCTGCACGCCGGTTTACCGGACGTGTTCATCTACATCTTGCTTATTCTACTGCTGATCGTTTGTTCGGCACTCATTTCTGCTTCGGAAGTGGCATTTTTCTCGCTCAGTCCGGGCGAAAAAGACGAAATCAAGGAGGAAAATTCGGGCAACAGTCAACAGGTGCTGAAACTGCTCAGCCGCCCTAAAGACCTGCTGGCCACGATTCTGATCACCAACAACCTGGTCAACGTTTGCATCATTATTCTCTCTTCCACCCTGCTGGAGAACGTTTATACGGGCAAGAACGAAACACTGGTATTCCTCATCGAAGTAGTCGGCATTACGTTTTTCCTGTTATTGCTGGGCGAAGTTGCGCCGAAGATCTACGGATCGCGCTACAGCGTGAAAACGGTTCGCATCATGGCACGCCCGCTGGCATTCTTCAATCTGCTGCCTCCGATCAGCTGGATCCGTTATTTCCTGGTAACAGGTACCAATCTACTGAATCGTCGTGCGCGGAAACGCGGCGTCAGTTTGTCTTCCGACGACCTGGAACACGCATTGGCGCTGACAAAAGAAGAAAACGCTTCAGAAGAAGAACACCGCATCCTGGAAGGCATCGTGAAATTCGGCAATACAGATGTGCGCCAGATCATGCGTCCGCGGCTCGAAGTCGTGGCCATTTCCTGCGAGCTGACCATGCCCGAAGTGCTCAACGTGATCCTCGAGGCCGGTTATTCGCGTATTCCGGTCTACGAAACGTCTTTCGACAACGTCATCGGCATTCTTTATATAAAGGATTTACTGCCTTTCCTGAACGACGAGCAGTACGACTGGACACCGCTCGTGCGCAAACCATTTTTCGTTCCGGAAAACAAAAAGATCGACGACCTGCTGAAGGAATTCCAGGGCATGAAAATGCACATGGCGGTGGTCGTTGACGAATACGGCGGCGCTAACGGATTGGTAACGCTCGAAGACGTGCTGGAAGAAATCGTGGGTGACATCACCGATGAATTCGACGACGACGAAATCGTTTACACCCGCATCGATGACGATACCTGCCTGTTTGAAGGCCGTACGGCACTGGTGGATTTTTACAAAGTGATGAATATCGACGGCAAGGAATTCGAAGCCAGCAAAGGCGAATCGGATACCATCAGCGGATTTGTCGTTGAACAGGCGGGGCGCATTCTTCGCAACAACGAATTCATCAAATTCAGCGGATTGAAATTCATCGTGGAATCATCCGATAAGCGTCGCATCAAAATGATCAAAGTACTTGTTGAACATGACTAAACTGTCCCTAAGCATCACTGCATTGGTAGTTCTCTTCGCTGGCTGCGGAGAAGAAACTCCGGTTCCAAAACCACCGACGTACCTGCGTTACGATTTCCCGAAACACGCCTACCAGTCGATTGGTACGGAATGTCCGTATACGTTTGAGCTGTCGACAGCCTACAGCTATACGAATGCGATGCAGGACGGCAAAATGACCTGTCATAAAGACATCGATCTCGGCCCGCTGAACGGCACCATCAGCTTTTCCTACATCGAAATGGATCGTCCGTTGAAAGATTATGTGGAATACGCTTTGTCGAAAGTGGAAGAACACCAGGTCAAGGCCGAACACATCGACGACGAGCACGTGATCCGTCCGGATGCGAAAGTTTACGGGACCTTTTTCGAGCTGAAAGGCGACGTGGCTTCACCGTTCCAGTTTTACCTTACGGATTCGACGTCGCGTTTTGTGAGCGGCATGGTGTATTTCAACTCACGCCCGAATTACGATTCGCTCAAACCCAGCCTGGAATACCTGAAACAGGATTTGAAGCATTTGATGGAAACCTTTGAATGGAAATGATCAATTATAAAGTATAAATTATCAAGGGAAATACCCCTTAATAATTCATAATTGCTCATTAATTATTGCCTGAAAGGCTAAAAAATCCATTCGCTTCGATCTTCCACGGTACTTCCGGGAAATCCTGCTTGCAGAGCTGCTGAATAGCTGTCAGTACTTTTGCCTGCGGATCGATCGTCGGGCCACCTTCGCCAAGCTGCTGGATAGAAACAATCTCGCCTTTTACGAAATCGCCTGAACGCGTTACGTATAATTTGTAGATCGGTGCAATGCCGCTTACGCCCGAAAGGTTGAAACGGCTGTAAGTTGCGAAATTCCCCATGGAATAAGTGATGAACTTTCCTTTATAGGTATCCATGGCGCGCGTAACGTGCGGTCCGTGACCCAATACCAGATCGGCACCGGCATCGATCACCACGCGGGCAAACTCGTATACATTCCCGCGATCTTCTCCGATAAACAATTCCTTTTGGCGCGTCACATGCGTTTTGGAAGAGCCTTCCGCCCCGCCGTGGAATGAAACGATAACGATATCGCACATTTCATTGAGCTGTTTCACAATGCGTTTAGCCTGTTCGTAATCGTTCAGTCGCAGGCAAGCCGTATTCGGTGCAAAAGCCGTCATGCCAACTACCAGTCCTTTCACGTGGATCGTATCCCACGGGCAAACTTCCAATCCGGCGTATTTGATGCCTTTTTCCTTCAGTACTTTTTGCGTATTCGTACGTCCCGGCTCACCGAAATCGCCCATGTGGTTGTTGGCAATGGACAAAAGATCGAAACCGGCATCTTTCAAGTGATCGACCACAAATTCCGGCTGACGGAACGCATAGCATTTCGTCGGATCGCTGCATTTCTTCACATCGCCGCCGCTGTTGAGCACCGTTCCTTCGAGATTTCCGAACGTCAGATCGGCATTGCGGAGAATGTCCTTTACCGGGTCGAGGATGTTTTGTCCGTTGGGTGGCAAATGGCTTTCATCCGGGAAATTCGTTCCGAGCATCATATCGCCTACTGCAATGATCGAAATCAGCGTGTCTTCTGCAGCGGGAATGCTGTCGGTTGTCGAGATCGAATTGTCGGCACGAGCCGGAAACAGTTTGTCTTTGAACAAAAATGCTGTAGCCAGGGCAGGCAGCAAAACGGCCGAAAAGAAAATAGAGTTGCGAACGGAATGTTTCATCATAGCTGCTGGAACGGATTTGCGGTGTAAAAGTTACCGGATCACAAAGTTAGAGAATTTAATATCTGTAGGTGATGATGCCATAGCTTATAGCTCCTGCGGATAAGCGCAGATAATTATTTGGTGTATATTACTAAAAATCGGATTAAAACTTACTCTGCGAAAATCTGCGGGACCTGCGAGAGCCATTCAACCCGACATGATCTTAGAATACAGATCCTCTACCTGATTTCCTTTCCCGAAGCGATTTCAGAATAGCGCAAATAAACTAACTTTACATCCCAAAAAACGGCTTTCGGGCGACAAATCACACAAGAATACCATGACAGTACAGGAAATACGCGAGCATTACTTTCGGTTTTTCGAATCCAAGCAGCACCAGATCGTTCCATCTGCCCCGATGGTGGTGAAAAACGACCCAACGCTGATGTTCACGAATGCCGGCATGAACCAGTTCAAGGATTTTTTCCTGGGAAATGCCGTTCCGAAGAACCGTCGTGTGGCCAACTCGCAGAAATGTTTGCGCGTTTCCGGTAAGCACAACGACCTCGAAGAAGTAGGTGTAGACACCTATCACCACACGATGTTCGAAATGCTCGGCAACTGGTCGTTCGGTGATTACTTCAAGGAAGAAGCCATTACCTGGGCGTGGGAATTGCTGACAGAAGTGTACAAAATTCCGAAAGACCGCCTGTACGTAACCGTTTTCGAAGGCGACGAAAAAGACGGCGTTCCAAGAGACCAGGAATCGTACGATATCTGGAAAAGATACATTGCCGAAGACCGCATCATCCTGGCGTCCAAGAAGGACAACTTCTGGGAAATGGGCGATACCGGGCCGTGCGGACCGTGTACGGAAATCCACGTGGATAACCGTCCGGAAGCTGAGCGTGCCAAAGGTGACGGAAAACAGTTTGTGAACGAAGATCACCCGCAAGTGATCGAGATCTGGAACAACGTTTTCATGCAGTTCAACCGCAAAGCCGACGGAAGCCTCGAAAAATTGCCTGCGACGCATGTAGATACCGGAATGGGACTCGAGCGCCTGGCGATGACCTTACAAGGAAAGACATCCAACTACGATATCGATCTGTTCCAGACGCTGATCCGTCACATGGAGCAGGTTTCAGGAAAAACGTATGGCAAAGACGAACCAACCGACATCGCACTGCGCGTTATTGCCGATCACGTTCGCGCCATTGCGTTCTCTATTGCCGATGGCCAATTGCCGTCCAATACCGGAGCCGGTTATGTGATCCGTCGTATTTTGCGCCGTGCGGTGCGTTACGGCTATCAGACACTTGGTTTGAAAGAGCCATTCCTGGCCGGGCTTTCCGGCGTTCTTGCCGACGTTATGGGCAATCCGTTCAACGAGCTGAATACACAACGCGAGCTGATCGAGAAAGTGATCCGCGAAGAAGAACAAAGCTTCTTCCGTACGCTGGAGCAAGGATTGAAACGCGTTTACGCACATGTGGAAGATTTGAAATCTCATAACGCTGCAAAACTGTTTTTCTCCGGTGCGTTTGTTTTCGAATTGTACGACACGTTTGGTTTCCCTTTTGACCTTACTTCCCTGATCGCAAGGGAAAATGATATTTACATCGATGAAGATGAGTTCAACATCGAGCTGCAAAAACAGAAAGACCGTTCCCGCGCGGCAACCAGCATCGAAACGGAAGACTGGGTGAACCTGAAGGAAGACCACAGCGAAGAGTTCGTGGGCTACGATCACCTGCAAACGCATATCGAGATCGTCAAATACCGCAAGGTTTCCCAGAAACAGCAAACGTTTTACCAACTGGTGTTCAACCTTACGCCTTTCTATGCTGAAGGTGGTGGACAGGTTGGTGATACGGGAACGATCTCGAACGATCATGAAACGATCCACATTTTCGATACGAAAAAAGAAAACGGGCTGATCGTTCATTTGTCTAAAACATTACCGCAACATGCAAGTGCGAGTTTTGTAGCCAAAGTTGATGCGAAGAAACGTCAGCTGTCGGCCAGCAACCACTCGGCTACTCACCTTCTCCACCATGCCCTGCGCGAAGTTCTCGGAACGCATGTGGAGCAGAAAGGATCATTGGTAACGCCGGAATACCTGCGCTTCGACTTTTCGCATTTCTCCAAAGTAACGGATGAGCAGCTGGCGGAAGTCGAATCCATGGTTGTACAAATGATTCATGAGAACATCCGCCTCGATGAGCAGCGCAATGTTCCGATCGAAGTGGCCAGCGAAATGGGCGCGATGGCTTTGTTCGGCGAAAAATACGGCGACACGGTGCGCGTAATCAAATTCGGTCCTTCGGTGGAATTGTGCGGTGGAACACACGTTCCTGCTACCGGACAAATCGGTTTATTCAAGCTTCGCTCAGAATCGGCTGTAGCGGCTGGAATTCGTCGTATTGAAGCTATTACCAGCGAAGCCGTAGAGACCTTCTACAAAGAACAAACTGCCCAGCTTGATGCTGTTAATACACTGCTTCGCAACCCAAAAGATGTAGCAAAAGCGGTAGAAGATCTGTTGAACAAAAACAACCAGCTGCAAAAGCAGGTGGAAGGCTACAAACGCGAACAAGCCAAGCTGGTAAAGGCAGAATTGAAGAGCCGCATTGCGGATAAAGGTGATTATGCGTACCTCGAAGGCGTTATCGACCTCGACGCCGGCTCGGTGAAAGACATTTTGTTCCAGCTCAAAAATGAAGTTTCCAACCTCGTAGCCGTTATCGGTTCGAAGGAAGACGATAAATGCGCTGTCAGCATCCTGATCGACGAAGCACTCGTGGCTTCCAAAGGATGGCATGCAGGTAATCTCGTGAAGAGCGTTGCTCCGCTGATCAATGGCGGTGGCGGCGGTCAGCCGTTCTTTGCTACGGCAGGTGGTAAAAATCCGGAGGGATTGCAGCAGGCGATTGCCGAAGCAGGTAAAGCATTTAGTTAAAACCGCTTAAGTAATTATGAATTATAAATGATTAATTATCAAGGACTCCCTTACAATTAATCATCGAGAAATTTAAAGGGTCAATTAGGAAGGTTTAACCTCGTAATTGATCCTTTTTTTTCTTTTGTCCTTATGATGACTAATTATGAAAAGATTCCAGCCTTTATAATTCATAATTAATCATTTATAATTTTCAATCAGTCGATATTTTAAGGCAATTCCACCGGCGGCTCGGATGCCAGCTTGCTTTTGATAAACTTCCAGCCTTTGTTGAGGTAATTGATGGTTTCAGGTTCGAGCTTGAACACCAGGATGGGCAGAAAAAAGAGCGCGCCGGCAAAAGCGGTGTCGAACACCATTTCGAGCCATTTGTTGGCAAACAGGTTCGGCAGCCAGGCATTCAGCAACAACGTCCCAACGCCCAATGCGATTACCCAAAACTGGTTGCGCTCGAAAAAGTGGATCTTATAGATGTACCAGACGAAAATCACCCGCCCTACATTATACACGACCAGTGCAAAAGAAGTCGAAATCGCCGCGCCTGCAATGCCCCATTTCGGGATGAACAACAGGTTCAGGAAGAATACCGCCCCGATGAGGAACACTGTAAAGATCAGGTCGTAGCGGAATTTCTTGGAGGTTGTGAAAATCGGACCATTCAGCCCGCAATACATATCGACCAGCTTACCCAGCATCAGGAAGAAGAATGTCCAGATTCCCGCCTGGAATTCAGGACGCAGGAACGAAAACAGGAAATCGACATTCACCCAGAACAGGATGAACATGCCCAGCCCGACCACGAGTGATACGGAGCTGACTTTCCTGTACAGTTCTTTCAGCTGATCGAAATCGCGCTGTTTCCAGTAATCAGCTACCAACGGCATGCTGATCCGGACAATGGAGCGAAAAGGAACCTGCAACGCGCTGGTTACAAACACAACGGTCGTATAAACGCCTACGCCAACCAATCCGTTGTTCGTCATCTGCCCGATCATTAACACATCGATCGAGTTCACCAGTACAATTCCAAGCGCGTTGATGTAATAAAAGGATGAGAACTGGAAAATGATCTTGCGGAAGCGTTTCGGGATGACCAGCTTGCGGAATTCCAGGTTCAGCTCGCCTATGCGATTAAGATAGACCAGCAAGATCAACGTAGGGATGAGGTAAATAAGGCTATTGAGGATTACGAAGGAATCGAAGGAAATCCAGTCGAACCAGATCAGGAATAACGTTGCCGCAACCGCAAGACGCAGGATCAGCTCATACGCCACTACGGCAATGACATTGTGGTAAAAGCTCCTGAGAAATGATTCGACGACCATGAACAACACATAGGCAATACCAATGGGGATCATCCAGATGTAATACACCGAAAACAGCGGCGATTTTTCCAGGTACATGGCTTCGATGTCTTCGCGGAACACGAAAGAAACGATCGTACAGCAGGCTATTCCGGCAAAAACGATGAGCAGAACGAACGGAAAGAAGCCGTGATGCCGCTTCTCGTGATTGCGGAAAAACGGCAGGAATTTCCAGACTGTGAAGGAAGCTCCGAAGTTCGCGAACTGGGCAAACAGCGTTCCGACCGTTACCAGCAGGTTTACCAGCCCGATCTGCTCCGTTGTCAGGATCAGCAGGAACAGTACGACCTTATTGATATACCCGAGCACAATGCCCAGGTAGGAAATGATCATGGTCCGAAAAGCGTCTTTCTGTACGAGCCCCATTTGAAAAATGCTGTGTCCATTCAGCCGGACAACGATTGGTAAAAATAACGTGGATTCGGACATCTTCTGAAAGCTGATGAAAATTACACCAAATTTGATGCGCTTCCGGCCCTGTTCTTCTACCACAGCGGAAAGAAAGATTACAGTATCTTTGGTTGCGTAAAAACGAAACTAAATGAAGGTTGCATTGATCTCCGGCATTACAGGACAGGACGGTTCTTACCTGGCTGAATTGCTTCTTGAAAAAGGCTATACAGTCCATGGCATTGTTCGCAGGGTCAGCATCTTCAATACCGAACGGATCGACCACCTCATCGGCAGGGAACGGTTTGAGCTGCATCACGGCGATATTACCGACAGCTCGAACATCAACAAGCTGATGTCCACCATTCAACCCGACGAAATCTACAACCTGGCTGCTCAAAGTCATGTGCAGGTTTCGTTTGAAGTACCGGAATACACCGGCCAGGTCGATGCCATGGGAACGCTGCGCATCCTCGATGCCATGAAGAACTATTGCCCGAATGCCCGTTTTTATCAGGCTTCCACTTCAGAGCTCTACGGCAAAGTGCAGGAAATCCCGCAAACGGAAAAAACGCCTTTTTACCCGAGAAGCCCGTATGCTGTGGCGAAAATCTATAGCTTCTGGATCGTGAAGAATTTCCGGGAAGCTTATGACCTGTATGCCTGCAACGGGATCCTGTTCAATCACGAGAGTGAGCGCCGCGGCAAAACGTTCGTGACGCGGAAAATCACGATAGGTCTGGCGGAAGTGGCACAGGGAAAACGGAAAACGCTGGTCCTCGGCAACCTGGATTCGAAGAGAGACTGGGGCTACGCGAAAGAATACGTAGAAGCGATGTGGCTGATGCTGCAACAGGAAAAAGCCGAAGATTTCGTAATCGCGACTGGAAAAACCTACACCGTCAGGGAGTTTGTCGAAAAAGCGGCAACATATGTCGGATTTGACATCGTTTGGCAGGGACACGGCGTGGAAGAGATCGGGATTGATCGTTCTACCGGAAAAAAGGTCGTTGAAATCAGTCCGCGTTATTTCCGTCCAACCGAAGTGGATTTGTTGATCGGCGACGCTACGAAAGCAAAAGAACAGCTTGGATGGGAAGCGCAAACAAACATCGACGAGCTTGTGAAACGCATGATGGAACACGATATTGAACTAGTCAAAAAGCATTAACGGAAGCGGCTTTGAAGAAAATCACGATTGTTTCGAGGCATTATCCGCCCAATAAGAATGTCAACGGTATCCTGGCGAATGAAATGGCCCGGTACCTCATTCAGCACTACGGAGCTGAAGTCACCATCGTTTGCATTGACCGCGACGCCGATGGCAACCAATCACCGGTAGAGCCTTTCGGTCGAGTTGTGCGGGTGAAACCGCTTTCAGGCAAACAAAACGGATTTGCAAAGCTTTTCAACCTGATTTACGACGGTTATTCGCTGATTCGCAGAGCCCAAAAACATCCTTCCGATCTGATCATTTGCACGACCAGCCCGCCATTACTGCCTTTCTGGGCCGCTACCCTGTTCGGAAAACGAACAGCCTGGGCTTTGTGGTCGCTGGATCTGTTTCCGGAAGGATTTGTAGCTGCCGGCACCTGGAAGGAAAACAGCTGGCTGTACAAAACGCTGCTTCGCAGAACGTATAAAAAGGCGCCCGATTTGCTGATTTCGCTCGGCGAAGAACAAGCCCGTCATATTCGGGAGAAATACCGGGCAGAAATCCCAACAATTATCCTTCCGGCCGGTGTGGCGCTGGAAACTACTGAAGCAACCAAAGCCATTGAACAACCAGCCTGGTATCAGTCAGACAAGCTCGTTCTTGGTTATTTCGGTAACGTGGGCCAGGCTCACAATCCGGAGTTCATCAAACAGGCTATTGTCGGCTCTTCGGAGAAAAACATGCTGTTTGTGCTGGCCGTGTATGGCATTCATGCCGACGAAGTGAAAGCCTATGCCGCCAAGTTTCAGCATACGGTCATCATTGAAAACGGCCTTCCGAAGGAACACCTTCCGTTTATCGACATTCACCTGGTTTCGCTGCGAACAAACTGGACGCATATTGCGGTCCCTTCCAAAGCGGTAACGGCCATTTCATCGGGGCGCCCGATTTTGTTCTGCGGTAGCGAGCATAGCGATAACTGGCAAATGTTCCGGGAAGCGGGCTGGCTGATCGACGAGCAGCAGGATCTCCAAACCCAGATCGAACAGTTCATCGCTTCGATTGATCCGGCAGGTGTGCAGGAAAAAGCAGCTCATACCCAGGAAATCCTCACCCAATTGAAGCAGCAGGTACTGGATGCCTACAAAGCAATTGCAGTTTATGACCGACCGCAGGTCTGAGCCAATTCATTACTTTTGATACCACAGTCGAACGAACAAGCGCACAAACCGGTCACGATGAAAATCCTCGTCATTAATACGTTTGAAACACGCGGTGGTGCTGCCATCGCTGCCAAAAGACTGTTCGTGGCCCTGAACAAAACCGGCGAGGTTGAAGCTAAAATGCTTGTCAATGAGCGCCAGACGAGCGATCCCGGCGTTTTCGAAGTAGCCGATACCTGGTTGAAAAAGCTCATCCGGAAGTACCGCTTCATCTTTGAAAAAGTGCTGTTTATGCCCCTGGAAGTTTCCAAAAAAGAGCGCTTTTCTTTTTCAACGGCCCGATTCGGCTCCAATATCAGCAACCACCCGTTGGTGCGCGAAGCCGACATTTTGCACATCCATTGGGTCAACAACAGTTTTCTGTCGCACCGGAACCTGCGGCAGCTGCTGCAATTGAACAAGCCGGTAGTGATCACAATGCACGATATGTGGTATTTCACCGGAGGCTGTCACCATGCCAGAAATTGCAGACATTACGAGCTGGAATGCGGAAATTGCCCTTTTCTGAAACGCCCGGACAACAACGATCTTTCCCATAAAATCCATCAGGTGAAACGTAGCATTTATTCACCAAAGATGGCTTTCGTTGCCTGCAGCAAATGGCTGAAGCAATCGGCCGATTCCAGCAGCTTGTTAAAAGACCGGACTGTTTACGCCATTCCCAACCCGCTCGATACGAACGTTTTCAAACCCGGCGACAAAGCAGCTGCCAGGGCGGTGTTCGGCCTGCCACAGGATAAAATTCTGCTGCTATATGCTGCGGCACGCGTAGATGACGAGCGAAAAGGCTATAAATACCTTTCTGAAGCTTTGCAAACGCTGTATCATTCAGACCTGCCATTCAAAAAAGACATCGAGATCGTTCTAATGGGCGATGTGAAAGATCCACAGGTGATTGATTTTCCATTTCCAACACACTTTGTCGGAAATTTGAGCGATACAAGCCAGATTGTGGCCTGTTACAATGCTGCATCCATGCTTATCACACCTTCGCTGGAAGAGAACCTGCCCAATACCATTATTGAAAGTATGGCGTGCGGCACTCCGACAGTTGCGTTCCGCACAGGAGGCATTCCAGAGATCATCGACCACCAGGTGAACGGTTATATAGCCGAATACCGAAATGCTGCAGATCTGATTACCGGGATCAGCTGGATCGTCGAACAGGATCATGATCAGCTTGCTCAGAACTGTAAAACGAAAGTTGAAACCGCTTTTTCGGAGAAAGCCGTCGTCCTGCAATTTACATCACTCTACCGCTCTCTCCTCACCCAATAAAATCGCAGGTGGGAACAGCGTTTCCTCAGATTTTGTTACATTTACGCATTTCCAAAACACTGCAATTTCTTGAATAAGTTTACAGCATTGGTACATTTGCTTCTGAGACCCCGCAAGCTTCAAGTGGCACTGGGACTTAGTTACAAAGGCTACTTCGCCGGCAGAGGCTGGTTTGAGGCATACGAAAAGAAACAATCTATCGGTAAGAACAACGAGCCATTGCCGTGGGTAACCTATTCTTTTATCGATTTCATACAGGATCGTATCTCGGATAAGCATCATATTTTTGAGTACGGATCCGGCAATTCTACGCTATTCTACGCGGAAAGAGCAGCAACGGTTATTTCCGTAGAACACGACAAAGGCTGGTTCGATTCCATCAGAACAACCAGTCCTGCAAATGCGGAGCTTCTTTTTTGCGAGCTTGATAAAGATGGTGAATATGCCCGTAAAGCCGTTGCGCTGAACAAGAAATTCGACCTGGTGATCGTGGATGGTCGCGACCGGGTGAATTGCTGTAAATACGGTATGCACGCACTAACTGAAAACGGTGTGCTTATTCTGGATGACAGCGACCGTAAAAATTATCATCCTGCGCGAGTCCTGCTGAAGGAAAATGGCTTCCGGGAGCTTAGCTTCAGCGGTGTAGCCCCCGGTGTTAGCACCGAAAAGACCACTTCCGTTTTTTACAAGACCGATAATTGCCTCGGAATCTGATTGATCATGCTACAAGAAAATGTAAAATCAGCCTACGAAGATTTTTATACCCAGGACGATAAGGGCTGGCGTATGCTGAGCGCGAAGTACAAAGCGCAGAATATTGTCGATGTTTGTGGCGGCCTGAAACCGCAAAAAGTATTGGAAGTCGGTGCAGGTGATGGTAGCATTTTACACTACCTGGATGCCTGGAATTTTGCTCCGGAATTGTTCGCTATTGAGATTTCAAACAGCGGAATCGAGCTGATGAACAACCGGAACCTCACGCGATTAAAGGAAGTGCGATCTTTTGACGGATACACAATCCCTTACCCGGATAAGGCTTTTGACCTGGTCATCCTTTCTCACGTCCTGGAACACGTTGAACACGAACGCCTGTTGCTGCGCGAGCTGAAACGAGTTGGCAAGTACGTGGTGATAGAAGTACCGAAAGATTACCGGTTTGGCGTCGACAAAAAAATGAAGCATTTCCTGGATTACGGTCATATCAATATGTATACTCCAACCTTGCTCCGGTTCCTTTTGCAAAGCGAAGGACTGGAAATTATGAGGGATAAAGTATCCGTTCTCCCTGGCGAGATTGTGAAGTTCATGAATCAGAGCACTTCGAGCCCGGTAAAACGACTCGTCTTCGAACTTGCTTACGGTGTCAAACGAACGTGGAGTAAAGTCTCGGGCAAAAAGAGAAAGGAACAGCTGGCGAGCGCTTATACCGTTTTAACCAAAGCTTCTACTGACGGCCTGGAAATTTTTTAGCGACGACCAATTCGTTTAGTTCTTACCCAGAACGTATTGGAAAACGCTATTGTATTCGCGCAAAACGGTGTTGATATTCACCTCTTTTTGGATGATTTCAAGCGATGCTCTACCAAATTCCGCCAATTTATTCGGATCTTCCAATAGCCTTTCGACAGCTGAATCCAGACTGCTCTGGCTGCCATTTTCAAAATAGTAACCGTTGATGCCTTCACGCACAAGCTGTTTTTCTGTGCCATCCGCAACGGAGCAGATCACAGGCTTGGCAAAACACATGGCGTCGTTGATCGAAAGTCCGCCCATTCCTCCAAGTACGTATACTGTTGAACTATGCAGGTAGCGACCAAGTGTTATAGCATCATAAACACCGCCGGTAAAACGGATGCGTTCGGCTATATTCAGCTCTTCAGCGAGTTGTTTTAAAGCAGCTTCCTCAGGGCCAAAACCTACCACTACCAGCTCTATTTCCGGGAATCGGGACGACAGGTTTTTGACGCATTGAATCAGCATATCCACTCGTTTCCATTTAACTAGTCGACCGACATGAATGAGCCGGAATGAATTATCAGGCAGGATAGCCGGTTCTGTCTGAACAACGCGGTAAGCTTCCAGAAGCTCATCTGTATCAGGTGAATTCGCCGTTACAAAGATTTTTTCCTTCGGCACGCCGTAACTAGCTGTGATCTCCTTTCCTTCCTCATAATAATTGATATGGGCATCTGCTAACGGCAGATAGCAACGTCGAAGAAGCGTGGTGAACAGAAATACCAGGTAACCGGCCACACTTTTACGTTGTTCCCGCAGATCTTCGGTCAGGTTTTGCCCCGAATAATAATAGGAACGGCTTTTTCCCCAATAAGAAATATTGAACGGAATGTCTCTGCATATCAGCTTGATCCCGGTCTTTCTGAATCTGGGGTAAAAGAAAGGATTCAGTATCAGCTGAAGGAAAAACGGCCATGCCGACATAACGACAATATGAGGATTAATCTCCTTCAATGCTGGTATCAGATCTTTGAAAAAAGGCTTCCCGTACCATGTTTTGTACTCAGGTAATTCGACAATTTGAAACAGGTGACTGGAGGTGTCCTCTTTGACTCCGGATCCTAACGCATCGCTGGTCTTATTGGGCCGGATTGCAATCACCTCCAAGCCCAGATCAGACACCATTTTGTTCAGCAGCAACGTAAAATAATGCGGCAATCCCGCTACTACAAAACAAACGCGTATTTTACCGGTAGCCGGAGATCTTTCCATAGACACAAAAATAACATCAATGTCGGGACTATTCCCTTCCTGTACGCTGGTTGTCTAGGCCGTTTTTTCGTTTTCTGCACGTGCACGGCGACGTTTTCTGATCTCTACGAAAATCGCACCGCCGATGAGGAGGAACATGATAGACGAGGCAATACGCGCAATGTTATTGGCTGTATAATAGCTCGGCACGTCGTAAATGAACTCAATTCGGTGTTTACCGTCGCTAAGCTCCAATCCGCGCAGGATGTAATTCACTTTGCGGATAGGCACTTCTTTTTTGTCTACATATGCTTTCCAGCCATGCGGGTAATATACTTCCGAGAAAACCGCCAGCTGCTTGCCTTTTACATCCGCTGAATAGATCATTTTGTTCGGGCCGTAGCTCACCATGTGAATTTTGCCTTCGCCTGAGAATTGAGTTGCAGAAAGCTGCTTTGCTTCCGATTGCACCATCACTGCTTCTTCCTGCGGCTTGAATTCATTGGTTACTTTCAGGGATACCAATGCGGTAAATGATTTGGCTGTATCCAGCGACATGGTCTGCATCGGAACCAGGTCCGTTTTGCCGTTTATATCCATCACCATCATGGCTTCCGTTCCTTCAGCAATACCATTGGCTAGCGGAACATCCATCGTATCTTTTCCAGGAAGCAGGTATTGCAGTTTTTCGCCACCATAAACAACCGCTTCTTTTACAGGCGCTTTGTTCACGAGCAATATTCCCGCACCAGCGTTGTTCAGCTTGAACTGACTTCCCAGCGCGCGGATCTCATCATTTGCATTTGGATATTGCTCTACGCGTTTCACCAGCCAAACCGGCCCAAGTGCCGTAGGATTCGGACGAGCGGCGAATGTTCCGTTCTCTCCTTGCTGGATGAAATACTTTACATTCATCATATCATACACCTTGTTGTTCATTTTCGAGAGGTGAAAATCGAACAGGTTGCTGATGTTGCGCAGCTTGGCGCCGTGGTAACCTCCAAGCGATTTGTGAAGGTAAGATGCGCGGCTGCTGGAGAATCCACCGTTCAGGTCAAATACCCGGTAGTTTGTTCCCCGATTGAGTGCCATAAAGCGGTACGAATTAATGAGATTGGTGCGTACCGTTCCGGTATATCCAAGCTCGTCGGCTTTTTGCTTTCCTTCACGTGCCGCCTTGTCGACAGCTGCTTTCAATGCAGGGTTTTGCATCGTTTCGGCCGTAAGGATCTGCTCGTCGGCTTCGTTGGTTGAAATCGGATAAAGTGCCGCACTCGCATCTTCCCAATATCGGTAGTTACCGTAATCATCTTCCTGGTTTCCGAGGTACTCATAAGCAACAGGAATCAGGTCGGCCATTGTGAGTACAAGCAATCCAACGGTCAGCACTGTAGGTGCGAACACTGCTGAAGAGTACAGAAAGAATGCCAAAAGCAGTCCCGCAAGGATCGTAAACAGGATGGAACGATTCATACTCGAATGGAAAATGTCTTTTCGCACTTCCTTCACATTATCGTAGTTCTTGAAGTATTGCTCGGCCTGCATTTCGGCAAACTGTTTTACTTGCTGCGGTTGTGTAATATCGAGGTTGTATTGTGATCGGGCCATCGCCGGATCAAGTCCGCGGATTTGTCCTTCAATGTTCGCTACCAGCCCGTCCATCTGCTGGCGCTCCATTTTGCTGGAGTAACCATCGTTGAGACCAACCATTTTCACAACAATCAGGAATACCGTAAACGCCCCAACAGTGATGAGTATAGGTTTCTTCTTTTGAAGCATGCTTTCGCGCTGTTTGATCAGCTGATCCAGGAACAACACTCCCATCACAGGAATCGTCAGCTCAACAAGCACCAGGATGATGGTTACCGTACGGAACTTGTTGTACATCGGAACGTTGTCGATGAAGAAGTTCGTCAGTCCCATGAAGTTTTTACCCCAGGAAAGCAATACAGCGAGAATCGTTACTGCAAAAAGCACCCATTTGATCCTGTCTTTCAGAAAAATCAGACCAAGAAGCGCCAGCATCACAGAGATCACTCCAAGGTATACCGGTCCGCTGGTGATCGGTTGATCGCCCCAGTAGCTGTAATTACCGAGAACGGCTTTGATTTCGTCCTGGCCCAGGTCGCTGTTTTCGATATCGTCGCGGAAAGAAGTTTCTGCCAGCGGCACGCTTCCACCTCCTTTTACGTATGGCGAAACGAAAGTGAACGATTCACCAATACCATAGGACCATTGCGTAATGTAATCACGGTCGAGGCCCGCCGACTGCACTTTCGAAGGCTCACCGTTCGGTGTAATGGTTATATCATTGGCACCGCGAGTCGTATGTTGAACGTAGTTCGCTGTCAGGGAAAGGTTTCCACTGCTGATGAAGATCGCAACCGCGAAAACGGCCAGCAATCCGGCAGATGTAATGACATAGTCTTTCAGTTTCTTATCGCGGATCGCTTCGTAGAGGAAGTAAAAGCCCAGCAGCAGCAGAACGAACAGGAAGTAATAGGTTACCTGTACGTGGCTGGCGATCAGCTCAAGTGCCATGAACGCACCGGAAAGTACGATACCCCACATCCTGTTGGTTCGATAGGCGTAGATAAACGATCCCAAAAGGGCCGGTAGAAACGCTACGGAAACCGATTTTGTGATGTGACCGGCCTGAATAATGATCAGCTCATAACTGGCGAATGTAAACGCTATGGCACCTATCGCACCTACAATAGGATTCAGGCGAAGTAAGCGCGCGAAAACATAAAAGCTCAATAAGTGCATGAGAATCAATCCCATTGGATACGGAAACAGGTTAATAAAACCATCGTAAATTTCCTTAAACCAGTTTCCCGGGTTTTGCGTCGAGATCTGATCCGTAGGCATTCCTCCGAACATCGAGTTCGTCCACATGGGCTCTTTACCGAAATCATCGCGGTATCTTACTGCTTCATGGGCTCCCCCGATGACTTGCTCAACGTCATGTTGTTTCAAATTGTATCCTTCCAGCTGTGGCTTGAAATAAATAACCGTCAGCAGCACCATGAATACAAGGATGCCGATATGGATGAGGTTCTTCTGAAAAAATGCTTTTAGATTCATAGACGTGCAAAAAAGTAGTCGAAAATAGTAAATGTTTTGCTTATGGACAGGCCGATTTTACCATTGCAGCCAAAAACACGATCGTACACTGGTGCGATTCCAGTTTACGGGATTCATTACATTTGTACGCGAATGCCTTGCACAAGGCTGTCAAACCAGAAAGCATGTTGAATGACGTCCAGCGTATCCTGATCCTCGCCCCGCATCCCGACGATGCCGAGTTTGGCGTGGGAGGAACTATTTCGAAACTCGTAGACATGGGCAAAGAAGTCCACGTTGCGGTGTTCAGCGATTGCGAAAAATCAACTCCTCCGGGATTCCACGTGGGCGTGATCGAAGAAGAGCTGATGCAAAGCATGGCGTTTATGGGAATCGCTGAGAAGCACATCCATATGCATCGCTACGAGGTCCGTTTGTTTCCGCAGCTGCGTCAGGAAATCCTGGAACGCATGATTGAGCTCAAACGACAGATCCAGCCGGACCTGGTATTCCTGCCAAGCTCGAGCGATATGCACCAGGACCACGCTACGATCCACAACGAAGGCATCCGCGCGTTCAAGCACCAGAATATTCTGGGCTATGAAATGCCGTGGAACAACTTCAAATTCCAGTCTTATATGTATGTGAAGCTGGAAGAGAAGCACATTCTCAAAAAGATCGAAGCCATCAACCTGTATCGCTCGCAGGCCCATCGTCCGTACAGCGCTGATGAGTTTGTGCGCTCGCTGGCAACTATCCGCGGCATCCAGATCAACACGGCTTTTGCAGAATCGTTTGAAGCCATCCGTTTAATCCATCACTGATATGGTTACGCTCGTTCAGCTCATCAGCTTCATGGCCGCACACGGCGGAAAGATCATCCACCGGGGATCGCTGCCCGATAATCATCTTATCAAAGGTCCGCGCAACGGCGATCAGGCTTCGCAGGAAGAATTCACGTTTTTCAATACGAAAGCGGGCGAAGCGGTCTACGACAAAATCGCGGCATCGGAAGCGGCGCTGATCATACTCGAAGACTCGCTCGACGATTCACGTTTCAGCTTCCCGGAAACGGCGTGTGTGTTTCTAAGCAAGGATGCAAAGAAAACCATGATGGAAGCGGCCAAAACGTATTTCCTCCGCAAACCGGCAGCGACTATTCATCCGCATGCATCCATTCACCCGGAAGCCGTTGTGGAGCGTAATGCTTCGATTGGCTCGGGTGTCGTGATCGAACAGGACGTCACCATCGGTGAATACTGCACCATCGAGCCGAATGTGTACATCCAGTCGGGAACCGTGATCGGCAACCGCGTGCACATCAAAGCCAACGCTGTGATTGGCGGAAACGGATTCGGCTACGTTAAAACCGAAAACGGCTCGTTTGAACACTTGCCGCATTTCGGAAAAGTGATCATCGAAGACGACGTACACATCGGTAGCAATACCTGCATCGATCGTGGCTCGCTCAGCGATACCATTATCCGCAAAGGCGTGAAGATCGATAACCTGGTCCACATCGCCCACAATGTCGACATAGGCGAACATACACTGGTAATTGCCTGCTCGATGATTGCGGGAAGCGTTAAGATCGGCGAACAGAGCTGGATCGCTCCGGCAGCCAGCATCAAAAACGGCATCACGATCGGAAGTCATGTCACGGTTGGTATGTCGAGTTTGGTCCTGAAATCGGTAGAAGACGGTAAAACCGTGGCCGGTGTTCCAGCAAAAGAACTGGGCAGTAAATAATTATGAATGCGATAATTATGAATTATCAAGGCCTTTATAATTCATAATTGATCATTTATAATTCGATCTGAACTTTTTCCAAAGAGAGCTGTATTGCTGCATATAAAATCTGTTTGTATGCAACGACTGATCTGCTTCCTCCTGTTCCTTCCGACCGTATTTTTCGCGAAAGCGGCGGAAGAGAATCGCATTATCCCACCTTTCAATGTGCTCAAAAGCGAAAAGGATGCCTCTATTCCGGCCGGCAAAGCTGTTTTTCATTTTATTTTCAGGAGTCCCAGCTTTGTTGCCATTCCGGGCAATCCCGACTATCCGGTTATTATGGCGAGCTGCGACGGCAATTACATGGAAGTAAAGCAAGACGACAATCTGTGGCAGGATCACATGGTAGATGCCGGAATTCACGTTTTCCAGTTCTATGCCTACACGATGAACAATCATTATTACGAGATCTATTCTGATTCGGTGACCATTCAGCCGGGCTATCGCACCACCGTTGAACTGAATTTCCAGGAATCACATGTGGAGATCATGGTCGACAAGCCGGTGGTTTACCTGTATCCCGAAACAGATCTGGAATTTTGCACGGAAGTAACACCACGTGGTGAGTTCAGCTTCACATATCCGGCATACGAAAATGGCTGGCATGGTACG
This sequence comes from uncultured Flavobacteriales bacterium, assembly GCA_946482515.1. The sequence goes on along the minus strand of CAMLRS010000005.1, from coordinate 57,291 downwards.
GCGCATCCCGACGGCAGCATGACGATCGCCGGAAAAAATTATCCTTACCTGTTCTGGGACGCCAAAATGCAGATCAATCAGTCGGATATGAAACAGGACGAAGGATTTATCGTTCACAAAGACCAGGTTGTTGCTTTTCTGGAGCAAAAGCTCACCCAAATGGGCTTCTCGTCCCGTGAGCAAACCGATTTCATCACCTATTGGGGCCCGCGCCTCACGCAAGAGCCGATGGTGTTCATCCAGTTTGCCTGGAACGATGCCTGTGACCGTTTTGCCGAAATGGACATTTATCCGCAGCCTGATCATGTGAACCGTCTTTACATCTTGTGGACGGCTGTTGGCAAACAACCCGATTTTAAAGTCGTTCCACAGCAATTGCCGGTATTTGACCGTTCCGGCTTCGACGTGCTCGAATGGGGCGGATCGGAAGTTCCTTTTCAGTTTATTGAAACCAAATCTTTATCCAGCAACCGATGAAAATACTTGCCCTGATAACACTGCTTTTAGCCGCTTTACCGGTTTTCGGAAAAGAATGGATCCCGCCGTATTCGGTCTCTTACCAGGACGAAACAGGCCTTGCTCCCACTGAAGGAAAATTGCTGTTCCGCTGTACGCTCAATGTCAATATGAACCTGGCAACACCAACAGCATTGTTGTACGGCCTGAACGGCTCATCTGAATCCGGTGTGCTCGAAAAAGACAGAACACTGAAAATTACCCGGGCACCCGGAACGTACGTTTTCCAATTCTACCTGGATTATTTCAGCGAAATCACGACCGATTCCATCGAAGTAAAGCCGGGAATGCTGACCATTATCGATTTGCGTTTCGAATACGAACGCATTCCCGTCACGACCGAAAAACCGGTGATTTACCTTTACCCGGAAACCGATCTGGAAGTTACCACATTGGTTGAGCCACAAGGTTCGTTTCTGTTCACCTATCCTGTTTACGAAAATGGCTGGAAAGGAACGGCGCATCCCGATGGCAGTATGACCATCAACGGTAAAAACTATCCGTATCTCTTTTGGGACGCCGAAACGACTGCCAATGAAGTAGCCCCGGCTCCGGGAACCGGTTTTGTGGTTTCGCGCGACCAGGTGCTGACTTTCCTCGAGGAAAAGCTCACTTCCGCAGGACTGAACGAGCGCGAGCAGGCCGATTTCATTACTTACTGGGGACCGCGATTGACACAATACGACCGGGTTGCCATCCAGTTTGCATGGGGAGCTTCCTGCGATCGTTTTGCCACCTTGCAATTGTCGCCTGAGCCCGATAACATCAATCGCTTGTACATCCTTTGGTCGCAGGCTACCGGCAATGAACCGGCGCTTATCCCACAGCAATTGCCTGTGTTCGACCGTTCCGGTTTCGACGTATTGGAATGGGGCGGCATCCAATTGCCTGCATTGTTTCATCCTTTAATTGTTCAGCAATGAAACTGTTTTTAACATTGGCGCTCCTGCTGCCGATTTTTGCGTTTGCGAAGAAAATTCCCACATACAGCGTAAGTTACGTCAAAGATGCGGCTGTATCGGCTACACAAACCAAGGTTGTCATCCATTGTGATCAATTCAGTACAGCCGAGGAAGGTGATCTTCTCCACTACGGAGCTAATGAATACAGCAGCTCGCTGCCGGCCGTGGTGGAGCAGGCAATCGGTACGGAGCTTCCGGCAGGAAAATACGTTTTCAGCTTTTACTATACTTCACAGTTTGATGAGATCGAAACTGATTCCATCGAAGTGAAAGCAGGTTATGTCACACGGATTCGGCTCCATTTCTTTAACGCCGAGCGGCCTGTTCAAATGAAAAAGCCGGTGATTTACCTCTACCCGGAAAGCGATACGGAAGTCGAAGTAACCGTTGGAACAGAAAACGGACTGAGCTTCTCCTACCCTGCTTACGATAACGGCTGGAAAGGAACGGCCCATCCCGATGGCAGCATGACGATTGAAGGCAAAACTTACCCGTATTTGTTCTGGGAAGCCGATAAAGTACTACCACCAAGCCTGGCCAACCGTGCCGACGGATTCATTATCGAACGCGACCAAGTCGTTGCTTTCCTGGAAACGCAGCTAACCCGTATCGGATTAACGGCGCAGGAACAAACCGATTTCATTACCTTCTGGGGACCGCAGCTCATTCAACACGAGCGCGTTTACCTGAACTTTATCTTCAATGAAGAAGTTAATCAGCTGGCGACGCTAGAGCTTTCCGTTCCGGCGAAAATCAATCGTTTGTATATGATCTGGTCGTCTGAAATTCCGGATGTCAATACTTCCCTTCGAACACTCCCGGTATTTGACCGTTCCGGTTTTGATGTACTCGAATGGGGTGGTATGGAATTGCCTCCGCGCCTGGTAGAAACGACCAACGCACGTTAACCGGCAATAGGGCTCTTTCCGGCTTTCAGCTCACCGAGCAGCGTTTTAATTCTATCCTGCAAGTTTGTCTGCATTCCAGGTTCAGCATTTTCAATCGTTTTTGCCCATTCCAGGAGATCGGCCGGGTGCTGATCGCGCTTTCCGGTTTTCGTGTTGATTGGAACGAAAGTTGTTCGAATGATTGCCTTCAGCTGATCCTGTTGTTCGTTCATCATCAGCATTTCCACATGCAGACTATCATTTTCGGCTTGCAGCAAGGTCGACGTAATACGAACCTGCTCGTTATACACCGCCGGGCGGATGTAGACAATTTCGTGACTGCCGATCACCCATGCCAGGCCATTGCTGTAATGAGCTGTCAGGTTGAAATCGTAAGCGTGTTTCAGATGTTCTTCCCGCGCGTCGAGGAAATAATCGAGGTACCGCGCGTTGTTGAGGTGTCCGAATGGATCGCAGTCGCTGAAGCGAATTTTGTGAACGGAATGAGGTGTTTTAGTCATAGTACTTTGTTATTTATGTACATAAAATACCAATTGGTATATTATTGTTTAAATTTTTTTAGCGCTGCAATTGCCGGATCATCGCTTCCAGGTAATCCATCGCCAAGTGCAAATCCCTGCTGTTTCCTGTAACTTTCGCCTGCATCACCGCGCCTTCGATCAGCGACATCAAGATGGCTGAAAATTGTGGAACGTGTGTTCGGGAATCAATTTCACCATTTTCGATGCCTTTCTGCAATAAGCGTTCAACAGCATTTTTCCAGAACTGCAGTGCTTCCGCAGCTTTGGCTTTCAACAACGGGTGTGTGTCGTCGGCTTCTGTCGAAGTGTTCAGAACCGGGCAGCCTTCTTTCAGCATGGGCAGCTCGAGAAAATCCCGGTAGATTTCCGGATAAACCAACAGCTGCTCGATAACAGTCGATTTTTCCTGCATTTTCCCGCGGATGAACTGTACGACCAGCCCGAAATTGTGATCGAAAGCGGCCAATGCTACTTCGTCTTTGTTTTCGAAATTGCCGTAAATACTTCCTTTCGTGAGCCCGGTTGCCGTTGTGAGGTCTGTTATCGACGTGCCTGCATAGCCTTTGGCATTGAATACCGGTGCGGTTTTTTCAATGATGAACTGGCGCGTACGTTCTGCTTTGGATTGCATGAAGCAAAGCTACAAAAAAAAATACCGATCGGTATAAATATTTCAAAAAAGGAAATTAACTGAATAGGATTCCAAGAATGAAAATCGCGATTTGCAATATTGCAATAATGCATTAACACATTATTGCATTATTACTTTTGGGATGACTTATGGAACCTCGTAAGCCCCTATATCCGGCGGATTGCCTCGCACCGTAGTCCCGGTAATATCGAACGGAAGCGTATAAGCTGAAGCACCATTGTTGTTCAGGATATTATTCCCCGAAGCGGCATAACGGTGATAATCGTCTTCAGACGGGTTGACCAGATACGGATTCCCGGTGAAAAAGCAGCTCTGGAATATGCCCGAATTTGTATTCTGAACGCGTGCAATGCGGCAATTCCTGAAATTGAAATTCAAGGTAACTCCTACATCGGCGATGGTATCAAAAGCCAGCTGTTCGGCCTGGTAGCCATAAATCAGACAGTTGTTGAAATCGCCGGTTGGAATGGAAGTGACTGTCGTGACGCCATTCTGTGTAAAGTGATTACTGATCCCTACGGCAGGTGTCGTTCCATCGCCGGCACCGAAGCCCAGCAGGTCGCAGTGAGTAAAGGTGAATTCGGCGCCTTGCAAAACGATCAATGCATGCACGCCGCTGCTGTGAATGAGCGTGTTTTCCACTTCCACTTTCGGACGGTCATAAAACAACATGCCGTAGCTGGCACAGTTGCCGATCTCGGTGTTTTTCAGTGTCAATGTCGTTCCGGTAACCGACGGATCTTTCGATTCGATATGAATACCCGTGATCGCATTTTTGATCTTTGCGAAGCTGATCGTCGACGGACGGGCGCTGTCGAGATAGATGCCGTAATACTGGCCGGCCACATCATCGTAGAACGATTCGAGGCGATCGCCCTGGAACGTGACTTCATTGCCGGGCGTTCCGTTTACATTCAACGTTCCGCGGTACACATACAGGAAGCTGTTTTTGTGCAGGTAGACATCTGTTCCCGCTGGAATATTGAGCGTCTGACCTTCATCTACCGCTGCATAACCGTAGATCACGTGCGGCAGGTCGTTGGGCCAGGTGCCTGAATTCACATCCTTGTAATGAAAATGCGCATTCTGCCCCCAGACTGCCAGCTTTACGTATTGATCCGTTCCATTGGTCCGGAAACGAATCGAATCTTCCACAACCATGGGCAGGTTGCCGCTGTTCACGCCCAATGTCACTTCCACAAAGCAGAACAGGCTGTCTTTTCCTTCAATTTCGATATCGCTGAACGATGTTCCCATCAAACCGTCGAAATTCATGCGGAAAGGTGACGCTGCGCCACCCATCAGCTCTATTTCTTCGATGAGCAGCTTTTTGTTGTCGTTGTTGTAAACCTTGAATTGCTTGGTGGTAGAACCGACGGTTGTAAAGACAGTATCGAAAACCAGCGTGTCGGCCGAAAAAGCAAGGTTTCCATTCGAGCTGAATTGCTTTTTCTTACAGGAAGATGACAGCATAGCCGTTCCGGCCAGCAGCAGTGTAAAGCAAATCAGAAGGAGGTGTTTCATCATGACAAAAATAACGAAAGTGTTGGGAGATTATTTCTTTTGAAGATTCGCATAATGTTTCGGGGCAGCGGAAATTCACAATGAAGCTTCGATGAAGGATGCCCATGACAGGCTCCCCACGAATACACGAATGACTTGCTGTGTAGAATTACAGCGAATATCCCGACTCGTCGGGATTCACGAACATTCGTGATTTACACTTCGCATTTTTTTGTATATTCAAGTATATGAGTCATTTAATCTATAAACAGGAGTCTTACAAGATCATTGGGATCTGCATGGATATTCACAATCATCTCGGTGAGGGTTTTTCGGAAATCGTTTATAAAGATGCTTTAGAATATGAGTTTAGAAAGCATCTAATTCCTTTTCAACGGGAAAGAGAATATGCTGTGCATTACAAAGACGTTATTCTTCCACATAAATTCTATGCAGATTTTGTCGTTTGGGATAGGATTATTCTGGAAGTAAAAACTGTATCGCAACTCAATGATAATCACTTACAGCAAACTCTGAATTATTTATCCGTTTCGAATTCAAAGCTCGGTCTTGTTATCAACTTTCGTGAAAAGCAGCTGAAATATAAACGGGTTGTTCGCTAGCCGGGACAAGGTTCCGGCATTCGCCTACATTGACACACAGTATGTCATCTGTGCATTCGTGGGAAAGGAAAAGGACTACCCGCGTTATTTACGAAAGCAGGTATTTATACCGCTGGATCGTATTCTCCAGTCCTAAATACAAAGCATCCGAGATCAGCGCGTGACCAATGGAAACTTCTTCCAATTGGGGAATGGATTGGCGGAAAAAACGCAAGTTATCCTGGTTCAAGTCGTGACCGGCGTTCAAACCAAGTCCCAACTCTGTAGCTCGATTGGCCGCGGCAACATACGGAGCTATAGCCTGCTCTTTGCCACTGTGGAATTCTTCGGCATACGGACCGGTATACAGCTCCACCCGATCGACACCGGTTTTGGCTGCATAATCGATGTTGTTCAAATCCGTATCGACAAAAATGGATGTGCGGACGCCCCACGCTTTCAATTGCGCGATCAGCTCTTTCAGCTGTTCGAGGTGCTTCTGCGTGTCCCACCCGGCGTTGCTGGTGAGTACATTCGGCGGATCGGGAACAAGCGTAGCCTGTGCCGGGCGGATTTCCTGCACCATGTCCATGAACCGCTGGTCGGGATAGCCTTCGATGTTGAATTCCGTCGTTACGACTTTCGCCAGATCGTAAGTGTCCTGTGTCGTGATATGTCGTTCGTCCGGTCGTGGATGCACCGTAATTCCTTCAGCTCCAAATCGTTCACAATCGATCGCAACGGCAATTACATCGGGCGTATTTCCACCTCTGGCATTACGGATTGTTGCGATTTTATTGATGTTGACGCTGAGCTTTGTCATTCGGCACAATTTTTAGACAGTCCTACGAAGATAGCGAGGTTTTTAGTACTTTGGCACATAACATGACAGCAAGAGAAGTAATTACAGACGAGATCCCACCGTTAATCCATTCGGATTCAGGAGAGAAGGCGCTGCGATGGATGGAAGAATTCAAAGTCTCCCATCTTCCGGTGCTGAAAAACGGCAATTTCGTGGGACTCATATCAGAAACCGAGATCCTCGATCGCAAGGACCTGGAGCAGACGCTGGATGTGTTATTCGATCATCTGCCACGACCGTATGTGGGCGAAAATGCACACGTATTCGAAGTACTGGCAAAAATGGCCGAACACCGCATCTCCGTATTGCCCATCCTCGACGCGAACGAGCAATACCTCGGCTGCACGAGCGTTCACCAGCTCATGTGCCTGGTAGCCAATACCGGCAGCATCAAAGAAACCGGCGGAATCATTGTACTCGAAATGAACCGCATTGACTACTCGCTGGCACAGATCGCACAGATCGTGGAAAGCGACAACGCCAAAATCCTCAGCTCCTACATCATGTCTTCGCCTGATTCGATGAAAATCGAGATCACACTGAAGATCAATGAAACGGACCTCAGCCGCATTATTCGCTCGTTTGAGCGCTACGACATCACAGTAAAAGCCAGCTTCCAGCGAAGCATGGATGAAGACGACCTGCAATTCCGCTATGACGCACTGATGAATTACTTAAATATGTAACCATGCGTATTGCGATCTACGGCAGAAAAGTAACGAAACAAACCGTCCCGGTTTTCCAGCAATTCCTGGACCTCGTAGTCAAAATGGGCTGGAAACCCGTACTCGAAGCCGAGCTGAAGCAACAACTGACCCGCAAGTGGGGACTCGATATTCCGGGCGATACTTTTTCCAGCTTCCTCGATTTTCAAACGGGCATCGATATGGTGTTCAGCATTGGCGGCGACGGTACGTTCCTGAAAACGGTTTCCTACATCCGCGACAGCCAGGTGCCTATTCTGGGAATCAATACCGGTCGGCTCGGGTTCCTTGCCAACATTGGGATCAAGCACCTCGAAGAAGCCATCGATCTGGTAGCGCGCAAGGAGTTTGAATACCAGCTGCGGTCACTGCTGCGCGTTGAAACCGAACGAAACCTGTTCGGGACGGAAAACGTAGCGCTGAACGAGCTCACCGTACATAAAAAAGACACATCGTCGATGATCACGGTTCACGCCTATCTCGATGAAAAATACCTGAACTCCTATTGGGCCGATGGTCTGATCGTCTCTACTCCTACCGGCTCTACGGCATACAGCCTGAGCTGCGGCGGACCGATCGTTACGCCCGGATGCCAGGTACATATCCTCACACCTATTGCTCCACACAATCTGAACGTTCGCCCGATGGTGGTTCCGGATCGCATGCCTGTCAAACTTTCCGTTGAAGGCCGCGAACGCAATTACCTCATCAACCTCGACGGCTTTTCCAAAAGCCTGCGACAGGGAGAAGAAGTCGTTATCCGAAAGGCAGAATACATGATCAATGTGGTGAAATTCGAAGAAAACAACTTCCTGGATACGATCCGCAATAAGATGCATTGGGGGATCGACAAGAGAAACTAATCAATTAAAACACCAGCCTGCATGAAAGCAAAACGTACATCACTTGCCGACATCGCCGAAAGCCTGAACATTTCTAAATCGACCGTTTCGTTTGTATTGAACGGAAAAGGCAAGCAGTTCAACATCAGCGAAACGACGCAAAAGCTCATTCTGGCGAAAGCGAAAGAGTTGAATTACGTACCGAATTTCTACGCCAAAAGCCTTCGTGAAGGCAAAACGCAAACCATCGGGCTGGTACTCGCCGATATTTCCAATCCGTTCTACTCCGAGCTGTGCAAAGTGATCCAGGAAAGCCTCTACGAACAAGGCTACAGCCTGTTCATTGTGAGCACGAACGATGATCCGGCGATCGAATTGAAATTGCTGCGCGATCTGATCCTGCGCTCAGTAGATGCATTGATCATTGCACCGTGTAATTCGGTTCCGGATTTGAAGCCCATTCTCGACGATACGCCTATCCCGGTGATTTTCATGGACCGCATTGCCGATGAGCACGGCGATTTCGTGGGTGTAGACAACTCCAAAGAAGCCGGAAAGCTAATGGACCGTTTCACCCGGAAACCGAAAAAAGTGGGCATCATTCACCCGATGGCGGCAAACGTCATGACCATTAGCCTGCGCATTGCCGGGGCGAAAAGCGCCTGCGAAGAACGCAAGTTGCCGTATGAAGTAGTAAGCCTTTCCGACGATGCGAAACAAGCGGATAAGCAAATCAGCGAGCTGTTGAAAAGCGGTGTCGATGCGCTCGTACCGTTGAACAGTAAAGTGGCGCTTTCAACGCTTGCATGCCTGAAACGACTCGACATTCAATTGTCGGAGCAGCTGCGGTTGATCTCGTTCGAAGACAGCGAAGCATTTGCTTACTTCACGCCGCCCATCACGGCATTGCAGCAGCCAACCGATCAGATCGGAAAAGAAACCGTGGTGCGTTTGCTCGAACGACTGCGCGAACCGACCGAACAGCGCAAGCACCGCATGATGGATTGCACGCTGGTGGAGCGCGCGTCTCACTAAAGAATCAGAACTGAATTTTCAGGTACGGACTGAGTGCTCCAAGTCCTTTGAACCAATAATCTTTTCCGCTGAACGACTCAATTCCGGGATTGTCGTAATAGCCAAATCCTATCGGGAAGTAAATGCCGAAGCTCAGGATTACGCGGTCGTTTGTCCAGCCGATCTCTGCTCTCGGAAATGTAGCAATACCCAGATTGAACCAGCGATAAGGACTGTTCGGGTCATCGTAAGCCAGGTAAACACCAACATTCAACCCAAGACTCGTATAAAAATGGCGCTTGTTCCACTCCCTGAACTTACCGACTGAAAATGTATGGAAATCGTAGCTGTAATTAGTGAAAGCTCCGTTTCTTGTAAAGTGATAGGCATAATTCGTAAACCATCCCGGTTTCCTGGCCGAACAGCTCAACCCGGCATTCAGATGAAATACTTCGCCGATAATCAGCTTGCGGGGCGAATAGCCGGCCGAGCATTCGATGCGCAGCTCTTTTGGATCTTCCTGTGACAACACGTCGTTTGCCAGCAGAAGAAAAAGCAGGCCGATCAATTGTTTCATGAAGCAGGTGTTTCGTCAAATATAAAAAGAGAATGTAAAATGGATGATTCAGATAAATTTTAATTCGGATTTGTATTTAATACCATGGTGACTATTTGTATTTTTGTCCCGTCCGGATGAAACACTTCCATTCAAATTAACGCGCCATTCCCGTCCGGCAGAACTATAACTTACCATATATGAAAATACTGTTATCCTATCTCAAACGCTATAAATACCTCGTTATACTTTCACTCTTCCTGGCCGCTGTCAACCAGGTGTTTTCCCTGCTCGATCCATACATTTTCGGGCAGATTATGGACCGTTTCCTGACACGCCCGCACAATTACAACCAGGATGCATACGTAAGTGGTGTTCTTACTCTCATCGGAGCTGCGATTGGCGTAGCAATGGTGAGTCGTATCGCCAAAGCGTTCCAGGATTACTGCATGAACCTCGTGATCCAGAAGCTCGGAGCCGATCTGTATACCGACGGACTCAAACACACCTTGCAGATTCCTTTCCAGGAATTTGAAGACCGTCGAAGCGGTGAAACGCTTAACGTATTGCAAAAAGTACGCACCGATACCGAACGCTTCATCATGAGCTTCGTAAACATCCTGTTCATGACCTTTATCGGGCTCGTTGTGGTAACGGTCTACACACTGACCATCAACGCCTGGCTCATCCTGATCTACATGATCTCGGCAACATTGCTGGCGCTCACGGTAAGCTACCTTTCACGCCGCATCAAAAAAGTTCAGATGACCATCGTCAAGGAAACCAAAGACCTTGCCGGCAGCACCACGGAAAGCCTCCGAAATGTGGAGCTGATCAAAAGCCTCGGACTCACCGACCAGGAAACCACGCGCCTGAACGATACGACCCGCAAGATTCTCAAACTGGAGCTCAAAAAGGTAAAAGACATTCGAAGCATCAGCTTTGTACAGGGAACGCTGGTGAATTTCACCCGTCAGTCGATCATGTTCCTGCTCTATTACCTGCTCTTCCGCGACGTATTGACGCTTGGACAGATCAGCATCCTGCAATTCTATTCGTTCTTCATTTTCGGACCTTTGCAGGAGATTGGCAACGTATTGATCAGCTACCGCGAAACGCAGGCTTCGATGGAAAATTTCCAGCGCATTATTCAAACTCCGGTTGAAGACCGACCTGCCACTCCGGCCACGCTTAACGCCATCGACGATCTGCGCTTCGATCACGTGTATTTCCGTCACAAAACAGCCAATTTCGATGCGCTTTCGGATATTTCCTTCCATGTAGCGAAAGGTGAAACTGTTGCCTTTGTCGGACCAAGCGGTTCAGGGAAAAGCACGCTTGTGAAGCTGCTCGTAGGCTTGTACACGCCACAGAAAGGCGATCTGTATTACAACGGTCTGAGCGCAACGGAAATCGACAAAAACGAATTGCAGCAGCAGCTTGGTTTCGTAACACAAGATACGCAGCTGTTTGCCGGAACGATTCGCGAAAACCTGTTGTTCGTAAAACCGGATGCAACCGATGAAGAGATCATGGAAGCCTTGAACAAAGCGGCTTGTCAGAGCTTGCTTTCCCGCAGCGAAAACGGCATCGAAACCGTAATCGGTGAAGGCGGCATGAAGCTCAGCGGTGGTGAAAAACAGCGTTTGTCGATCGCACGTGCGTTGCTGCGTCACCCGCGACTGATGGTCTTCGACGAAGCAACTTCGGCATTGGATTCCATTACGGAAGAAGCGATTTCATCGACCATTCGTTCGATTACAGAGAAGAAAGATCACATCACCGTTCTGATCGCACACCGCTTGTCGACTATCATGCATGCCGACCGCATTTTCGTATTGGAAAAAGGTGCCATTATCGAAACCGGGAAACACGAGGAATTGCTCAACGAGAAAGGCTTGTATTACGCGATGTGGCGCCAGCAAATTGGTGAACGCAGGGAAACAATCGTTGGTTGATTTTTGATTTTGGACCTTGCCTGCGGCAGGCAGGTGTTTGATGATGGATTAAACAAGTCATCCAACATCAGAAGGAAAGTTCTTTTCTGAGCTTTTTGTAGATTTTTTTTGCCTCGCTGACGCGGCCAACGTCTTTTCGGCAATAAACGAACCAAATGTCGCCGAATCCTTTCATCGAGCTATAATACCAATTATAGTTGGCGGCTTGCTGAACCAGGATGAGGTAATTTTCTGAACAATGCCAGATCCGGAAGCTTTCCGCCCATCGGCTGTTTTCAGCGTCTGAGTTATAATCGTATAATTGGATTGTCAGGGTAGAATCTGCATGAATCACACCCGATTCTGCGGCTTCGCTCATTCCCATTGCAAAGGTACTATCCGGCCTGATCTCAAACGATGTTGCATGATAGTTGGTTGTAATGGTTTTCTCTTCACCGGGAATCATCAGGAAGCCAAATGTCCATTCCTTCCCGGAGAATTCCATCAATCCTTGTGCTTCCGAACGGAAACAATTGATTGTAAGGAACAACAACAGAAAAAACCTGATCATCAACAATCAAAAATCAAGCATCAATAATCCAACATCACTTCTGGTGTGCTGCTTCGAGCAGGTCGAGCACGGTTTTCACCGGGCTGAAGGTCGTGCTTGGGATTTCCACAAACACGCTGTTCCAGTAAGCCATGCTGCCGTTCCATAAGCCAGGAAGCTCCGTAAAACGGATTTCTTTCCCGCGGTAATTCTTATTCACGATGAAGTATTTTTCATTGTCTCGGTATTGCAGGAAGTCTACTTTTTCGCCCGAGAGCAGCTTGCCGGAGCAAACCATCATTACCGGATTAAAGTGCGTCGACTGGATCATCAAACGGTATTGATCGGCGCTCATGCTGATCTGTGCTTTTTCGATGATCTGCTTAGAAATACCATTGTTTTCATGGATCCAAAACGGTCCTCCACCCGGCTGTCCTTCATTGCGCACCATTCCGCACACACGCATCGGACGCTTCAGCAAAGCGATCAGGTCGTCGAGCGGTTTCTGCAATTCTTCTTCGTGAAACAGCTGGTACTGATTGTTCAGCTCTTTGATCTGCTGGAACGAAGGCTGTTGCAAGACTTGTTCGATGTCCTGCTGCACTTTCAGCAGCAAACCGCCTAGCAATTGCTGTGTTTCAATGGCTTCGCCCGCATGGTTGAGGTGCTGCACATTGTCGATGTTCTTGATGAAAATCATGTCCGCATCGACGCTGTTCAGGTTTTCGAGCAGAGCGCCGTGCCCGGCAGGTCGTTTCAGCGGCTCCCCGTTTTCGCAAAGCGCTACTTCGCCATCAGCGGTAAAGGAATACGCATCGGTTTCCGGGTTTTGAACACTGAATGCGATATCGAGCTTTTTGCCCGTCATACCTTCCATATGTTCCAGACGCTTTTCGATCAGCGAGCGAAACGTATTACGAATCGTGAAATGGAAGCTGCATTCGTTGTTGCAAACCGCCAGGCCTTGCAGAATATGTTCATGGAACGGATTCAGGAGAAAAGGTCCGTGCTTGTGAAAAGCGATCAGACCTTTCGGCAAATGCGCCAGTCCCATGCCGTTGTCGTTCAGGATATACGCCACAAATGCATCGATGTCCATGGTGCGGCCGGTCAATTGGCGCTGCACTTCGATCGGAAACTGGTGAAAGAAGGCAAAATCTTCCACGTGGTTGAGGAAACGCTCGACCTGTCCGCGGTTTTCTTCCGTTGGGTTATCGATAAAATTGAAAAGGAATTCGAACATACGCGATCCCGAACCCGAAGCAGGAATGAAAAATGCCTTGGATTGCGGACTGTGAAGGAACAATTCGCGCAAACGGGCTGCTTCTTCCTGCGGCAAGGCAACAATACCTTCTCCGAGCTTGCAGGGCGCATTCAGGTGTACTTCCGGCTGAGCATGGGTAATACGGAAATATTGTTCTTCAATCGTAGTGTTTGGAATGGACTGCATTCGTTCGTAGCGTTTTTGTTTCTTTGTACTATGCAAAACGGTCGTTCATACCGCTCCTATTTTGTTCGTTCCAAAGGTCGGCATGGTGTACATTCACCCTTTGTTTTCCAATTGGCCGACACCTGTCTAACGGCAAAGGTTGACAAAAATTTTAACAACGAACGAAAAAAATGGTTCCGGCAGCTTCACCGCAATCGCAACCCTTTCACGATTACCGATCTCGGGGCCGGCTCTAAGAAGCTCACACAACAGCGTTCTGTGAGCAAGTTGCTGAAATCCAGTTCCAGTCGTGGCATCTATGGCGACGTGCTCTATCGCCTGGCACGGTTTTACCATCCGGGAACCATCCTCGAGCTGGGGACCTCCATTGGCATAGGAACCGTTCACATGAAAAAAGGACATCCGCTGGCCCACGTTATTACGGTCGAAGGCTGTTCGGAAACGCAGCGACGGGCTGCACAATCGTTCGATCACTGGAACCTCGACGGCATTACCACCATCTGCGCACCGTTTGATGAATTCTTACAGCTTCCTCCCTCTATGCGCTACGATATGATCTTTATCGACGGGCACCACGACGGGAAAGCCACCATCCATTACCTGGAATCGTTGCTGAAGCAATCGCACGACGAGACGCTGTTTATTTTGGATGATATCCGCTGGAGCGACGATATGTGGCAAGCCTGGGAACAGATCGTTTCAGACAAACGCTTTCACGTCACCGTCGACCTGGGCCGCATGGGCCTGGTCTGGCAGCGCCCGCAGCAAACAAAAGAGCATTTTACGCTTCGCCCGAAGATCTGGAAAACGAAATGGTTTTAAAACGATGTTGGATTATTGATGCTTGATTTTTGATGAATCGTTTAATCCATCATCAAAAATTCAACATCCAACATCATCTGCCGCCGCCTTCATCCACAATCGAGCGGATCACCATGCGGAGCAGCACCCAGACGCACAACGAAATGGATGTGTAGAAGAAGAATTTCTCGAAAGAATCAGGCTTGCCGTGCATCATTAACAGGGTCGAACAGATCAGCATAACACCCACCAGCAACACCGTTCCGAAACGGTAAATGTGGCTCTTCACAATGGCGTTGTTGCTGTCGGTACTGCCACCGAAGGAGATTTTGTGGCGCAAACCGTCGTTTTTGAAACCGCTAACGATCTCGCGAATGTCTTTCGGCAGCGTACTGATGAGGTACAGATAATCTTCCGCCGAATTGATAACTTTCGATTTGATATTGTCCCAGCTGAAGCGCTCCATGATCTTTTCCTTCGCATACGGGCGGATCATTTCTACGATCGACAGCTTCGCGCCCATGGACTCGGCCAGATTCTGGATCGTGATGAGGGTTTTGAGGAGCATATACAGGTTCGACGGAATCTTGATCTCGTAGCGGATCAGCAAACGGAACGTATCGTTGAACAACCCGGAAATATCCACCTGGTCGTATTTCAGGTAACTGTATTTCTGGATAATCTCGTCGATATTGAACTCGAGGTTTTCCATATCCCGCAGGTGCTGGACTTCTGTAAGCGCCAGAACCGCTTTCGCGATCTTGTGCGAGTTCTTTTCGGCAAAACCGAGGAGGAAGTTGATCAGACCGTCGATCTGGCGCGGCTTCAGGGAAGCACACATTCCGTGGTCGATGAGTACGATCTGGTTGTCGCCCCGAATGAACAGGTTTCCGGGATGCGGATCGGCATGGAAGAAACCGTGTTTGAGGATCATCGTGAGCACGATATTGACGCCGTTCTCAGCAATCTGTTCGCGCGAATAGCCTTTGGCATCCAGCTCCTTAACGTGATCGGGCTTTTCACCATCGATGTATTCCATCACCAGCAGCTTAGGTGTGCAGTAACGGTTGTAGACTTTCGGGATGTAGCAGCGCTCATCGTCTTTGAACATATGCGTGAACCGCAGCATGTTCGACATTTCGTTCGTGAAATCGAGCTCTTTGAGAATGATCTCACTGAAATCGGTGATGAAGTTGACGATGTTAAAGCTGTTCAGCTCAGGATAATGACGCTGGATCTTCCTGGCGAAAAGCTGGATCAGGATCAGATCGAGCTTGATCTTGTCCTTGATGCCTGGGCGCTGGATTTTGATCACCACCTGCTCACCGGTCCGGAGCGTGGCGCGGTAGACCTGTGCAATAGAAGCCGAAGCAATGTGCTTGGTGTCAAATTCGTCGAGGATATTGGCAACACTGTCACCCAGCTCGGCTTCGATCAGTCCGAGCGCGAGATCGTCGTCAAACGGTCGTGCCGATGATTGCAGTTTTTTCAGCTCGATACGCAGGCTTTCGGAAATCAGGTCGGGACGGTCGGCCAGGATCTGCCCGAACTTAATGAACGTTGGTCCTAAATCTTCGATCAGGTGACGCAGACGTTCGGCCCGCGACATGCGTTTTCGCCCTCTCGGATCAACGATTTTACGAAGTGGACCGGTCGTCAGCCAGTTTCTCCAATAATGTCCGATAACGATAAAAATGATCGCCATCAAACGGAAGAAATTCTTGAGAAATTGGTTAAACCGGAGTATCCACATGAGGCTGACGACTTTTAGTCGCTAAAATAGCAAGATAGTGGGGGTTTTAACAAGGATTAGGGTTTTTTATCATTACAGTCACCACAAAGAAGCAAAGACTTCTTCTGTTGAGGTGTTTGTTAAGGAAGCAAAGACAATCTCGGTAGAACTGTTATTTTTCCATTCGTCAGGTGTATCCGGTAGAGATAACCAGCAATTCATCAGATTATACTTCAGGTAAAAGAACTCATAAAAACGCCTTTGCTGCCTTATGCAGTATGGTGATTCATTGATCTTTGCTCCTTTGTGGTGATTTAACAAATCTTAAGATTCAACAAAATTCCTATCTTTAGCACCCTGAACTAAAAAATCGAAGAAATGGCAGGAAGTCCATGGCGTAAAAAACCCATTCACCTCTTTGAGGCTGACATGAAGAAAAGTGAGCTGAAACGCGTATTGAGCCGTTGGGGATTGACCTCATTGGGTATCGGTGCGATTATCGGCGGCGGTATTTTCACTCTGACAGGTATTGCGGCGCACAATCACGCAGGTCCGGCTCTGGCCCTCGCATTTGTGATCGCAGGAATCGGCTGCTTGTTTGCTTCCCTGTGCTATGCGGAATTTTCTTCTGTATTACCGGTTGAAGGATCGGCTTACGCTTATTCTTACGGTACGATGGGTGAGATTTTCGCCTGGATTATCGGGTGGAACCTGATTCTGGAATACATGATGGGTGCCACGACGGTGGCCGTAGCGTGGAGCGGTTATTTTGAAAAGCTACTGCATCAATGCGGCATACATCCCCCCTTATGGATCATGAACGACCCCGTCACCGCCGCACAAAAAGCGGCAGATGCAGGGATGGCCGCCCCGTCTTTTGCTTTTAACCTGCCGGCGTTCATTATTACCTGGGTGGTAACGGCCATCCTGGTGAAAGGGATCAAAGAAGCGGCGAAGACCAACAACCTGATCGTTATCCTGAAAGTTGCCGTGGTACTGTTCGTGATCTTTGTAGGTTTCTTCTTCATCGATACAGACAACTGGACACCGTTTGTTCCGGATAAAGTGGTGGATGCCACAGGTACTTCGCACTACGGATGGGGCTTTGGTGGTGTATTGACCGCAGCCAGTATCGTATTCTTTGCTTATATCGGTTTCGATGCCGTTTCCACACAATCGGGCGAAGCGATCAATCCGAAAAAAGACGTTCCTTTTGCCATTATTGCCTCTCTGATCATCTGTACGCTGCTGTATATAGCCGTTTCATTGGTATTGACCGGAATGGTTCCTTACGATCAGCTCGACATCAAAGCACCTGTAGCTTCAGCCTTTGAAGGAATCGGAATGCCATGGGCGACCACACTTATTACGATCGCCGCTGTAGCCGGTCTGACCTCCGTAATGCTCGTAATGATGCTCGGACAGACACGTATCTTCCTCGGTATGGCAAAAGATGGCTTGTTGCCATTCAAGATTTTCGGTGTAGTCCATGCAAAATTCAAAACGCCTTACAGAAGCACCCTTATCGTAGGTCTGATCATTTCGATTGTAGCTTCCGTAACACCAATCGATAAGGTATCCGAAATGTGTTCCATGGGTACGCTCCTGGCTTTTGCGATGATTGCGATTGCTGTGCTCGTACTGCGCGTCAAGCAGCCACACCTGGAGCGTCCGTTCAGAACGCCGTTCCTGCCTGTCGTTTCCATTCTCGGAGCGGCTTTCAACGTAGGTCTGATGTTCTTTGTAAGAGTGGAAACCTGGATCGCCTTCCTGTGCTGGTCTGCATTGGGCGTGATCGTTTACTTCGCTTACAGCAAGCGCAACAGTAAGCTCAATGAATATGAATTCGAGCAATCATTGAAAGGCCACGATGCGATCAATACAGCCGCGGGTCTCGACGAAGGCCATGACGGTCCGTTAGATGATAAATAATACCTTGTTATAAAAAACGAATCCCGTTCTGATAGTTATCGGAACGGGATTTTTTATGATGTTTAATTAACTTCAAGCTATGAAACGTATCCACCAAATCGCTTTTTTCTTATTAATCCTGGGTGTAATCAGCTTCATTTTTCATTTGCAGCACGTTTTTGCTTACACCGTTTCACGCGAATTAAGTCTGGAACAGGATTCACTCGGAATCACAGAAGAATTTACCGGCCTAAACTTCTTTGGCTCATGGGTTTATTTAGCAGGCGCATTCATCTACTGCTTATTCGGACTGCTGAAAAATCAACTGGCGCGCATAGTGCTGACACTTATTATGGTCGTGGTTGTTGCCGGAATAACTATCGTGTCCGTTAGTATCACAGAAATGCCGATGGGGCCAGGAGTTAGTGATACGTATCTTGAACTTAACGGACCACCCATTTATCTTTACATAAGCATGGCTTTTACTTCTTCGGCTTCGTTGATTTTTGCGTTTACTAAAAAATAACAATCCACATCAATAGGGGAATGCTTGTCCGCACAAGATGCATAAGTTGTCGATTCATGTTTGCAAATGCTAATCCGTTTTGACGAAGAAGGAAACGGTTTGAGTGGAACGCATACAGCCAGAGAACCAGTCGGTTTTGGATTCGTCTGTTGCCAGCTTAAGTCGGGCCGCTTCATAAGATTCTGATTGACGTTCCTTTAATGCTCGAAGCGCATACACCCGAACAGCTGGTGAAGCATGATCAATCAATTGTACCAGCTCTTTGTCGGATGCAATGATGCACAGACGCTCGTAGCAAGCATAAACTTCCGTATAAGCCCCTGCCTCCCCAACAGCACGTTCATAGACACAATTCTTTTCAGCAATCTGATCCGTGAGTTTTTGAAGATCCGTTTCAGCTGCAATTTTAGGGAACATCTGCCGTTTCGAAGGAAGTTCTGTAGCCACCGAATTCTGTATACTCAGTTCCTGCGTACAACTATTTGTCAATACAAATGGGAAAAATACAGCTATCCAATACGTGCGCTTCATCATATCGGTTTTGTTACGGGTCGTTTCATCTTCGATGATTGAGTTCTACACAACTAACGAAATAGATGCGCCTTTATTGAATACCATCATCAAGCATTCAGCACCTGCCTGCCGCAGGCAAGGTCCAAAATCAAACATCCCTCTTAAGCGTTCGCTTTCGGATTCGCAAACAGCTTCACGTCTTCGCCGGTAATGGTTTGTCCGCAGAGGATCACCAAACGCTCCACGATGTTGCGCAGCTCACGGATGTTTCCGCTCCAATCAGTGTTTTTGAGGGCGTCGAGGGCGTCGTCTGTAAAGTTCTTTCTCGGAATACCGTGCTCGGCACAGACCATGGTCAGGAAATGCTCTGAAAGCAACGGAATATCGTCGCGGCGATCGTTCAATGCCGGAACGTGAATCAGGATCACGGCCAGACGGTGGTACAAGTCTTCGCGGAAACGACCGGCTTCGATCTCTTTGCGCAAATCTTTGTTGGTCGCAGCTATCACACGCGTATCGACTTTGATATCGCGTTCGCCGCCTACACGCTGGATCACATTTTCCTGCAAGGCACGCAGCACTTTCGCCTGGGCTGAAGCACTCATATCGCCGATCTCGTCGAGGAATAAGGTTCCGCCGGTAGCCAGCTCGAATTTTCCTTTTTTGTCTTTTACGGCGGAAGTAAATGCGCCTTTTTCGTGGCCGAACAATTCGCTTTCGATCAGCTCGCCCGGAATGGCTGCACAATTCACTTCGATAAACGGCATTTTCTTGCGGTTGCTGAAATCGTGCAGGGAACGCGCCACCAGCTCTTTTCCGGTTCCGTTTCCGCCGGTGATCAATACACGGGCATCCGACGGTGCCACTTTCTCGATCATTTCCTTGATCTTGATAATGCCATCTGTTTCACCGATGATGGACGAGCCTTTGAAGCGACGCACCGTTGTTTTCAGCGCTTTGGTCTCTTCTACCAGCACTACCCGGTCTTTGGCATTGCGGATCGTAACGAGGATGCGGTTCAGGTCGAGCGGTTTTTCAATGAAATCGAAAGCGCCTTTTTTGATCGCTTCCACCGCCGTTTCGATGTTTCCGTGACCGGAGATCATGATCACAGGTGTATCAACCTTGGCTTTATTGAGCTCGTCGAGTACTTCCATGCCATCCATCTGCGGCATTTTGATATCGCAGAAGATCATATCGAACAAGCCGTTTTTGGCTTTTTCCAATCCTTCCATGCCGTTTTCAGCCTCCTCAACATGGAAGTTCTCAAACTCAAGGATTTCACGCAATGCGCGGCGGATTGCACGCTCGTCGTCAATGATCAGGATTTTCGCCATGGATTTTTTTTCGGAAAGATAGTTATAATGCATAATTCAGAATGCATAATGCACAATCCGTATGCGCAGATTTGTGCCGTCCTCCCTTTATCCCCTCCGAAGGAGGAAGTTGAAACACCAACTTCCAACTAGCAACTTCCAACTAGTAACTAGTTTATCTTATCCCACTTCTGGTTTTCTTCTTTCAGAACACCTTCTTTCAGTGCGAATGGCGAAACGACGATCTCGCTGATGTTGAATTTATCGAGGATCCATTTGGTTTTGAGTGCAGCGATGGGTGCCATTTTCCGGCGGATCGGAATGATGTACGGATGACTTTCCCGCTCTTCGAAACGCGATTGAATGAGCCAGTCGAGGATGTGATCGAGCTCCGGGCGTTTCAGTCGGATGGTATGCGTGGTTTTTGGGAAGCGCTTTTTGTGGATCATTTCGTAGAACGTCTCGAAGCTTCCCGAAGCACCTACGAGTGTCGTGCAGGCATCGAATGCATCCAGCGGGCGGGCATTTTCTTCGAACCAATTGGTAACCAGCTGCTGATCGGCTTCGGTATACGGATCGGAAAGATCGAAGAGCTGAACAGCACGCGAAACGCCGATATTGAGACTGCACGATTGCAACGGCATTTCACCATGTCCGCGAATGAATTCCGTGCTGCCACCGCCGATATCCATGATCAGGGAAGGCTCGGAAAAATCGTAGAGCCAGCGAACGCCGTCGTAGATGAGTTGTGCTTCGCGCAAGCCGTCAATGACTTCGACGTGTACACCGTACAAACGCTTTATTTTATCGACTAATTCCTGTCCGTTGCTGGCATCGCGCAAAGCCGAAGTACCGATAGCCCGCACGCTGAACGCCTGGTATTTGACGCAAATGTTCATAAACGTTTCGAATGCTTTCAAGGCGCGTTTCAAGGCTTCCGGGGCGATAAATCCCTGGTTGATGCCGCCCATACCGAGCGCCACGCCTTCTTTGGCATTGTGAATGACATCAAAACCGTTCTCGTGTACATCTGCAACGAGCACATTGAAGGTATTTGTCCCCAGGTCAATAACCGCAACACGCATGCTTACTTCTTTTTAAGCCATAGAATGATCTGTCGTAAACGAACGGAATGTCCAAACTGCAGCAATCCGTTTTTGTACAATCTTCCGGCGATGGCCAGAACAATAAATGCGCTTAACAGCAAAATAATGAGGGAAACATAAAGGGTATAGCCTTGCCCGTCGGGATAACCGAGTGCGAGCTTCACCATCACCACAACGGGCGCTGTGAACGGAAAATAGTGGTAGAATGTCGTGAGCGAGCTGTCGGGATTGTTCAAAGCATAATAGCCGGCATACAACGCAAACAGCAGCAATGCGATCAAAGGCAGCAGGAATTGCTGACCGTCGGATTCGGAACCGGTAACGGCACCCAGTGCAGCGAAGAAAGCGCCATAAAACAGGTAGCCGATCGTAAAGAACAGGAAGAAATACAGCAGCATGTTGGAATACTGGATGCGTGAGAAGACCAGCTCTACGAATTCGTTGTAATCCTGCGAAGCAGCATTGGCGGAATTCACATTGGCGGCGTCGTACAGATCGATGAAGATCGTTTCACGCATGAAGTACAAACCAATGGAAATGACCGTGAGCCAAAGCAGAAACTGTAAAAAGGCGCTTAGTCCAACCCCGATGATTTTTCCTAACATGAGAGTCCGCGGATGAACGGTCGACACGAGCAGCTCCACGATGCGATTGCTTTTCTCGCGGGAAACGGAACGCAGGATGGTCATCCCGAACAGGAAGATGAAAATGAAAATAACCGTTCCGAAAAACAACCCCACCCAGCCGCCGAGGTCGCTGGCACTGTCGTTCGGATCGTACACATTACGGAAGTTGAGCGTCAATGGCTGCTTGATCTTGCGGAAATCAGCCTGCGACAGGTCCGTGAATTCCTCGGCCAAAATCTCTTCCAGTCGCCGCTCGACGTGGTAACGCAAGCTGATCGACATATTCATCGACGGTTTTTCTCGGTAGAAAACGAACCCGACTTTGTTGGTCAGGACTTTTTCGTTGACTTCCACCAGGGCATCGAATGAACGGTACTTCGGATCGTTGGCAAATTCTTCGATCTCCACGTATGTAGCGATGAAGGAATACGTAACCGACTGGTCCTTGTGGGCCATGATCTTATTCTCCATGATCTCCTTCGGATCGGCGATCAGTACTTTCCATTGCTGTTGATCGTTACCACCCAGTACAAACAGCAGGTAGGTCATCGACAACACCAGCAGCGGACCGATCAGCGCCATGATCAGGAACGAGCGGCTTCCGATACGCTCCCACAATTCTCTTCGTGCTATGATCCAGCTGTTTCTCATGCTTCAGTTCCTGTTTGTTGTTTGTCGGAAACCGCATCGATGAACAATTCCTGCATCGATGGCAGGACTTCCCATGCGGCTTCGATTTTCACCTGTCCGATCAATGCGCGCAGCAGGTCTTCGAATTGGTTATCGCCGCGCATTTTAACGCGGGCCACGAAACGGTCGTCGCCTAATATTTCTTTGTCGATGAGCTCAAATCCTGTCCACAAGGCGTTCACGAAGGCAATCATGGAACCACGGAATTTCACCGCATATTCACCGGTTTTCGCCGATTCCTGCAAAGCCGTTACGCTGCCTTCCATGATCTTTTTCGACTGATGGATGAGCGCAACGCGGTCGCAGATCTCTTCCACGCTTTTCATGTTGTGGGTTGAAATGAGGATCGTTTTGCCTTTGGCTTTCATTTCGATCAGCTCCTGCTTGATGAGCTCCACATTCACCGGGTCGAAACCGGAAAACGGCTCGTCGAGGATGAGCAATTCCGGCTCGTGCAGCACCGCGCAAATGAACTGTACTTTCTGCGCCATTCCCTTGGAAAGCTCATCGATGCGTTTTTTTCGCCAGTCCTGGATGCCAAAACGCTCCAGCCAGTAGTGCAACGCCTGTTTCGCATCGCTTTTGGTCATGCCGCGCAGCATTCCCAGGAATAACGCGTGTGCTTCTACGGTCATGTTGCGGTACAATCCGCGCTCTTCCGGCAAATAGCCGATGTTGAGCAGGTGTTTTTGCTGTAACAGATCGCCTTTGAAACGGACGTGCCCGGAATCCGGTTCCACAATCCGGTTGATGACGCGGATCAGGGTTGTTTTTCCGGCGCCGTTTGGTCCGAGCAACCCGAAGATCTCACCGGAACGTAACGATAAGGATACGTTGTCCAGGGCTGCCTTGCGCTGATAGCGTTTGGTGAGCTGTTGTACTTCGAGCATTTGTTAAGATTTTGGATAAAGTTAGCAGAAAGTTGGAGTTACGAGTTGATGAGTTGGAGAGTTTTTGAGTTATGAGTTGTTGGGTTGATGAGTTATGAGTTACGAGTTATTAGTGGCGGGTTTCGGGGTTGAAGAATTGGGTTTTATCTTTCAATAATACTGCAACTCGCCAACTGGAAAACTCAGTAACTCGTCAACCTAACAAACGCTGTCTCCACCCCGTCCACTTGTAAACTTTCGCGAAGGCCAGGATCAATAAGGGATAAGCGACGAAGAGTACAATGGGCATATCCCAGCCAATGGAAGGTTTGGAGGTATCGAGAAACAACGCATCGGTGTGGAAAACCTGCCATTTGTTGGTGACCAGGAGCATGCCTACGAAGTTGTTCGCCGTATGGAAGCCCCAGGAAAGCTCGATACCGTCGTCCATAAGGGTGATGAGTGCTGCGAAAATGCCGGAAACGACGTAATACACCAATGCGAACCAGCCCAGCTGCGTGACTTCCGGGTTCATGCCATGCAACAGACCGAACAGCAAGCCGTTGATAACGATCACCGCAACCCCACGGGATGTCGCCCGACCGAACAATTGCAGCAGGTAGCCGCGGAACAGCAATTCTTCGAAGCCGGTTTGCAGCGGAACGATGAACAGGCAGATCAGCAAGAGCGTAAAAAAGGATTCGGGCTGGAAGTTCCAGAGCAGGGTTTCGCTGTTCTGAAAATAGCTGATGGCGAACAAAATCCCCATGACCAATGCCGTCAGGAAAAATCCGGTCAGGAAGCGTTTCAGATCGAAGACTTTTCGGGTGGTGAAATAGGATTTAATCGGTCGATGGTGGACAAACCTGAAAGCTATGAGCAGCATCGCGAAGCCGATCATGAACGGAAACAGATTGATGGTGAAAAACAGGTTTTTCCCCAAAGCTGCTTCGTACTGCGCAATTGTCAGAACGTTCATCTCTTCGATGCTAAAGCCTTTCGAGCTCATCGCAATCATAAGCGGGATATTCCCAAAGCCGATAATGCCTGAAATAACCAGGAAAAGGGTCGTGAGGTACGTCCACCATTGCTGTTTGCCGGAATGCTGCCGGAAGAAGAACACTTTCATAAACTAAAACTAACAAAAAAGGCTGCGTGAATCTCAGCGCAGCCCTTCTAAACAAGTAAACTTTTTTATCCGTGGAACATATCTTTCACACGTTTGAAGAAGCCCTTCTCCCCTTTTTCGGGTGCAGGAACAAAATGTTCGCTGCTGCGGAGCTTTTCCAGAATCTCGCGTTCTTCTTTCGATACTTTCTTCGGTGTCCAGATATTGATGTGTACGAACAGGTCGCCGTGTCCATAACCTTGCAAATGCGGTAAGCCTTTGCCTTTCAGACGAACGATTTTGCCGCTTTGCGTTCCCGGTTCGATCTTGATCTTGGCTTTGCCGCCAATGGTCGGAACGTCGAGTGATTCGCCCAGAACGGCATCGATAAAGCTGATGTAGGCTTCGTAATGCAGGTGATCGCCATCGCGACGCAATTCTTCATGCTCGTGTTCTTCGATCACGACGATCAAATCGCCCGGGATGCCATTGAACGGCCCGGCGTTTCCTTTCCCGGTTACGCTGAGCTGCATGCCTTCTTCCACACCAGCAGGAATATCGATCTCGATCACTTCTTCCTGGCGCTTCAATCCTTGTGCATCGGTGTCGGCCGGCTTGGAATCGATCATTTTACCGGCTCCCTGGCACACGTGACAAGCCGTTTGTGTCTGCATCGCCCCAAGGAAGGTTTGCGCCACACGTGTGATGCGCCCCGTTCCGTTACAGGTCGAACAGTTTTTATACGTTACGCCTTCTGCGTTGACGAGCTTGCTGACTTTGATCTTTTTACGAACGCCTTCGGCGATTTCCTCCAGCGTGAGCTTCATTTTCACCCGCAGGTTGGTACCGCGCACCACGCGTTGTCCGCCACGACTGCCGCCGAAGCTTCCACCGCCTCCGAATGCGCTTCCGAAGATATCGCCGAACTGGGAGAAGATGTCTTCCATGTTCATGCCGCCTCCGAAACCGCCTGCTCCGCCCAATCCGGCATGACCGTACTGATCGTAGCGTGCGCGCTTGTTCGCATCGGAAAGCACTTCGTAGGCTTCGGCCGCTTCCTTGAACTGTTCTTCGGCTGCTTTATCGCCCGGATTTTTATCCGGGTGGTATTTCAACGCCATTTTCCGGTAAGCTTTCTTGATCTCACCTTCAGTCGCATTTTTCGCAATGCCCAGAATCTCGTAATAATCTCTTTTTTCCATCAGGTGATCTTATTGGCCGACAACAACTTTCGCGTAACGGATTACTTTATCGTTGAGGTAGTAACCACGCTCTACGTCGTCGATCACTTTTCCTTTGAGATCGTCGCTCGGAGCCGGAATATTGGCAATTGCTTCGTGCAACTCAGGATCGAATACTTCGCCTTTGGACTGCATCGGCTTCAATCCTTTTGCTTCGAGCAGGGATTTCAGCTTGGTATGGATGAGGTTAAAGCCGGATTTCAATACTTCCGGATCAGTTACCTGCTCGTTGTTGGCCACAGCACGATCGAAATCGTCGAGAACGCCCACCAGGTCTTTCAGCACAGCAGCGCTTGCCGTTGCAATCAGATCGATTTTTTCCTTGTTGGTACGCTTGCGGTAATTGTCGAATTCAGAGTACAAACGAAGGTATTTGTCATTCAACACAGCAAGCTGGTCTTCTGCACCCGGTTTTTCTGACGAATTGTCAGTATTCGACACGGCTGCATCTGCCTGCTGATCGGTTGTTTCCTCTGCAATCGGTTCTGTTTTCGGGTCAATATGCTCGTTTTGCTCTTTTTCTTTTGCCATAATGCGTCATTTTCATTGCTGGCATGTCAAGAAACAGGCCATGAATAAAAGTGCGACAGGCTGACAGGAAACATGACAAAAAGCCCCGTCTATTGGCGGGACGGGGCTCTGGGTCAACGGTGTTTAGATCAATACAGGAATGACGGATCGCTGACCTGTTTACCGGCTGCATCGAAGAGGATGATGCGATCACCGGTTTTGCCATCCAGTTCCACGTTGTAATACACTTTTCCGTCTTTTTCGATCTTATCCACATCATCGATGCGGGAATCCTTGAAATCTTTCGCAATGGTTGCTTTCACCGAAGCCGGCAGCTCACTTTCTTTGATATCCGTTTCGTGTTTGATGATCTTTCCGGTTGCATCCATCCAGGCTTCGTGGTCGACTTTTCCGAGATCAAATTCCACATTGAAGATGTCGCCTTTTTTCTCCCACTCGACATCCATTGCATCCGGGAATTTGGTTTGGAAAGCGTTGATGACAACAGATGGTACTTCGTTCTGTGGAATATCCTGCGCACAGGAAACGGTTGAAAGTCCCAGCATCACCAGCATTACATGCATTGTTTTCATGATTTCTGTTTTTTAGTTGAACATTTATTTTTGACAAAGTTCAGATGGAAATCAGGAAAGAATTGGGAATGATTTTTTTGATGTTGGATGTTTGATGCCTCTCCGTGGCGTAAGGGAATGATGGAGGTGGCAACCTAAATTGGATAGGCCACACTCCTTAATACTCCCTGCCTGCCGGCGAGGCAAGCTCCAAAGGGGGGAAATTAAGATTGTCTGAAGGTCACCTTCCGGATTTCTTCCAGAAGGCGCTGCTGGGCGTCGGCGAGCTTGTTGATCGGGATGTAACGGCCGTTTCCGAATTCAGCCGCGGCTTTCAGGTGCTTTTCATCGACGGAAGAACACTGGATGCCTACAACGGAAAAGACCACATGGCCGGCATGTTGCTGCACCACTTTCTGGTAATCGTTGGAATAACGGTTAAAAGCGCCGTCGGTAATCACGATGACCAGGTTGGCAGATCCAGGCTCGGCACGACGCTTCAGCTCTTTATAGCCCAGTTTGATCCCGCGCGTACTCGAAGCCCGGCCTTCCGCTTTCAGATCGGTGATCTTTTGACGAATCGGTTGTTTGTCGATGCAATACGTAGGTGAAAGGTAAACCCGTGCATTTTCGGAATAGGTCACAAACGTGATCTGGTCGGATGGCCGCAGCTCATCCACCAGCTGCTGTAGCGAGAATTTCAGCAGGTCCATCTTCTCGCCCATTTTCATGGAACTGGACATATCAAGCACAAAAACGATATTCACCGGACGGTAAACGCTGGTGTCGGAAAACGCATATTCTGCCTGCGCCGTATCGGTCCGGATCTGCTCCAGCAGTACTTTTTCAACGTCTTTGTCAGGAATCCGTTCGGGCTCATCGGCCAGTAGCGGCTCTGGATCAGGCTGTTCTTCTTTCGGTCGTTCGTAGATGTATTTTTTCAGCGGAATGTAAACGGTATCGATATCCGGTGTGACGTAAATCCCGGTTTCAGTCGTTTCGTAACCCGAGTGCGACACCACAAAGTAGAAAAAGCCCTGGGGCAATTGTTTCCGCAGCGATCCTGTTCCTCCTGTGATCCATGATTCAGCGGCCATTCCATCGCGGATGAGCGTAACGGTACTCCGTGTGAGGACAGCTCCGGTGGCAGCATCCACAGCTGTTAAGGTAAATTCCGTTTCTGTATCGCGGCTGTGGGTGGTTTCCTGCACAAATTCCGGGCAGCGCTGCTGCAGCACGTCGGTGTAATCTGGCATCTCGGTGACTTCACCCACAATGCGGATCTCAAACGGAAGCTGATTATCACTCAGGTAAATGCGCAATACGTGATCGAAAGATCCGGTGGTGTCAGGATTGACCTGCACGCGAATGGTAAACGAGCTATCGGGTTTCGTATAACGCTGACTGACGCGATACACCAGCTCGGGACTGTGCTCGATGCGCACCAGGTGAACGGTTTGTTCGCCATAGTTTCGGATCTTAATATCGGCATAGCGGACCGTAGAACGATCGATCTCGCCCATTTCGACCGTTTTGGTTTGCGCTAAGGCAAAAACAGGCAAACAGAGACTTAGCAGAAGGATTAGCTGTTTCATAAGCGGTTGTTTTTCGGGACAATCCGTTAATGAAAGCTACAAAAATCAAATCGTTTGAAAAAGGGAAAATGGAACGTTTGAATAAACGGGCGATTTTATTGACTCACCCGGCGAAATGAAGCAATACGGATTTCCTGAAGCAGATTGAATTGCGCATCCGAAAGCTTATCGATCGGCACGTAACGCCCGCCACCGAATGTTGCCGCTTCCTGCATCTTTTTTTCGTCGCGCTCGCTGTCCTGAATGCCGACAACGGAGAAAATGATTCCCTGTTTGGCATACTTCTTCACCACTTTCTGGTAATCGTCCGAATCGCGGTTGAACGCACCATCGGTGATGATAATGACCATGTTCGTCTTGTCCGGCGACAATTGTTTCAAGGCCTGCTTGTAGCCCAGCTTGATTCCCGCTCCACCGGCGGTCAAGCCTTGTGGCTTCAATTGCGCAACCTGCGCTTTCACTTTGTCTTTCTGATCGCAGGAAGTCGGTTCCAGCAGCACATTGGCATCGTCGGAATAAGTCACCAGTGCCATATGGTCTTCCGGTCGCAGCGAGCCTACCAGCTGGTTGAGCGAATACTTCATGAGGTCCATTTTCTCGCCCAGCTTCATCGAGCTGGAAACATCGAGCACAAAAACCACGTTCACCGGCTTGAAATATTCGGCGTCGAAATTGTTCGGATCGATCGCTGCAAGCTCCGGCAATTCTTTTTTGATCACCGAATCGGATTGCTGGTTGCTCATCTGGGTTTCCAGGACCGCTTCGGCTGTTTCTTTCGGCAGCTCCTGCGGCAATTCGGCAATTACTTCGGGTTCTTTGGTCGGCACCGGCAAACAGTAGCTCGGGTCCATGCGCAGCGGAATGGTGATTTCCTTCACTTTAGGCCCCACATAAACACCTGCTTCTTTCGGGAAATAGCCGTCGTGGGAAGCAAAAAAGTAGAAATAGCCGGGCACACTTTCCTGCGTAAATGATCCTTTTTTCCCGGTGATCCATGCTCCTGCAGGTTCGCCATTCCGTATGATCGTCACGGTGGTTTTTGCCAGTGGCTGCCGTGTATTTTCATCGACAGTAATGACAGTGACTTCAGACGTTTTCACACGTGAAGGCTCGGTTCCGAAATCCGGACAGTTTTGCATGGCAGCTACATCGTCCTGCGGCAGTTCCTTCACATTTCCACGAACGCGGATGGCCACCGGCTGCGTATTATCGCTGGTATAAACGTTGATTGTATAGGAAAACACGCCTTTTTGTTTTGGGTTGACCTGTAAGCGAAAGGAAAACGAGCTGTCGGGCAGCAGCAGATCGGAGCTGGCGCGGTACACCACATCGGCGCTTTTCTCCACGCGCAGAATGTAGGCTTTCTTTGGTCCTTTGTTCGTTACCAGGATATCGCCGAAGCGCTCGGAACCGGCATACAGATCGCCCAGGTCCAGCTCGGTCGTACTGAACACAGTCTGCGCACTCAGGCGACTCGCAAGCAGCAGGCAAAGCAAACAGGCAAAACGGATCATGCGTTGAAGATAAGGAGTTTCACGGTATAACGTTTTTCGACTGGAAAGATTACAAATGGCTTGCCATATAATTAAGGAGTGTCTCTAGGTTCTCTGAACAAGTTTTACTGCAAACTCCGTCGGAGCAGATTGTAACTACGGAAGTATTGATTTTACGAATGTGAAGATTTCATTTTTTCATCTATTTTCAACTTTATTTTCCAACCTAATGATAAAAAACACATTTATGCATAAAAACTAACACCTCAAATCATGAAGAATTATTTACTCTTTATTATCCTTTCGCTTTGTACATTAACTGCTCTCTCTCAAAGCGATACCATCTGGAGCAATAGAATCTATTCTAATCAGCATCATTTTTACTCGACCGCAATTGCTCCAATGACTGAAAAAAGCTCACTGATAGTTGGGCACACGAGCTCCAGAGGTTTGGTAATCCGTGTTGATTCACTCGGCGTACCGATACTCTTCAAAAAAATTACTCCTTCGGGAGGAGGCGATGGACACCTGTATTGCACGGTTGCTGCTTCCGATACCACTATGCTGGTTGGAGGACGTATGAAAAACCCCGTTTCAAACGCTTACGACGCCTTTATTGCAAAGCTCGATTCGGTGGGAGATACACTCTGGACTCGCACCTATTCCAATGAATCCGTTTCCATATACATGGCAGACATCGTTGTTGCTTCCGATGGGGGTTACCTGGCGGTTGTAGTAGTCGATAATTACACTGACATCGGTTTGATGAAACTGGATGCAGACGGAACGATAGTGTGGGTAAAGGTTATCGAAAGCGAAGATGAAACATGGTACCGTAGC
Organism: uncultured Flavobacteriales bacterium; assembly: GCA_946482515.1. Next base: position 26,263 of record CAMLRS010000005.1, on the reverse strand, counting down.
ATTACAGCAGCTTCTGACGGAACATTCTTTCTCATCACTCGCAAACCGTATGTCGGTGAGGATGTTGTATCCCGCTTCGATCAGTTGGGCGGATTGATCTGGTCAAAAGAATTTGGCAATTCAGGGCTGTCCGAATCATATGCCGGTTTTGCAAACAGTGTGTTCATCCAGGGACTGGAACCTTCTACTGGTAAAGTGGCTTTGTTCAAATTAGATTATGACGGAACCATGGACTGGGCACGTAAATATGAAACCTTTCCGGCAGGTGACCAGGAAGAACTCCAGCGTATGATTGTAAACGACAACGGGACATTCGGTATGCTCTATGGTGATGGGTACCAGAGTTTGTTCATGCTGATGGACACCATGGGTACGAATATGGAGGTTTATGTTCCAGATGTCGAAGCTATTGATTTCTTATACCGGGATTCCAACTGGATTATTGTTGGAAACGGCCCGACGTACGGAATAAAGAACGCAGACATCGACGACCCATCGATTGGAATTATGAAAGTAGATACGGCGATATTTGCCGCGAACAATTGTTTCCGTCCCCATTTATCGGTTGTCTCATCCGACATAACAACGTTTGTCGGAATTGATCAGGCTCTTACCATCTCTACGCCAGCATTCGTTAGAAGTTATTATGAACTGACATACGAAAATACCGAGTCATACATCATTGAAGAAGGATGCGTTTATCGCGAAGGCAGCGTTCAAGAGCTCAACCGATACGGCCTTGAGGTTTTCCCTACGCTTACGAGCGGCAAAATCAACCTTAAAACGGCCTCACAGGAGCCTTTTCTTTATGCCGTTGTAAATCCTGCAGGTCAGCAAGTCAACCAGGGATCGACGAGGTCAGGTGCCGTTGAAATCGATCTCTCGGGCCACGAGACGGGAATTTACTTTTACACTGTTTCATTTGGTGATGGAAGCTTCATGAACGGAAAAATCGTTCTGATCAATTAATTCATCACATGGATAATTAAAAAATCCCGGCTTCGAAGTTATCGAGCCGGGATTTCTATCGTAACAAATAAGATTTGTCTTATTTCTTCTTACTCCATTCAGCGATGGATTTGTTGAACATGCGCTCGTAGTCGGCATTGCCTGCTTTCTGAGCCAGCTCCAGTCCTTTTTTCGCTGTTTCGACAGCAGCAGCAGTGTCACCCATTTCTGCCTGGATCAGGGATTTCTGACGCCACATCCAGAATGCATCCGGACGCAGCTCGATGCCTTTATTCGTCCACTCGAGTGCCTGTGCCAGGTCTTTCTTAGTAGTGTAATAGTACTGTCCGGCAGCGAAGTAATCGTTTGCCGAAGGACCAGCCATCGTTTTCTTGATGTTCGCCATCACTTTCGTATCGGTCGGAACGTTGAACGGCACCACCACTTTGGTTTTGTCCCACGCGATGGAAATACTGGCACCAGTTCCCTGAACTGCGTCGATAGCAATCGTGAACGATTCTACTGTTTCCGTCAATTTCAGCGCTTTGGTCGTAACGTGTGCTGCTACTTTCGCTTCGTCCCAGTTTTCGGGCGTTCCCCAGTTGGAATAATCGTTGTAGAAGTAAACTTCCCAGCTGTCTTTACCCGGCTTGGTGAAAATAGCGTACGTACCGGCCTTCAGGCTGTCTTTCCCGATCACAACTCCATCGCTGAAGGTAACCTTCGTGTTTTCGTTTGCACCTGTACGCCACAGCTCGCCGTAAGGAACGAGGTCGCCGAAGATAACGCGGTCGTTTTTCGCAGGACGTGAATACTGAACGGTAACATCTGTCAGGCCTACTTTCTGTTCTACTTTACCCAGCGGGCTTGGCTGCGGAGCCAACTGTGCCATTGCTGTAAACTGCAACCCAATGGCTGCCGCGATCAATGTAATCTTGTTCATGTTATCGTAATTTATATGTGAGGATTCAATTATTTACCAATCCCAGTGCTGCGAGTGCCGCAGCGAGGTTGTCTGTAGCGTTGCCATATTTCGCCGTGTAATCTACGTGCGAACGACGAATCACTTCAAACGCTTCTTCTTTACCGTAAACGTGGGTGATCTCTACGTTTTTCGCGCCACCGTCCAGGTCTTTGTAGGTCAGGAAGAAATGACGAACGCGATCGATCACCAGTTTTGGCATATCGGCCAGGTCTTCAATATTTCCATAAGCCTGATCGCCTTTCAGGACAGCAATGATCTTATCATCCGCTTCGCCGCCGTCGATCATGCGGAAACCACCGATCACTTTCGCTTCGCACAGGATGTTCCCGTGGTTGAACGAGCGCTCGGAAAGTACACAAATATCGAGCGGATCGCCGTCGCCAACGATGTCTGTGCGGCCGGTTTTCTCGTTCGAAAAAGCTGCCACTTCTTTATCGCAATACGTTTGCGGAACAAAACCGTAGAGACACGGCATGTGGTTGGAGAGCTTTTGCGGGCGATCGACCATGATGTAGCCGGAAGCTTTATCGATTTCGTATTTGATGGAATCCGAAGGAATAATTTCGATGAAGGCATTCACCACAGCCGGTTGTTTTTCGCCGATCTCGATGCCATGCCACGGGTGCGATGTAAAGCGCTTGCTCATCGCGTCAATGAGTTGTTTGATTTCTGCTTTCATAGGACAAAACTAAGGAACAATCATCAATGCACAATTCAAAATGCAGAATTCATAATTGTGCATTCTGAATTCTGAATTACTCTTTGGTTTGTTTCCCCTGGAATACGTGAATATCGCGCTGCGGATACGGGAAGTCGATGCCGTAGTGGCGGAACAGGCGATCGATTTCGAAGCGGATGTCAGATTTGTACTGGTTGATGTCCCAGCTCTGATCGGCCCAGAAAATGAGCTGCATGCTCAGACCGTTCTCGGAAAAGTTATTCATACGCACCTGGACCGGCTCGGATTTCTTCACTTTTGGGTGACTCATAGCGGCTTGTACGAGCAGCTCGCTCACCAGCTGTGTATTGCAATTGTACGGCACGGTGAGATCGATCCGGAAACGGGAAAGCATGGAACCGTGGCTCCAGTTTTCAACGTATTCCTGCGTGAGCTTGGCATTAGGGACGATGAGCACGTTGCCGTCGCGGGTTTCGATCTGTGTGGTGCGGACATTGATCTTCAGAATTTTCGCTACAATAGGCTCAGACGATTTTCCATCGTAGAATTCGATCACGTCCCCTACTCGAATGCTGCCTTCGAACAAGAGCACGAAACCGGAAAACATATCCTTGAAAACGTCCTGCAATCCCAATCCGAGACCGACGAGCAAGGCAGCGGAACCTCCGAGGAAGATCGACGGCTTGACTTCCAGCGCGCTGAGGATCATGATGAACGCAATCGTGTAAACGACGTATTTCGTTACCTGCAGGTACACGTATTCCGTTCCGCGATTGTAATTTTCATCCTTCCGGAAACGACGGTGCAGGTAGAGCTGCGCCACGTTAATGGTCACTTTGGCGCCGAACAGGATAAAAATGATGGACAAAATGTGCCCGAAGCTCACTTTGATCTTGTAATCCCAGAAATTGTAGTCGAGGAAGTCGGCAAAGGTCACTTCCGGGTTGTTGATCCGAAAGCTGATAACTGCCAGCCAGGCGGCCAGGGCGTAAACGCTTTGTGTGAGAAGCTTCAATCCTGCCACGCGACGGCCTTCGATACGGATATTGGCATTTACAAGGTAACGCTTCAGCAGCTTGTGGATGATCTTGCGCACGACGATGGCTGCCAGCACGATGATTGCGATCAGCACAATGTTCCACAGGCTGACGTGATACGGACCGAACTTGAAAAGATCCTGGCTCATAAGACGCGTCCGAGTTTAGTGGCGATTTTCCGGCGAACCTCATCCAGGATGATCTGCTCGGATTGCAGGTCCATGATTTTCGTATCGTCTTCCGGCTCGATCATTTCGTATTGTTTCATCACACCGGCGATCAGTCTTTTGACGCGGAAGAGCTTGAAGCAGTAAATAGCGCTCACCACCGCATCTTTGAGCTTATCGATCTCGCGGTTGGTATCGACGTTGAATTTTGTCATCCAGCCAGGGCTGAGATCGTATTGGTCGGTTTCCATTTCGGTGGCCAGCTGCACAATTTCCGGATCGGCATGTCGCAGCCAGTAAGTTGGCTTGAAGAACGTCTTTTTTGCCAACCCTTCCGTGATCATGCCGTGAATGGTATTGAACAACGGATAGGAGAAAAACAGCTCGTCTTTTTCCAGCTCATGGCAAATCAGCTCGGCTACGCTCACTTCGATCGGATGCGGAACGCCGTGTTCGTCGAGCTGCTCGGTTTCGACCGCGAAATGGCTGTATTTGATCAGGATGCGCAGCAGGTCGTATTCCTCGAACGGAAATTCGGGTTCCGGCTGCGTTACCTGTTGTACGGGCTTTTCCGGAAAAGTATCGGTGAGCGCAGGATTTTCGGCAATCTGCGGTTCCTGTAAATCCTTGGAAAGCTGGTTGCGACGCAGTTTGTTCAGCTCGCCGAGCACCACGCTTTCTTCCAGCGCAAAGTGGGTGGCGACTTCCTTGGCGTAAACGGAACGCGTGATCTGATCAGGAATGAGTGAAATGGAATGCACCATTTCCCGGATCATGCCCGCGCGTTTCAGCGGATCGCTTTCGCCTTCCCGTTGCAGCATTGAAGCTTTGAAGGCCAGGAAATCCTGCGTATGGTCTTTGATGAACTGCTCGAATTCCGAAGCGCTGACTTTTTTGGAATAGGAATCGGGGTCGTCTCCATCCGGGAACAGCACCACTTTCACGTTCATCCCTTCCTCGAGGATGAGGTCGATTCCACGGAACGAAGCCCGGATTCCGGCCGCATCGCCATCGTACAGGATCGTGATGTTGGACGTGTAACGCTTGATCAGGCGGATTTGCTGCTGCGTAAGCGATGTTCCCGACGAAGAAACGGAGTTGAACACACCGGCCTGGTGCATACTGATAACGTCCGTGTAGCCTTCGCAGAGGAAGCAATTGTCGTATTTGATGATATCGCCCTTGGCAAAGTACAATCCGTAGAGGATCTCACTTTTGTTGTAGATGATGCTTTCGGGCGAGTTGAAGTATTTCGCTACTTTTTTGTCGGTGAGCAGGGTCCGGCCTCCAAATCCGAGCACACGGCCGGAAATGGAATGGATCGGAAACATCACACGACCGCGGAAGAAGTCGAAGCTGCGGTCTTCTTTCGTTTTGACCAGCCCGACTTTTTCGAGGTATTCTTTCTTGTAGCCGCGGTTCAGCGCCGTTTTGGTAAAATCGTCACCGGCATTGAGGCAATAACCGAGCTGGAATTTCTTGATGATATCCGGACGGAAACCGCGCTCTTCGAAGTAAGCCATCCCGATATTCTGCCCTTCGCTGTGTTCATGCATGCGCTGCATGAAGTGGTCTTTGGCGAATTCGTTGATGATGTAAAGGCTTTCGCGTTCAGTCGTCGCAGCGATCTCTTCTGCCGACTGTGGTTCGTCTTCCGGAACCTGGATATTGTATTTTCCGGCCAGCCAGCGCAGCGCTTCCGGATAGGAAAAATGCTCCTTTTCCATCAGGAAGCTGACCACCGTTCCGCCTTTCCCGGAAGCAAAGCATTTGAAGATCTGCTTCACCGGCGACACCATGAACGAAGGTGTTTTTTCGTCCACGAACGGACTGAGTCCTTTGAGGTTGGATCCCGAGCGCTTCAAATTCACAAACTCCCCAATCACCTCTTCGATGCGGGCCGTTTGCATGATTTCATCAACGATATGTGGAGGAATCCTTGACACCGGTTTTATTCAGGCTGTCCGTAATCTTTTTCTTCACCGATCGTACCGTCGGGATTGTAGGTCACCCATACGCCTACCTGTTTGTCGTCTTTCCAGTCGCCGTAATAGCGCATGCGTCCATCCGGGTAGCGGGCAAACGAAGAACCGTTTTTCTTTCCGTGCGAGTATTCGGTCATGGATTGTTCCACACCGTTTTCAGCATAGTAATACCAGATACCGTCGCGCTGATTGTTCTCGTCTTTCGGACCTTTGAATTTGATCGCTTTTCTTCCCGGATAGTATTCGATGTAAATACCGTCCTTGAATTCCACGAGTGATTCGGTCTTTTCCACTTCCGGCGCTTTTTCGGGCTCGGAGCAGGATACCATCGACAAGACAGCAGCGGCTGAAAGATACAGCAACGGGTTTTTCATGATCGTTCGGATTTGAATTTCAAAAGTACACAAAGTTTCATCGTCCTCCGTTTCAGAGGAAACACAATTTTCACGGGTTATTAACGCAATTCGAACACCAAATGTTAGGAAAGTTGGTTTCCCGCGAATTCGCTAATTGGCGCGAATTGTTTTGTTGCAGGTTGTAATAATTAGGAGACTTCAGGATTGTAGGACATCAGATCCATCTATGTGCTCTATGTGTCTATGTGGTTTAACTAGTCAATCTCCCGTCCGCAGTCTTCCGGTCAACTCAGAAACTCCTTAACTCTACAACTCACCAACTACTCTATGTGCTCTATGTGTCCCTGTCTACCGACAGGCAGGTATGTGGTAAAGATTGAACGCAATACAACAGATTCTCATTTTTTAGCTAGCTTCGCCGTCATAAATTTTAAACTACCTGAATTATGATCATGTGGGCTGTTATCATCGGTATCGCCGTATTTCTTTACCGCCACTTTGCTGAACTCGCTTTTGAATACAACAAGCAACGCACTGGTTTCGGCGCTCTTGGAGTGGGTATTTTTATTGTTGGTTATTTCATCTTTGCCTTCGCACTAGGAATTGTCATAGCTCTTACAAGCCCGGAATTGCTGGGCGACATGACCACTGTTTTCATTTTCGAATTCGGAGCAATCGGACTGGCAGCTGGTATCGCTGCTATCGTACGTGCTATGCTGAAAAAGTCGTGGGCAAAACAGCGTGCTTCTTCGCAAATTCTCGACGAGAAACAATAGGACTTTAAGACTTTAGGACATTAAGACTTCAAGAAGATGCTTGATTTTTGATGTTGGGTGTTTGATGGTTTTGCACGATCAGGAAATTAGCTTAGCGTTCTCCGCAAACAACTCTGCGGTAAGTTCTACTCTCTATGTGTTCTATGTGGTAAAAGAAGCCTGACTGAACGACCATCGACTGGAGGCTGAAAGACTACTTTTCCCGGCTAACCGTGTATTCCACCAATCCGATCAGCGAGCGTTTGGACGGCGAATCCGGAATGTCTGTGAGCAGCTCGAGGGCTTCGTTTTTCAGGCGGAGCATGCGTTTCTGAGCGTACTCGATTCCACCGGCGGCAATCACCAGGTCTACGGCACGCTGCACGTATTTTTTCTCCTCGTTGTGGTTTTTCACGATGTTCATCAGCTCTTTGCGCACGGCTTTGTCTGAATGTTCCAACGCGTAAATAAGCGGCAGGGTGATCTTCCGTTCGCGGATGTCGTTTCCGGTCGGTTTACCGATATTGCCCGGCGTTCCATAATCGAAAATATCGTCTTTTACCTGAAAGGCCAATCCGACGAGCTCGCCGAAACGATGCATGCGCTCGGCCATGTCTTCGCGATCAACGGAAGCGGCAGCCGATTCACAAACAGTTGCAATAAGTGACGCCGTTTTCTGACGAATGACTTCGAAATACACTTCTTCGGTGATATCGAGGCGGCGCGCTTTTTCAATCTGGAGCAATTCCCCTTCACTCATTTCACGTACAGCCTGGGCTACGATCTGCAGCGCACGCACGTTGTTGTTCTCAAATGAATTCAGGATCACGCGCGACAGCATGTAATCGCCCACCAGAACGGCAATTTTGTTCTTCCACAAAGCATTTACCGAGAAAAAACCACGGCGCTCGTTGGCATCGTCTACTACGTCATCGTGGACGAGCGTTGCCGTGTGCAGCAGTTCCACCAGCGAAGCCGACTGGTAGGTACGGTCGTTGACTTCTCCGAGCATTTTAGCTGTGAGAAACAGGAACATAGGTCGCATCTGCTTCCCTTTGCGGCGAATGATGTAATGGGTGATTTTGTCGAGCAACGGTACTTTCGATTTCATGCTCTCGCGGAAGCGCACTTCGAACAGGCGCATTTCTTCATCAATGGGAGCAAGGATTTCTTTTACCGTCATAGTGACGTAAAGGTAATTCATAATTCAGAATGCAAAATGCATAATTATGAATTGTGCATTCTGAATTATGAATTTTTCAAAACGCGTTGATCGATCAATTTGTTCTTATTCGCGAGCTGTCCGCAAGCGGCGTCGATGTCTTTACCGCGGCTGCGACGAACGTTCACAATGAGGTTGCATTTTTCTTCGAGGAAACGGGCGAAATCGTCCACTTTTTGTGGCTCGGCCTGTTGATAGATACCACCGTCGATCGGATTGTATTCGATGATGTTGATCTTGCAGGGAACGGCTTTGGCGAAATCGGCGAGCTGGCGAGCATCTTCCATTCCGTCGTTGAAATCTTTGAAAATGATGTATTCAAACGTAACGCGTGAGCCGGTTTTTTCGTGGAAGTAAACGAGTGCTTCGGAAAGCGCTTCGAGGTTGTTCGACTCGTTGATTTCCATGATCTTGTTGCGCTTGTCGTCGTTGGCAGCGTGAAGCGAAAGCGCGAGGTTGAATTTCACCTGGTCGTCGCCGAGCTTTTTGATCATTTTGGCGATTCCGGCCGTTGACACGGTAATGCGGCGCGGAGAAATATTGAGCCCGTTTTCGTCGCTGAGAATCTCGGTACTGCGCACCACGTTTTTGTAATTGAGCAGCGGTTCGCCCATGCCCATGTACACAATGTTCGTGAGTGACTGATCGTAACGCGTATGCGCCAGGTTTTTCAAGTATACGACTTGGTCGACGATCTCGCCGGCAGACAGGTTCCGGAGCATTTTCAAACGTCCTGTGGCGCAGAATTCACACGCCAGGCTGCAACCAACCTGCGACGAAATACAAGCTGTCATGCGCGATTTGGTCGGGATCAGAACGCCTTCGATGACCTGCGATTGTCCGCCTACGCCAAACGCACATTTGATCGTTTTATCGGTGCTGATCTGCTGGTCTTCCAGGCGAATGCCATCGATGAAACAAGCGGCTGCGAGCTTTTCCTGCAATGCTTTCCCGATGTTGGCCATATCTGCAAACGACTGGGCGTTTTTCTTCCATAGCCATTCGTAGACCTGTTTGGCACGAAACGCCGGTTCGCCCAGCGCCGTGATATGGGCTTTGAGCTCTTCCAGGTTCAGGTTCCGGATATTGATCGCTTTTTCCATGTCAGAGCCGTTTGTAATCTTCGTAAATCGCCGTGAGGAAGTAGTGGCAGTTTTTCAGCTCTTTTTTCGAATCCTGTGCGTTGTAGGTATCTTCTCCCTTGACTTTCTGTTCCATGTAGTACGTCAGGTTGCCTTTCGGCGTGATCCAGCCATAGCCACGAATGATGGAATGGAAGGCAAACTGCGGCACTTTCGGGTTCATGAGATCTTTGCTCCACGGATAGCGCGTTGCATCGCCTTTGAGCTGCGTAATAAGCGTTGCGGCGATATCGGCCTGTGAACCGATCACATCCATGCGTTTTCCACGGTAACCGGCTTTGATCGGCTCACCGAAGAACAGCAGCGGAATGTGGTAGAACTTCCCGGATCCCGGATCAACCGTTGTAGGCGTGGCATGACCGTGATCGGCTACAAAAACGAACAGTGTATTGTTGTACCACGGGTATTTTTTGCAGTCGTCGATGAACTTTCCGAGGCATTCATCTGCATAAACGAGTGAGTTCATGAAATCCGCTTCCTCTCCTTTGAACACCTTTCCTTTTCCTTTCGGCTGGTCGTAAGGTGCGTGCGTACTGCCCGTAAACGCACATTGCAGGAACGGTTTCTTGTTATCATTGATTTCCTTCAGCAGGAAACGGTACAGGTCTTTGTCGTAGAAATTCAGCTTGCCGCGCGGCAGGTCTGACGGGAAATCGTTTTCGTCTTTCACTACATCGAAACCGTGATCCATGAAGTACCCGCCGATGTTGCCGTATTTGAGATCGCCGCTGAAAATATAGCTGGTGTGGTAGCCCCACGATTCAAAATCTTCGTTGAGCGAGTGCAGCTTCCGGTGTTTTTCCGGCTGCATGGAAATCGACACTTCCGGAACGGCCGGGTTGCCACTGAAAATGCTGGAATTCCCAATTTCGGATGTTGTACCGGTAGCGTAAATGTTCGTAAACAACACGCCTTGCGAAGCCAGCTTATCGAAGTGCGGCGTTGCGCCTTTCGTTGGTCCCAGCGAGCCAATTCCTTCTGCCGACCAGCCTTCGAGTACGATCACGATCACATTGGGCCGTGTGTTCTCGAGGAAATACTGATCGTGTTCCTTTGGATAAGCATACCATTGCTGTACTTCCTTTTCGGCCAGCTGTACATTGACTTTCGGCATGAACTGGTCAATGGTGCTGCGATTGTACAACAAGTATGATTTAGCGAAATAATAGAACGAATTGATCGAAATATCGTTGGCAATGGCTTTATCCGTATACGTCGCTGAGCCGATGTTGATCGGAATGGGCTGAACGCCGCCGCGCAGGAAGAAGAACATCAAGCCGAGTGGCACGACCATTTGAAGAGGAAAAGCGATGACTTGGCGCCATTCGAACGTATAGCGCTCGTTCGGAATGCGTTTGAACAGTTTCTTTGATACCCAGAAACCGAAAGCGAACTGGATAATGGCGTAGAAAATGTACCAGAAGATCATGGTGTAATTCGCAGTACGCGCCACTTCATCCGGATGCGCCAGGTGCATGAACACACGCGATGTGAGCTTGTGGTTCCATTCGCCGTAAGCAACGATTTCGCCGGCTTGAACCAGTACCAGTACAGCGAGGGTCGTCAGCAATACGATACGGAAAATGCGGAAGGTCCATTTCCATGGACTGTAAAATCCGAACAATCGCACGATGAAAGGCAAAGCTGCTAAAGCACAGGCTGTTGCCAGATCGAGCCGAAATGAATAGAAGAAACACTGGAACCATTCCCAGGTGCCAACCGCCTGCAATTTGCCCCAATGGTGAATGGAAAACAGGATACGTTGCATGTCAAAGCAAATAATCCAGAAAAGCACCAGCAATAAGGCGTCGCGGAACGGTCGAAACATACTTGTATTCATACGGCTTTGCAAAGGTACAGCTTTTTTGGACGTCAGGACAGTAAGATTTCAAGACACCAGGACTTTAAGAGGGATGGTTGATTCTTAATGTTGGATGGTTGATGCTTAGTGTCAAATCGAAGACTCAACTTCCAACTAGCAACTTCTAACTAGTAACTTCCAACTAGTAACTATCCTTCCAGTTTTTTTCCCGATTTTAGGTCTAAGTTTACGTCATGAAGATCCTGGTTGTTGAAGACGAGCCCGAATTGCGGGAAATCATTCGCGATGCGTTGCTGAAAGAGGACGCCGTGGTCGAAATGGCCGCCGATTTTCCCACTGCGCTCGACAAGATGCTCATTTACCGTTACGATTGCATTCTACTGGACATCAATCTTCCGGGGGGCAGCGGATTGGAACTGCTCGAAGAGCTCAAACGACAGGGTGAAACCGATGGCGTATTAATCATTTCGGCACGGGATGCACTCGACGATCGTTTGACAGGACTGAACCTGGGCGCCGACGATTACCTTACCAAGCCGTTTCATATTTCCGAATTGATCGCTCGTACCAAATCCATTGTGCGACGCAAGCAATTCAACGGAAAACCCGTTATCACGATCGCCAACCTGGTTTTGCATCCGGAAGACCGGGAAGTGATCGCTTCCGGAACTCCCCTTCCACTCAACCGGAAAGAATATGAAATCCTCTCCTACTTCGTGGCCAACAAAGGCCGGTTGATAGATAAGACCGCGCTCGCAGAGCATGTTTGGGGCGATCACATCGACGAAGCCGACAACTTCGAGTTCATCTATTCGCAGATCAAGAACCTGCGCAAAAAACTCAAAGACGCAGATGCCGGAATCGAGATCCGGTCGGTCTATGGTATTGGTTACAAGCTCACGGAAGAATGAAGCTGCTCACCCGCACATCGCTTTACCTCTCGGGCGCTTTGCTGCTCGCACTCACCGCGTGGGCCGTTATTTTCTATATCAATATGCTCGATGAGGTCCACGACAGCATCGACGACGGCCTGGCGAATTCCAAATTGCTCATCATCCGCGAAGCGGAAAAAGACAGCCTGGTATTGCAGCAACGAACCTTCGATGAAGGCAATTACGCCATCCGGCAGATCACCAAAACGGCTGCGCTGAAGCACGTAGATACGTACATCGATACGCTGATGTATATGGAAGAGGAAGAAGACCTCGAGCCTGTGCGCCTGCTCACGACCACTTTCTGGGCAAAAGACGGGAATTACTACGAGATGAAAGTCATTTCGTCGATGGTGGAAGAAGACGACCTGATCGAAGACCTGTTCTATTCACTGCTCTGGCTCTATCTGATCTTCACCGTCAGCATTCTGCTCATCAACGGTGTTTTGCTGCGTCGCATCTGGAAACCGTTCTATACATTGCTCGAACGATTGCGTGCATTTCGCCTGGGCAGTAATGATCGCATCGAACCGGAAGCGACCAACATTACGGAATTCCGCATGCTCAACGATGCCGTTCGGGAAGTGCTGGAAAGCAACAGCAAGGCGTTCAACAGTCAGAAACAGCTCATTGAAAATGCTTCACACGAATGGCAAACGCCTCTGGCCATCGCCCTGAATAAATTGCAGCTTTTTACTGATAAACACGCGCTCACGGAAGAGCAAATGGAAGAGCTGTACCAGGTTGTAAGAGCTTTAGAACGCTTAACACGACTGAACAAATCGCTGCTGTTACTCTCGAAGATCGAAAACCGGCAATTCAGCGAGGCATCCGAAGTCAACTTTAATGAGCTGTGTCGTGAATTGCTGGAAGATTTCTCGGCTTTGACGGAACACAAAAACATCAGCGTTCAGTTCCACGAAAACGCTACCCTCGTACGGCAATTCCATCACGACCTGGCTTCTATCCTGCTCACCAACCTGTTGAAAAACGCCATCACGCATAACCAAACCGGCGGCGAGCTGATCGTGACCATCGAAGCGAATCAGCTGATCATTGAAAACACGGGACAGCCCGAAGCATTGGACGGAGAGAAGATCTTCAGTCGTTTCTACAAAGGCGATGCGGGCAATCGATCTACGGGGCTGGGACTGGCGATTGTGCAATCGATCTGCGAAGCGGAAGGGATTGGGGTTTCGTATAGCTTTAATGGGATGCATCGAATGGAAATCACTTTCACAGCTCACACGTAATATTACGTTATTGCATTGTTGCAATAGTGCATTATTACTTTTTGAATCGTCGGAAAGCCCGCCAACGCTAATCATCAGAAATACTTTACTATCCAAATTTTCGTGGAAATGCGCAAAGTCTTATTGAATTTTGTAGCTAAACTTTGTGTAGGTCCCGACCGAAGAGTCGGGAGCGCTTTAAACTACACTAGTACGTCACCTTCCCTTTTGTGCCTTTTGTGGTGAAAAACATCCAACGTTAAACTACATTTTTAACCACCCAAAAGCCCGCCAACGCTAATCATCAGAAATACCGTATCTTTGCACCGTGGTAAAAATCCGTGACATCGAATTGGGAGAATTCCCGTTGCTGCTTGCTCCAATGGAAGACGTGAGTGACCCGCCGTTTCGTGCGCTCTGCAAGGAAAACGGTGCCGATCTCATGTACACTGAATTCATTTCTTCGGAAGGATTGATCCGTGATGCCATCAAAAGCCGCAAGAAGCTCGATATTTTCGATTACGAGCGTCCGATCGGGATACAGATCTTCGGCGGTGATGAAGAAGCCATGGCCATTTCGGCTAAAATCGTCGATGCGACCAATCCCGACCTGCTGGACATCAATTTTGGCTGTCCGGTGAAAAAAGTGGTCTGCAAAGGTGCTGGCGCCGGCGTGTTGAAAGACATCGATCTGATGGTTCGTCTCACCAAAGCCTGCATCAATAGCACAAACCTGCCTGTGACGGTCAAAACACGTCTGGGCTGGGATCATTCCACGATCAATGTGATGGAAGTTGCCGAACGTTTGCAGGATATTGGCGTGGCGGCACTGTCTATTCACGGCAGAACGCGGGCGCAGATGTACAAAGGCGAGGCCGATTGGAGTTACATCGCCGAAGTGAAAAACAATCCGCGCATCCACATCCCGATTTTCGGAAACGGCGACATCGACTCACCTGAAAAAGCGCTCGAATACCGCAACCGCTATGGTGTTGATGGCATTATGATCGGTCGTGCCGCGATCGGCTACCCGTGGATTTTCAACGAAGTGAAACACTACTTTGCAACCGGCGAGCATTTACCTGCTCCGGACGTGAAAGCCCGTGTTGATGCAGCCCGCAAGCACCTCGAGATGAGCATCAAATGGAAAGGTGAGCGCCTGGGCATTGCTGAAATGAAGCGCCACTACACCAACTATTTCAAAGGCATTGCCCATTTCAAGGATTACCGCACCAAACTCGTCACCAGCTTCGACCGCGACGAGATCTTCGACATCCTCGCTTATGTAGAAGACAACGCAAACGAATTCGCTTTCGCCTGATCACTTGCGTTAAAGAACGTTAGCGAGCACTAAGTCCGGAATTTCTTTTTCGTAATTTCCTGAAAAACAAGGTCATGAAAACCCTCTACCTCCTTGCTTTGCCGGGATTGGTTTTCCTGGCTTCCTGCTCGTCCCCGACAGATTCACCAGCCGTTGCTACAGTTGACAAGCAGGATACGCTGATCGATTTTGTTAAAGGGCGATCGCTGCCCCGGCTTCCTTTCCTCAATATGAGAAAAACGAAATGGCGTAAGCAACCAGCTGCTTCACACGATGAAATTGCGGCGATCATGCTCCGTTCCGTTAACAATAATGACACATTACCTTCCGACACGCTTTCGGTTTACCACTGGCTGGATTACAACGATCTGGATAACCTGTTCCTGTTTTCCATAGCACGGCGTGATCAGGGTGGCTACACATCGTTGTATCATTTTACGCTGAACAAGGAGACACGTACCTTACTTGGCTGTACACTGATCGGTACCAGTCGAAAAGGGACGAAACATACCTGTAACGACAGGTTGAGCTACGCCGAAGACGGAAAATCACTAATCGTAAACGGGAAATCGCAGGTGTTGCTGGATAACGGCGCCGTGCTGGTGAATAAGTGTTCGATACGGTATGATTTTTTTCCGGATGCAACGAAAACGAGAGTGCTGCACGATGTGCAGAAAGAGTTCACCGATTGACACTCATAGAATTCTCGAATTTGGAAACTTCAAAATTCTAGAATTTTAAAAATTGCATTTTTTAGTCCGCCGCGGCGGATTGCAATATTACGAGGGTCAGCAAAATCAAGGGATTTCAGAGGCTCTTCTCCTATTTTTTTACATACGTATACCGAACCCGTACGTGCTGGAATTCCGCAAAATGTGTTCCGGGAGTAAACTTGAGCTTCTTGCTGATGTTCTGCGCTTTCATGATCTGCGGTGTCGAAACAACGGTTGTGCCTTCCTTGATGACTTTGCTGGAAGTGACGTTTCCTTCGCGGTTGATGGAAAGCTCCAGGATCACTGTTCCCTCTGTTGTCCCTTCGACCTTGAACACGGCTGGTACCGTTAATTTCCGGCCCGATTCAACGACAGTTCCACTCTCCACCTGGGCATTAGCTCCCCAGGACCAACCCAGCAACGCCAGACACGCAATCCATTTTTTCATGTCTAATGTTAAGAAATTTCCGCCCAATTCGGCTTGTCTTTTAACCGCCTGATGGCCTCTTTTTTCAACAGTGCATGTTCAGAACGTTCCAGTCGTGGATCGGAAGCCAGTATTTCCCGAGCTTTATCGCGTGCTAATGCTACCAACGGGCCGTCTTTTACGAGGTCGGCGATGCGAAGATCGAGCACGCCGCTTTGCTGTGTTCCCATCAGATCGCCGGGACCGCGCAGCTCGAGATCGACTTCCGAAATCTCAAAACCGTCGTTGGTGCGCACCATGGTCGACAGGCGCTTGCGGGTATCCTGCGACAATTTATCCGCCGACAGCAGGATACAATACGATTGTTCAGCCCCACGTCCTACCCGGCCGCGTAGCTGGTGAAGCTGTGACAAACCGAACCGTTCGGCGCTTTCAATCACCATCACGGATGCATTCGGAACGTTTACGCCTACTTCGATCACCGTTGTAGCGACCATGATCTGCGTTTTTCCTTCCACGAACAGCTGCATTTCATAATCCTTGGCTTCGGGTTTCATTTTGCCGTGTACAATGCTCACTTTGTATTCCGGAAGCGGAAAAGCACGACAAATGGATTCGTAGCCGTCCATCAGGTTCGCATAATCCACTTTCTCGGATTCGTTGATGAGCGGATAAACGATATAAACTTGCCGGCCTTTCGCAATTTCGTCTCGGATAAAGCCAAATACCACCAAGCGGTCTTTTTCGAACCGGTGCCGGGTAGTGATCGGCTTGCGTCCCGGCGGCAGCTCATCGATCACGGAAACATCCAGATCGCCGTAAAACGTCATGGCGAGCGTACGCGGAATCGGCGTTGCGGTCATCACCAGCACGTGCGGCGGAACGGTATTCTTCTTCCATAACCGGGCGCGCTGGGCTACACCGAAACGGTGCTGTTCATCGATGATCACAATACCGAGGTTGGCAAACTGCACCACATCTTCTAAAAGCGCATGCGTGCCCACCAGTATATGGATTTCGCCTGCGCGCAATTCTTCGTGAAGCTGTCTGCGGGCAGCCTGTTTCGTAGATCCGGTCAGCAGGGCAATGCGGATCCCTGTTCCTTCGAGCAATTCACTCAGGCCGGTAAAATGTTGATTGGCCAATATTTCGGTCGGTGCCATGAGCGCTCCCTGGAAACCGCTACCAATTCCCATGAGCATGGTCAGCAGCGCTACAACGGTTTTCCCGCTACCCACATCGCCTTGCAGCAAGCGGTTCATTTGCGTACCGGAGCCCAGGTCTTTCCGGATTTCCTTCAGCACGCGCTTTTGTGCTTCGGTAAGCGGAAAGGGCAAATGGTTTTCATAAAAACGGTGGAACGGATCGCCCACTTCAGTAATCACATGCCCGGCCGTTTTCTGCATGGAAATGTGTTTGCGCAACAACAATTCGAGCTGCAGGTGCAGCAACTCTTCCAATTTAAAGCGCACACGCGCCTGTTGTGCTTTGGTCGTATCGGATGGCTGATGGATGGTAACGATCGCCTGCGCAAAATCAGGAAGCGACAAGTCTTTTTTCAATGATTCGGGCAAAGCATCCGGCAATTGATCGGGCCTCAGCTGCGGCAATAACGTTGTAATGAGCTTCTGTAAACCGCGCGAATGCAAGCCGGCAGTGGTGAGCCTTTCGGTCGATGAATACACGGGTTGCCAGCCGGAAACCTGTTCGGCTTTGCTCATTTCCACAATCTCCGGGTGCGGGATGCTCCAGGAATTCGCGTAAAATTTCGGTTTCCCGAAAACCTGCATTTCCAGACCGATTTTCAGCGTCGGTAAAATCCACTTGATTCCCTGGAACCAGGTCAGCTCGACCATTCCTGTTCCATCGGTGAACTGGGCCGTCAAACGACGGGATTTCCCCGAACCGACTTCCCGGACCGATGTGAGTTTCCCTTTCAGCTGAATGAATCCGTCAGCACCGGCCAGATCGCGTACCTGCTGATACGAAGAACGGTCTACATACCGAAAAGGGAAATGCCACAGCAGATCGCCGAACGTAGCGATACCGAGCTCCGATCGCAGCAATTGCGCACGTTGCGGGCCTACTCCTTTCAGGAATTCAATCGGCGTTAGCAGGATTTCGTTCATGAAGGGCAAAGGTAATTATTAGTTGGAAGTTTGAAGTTTGAAGTTGGTGAGTTGCAGGGTTGGTGAGTTGCAGGGTTGGCGAGTTTAGGGGTTAGCGGGTTTAGGGGTTAGCGGGTTTTGTGAGTTTTGAAGAAAACTAGTTCAGCAACTCGTCAACAGCGACGCATTATGGATAAAAAATAAATGGAGCGAAGACAGGCGTCCTCACTCCATTCACTAATCAACCTAACCTAACCACCTAAATCATAGCTAAGATACAACCTTTTTTAGTTTCCGCAAGCAGTAAATGGCATATTTTTTCGAGTGAACGGTAGTTTTCATTGATTAAAGTGTAATTATTATGATTAAACGGTATTTATATTGCGCTGAGTGTCAGCAACAAAAAAGTCCGCCTGAATAAACAGACGGACTTCCTTAATTTTTGTTAAAAACCCGGTTTGAGTCTACTTTTTGTATTGTTCAAGGCCTTGTTCAAGCCATTTTTTGAAGTCGGAAGGATTCCGGTGGTTCTGGTAATCGGCTGAACCGTTTCCAAGGTTTTCACCATTTGTACCGATCATTACGTAATACGGTTGGGCCGTAACCTGGTATTCTTTGATCTGTTTATACATCCATTTGTCGCCGGTCGTTTTCAGCTTTTTGGTATGACCAGGGGTGAGCTCCACAACAACCTGCTCGTTTTCCGGCAAAGGAAGGCGCTCATCCACGTGCAGCGAAGCAATTACCACTTCATCGCGCAGCAGCTCGATCACGCCCGGCTCTCCCCAAACGCTTTGCTCCATCTTACGACAGTTTACGCAGTTATGGCCCGTGAAATCAACAAACAACGGCTTGCCTACTTTTTCAGCATATGCTTTTGCCTGATCGAAATCGTGGAAGACCATCAGGTTTTGCGGTCCGAGGTGTGTGCCCTCAATATGTTCTTTCGGAGCTGTAGCTGCACCACTGCCTCCTACACCCATCGGTGATTCGCTATAATTAAGCGGCGGCGGGAAAGCGCTGATGAGCTTCAATGGTGCGCCCCACATACCCGGCAAGAGGTAAACCACAAATAACAGGGAGGTAATTCCCAGCAAGGAACGCCCTACGGAAATTCGCTCTGCCGGACTGTCATGCGGCAAAAGGAATACCCCGAACAGGTAAAGTGTCAAAGCAAGGAAAATGGCGATCCAGATAGCCAGGAACAGCTCGCGCTCGAGGTAATGCGCCTGTAAAGCCAGGTCGGCATTGGAAAGGAATTTAAACGCCAGCGCCAATTCGAGGAAACCGAGCACAACCTTCACTGTATTCAGCCATCCGCCTGATTTCGGCAAGCTGTTCATCCAACCCGGGAAAGCTGCGAAGAGCATGAACGGCAAGGCCAATGCGAGGGAGAATCCAAACATTCCAACAAACGGCGCAACTCCCCCTTTGGTCGCCGATTCTACCAGCAATGTTCCTACGATAGGTCCGGTGCAGGAAAAAGAAACCAGTGCCAGTACCAAAGCCATAAAGAAAATACCGATTAATCCACCGCGATCAGAAGCCTGGTCGGCTTTGTTGATCCATTTGCTTGGCATACGAATCTCGAACGCCCCCATGAAGGAAACGGCAAATACGATCAGAATAAGGAAGAAAACGATGTTGAATGTAGGATTGGTCGACATTTCGTTCAGTACTTCTGCACCAAACGTAGCGGTTACTACAGTCCCCAATACGATGTAAATCCCGATAATGGAAATACCATAAATGATCGCGTTGCGAATCCCTTTTGAACGCGTCTTGCTTTGCTTGGTAAAGAAGCTCACGGTCATAGGGATCATCGGGAAAACGCACGGTGTGAGCAACGCTGCAAAACCGCTCAGGAACGACAGAATAAAGATTGTCGACAAAGATGTATCTACCTTTTCGACTTTCTTCGCCGCAATTTTGATAGATTTCATCTGTGGCTGCTTCGGATCTTCCGGAATCGTTGTTGTGTTGGCTGATGCCTGATCAGAAGAATCTGCACCATTTGTTGCCGGAGTCTGTGATGCATCCTGGCAGCCTTTCACCGTTACGGTAAAGGGTGCTTCATGTGGTGGAAGGCAATGTGTGTCGTCGCAAGTCTGGAAGGAGAAAACGCCGCTTACCTTGAAATCCTTATCGGTCAGAATGTTGATCTTCTGCTTGAGGAGAACGGTTCCGCTGTGCGTATAAATATCTTCGTCTGCTTCCTCGTCGTGCTCGAAATGTGGTTTCGGCTCAGTGACTTTCCCCACCACTTCGAAATCTTTGGTCTTATTGAGCGCGATTTTCGTTGGAATCGAAAAAGCTCCTTTCGGAAGGTTTGCCGCATAAATATGCCAGTTGGTCACCATTGTGACCTTCGCAACGATGTAGGCTTCACATCCTTTTTGCTCCACACTGAATTTCCATTTGACTTTGTCTTCCGGGAATTCAATCTGCGCCTGCGCAAAGACGGTGATCAGGAGCGAGCACGTCACCAGGAAGGCTCGGAAAAAGGCGGTATAGCGCGAAACGGCAACTTTCATAACAAGGGTAATGGGTTTTAAATAAGCTTAGGGAATGGTAACGGAAAATTCGTGGTCGACAGGCGGCAGACACATCGTCTCATTGCAGACCATATAAGTGACGTAGCCGGAAATCACGCCTTTACTGCCGGGAGTGATTTTACGGACAAAGACTACTTCGTCTTTGAAAAAATCCAATGAAGCTTCAAAGTTCTCGTCGTATTCGCGGATGGGCTGCGGCTCGTTTACCGGCCCCTCCCATTTTACGGTCGGTACATCGGAGAATACAAAAGTTGTTGGTACCGGACCGATATCGTTCTGGATATGCTGACTGTACAAATGCCATCCGCCGGCAATGGTTGCGCGGAATTCAATCTGTTTCAGGGCTGCATTGTACTGCACGTTCCAAACCACCTTTTCCTGTGAGAAGGAAAACGCGCTAACGGCAAGACAAAGAAAAAAGAGCAAGTGTTTCATTGATTTTGAACATTCCATCCAAAACTACGAAACGAATTGCCGAATCGCCCTTTTATAATCGGAATAATTATTGAAAAGCTAAAACTTCAGCTCTACGATGTGATTGATCGGAAGCCACATTCCGCCTTTGAGACAGATATATCGGGTTCCGGTTGCCCAAATGGTTGTATTGATACGTTTCAACCCTTCGTCATCATGAAAAATGATCCCCACTTTCGTATGGTAGCCATTCCCTAACCTGGTAGCTTCTGCCAGATGGCGCTGCAACTCCGGATCCTGCTTTACATGCATGGGCGCTTTGAAGGTCAAATCTTTCACCTGTTCTTTTTCAATCACTTCTGGTTCCATATACTGTTGGGGTTTGATTTGTAGCTGTAATTTAATAAAAAATTAAGCGGTTGCTAAAAAATCAAAAAAAATCTTTGAGGAGTTCGACAAACGACTGCTATCCAAAGACTAACGGCTTTTTTCTACCCATTTTCAGTACAGTAATCTTCAGAATAACAGCTGAATCCGGACCTGCCAATCCCTTTCGGCCGACCTTGATTCCCGGAATCCACAGGATTTCAGTGTCATAGACCAGGACCGGATACTGTTCCCGTCGTGATAACGGTACACCGGCATCTTTCAGTACATCAGACACAAGCTGACTACCTTTCATTCCCAAACTACGGATTCGATCGCCTTGCTGCCAGCTCCGGTATTCCAGTTTCGTTGGGTCGATCACGGCCGCATCAAGGTACAACGCATGCTTGTTCCACACTTTCGGTAAGATTCCAATTTCTTCAATCTTGAACTCCCAATGAATTTCACTTGCCGATACGGTTCGAAAATGCCCGGCTTCTTTATAGAGCGTCACCTTTCCGATCTCGATGCGCTTGCCATCGGGTCCGGCAGCCAGCTGGTTCAACCGTTCGACGGTCCAGGCCGGCCAGCCCAATCCATATGCAAACGCCAGCGCCTGTTCGGAAGTAAATTGCTGCCAGGTTGTTACGGGCAATTGCTGTTGTTCGTTCCACTGATTTACCGCCGCGGCCGTTTCCTCGCGAACCGTTTGTTGCAGCTCGCGCAGGTGTCCCATGATGATGCGGCAATGTTCGGCCAGCTGCGGATGTTCCTGTTTCAAAGCCGGCAACAGCGTGTTGCGGAATACATTGCGCAGGTAATTGCTGCTTTGGTTGCTTTGATCTTCCCGCCAGGCAATTCCGTTTTCGGTTGCGTAGGCAATTAGAGCCGATTTGGGGACTTCCAGGAACGGACGAATGATCCCGTTTTTTTCCGAATGCATGCCACCAAGTCCAAACAAACCGCTTCCCCGGAAATATTGCAGGAAAAACGTCTCGACCTGGTCGTCGAGGTGATGCGCCAATACAACCGCGTGCTGCTCCGAGCGACTGATCCATTCCCGGAACAATTCCCGGCGGAAATCGCGGGCTGCGGACTGGAGATTCACGCCTTTCTGCTTCGTCAATGCAACCGGACAATGATGAACATGGACGTTCAATCCCAGCTCTTCAGCCGTTTGGCGAACAAGCATTTCATCGGCATCGCTATCGTTTCCGCGCAGCTGGTAGTTCACGTGCAGGACTTCCGGATGAAGGTTTTCAGCGACCAAAGCGTGTAATAAAACCATGCTGTCGACACCGCCACTGCAAGCCACGAGCAGCTTTTTGCCCGATAAGCTCATCCGCCTCAGGCGGATTGCTTCCGTTACCACTGGCATGTTCCGATGGTTTCGAGAATCCGGCCGACTTTGATCTTACATTCTTCGTATTCGGCTTCGGGGTCGGAAAGAATGGTGATTGCCCCTCCGACGCCACAACTCAGGCGGTTTTGCTTTCGATCAAGAACAAGTGAACGGATCATCACATTCAGATCGAAATCGCCATTCGGTGCAATATAGCCCATGCTTCCGGAATAAATGCCGCGTGTGAACCGCTCCGTCTTTTCAGCCCATTCCATAGCTGCCACTTTCGGGGCGCCAGTCATGGAGCCCATCGGGAACAAGGCCTGGATGATCTCCGAAAACGGCGTGTTTTCCTTCAGCTCGCAGGAAACCGTTGAAATAAGCTGGTGCACGGTCGGAAACGTATAAACGCCGAACAATTCATCCACCTGCACACTTCCTTTGGTGGCCACACGTGAAAGGTCGTTACGCACCAAATCGACGATCATCACGTTTTCGGTACGGTCTTTCAGATTTTGCTGCAATTCCGTCCGGATTGCTTCATCTACTGCGGGATCCGAATGTCGGCGGGCCGTTCCTTTAATCGGCTGTGAAATGAGTCGGTTGCCGGTTTTTTGTAAAAAACGCTCCGGGCTCGCCGAAGCGATCATCCAGTCGTTCGATTCATAAACTAAAGAGAAAGGTGCACGACTGATCTCGTTGAGTGCCTGATAAACGCCGGTAAACGAATCCAAATTTACGTTTTCCGCCACCAGCTCCTGGCAGTAATTGATCTCGTAAAGATTGCCCAGCCGGATCTGTTCCTGTAAACCACGCACCTGTTCCAGGTAATCTGCTTTCGACTGACGGGGTTTCCACTGAACGCGAACGGGAGTTTCCACCGGTTGCAGGTATGCTTCTGCCTGCTCACGGTTCGCCGGATCGTTTTTTCCTTCCGCCAACACGAGGCTGCCGTTTTCCATCACATACAGGCTTTCCGGCACCCAGGCGGCGATCAGGGGAAAAGGCTCGTTCACATCTTCCGTTGAGGGATAAATCTGTTGGCGCAGTTCATAGGAAAGCGAAAGGAAAATGGTCTCGCCCTTATGCTTTTCGATAAAACGATCAAAGGTTTCCCAATCGAAACGCACGGTACTTTCAAAGCGATCGGCTTCACCGATGCCGATCCGCCAGCTGCCGTCGTTGCCGTTGAGAGCGATGCGCGTTTTCATGATGCAAATGTAGGTTTTCGAGCTTTCACCACAAAGGAGCAAAGGTTTGGTTAATGCCCAGATTGCTTAAGAAAGCAAAGGTAATAGTAGTAAATCGGACGCTCTCCCCCTTTGGAGGGGGATAAAGGGGGAGGATATTGGTTTCAAGAACTCCATTTTGTTGAGGCCGCCGAGTTGTTTCTCCACCAACCAATTATGCATTATGAATTATGAATTGCGTAGCTTTATCCCCATGCTGTATCGCCTTCTCAAGCTGATCGTTTCCCTGAGCATCCGGATCTATTACCGGGAAATTCGTGTGCTGAACCGGGAAAACCTCGAACATGACGGCCCGATGCTGCTGATCGCCAATCACCCGAATACGCTCATGGACGCCTGGATACTCGGCTACATCAATCGCCGGCGCGTGCATTACATGGCCAAGGCTACTTTTTTCAATTCGCCGTTCAAACGAAAAGTGCTCAACGCACTGGGCATGATCCCGATCAACCGCAAAAGCGATGGTGTGGTGGCCGGTGTTGCGAACAAAGATTCGTTTGAAGCGTGCTACGATCTGCTCGAGCGCGGCGGCGTACTGGCCGTCTTCCCGGAAGGAACCAGCTACCTCGAACGCCGGTTGCGCGAGCTGAAAACCGGAACGGCCCGCATTGCGCTGGAAGTGGAAAAACGCAGTAATGGCAACCTCGACCTGCTGGTCGTTCCCATCGGGTTGAATTACGTGAGTGCCGATAGTTTTCGCGGAAGTGTGATGGTACACGTGGGCAAGCCGATCTCCGTAGATCCTTTTCTCGAAGAATACAAACAGAACCAGGGATTGACCGCCAAAAAGCTCACCGAGCGTTTCCGCAGCGAGCTGTCGCGCGTGTTTGTGACTATGAGCGACGACGTGAAATCGCAGCTCGTGCAGCAGCTCACTTATTTGTTTGAATCGCGCTACGCCGAAGAAAAAGGTGTTCGGCAATCGATCGGTATCCTGAAAACGGTACTCGACCGCATTGATGAGATTTCCATTACGGCACCGTGGAAGCTCGACGAGCTGAGCGAACAGGCCAACGAGCTTACGCGACAACTGCATTTTTTCGGCATCCGTCCGCATTTCCTCGACCGTCCGTACCGCAACACGCTTTATTTGCGCCAGACACTGCAATCGTATCTGTTCCTGCTGCTCACCATTCCGTTGTTCCTCTTTGGTTTTGTACACAGCGCCCTTCCGTATTACCTCATCGGCTGGCTGGTACCGCGCATTACGAAGGAAGTGGAATACCACGCGCCGTTGTCCATCCTGCTGAGCATCTTCCTCTATCCGATCATCTACGGCGGATGGGCTATTACATTCAACTGGCTGTTCGCACCTTCCCTGTTCGTATTGCTGCTCTATATTGCTGCGTTGCCTCTAAGCGGGTTGTTTGCCCACTTCTTTCTGCGCTACATGAAGCATTTATTTTCCAAGCAGCAATTCAGTCGTTTTGCCCGCAGCCGGAAGCAGGTTTTTACACAGCTGAAAGCGCAGCGTGCGGCGTTGAAGGAGTTGGTGTTTCAGGGGTAAATTACAGTGTGAATGCTTACACCAATCCTGACATCGCAGCGATGAAATAATTCGATGCA
The DNA here is from genome assembly GCA_946482515.1 of uncultured Flavobacteriales bacterium. The sequence continues at coordinate 939 of CAMLRS010000005.1, read as the reverse complement.
TAAATTCCCAGCAAAAGAAATAGCGTGTCCTGCGATTTCAGGTTGTGAGCGATCGTGTAATTGTAATTGAGCTTGCTCCAGTTCATGCCGGGCTCGTACTGAACGATGCGTTGCTCCTGCTGGTTTTCGATCACAAATTTATGCTGCAACAGGCTGGTTTCTTTGAACAGAAATTCCTCGCCGTTACTCATCGAGATGATGATTTGTCCTTTCAGGTTCATTCGCAGATTCGCGATCTCTGTTTCGTTTTTGGTGACCACCAGATTCGTCCCGAAAAGGTTGCGGGATTTAATGACGTAGCGGTCAACGGTGTTTGTCACGACAAGCTCGGCGTCGTAAGAAAAAAGGCCTTTGTAAACGATGGTCCCTAAGAGTTGTTCGTTGTCGGTTAACTGAAATGTTTGTTGATTGATGCAAATTGCTTTCATATTCGCTTCTTGTTTATGAATGCGAAATTCAGCTAAACTCCAACAATGAACTTGTACAAAAAGGACAAATCAATCGAAAATATAAGGATAGCTCCCCAATCCGTTGGCCCGCACTTTATTGAAAAAGTCCTTTGGGTTAAAGTGCGCTATTTTTTTCATCTGTTTGTAGAAATGCGGCGAATCGAAGTAGTCGTTTTCCAGGCACAACTCCGTGAGACTTAAATTGCTGTTTTTAAAATGCGTCTCGATCGTATTCCGAAAGCGAACAATGCTCCGGTATTTGGAGATCGTACAGCCCACGTATTTCTGAAACTGCCGGTTCAGGGTTTTCTCGGTCAAAAACACCTGCTCGGCTAATTGAGCCACTGCATGTCCCGGATCGTTATTGATCATCCAGATGACTTTCTCGATACCGGAAATTTCCAATCCGGCATACCTGCCGATCAGATAATCTTCCAGGTAAGTCAGCGACAGCTTATCGTTACCGTTAAACAGCTGTTCGGTATCCAGG
>CAMLRS010000004.1 GCA_946482515.1 uncultured Flavobacteriales bacterium | reverse complement strand
GTGAGCGATATTGCCGTTGAAAAGCGGCTTGATCGCGTTGGCCATGTTGTTGCCCGTTCCAACCGCAGCTTCGAAGCTGGTAGAACCGATGCTGGCATAATCGCCCCGGAAATAGCCCAGGGTATAGCCGTTCATATCGCGTGCGATGAGCCTGTGAGCGCTTGCGTTGCCGCTGTAATAGCCTGTGGAGCCGTCCTTACCGCCGTCGCGGGTCGGATCCAGTGTATTGCTGTTCATGCCTTTCAGCCAGCCGTTGATCGTGTAGCTGTAATCGTTGGCCTGCACTTTCTGCTGACCGATCTCCACACGCGCCAGCGGACCGTAATCGAAGTAACGGTAATGCGCCTCGCGGTTCACATGCACGCCTCCATCGCTGGAGAAATGTACTTCTTCCAGGCGGTTGAGCTTATCGTACGTATAGCTATGCGTGGTCTGATCGTTCTTGCCTTTCTGGTACTCCACTTTCTCCACGTTGCCGCTGATGAGCTCGAACTGGTACTGTGTCGATTTGATGTCCTGCTGCACCGGCGCCAATTCCGGAACATCCTGCAAGGTCTCGATCACGTTGCCATGCAGATCATAGGAATAATGCGTTGCCGAGGCATAGCCGCTGGTCGGCATAGCTGCACCAAGTCCCACGGAATTGAAGTACATCACAGTTGCCACACGCAAACGCAGGTTTTGCTGCGAGCCGGCCGCAAATTTGGCGGAAATGGTTCCCGAAAGCGGCTTGTCGTAAACGGTATAGGTAACTTCCGTACGAACCCCGCTGTAGATCCAGTTTTTAATGGTCGTGCCCAGGTCGTTGGTCTTCAGCTGCGTTTCGGTGATATCCGCGATCGTGTAACCCGCTCCACCACCTGGCGGAACATCCCGGTCGATCTGACCGCTTTCGATTGGACGACCCTGCGCGTCGTAGAGCACGTAGCTGTATTTGTTTTCATCGGTCTGTATCGGGTTCTGCGACAGCACGAGGCGGCCGTAGCGGTCATACAGGTAACGCGTGGCTCCCTGCTGATCCGGGTTGGTGGTATTGACCAGCTGATCGTAGGAGTTGTATTTATACACTGTTTCGTAGGTGTGTACCGGCATTGGGTTGGTAGCACCAAAAGATGTAGGAGCGGTGTATACGGTTGAGCTCTGTACGCTCTCACGCGCCGTTTCCACATCCACCGGGTTGAAAGACAGGTTTACACCCGACGGCGCCACGGTTTTTACGAGGTTGCCGGCCTGATCGTAATAGAACAGGGTGTACTGATAGGTGTTGCGCGGGCCGGTATAGCTGAACGCTTCGGTATCGAAGGTTTGGGCACAGGCTGCGTTGAATTCTTTTATAAACGGCAGGTACATGGCGCGGATCGCTTCCAGGTAGCTGGTCTCGGCCTGCTGGTAAAGCTCGTCGAGACGTGGCTGGTAACAAGTGGTTTCCAATGCCGGCAGCTCGTCGCAAAGGCGCAGGCCGGCCGTATCGCACACGCAGCTGTTGATCTCCAGGCATTCGCTGGTACCGTTGAGCCAGCCGTAGCTCAGCTCGCCACAGTCGCGGTAGGTCACACCGATTTTGAAAGTCGTATTCTCCGTGCAATTGCCCGTCAGTGGCACGATGTTGCCGAAGGAAACGATGTCGGCAAATTCAAAGCCAAGCGAATCGGGCAATGTGAGCTCAAAGCTACAATCGCTGCCGACTGTTGTGCCCATGTGCACGGTGAGTATATCTCCGGCAAGAGAAGACCAGTACTGGTTCCCCGGCAGCTGGTGCTGCAAATCGCTGTTTGCATATACGATGTTCTGTGCCAACAGATCTACGGCACTTCCGGAGCCGTTGAGCAATTGTCCGCGGAAAGCAATGAGCTTCATCACTGCGGCCCATTCTTTCGCTTCCGGTGTGACGGTGCAATATGGGTTTTCCTCATCGGCGCTGCATTTGGCTATAAAATCGGTGTAATCGTAATAGGACAGGTGGAAGCCCAGCTCGTTGTTGAGGTAATTGGTGAGGATGGTGCTGTAGTTTTCAGCGTTTTCGAAATCCGTTACTTCAGCGAAGCGGGTGTTCAGCGTATCCATGTATGCCAGGACGACAGCACAATCGGTACAGCCGTTTCCTTCGGAGCAGGCAAGTGTTGCCGGAATGGTAATCTTCGTGCTTTCCAGGTATTCGTTGGCTCCCGATATCCAGGTCACATCACCTGGCTCGTAATCTCCTGCAACGGCTTTATCGCAGGCACAGATCAGGTAGTGGGCATCTTCCATCGTTACGCCGGTATTGAGGGCCAGGATCTGTTCGACCGTCCATCCGTTCGGGTTGTCGTTCTGCTCCTCCCATTGTGCCTGTAGTACGGCCTTGCAGCCACAGGTGTCGAGCGATTTGTCGAGCAGGTTTTCCAGCTCTTCGCTGCTGCGGTATGGTCCCGGATTGGAAATGAGCAGATCGGAACACAGATTGTTTTCAGAACCGAAGTGATCCAGCAATACTTCATGAACGGAAGTATGATCACCACTGTAACCCGGAGGCGCGGTTGTAGATCCCATCGGATGCTCACTGTCGCATCCGCTCATACACACCGCCATCAGGTCATTTTTCAGGTCGACCGTATCCACACCTGTAAAATTACACCCTGCCAGCTGATCAATCCAGTCATCGGCAAAGGCTTCGCAGGTCGTTTCACAGCTTTCCTGGATAAGCCCGTCGAAATACGCCTGATCGAGCGTATTTCCGGTATCCGGTCCGGCGCCATCGGTGTCGATATCGGTGAATTGGTAAATATTACCCCAGCGCGGTGCGAAATCGATCCAGTCGGCATCTACACCGATATGCGAATTGTCGCAAGCCGTAGTCATAGCCTGGTAAACGAAGCTGCTTTTCAGCCCGAGGTACATATCGCGGTAAGTGACCCAAAGGAGATCTGCCAGACAGGTATCGTAACGATAGTTGTTGAAACAGGTCGTAATGTCGCCTGTACTATTGCAGTAAACTTCATAAATGGCCATTTTCCAGATGCTGTGGCCGGAGCTCTGGTAATTGTTCATGGCGTTGTTCATGGCCGTATTCAGGGTTGAGCCGTTTCCTCCTGTATTGAAGAACGGATCAAGCGCACTTGCCGAACAGCCGGTTAATCCCGTTGAACTTGCCAGCGGCTTGAAATAGCCTGCCGTACAGGCGTCATCGAAGGTCCAGGTGGCCAGCATGGTTGAATCATAGTCATTAGATGAGTCGTTTTGCTCACACTCCACCAGGAAACAATGTTCCGGGTGAAACTCGAGGAGCGCCTCGGCCCAGCTTGGCTCAAAATGGGTAATGAAATCGTGCAGGTTTGTCAGGCGTTCGGGATCCACGGTGTAATTGCCGTTGGACAGCGGGCCGCCTACCGTAGATCCTGGAAGGATGGGCGGGTTGTAAACACCTACGGAAACCAATTTGATTTCCACTTTGGCCGGATTGCCATTCTCATCTTTATAACCGCCTGTCGGGTTTCTCCAGTCTTTGTTAGTTCCCAGGTTGTCTTCTGTCAGCACGGAATGTACGCTGCTAGTATTCGGCAACGCCGTATAAACACCGCCTGTATTCACAAATTGCGCATACTGCCCGCCTGGTATCAGATCTTTGAGCATGGCTTCGCGGTAGCCTTCGCAGCCGGTCAAGTCAACAACATCGTCTACCGAGTCGTTGCAGAGGTCGAAGGATTCGGCTTCGTACAAGTCATTGAAAACATCGGCCAATGGTTCTACGCAGGTATTGTTCTCAATATAGTAGCACCAGTTTTCTTTCAATTTTTCCTGGTTGATGCTCAGCGTCTTTACAATGGTATAAGCGCCTTTTTGCAGGGAAATAGCGGGTGAAGTATAGGTTTCAGCTACCTTGGTCGTACATACCTTATCGAGATCGTAACCCATCAGTGTTTCCGTATACTGGTAGACCGAATCGTCGCAGGCATCCAGAATGCGGAAGTCGAGATCGTAGACGCAGTCCAGGCAAATATTTTCGACCATACAGGCGTTTCGGAACTGCTGCGGTGTCATGGCATAATTGAAGGTATAAGCACCGTCTGCATAGATAAATTCGTGATAGGTCAATGTTGCAGAAGGAGCGCCTGAAATGGTGTCGATGTGCTGTTTGTTTTTCGGCAGTATGGCTGTAATAACGCTCGAGCCGCCGTTTCCTTCGATCGCGTCCAGTGAAGCAGGCGTGTTACCCGCCAGGTAGGTGACGATCACACGGCCCGCCATGTCGGCATACTGAACGTAAATCTGCCCGTTGGGATCAACCGTTACCATTTTGCTGTAGTGGCTGGCGTAGCCCACTTCTGCACCGAAAAGACGGTTGAGCTCTTCCTGGTTGGCTGACGGGTAAAAGTAGAACGTTTCACGTCCGCTGCCGGTTCGCAGCGAATCGCCGTAGCCGCTTACTTTCTGCACACGGCCGGAGAAATCGTTCTCATACACCACACGGTTGTACGGGAATTTTTTCGCATCCGGAATGCGCTTGTTCTCGCCATCCTGGTCCGGGTTGGACGGTGAATAGTATTTTCCGGCGCCCGAAGCTGTTGAAAATCCTGCACCGCTCGGGCTGCAGTCATCCGACATTCCGCTGTTAAAGTGCTCCACACTAAAAGCTTGCGTGGTGCCGTCGGCTTTGTTGAATTTCGGATAATGTTTCAGGGAATCGTCGTCCAGAGGCGTAGGCAGATCGGCAATCACCGGGCGACCTAATTCATCGTAATAGACGTTTGACACCACCGCCTGCTTTGTTTCAGTGTTGTGTGCCACGGTCTGACGGGCACGGCCCAAACCATCGGCAAAGGCCACCGATTCGAAGCGCTCGCCATCATCGCCATAAGCCACCTGGTGTGACCAGTTCATGCCCGCATCGTATTCCGAAGTGATCTGGAACCTGGAAGCTGTCGTGTGACTGCTCACCGTTCCCGCTTCAGCAGTTGTGCTCCAGGTTCCTTCCTTACGGATGTTTAATGCCGAGCCCATAAAGCCAATCGGCCGTACGCGGAACAGCAGCCAGCCTTTATCCAGGATCGCCGGTATGCGGTAAGCATTTCCTTTTACCAAAATGCGTGTGGAATTCAGGTAGTAATCGTATTTCAGCTTTGTGAGATCGGTCTGCGCTGACCCATTCAATTTCGTATCCTGCACATGCACCCATTCCAGCTCGTACCATTCGGCGCCGGTTTTCGGGTTCCACTGGAACTCGTAAAAAGGAGATCCCGAAACAGCATCAATGTCCAATCCGCTTACCGCACTGTTGTCCAGCAGGTAATTGCGCTCCACCACCATATCCGATTGCACGAATACTTCGCTCATGCTGAAGCCCGACGTGTTGGTAATGGTTTTCAAATACACATCTACCCGGTGAGCGTCGCTGAAATCGTAGGTGCTCATTTCGTCTACCAGCACCGTGGTCGGGTTGGTGTGCTCATAATAAAGCGACAAAACGATATTGCTGATCGTAGTAACATCAAATTCGTTGTTCACGGCATCCCAGGTCCAGACCTTCAGGTCGAAGGTCATGCTTCCGTTCAGTACGTTGGTTTGCGCTACGTCCGGGTTGATCCCCAGTCGCAGGAAGTTGCTCACTTTCGTATTGACGAACTGCGACTGCCAGGCCGTGGTTTGCATGGTAGCATACTGGCCATCGTAGATGGAAAACAACGGCACGGTCGATGATGTGACCAGTGCTGTTCCTTCGCGGCGAACGCTGTAGGCTTCATTTCCTGCAAACAGGTTAAAACCTGTCAGAACCGCTATAAGAATGAGAATATATTTGTTCATGGCTGTCAGGATTATGGTTTAGGTTGTTTTACACCTCCCGTTTCCGCTTCCGAAACGGTTTTAATGCCTTCGACGGTTTCCACACGCATGCGCACCAGGTTCAGGTTTTCGTCGTAATTGTAGAAGGTCGTGAAATTATACCCGTCGTGCGTTGCCAGCGGCAGCAGCGTTTTGGGATCATAAACGGTTGTGGTCATTCCCGCTATCAGCGGATGAATGCGCAGGTCGTCGAAATAAGCATAAAGCAACGCCGACTGATTTTTAAGTGAAACCGTTACGGTTGCACCGGCTGTAACGGTAAAGGTGCCTTCCAATCGCTGCCAGCCATCGATCACCGGACCGGATGGGCTGAATGTTTGTGTCGGCTGACCTGTTACAGCAACCTGTACCTGGCCATTGGAGGCGACTGTGGGATCAAAATTGTAAACCCATGCTCCGATTACATAATCGCCTGGTGTCGGCTCGAAATCCTTGATGCAGCTGCAGGAATCGACCGTAAAGCTGTTCACTGTCGGGTCGGATTTGGACGAAATATCACAGGAGTTGGCAGCATTTTTCGACCTGCTGGCAGTCTCCGACAGATCTACACGAAGGGAATACAATCCGCTGTGACGAACCGTTGTCGAAACACTTGCATGAGATACCCCTTTGAAGTTAAAGTGCGGGTCGGTATTAGTAATTCCTGCGCTCGTGTTACTGTGGTAGCTATAGTCTTCGAATCCGTCGAAGGCGATCTCCTGCTGACGGGCATTCACTGCCTGGGCAATCGGCACCAATCGGAACAGATGATCGTAACCGTAGAGAACGGCTGATCTGACCTCGATCTGGTCTTTGGTTTCCAACAACTTGCCGAATTGGTCGAAAACGAGCGTTTCACCTAATTTGCGCCATTCAGAGCCGCCGGCAGCATTGTGGGCCGTATAGTTTGGATGACTGGTATGGAAAATCCGGACCCATTGCTGGTGATGCAGGTCTATTGCCCAGCGGTAGAATGGCATGTAGTCGGTAAACGTTCCGTCGAAACGTGTTTTATAAGCGTGACTGCTGTTCACCCGCTCTGATTGCCAGGCGTATTGTGCATCGATGATCAGGTCGCCACGAACTCCAAATCGGTAAGGATTCACTGTTTGTCCGATAGCCACTTCTCCGTCCTTGTCCGGGCTGTCATCACGGTCAGCATTGCCGCATTTGAAGTTATTCCGGTCGCGATAGGTCACCGCACTGGCGGAAAGAATTTCGGTCGGAGCCTGAAGAATGGCAAGTGCGCCGGTTGTTGTAAGTGGTAATTTTTTCGTCACCAGCGACTGCATGGTTTCGTTGAGACGGTTATCACGGTTAGTAGAAAGAATCTGTATCGTGTGTATGCCTGTCGCGCCTGTATAAGTCGTTCCGTCCGCTTGCATTAAATACAGGGTTTGCTGGGGGGTGCCGGCATTACGCTTGGCCACCCAGACCTTTGGTGGTGTACCACCTATTGTTGTAACGCGAACCTCGTCGCCCGGTGAAAGCTCATTGTAAGGAGATGGCCCCGTACCTGATCCAATCATACCCGAGGTAATGGTCACGGAAACGGTCGGATTGGTCTTCGTCCCGGAAATGTCACGCAGCTCGTGGTAGCCCCAGTGTGCCGGGTAGCTCAGGGAATACAGGGTGTCGTTGTACTCATCCAGGAGACTGCTCAGGATCACGTTTCCGGAAAAGCGGTCATAAACGATGTTTTCAGCACTGTTAACAGATCCGAAGCTTTCGGTTTCAATGGCTGTTACGATAGCCGAAGTATTCAGATGTTTCACGAAAGCATTGGAATAAAAGGCTTCCGTACGACTGCTGAGACTAAATGTTGGTAAAATATATGGAACAACAACTAATGGTACCCCTGGTATGAATTTAAGGCGGAAACTGACCCCTAAATCCATGTAATCAAACGTGTTTTCAATGTAGCGGCTGTCTGCATGCAAATCGTATTCAAGGGAAACCCGCTCATCGGTAATAATACCTTTGCGATCGGCCATCTGAACGGTGGCATCCGATTCCGCATAACGGTAGGTTGAGCGCGATTGCAGCACTGGCTGGGCGTTTTCGGCTTCATCTACGTCGTAGATCATCGATTGATGAGCTTTCCCGTGGAAGTCGTTGGTGTGAATGAAAAAGCCCTGAGATAATCCGTAACGATCCGTTGTTTTACCGGCCAGAACGTTTTTCGGACGGTGGGTCTCCGACGCTTTGTCGATCGCTGTCTTATTTTCAATCACCGGGTGTGTTCTGGAAGTGTGGAATTCCGTGATGGAATAGCCCAGGTTCGGCGTTCCCGAAATGCTCACTTTCACGCGCTCATAGCCCACAACCGGTGTCGGGAACAGTAGCCCTGTAACGGGTGTCGGTGTGAATTTCGTCTCATCCGGAAGACCTTTCACAACATTCATATAAGTATCCCAACGATACAGCGGGCATTCATCGATCATGCCGCCCGGTTCAAAAGATGCATTGCCCATAGCAGCATCACGGGAAGGATATTCATAACGCCAGGTATAAACACCGTCATATTCCGTGGAAATCGCCTGCCAGTTGTCTTTGTAGGTCAGCGAGCTCACCCGTGAACCGCCGCCGTATTTTTTGTTAGAAGCGATGTATAATCGAACAGAGCTGTAATCGGTAATGATCTGAGTTCCCCATCCCAATGCATTCATCGCTTTGTTGATATCAACATGATCCAGGGCAACAGCCTGATCAAGCAGCGGATTAGCCGTACAGGTCGAACAGGTTCCATAAAGCTTATCCGGCAGGTTGCGACGTATAAATTCCAGCACAGACTTTTGCAAACTATTAAATGCCTGTGGACTATTGCTTTCTTCTTCTACCAGGGCCGGGTCAACAACGACATAGCCGTATTCGTAACCAGCGCCCGGAGAAGCTTCCGGCATCACGCCGATCACCGGTGTGGCGCTCCATTTGTTGGTAATGCGACTGAATGTCGGTACCAGCTCTTTGATCGTACCTTTTACATCCACATGCAGTTTTACCAGCAGCTCATCTAAAACGGTGTTGGTAACCATATCCGTAAAATAGTCGGCTTTCAGAACAGAATCCGCCGTTACTTTGTCCGGTGCCGCGATTTTTCCGTCGAGCTTGAAAACGATCACGTTGTTCGGCACCTGTTTCTTTTCCAGTCGACCGCCAAACTGTGCAAAATAGAACTCGGAAGGCATCAGGTCCGGAATACTGTAGGAGGATAAATTACTGTGGAAGCTTGTGTAGACACGGGTTGATCCGTTCCAGGTAGTATTGGACTGGATTTCTTCCAGGTCCGCCAGGTTGGTCAATCCTTTTACATCAATATGTTTCATCACCCGTTTGTCCTGAACGGTCGCATAGCTGTCGGCTTCGTATTCAATTTCCAGCACCCCGTTGGTTGGTGTCTGTATTTTGATCAGCCTCCAGGCTTTTGCGGCAGCATCGGCATCGGTTTGGTTTTGGGAAGGATAGGGAAACAAGTCATTCGGCCTGGCCGGATCCGAGAGCTTGTAATTGCCCCAGGCATCGCTGTTGTTATAGCTGAAGTTCGGGTTGTTAGTGGCATCGTAAGTGAACTCGTAGGTATACAATCCCATTTCGGTTGAAGAACCGGAATAAGAGCGGATTTTTTTCAGGGTCAGCTTTCCGGATGCCGCACCGGTTCCGTTAATATTGGAAGGCAATTCCTTGCAAAGCTCATACGAATATTCAAAAGCAATGATCTGCAAAGGAACGGCATTAGCTCCTTTGGCTATCCGCTCCGACAGGTTATAAACACGGATGCTGTCGAGCTGCTTTAACGGAAGGCTGCTGTTGAGTGCACCTGTTGTTGGATCTACACCATAGCCATCTTTGCGGTCCGAAAGGTAAAATTCGGCCACCATGTTGCGCGATTCTACCGAGTGCGTGTACCAGATTTCTTTTTTTCCGGAGCTGTAGTGAGCAATGTCGTCGAGCTCTGTTCCCAGCATTCCCTGGTTTATCAAAGCTTTGTTTGCGCCCATCGGATACTTCCAATGATACGGGTTCGTGGCACTGTAAACGCGTGTATAATTGAATTTGTAAAAGTTGCCGATATCATCAAGCGTAGGACCGTCATTGGTTCGGTCGATGTAATCGGAGCTGAGCATTTCCGTCAGCAGGAAGGAATGCGGATAGGCCGGAACATCGGTTTGGTCGAAGTAGTGAGACAAACCTCTGCTGTTATTAATGGTATTATCTGTGGAACCGTATGTTACGACTCCGTTACTTCCTGTCAGACCGCTGATACAAAAGCTCGTCTGAGAGCTCAGCAGGTCGTAGGCAGGAATGCCGAATACGTAGCGCGTTCCGCTGGTATTGGTAACCTCGACGGCACTGAGATGGTTTTCCGCATTGGATTCGTTGGATGATCCCACACCCACCCGATTAATGGGTGTAGTAGACATTCCTGTAAACGTATTGTAAGGGTAGCTCTTGTATTGCGATTCCTTTGCTGCGTATTGTTCGGCCGTAAAGGGCTCGTAAAATGTCGCCCGTACCAATTCCTGGTTCTGGTTGATCGTTCCGCTGTTGATAACAGAAGAGAAGGTGTTTTTCCCGTACATGGTACTGGTCAGGAACACGTTCTTTCCGTCGGATTCGGCGACTTCAAACCGGGTTGGCTCTGTAGCACCCATTGCGTCAAAGTCGGTCATGCTTTCAGGAGTAAGCTCACCCACACCTTTGAAATAAACTTTTGCATCAAAGTTGTTCCCGGCAGCTTCCTGCTCAAATTCCACCGCGTTGGAGCCACTACTCAGGGTCATATTGCCTGAAGTAACATCTGCTTTTCCATCCGAACCGGAAAGGGAAAGCTCAACAGTTGGTATGATTGAAACTCCCACCTTTTCTGTAATAACCCCTGCTGTCGTACTCGTACCGGTTAAGTCAGAATGATTGGTGGTTGTCGGATCGTAATAGGTTCCTACATCCTGGCGTCTTCCCCTGAAGGTAGCTCCCAATCCCATTGCGTTCGCTCTGAAAATGTCATAAGTCTGAATGGAAAACGGCAGATTGACCATGTTCTGAGAAAATTCGTAGTCATTGCTGCGGTTAAAGTCCATCAGGGGTAATACCATTCCCATTGGCGAGCCGATTGCTTGATAAGCCTGTCTTTTGCCGCTGTGGAAATAACCCAATGCCGGTTGCTTTACCTGCTGATTCGGACCGAGCGCTGTTGTATTCTCGAGTGTATTATTGAAATTGGTGATGACACCCGCCCGGAATTGATACGCTCCTTTCTTAACTCCGTAGTAACCTCTTAAGCCGGTTGTTCTCTCCACTGAATACGCGTTAAAACGAACTGCAGGAACAGAAGTAGCTGTTCCATAAGTAACTGTTGAAGAGGCACCATATCCACCCGAAGCTCTGCCCTGGGTTTTAAAGCTTTCCGGCGTATTGTACTCGGCTGAAATGTCAAATCCGGTAGTACGGGCAGTTATGCCGGCCCGTGAGTTGAAGCTGCGACCAAAAGTGAATCCCGTCGAAACACGGTTATTGGTAGCCGACTCCAATCCGGCACTTATTCCCATGTTGTGGTTGAAACCAATTCCTCTTTTGGAGTCGGAAGTATAGCCTATCCCAAATGAAGGCTCCACAAACAAGCCTTTATCGTTACCTCCGATAGAAATACTGGCGCCTAACCCGAAATCAAAGGTTTTGCCCCAACCTATATAGGTGTTGTTGTATTTGCCCCACAGCGCTGTTATTTGTGCACTCGGAACATATTTGAAACCACTCTTATACTCTTTACCAATCGAAGCAAATACACCTGCTTTAAAGCCTTTTGTGGAGTCTTTATATTGGTTAAACGTCCTGTTAATCGTCTGCTCACCGTTGAACTCATCCGGCAAACCACGCATTTCGCGTGAAACGGAGCCCACGTTCAGGTCCCAGCCCAGACCAACCCAGGAGGCTTCGGAGTTCATGCCTATGTTGGAGCTGTAATTCAAAACGATCGGATAGCCTTCCACATCTGCCAGCGGAATACTGTAGCTGAAATCACCGGTGAATTTATCCACCATGTTATCTGTCGATCCCAAGGAGAATCCGGAGCTTTCTCCCTGTCCCGGACCAGCCGTTACAGCTAATGAAACCATCCCTGCTTCCGGATTTTTTACAACAGCAGCCTGATCGGTTGGCTGTTCGGAGGCGATAGCTCTATTTTCAGTTGGCTTATCAGCTAATGGCTCAACAGCTATGGGTTGTTCCACTGATGAGGGCATGGAAAAAACCGGAGTAATCCTCCCCCTCGCTCCTCCTAAGATGGAATTGGTGGCAGTTGCAGCATAAGCCGTCGGTGCAAAGCTGTTCAGCAACATGGCGTAAAGCAACGTCACGTTCAATGCCTTAAACAGCGGTTTGTCTGTGTGCATCATTAATCTCATGGTGGTTACGCTTAGTTGGTGTAAATAAATTTGATGTATTCTTTTTCTCCCGTACTGCGGGTAAGCTGCAAAATGTAGTATTTGCCGGCTGTCAGCGAAAGAGACGAGAGGTTCAATTCCTGGCGGTTATCATCGAATGTATACTGAAAGGCCGTTAGCAACGGCTTACCTGGAAGAGCGCTGCCGTTAATATCGATTCCCGCTACGATGTCGTTGTTTTCATCATACAGTGTAAGCGGGATTTTTTTTCCTGGATCGATCTGGTATTCTTCCACAAACCAAAACTTCAGCTTGCCGTTGAAAGTCGTAGCATAGCCGGCATCCAATTCGCGTTTGAATAAGGTATGGACGGTACGATCACACGTGGCGTCATCAATAATAAAATCGATCTTCGGACGGTTGGACGGAGTGGTCGCATCACCTGAATGGAAACGCTGGCTCATCGTGTAGGATACTGGTACTGACTGCAGGCGCATTCCGTAATTCAGGAGGTTGTTGCTTTTCCAGTAATTCCAGAAAGCATTCAAATCAACCACCTGGTTTTGATTGCTTGTGGTGGTTGCCGGTAAATTTGATTGTATGGATGTACTCACTGTCGGAGCTGTAGAAACCTTAACAACATATTCCTGCCAATCCTGGGTGACCTGGACTAATGCCGCATCGTTGGGACCATTCGCAAAGTTATGAGACGATCCGTACATCGTGAGATTCGATTGCAACGGTTTGGAATTGGCATCCATCCACAAACGGAAACGGATCAGGCTGGAATTGGAAGTTGGTATTCCCGAGGAACGACTGGCAAGATTGATAACATTTCCGCCATCATTTGGTGTCCCGACACCTGCAATAAAGTTGAGATAGGCATCATCGATATATTCCGGACCGGGCGCAAAAGAAATAGATACGATCTCACAATCCATTCCTATCAAGAAGGCTGTGTAAAGTGAGTCATGGGCACCTTTTAATTTGAGTCCGTACCAGCCATAGGTCCTTCCGGTTAATGTAGGAACAGTTGTTCCACTACCGGATGTGATCAATGTACCGGCTGAGTTGCGCCATTCGTAAGATGTATTCGGATTACCCGAGCCACCGGAAAAGGTTACAGCAACAGATCCGTCAGCTGCTCCTGAATAATTTTCATGATTAATTGTAGCCCCGGTAATGCTGTAAGGAACATACCAGTTGATAAGCAATTGTGGTCTGTCCCCGCTGTTGGCCGCCGATCGGGAATGGTACGTATTACCTGCTGTTGTTGTCGATTCCGGATTGCAGCTGATCTGCCACCCGTTGTTAGTGGTGGTGCCGGCCACGATTTCCTTTACAAGATTGGTTACATCGATCAATCGTTTGCCAAAAAGCAATCCTCCTGAAATAGCCACCTGATTGGTCGTTGTGGTGGTCGGATTCAAGGTTCCGGACGCTTCGGTCCAGGTTGTCGTTGTAATTCGCTTCAGCAGCATCGAAGTGGTATTCTCTGTAGCAGATGGCGTAATGGTAAGAGTAGCACCTGTTACCACTGCATTTGCAGGTATGCTTAATGAAGCTATGTCAAACTTGATGGCGATACGCTTATAGTTCGTTGAAGCGGTTGTTACATTGGTTTGCATCGTTGTTCCATTGGCCGTAGCGTTACCAGGATAGGTAATGGTGAGGTCATCGGAAGCAATAACAGATGAACTATTCATCTGTGCTGAAATGATGGTTGTAACAAAACAACCTGTCAATAGCGACAACAGCGCTTTCGAAAATATCCGCATGTTCAGGGATTTAAAGTGGGTAGTAAACGTCCAGTATTTCTACAAAAGCTCCCGTCTGGGTTTCAGGAGAGAAAACAAGATGATATTCGTAACCTTCGATGTACTGACACAATTCCAGCCTGAATGAATTGCCTTCGATCAGACCTTCATTAATCAGTTCTTCTTTCGTTTTGACAATTTCATCGCAAACAACAGATCCATCCATCTTGTAATACAACATCACCGAAATCTTTCCCAGGTCATCCAGGTCGTCGGGAGTGACAGTGGCGAAAAATGTAAGTCCTTGAACAGAAAGTGTATCATTGATTTGTATCTGGTTAGTGTCTACATGAATAGTTGCTTCAACACTCGTCAACTGGCTGTAACCAGTTGTTGAGAACAACACCAGTGATAGCATCAATAGGGATTGCTTTAGGTAATTTAAGTTAGCCTTCATATTGTTTTGAAATAAGTGCTCGAGTAGAAATGGCGGTGGAAATGAGCGCAAAGGTAAATGGTTAATTGTGTGTTTTTAAACAAATTGCCCTTGGTTTTTTCAACAATGGGAATTTGATTGTTAAGTTTCATACGACGAAAATAGACCTGGAACACCGTAAACTATTTACGATCCTGCAATTTCAGAACCTCGCTTTTTGTTGATAACGTTTGAATTGTGTTGCCCAAAACAAAAAATCCCGATCCTGAAGTTATCGGGACCGGGACTCGTTCTATCCATCCGGACTTTAACGTCGGATTTCGATGAATTTGTATTCTTTGATGAGCTCACCTTTGGTGTCGCGGGCAACGATCATGCAGATGTAACGACCTGCCGCAACCGGTTCGCCGCTGCGGTCAGTGCCGTCCCAGCTGAAGGACGGATCTGTCGACGACCACACGGCGTTGCCCTGTCCGTCGAGGAAGGTAACCGAGAAGTCGTTCAGATGCTGTGATTCAATATAGAACTGATCGTTGTCGCCGTCGTTGTTGGGCGAGAAGAAGTTCGGGATCTTGGTGATCTTCGATTCGTTAACCGTCTGTGGGGTCCTTACTTCCGGATCTTTTGCCTGTGTAGGGTTCGTTGTCGGATGTTCTTCACCTTGCTGTTCACTTTGCGAAGGAGCTGTTTGAGCCGGCGCTGTTTTTACCGGTTCAACATGCTTGTTCGGATCGACGGCATTTTCCGATGGGGAAAAGTGCCAAGGACCGAAATCAATCGGCTCCGAAGAGGACGGTTCCATGTTACCAGGCAACACCGATTGTTGGTGTTCTTCGCTGATTGGTGCGCCGGATGTTGAAGAAGCCGGTTGCTCCTGTTGTGTTGCGTTAACGGTTTCTGTTGAAGAAGCCGGCTGGTGCGTAGAAGCGGAAGCCGTTGTTTTCTGCTCCTTCGGTTGCACATCCTGGCTGTTGACGATCACAACGGTGGTAACAACGGCAGCCGAAGTTGCCGCGCCGCCAATGATCCATTTGGCCAGAGCGGAAAGACCCTTGACAGCAGTCGCCGAGGAAGCAACGCCCACAGCAGCCATCTTAGCCTGCAGGCCGTTCCACACTTCCGGCCGTACCGGCATAGTATGGTTCTCGAGTCCTTTTGAGAACAGGTCTTTTATGTTATCGTTTTCAATCACTTTCTATTCTTTCCAGTTGGTTGCGTAAAAAAGCACGTGCACGCGAATATTGCGATTTGGAGGTATTCTCCGTTACTCCCAGCGTGTCGGCTATTTCTTTATGACTGTAGCCTTCAATGGCAAACATGTTGAACACCACCCGGTAACCGTCCGGGAGGTTCTCGATGAGCTTCAGCAGATGATCGGTGTCCATGCCCGAAAACCCGTGGTCTTCGAATGCTACCTTATAGGAAACATCGTCGAGCTGGGTATCGCCGAGCAGCTTTTTGTTTTTCCGGAGCACGTCCAGGGCCGTATTGACCATGATGCGCCGGATCCAGCCTTCAAGCGAACCTTCCATCTTGAACTCACCGATCTTCTGAAAGATCTTCACAAAGCCGTCCTGTAGTGTGTCTTCCGCTTCTTCCATATTCCGGAGGTAACGCATGCACACTGACAGCATTTTGGGAGCAAATTTATCAAACAACGCTCGCTGTGCCCGGGAACTTCCTTTGGCGCATTCCATCACCAATGTTCTGTCATCCATAGCACTTGCTGATTCTTTAGACATGCAACTTAGGAAAAAGGTTGCACCGGCGAAACACCGAACGAAGAAAAAAGGTAAATTCGCTCCAATCGATGGAACTCTATGACATTCTCTCCTAGGGCTTTTGTTGCCGCCCTGCTGTGCAGCTGCTCACTCACAGCGCAACAACTCCCGCTTAAAGTCGGAACATATACTGCCCAATTGCAGCTGAATCAGGCTACCGTATTGCCGGTTCGGTTAACGGTTGAAGAGAAGGATAAACAACGTTTGCTGGTTATCCATAACGCCGAAGAACGCATAGAGCTGAAAGTAAAAAAACGCGAAGGCGATACGCTGGTCGTTCCGTTTCCGAATTTCGATTCCGAATTGCGTTTCGTTACACGCAAAAAACGCTTCATCAAAGGTTATTGGGTCAATTTCAATAAAGCCGGCAATTACCGCGTTCCATTCGAAGCGGCTATCGCCAAAAAGCCTGAAGCCCTTACCGTTGTTCCGGATGTAAACCTTTCCGGCAACTGGGAAACGTGGTTCAGCCCGGGAACCGATGACCAGGAACCCGCCGTAGGGATTTTTCACCAGGAAAATAACCGCGTAACCGGAACCTTTCTCACCGAGACCGGCGATTACCGCTTCCTGGAAGGAACCGTGGAAAAAAGCACCTTCTACCTTTCCTGCTTCGACGGGTCGCACGCCTTTTTAATTACGGGATCCGTTTCCGGCTCTGCTATTCAGGGAACGTTCTACAGCGGCAATCATTACCAGACCAATTGGGTTTCGAACCGGAACGACGCTTTCCAGCTCCACGATCCGGATTCACTCACGCAGCTCAAAACCGATAACAGCCGGGTGAGCTTTACACTGAAAGATATCCAGGGCAACAGCTACACCTTTCCCAATCCGGATGTCTTTAATAAGGTAGTGATCATCCAGATCATGGGAACCTGGTGCCCGAACTGCCTCGACGAAACGAAATACTACAAGGAGCTTTACAGTCAATACCACGACAAAGGACTGGAGATCATTTCCATCGGTTACGAAGCAGCCGATACCTTCGAAGAACAGGCGGCAAAAATCCTTCGGCTGAAGAACCGCCACGATCTCGACTTCACGTTTCTTGTAGGTGGAAAGGCGAATAAAGCCCTGGCTTCCGAACAGTTCTCTATGCTGAACGAAGTGATCTCATTTCCCACCACCATTTTCATTGGAAAAGACGGATTGGTGAAACGCATTCACACGGGCTTCAACGGACCGGGAACCGGCACTTACTACACCGAATACGTGGAAAAAACCAAGGCGCTGATTGAGGCACTACTGGCTGAGTGAATTAACTTCTCCCCTTGAGGGGAGACCGAGAGGGGTGGCAAAATCGAATCGTGTGTAGCCACCCTCCTTAATCCTCCCTCAAGGGAGGAAACAATCCAACATCAATAATCCGGTCTCGGACGATTCGTCTCATTCGCCAAACTCCACGCCGTAGCAAAAACGAGTCTCGCAACGCGCTCTACTTTGGAGAAAATAATCTTCTCGATATCGTCTGTCGCCTGGTGGTAATCTTCATGGATCCCGCTGAAGTAGAAAATGCTCGGAATGCCGTTTTTCGCAAAATTATAATGGTCTGAGCGGTAATAGAACTGATTCGGGTCGTTTTTGCTGTTGAATTTGTAATCGAGCAGGAGCTGCGTATAGGTTTGATTGGCTTTCTCATTGGCGTTGTGCAGATCGGTACTGATCATGTTCGATCCAATGATGTAGATGTAATCGTTGCTGTTTTCGTGCGCAATATCGTTGCGGCCGATCATGTCGATGTTCAGGTCGGCGATGGTATTTTCCAGTGGAATAACCGGATGATCGACATAATAGCTGGAGCCCAGCAATCCTTTTTCTTCACCTGAAACAGTCATGATCAGGATTGATCTCCGCGGACCGTTTCCTTCCCTGCGGGCTTTCATAAATGCTTCGGCGATTTCCAGCAATGCCACCGTACCTGTTCCGTCGTCATCGGCACCGTTGAACACAACGCCGTTGTCGATTCCAATGTGGTCGTAGTGCGCCGTGATCACAATGATTTCCTTCGCCAGGATAGGATCGCTTCCCGGAATATAACCCAGAACGTTGGAGCTGGTCAGTACCTGTTCGTCTTTGTTGATCCAGCCGGAAAAGCTGTTCACAATCGTCGCTTTCTTTTTGACTTTCTTTTTTCCGGAACCCTGGAGGTAGCGGAACGGTTTTTTCAACGCACCGTCCAACGCGCCGGCGCGGACCACAAAAATCGGTTGCTCGGTAGAAGGCTTGTCGGTCTTCAGTCGCATGGATTTGGAAGTGGCATAATGCTCCAGGTATTCGTACAGGCTTTCGTAATTCGGTGTAACGAGGATAATGGCTTTTGCATTTTTACCGATGCGGCGCAATTTGTCCAGCTCGGCGCGGATATCCATGCCGGCAATCGGATGGATGAGCACACCGTTTTCAATGGTAAAACGCTCGTAATCTTCCAGCGTGTGGATTTCGAGGTTCTCGAATTTTACCTGCTGCTTGGCACCGAAGTATACATAGTCGGTTTTAAACACCAGGGATTTGGTTCCGAAGTTCAGCTCGCCGCCCGGTGTGGTTTCAACCACCTCGAAAAACTGTTCGTAGCTGCTCATGCCCGGCGCTTTCGAACAACCGTCTTCTTTGAACGACTGCTGAATATAAGCCGCCGCGAGCTGCTGGCCTTTTTTGCCCGTTTCCCTTCCTTCGTATTCGTCGCTGGCCAGCACGGTCAAATGTTTCCGCAGGTCTGCCGTGTCGATGTACTTACTGTATTCGGCAATAAGGTCTTTTTTCTGTGCCGAAACGCCGGTGGCGATCAGCAACGCTGCAGCGAGTAGTTTTTTGGACATATATAAAGGAGTGTATCTTTCTCCCCCTTTGGAGGAGGATTAAGGGGGAGGATTAAACTTTAGTCTTTTTCAAAAGCAGCGGGTGAATTAACAACCAACCGGAATTTTTTCAACGCGGCGCTGGTGACGACCGCCTTCGAAAGCCGTTCCGAAAAATGCCGTAACCATTTCGAGCGCCTGCTCTTCGGTCACAAAACGGGCTGGCAAAGTGAGGATGTTAGCGTCGTTGTGCTCACGCGCCAGAACAGCAATTTCGCGATTCCAGCACAAAGCGCCGCGAACGCCCTGGTGTTTGTTCACCGTCATGTTGATGCCGTTGCCGCTGCCGCAGATTACAATACCCAGCGTTCCGGGATGTGTTTCAACATGCGTGGCAACCGGGTGACCGAAATCGGCATAGTCGATGCTGTCTTCCGAATAGCAACCGTAATCGTGTGGTTCATACCCGAGCGATTTCAGGTGTTCAATAACTACAGCTTTCAACTGGAAACCGGCGTGATCCGCCCCGATAGGAATCGTTTTCGACATGTTTTGACGTTTTTCTTTCAAAGGTATCGCTTATCAACAAAACCACCAAGATATGCACATCACTTCAAAAGTCGCCGTCTCAATCGACTGATAATCAGTTATCGGTTCCGGACACTTATACACGCATTGAATGCTTTAATTGTCAATAAGCGTTGAGAAGTACTTATAAGTAAAGCTTGCAGAATCCGATATTCCGTTATATATGTTCTAATTATTGGATTGACAATGGAAAGTTTGCTGTTTTTACCGGTGACTTTCCCACAGGTTTTAAGATTTGTTAACGTGCTTTTAGTGCTTCTTTTTATCCACATAACACCGAATTAACAAGACTGTGGATAACCGTTTAATGGTCCTTTAAATCAGGCGTCTTCGGTTTTTAATGCTGTTGATAAGTAGCCCTCAAACCCGGATAACTCGTTTGTCCAAGGATTTTGGGGATGTTTTGTACACGTATGAACACCCTTAATAGTAATAGTAAAATTTTTTAAAATTAATTTCTTTATTATTTCTTATTAGCAAAAGGTTGAAATCCGCTGATCCTTGCGAAAATGAAAAGCAGGTTGTACTTTCGTTTGAAGTGTGAGCACTATGCACTGAAAATTGACGCGTAGGAAAGACCGTTTTTTTCCTACCTTTGACAAACGAAAGCGTACCCTATGATAAAGGCCAATGTATTGGTTGTCGAAGACGAATTCATCGTTTCAAAAGATATACAATCGAGTTTGAAAAAGCTGGGTTACAATGTCATAGGAGCAGCCCCTTCCGGAGAAAAAGCATTGGAAATCCTCGCTGTCGAGCAGCCCGACATCGTGCTGATGGACATCATGCTGAAAGGCGAAATGAATGGAATCCAGACAGCTGAAATCGTTCGCTCCGATTATGCCATTCCGGTCATTTATCTCACCGCTTATGCCGACGAAGCGACGCTTTCCAAGGCCAAGGTAACGGAGCCTTACGGATACATCCTGAAGCCGTTCAAGGAGATCGATCTGCACACATCCATCGAGATGGCGCTTTACAAGCACAAAAAGGAACAGGAAGTGGAGCGCGAGCGCGATATGTTGTATTCCCTGGTGGAAAACAAAGAGCGTGAAACACAGCACGATTTCATTTTCGTGAAGTCGAACAGCAAGCTGGTGAAGCTCAACATGACCGATATTTTCTTCATCGAAGCGCTGAAAGATTATGTGGTTATCAACACCAACGACACACGTTATACGATCCATTCCACGATGAAGGATATCGAGTCGAAGCTCGGTGCCGAACAATTCATCCGCGTTCACCGTTCGTTCATTGTGCGCATGGACAAGATCTCTTCGATCGACTTTCCGAACCTGCAGCTGGAAAATGATCGCAAGCTCATTCCAATCGGAGGTTCTTACCGCGATGAGCTGACCAATCGCATCAAAATGCTGTAACGCCAGCATAATTATGAATTATAAATGATTAGTTATGAAGGGATAACCCTTGATAATTCATAATTGCTCAATTGATAATTCCATGAAATACGTTCAACTTGCTGCCGCCGTTTTCGCTACCATCCTCTTGTTGATGCAATGCTCGGCTTCTGCCTCTTCGAAAAACTTTGGAAACGAGTTAGTTGAATTGCCGGCTGCCGAAGATTCCCTCCAATCGGATTACGATTCAACACGTTTGACGACTACGTTGCCAGCACAGCTCAAACAGCTCAAAACATTTATCCGTCAGAAAAGTATTTACAGCAGCAAAGTAGCGGTTCTGATCGACATGCGGATTCCGTCGAAGTATTACCGTTTGTTCGTGGTGAATCTGCAAAATGATTCCATTATGGCCCGTGCTATGGTAGCACACGGTTCCGGTTCGGAAATCGAAGGAACCGACAGTTTGCAGTTCAGCAACACGCCTAATTCCTATATGACTTCCCTGGGCACATACAAAATCGGCGCGGCTTACATCGGGAATTTCGGCAGGTCGTTCAAGCTTCACGGACTCGATCCAACCAACAGCAAAGCACTGGCCAGAGCAGTAGTGTTACACCGTTACAGCTGTGTCCCGGATGAAGAACAAACCTATCCTATCTGCAACAGTCTTGGTTGCGCAATGGTTTCAGAAGGCTTTTTCCCGGTATTGGAAAAGTACATCGATGCTTCGTCGAAACCGGTCTTGATGGAGATCTATTATTGATAGAAGTCTAGCCACCCTCCTCATTCCTCCCTCAAGGGAGGAGGTAGAATCGACTTCCCCCTTGAGGGGGAATTAAAGGGGGTGGCAATTGGAACAGAAAGTTTGTAAAAGAAAAAACCCGCTGTTTCCAACGGGTTTTCGAGGTCTCGAGCGGATTCGAACCGCTGTACGAGGTTTTGCAGACCTCTGCCTAGCCGCTCGGCCACGAGACCATTTTTGTGAATGAGTCTACCGAAATAAACTATTCGAGCGGGCGACAAAAATAATAATTATTCTCTTACCAAGAGCCCTCTTCGATAATTATAGCGGTGTTTTCAACATCCCCATTAATAGGAGGACAGATCTTCACCACTTTAACACGAACAGCTTCCAGGTGTTGTGTTTCATTCAGAATGCGTTGCACGATCCGTTGACCTACATGCTCGATCAGCTTCGATCGAATGGCCATTTCTTCTGCCACAATCCGGTTGATATCCACATAACTGATCGTTTGTGAAAGCTCATCCGTTTGCGCAGCTTGCGAAAAATCGGTTTTCAGCGCTACGTCAACGGTATAGTTCCCTCCTATCCGGGCTTCCTCTTCCAGGCAGCCGTGGAATGCATAGAGCTTTATTCCGTTGACTTCAATGATGTGTTTCATTACTGCAATTTAGCCAATCCTGCTTCCATACGATTCAGCGATTCAGCTTTGCCGAGGAAAGCAGAGATCTCGAACATGCTTGGTCCTGTGCCGGCACCTGTGAGCAATAAACGGAATAACGGCAATACAGCTCCGATTCCCAGTTGCTTTTCTTCCAGGAACGATTTGAACGCTGCTTCGATTGCTTCAGGCTTAAAATCAGCGATGGCTTCCAGTCGTGATTTCCACTCCGTCATCAGTGCAGCCGAATCCGCTTTCCACTTCTTCGAAACAGTTTGCTCATCGTAAGCTTCCGGTTGCTGAAACAGGTAAGCACCTTCTGTCATCATGTCTTTCACGAAGGTGGCGCGCTCTTTCATCAAATGACAGAAAGCAATGAGTTTTTCATCGTTTTCCGCAAGATTGAATTGTTTTTTAAGAATTTGAGCCAATTCTGCATCCGGAGTGGCTTTTAAATATTGCTGCTGGAACCACTTCGTTTTGTCCGGATCGAACTTGGCTCCGGCCTTTCCTACACGCTCCAGTGAGAACGCTTCGATCAGCTCAGGCATTGAGAAAATCTCTTGTGGCGTACCTGGGTTCCAGCCAAGGAAAGCAAGCATGTTGATAAACGCTCCGTGGAAGTAACCGTTCTCGCGGTATCCGGAATAAAGTTCGCCTTCAGCGGTTGTCCAGTTGGTTGGGAAAACCGGGAAACCGAGACGGTCGCCATCGCGTTTTGAAAGCTTACCGTTTCCATCAGGACGCAACAACAATGGCAAATGCGCAAATTTCGGCGCTTCCCATCCGAATGCTTCGTAGAGTAATACGTGCAGTGGCGCAGATGGCAACCACTCTTCTCCACGGATCACGTGGGTGATCTCCATGGTATGATCATCGACGATATTGGCCAGGTGATACGTTGGCATACCATCGCTTTTGAACAATACTTTATCGTCGAGGTTGTTGGTATTTACCACTACCCATCCACGGATCTGGTCTTCGAAACGCACATCGTGGTTGCGCGGCATTTTCATACGGATCACGTATTGCTCGCCGGCATCCAGTCGACGTTGAACTTCATCGGCTGAAAGCGTCAGCGAGTTTTTCAGGGATGAGCGCGTTACGCTGTTGTATTGCCAGTTAGGCATACCCATTTGTTTGGCTTGCTCGCGAACGGCATCCAGCTCTTCCGGTGTATCGAAAGCGTAATAAGCTTTGTCGTTTTTCACCAGCTCTTCCGCATACGGACGATACATTTCCTTGCGCTCACTTTGGATATAAGGACCGTAGTTGCCACCGACTCCGGGACCTTCGTCCGGAATGATACCGCACCAGTTCAGTGCATCCATGATGTACTCCTGTGCACCCGGAACGAAACGTGTCTGGTCAGTATCTTCGATACGAATAATGAATGTTCCGTTGTTCTTCTTAGCGAACAGGTAATTGTACAACGCTGTGCGCACACCGCCCATATGCAGCGGGCCTGTTGGTGATGGTGCAAAACGTACGCGGATTCCGTTTGAGCTCATTTCTTTTTTCAGTTTACAGGGGCAAAAATAACGATATAATTGAGCGTTTTAAAGGGAAAAGTGTACGGATAGCCGGTTTTGATGCGAATCATTTGAACGATCTGTCGTAACTTAGTAAGTTGTTGGTTTTAAAGAGTAACGCCTATGTCAGCTTTCGATCGCTTAATAGAGCAGATTGATGCATTCATTCGGAAGTATTACAAGAATGAAATGCTTAAGGGAGTGCTGGTATTCACCGGCTTTCTTCTCGCGTCCTGGTTGCTGGTAAGTGGCCTGGAATACTTTGGTCGTTTTTCTTCTACCGTCCGATTGGTGCTGCTGATCGTTTTCATCCTTGGGAATGGTTTTATCCTCGGTCGCTATTTCATCAAGCCGTTATTGAACCTGTATGCTTTTGGCAAGCGGATCGACCGCAAACAGGCTGCCAGCATTATCGGTTCGTTCTTTCCAAATGTTTCCGACCGTTTGTTGAATACTCTTCAATTGAATGAAGTCAACAACCCGGATGATCGTAGCTACGAGCTGCTTCGTGCAAGTGTGGCCCAGCGATCGAATGAGCTTTCGGCCGTTGCATTTGTTGATGCTGTTCGCTACCAGGAATCGAAACGTTACCTGAAGTATGTGATCCCTGTTGCATTGGCTTTCCTGGCTGTTGGCGTATTTGTTCCTTCCTGGCTCGTCGATGGTTCTTCCAGTGTGATGAACTACGAGCTGGCTCAGCCGGCCCCGTTTTCGTTCCGTGTTGTTTCCAATACAGGCGCTATTGATGAAGGTGAATCGGTGACCATTGAAGCAGAAATTACCGGTAAATACATTCCGGAAAACACCTATATCGTTTCCGATCGCGGTCGTTTCCTGATGAAGAAAACGCGGAAAAACCGGGTGGCTTTTACCTTCGAGAATATGAAAGCTTCTACGGATTTTCATTTCGAAGCAGAAGACATTCGTTCAGATAATTTCCATATCAATGTGATCGGTAAATCGTCGCTGGGAAAGCTCGTGGCTGAATTGCATTATCCGAAATACCTGGGTAAGAAAGACGAGATTGTTTCCAATATCGCCGATCTGGATCTGCCGGAAGGCACACAGGTAAATTGGACGCTGGCGGCGCGGAATGTAAAAAGCATTGCGGTCTTATGGAACGATTCTACCCGCTTCTTCCCTTCCGATCAGGCCGAGTTCAGCGCGAAATACCGGTCTTCCGGACAGCTGCGTTTTGTGATGAAGAATGCCGTGACTTCCAAAGCGGATACGGCTTCTGTGCAATTGAAGATCATTAAAGACGCTTTCCCGACGATTTTCGTCAACGAAGCAGTAGATAGTCTGCGTGCTTCTGTGCGCTCATTCGAAGGAATGGTTTCCGATGATTATGGCTTGACCAGCCTTAAATTCCATTACGTTATTAAGAGTAAAGAAGGTAAGGAACGCCGTCAGAGTTTGAGTGTGCAGAGCGTTTCGGGCACATCAGACAAGTTTGTATTTACGGTCGATTTCAGTCGCGAGCAGCTGGATGTGGAAGACAAGATTTCTTACTACTTCACGGTTTCAGACAACGATGGTGTGAATGGTAGCAAGGTGACCAGATCACAGGCTTTTGTTTACGAATTGCCAACGCTCCAGGACCTGAACGAGAAGCGCGATGAAGTGCAGAAAGACGTTCAGAATGCGTTACAGGATATGTTGCGCAAGGCAGAAAAGTTCCAGCGTGATGTGGATCGTTTGCAGAAATCGATGAACAGCCAGTCTAAAGCTGATTTCAAAACCCTAGAACAGATCCAGCAATTGCAGCAGGAACAACTACAGCTGCAGCAGGAAATGGAAGCCATCCAGGAGAAGCTGCAGGAAAGTACAGAGGAAAAGAATCAGCTTTCAGAGATGGACGAAGAGCTGCTCAAGCAACAGGAGCTGATCGAAGAATTGATGAAAGAGGTCATGGATGATGAGCTGAAGAAGCTGCTGGAAGACCTCGAAGAATTGTTGCGTAAGAACGAACAGAATCAGCTGAAAGAAGAGTCGGAAAAGCTCGATCAATCGACAGAAGAAATGAAACAGCAGCTCGACCGTACGCTGGAATCCCTGAAACGCTTGCAGGTAAACGAGAAGATCGACGATATCGAAAAAGAGTTGCAGGAGCTTGCCAAGGAGCAGGAAGAGCTGAAAAAGGATATTGAAAAGAACCAGGTTTCTGAAGAGAAAGCCAAGGAGCAACAGAAGGAAATCGATAAGAAATTCGATGAAATCAAGGAAGATCTGAATGAGTTGAAGAAGCTGAATGAAGAGTTGGAGCGACCGATGGAGCTGGATGATTTCAAAGAGCAGCAGGAATCGATCGACCAGAAACTGGGTGAGTCTTCCGAACAATTGGAAAAAGGTAAGAAGAGTAAAGCCGGCGAAAAGCAACAACAGGCAGCCGATGAAATGAAGCAGCTTTCCGAGCAGCTAAACAGTCAGCAGCAAGAATCCAATCAAAAGCAGAATGCTGAAGATATGGGCTTGCTTCGCCTGCTGTTGGAGAACCTGATGTCATTAAGCTTTAGCCAGGAAGAAAACCTGCAATCCTTCGTGAAAGTGAAAGACACGGACCCGGCTTACCGTCGTTTAGGGCGCAAACAACGTGGTATTATAGACGACACAAAAGTGGTTGAGGACAGCTTGCTTGCATTGGCTAAACGTCAGCCGAAGATTGCTACGTTTATCGATAAAGAGCTGAAGGAAATCAACGCCAATTTCGGAATGATTGTCGACGAGATCGATGAGCACGAGCGCCGTCAGCTTGGCCAGCACCAGCAATTGGTCATGACTAGCTACAACAATCTGGCGTTGCTGTTGAATGAAAGCCTTCAAAGTATGCAGCAGCAAGCACAGGCGCAACAGCCTGGAAATGGCTCTTGCAATAATCCGGGAGGCAGTGGTCAGGGACAACCAAAACCTGGTGGAGAAATGTCGCCACAGGACATGAAGGAAATGCTGAAGCAGCAGCTCGAGCAAATGAAAAAAGGCCCGAATCCGGGTGGCAAGCAACCGGGTGATAAACCTGGCCAGGGTCAAGGAGGACAAGGAATGCAGGGTCTTGGCAACAAGGAAATCGCGAAGATGGCGGCTCAACAAACGGCTATTCGTCAGCGTCTGGAGCAGCTGCGTAATGAAATGAACAAGGAAGGTCAGGGCAAAGGAAATGCGCTGAACCCGCTCATCAAAGAGCTCGAACAACAGGAAAAAGACCTGATCAATAAAAACTTCAGTCCAGAGATGCTTCGTCGTCAGCAGGACATTTTAACACGCTTGCTGGAAAGCGAGAAAGCTTTGAGGGAGCGCGGATTCGAGGAAAAAAGAGAATCTGAAAGTGGAAAAGATAAGAATTATGGTAACCTTATTCGATTTGATGAGTACAACCGACAAAAGCTGGGTCAAGTCGAGATTCTTCGCGCTGTAGATCCTATGTTGTCGAAGTACTACAAGGATAAAGCAGGAGAATACTTCAACCGGACACAGTAGTATTTATTAATGGTGTTCATAAAATGAAGGAAGGTTACACACTGATTGATTCGTTAACCATTTATTCAGAGTTGGAAAACTTGCCTGTAGTTGAGTCACTGATCGACAAGATTTGTCAGTCGGTTGGTGTACACGAAGATGTTTATGGGAATGTGTTGATCGCTGTTACAGAAGCGGTGAACAATGCCATCATCCACGGGAACAAAATGAAGAACTTTGCTGAAGTCAATGTGGAAGTGTATGACGAGCCTGCGGCTTTTTGCTTCAGTATTCGTGATGCCGGACCTGGGTTCGATCCGACGAACCTCCCCGACCCTACTGCTCCTGAGAATCTTGAAAAGGAAAACGGACGCGGCATCTACCTGATGCGTCATCTCGCCGACGAGGTGGAGTTCAACGAGCAAGGTAATTGTGTTACCGTTTGTTTTAATAAGTGATGGTAGAGCTGCATTTTGAAGATATCAATGAGATTCCGGAGGTGACTCCGGAATTTTTGTTTGCCTGGTTTTCGGATGTTGCTGTGCTCGAATCACGTGAGCTGGGTGATCTGAGCCTGATCTTTTGTTCCGATGAATACCTTTTGGAAATGAATCGGGAGCACCTCGACCACGACTATTACACAGACATCATCACCTTTGATTATTCCGTTGAAACCGTTGTGAGTGGAGATCTTTTTATCAGCGTTGATCGTGTTCGTGACAATGCGAATGAAATGAGTCTTTCATTCCAGGATGAGCTTCATCGCGTTTGTGTTCATGGTCTCCTCCACCTGTGTGGCTACAAGGATAAGTCCGAATCAGATGAGCAAATCATGCGCTCGAAGGAGGATGAAATGCTTGAGCGCCGAACGTTCCACGTGAAACATTTGAAATCGTAGTTTTCTTCGCCGTAACTTTGTTCCACGTGAAACATACGTGGTGATGCTGAAGGAATACGATGTGATTGTGGTTGGTGCCGGCCATGCCGGCTGTGAAGCGGCGAATGCGGCAGCTAAAATGGGTAGCAGCGTTCTGCTGGTGACCATGAATATGAATACCATTGCACAGATGAGCTGCAACCCTGCCATGGGTGGTGTGGCAAAAGGTCAGATCGTTCGCGAGATCGATGCGCTCGGCGGCGGAAGTGGAATCGTTTCCGATTTGAGTGCAATCCAATTCCGGATGCTGAACCGATCGAAAGGCCCGGCCATGTGGTCTCCCCGCACCCAGAATGACAGAATGCGTTTTGCAGAAGAATGGCGTTTGCTGCTCGAGCGGAATCCGTATGTGGACTTTTGGCAGGATATGTGCAACGGTCTGATCATTGAAAACAATCGTGTGCTTGGTGTGAAAACAGGAATCGGGTTGCCTATTTATGGTAAATCGGTGGTGTTGACCAATGGAACGTTTTTGAATGGTTTGATCCATTTGGGTGAAAAACAATTCGGAGGTGGCCGTGTTGGTGAGAAAGCTGCTTTCGGTATCACGGAAGATTTAGTTGGTTACGGTTTTGAAGCCGGCCGAATGAAAACCGGAACACCACCCCGCATCGATGGTCGTTCGTTGGACTATTCCAAAATGGAAGTCCAGGATGGCGATGAGAACCCTTCGAAGTTTTCTTTTGGCGATACAAAGCCTCTAGCTGAACAGCGACCATGTCATATCACCTATACAAATGATATTACCCATGAATACCTGCGCGAAGGTTTCGACCGCTCACCAATGTTCAATGGTGCGATTAAAAGTACAGGTCCGCGTTACTGCCCTAGCATCGAGGATAAGATCAACCGTTTTGCTGAACGTGATAGACATCAGATTTTCGTAGAACCGGAGGGCTGGAATACGGTTGAAATTTATGTGAACGGCTTTTCAACTTCCCTTCCGGAGGAAGTCCAGCAGAAAGCATTGCGTACGATTCCTGGTTTTGAGCAGGCAAAAATGTTCCGTCCGGGTTATGCCATCGAATATGACTACTTCCCTCCTACTCAACTAAAGCACACGTTGGAGACCAAGCTGGTGGAAGGTTTGTTTTTCGCTGGCCAGATCAATGGTACGACCGGTTATGAAGAAGCAGCTTGCCAGGGACTGATGGCTGGAATCAATGCGCACCTGAAAGTGAACAATAAGGAGCCGTTCATTCTCCGTCGCAGTGATGCTTATATTGGTGTCCTGATCGACGATCTGATCACTAAGGGAACGCAGGAACCTTATCGAATGTTTACGAGCCGTGCGGAATACCGCATTCTGCTTCGCCAGGACAATGCTGATATTCGTTTGACACCTTTAGCTTATGAGCTCGGTATGCAGGATGCTTTAGCACTGGAAAGAGTGAACACGAAGGTGCGTGCAGCAAATGAATTGATTTCGGCATTGCGTAAAGAAGGTGTGACACCTGAACTCGCCAATCCGGTTTTGAACGAAGTGGGTAGTTCTCCACTAACGCAGCAGGTCAAACTGGCTTCCGTTATTGCACGACCACATATTACCATGGACCATGTATTAGCCATGAGCGAATCGGTAAAACAACTGGCTGAGCAATTAAACGAAGAACACGCTGAAGCTGTTGAACAGGCCGAGATCTTATTGAAGTATGAAGGCTACATTGCTCGTGAAGAAGAAGTGGCTTTGAAATTAGCCCGTTTGGAAGAGCTGGCTATTCCAGCCGATGTTGATTACTGGAAGATTTCCAGCCTAAGTATTGAGGCTCGGGAGAAGATGACAAAGATCCGTCCGGTAACTATCGGACAGGCTTCCCGATTAAGTGGTGTTTCACCAAGTGATATTTCCATTTTGTTGATTCATCTCGGTCGTTGATCGGTTCCACGTGAAACACTTTTGATCAAACTCATTTTCGTTGATTCCATTTTAGTAAATCCGAAACCCGCGGCGCTTGACGAAGGATTTCTCCTAATCTGACTTTTTATTGATTTTCCGGAGCGAAATGGGTTCTAAACGTCCTTTTTAAAGGCCTAAGAGCTGTTTTTAGCCCTTTTAAGCGCGTTTTTTCGTTCCCGAAAGGGATTTATACCACCCGATTGCCGATCGTGCAATGGTGCAAGTGAAATTTTCAACAAAAACAGGCTTTCGCAAGAGAGGTGGCTCAATTTTCTTTTTGAGGCTCGATCCAGTCTCCGTATTCTTTGATGAGCTCGATCAGGGCGTCGACAGCCTCATCTTCCGAAACATTTTTCCGGACGATTTCTTTTTCCTTGTAGAGGTGAATTTTTCCAGGGCCGGTTCCAACGTATCCATAATCGGCGTCGGCCATTTCGCCCGGACCGTTTACGATGCAACCCATGATACCAATTTTGATTCCTTTGAGATGAGAAGTTTTTGCACGAATCTTGGCTGTCGTTTCCTGGAGATCAAAAAGGGTTCGTCCGCAGGATGGACAGGAAATGTATTCTGTTTTGGAAATACGGGTGCGTGTTGCCTGGAGAATTCCAAATGCCAGTGAATTAATCGTTGCATTGGGGATCGGAGCAGTGATCCAGATACCGTCACCAAATCCATCGATGAAGTGGATCCCTGCATCGCTTCCGGCATAGAGCTGCACGCTTTCAACCTCGTTCATCTCATAGTGAAATCGCAGAATAACGGGTAAATCGATTCCGTATTCCGCTAATTCGTATTGAAACTTGCGAATTAATTGTGTTTTCTGTTGCTGCTGCGTTTGAATCACCAACACAGCATTGGACTTGCGAATGGCTTTCAGGTCATACGCCTGATCCAGGTTGATAGCAATGAAAACAGTTTGATCTTCAGCTACTGTGGCCGCTTCTTCAATTGTACATAACGGAATGATTTGCTTATTTGGCTGCTGTTTCCATATGGTGAAATCCTGCAAAAGCCGCAGGGTTCCAGGCACTTCGAAGTCCAATGAATTGACACCAAGATAAAGCACATCAGCGGCCAGATCGTTCAGGTTCCATTTGTCGAGCTGTACAGAATAATTGTACCCAAAACCGAACAAATTAGTAGGTGTAATGTGTTCCTTTTTAGATAAATCTGCGACCACAACTGGGTGCTGCTTTCCGCCAATGATTTGTACGGCATGTGTGGGTCTTCGATTGTAATGAAAATAATCTATTTTATTAGTTGAACTATTGTTTTCATATGCGTTTTTATCAATATTGGAAAACTTGCCAACCAGTTTCTGTGCAACGGGAATTTCAAATTCGGGATCTTCCGTAAGTGAAACGCGAATCGTATCGCCGATTCCATCTTCCAGCAAAGCCCCGATCCCTACCGCCGACTTGATGCGTCCGTCTTCGCCATCGCCGGCTTCGGTCACACCCAGGTGCAGGGGATAATTCATTCCCTGCGATCGCATAGTAGCTACCAGCAAGCGGTAGGCCTGCACCATAACGATCGTATTGCTGGCCTTCATGGAGATCACGAGGTCGTGGTAATCGTTTTTACGGCAGATATCGATGAATTCCATGGCGGAGGCCACCATGCCTTCCGGCGTGTCGCCAAAACGGCTTAAAATGCGATCTGAAAGCGATCCGTGGTTGGTTCCGATGCGCATGGCCGTTCCTTCAGCTTTACACAACAGAACAAGCGGCGTGAATTTCTCTTCGATCCGGCGCAACTCGGCTGCGTAGCTGTCATCGTCGTAATCGTGCTCTTCGAATTTCTTTTTGTCGGCGTAGTTGCCCGGATTCACGCGTACTTTTTCAATCAATCGAGCAGCAACTTCAGCTGCATTTGGCGTAAAATGGATATCCGCGACCAAAGGTGTGTTGTAGCCGCGCTTCACCAGCTCCTGCTTGATCACACCCAGGTTCTCTGCGTCTTTCTTGCTTGGAGCAGTCAATCGAACCAGCTCACATCCCGCTTCGATCATCCGGATGGATTGTTCCACCGATGCAGCTGTATCCATGGTATCGGTGGTCGTCATGGATTGCACACGAATGGGCTGTTTCCCACCAATGACCACCGATCCGACGCGTACTTCACGCGTTTCGAATCGTTCACGGCTGAAAAGATTGTTGCAAAACTGAAATGTGCTCATAAAACGGGATAGACAGTACAAAATTACATAAACGCCAGCTGTTTGCGGGAAACTTAGCGATCGATTAGGTGCTGGATACTGTTGATTCGGGTAGAGGCAGACGGATTGAGCAGATAGTAATGTTGTTTTCCGATGAACGTTTCGCTGAGCAATCCGGCAACTTTCAGCTGCGTAAGGTGTTGAGAAACTGTTGCATCACACAGTTTCGTAGCTCCCATGAAATCGACATTCGTTCCGCAATGATGATCTACCAGGTATTGAATAATGGTTACACGTGCGGGATGACCAATTGCTCTGGAAATACGGGCGATGTGCAATTGTTGGTTAGTGTATTGATGTAGCTTTGATGAGCCCATAGAAAAAACGATTTTCTATTTAAGATAGGCAAAAAGTTGATTTACTGCCAACTAATTTGGGTCAAAAATACAATCAGTGATTTCGCAATCCGCCGCGGCGGACGGGCGTTAAGATATTTCGGGAAGTCCTGATTTAGCAGTATTGGTTCATATTATCAGCTCCATTTTCTCAAAGTAATCCCGCAATATTACTTGGTAAGAACTTTTGAAGAAAGCGTGATCTTGCACGTCTATTGCTTATCCGGCCGATTTTCGAGCAAAAAGTAATTTCGCGATATTACGGGACGGGATTGTTTTCTTCCGGATTGCGTATTTTTAGCTCATGCATCTCGATGAAATCCTTTCGTACTGTCTTTCGCTCAAAGGAACGACTGAACATTTCCCGTTTGATCAGCGCACACTGGTCTTCAAGGTTATGGGAAAAATGTATGCCCTGATCGATGTCGAAACACCCGACAGCATTAATCTAAAGTGTGATCCGGAAGAAGCGATAGAGCTGCGCGAGCGGTATGCTTCGGTACAGCCGGGCTATCATATGAGCAAGAAGCACTGGAACACCGTTTTGCTTAACGGTGAGCTTTCTTCTGATGAGATCAGGAAGATGATCGTAAATTCTTACGATTTGATAGTTCAATCACTGCCTAAAAAATTGCAACATGAGCTTTCGGCTGGATAAATTCGTGTGGTTCGTTCGATTGGCGAAGACGCGTACATTGGCTACAGAGCTGGTTCAGAAAGGGAGGGTGCGCCTGAACGGCATGGCGGCCAAACCATCCAAGGAAGTCAAAGTGGGCGATACGATTTCCATTATCCGGAATAATGCCACGTTTAGTTATAAGATCAAAGACCTGCTCGATCGTCGCATTGGCGCCAAGCTCGTGGCAGATTACCTGATTGATGTGACCGATCCACAAGAGCTTGAAAAATTCAAAACGTACCGGGAAGCGCAAAACGTTTACCGTGAATACGGAACCGGTCGACCGTCGCGAAAAGACCGTGATGACATGGATTCCTTTTTCGAATGGCTCGAAGAGGATGATTCGGAATAACAGCAATCAGCAGCTTACCATCCACCGCCGCCACCGCCACCTCCGCCGCCACCGGAGAAACCACCACCACCTGAAAATCCGCCACCCGAAAAGCCCGAGGAAGAAGTCGAAGGTGGAGTAGATGCAGATGAAATCGTTGTAGAAAGATCCGAGAACGCCAGGTGGTGCAAACTCATAATTCCGACACCTGTGTACCAGTTGTGTGGGCGCGCGATCATGCGTTCCAGCTCGGCCGGTTCGAATTGCTCGGCCCAGTTTTCGGCTACACCCAATGCGATCGCATACGGCAGGTTTTCCTCGAAGTGCTCGAAGGTCATATCCGGTGGATTTAGCAGTCGTAAACGCTCTTTATCGGCGTAATTCATATACAGGATAAAGCCTTCGATCTGGTCCATCAGCCGTCGGCCTTCTTTTGTAGGCTGCTCGTAGAGCTTCGTGAAAACGATGTTGATAATGATGGCCGGGACGAATCCTACAAAAATAGCCAGCAAAGCTCCGCCGAATAAGGAATAGAGCACAACACCGAGAATCATCGAAAGGATCGGAACCAGGTACTGACGGGCCTTTAATTGTGTGTTGCGCGTAAAGTAGCGCGAGCCGTGTGTTGCTTCGACTGCTTCGTTCAGAGCGTCCTGGCATTCACTCAGGTTCGAGTTGTATTGTTTTCTTTTGATCGTAATGGAATCCGATGTTGCGAAGAGCTTGTCGAGAAACTGCTGCTCTATAGGGTTGGAAGGATTGGTTTCGAGGTGGTTCCGCTTGATGGTAAATTCGCGCACTTTGAAGATTCGTCCTTTTTCTTCGGCTTCTATCGTCAGGTATTTTTGTGTCGCCAGGCTGATCAAGGTTGCTGCAAACAGTGTGTCGCCCGGTTTTCCATGGTTGTGAATGTAAGCGCATTCTGCCGGCGAAAGTCCTTCGGGAGCTCGATAGATGGGCATAATGGTTCCCGGTTTCGGATCTCGGCCAAAGCGCCACCAGGCAATGAAGTTGTACAGGAACGTTCCCACGATGCTGAGCGCGGCCAAGAGCCACAATCCGTAGATTTTCAGCCAGGTCATGATCTTTTCCATCGTAGTAGGGTAGAGAATGTGATTCTTGTCCCAGCCCACTACAACAGTCAGGTTTTCGCCCGGCCCCAGTGTTCGGGTAGCGGTATAGCGGATCCCACCCGGAATAATTTCGGTGCTGAAATCTTTGCCATCTTCGCCAAATCCACCTGTGTAGCCAGTGAATTTCCCGACAGGTGCTTTTTCTGGCAAATGAATGTCGGCCGTAAGCGAGTCGATGGACAATGCCCAGCCGTTCCCATTGATGTTCCAGTAAAGCTCATCGTGCTTCGGAAAGATGCCGAGCACATCGTCCATCCGGTAGGTGAGCTCGTAGTTGTAGACATCGGGCGTCAGGAAAACGCTTTCTTCACCGCAGTAAATACGAATGCCGTTAGCCTGATTTTCCACGTGAAACGGTTCAGGCTGCCCTTCGCGCTTGACAGACAACAGCTCGAAACCAACAACATAAAGGCTTCCCCGGTAGTAGTATTCGGTCGGAATGTCGCGGAAAATTCCCCGTTGAATGGCATCGCCTTTCGCCACAACACGAATGTGTTCGGTAATCAGCACAGAGCGGTCGCGCTGCACACGGATGTCGGAATGAAAGTGCAGGATGTGCTCGGTTTCGCCGTCGACAAATTCCGGGTTGGCGTGTTCCTGCGCCTGCGTTGGAAGGGTGAGGCAGAACAGGAAGCAAATCAGGGGAAAACGTAGAAGGAAGGACATAGCAGCACAATTAATGAGTAACAGGAATGTTGCGTTCTTCAGGGTCGTTTACCTGGTAAAACGGCTGAGTTTTGAAACCGAAAGCCGACGCCACGAGGTTCGAAGGGAAGGACTGGATTTTGGTGTTGAGTGTACGAACAGCACCATTGTAAAAGCGTCTGGCGAACAGCAGATCGTCTTCGATCATACCGAGATCTTTCATCAGCTGGTTAAACAGACTATCGGCCTTCAGCTCGGGATAGTTTTCGACTATAACGCGGATTTGCTGCAACGAGCCGGTGAGCTGCTGATCAAGCTGGGCCGTTTGTTCGACATTCAGCTTCTCCGACCGCTTTTCAACGATGTCGAGCAGCGTCTGGCTTTCGTGGCCGGCGTAATTGCGGGTCAAAACAACCAGGTTCGGTACAAGCGTGAAACGTTTGGTGAGGTGCACATCGATATCGCTATAAGCCGTTTGCACGAGGTTCCGGGCGCCGATCAGCGAGTTGTACAACAGAATAGGAGGGAGGATCAGCAGGATCAGTACGCCGATCAACAGGTAAATTCCAAGCGACATGAATCGTTATTTGGAACGAAAGGTACTTATTTTCCGGAAAGACATTCCGAACAGTCGTTCACTATCGGCCTCCTTGATTTTTTGGTAATTTCGCAATATTACGTGGATGATTGATAATCAACGATTTATTTTAGGATTGGCCGGTGATTTCAAAAAAAATCGCGGGCATACCACCCGCGATTTTCTGTACTCAAAACAGCGTTACTAGTGAACGGATTGCTGCAATAATTTCGGATCGATCTGAATGCCCAATCCGGCGGCGACACCCATTCCGAGTTCTACGTTGGCGCGGAAAAAGTGGCATAGCTGGCGGTTGATGATCAAATCGCGTTTCGGGCCGGAGATACCGCTCATAGCTGAAACAATATTCGCCACCAGGTTCTTGCGGCCTTCGTCGTTCAACGCTTTGGTATACAACCAGCCTGGTTGGGTGTAATGATCGTCTTCGCCCGGTGCATTGCGGTCGTACCAGTCAGCTACAGCTGCGTGCAGGTGCTCCGATGGTTGCTTGTAATTTTCGTCTGCGTAAATGTCGTCGAAGCTGTTCGGGAAGTAGTTTGGACTGCTGCCACCATTGCCGTCGACACGCATCGCACCATCACGTTCGTAATTGCTTACGAGGTATGGGCATTTGTTCACGGGAATCTGCTCGTAATTAACACCTAAGCGGTAGCGGTGTGCATCCGGGTAGGAAAGCAATCGTCCCTGGAGCATTTTATCGGGCGAGTAGCTGATACCGTCAACCACGTGCGCCGGTGCGAAGGCAGCTTGTTCCACTTCAGCAAAATAATTCGACGGAATTTCGTTCAGCTCCATGGTGCCGACATCGATCAGCGGGAATTCGGCATGTGGCCAGATTTTCGTGAGATCGAATGGATTGAAGCGGAATTGCTGGGCTTCTTCCGGTGTCATCACCTGGATTTTCAGGCTCCATTTTGGGAACTCTTTCCGGTCGATGGCTTCCACAAGATCGCGTTGCGCCTGGTCCATATCTACGGCGCGCATCTTGTCGGCCTCCGGACCTGTAAAGTTCTGAATGCCTTGCTGAGTCTTGAAATGAAATTTCACGTACACCAGCTGGTTCTCTTTGTTGATCATCGAAAACGTGTGGCTGCCGAAGCCGTGCATATGACGGTAGCTGAACGGCGTTCCCCGGTCGCTCATCAGGATCAGTACCTGGTGGAGGCTTTCAGGGTTCTGTGACCAGAAATCCCACATCATCGTCGGGCTTTTCAGGTTGGTACGCGGGTCGCGCTTTTGGGTGTGGATGAAATCACCGAATTTTTTCGGGTCTTTGACAAAGAACACCGGTGTGTTGTTGCCAACGAGATCCCAATTGCCGTCTTCCGTGTAGAATTTGATGGCAAATCCACGTGGATCACGCTCCGAATCGGCGCTGCCTTTTTCGCCGCCAACGGTCGAAAAACGGATCAGCAAACGGCATTGATTACCCACTTTGCTGAACAATTTGGCCTTGGTATAAGCGGTAATATCGTTGGTAACAGTGAATGTTCCGTAAGCACCCGTTCCTTTTGCATGAACGACGCGCTCAGGAATCCGCTCGCGGTTGAAATGCGCCATTTTTTCGTGGAGCACGAAATCCTGAAGCAACACGGGCCCGCGTGGACCAACTGTCTGACTGTCTTCGTTTTCGAAATAAGGTTTTCCGCTCGCGGTTGTGAGCTTTTTGTTGCGTTCCTTGTTGTTTTCCATGTTGCTCGTGTTAAGGGTTAGAGCAAAGGAACGCCAAAACAATGATAGGTAAAATCAATAATTCCTATACATCTATAGATTTTGCTTATGGTGTTTTCCAGTAATCCCGCAATCCGCCGCCGCGGACGGGAAAGGAGCTATTTTGCTGAATTATCGGGGGTTCCGCATTTCTCACACCCCTGCTGTTTCTTTCCAGCCCAGGAGCGGTAGAAGCGCAGCCCAAGATAGGCAACAGCGCCAGTGATGAGAAGAATGACCAGAACGGTTTGCATCAGCTCAGGATTTGATACGTAATGAATGCTCCAATGTACGCCAAAAAGCCCATATAACCTAGCTGAACGAGCGGCCATTTCCACGATTTGGTCTCGCGTTTCACAATGGCGAGCGTGGCCATGCATTGCATTGCGAAGGCATAAAACACGAGCAGTGAACAGCCCGTTGCAAGTGAATAAACCGGCGCGCCATTGGCATGTTTTTCGTCGCGTAGACGCTCGAGCAGCGGCTGTGGATCGTCGTCTTCCTGGTGGACGCTGTAAATGGTGGCCAGCGAGCCCACGAACACTTCGCGTGCTGCAAACGAGGTAATGAGCGCAATACCGATCTTCCAGTCGTAGCCCAGCGGTTGGATGACTGGCTCAATGCCTTTGCCCATGATGCCGATGTAGGAATTTTCGAGCTTGGCGGCCGCAACGCGCTCACTGTAGGTGTCTTCCGAGATCGTGTTCGTAGCCGAGGGTTTTTCAATGGCCGCTGCCGCACGTTCCATGTTATCGCCCGGACCGAATGTCGTTCCGGCCCATAGCAAAATGGAAATCGCCAGGATGATCTTTCCGGCATCCAGAACGAAGATTTTCGCTTTTTGCCAGACTTCGATGCCTACATTGCCCCAGCGCGGCGACTTGTAGGAAGGCAGCTCGAGCAGGAAAATACTGCGCTCCTTGCTCTTACGGAAGAATTGCTTGATCACCAAAGCCACCAGCAAAGCCATGATAAGTCCGAGCGCGTACATGCCAAACAGGATCAGTCCCTGGAGATTCAGGAAGCCCAACACCGTTTTTTCGGGAATAACGAGGGCGATCAGCAAGGTATAAACCGGGATGCGGGCACTGCAGCTCATCAGCGGAGCAACGAGAATGGTTGTGAGACGCTCATTCCAGGAATGAATCGTCCGCGTAGCCATAATGCCGGGAATGGCACAGGCAGCGCTGGAAATGAGTGGAACAACGCTTTTTCCGTTCAGCCCGAACGGTCGCATGAGCTTGTCCATGATAAACACCACGCGCGCCATGTAGCCGGTTTCTTCGAGGATGGACAACAGGAAGAACAACAGGGCGATCTGCGGAACGAAAATCACTACGCCGCCGATTCCGGCAATGATGCCTTCGGTGAGCAAATCGGTGAGTAAGCCTTCGGGAAGGGAAGAGCTGATCCAGTCGTTCAGTGAAGCAAACCCCGAATCGATGAGGTCCATCGGGTAAGAGGCCAGCCAGAAAACCGCCTGGAAAATGATCAGCAACAGCGCGAAAAAGAAGAGATAGCCAAAAACAGGGTGAACAAGCCAGCGATCGATTCTGGAAGAAAAAGCAGCGCTTGCATCCGGCTCTTTGTGGCTCACAGCTGCGGCTACAATGGCGCGGATCCGCTCGAAACGGCTGTTGGTATCGGCTTCCTGCGCTGTTTTATCGTCAAGTGCGATGAAAGGTGCTGTTGCCGGCGTGGGTTGTTTCTCACGCAACTGCGCAATGGCTTCAATAATAGCGTCTTTTCCGGTTCCGATGCGGGCATTGCTGCGCACGATAATGGCATTCGGAAAAGCGTTTTGCAAAGGCTCTATGTCGATGATCAACCCGTTGCGGGCTGCGAGGTCCGTCATGTTCAGCACCAGAATGGTGGGCAGTCCGGTATCGTAGATCTGCGTAAACAGCAGCAGGTTCCGCTCGAGGTTGGATGCATCGGTTACAACGATCGCGCCCTGCGGATAATCCTTGTGCTGCGGGTTGCTGATCACATCGTAAACCACCTGCTCGTCTTTCGAACGTGGATAAATGCTGTAGGTTCCGGGGAAATCGATCAGGCGAACGGTCTCGCCCTGAACAGTTATGTCGCCGGTGAATTTATCGACGGTAACACCCGGAAAGTTACCCACGTGCTGGCGTAAACCGGTCAATCGGTTAAAGAGCGAGCTTTTTCCCGTGTTTGGATTCCCGAAAAGTGCAAACTGGTTCATCGGCGGTTAACGGCTTTCTTCAATGAGCACGAGCGCAGCTTCTTCGAGCCGCATGGAAAGCACATAACCACCCACATCCACGGCAATGGGATCACCGAATGGCGCCTTGAACAGCACCTTGACGGTTTTGCCGGCATACAGTCCCATTTCGAGGAGCTTCGGACGAAGATCGCCGGGAGAGATTTCCGAAATGGTAACGACGGATTGGAGGGGCACTTGTGCCAGGTTTTTCATGCTGAAATTAAAACCCTGCAAAAGTAGTCGATTTGAAAGGGATTTCCACTACCGCGAAAACGGTAATTGTGGAAGGGGTGGTTTAGTCAGAAAACACTCGTAAAATCAATGATCCTGTAATCCCGCAATCCGCTGCGGAGGACGGGGATGTCTTTATTCACGGTCTTCCGTTGTTCTGCACGGATGCTTTTTTACGCAATCGGTGCAGCTTATTCGTTTTTCGAGGCGAGATCGTCGAGGATTTTCTGCACATCGTTTTCAGTGGAAGTGAGCTTTTCCTTGCAGAAAGCGATTAATTCGGCAGCGCGTTTTACTTTTTCCGACAGGCTGTCGACGGAAATTTCACCTGCTTCGATGTCAGCGATGATTTCCTGGAGTTCGTTGTATGCGGCTTCGTATGTCATATCAGCGAAAATATAATTATTCTTTCTTGCCTCCCCCTTTGGAGGGGGATACAGGGGGAGGATTTACCTGTTTAACGTCTGCGATTACCGTCATTTCCGCTTGAATAATGCGAATTTCTTCACCTTTTTCGGGAATGTTACCGGCTGAAAGCACGCCTTTCTGGTTGGTTACAATGGAATAACCGCGTCGCAAAACGTGGATAGGATCGACGAGCTGCAATTGCCGGCTGATGGTTTCGAGCTGTTTGCTTGCTGTTTCCACAATCTTCGGGCTTTGCCGGATGAGCTGCTGCCGGTGGTTTTCCAGTGAGCGGTCTTCGTGCTGCAAAGTGTTGCGGGTATGAATAGCGGCCAATGACAGACTTTGCTCCAGCTGTGTATTTATGCGTTGCAGGTAGCGCTCGGAAAGCGGCTTCAGCAACATGCGATTTTGATTGAGCTGATTGGCTTGTTCCTGGATACCGAATCGCACCACGCGCTGAAAATCTTTCACAATGGCAGTGTTTTCCGCTTTT
The DNA here is from genome assembly GCA_946482515.1 of uncultured Flavobacteriales bacterium. The sequence continues at coordinate 247,148 of CAMLRS010000004.1, read as the reverse complement.
TGTTCCTGCAAATGACGTTTCGTTTCCGATTGAAAGAGCTTCAGTTCCTGGTTGAGCTGATTGTTCCACTGCTGCACCAGTTGTTTTGCAAGACCGGGCAATTGCAGCAAAGCCTGATCCAATGGTTCGTCGAGCTCTTCGAAAATCCGCAGGAAATAGTAGGCCAGATCGGATGGCGTAATCCCGTTGTTGTAAGCCACCATTTCGCAGACCGTCATGTTGGTGGAGTGGCCGATTCCCGTGAGCACCGGAAGCGGAAATGTGGCAATGGCTTTGGCCAGCTCGTAGTTGTTGTAGCAATGCATGCCGATTTCGCCACCACCGCCGCGGACGATCAACACAGCGTCAAAATGATGTTTTATCCGCTCGATTCGCTTTAATTGTGCGGAAATAGACTCGATGGCCGCATCGCCCTGCAACGTAGCTTCAAACAGAAAGGTATCGAATCGGTACTTTTTCGGGTGACCGTTGAGCAGGAGCTGAAAGTCGGAATAGCCTTTGCTGCCCGATTGCGAAATGATGGCCAGTCGTTTGGGAACGAGTGCCATTTGCAGCTGCTGATTGGCATTCAGGATGCCTTCCCGGTTGAGCTTTTCGAGTGTTTCCTGTCGCTCGCGCTGCAAAGCACCCAAGGCATAATTCGGATCGATGTCGACGATTTCCAGTCCAAGGTTGTAAATCGGATGGTAAACGATGCGCACCTGGAACAAGAGCTCCAGTCCGTCGCGCAGTGGTTCTTTCACCACTTCCATAAAACGGTTGCGGATGCGATCGAAGTTGGTTTTCCAGATCGTTCCGCGCATTTCGACCACGATCTGTCCGTCTTCTTTCTGCACCAATTCCGGGTAACAATGCCCTTTGCGCGTTTCGTTGAGCTTGTGCATTTCCGCCGTTACCCAATACAGGCGATTGTAGCGCTGCTCGATCGTTTTGCGGATCGAATCGGCAACTTGCTTGAGGGTGAAATGTTCGGGAGGCGCTTGCATCAGGATAAAGTTAGCTTTTTTGACGTTAAGATTTCAGGACATCATGACGGCAGGATTTCAGGGATATCGGTTTAGGTTGGACTCCTGTCGACTGAAGATTATTGAATAGATTTAGGTTCGGAAAAACTATTCATATGGATAAGCAGGAGCTCGAATTCAAAAGGGTCTATTCGGAGATTTTCAAGAAAGTAAAAAACAAAAAGTGGAAGTGCATACAGGATTCTTGTGATCAGGATGCAATCAATTCACATCTGCTTCAGAAAAATGGTATTCTGACGACCATAGCACAGAATGGTCTTGTGGTTGAAGTGAGAATGGCGGATGTTTTTAAATGGGATCAAAAGGCCCCGCCGGCCATTTTCGAGCATATGCACATCAACCAGGCGCTTTCGATGAAATTGTTCTGCGATAAACACGACGGGGAAATTTTCAAGCCTGTTGAAACATTCCCGATCAACCTGGAGTCGTATAAAAACCAGTTGCTGCTGAGCTATAGGGTGGTTTGTGCCGAGGCCCGGAAAAAGGAAATGGTTATTGAGTTTTATACAAAACTACTGAGCTCAAAAACCCTGCAAGGTCTCCTGATGGAAGACAGGATGCGCGATTTTATAGTTTCCTGTAAAAGAGGTTTGCAGGACCTGGCGCTTTATCAACAATTGTTCGAATCTGAATTGGCCGAACCGCAGGATATGTTTGAATTCAGCGTCTTCAGCTACCCGATGATAAAAGTATACGGATCGGCCGTATACAGCCCTTATGAATCATTGTCAACTCCTTTCGAGGAAATTCCGTTGAAATACATCTTCATTCATGTGGTTCCCCGTGACGAACAGCTGATGATCATTGTTGGATTCCACAAAAACTATAACAAACCGACAATCGGGAATTATATCCGTTCCTGGGACGGGTTGAACATGAAAGATCTGGAATTAAAATTAACGAACCTCTTTGCTTCGAAAATAGAAAACTGGGGCATGTCACCAAAGATTCATCGGAACATCAAGCCTAAAGTGCGTGCTGAGTTCGTGAAATATTTTTCGGAAAACACGCTGAATTACTTAGATGATCAAATCACCGATTTTAACCTGTTTGAAAATGAAAATTACGGCTAGCGACAGGTAGGACAGATTGTCATACAGATTGTCATAAATCTTTCCAATTGCCATTTAAGAATTCTTTTCCTGCTACTTTTGCTCTTACAATTTTTCTGCATCTATGAGTAAAGCCAGATACACTGTCACTGCCGCCCTTCCTTATGCAAACGGACCGTTACACCTTGGCCACGTAGCCGGTGTGTACCTTCCTGCCGATATTTTCGTTCGATTTTTGCGAAAAATGGGCCACGATGTGGTGTTTATCTGCGGCTCCGATGAGCACGGTGCGGCCATTACGCTGCGGGCCAAGAAAGAGGGCATTACGCCGCAGGAGATTGTTGACAAGTACGATAAGATCATTGGCGATTCCTTCCGCCAGTTCAATATTTCATTCGATATCTACCACCGCACGTCGTCGAAAATCCACCACGAAACAGCGCAGGATTTCTTCAAAGTGCTGGAATCGAAAGGGAAATTCACGCGAGAAACAACCGAACAATATTTCGACGAGGAATTCCAGCAATTCCTGGCCGATCGCTACATCACGGGCGAATGTCCGAAATGCCAGAACCCGAATGCTTATGGCGATCAGTGTGAAAAATGCGGCTCGGATCTGAGTCCGACAGAGCTGAAAAACCCGATCTCGACATTGAGTGGTAAAACGCCAGTACTGAAATCTACTTCCCACTGGTTTTTACCAATGGACCGTCACGAAGAATGGCTGCGTCCGTGGATCAAGGAAGGCATCCTCGACGGTGTACAACAGCACGATCCGAAAGCGTGGCGCAACCAGGTAATCGGTCAGTGTATGTCGTGGATCGACAGCGGTTTGCATGCAAGAGCGATGACGCGCGACCTCGACTGGGGCGTTCCCGTTCCACTCGAAGGCGCCGATGGAAAAGTGCTCTACGTGTGGCTCGACGCACCGATCGGCTACATCTCGGCTACCAAGCAATGGGCGCTCGACAACGGCAAAGACTGGAAAGACTACTGGTGTGATCAGGACCGCAAGCTGGTGCATTTCATCGGCAAGGACAACATCGTGTTCCACGCCATTATTTTCCCTATTCTCCTGAAAGATCACGGCGGCTTCATTCTGCCCGACAACGTACCGGCTTACGAGTTCCTGAACCTCGAAGGCGATAAATTCTCCACTTCCCGCAACTGGGCGGTGTGGCTGCACGAATACCTGGAGCGTTACCCGGAAAAAATCGACGAGCTGAAGTACACGCTGACCTGCATCGCGCCGGAAACGAAAGACAGCGAATTCACGTGGAAAGAATACCAGGCACGCGTGAACAACGAGCTGGCGGATATCCTTGGGAATTTCGTCAACCGCGCGTTGGTACTGACACACAAATACTACGAAGGAAAAGTTCCGGCTTGTGGCGAGCTGACAGCAGCCGATCAGGCCGTTCTGGATGAAATGAAAGCCATTCCGGGTCGCATTGCCGATGCGGTTTACCAATACAAATTGCGTGATGCGCAGTCGGAGGCGATGCAGCTGGCACGCATCGGGAACAAATACCTGGCCGATAACGAGCCGTGGAAACTGGTGAAAACCGATCCGGCGCGCGTGGAAACGATCATGCACGTGGCCTTGCAGATCACGGCCAACCTTGGCTTGGTGCTCGATCCGTTCCTGCCGGCAACAGCGGCGAAAATCCGCTCATTCATGAACATTCCGGAAGCGGACTGGGCAACCTGTGGCAACCTGCTCGTGACTGCCGGCCATACGATCAATCAGCCGGAAATCCTCTTCCAGAAAATCGACGACGCATTCGTAGACAACGAAGTAGCATTCCTGCACGCTTCACAACCGGCTCCTGCGGGCGTTCCGCAAAAAGAATCCATTGCATTCGAAGATTTCGGTAAAATGGACATCCGACTCGGAACCATCACCGAAGCGATCCGCGTTCCGAAAGCCGATAAATTGCTGCAATTGACGGTTGATACCGGCATCGATAAACGCACCATTGTTTCCGGCATTGCCGAGCATTACGCACCGGAAGAAGTGATTGGAAAAACGGTTGCCGTGCTGCTGAACCTGGCGCCGCGCAAGATCCGTGGAGTGGAATCACAGGGTATGATCCTGATGGCCGAAGACGCGGAAGGCAAGCTCAGCTTTATGATCCCGGAAAAAGGATTTGAAGCGGGCGGGGAAATCCGTTAAGAGGATGTTGGATTTTTGATGAATGAAAGGGATTTTAGCATTCGTTTTCTTAGTCATCTGCACGAATTTGTCGGCGCAGACATCCTGGTTTGTGGGCTCGGAACGCTACCTGGAACACGAAGACTCAGCCTATTATGCCGGATTTTTGTGGCGAATCAACGACTCGCGTACATTTGGCTTTCATGACAGCATAGAAGTTGTTCCTTCCGGTAGCATCGATACGATTTTCTTCCAGGCAATGCCCGATCGCGATTGGGATACCATCTACTGTTTCATTCCCGAAGGAAAGAGCATAGAATTCGTCTACAACACTTGTTGCAGCTATTTCGACCCTTTTGTGGACGACGAGCGCACGTATGATTCCATCATCGTTCATTCGGATTACAACCGGGCACTCTATGTTGGCACTTGGGAAGACGGTCGGGTAGTGCCCAAGAAAACGAAAGCCTTTTCCATTTCCCAAACCTCCAAAAGTGCCCTGACACCAAACATTTACGGGCTGAGCATTCGTCCGGTATCCGGAAAAGAAACCGTAGAGGAAAATGTGAAAACGTTGTTCTCTAAACCGTGGATTTTCTTTGGCGAGCCGATCCTGCTGCACATCGATAAAAATGGAGTGGTGAAGGTTTCCCGTGAGCACTAAGCGATAGGAATTCAACCTTAACCGGGATACCGGTAATTTCGCAATATTACGGGGAAGTCAATGAAATCAGAGGTTTCGCCTGAATAATCACGAAACGGGCTATGAATTAGCCTTCCAAGCACTTTCCGGATTATCCACATCCCTGTATTCGTATCTCTGTGAATCAGCCCATTGAACAATCACTTTCCTGTATAGCTTTGTAAAAACACCTTACATGCGAATCACCGGATTCTCCCTGTTCATTTTTACGCTATTTGCACTTGTTTCCTGTTCTTCATCGGACAAGGAAGAGCAAAAGATCTCTCACGGTTTCTATTTCTGGAAATCCACCTTCGACGAACGCAGCGATTCGCTCCTGACGCAATCCAAATCCGACGTGGTGTACCACCGTCTGTTCGATCTCGAATGGGACGGCTTTCGCGTGGCACCAACCAACGATCTGTATGCGGCTTACTATCCCGATTTGTCGAAGCCGCGCAAGTTCATTCCGGTGATCTACATTTCCAACGAAGTGTTCCTGCAGCTCAACGATTCATTGAGTGTCGACCTGGCCGATAAAGTTTACCACCGCATGCGCATGTATTTCTATGCGCAGGCACACGCGCAATCCGATTATTACTGGACGGATTATACACCGGAAAACCAGATAGATTTCGATACCACGCAGCGCCCGAAACTGGATATCGATCAGCTGGTAAATAAAGCCATGCAGCAATTTTCGGAGCTGCAAATCGACTGCGACTGGACACCGCGTACCCGGGCGAAGTATTTCCATTTCCTGGAAGCCTGCAAAAAGCGCTTCCCGAAACAGGATCTTTCCTGTACGATTCGTTTGTATCCCTACAAATACCAGAAAGAAATGGGCGTTCCTCCGGTCGACCGCGGCATGCTGATGTGCTACAATATCAGTGATGTGCACCACCGCGGCAACCAGAATTCCATTTTCGACCTGGAAGAAGCCAAAAAATACCTTGCGGGATCGATCGATTATCCGCTGCCGCTCGATTACGCCTTGCCGCTGTTTTCCTGGGTGGCGGTTTATCAGAACGAGCGGTTGGCAAAGCTTTCACAAGAAGATGTTGAATACAGCATCGACTCACGCAGACTTGATTTAGTGCATTTGGACACGACGAAAGGAATCCGGGAATATGAGGTCAATGACAATTTCGAAGATCCTGTTTACTTCGATAATGAAGTTGTAACACCCGGGACCATTCTCCGCATCGAAGAACCCAACAAGGCCGACGTGCTTGAGCTGGCGCAGCTCCTGAAAAAGATGAACAAAAACCCTTCGGCCCGCGTGGTGCTGTACCATTTCGACGCTAATGAATACCTTAAAAACAAGAACTATGTGGCGAAGCTTTTCCGGACTTTCTAAGTTCCTTATCGCGGTTTTGATCAGCGGGAAAGCATTGGCGTGTGCCGATGGCTGGCCGAGCTATTCGTTTATCCTGCTCAACCCGGATATTTACAGCGCCAAGCAGGCCCGACCGGTCTACTTTTCCTACAACAGTTACCTCGTTGATCCGGTGGCATCGCAGGGTCACGATGAATGGCAGCTGGCCGCCGAATGGAAAAAAGAGCTGAAGCTGAAGGCTTCCGTGAACGAGATCAACGATTACTTCTTCGGTCAGCTGAGCGATTCGGCGCTGGCGGTCCATGTGTTTCAGAAAGAGATCAAAAGCAACAAAGAGCTGCGCGAATTCCTGGCGTTTGCGAAGAAATGCGAGCGCAACGTGATGTTTACGGATTTCTGGGACGAAAAAGCCTTTGTGAAACGATTGAAAGCATTGCCGGGCTTGTTGCAGGAAGGTGAGAAGCTCATCGCCAAAGCGCGCACCGCTTTCTGGAAACGGAAATACGCCTTCCAGCTGATCCGCCTTTCGTATTATTCCACCGACCACAAGCGTTTCTACAAATACTACCAGGCGCATTTCGGTCTGCAAAAGCGTAGCAATCCGCTCGACTGGTGGGCCACGCATTATTACTCGATGGTGCTGGAACAGAAAAAAGAAGTCGATTCGGCGAATTACATCCATGCGCTGGTGTTCTCGCATTCTTCCAACAAGCTGGCTGTTTCGCGCCAGTTTTATACGACCCGCAATTTCGATCAGCAGCTGGCTTTGGCACAAAACGAATCCGAGCGGGCCGACCTGCTGGTGATGCAGCAGCTCACGAACTTTTCGGAGAACCTGGAAAGCCTGGCGTACATAGCCGGGAATTTTCCGCAACACCCGCGACTGGGATTGCTGCTCGCGCGTGAAGCCAACAAGCTCGACAGCGAAACGGGAAACATTTACTACGCCCATTACGGTTATTACTTTGAATGGTATTTCGACGAGAACCGTGATGTGCGCGAGCAACAGCTGAATAGCAATGTGCAGCGTTTTTACAGCATCGTGCGCCAGCTGCGCCAAGTCAATCGCAACATTCCTTTCCTGGAGCTGATCGAAGCACAGGCGGCCATTCTTTCACGCGATTATGCCCGTGCGCGACAGTTGTTGAAGAAGATCAAATCGACTGATCAGAAAATCGTATTCCAGAAAGAGCTGCTGGAGCTTTGCGTGATTGCGTCGTCGGAGAATTTGCACAAGAAAAGCGTCCAGGATGACATCGGCAACCGCCTGTATTCATTGGTTTCTCATCGGAAGAACGTGTTTTTCGCCGACCAGATGACCAAATCCTTCTTCGACCTGTTTTCCCGGCAGCTGGAACGGGCCGGTTTGAAACACCTGACAGCCTTTTCGAGCTACTACGCCAACGAGGTTTTTGGTCCTTATGGCTACGAAACGATCCAGCATTACCTCGACGAACACAATTCCGTTGAGATCTGCCAGAATTGGATCGAGGTGTTCAACAGTCCGAAGCGCAACCGCCTGGAACAATTCTTCTGCATTCCGTTCGAGACCGACAACGATGTGAAGATCTGCATGGCGCGGATCTATTTCCGCAAAGGCGATGTGGCGAATGCTTATCGAACGATGAACAGCATAGACGAGCTGGAAATTTACCGTCCGCAGGAAACCCACAACTGCTTTGTGCTGGTGCAGCCGTATTACCGCGCCGGCGAACCGGTGGCGGGTACGAAAGAGCAGTATGCAGAATACAAAGGCGGTGAATACAAGCGCATCCTCGATATGCTGAATAAAAAGCACAAAACCGTTCGCAACTGGATGCAGCTGGGCGCGGCGTTCTACAACACGTCTTCGGATGGAGAGAATTACGAGCTGGCCCACTATTATGCATCACTTTACCCTTCGGATCAGCAGCACCAATTTGATGTGTTCCTGTGGAACCGCTCCAAGAGCTATTATACGAAAGCCCTGGCATCGAACCCAACAGCCGAGGAAAAAGCGGAAATCATTTACATGCTGGCTTACCTGGCGATGATGATGAACGATAAAACGGAATACGAGCGCTTGTCGGGCGAATTCGAAGGCATGCAGAACACGTCGTTTTACCGCGCATCGAATTGTTCCTATACCCGCAAAAAAGCCTGGCCTGAAAACGCGCATGTGTACGATGATGCAAAAAATTGGTGGTAATTTTCAGGAATGAATACGATCGTTTCCCCATCAAACCAGCGTGTGCCGAAAAAAGGACTGTTTTATGCCGTTTGCGGCCTTTTCGCCCTGTTGGTACTCCAATCGTGTACGGCGGCAGCTTTTGATCGCGCACAGCCGCCTAAAAGCAAATTGGAGAAAACCTTTCCCAAATCGTTTTCCGGGAATTGGGTGTCGATAGAGCTGAGCGAGCATTTTTACGTGGACAAAATCTCGTTCGACAAAACCACGATTACCTACGAAATGACCGCGCTTTCACCCGATAATCCGGCGTCGCTGACGTTGACGAAAGATTCGGTGGAGCTGCGCAAAATGCAGAAGGATTACGTGTTCAACGTAGCCGGTGATGGTATCTGGATCTGTTTCGTGTTGCGCCAGCCTTCGAAAAACAAGCTCGAAATCTACGGTTTTGACGAAAGTGCCAAGCAATACGTGGAACGCTACGAAACCGAAGACACCGAACAGGGCATTGTGTTTATCAAATACTATCCTACAGAAGCTGAATGGGAGAAACTATTCCGTTCTGAAGCGTTGAAGAAAGTCGCGACGTACGAGCGCACGAAGTAATTATAAATGTTCAATTATGAATTATCAAGGCTGTCCCAATGCAACGATTGTAGGAAACAGCCTTGATAATTGATCATTTATAATTCATAATTAGCGGGCTTACCATTTCCGCGGCAGCTCGCCGAATCCCATATTCCACAAGGTGAATGCCTGGATATCGGTGCTTTCCTGTATCGTTTGACTGATGGATTTTCCGGCTCCGTGTCCTGCATTGACATCGATGCGGATGAGTACCGGATTTGGACCGCTTTGCTTGTCCTGCAATTCGGCAGCGAACTTGAAGCTGTGTGCAGGAACAACACGGTCGTCGTGGTCGCCGGTTGTGATCATCGTAGCGGGATAGTTCACTCCTTTTTTAACATTGTGTACCGGTGAATAACCTTTCAGGTAGGTGAACATTTCGGCGCTTTCTTCGGCCGTTCCGTAATCGTAAGCCCAGCCCGCACCAGCCGTAAAGGTGTGGTAGCGCAGCATGTCGAGCACGCCCACTGCCGGAAGTGCTACTTTGAACAGCTCCGGACGCTGTGTCATGGTTGCACCTACGAGCAAGCCGCCATTGGATCCACCGCGGATGGCGAGGAATTCCGGAGACGTATAGCCCTGTGCGATGAGGTATTCAGCAGCGGCGATGAAGTCGTCGAATACATTCTGCTTCTGCAATTTCGTTCCTGCATCGTGCCAGCTTTTTCCGTATTCGCCACCACCGCGAAGGTTTGGAACAGCGTATACGCCACCTTGTTCCAGCCAAACGGCATTCGAAATGCTGAACGCAGGTGTGAGGCTCACGTTGAAGCCGCCATAACCGTAAAGAATGGTCGGGTTCTTGCCGTCGAGCTTCAGGCCTTTTTTGTAGGTGATGATCATCGGAACTTTGGTGCCGTCTCTCGATGTAAAGAACACCTGGCGGGATTCATACGCATCGCTGTCGAAATCCACTTTCGGACGCTGGTAAACTGCCGATGTTCCGTACTCAGGGTTGTAGCTGTAAATCGTTCCCGGCGTGGTGTAATTCGTAAAGGCATAGTACAGCAGCATTTCCTTGCGCTTACCGCCTAATCCGCTGGCCGTTCCCAATCCCGGAAGCTCGATGTCGCGGATGAATTTGCCTTCGTAATCGTATTGTTTCACCAGTGAAACGGCGTCTTTCATGTAATTGGCGAAGAAATAACCGCCGCCGGTCGAAGGTGTCAGCACCTGCTCGGTTTCCGGAATAAAGGTTTTCCAGTTCGTGGGCCCGGGATTGGCTGCATCTACGGTCACCACGCGTCCGTTCGGAGCATTGAGGTTCGTGTAGATATACAGCTTGCTGCCCACGTTGTCGATAACATAGCTGTCGGTATCGAAATTGTCTATAGCGTTCACCAATACGGCTTTCTTGCTGTTCAGGTCGATGATGTACAGCTCGTTCCCGGAAGTGGAATTTGCGGCTGTGATCACGAGGTAGCGATCGTCTTCGGTAACGCTTCCGCCCACATAACGGCGCTTTTGATCGAGCCCGAAAATGACTTTATCTGTCTTCTGCTTGGTGCCCACGCGGTGGTAGTACAGCTTGTGCTGGTCTGTTTTGGCCGATAATTCGCTTCCTTCCGGCTTGTCGTAGCTGGAATAGTAGAAACCGTCGTTGCCCAGCCAGGAAATCCCGCTGAATTTAACGTCGACGAGCGTGTCTTCGAGTACTTTCTTTGAAGCGGCGTCCATCACGATAACCTTGCGCCAGTCGCTGCCGCCTTCGGAAATGGAGTAAGCTACTTTGGAGCCATCGCGGGAAAAGTCGACACTACCAAGGGAAGTCGATCCATCAGCAGAGAATGTGTTCGGATCGAGGAAGATCTCTTCCTTGCCGTTTTCGTCCTTGCGGTACATTACCGACTGGTTCTGCAAGCCGTTGTTTTTGTAATAATACGTGTACTTGCCTTCTTTGAACGGTGCGGAAATGCGCTCGTAGTTCCAGATCTTTTCCATGCGGGCACGGATGGCATCGCGGTAGGGAATCTGGTCGAGGTAGCCGTATGTAACGCCGTTCTCGGCTTTCACCCATTCTGCCGTGGCATCGGAGCGGTCGTCTTCGAGCCAGCGGTAAGGATCGTTCACATCTTGACCGAAATAGGTGTCTTTAACGGTTCCTTTTTGGGTTTCAGGGTATTGAATGGGTTTCATTTTCGGGGGTTGCTGACCGAAAGCGGCACTGCTTCCGGCAAGTAAAACGATGGATAATGCTTTTTTCATGGACATCAGGAATAATGAGACTTGAGGTACGGATGTCAAAAATAAGCGATTGCGATCAGTTTCTGACCGAAATTTATGTGAACGGCCTGCTGATAGTTTAATCAACAGGCCGAATGGTTTAAATGATTGTTTACAGGAGCTCGTTGGCCAGGTTTGCCAGCTCGGAGCGCTCGCCTTTTTCGAGGCGCACGTGTGAAAACAGCGGCTGCCCTTTCAAACGGTCGATGAGGTAGGCCAGTCCGTTACTGTTTTCGTCGAGGTAAGGCGTATCGATCTGGTGAACGTCGCCGGTGAACACGATCTTGGTGCCTTCGCCGGCGCGTGTGATGATGGTTTTCACTTCGTGCGGCGTGAGGTTCTGTGCTTCGTCTACGATGAACAGGATGTTGGAAAGACTGCGTCCGCGGATGAAAGCGAGCGGCGTGATGAGGATGCGGCCGCTTTCTTCCATTTCAACGATGGCCTTGTGTTTCTTTTCGTTCTCGCCGAACTGGGATTTGATGAATTTCAGGTTGTCCCAGAGTGGCTCCATATACGGACTGATCTTGTCTTTCGCGTCGCCGGGCAGGTAACCGATATCTTTATTGGAAAGCGGCACGAGCGGACGGGCAAGGATGATCTGCTGGAAAATCTTCTGCTGTTCGAGCGCGGCAGCGAGCGCCAGCAGTGTTTTACCGGTTCCGGCAACGCCCTGGAGCGCCACCAGCTTGATGTTGTTATTCATCAAAGCATTGATCGCGAAAGCCTGTTCGGCGTTTTTCGGCTTGATCCCGGATGTGTATTCCTTTTCGACGCGGTTCAGCGTGTCCGTCAACGGGTCAAAGTACGTCAAAGACGAGCTTTTGCCGTTTTTGAGGATATAGAACCCGTTGGCCACTTTCAGATCGCCCAGGATGCCAGCTTCTTCGATCGTTCCTTTCAGGAAGAGGTGCTTGATGACATCGCTGTCGATGTGTTCGATGGTCGTGGTGCTGGAAGTCTGCAGCTCACGCTGGTCGACTTTCCCGGTTTCGTAATCTTCCGAAAGAATGCCGAGCGCTTTGGCTTTGATGCGCAGGTTGATGTCTTTGGTGATGAGCACCACCTCTTTTTTAGGCTCGGATTCTTTTACCGCAAGTGTCGCATTGATGATCTTGTGATCGTTTTTCCCTGAACCGTAGGTTTTTTCGGCATCCAGCGTTTTCGGCTCCTGGCCGAGCAGCACTTTGAACGAGCCCATTCCGGAGCCCAGGGATATCCAATTCTGCAAGCCGCCGTGAGCGGAAAGCCGGTCGATGAAGCGGATCACTTCACGGGCGCTGAAGTTTTTGGTGTCGTTACCGATCTTGAATTTGTCGAGCTCTTCCAGTACAGTGATGGGAATGGCAACGTCGTGTCGTTCGAAATGCATGATCGCGTCATGGTCGTGCAGTAATACGGAAGTGTCCAGCACGAATAGTTTTTGTTTTTTCGCCATATGAGAAAGAGTTTGGTTTAAAGTACTTAAATAGCATTTCTGTAAGCGAAAAAAGGTGCCAAACTTATTGACACGGTTTTGTGTGAAAAAGATCTGTTATGGAAGGCAATAAGCGGTTATTTCACGAGCCGAAAATGGCAGACATATTATGGAAAAGCAGGAAAATTAACCCGGGTAAGCTACAACCATTCGGTTTAAAGCTCATCGTGGGGGTAGTATTAACTTAAATAATCCACCTATGAAAACAATCTTACTAGTCGGTATCCTGCTGTTTTTCAGTTTTTCGCTGAAAAGCCAAACCATTTATAGCTATTGCTTTGAGCCAAACATCAATTGTGCAGGTTATGTGATGGGGGTGCCGGAACCCGTACTGACGATTGAAAATACCCCTGGCAATGTTTGGCAAATCTGCAGTCCGCAAAAAGCGAGCTTTATCTCCGGATTCAATTCTGCCCGGGCTATTATGACGGATTCTGTCAACTCTTACCCGATTAATAACACCTCCTCCTTTGTCATTTCATGGACGACTGTTGAGCCATCCAATTCGGTCCATTGGGCAACATTCGATCTTAGTTTTGCTTACCAGGTCAATTCCGACACGTTAACGGATTATGGCTCCATTGAATTTTCGCCTGATAATGGAACAACGTGGATTAATTTACTGAATGACCCGGCTTATAACTCCTATTTAAATTGGGATGTAGCGGATTCCAACGGTCCTGTACCACCGGTATTGTCCGGAAATTCCGATGGCTGGATCTACCGTTCCGTTGATTTAGCGGACCTTGGAGTCTATCTGGCAATCCCTGCGGGAACGACCATTTTATGGCGTTTTTCGTTTACAAGTGATGGCAATCAAACGAACAAGGAAGGATTGATGTTCGATGACATTTTAATTCAAATCACACCTCCGTTAAGCGTTCAGGAAGAAAGCACAGAAATGAGCTATTGTTTGCCGAATCCGGCTTCAGCTACTATTACGACCCGATTTTCGGCCAAGCATGAAAAAGTAGATTTTGTTGTGTTTTCTTCGGATGGACAAATCGCTAAACGATTCCCGCAACAAAACCCGGAAGCAACGCTGGATATCCGGGAATTGAATCCGGGCGTTTACTACCTGAAAGCCTATGACGCAGGTGGTAATTACCTGACGAGCAACAAAATCATCAAGATCTAACGAATCACCGGATCAGGCAATCTGCATGATCTTTATTGGTGAGATTTTACCGGAAATGAAAGAGCCTGTCTCCAGAATCGGGGACAGGCTCTTTTTGTTTGTTCAGTTTATGCTTAATGCTGTATCGTCAGCTTTTGCGTCGTTGAAGCGTTTCCGCTCGAGAACACTACCTGGTAAATACCGGTAGCCAGCTCGCTGAGGTCGGCCTGTGTGCTGCCCGAAGCTGCTGTGAACGTTTTGAGCAGTCGGCCTGAGGCGTCGTAGATGTTCACATCAACTGTTACACCGGCTTTGTTTTGGATCGTTACCGTTCCGTTGGAAGGATTCGGGAAGATCTGCATACCGATGGCGAGCAATTCGTTCAGTGAGTTCAGACCCATGGATAAACGGTTATCCTTGTTGGAACGCGAGCTGTTGAAGTCCTGCGCCAGGGATTTGCTCGTTGAACAGATCAGCGGCGGGCTGATCGTTACGAGGTACACCAGTCCATCCGTTGTAGGAGGTGTATCGGTATACGTAAAGAGCGTTGTTGGCATGGTCTGAATGGTCTGCCAGCCTCCGCCATTCACATGACGACGGAGCACAAATTCAGGGAAAGGGAATCCTTCGTAAGTATCCCAGGAAAGGTTGATGTTGTCGTCCAGTCCGAGGTTGATTACAAGGTGAATGGTCTTGTGGTGTTCGCTCAGCTCGGATTCAACGCCACAGCCGTCAACAGCCGAGATCTTATAACGCCAGGAACGAACGGAAGGCGAAGCTACCAGGTCATTGTAGAGCGATTCGTCGTCGTAATCCACGCTTCCTGCCAGCTGGTACAAACCTGCCTGCGAAGTCTCGCGGTAGATGTTGAAATGATCAATGGCGTTCGTCAATGGTTTTTCCCACACCACGAGGTTCGTGTTGGTGAGCGTATCAACCGTTACGAGGCAGATTTCCACTGCTTCGGGTTGTGTTGGCTCAACTGTGGCGCTCAGCACAGTCGAACAGCCGTTGCTGCCGGTTGCAATGGCCATGTAGGTGCCCGGCTCGAGGTTGTAAATACCCTGTGTTGTTTCGCCGGTGCTCCAGGCATATTCCTGTACATCGCCGAAAGCGTCGAGCAGCTCGATGTATCCGTCACCTATGCAGGAAGAAGGAACGATCGTATCGATCACGACTACCGGCCCGTTGCTATTGGAAAGCAATACCGGGAAGGAAGCTGTACAACCGTTGTCGTCCGTTACCTGGCTGGTGTAAAAACCAGCTCCTACAGCGCTCAGCGTAGCCGAATTGCTGCCGATAGGATCGCCGTTGCCGTCGAGCCAGCTGTAGGTAAACGGTCCAGAGCCGCCTGTGTAGCTAACGGTAATGCTTCCGTCAGTGTCTTCACAGGAAGGGTTGACCAATGTTACGTTAGACAGGTTCAGTCCGGCCGGTTCGAATACGGTGAAGCTGGCCGTGGAAACGCAGCCGCTGTTATCCGATACTTCTACTTCGTACGGTCCTGCAGGCAATGAGCTCACGTCTTCTGTGGTGGCACCGTTCGACCAGTTAAAGGTGAATGGTCCGGTTCCGATAACGTTGAGGTTAATGGCACCTGTTGTTTCGCCGTTACAGTTCACGTTGGTGGTTGTTCCGGAGAGTGTAATACCGTCGGATCCGATCATCGCAGCTCCTGTTGCCGAACAGCCGTTGTTGTCGGTTACGTTTACAAAGTATTGGCCTGGCGAAAGGTCATCAACCGAAGTAAAGGTTGATCCGTTGGACCAGTACGTAACGTAAGGTGAAGCTCCACCGCTGATCGTTACGGAAGCGCCGCCGTTGGCCTCGCCGCAGTCGGCATCATCGATGTCCACTGTCAGATCCGGTGTTTGGTTGATCGTTACCAGGATACTGTCTTTTGCTGTACAGCCTTGTGGTGATGTTTTGCTGTAAACGAGGTAAGTGTTCTGCGCCGGATTCGGGTTGAAAGCCGTCGGATGAAAATAGTTTCCATTTACACCCGTACCGCTCCAGGTTCCGCCCGGAGGAGTTGCCTTGCCGATCAGCGACAATTGCGAATGGTTTTCACAGAAATCGGTCGTTGGTAAGTTAAAAGCAATGCTCGGGTTGGCGTAAATCGTAACCGGGGTACTCATGCTGCTCACCTCAATCCCGTTTTCATACAGTCTCCAAAGAAGATCTACCACGGTTGTGGAAGCAACATCGTTGGTGCCGGTGATATTCACACCCCAGTATAAGCCACCGCCGGTAACGGAAATGCCGGATTGCGGGATAACGGCTGTGTTCTGTGAAGTACAGGTCATCGTCATATTCGAATGATCGTAGTTCGGATCGAGACAGTAGACGACATAATCACCACTGTTGTTGAAGGAAGTTCCTTCGCACATATTCAGGATGTCGTAGTCTTCGAGATTGGCTTCAACATCGTATTCTTTCACGTAGCACTTTCCGGCGCTTACGTAGGCGATCACATGTGTTCCATAATAAGTTTCGGTTGCCAGTGAGCTCGCATCTGCAGGAGCGAGGGCTGTGCCGGTAGTCAGCGTAGCCTCTGCCGGTGTTGCCGACATCGTAATGGTCTTGTAATAGCAGGTGGAACCGTTGCGGTAGAATGCCACAGCGCCGTTGCCGGTATCAAAATCAAAATCGGTTACTGAAGAGGAATTCGCGATGGTGATCGGGTAAGAAGTCCCGCCATTGATAAAAGCATATTTCAGCAGTGGTGTGTCGCTTTTCCACATCACGCAATGCGTTGTATTGTTATAACCCGGCTTCAGCTTCATGTTGTAAGCCTGATCGCCCCAGTTGAAGTTTACGCTGTTGGTGTACCAGTCATTTGCCGGGGTATTGTAGATCCGCAGATCGGAAGCGTAGTCCATATCAGCGAGCTCATTCACAACAGTACGCACATCGTTTCCGGCCACGGCATAAGAGCTTACGCTGTAAACATCGTCTTGCCAGTCGCTCATTACAGGGCCGAGCTGCTGAGAGGTAGACATGTTTACGGTGATCATTCCTTCATCGTGTGTCTGGTAGTCACGATTGTAATAGCTCAGGAAAACCGTTCCGGCCGAGTTGGATGCGATGGAATAGCCTTTGCTATGGTAAGTATGCGGGTAGCCACCCATGCTGAGCGCCGCCCAGGCAGTGCCGTTCCAGCGGTAAACGCCGATAAACTCGTAGTTGACTGTGCCAATGAGTTGAAAGTGTTTCATCGATACGACCGGCGTTTCTTCTCCGGCAGAAATGATCTGAATGTCAAAGCCGTTGTTCGGTCCGAAGCTTGCCGGTCCGATAAGCTGCCAGGTATTGTTGACCCATTTGCGAACCGTTACACGGCCCTGGTTGGCAGGATTGGTGCAGGCCATATACAATTGACCGTTGGGAGTGATCTCCAGGTCGACTTCAGCTGCGTCGAAGCCCGATGCAGTGCCGACAAAATTCCAGTTTCCTTGGGAGTAAGCAGTAGCGGTAGCCAGGAAGAATGAAAAAAGTAGTACAAATTGTTTCATGTAGCGAAATTTGAACCCCGCAAAGTAAAGAAAAACAACATACTGCACCAAACTAAAGTGATCCTTGGAGGGTTTGTATGTGTGTTTGGGGGAATTGAGTTTGGGACGTGTCGGAAATGCCTTTCGCTGACGTCGGGCTGTGAAGGTTTGCATGAATGGTCGTTTTAATGACGGATAACGAGTTTTCGCACGGTGCTTTGGTTTCCGGTCGTGAAGACAAGCTGATAAAGACCGTCGGAAAGGGTGCTGAGATCGGTTTGCGTCCTGCCCGGTGCTGCGGAAAAGGAAGCGACTTCCCTTCCGAAAGCATCGTAAACAGCTGCTTCAAGCGATTCGTTTCCGGTATTTTCTACCTGGATAGCTCCGGTTGAAGGATTCGGAAATACGCGCAGCTCATCGTCTGATAGCTCGTCGGTCGATAAAACCGTGGCCAGGTGTTGATCTTTATTGGAGAACGAAAATGGTTGGTCTCCACACGCTTCCGGCAATTCGATAGCGATGACGTAGGCCAGCCCGTCCCGCGTTGGCGGCTGGTCCGTATAGGTGTACAGGTTGGTCGGCATAACCTCGAGCGTTTGCCATCCATCGAGGTCTGTGTGGCGGCGCACGATGAATCCGGAATAGCTCAGGCCTTCGTAGCCATTCCAGGAAAGGTTGACGTTATCACCCAGGCCATTGCTTGCGTTCAAATGCATGCTTTTGTGCGGCATGCTCTGCTCCGATTCGATATCGCAGGTGTTCACGGCTGTGATCCGGTAGCGGCGCGAATGGGTTCCGGCTGAAACAGCCAGGTCGTTGAAAATGGCTTCATCGTCATAATCTACGCTGCCAACAAGCTGGTAATGATTCGAGCTTTCGCGATAGATGTTGAAATGATCAATGGCCGTTGTTACCGGTTTTTCCCAGACTACGAGATTCGTATTGGTGAGCGTGTCTACGGTCACGAAGCAGATAAGAGGCGTTTCCGGCATGATCGGAACGACTGTCGCGCTCAGAATGGTCGCACAATCGTTGGCGTCGGAAGCTTTAACCGTATACAATCCCGGGGCAAGGCCGTTGACCTGACTGCCCGTGGCGCCATTGCTCCAGGCAAATGCTGTTACCAGACCGGAAACATCCGTAAGCTGGATGCTGCCATCGTTGTCGCATGAGGAAGAAGTTACCGCATGGATCACTACTTCAGGGGCGTTTTGATTGGAAACGGCAACCGGGTAGGAGGCTGTACAACCGGCTTGGTCGGTGATGTGACAAGTGTAAAAACCGGCCGGAATTCCCGAAAGAATAGCGTTTTCACCTACCGACTGATTGTTTTCGTCTCGCCATTCGTAAGCGTTAGGGGATGTGCCGCCGGTTACTTCGAGGGAAACGCTTCCGTCATTTTCGCCACACGCCGGAAGGGAAAATTCCGTGGAAAAGGCCAGCGCTTCGGGTTCTGCTATGGTGAAATTTGCTGAAGAAGTGCAGCCTTCGGCATCGTTCACGGTTACTTCGTAAGAACCCGCAACGAGGCCGGAAAGGTCCTGGGTTTCCGCTCCGTTCGACCAGCTGTAAGTAAACGGTGCTGTTCCTTCCGTCACAACCAGATCGATGGCTCCGTTGGTCCCGTTCGTGCAGCTCACGTTCGTAACAGCGCTGTTCAGTGTGAAGGTGTTGGTTGCTACTGAAGCGATGCTTTTGGAAGAGCAGCCCTGTTCGTCGGTTACATACACCTGGTAATTTCCCGGTGCGAGCTCGTTGATGCTGGTAGCGAAGGTTCCGTTTGACCAATACGTGGTGTAAGACGGAATTCCGCCTGTGATCGAAACAGCTGCCGTTCCGTTGGAAGCGCCGCAATCGGCTGGCGTAGCACTAATGGTCAGCTCGGGTGATTGATGTATTGTAACCAGTACGCTGTCGGAAGAGGTGCAGCCATAGGAATTGGTGCGGGTGTAGTACAGGTACGACAGCGTGCTCGGCGCCGGATCGAAAGCGTTCGGCTGGAAGCTGTTTCCCGTTACACCAGTTCCGCTCCAGTTTCCACCATAAGGGGTTGCTTTTCCTGCCAGCAGCAGGCTGTTCTCGTTTTCGCAGAAATCCGTGTCGGCGAAGCTGATCTGAATGTTGGGATTGCTGTAAATGCTTACCGGAGTAAGCCTGGTGCCGATCGGAACGCCGTTTTCGTGCAGCGTCCATTGCAGGTCGACAATCGTCGTTGCCGGGATGTTATTCGTTGTACCGATGTTCAGGTTCCAGCTCAACCCATCGCCGGAAACCGAAACAGCTGATTGCGGCAATACGCTGGTGTTCTGCGATGCGCAGGTCATGCTGATGTTGCTGTGATCGAAATTCGGATCCGTAGAGTGAAGCGCCGGATTTCCATGATTGTTGAAGGCCGCTCCTTCGCACAGGCTATATGATCCGGAGCTGCTGATCTCAGCCGGCCGGTCGTATTCTTTGACGTAGCAGCGATTATTTTCCACATAAGCAATAACGTGGATATCGTTGTGTGTGTCGGTTGAAAGGGAAGTAGCCGTTCCCGGTGCGAGTGATGTTCCCGAGCTGATGGTGGTCACGGCCGGCGACATAGGTGAAGCGATCTGCGAGAAAAAGCAGGTGGCGTCGTTTCGGTAGAATAAAAAGGCCGTGCTGCCCTGCATATCGAGATCGTAACCGGCAATACTGCCCGATCCGGTTTCCTGTGGAATGACGAGCACCTGCCCGAGTGTTGTTCCGTTCATGGTGCGGAATTTCAGCTCAGGGGTAAAGTTATCGGTGAGCCAGATGGTAGAGAGCAGCTCGCCGCTTTTGGCCGTTTTAAGTGAAAGGGCGTTGTCTGCCGCAGCCTGGTAGTTGGTCCAGCTCGTCCCGTTGTAGCGCAGCAATGGAAGACTGCTGGTGAGCTCGAGCAGCGCATTTTGTTCCAAAACCACGGTAATATCCGTAGCCGATGTGACCTGGCTGCTCAAGGCATTTCCGACGCCCGTCAGTAGGGCAGGTGTGTAGCTCAGCAATTGCTGGCCATTAAAAAGATTCACCACAACAACCGAGAACTGATCGAATGCGTTGCTCTGATTGTAAAAGGTCAGAATGGGCTCGTCGGCCGGCGTTACCTGTAAGCTGAAATCGTAGGTGTGATTGGTCTGGAGGGGCTCTCCGAATGTGAGCGCAGTCCAGCCGTTGGTTTCGGGAGTGTATTTGTAAACTTCGATGAGCTGGTTGTTGCCATTGAGCCTTTTCGCAGCCACATAAACCGTGTTTTCACCCACCGTAACCAGCTGCAAACTGAAATAACCGCCATTCCCAAAATCGGGTATTCCGATGATCTCCCAGGTGTTGTTCACCCATTTTCGAACGTTGAAGCGCTTGTTGTTGTTGGGATTGATACTGGCAAGATACAATTGTCCGCCCGGAGTGATCTCAATGGCAGCTTCGTTTGCGGGAAATCCGGATGCAGCACCAACGGGCTTCCACTGGGCAAAGAAGGTGTGTGGGAGGAAAAAGAGAAAGAGGAGCGGGAGAAACCTCATTGCACAAAAAAATTGCGGCTGCGAAAGTAGCTCAAAACCGAAGTTTCGCACAAGTATCAACGAAGTTTATAGTAGTGATTGTTGGAAGTTAAACACACTTGATTTGACCGGCTGTTTTTTTGAACAAAGCCCCTGAAATGCGAAGGTGCGCCCACAATGAGCACACCTTCAAATCGATAGACTTGTTGTAAAAGCGTTATTACTGCTTGATAAATCGTTGTAGTTGTTGTGTCTCTCCTGCGCGGATGAAATACACACCTGCACCAAGGTTGCGGAGATCCAGCTGGTGAATGCCGTTCGACAAGGTCACGCTCGTGATCAGATGACCATCGATGCTGTACAGGAAGATCGTTACATCAGCTGTCGCATTCGTAATGGAAATGTGCAGCACTTCTTCGAACGGATTCGGATAAACATCAACCTGACCGCCCGATTGCTCGTGGATACCATTGTTGGAATCACCGGTTCCTTCACCTGCATTGAACTGCGCTCTGTCTTTGTTCGAACGGGAAGAGTTGAAGTCTTGTGCTTTTTCAGCTATACAAGTGAATGCCGGTACCAGCTCCACAAAATAATCCAAACCGGTTGAACCTGCAGGAGGAACGTCGTTGAAGTAAGAAGTACCAAACGGAACAGTTGTGGGAAGCGGTTCCCAGCCAGTTGCATCTGTATGGCGCCATATCACGTATTCCGGAGCCGTGAGTCCTTCGTAATCATCCCAGTAAATATCCATGCTGCCCCCAACTTCTTGAATGGAATTGAGGTGAACGGTTTTGTGTGGTGCAGAAATCGGGCTTTCGATACCGCATTCGTTCACGGCGCTGATCTTGTAACGCCAGGAGCGATCAGCTGGTGAGGCCACAACGTCGTTGAAAAGCGACTCGCTATCGTACATCACGGTGTCAATCAGCATGTACATACCGGCTACGGCGTTCTCGCGGTAGATGTTGTAATGGTGCACATCGGATTCGAGTTTTTCCCACACCACCAGGTTCGTGGAAGTCGCCGTGTCGACGGTCACGAGACAGATTTCCTGGCGAAGTGGCGCCCGAACGCCTACAGCCATGGTTTTAGAGGCATAGCAATATTCTGTACCAATAACCGGCAGTGAAGCCACTGTAATCGTATAGAAACCTGCCGCCAGGTTGAAGTTATCTTCAAATGGGTTGCCATTTGACCAGTTGATGCTGCTTGGCGGGTTGCCGCTCGGATGCGCTGTCAGTGTAGTGAGAATGGCACCGTTCTCCTGTTCGCAGGCTGTCGGAATGATGCTGTCGGCAATGTTAACCGCGCCGAAGTTGTTCAGATGAATACCGAACGTATCTGCGCAACCGCTGGCGTCTGAAACAGCTACTTCGTAGTAGCCATATGGAACACCTGTGAGGTTGGCGGTCGTTTGTCCCTGACCGATCCAGTCATAGGTATAGCCACCGGTTCCACCGCTGTATGTTCCGTTCACGACACCATTACTGAGTCCGCAGCCTGGCTCTACCGCAGCTGTAAGGGTAGCTGTAATAGGAGCAACATCGGCAACCTGGTACGAGTAAACGGCCTGACAGCCCGGTGTAGTTACGGTTACTTCATAAGTGCCCGCAGCAAGGTTGGAGATGAGATCAGTGGAATAACCGTTCGACCACAATACGGAATAATCTGCTGCGCCGCTCACGTTTACTTCCAGGGAAGCGTCGTTGGCACCGGCACAGGTCATTGGAGTAGGTGTTACGGTAACATCCAGTCCCGTTGCTTCAACGCTTGCAAAACCGGTTGTGTGGCAGCCGTACTCATCGGTAACGCCGTAATAATAAGCGCCTGCTGCAAGGTTTCCAATAGTGGCACCCGTTTCACCGGTGCTCCATTCGAACGTAATGTCAGAAGAAGTTCCGTTAACGAACGTTACAGTAGCCGTTCCGTCTGCATTGCCGCAGGTAACATCTGTTGTAATGGCTGAAGCAGTTCCGGCTTCCACAAAGCTGAAGGAAACACCGGTTTCAACGAAGCAGCCGTCCACGTTCACGCGGTAGTAAATCGTACCGTTCGGGTTTTGCACCGATTCCGTGATACCGTTAATGGTGCTGGATGTCAGCTCGGTGCCGTTTAGCGTGAAAACGCCTTCGCCGGTCGTATTGACATAGTTTTCCAGCTCAATCATGTTCTCGTTGTCGCAGAGGTAGAGCGGACTTTGCGTGAAAGCTACGTTCGGAGCATTGTTGGCAACGTTGAACAACGGCAGCGTATCGCTGATGGTGTTCCAGCCATCGGTATAAGTGATGATCACGGCATCAGATCCGCCGCCGGTAATTGTTCCGTAGATTTTGAACTTGGAGATCGAAGGGTTGGATCCCAGATCTTCACCGATCGCAATGGCCGAAAGGTTGGTGAGTACTCCGTTGAGCGAAGTGACGCTGGTTACGCGAACATGCTCGACATCGGCATCGTGGAGTTCGTAAAGCGGGTACAGCTCGTTGTAGTGACCGAGGCACAAGCCGGTATTAAGCAGCGGATCGTTGCCGTCTGTTTGTGGCTTGCGATTGAGTACTTTAATCGTTGCCGCTCCGAAAGAGGCCTGCGTTCCGTATTGCACGGCAAAGTGCTGACCGAGGTCGTCCAGTGATCCGCGAACAGTACCGGCATACAGCGAAGGAAAACCGGATTCAATTTTCGGTCCTACGAATTCCCAATCCATTGCGCCACCAAGATCCTGGCGGTTGAGGTGGAAATTGTCGGCCGGGCCGCCACCCAGCGGAACGAAGTTCGATACCACGAAAGCATAAGCGGGATCGTGGACTGCGAAATAAGCATCGGGCTGAACGTTGTAATCCAATGGCGTCGTCACAGCCGTGAGTACGTTGATATCGATATTCGTAGGGATGATCTGCCAGGTTTTGAGCAGTGCTCCGCTCCGTAGGTTGATCATTGGGGTGTTTTGTCCGTCGCCGGTGAAGTAGAACGTCGCGCTGGTTGGTTCCGAACCATCGATGTAAAGTGCGCCGTTGTTGGTTCCGGCCGTGTTATAAACGGTGAATGCTGAAGGATCGGCCATGGTCGTTTGCACGAGGCGGTTGACCGGCCCTGACAAACCGCAGTAAATATCGCCACCGTTGGTGAGGTACAATTCTGCCTGGAAAGTGCTGACATCCGCACTGGATGGATTCAGCAGTGTAGAGCATTCCCAACTGTCCCAGTTGCTGTTGGCGGTGTTGTAACGACTCAGGAACATATTGTCGTAGTTCTCGTTGCGGAGCACCAGCAGCTCGCTGTTCGAATCACCAGCCACGAATTTCCAGTTGTTGCCCGGAAAAACGGTTGGCATGGAAGCACCCACCTGCTGCAATTGGTTGTTCGTAAAATCGAAGGAATACAGGATGAAGGCATCGTAACCCTGTGTCAGGATGTAGATTTTGTCGCCCACCATTTTCGCCTGCATATTGGAAATCGAAGTGGCCAGTCCCGAAATGCGCGCCAGTCGCGTCCAGGTAGAAGTAGCCGGATCGTATACCGCGACTTTCAGGATATAACCCGAAGAATCGTAAGTCTGGTAAAGCTTTCCACCTCTCATCACAACGTCCGAGTTGTCGAAAGCATTGAAATCAGGGTTGGTAACATGCCCCCAATCGTATTCGCCCTGTGCGAATGTGAATCCGCTCCAGATGAGCGTCAGCAGTAATAGTAGTTTCTTCATGGCCATCAATTTTTAATGAAGCGTTTTGTTTGCTCAACACCATTCAGACGGATAGACACGAAGTAAATGCCGTCTGACAGATCATTGATGCGAATTTCTTTGAAAAGTTGGATCATTTCAGTCGATTGTACCACCTGGCCGTCAACAGAGCGGATTTCAATCAGCAAAGGCTGAGCGGTTTCCTGCTCGATGATAATGCGATCAGTAGCCGGGTTCGGGTAAACGCGAATAGCATCGAGGTAGCTTTCGGTAATGCTGTTGTGCGAATCACCGGTTCCGTTTCCGGCATTGAATTGCGCCTTGTCTTTGTTGGAACGGGATGAGTTGAAATCCTGCGCACGCCAGATAACGGCCGTACAGGTATCGTCGAGCTCCATTTCGACCATGTAATCGAGTCCAGGAGTGGCCGGAATGGTGTTGTCGGTATAAGCGAGCTGGGTAACCGGAACAACCGCGATTTCTTCCCACTCACCGCTGGCTGTTGTGAAGCGGTAAATGTGGTAGTTGCTGAAAGCAGCGCCTTCGTATGGGTTCCAGGTAATATCTACATCTGTTCCGGTAGCGCCCGGCATCATTTCCAGGTGAATGGTCTGGTGAGCAATCGAAAGCGGTCCTTCCACGCCGCATTCGTTCACAGCGCTGATCTTGTAACGCCACGAGCGCTCCATCGGCGAAGCCACCACGTCATTGAAAACAGAAAGACTGGTAGCGTTTACGGTATCGATGAGGGCATAGTTTCCTTGCGCCGATGTTTCGCGGTAGATGTTGTAATGCGAAATGCCGGTTGTTTCTACTTTTTGCCACACAACGAGGTTGGTCGTCGTTGCACTGTCAACGGTTACCACGCAGATGTCGTTGCGCATCGGTTTTCCGGATGGAACATTCCAGCCTTTGATAGCGCGGCAGGTGTTGGATGCCACGAGCGTACAGGTGTAAAACGCGGCTGTCAAACCGGAAACGTCCTGGGAAATAGCACCGTTCGACCAGCTGATGGAGCTGATGGTTTCACCGAAAGGAGGATAAATCGTTGTCTGGATAGCCCCCGAAGCGTTGCCGCAGGAAGCCGGTGTTACCATTCCGTAGAGGTCCGGTCCGTTGCTTTCAGAAACATAGAACGTGTTCACGGTCATACAGCCGTTGGCATCCGTCGTTGTCAGGGAATGAATTCCGAAGGCGATTTCATCGGCTACTGTTCCTACGTCACCGTTGCTCCATTCATAGGTGTACGGAGCTTCGCCGCCCCAGGTATCCCATACTTCTATTTCCCCGTCGGCTCCGCCGCAGCTTGGTGAGCTCTCGATACCTGCATCCACGAAAATGGCTTCAGGCTGCGAAACCGTAAAGGTTTTCACAACAGCGCAATCGTTGGCATCGTGCAGATGAACGGTGTAAATGCCCGCAGGAACGCCCGTAAGATCGATGGTCGAGTGACCGGTGCTCCACAAAGCGGAAACAGGTGCAATAAGTCCTACTGGCGTCAGGTCGATGGAGCCGGTTTCAGCACCGTGACAATCGGCATCTTCCACAACAGCTGTGGCGTCGGCGCCGGCGGTTTCAATGGAAAAATACTTGCTGGAAATACAGCCGTTGTCGAATGTTACGGTAAGGGAATAAGCGCCCGCTGCCAGTCCGGTAACGGTATTGATGTTTTGCTGGCCCGAGCTCCATTGCGCCAGGTCGTATTCTACGGTTACAGCGAGGTCGTCCCAAACAGCTGTTCCGTTGCTTTCACCGCAGCTGGTAGGTGTTACATCAACAGCCAGCTGCTGCGATTCGTGAATAATAATGCTCCCTTCGGCTTGCAGGTGGCAATAGCCTTCCATTACCGAATAGTTGATGGTATAGCTCTGTTCGAGGTTCAGGCCGCTATCGAAGGTGTTGAAAACGCCGTCGGGATAATCGGTCTCTGTAGAGTTAATGGTGAACACTCCGCCTGGAATGGTAACATGATCGTACAGGTTCACAAGGCCCTGCTCGCTGCAAAGTGCGATCTCCGAACCGATGAAATCCACCGACATCGCATCAATAACGGTAATCGTTGGCAATGTTTCGGTTACGCTGTATGTGCCGTCTGTAAAGGTAATATCCAGGCTGAATGTCCCGGTAGCGCCCGGTTCGCCGTAGAATTCAAAATAGGTGGTAGCTCCTACGACCGTTTGCTCGTAATAAGTGATCAAAGCATCACTCATCACAACGTTGTTGGAAGAAACAACCGCCGTAATATCCGGTGCATCCAGGTCGAAATCGGTGATTCCGACACGGTAAAGCATGTAACTGCCTCCGAGACAGATCGGTGTGCTTGTGGTAATGTTTGCCGGATCAACTTCTGGCTCTATATCTGCGAACGCAAAAGAATGAACCAGCATAGCGGCTGCAAGCAGTAATTTTTTCATGGTAGTGTGTGTATCGTTGCAAAGCTAAACAATAAGACGAACGCAACAAGAGAAGCGTTGAAACGAATGAATAATTCGACGGACTGAGTTATTGAATGCACAATTCAGGACATCAAGACATTAGGACTGTCGACCGGAGACTGAAAGACTGACGACTGGAGACTAGTTTAAGCGAACAACGCTCGTACTACTTCATCAATCCGTGCGCACTTGATCAGCTCTATCTTGTAATTGGCATCTTCCAGTCCTTTGCTCTGGGCCGAAACAATGATCTTTTCAAATCCCAGCTTTTCGGCTTCGCGGATGCGTTGATCGATGCGATTCACCGGTCTGATTTCCCCGGAAAGCCCCACTTCAGCCGAACAGCAGATGTTGCGGTCGATGGCGATATCGGCATTGCTCGACAACACCGCCGCGACCACAGCCAGATCGATCGCCGGATCGTCGACACGAATGCCACCGGCGATATTCAGGAAGACGTCTTTGGCGCCCAGCTTGAACCCGCAGCGCTTTTCCATAACGGCCAGCAGCATGTTCAGACGACGCAAATCGAAACCGGTCGATGAGCGCTGTGGCGTGCCGTAAGCAGCTGTGCTCACCAGTGCCTGTACTTCGATCAGTAACGGACGAACGCCTTCGAGTGTAGCCGCAATGGCAACGCCACTCAGGGTGTTATCGCCGCCCGAAATGAGAATTTCCGACGGATTTTCAACTGCGCGCAATCCGTTGCCGGACATTTCGTAGATGCCCAGCTCGTTGGTGCTGCCGAAACGGTTCTTGATCCCGCGCAGCAGGCGGTAAATATGGTGCTGGTCGCCTTCGAACTGCAATACCGCGTCGACCATATGCTCGAGCACTTTTGGTCCGGCCAGCGAGCCTTCTTTGGTAATATGCCCGATGAGAAATACCGGTACTTCGGTCATTTTGGCGTAGCGCAGTAATTGTCCTGTGCACTCACGCACCTGCGAAATACTGCCCGGAGCGCTTTCGATCGCCGAGCTGTAGAGCGTCTGGATCGAATCGATCACCACGAGCTGTGGCTCCGTTTCTTCGGCCTGGCGGAAAATGTTCTGGATATTCGTTTCGGTCAGGATGAAACAATCCTGGTTGTCGCCGCCGATGCGTTCCGCGCGCATTTTGATTTGCTGCTCGCTTTCTTCACCGGAAACATAGAGCACGCGCAGGTTCATCCGAACGGCCAGCTGCAATAACAAGGTCGATTTCCCTATGCCCGGCTCGCCACCAAACAGCACGAGTGATCCCGGAACAAGTCCTTCGCCCAGCACACGGTTGATCTCCGTATCCGGTAAAAGGATGCGTCGCTGACCATTCGATTCGATGGTTTGCAGCGTCTGCGCTTTGGCCGTTCGACCGCTCGAAACGGAGAAAGCCACCACTTG
Source organism: uncultured Flavobacteriales bacterium (assembly GCA_946482515.1). The sequence goes on along the minus strand of CAMLRS010000004.1, from coordinate 218,791 downwards.
CGGCAATTGCTTTTCCACCAGTTCCTCCACGAATGTATTCCATTCGTTACAGGAAGGGCATTTGCCCAGCCATTTGGGAGCTTCGTACCCACAATTCTGACAGAAAAAAGCGGTTTTTGTTTTGGCCATGACCGTTCCGTTTTGATGGTAACGAAGGTAGAAAAAAATCTCCCCCTTTGGAGGGAGTCAAGAGGGAGGATAATCACAATTTGCGTTTTACAGTCCTCCCCCTTCATCCCCCTCCAAAGGGGGAAACAACGCTCCTCTTCCTGACAAATAATTCCTAAAAAACCCGTTCAGCTGTGAAAAAAAGTGTATTTTCAAAATGAAAACCGGGTTTTCAATTCGGAGAAGCAACAACCACTTGCTGGCGAGGAGCAACAACCCGGATGTACTGTGTTCAAAGGGTTGAGGAAGAAAAATCACTTCTTCTACACAAGTGGCACGGCTTTCGGACAACTGTTCTCCGGCAGGGGCAAAGTGTGCTCTTCCGGTTGTAAGATCGGATCATTTTAAAAACGAAACCTATGAACGCGTTTTTCTCCAACAATTCCAACAATTTGGCTATTCAGGTGCTGGATGACAACCCTTTCTATGCCACCTTCCTGGAACACCAGATCAATCGGTATGTAGAAAAACACTTTCCCGACGTGGCCGATCGCATTACCGTTTCCTCGTACAATGAATGCGATGAATACCTGGCGGCCATTCCTGCAAACGGCTCTATTTCGCTCATCGATTATTACCTCGGTAACGGCGTGGTGGGTGTTGACCTGCTGGACAGGATCCGCGAGCGCTCGCCTGAATGCCGGGTCATCATCATGACTACGGAAAACAACCTCGAAGCTCTGGCCGATTGCCTCGACACCAGCGTGGCGGGTTTTGTTTTCAAGGATGAGAACACCATTTCGCTTTGTCATCCTATTTTTGAAAGGGAAATCCAGCGGAAGCTGGAAATTTTGTGATCATGAAAAACTTGCTTGCAATCCGGCTGGATAGTAAATACGAACGATTAGCGGTGGTCTTTTCCGTGATCCTGCTCCTCCTGGTTTGCGGAACGGGTTACTGGGTCTATTCCAAGCTTTCCACCGTAGCCGATGATATCGTGGTCGACCGCTCCAAAGATTCGCGGCTGCTGCTGCTCAAGGAGCTCAACAACGACCTCGTTACGGCAGAGAACTACGCCTTTTCGTATACGATCACGAAGAAGGATTCTTTGCTGCACAATTTTTACAAGCTGGAAAACTACACCGCACCCAAGCTGGGTCGGTTGAGAGATATTCCTTCCAACGATCCGAATTACGTCAGACACATCGATACGTTGACAAAGCTTGTTCATGCGCGTTTCCGAACCATGGAAGACCTTGTGCTCGTTCAGAACGAAAACCGGGTAAACGATGCCATGGAGCAGGTCATCGATGAGGTGAAAAGCATGTCGCGACCGAAGATCGTAAAACCGGTGGCAGCGCCGAAAAAAGGCAGTAAAGCCGAGAAGCGCCGCTTGTTCCAGCGATTGCTCGAAGAGCGCCAGGCGAAAAAAGTAGAAGAATTATCGAAGAAGCCCACAACGGTCAGCACTTCGACGATCAACGCTGGCCTGATGGACATTAAGCGCGATGTGGTAGGCGAGGAGCAAACCAAGAACGCCCGCAAGCTGGTAGTTGAACAGCGCAACAACCGTCTCATTGCCCGCTTCACGCAGCTCATCCAAACCATCGAAAACCAGGAAAAGAAAGCCATCCTGGAAGAAGCGGAACATGCCAAGCAAGTGGCGAGCGAAACCAATATCATCATCGCCCTGTTCTGTCTCACGTCCGTTTTGCTGATCCTGTTCACATCGTACCTGATTACGTTATTCGTGAGCAAAACCAAGGAAACCAACCGTCAGCTGCTCATCGCCAAGCAAAAAAGCGATCAGCTCACCCGTTCCAAATCGCAGTTCCTGGCCAATATGAGCCACGAAATCCGCACACCGTTGAACGCCATTGTTGGTTTTACCGAACAGCTCCGCCATTCCGAGCTCAAAGAGGCCCAGCAGAACAAAGTAGGCATCATAGCCAAAGCAGCTGATCACCTCACGAAAATCACCAACGAAATCCTCGATCTGAGCAAGCTCAACGCCGGCGCCCTGAAACTGGAGCAAATTCCGTTTTCGATCACCGAAGAAGCCGGATTTGTAATCAATACACTCGATCAGATTGCGGCCAATAACGGCAATACGCTCAAGATCCATTACGACGAAGAATTGCCGAAACAGGTCATCGGCGATCCGATGCGCGTGCGACAAATTCTCATCAACTTGTTGGGCAATGCGCTGAAATTCACTGAAAACGGAACAGTTAGCCTGTCCATCAAACCGGATCTGCAATCGGCTGAAGAAACCACGCTTTTGCTCACCGTGAAAGACACCGGTGTGGGTATTTCGCCGGAAAACCTGGTGCGCATCTTCGATGAGTTTGAACAGGCAGAAATGTCCGTGGCGCGCAACTACGGCGGCACCGGTTTGGGATTGTCCATCACACGCATGCTCGTAGACCGCATGAACGGTAAAATCGATGTGAAAAGTGAAGTGGGCAAAGGCACTACGTTTACCGTATCCATTCCTTTTGCCATTGCCGGCTCGGAGGAAGAAAGTGCGCCGGCTCCGGTACAAAATGCCGATCTCGAGATCCTGCGCAACAAATCGGTGCTGGTGGTCGATGACGAGGCCTATAACCGCAAGCTCCTGCGCAATATTCTGGAAAAAGCCGGGGTGCGTATGACAGAAGCCGCTGATGGCAACGAAGCACTGCAGGCGCTCGAGCGCTCGTCTTATGATTTGATACTGCTCGATCTCCGCATGCCTAATCTGGATGGTTTCGGCACGATGAAAGCGATCCAGGGCATGGAAGACAAGAAACACATCCCGGTGATAGCACTCACTGCAGCCATTTCCAGCGAAGAACGGGAAAATATGGTGCGTGAAAACTGGAAAGGCGTGTTGTTGAAGCCGTTCAAATTGCAGGAGCTGGCCAGCAGTGTTTCCGCCGTGATGCATAAGCTTGGTAACGAAACGGAAACCGCTGCAAACGAAGGCAAAACGAAGGCAAAACCAAACGGGAAAACAAAAAAATCGTTAAATACACAGGTCAATTTAGACCCGTTGCGCGAGCTCAGTGGCGACGACAGCGCCTTCTACGTGGACATGCTTTCCACGCTGCATCGCACCACGCTCGACGGCATTCAGACCATACAGCAAACCAGTGGCCAGCAGGATTGGCTGGGCATGGCCGAAGCGGCGCACAAGATAGCAGCGCCGGTACGTCACCTGAATGCGATCGACATCTACGAACAATTGAAAAACCTTGAACAGGCGGGGCGTACGAATACGATCGAGCCGGGAATCGCCGACAAAATCCATGAGCTCAACGAAGCCATTCAATCCCTGTTACAGCAAATCGATACCGAAATAGAGCAGACCCGCATGAAGTCCTGAAAGTTGAATTAGTTTTGTATATTCAACTAAAATAATGCGGTCATTCTATGGAAGAGCGGAACACCATGAAAGTGTTTGTTGTCGAAGACAACGAGTGGTACAGAAAATTACTGGTCCACACGGTTTCGCTGAATCCTGATTACGAGGTCACGGCTTTTGAAACTGCCAAAGATGCCATTGCGCACCTGAGCGAAAACCCCGATATCGTTACGGTCGATTACCGTTTGCCGGACATGCTCGGAAGCGAGCTCATCGAAAAAATCCGTTCGGCCTGTCCGGATGCGGCCATTCTAGCCATTTCCGAGCAGGAAGACATTGAAACGGCTGTGGAATTGCTGAAGCTCGGGGCTTACGATTACATCGTCAAAAGCAACGATGTGCGCAACCGCCTGTTGAATACGCTGCAAAATGTCCAGAAACAGAGCAAGCTCATCAAGCGCATCGAGACCCTGGAAAAAGAAGTGCAGGTCAAATACGATTTCGCGCAAACCATTATCGGGCAAAGTCCGGCGTTGGTGAAGATCTTCGACCTGCTGCAAAAAGCCATTAAGACCAACATTACCGTTTCCATTAACGGCGAAACCGGAACCGGGAAAGAAGTGGTGGCAAAAGCCATTCACTACAATTCGGCCAATAAGAACAAGCCTTTTGTAGCCGTGAACGTGGCGGCCATTCCGAAAGAGCTGTTCGAAAGCGAGCTCTTTGGCCATGAAAAAGGCTCATTTACCGGCGCCAACAGTCAGCGCAAGGGAAAATTCGAAGAAGCCGACGGCGGAACGCTGTTCCTCGACGAAATTGCCGAAATGGACCTGCTGTTCCAGGCCAAGATGCTGCGTGCTTTACAGGAGCGTGAAATCACCCGCGTGGGAAGCAATACGTCTGTTCCGTTCAATTGCCGCATCATTGTTGCCACGCATAAAAACCTGCAGGAAGAAGTACGCAATGGGAACTTCCGCGAGGATCTGTACTACCGTCTCTACGGCCTTCCGATCGAATTACCACCATTACGCGAGCGTGATAAAGATATCATCCTGCTCGCCGACACCTTCATCAAGCGTTTCTGCACCGAAAATGGTATGGAAATCAAAAAAATTGGTACTGGTGCCCGCCAAAAGCTCATGAGCTACCACTGGCCTGGGAACGTACGCGAGCTGAAATCCGTAGTGGAGTTGTCGGCCGTGCTGTCTTCCGGAAGCGAGATCGAAGCCGACGACATCATGTTGTCCTCGACCAACGTGCTGCCGGATGTTATTTCCGAAGAGCTCACCCTGCGCGAATACAACCGCCGCATCGTGCAGCTCTACCTGGGTAAATACAATAACAATACGAAACTGGTAGCCGACAAGCTGGATATAGGTCAAACTACTATTTACCGCATGCTCAAAGAAGCGGAAGAATATCCGGAAACGTAGCCGTATTACCGCTAACGTTTCCCTATATTTGTAGTGAAACCCAACACCCATTGAATGAGAAAGCTCTTGATCGGCTGCTGCCTTTTCACAGGCTTATTGGCCCATGCACAGGATGACTCCTATTATAACATCGGAGTCGGTTTGCGTGCCGGCGAAACATCCGGCGTCACGGTGAAGGTTTTCACATCGGAAACCATTGCTCTTGAATCTATTATCGGGTACTGGAACAGGCAGCTGGCTGGTACCTTGCTCATTGAAAAACACTTTGAACCGTTTCGCGTCCGCGGGCTGTTCATCTATGTCGGCGGAGGTGTTCACGTGGCCGGGGCCACAGGCTACAACCGCTGGTATCACCTGGGACGCAAAGCCTATGAATACCGCAACGAAGGTATGGGCTTCGGTCTGGACGCCGTTGGCGGATTCGAATTTAAATTTCCGGTATTGCCCGTAGCTATCCATTTCGACCTGAAGCCTTTTATGGAATTCAGCAGCGAAGGAGGCATGTGGGTAGCGCTCGATCCGGGTGTAGGCATCAAGCTCGCACTTTAACAGAATGAGAAGCTGAAACAGAATGAGCGTGCATTCCGCATTCTCATTCTGAATTTTCTGTCTATTTTTCTCCTCGCAAAAGACGAGCATTATGGAAAAACAACCTGTTTCGACGAACTACGGCGCCCTGACCACCCTCACAACCGTTTTCTTTTTCTGGGGATTCATTGCCGCCGGCAACAGTATTTTCATTCCTTTTTGTAAGCATTACTTCGGGCTGGACCAGTTCCAGAGCATGCTCATCGATTTTGCCTTTTACTTTGCCTATTACATCGGTGCGCTTATCCTGTTTACGTTTGCCTCACTTTCCGGGAAAGACCTGGTAGGCTCGTGGGGCTACAAACGCAGTATTGTTTACGGATTGTTGTTCTCCTCGCTCGGCGCGGCCGCCATGATCGTATCCGTTTATATGAATGTGTTCGCCGGCATGTTGTTCGGCCTGTTCATCGTAGCGCTGGGCTTCTCGTTGCAGCAAACATCTGCCAATCCGTTTATGATCTCGCTCGGTGATGAAGCCACAGGCAGCAACCGGATCAGCTTCGGCGGTTCCATTAACAGCCTCGGAACCTCTATCGGTCCTATTATCATTGCGCTTTCCCTGTTTGGTACCGCATCTGCCATCAGCGACGAAATGATCGAATCGCTGAGCCTTACGAAGATCATTGTGTTGTATGCTGCCGTTGGTTGTTTGTTCCTCGGAGTGGCTGCCCTGTTCGGTTTTTCAAAGAGCGTTCCGCGCGGTGTGTTCAATGAACAGCCTGAAAAAGCAAAACGCGCATTGGGAACCCTGCTGGTGATCACCGGTTTCATTGTGGCCACACAGGCACCGGTTTTCAACAGCTACCGTTCAGATGAACAAAAACAGCTCAACGAGATCAGCGGTGCAATCGACGAGCTTTCCTTCGACGAAAACAACAAGCCTATTCCGGTTGCCCAACTGGCTCCGGCGCAACAACAGACCTTGAATCAGCTGGATGCCGAATACAAGAAGATTTCCAAGCCACTCGAACAGCAACGTTTGCTTTGGCTGAGCGGTGGTTTGGCGGCCATTCTGGGGGGCTTATTGTTTGCCCATTTCCGCGGGGCGCAGAAAAAAGAAGGCTGGGGCGCGATGCAGTTCCCGCAGCTGACACTCGGAATGATAGCCATTTTCGTATACGTCGGCGTTGAAGTAGCCATAGGCAGCAACCTTGGCGAATTGCTGAAGAAAAAAGAATTCGGCGGTTATTCCTCTTCAGAGATCACACCGTTCATTTCCATGTACTGGGGCAGCTTGATGATCGGTCGTTGGGCAGGATCCATCAGTGTATTCAAAGTGGGCGAAACAGCCAAGCTCATCTTGCGCTTCATTGTTCCGCTCATCGCCTTCGGTGTCGTATTGGGATTCACGAAAATTGCCGGCTACAACATCGATCCGCTTTACTGGTACATTATATGTGTTGCCATACAGATCGTGGCGTTCTTTGCAACGAAAGACAAGCCGGCACTTACGCTTACCGTGTTCGGCATATTGGGTACGGCGGCAACGATCATTGGAATGACAACCACCGGTATCACGGCCGTTTATGCTTTCCTGAGTGCGGGCTTGTTCTGTTCCATCATGTGGCCGTGCATTTTCTCGCTTTCGCTGGCTGGCTTGGGCAAGTTCCAGGCGCAGGGATCGGCATTTCTGGTCATGATGATTCTCGGAGGAGCGATCATTCCGCCATTGCAGGCCAAACTGGTCGACATCATGGGCATACAGCCATCGTTCTTCGTAGGAACCATTTGCTTCCTCTACATCACGATCTTCGCGCTGTATGTGAACGCATTGCTTAAGAAAAGAGGCCTTTCGCTGGATAGTGCGGAAAGTTCACATTGATCACCACAAAGGAGCAAAGAATCAGTATTTACTACGTTTGTTAAGGGAACAAAGAGAATGTGGATGGGAAAAGGAATTCTTTTCTAGCCATTTACTTGCAGTTTGGACTTCCAAGTAGAGAGGAACGACATAACACCTTTGCTGCCTTAAGCAGTATGGCTATTCAATTGTCTTTGCTCCTTTGTGGTGAAGAATAATCTAAATTCAATCTAAATAAGACCTTGGTGAACAACGAGCGCGTTCAGCCATTAACTTTGCATGGTGTTAGCTAAATTTAACAAGTTATGAGCAAATCGGCTTTATTGAAATCCTCAATTGCCAAAAAATACTGGATGGCGCTGACGGGATTATTCCTCTGCACCTTCCTGATAGGCCACCTGATCGGAAATCTCCAATTGATCCTTAAAGTCGGTGAGGAAGGCAGAAGGGCCTTCAACGAATACGCTTACTTCATGCAGCACAACATCTTCATCAAGGTGCTGTCTTACCTCACGTATATTTCCATTCTTTTCCACGCCATTGATGGTTTGTGGCTGGCTGTGCAGAACAAAAAAGCACGCCCGGTGAAATACGCTTACAACCGTCCGGGAACGAATTCATCCGGCGCTTCCCGCAACATGGCGGTGCTCGGAACCCTGATCCTGGTATTTATCGTGATGCACATGGTGAACTTCTGGGCGAAAATGCACTTCTCGCACATTCCACTGCACACGCTGAACAAGACCGTTGACGTGACAGTTGGCTACGACGAAATGGGCCAGGAGGTGAAGCAAAAAGTAGACTTCGAATACGTATTGGCAACCAGCGGCGAATACCTCGAGCTGAATGCTATCAATCCGGAAACCGGTAAAAAAGAGCCACTGCGCGAAGTAAAAGACGGAACGATGCTCTACAATACCGACGGAAAAGGAGAGATCACTTCCAACGGATTGAAAGTAGGCGAAGGCTACAAGGACTTGCATTCTGTGGTCATGGCCTTCTTCGGTCAGAAAAAAGCAGGTTTCCCAACCAACTCACTGGCGTTGTGGGCAACGATCTTCTATACCATTTCCATGGTGGTGCTCGCATTCCACCTCTGGCACGGATTCGCTGCGGCGTTCCAGTCACTCGGATTGCGCCACAAGCGCTACACACCGGCTATTGCATTCGTTGGTAAAGCATTTGCGATCATCGTGCCGTTGCTGTTCGCTATTATCCCGGTACTGATTTACCTTCAAATTGAGCTTTAATCCCATTCTATTTAAAACAACTTCGAGATGTCAGTTTTAGATTCGAAAATACCGGAAGGTTCCATCGCAGAAAAATGGACCAACCACAAAAACCACCTCAAACTGGTTGCACCGAATAACCGTCCGAAAATCGACATCATCGTTGTCGGAACAGGTTTGGCCGGTGCCTCTGCAGCAGCGTCGCTGGGTGAAATGGGCTACAATGTAAAAGCATTCTGCTTCCAGGATTCACCACGTCGTGCGCACTCCATTGCAGCACAGGGTGGTATCAATGCAGCGAAGAATTACCAGAACGACGGCGACAGTATCTTCCGTTTGTTCTACGATACGATCAAAGGAGGTGACTACCGTGCCCGTGAGGCCAACGTTCACCGCCTGGCGGAAGTTTCCGGAAACATCATCGACCAGTGTGTGGCACAAGGTGTTCCTTTTGCACGCGAATACGGTGGTTTGCTCGATAACCGTTCCTTCGGTGGAACGCAGGTACAGCGTACATTCTACGCAGCCGGACAAACCGGTCAGCAGCTGTTGCTCGGAGCTTACTCGGCATTGTCGCGCCAGATCGGTCTCGGTCGTGTACAGATGTACAACCGTCACGAAATGCTCGACATTGTTAAGATCGATGGAAAAGCCCGCGGAATCATTGCCCGTAACCTGATCACAGGTGAGATCGAGCGTCATTCGGCCCACGCCGTGATCATCGCAACAGGTGGTTATGGAAACGTGTACTTCCTCTCCACGAATGCGATGGGAAGCAACGTAACGGCAGCTTGGAAGATCCACAAAAAAGGAGCGTTCTTCGCCAACCCTTGCTACGTTCAGATCCACCCGACCTGTATCCCGGTTCACGGAACCAACCAGTCGAAGCTGACCTTGATGTCCGAGTCGCTGCGTAACTCCGGTCGTATCTGGGTTCCTAAAAAGAAAGAAGACGCCGAAGCGATCCGCGCCGGACAGCTGAAGCCAACGCAAATTGCCGAAGAAGACCGCGATTACTACCTCGAGCGCCGTTACCCGGCCTTCGGTAACCTCGTACCGCGGGACGTAGCTTCCCGTGCTGCCAAAGAGCGCTGCGATGCCGGTTTCGGTATCGAAGCCAACGACACCAACGAAGGTGTTTACCTCGATTTCTCTTCCGAGATCCGCAGCAAAGGAAAGCAGGCGGCATTCGCACAGGGAGAGCACAATCCTTCCGACGAGCGCATCTGGGAGCTTGGAAAAGCCTGGGTGGAAAGCAAGTACGGAAACCTCTTCCAGATGTACGAAAAGATTACGGACGAAAACCCGTATGAAACACCAATGAAAATTTACCCGGCCGTTCACTACACGATGGGTGGCGTTTGGGTCGACTATAACCTGCAAAGCTCTATTCCGGGCTGTTTCGTAGCCGGTGAGGCCAACTTCTCCGATCACGGAGCCAACCGCCTGGGAGCTTCGGCGCTCATGCAGGGTCTGGCTGATGGTTACTTCGTATTGCCTTACACCGTTTCCGATTACCTCGCCAATGAAATCCGTACCGGTAAAATCTCTACCGATTCACCGGAATTCGTTGAAGCTGAAAACAGCGTGCGTGAGAGCATCAACCGTTTTCTGAACAACAACGGAACAAGATCGGTTGATTACTTCCACAAGCAACTCGGTAACATCATGTGGAACAAGGTAGGAATGGCGCGTAACGAGCAAGGTCTGACCGAAGCGATTTCCGAGATCGCTGCCCTCAGAGACGAATTCTACCGCGACGTATACGTTCCGGGCGATGCCGACGAGCTGAACACCGAGCTGGAGAAAGTACTCCGCGTTGCCGACTTCATGGAGCTGGGCCAGCTGATGGCTATGGACGCTTTGCAACGTAAAGAATCCTGCGGTGGACACTTCCGCGAAGAATACCAGGATGCAGAAGGAGAAACCCTTCGCGACGACGAGAACTTCAAATTTGTGGGTGCATGGGAATACAAAGGTCAGGATATCAACCAGTCCGTACTCCACAAAGAAGAATTGAAATACGAGTTTATTAAGATCGCTGCGCGTAACTATAAGTAATTAGTGCTTAGTACGCAGTTGTTAGCATGGCGGGAGTAAAAACATATAAGGAATTGATGATCTGGCAACGTGGTATGGATATAGCCCAGGCCGTATATGAGTTGTCGTCCGGTTTTCCTTCACATGAAGTTTACTCGCTCACCAGCCAGCTCAGAAGAAGCGCTGTTTCTGTCCCAAGTAATATTGCTGAAGGCTACGGTCGGAAAAGCAATGGCAGCTTCGCTCAGTTTCTGAAGATCTCCCGCGGTTCATTATATGAATTGGAGACACAGCTATTGCTCGCAGAGAAAGTAAAATACATTGATAATCCGACATCCCTGACAGATATTCTGACAATGATCGAGGAAGAAGGAAAAATGATCAATACATTTTTAAAAAAGTTAGAAGGTAAAAATTGATAGAACTATGGATTGGTTGCTAAGCACTATGTACTAAGGACCAATTACTAATGACTAGAAATTATGGCAGGAAAAACAATTAATATCAACCTGAAGATCTGGCGTCAAAAGAACGCTAATTCGAAAGGTAGCATGGAAACTTATAAGCTCGATAACGTTTCTACCGACAGCTCATTCCTGGAGATGCTCGATCAATTGAACGAACAGCTGATCAACGAGCGCAAAGAGCCGGTTGCATTCGACCACGATTGCCGTGAAGGGATTTGCGGTATGTGTTCCCTGTTCATCAATGGTGAGGCACACGGTCCGGATCGCGCGGTTACGACGTGTCAGCTGCACATGCGTAAATTCAAAGACGGCGAAACAATCTACGTAGAGCCGTGGAGAGCGAAAGCATTCCCGGTGATCAAGGATCTGGTTGTTGACCGCACGTCTTTCGACCGCATCCAGCAGGCCGGCGGATTCGTTTCCGTGAATACATCCGGTAATACCATCGATGCGAACGCCATTCCTGTTCCGAAAACAGATGCGGATAAATCCTTCGAAGCAGCGACCTGCATTGGTTGTGGTGCCTGCGTGGCATCCTGCGTGAATGCTTCGGCCATGTTGTTCGTTTCGGCTAAGGTTTCCCAGCTGGCGTTGTTGCCACAGGGACGTGTGGAAGCAAAACAGCGTGTACTGAATATGGTGCGTCAGATGGACGAAGAAGGCTTCGGGAACTGTACCAATACCGGTGCCTGCGCAGTAGAATGTCCAAAGGAAATCTCTTTAGATAACATCGCCCGCATGAATCGTGAGTACTTAAGCGCCATGATTTCAGCCGAGTAAGCGAATCTTTTATGATTTTTTCGCCCCGTTCCTTTCGAGCGGGGTTTTTTCTTTCCCCAAACTTCGAAAAGCCAGTTTTTGCTGGGATATGCGTTGATGCGTGTGCGTTGAAAAGAACACAAAAAGACCGGAAACTTAACGATAAAAACACCAGTATAACCCTTTTGCTTCAATCCTGGGTTGTCAAAATTTGCATATTAAAGTAAAGATTTCGTAATTTGGTGACATCTTTAAATTTACTTATGTTATGAAAAAACTCTTACTTTCCTTTGGATTGGGGCTTTTTGCGTCCGGCGCGTTCGGCCAGGTCATCTTTTCAGTAGAGGCACCAGCGGGCATCGCAGGGAGCTATGATTTCACTTACACAGACGGCTGGGCTGCCGATATGGAAGACCCTGCAAACTCCGTACTGGACACTGTAGCAGTTGCCAGCCCGGATTCCCTGGCATGTACGCCGATTTCGGACCTGACAGGAAAAATCGCTTTGATCTACCGTGGTACTTGCGAGTTCGGTTCAAAAGCGCTCGCAGCTCAGAACGCTGGTGCAATTGCTTGTATCATCGTAAACAACGCTCCGGGTGCGCCTATCGCAATGGGTGCCGGTGCTGATGGTGGTAGCGTAACTATCCCAACGGTAATGATCTCCCAAGCTGACGGAGCATTGATCCGCGCGCAAATCGAAAACGACGAAGACGTAGTTGTATTCATTGGTAACAAAACAGGTTACTACATGGATGATATCGGCTTCCAGTCAACAGACGTACTGCGTATCAACGGTAACGGTATCCCTTCACTGATTGCTCAGACAGGAACTGACTTCCAGGCTGACCTGGGGCTCATGCTCTTCAACTACGGTCAGAATGACCAGACTGGAATGACTGTAACAGCTACAGTTGAATTCGGTGGAACAGACATCTACTCTGAGACATCTGCTTCTTACGACCTGGTATCAGGTGACAGCGTATGGATCGATTTCCCTGTACTGAACGAGGCAACTTACGCAGCAGGCGAGTACACGCTGACTTACGAAGTGAACTACGGTGCTACTGACGAGTACCCAACTGACAACGTAAACGTAACGAAATTCAACATCAACGATGAGCTGATTTTCTCACTGGCTCGTCTGGATGGCGATCTGAAGCCTGTAAGCGACGGTGGTATCCGTCCATCTGACAACAACGACACTTACTCTTCCTGCATCGTGTTCCGCAACCCTAACGCTGGCCGTGTAGGTGTTCTCGGAATGACATTCAATGCTTCTACTGCTACTGACGGTTCACTCGAAGGTCTGCAGGTTCAGACATCTATCCAGGCTTGGAACGATGAGTTCGTAGATATCAGCACTGCTACTATGGACGATCTGGATGAAATCGCTGTTGGTCAGGAGTTCTTCTTCGAAACAGACGATCAGGATATCCCTACTTACATTCCATTCGAAGAGCCTGTAGTACTGTTAGATGACGTGCGTTACCTGGCTTGCGTAACAGTTTACAACACAACTGTATTCCTTGGTTATGACAACTCTACTAAATATGCTCGCAACGAAGCGAATGACCAGCAGCCGCTTTACCCGGTTGAAAGCGACGGAACATACTCAGTTGGTGGATTCAGCGGTGGTAGTGTACCAGCGATCTCCATCACAATGTTCGATGCTGATGATCTGACAATTAACGAAAACGTTATCGAAGCAGCTTCTTACCCGAACCCGGCTAAAGATGTGGTTACTGTTAAAGTAAACACAAACGGAAATGCGGTACTGAAAGTAACTGATCTTGCTGGACGTACTGTTGCTACACAGGATGTTTCTATCGTGAACGGTGAGTTTACAACAAACGTAAACGGTTTCAACGCTGGAACTTATGTGTTCAATCTTTCATATGCTAACGGAACAAGCAGCCAATTCAACGTGGTTGTGACAAAATAAACTTCGGTTAGTCTGAATTTGAGAAAAAGGCTCTCGTCGAAAGACGGGAGCCTTTTTTTCGTTGGAATATTTTGAAGCTGATCAGATGGCGTGTTGCAATCCACACTGGCAAGGGATTCCAATGATTCCGCCAATTTCCGTAATCCCGCAATATTACGGGGAAACCAATAGGATTAAGGGTTTTGGGATACGATCGGCGGAACAGCCAGCACGAATAGGATTTCCATAGTGAGTGATGTGTCCCGTACGCCGCGGCGGATTGCGGATTACGGTAGTTTGAGCCATTACAATTCTGAAATGATGAATCGGAAATGGTCTCACGATAGCTTTTCAAGAGCAATCCCTTGAGCTAATTGGTATCAGTTCGTCACTGGAAACACAACGTGAATAGTCGTCCCCTCAGGGCTTGTTTCACTGATCGCGATCGTTCCGCCATGTCCTTCGACGATTTGTCGCACCATGGCCAATCCCAATCCCGTTCCGGTCGATTTGGTCGTGAAATACGGCTCGAAAACCGTGTTGAGCTGTCCGTGAGGAATCCCCGTTCCGTTATCGCTCACGTAGATATGGGCTTTCTCGTCACGGGCAACCAGGCTGATGATGATACGGCCTTTGCGCTGCGGAGGGATTGCTTGTGTGGAATTCGTGAGCAGGTTGTTCATCACGCGCAGGAGCATCTCACGATCGGCCTGTATATGGATTTTAGCGTCTTCTGCGAGCAGTTTGACCTCACAACTGTCTTCCACATCGAACACGGCTACGATCGACTCCAGGAACGCCCGCAATTCGATTTGTTCCATATCCGGCTGTGGCATCTTCGCAAAATTCGAAAAGGCGTTGGCAATAGAAGTCAGCGCATCGATCTGTTCGATGATCGATTGAGCAACACGCTCGATCTTCCGGCGTGAATCCGGGTCGTTTGGATCATAAACACGCAACAGCTGCTGGATCGACAGCTTCATGGGTGTCAGCGGGTTCTTGATCTCATGGGCCACTTGTTTGGCCATTTCGCGCCAGGCGCTTTCCCGGCCGCTTTGTGCTAAGCGAAGCGCCGCAGCTTCCAGCTCGGCTAGCTTTTGGTTGTATTCGCGAACCAGGTCGCCGATCTCATCCTTGCTGTGGTATTCGATCGGCTGGTTGTTCTTGCCCAGCTCCATGCGCGAAAAGCTCCGACGGATCATGCGCAGCGGCGATGTCAGCCACGAAGAAATGAACACAGCTCCGATAATGGATAACGCCAGCAGGAGCATGAACACGTTGATGATGGCCACGAGGAACCGGCGGATCTGGTTCTCGAACTCGTTCTGCTGGTCAAAGTGCTGCAGGTTGACATAAGCAATGAGCTTGCCTTCGTCATTAAAGAACGGCGTATAGGCCGATAAGTACATCAGATTGCCAATGCTTTCCTGGTGAATGAACTCGCTTTTCTTGGCCGAAACCATGGCGCTGCGTGCTGCGGGGTGCATTTGCTCGCTCAGCAAGCCGATGTTGTAGATCTTCGGTCGGGAAGAGCTCACCAGGCGGCCGTGCAGGTCGTAAACATTGATGTCGGTGACAAATATGTGCGACCAGTTGCGCAGGTAGTATTCCATGTCGATGGACTTCCGTGCTTCTTCGATCGAAGGTTGGTCACCGAGGCGTAATTTGGACACCACGCCCACCGAATGGATCTTTTCGCGGATCAGGTCGTTGGTATATTCTTCGTACTGCGACCGCACGAACGTTCCGCTGCCGAAACCGAAGGCCACGAGGGAAACGAAGACCAAGCCCACAAGCACGACCTGTATTTTCACCGCCAGCGACAAACCACGGAAACGCATCAGAATGGCCCTCGACTGGAACAGTAGGAAGGTCGACAACAGGAAGCCGTAGTAAACGAACAGGAAAGCCACCGTCGTTACCCAATCCACCCAGCTGGTATTTTGCCGCGACAGGATGATCATGTCTTTGCCCGTGCGCCGCAGCAGGAAATGGTTGAAACCATCCTTGTCGAAGAACATGCGCTCCCGGCCGATGCGGATTTCGGGAATGACGCCGGCTTCGAATGGAAAACTGTAGCTGCCGTAACGCGCCACCAGCTTGCCCGAATAGTACTTGGCGATCGAATAGCTGCCCAGCGACTCGAAAACTTTGGCTTTGTCGGAAATGAGCAATCGCGGGAACCCGATCTCTTCCGGTATTTTCTTCGATTTCAGCGTACCGAAGAACAGTACGGTGGAGCTGTCCGTTTGCAATTCCTGCAGGAATACGTAGGCGTATTGACTGGTGTAATCTTTTACGAAGAAGAGCGTGCTGTCGACTTCGGATACTTCGCCGTGACGGGTGATCAGCGCCTGAAGGTCTTCCAGTCGCTTTCCGTTGAAACGGGAGCTGGTATCGGCGGCATCGAAGTAAAAGAAATCCATGTCGTAGCGTTCCCAGAAGCCATTGAATACACGTCGTTCGAGTGCTTCTTTCAGTTCGGAAGCTTCCGGTCGGTTGGCGCGCACCTTGAAGCGTTCCATGTACGGATCTTCGAGGAGCTGCTGCTTGGCTGTGAGGTATTCGAGCTCCGTGTTCAGGTCCTTGTCGTCGGCCAGCTGGTTGGCATACAGCTCGCGTTCTTCACGTTCCTTGATCTTAGCGAATTCATGAATATTGAGCGTTGCGCCTATGGAAAACAGGAAAAGTGCCAGCAAGACCAGCGAAAAATCCCAGCGGCCGCCCCATCTGCGGTGGACAAACAACACGAGGCCGCTCAAAAGCATGGACCACAACACTGCGTTGATCGAATGCTGGATTTGCAAAGCAATAAACAGGGAAATCAACCCGGGAACGAACCACAGCTGAAACAGCAGCGGAAATTTCCATCCGGAACGCAGGAAAGCGCCCATCACTTCGTAAACGATCATGATGTAAGCAAAGCCCGCAATTCCGATCATGAACAAAACGATAAGCGAATACCGCGTGAGACTGAAAACCTGGTCGAGCTGTAAGGGAATGGACGAGTTTTCGACCATTTCCTGGGCAGTGAGGCTCATCCAGTAGCCCAGAACAGGCAGAATCAGCACAGCGATCAGGGAAATCCAGCGGGCGATGCCCCCCGTTTCCTGCATACTTTTCAGCGTGCGGAAGAGTGCATTTGAAATCACCAGCAACAGGAGGAAGGAAAGGAGCAATTGCCCCAGGTTGGGCGTTCGTTCCGACAAAGCGAGAATGGAAGGATCGAACAACGAGCTGTTTTCCAATCCGGCGAACCAGTCGAAGCGGAGGGCCAGAACGCGCAGCACACTGAAGAGTAACGCCAGCAGCAGCGAAGCATACCAGCGGGTGAACCAGCGATTGAGCTGAACCCAAGACAGCAGGATGAGTAGCAGGATGCCGGAAAACAAAATGGTGTCGACCTCGTTCAGATCGTCGATGGATTGTGTTTCTTCGAACGAAAACAGGTGATTTCCCTTCAGATCGTGGATGCTTTTTCCCTTGATCTGTTCGGGCAGGATCACGCCTTCGGTATTGTGGGTCAGTTCCGGATTGAAATGATCCTGGAGCTGCTCGTTTTCGTAGGGATAAAGCCGTTTGATGTAGAAGGAGCCGACCACTTGCAGATTGCCTTGCCGGATGACCTGTGTGTAATACCAGCCGTTTTGCAGCCGGATCAGCCCGTCGGAAGGAAAATGCAGATCGGCCAGCGGGTAAACGGGCAGCTCATTGGTGTTCCAGAAAACAAGCGAATCGTTGCGGTAAACATGGAGGTAAAACGGCGAAGCGGTGGTGTAGCGCTCGGCCATGGTTTGTTCGCCTTTCAGCGTAAAGACCTTCAGGGCCTGCGATGTAAAACGGTAAAGCTGTTGTTCCTTTTTGCTGAACGATTGTTGGAGCTCGGCCGTGTGATCGTGAAAAGTAATGTTGGAAAAGTGCGAAAACAGCAGTAACAGCAAGGCTCCGAGCACAATGGCTGCGGAAAGACCGAAACGGTAGAACGAGCGTTTTAGACGTTGAGCCATGCTACTTTCGGCACCAGGCAGGAGAGCAGGCGGTCGAATTCCACATCGGCCTGGTGGTCGTTGTTAAACTGAAAATCCGCCTGTTGTTCATAAGGTAAAAGGTATTGTTCGAAACAAGGAGTAACGTGGTTTTCCCATTGGTACAAAATGGCCTCGCGCGAGTAGCCACGTGATTCCTGGTCGCGGTAAAGACGACGGTCGAGCTGAATTTCCGGGTCCACTTTCATGAAAATGGAAAAATCGACCAGGTCGCGCACTTCCGGGTAGTGGAACAGGAACAAGCCTTCAACAATGATCACCGGAGAAGGCTCAAGCGTGATGAGCACGTTTTTCCCCGGTGGCGCATTGAAATGGTATTCTTTTACTTCGATCGGCTGACCCGATTTCAGGGTTTGAAGATCGGTTACCAATGCCGGTTTGTCGAGCGCGGTGGGCAGATCGAAATTCACCTGGTTATTTTCGTCGCGGAACTGCTCATCGAGTGGCAGGTAGTAATTGTCCATGGAAAAAACCGTTGGCTTCATTTCCTCGAAATGAGTTGCCAAGCGTTTCAGCAAGGTTGTTTTTCCGGAACCGCTTCCGCCGCAAATACCAATGATCATTTGTTCACGTATTCAAAAGTAACCGCACCGCTCGAAGGCAATTGGGCCTTATCGAACACCAGCCAGCGGTTAGGCAGTGCCGATACAAACTGACCCGGGAATTCAGCCGTAAGCAATCGGCTTGGATTGTCCAATTGCTGTGCCACTTTCCCCGAAACAATACCCTTTTCAGAAGTAAATGAATGAAAATGTCCCTCGCCACCTACATACCAGCCAATTCCTTCCGTGAGCTGAAAGAATCCGATATTGGGTGTTTTCTTGGCGTTGTAGCTGCTCACTGGCGAAGACGCCAGCTTTTCCCAGCGGTCGTTGCGGTAAGCGTAAGTAACCATGTTGGCCGTCGTACCCGAAACTTCCAGTCCGCCTACGTAAAAGGTTCCTTTCGCGTAGAGCAGTGTTCCCTGTTCTTTCGGCTCGTTGATTTTCAGCAAAGCACTTCCGCGTCGCCCGAAGCCGGTGCGCTCATGCGCTGCAAACGTCAGGCCTGCCGATTTGATCGTGATGTCTTTTTCGTATTCGCCTTTCGGGGTGAACTGCTTCACGACCCAGCCGGCATTTTTCCCGGAATGAACGCGGGCGGCATACAGGATCGACTCGCCTTCCTCGCCGGCAACATACCAGGAAACCTGATCTTCTGCTTTGGAAGAAGCAATGGAATTTTCAGCAATGATCGCTGCATACGCTACCAGGTTGTGGTGCGTCATCGTAACGGCAATGGTCGTTTTCTTATCCGTGGATTTATCCATGTGCGTGAGCATGTAGATCAGCGCACGCTCGGTTGTAACGATGTCCGTTATGGTCAGCTCGTCGGGCAGGAAACTCCCCAATCGCTTTAACTGGCTGAGAAACGAAACCGTATGCGTTTTAATATTTCCCGCAATATTCAATTGATTAAAGGAGATTTTTGCGTCTTTAATTGTCAGATTGTTGAGAAAGTAAGCGTACTTCCCGCCATCTTCGGCAATGAAATGGTAGTCGCCTTCAGCCGGGTTGAAAGCCTGGTTCCAGGTGCTCGTCCCGTCGTTGGAAACAAGCGTCATGTGGACCTGTTTGAGGTTGCCCGAAGGATCGCTGTTGACCAGTATAGCTCCCTTTCCTTTCCATTCGATCACCTGGGAAAAAGGAAATTCCTCGGCCGCAATTTCAAATTTCTGGGCATATAGCATTCCCGTTATCAACAAAAAAAGTACCGGCAAAATACGACTCATCTCATCATTTTAATGTAAATTGTGCTGGTTCCCCGGGAACCACATGCTAAATGTAGTGTTTTTGATAAAAATATCTGGCTCATGAAACCTTTTCGAACGACTTTGCTGGCCTCCCTGTTAGTGCTGGCGGCTTCCTTCACCCTTAGTAACGATGAAAAAACCGGTCTTGCGCTGGGCGATAAAGCCCCGATGACGGAAGTCGAAATGAAAGGTACAGATGATATTTCTTATACACTTACCAAGCTGGCGGGCAAAAAAGGACTGATCGTTATTTTCTCCTGCAATACCTGCCCGTTTGTGGTGGGGAGCGACAACTTCAAAGGTTGGGAAGGTCAGTACAACGGCATTTACGAGCTGGCAGTCAAATCCGATATCGGTGTGGTACTCGTTAATTCCAATGCCGCAAAACGCGGTGACGATGACTCCATGGACGAGATGAAAAAACACGCCGCTGCCCAGGGTTACAAAATGCCTTATGTAGTAGATGAAAATGCAGCGCTGGCAGATGCTTTCGGTGCGAAAACGACACCGCACGTCTACTTCTTCAACCAGGAAATGAAGCTCATCTATCACGGTGCGATCGATAATACCGTTGACGCCAAACGTGAAACCGACAAGAACTACCTCCAGGATGCCATTACGGCCCACAGCGAAGGAAAGACCATTGTCGAAACTTCTACACCACCTCGCGGTTGCAGCATCAAGCGCGTGAAATAAAACGGCTAAACTCTCCAAGCATATTTTATGAAAAAACAACTACTTATCATCGCTGCCCTTTCTGTGGCAGGATGGAGCTATTCCCAGCAAGGGGATGGCGGTGTGCCGCGTAGCTATAAGCTGGCGGAATCATTGAAAGAAGTCGATCAGCGTGTGTTTGCCAGCCCGGATGTGGCGGCGCTCCAGGCAGAAGATCAGCTCAATGACAGCAAAGGAACAGGACCGTGGCGATTCGGGTTCAATAACGCCACGAACCTCACCATGCAAAACGCAGGTACCTGGACAACGCTTCCGAACGGCAGCAAAATCTGGCGCCTGCAGGTTACCTGCGAAAATGCACTGACCGTTAACCTGACACTCGACAACGTGCTCCTTCCGGAAGGAAACGAGCTCTATGTCTACAATCCGGACAAAAGCTTCATCCTCGGGGCTTTCAAAGCCTATCATTTGTATGAAGGAAACCTCGGAACGGAGCTCGTGCCGGGCAATACAGTCGTTCTCGAATACTACATTCCGAAACACAACCTGTCGCTTCCGGCCGGCTTGCGCGTCAATACCGTGACACACGGTTACCGCACGGCAGCGGAGTTTACCGAAAAAGCATTCGGTACATCCGGAGATTGTAACATGAATGTCAATTGTACAGACGGAGCCGACTGGGTGGATCAGCGCAACAGTGCCGTGATGCTCGTTTCAGGCAGCAACGGTTTTTGCAGCGGCGCCCTGATTAACAATACCGAAAACGATGGAAAACCATACGTGCTTACGGCGAATCACTGCTACGGGTCAGGTGTGACCAACTGGGTTTTCCGCTTCAACTGGCAGGCTTCCGCTTGCAGCAACCCGGGTGCTTCACCGAGTTTTCAATCCCTTTCAGGAGCCGTATTGCGCTCCCGCCGTACACCAAGCGACTTCTGCCTCGTGGAAATCACAGGCGGTTTGGTGAACAACACCGTTCCGGAAGCTTACAACCCGTACTTTTCCGGTTGGGATAATTCAGGAGCCATTCCAACTTCATCGGTTTGTATCCACCACCCGGACGGCGATATCAAGAAAATATCTTTCGACGACGCGGCCGCTTCTATTTCACAGGCTATGGGTTCTTCGGAAGCACAATCTACCTGGACCGTTGAATGGGACCGCAACACCACAACAGAAGGCGGCTCTTCCGGCTCACCTTTGTTTGACCAGAATCACCGCATCATTGGTCAGCTGTGGGGCGGTGGCGCTTCATGCAGCAACCTGTCCGCTCCGGATTATTACGGCCGTTTGAACAAGTCATGGGAACCGGCCGGCAGCAACAGCACCAATCAGCTCAAGTTCTGGCTCGATCCGGATAATAGCGGCGTGACCACTGTAGACGGTTACAACCCATTTGCCGACGAAATCGATTACGATGCCGGAGTAGGCAACGCATCTGGCGTTACTGGCCGCATGTGTACAGCTTCCGTTACACCACAGGTAACCATTACCAATAACGGTTCCGCCACGCTTGTATCCGCTACCATTACTTATGGTTTCGACGGCAATATCACACAGGTTTACAACTGGGCGGGCAGCCTGGCACAGTTTGCCAGCGAGACCGTTACGCTTCCGGCAGCAAACCCGGGCAACGGAGATCACACTTTCGAAGCAGTGGTGTCCAATCCAAATGGCAACCCTGACGGCAACGCCGGTAACAACACCGTGACGTCTTCGTTCACAACCATCACCAACGGTGAAATCGTTGATCTGGCATTGCAAATCGATTGCTTCGGCAGCGAGACCAGCTGGGAATTGCAGGATGCAGACAACAGCGATGTGCTGTACACCAACGAACCATATGTAGACAATAACAGTGGGGAGCTTATCAATGTAGCTTTCTGCCTCGAATACGGCTGCTACAAATTCATCATCGAAGACGAATACGGCGATGGTTTGACCAACGACGACAACGACTGCAACGTACAGGCAGGCTGGTATACCATTGAAGATGATAACAACACCGAACTGGCCGGATTAACCACAGCTGAAGCAAATTTCGGTGATGATGACCAGCAAACGTTCTGCCTCAGCGGTGTCGGAATTGGCGAGCTGGAGCAAGACGCGTGGTCTATTTACCCGAACCCTGCGTCGCAGGAGCTGAAAGTCGATATGAGCGAGCTGGAAGGCGACAAAACCCTTGTTGTGATGAGCACGACCGGCCAGATCGTTTGGCAAAAAGCGACCAGCGAAAACAAAGAATCCATTACAGTGAGCGGCCTCGCAAAAGGCGTTTACTTTATCAGCCTGACTTCTCCGGCAGGAAAGGCGACCCGTACCTTTATCGTGCGGTAATAAAGACATAGTAGCGCGTTCCTTCTGTCGGAAGGAGGAACGTTGGAAAAGGTGGTCATCGGATTCAGGTGGTCACCTTTTTCATTTTTAAGAGAATCTGTCTCCTCCCTTGAGGGAGGATTAAGGAGGGTGGCCTAACACGATTAGATTGCCACCCCTCTCTGTCTTCCGCCGCGGCGGAGAGAGGTGAGACCTGACTACAATCACCATTACCTTTTGTGGTGAAAAAAATGTATTTTCGTTCCGGTGGACCCACTCAATAACATAGAAATCGAAGCATTGGTCAAACGGCTGAAAAATGCCGATCAGGCGGCCTTTGCTGAAGTCTACGACCGTTATTCGGGTGCGTTGAACGGTATCATTCAACGCATTGTGCGCGATGAAGAAGCCGCGCAGGATATTCTCCAGGACACCTTTGTGAAAGTCTGGAAGAACATCCAGAGCTACGATTCCACCAAGGGAAGCTTCTTTACCTGGATGCTCAATATTGCGCGCAATACGTCCATCGACAGCTTGCGAAAGCTGAAAAAAGAAACGAAATCCGAAATCCATAATGGGGAGATTTCCGTAGGTCTCTCGGAGGCTGTTCATCAGAATGTCAATACAATAGGATTGGCCAAGCTGGTTGAAAAGCTGCCGGAAGAGCAAAAACGGATGATAGAGTATATCTATTTCAATGGGTATACGCAGCAGGAAGTGGCAGACGAGCTCGATATGCCGCTGGGTACAGTGAAAACGCGCACACGTATGGCAATGCGCGAGTTACGTAAATGGTTTACACTTTTAGTGTTGTGGATGTAAAAGAATACATAGCGTCGGGGATCCTGGAGTCTGTAGTGCTCGGTTTCGCTTCTGATCAGGAAAGAAGGGAAGTCCAGTGCATGATGCATATTTATCCGGAGATCAAGACCGAAATGGATTCGATCGAAGCTGCTTTTGAAAAGATGGCCTTTTCAACTGCCGTTCCGCCAGATCCGTGTGTGAAAGAAAAGGTGCTGGAAGCCATTGCGAATGAATCACAAACACCGGTTGAAACCGTACAGTCTCGTACAGAAGCGAAAGCGAAAATCGTTCAGCTGCCGACCGAAACTGCCAAACAGCCAAATCCATGGAAGTGGGTGGCTGCTGCCTGCGTCGTCGTGACACTCGGAACAGGTTTCCTCTGGATTTCCGCCAACCAGCGTACATCGGAACTTTCCGGCGATCTGGCAGCTTTGGAAAAAGAACAACAGCAGAATGAGCAGGTACTCACCGCTCTGAAACTGGAACAGGAACGCATGACGGCCATCCAGGGCGTGCTTACGGATCAGGCTACCAGCACTATCCAGATGGACGGCAAAACAATGGATCCGACCGCGAAAGTGAAGATCATGTGGAGCGATCAAAGCCACAAAGCCGTGATGATGGCAGAAGCGATCACACCGCCGCCAACCGACATGCAATACCAATTGTGGGCGATCGTCGAAGGTAAACCGGTGAGCCTCGGTATGTTCGATTATGACGAAATGACCAATATGACCGAGCCTTTCGATGTGGCCATGGAAAACGTGGATGCCTTTGCCATCACGATGGAAAAACGCGGTGGAAGCGCCGTTCCTACCATGGAAAACATGATCGTCATGGGCGAAGTACAGGGATAATTCGTAATTATCAATGATGAATTATGAAGGACATTTCTAATCCCATACACTCTTCATAATGATAATTAATACTTTATAATTATAAATGATTCGCCCGAAATCCCTTCAACCCGGTGATACCATCGCTATTGTTTCCCCGGCAAAAGCCATCGAAGCAGAACACATCGATTTTGCAAAATCCTTCTTTGAATCGAAAGGCTTTCGCGTACTTATCGGCAAACACGCTTACGGGCGCCACAACTATTTTTCCGCTACCGACGAACAGCGCCAGGAAGACCTGCAATGGGCCATCGATCACCCGGATGTAAAAGCCATTATCTGTGCCCGCGGTGGTTATGGCTGCGTGCGTCTCACAACCCGCATGCAATGGGCCAACCTGTTGCGCGAACCGAAATGGATCGCCGGCTTTAGCGACGTAACCGTTTTCCAGCTCCAGGGATTGCAGCTTGGCATCGAAAGCATTCACGCCACCATGCCGCTCAATTACCAGGAAAATTCACCCGAAGCATTGGATTCACTGCTGTTGGCGCTCACAGAAGGCACTGTTCGGCATGAATGGACAGGAACGGCGCATGATAAGCCCGGAACAGCAACAGGCGAGCTGGTAGGCGGCAATCTTTCCATCCTGTACAGCTTACTGGCAACACCTTTGCGCCCCGATTTCGAGGGAAAAATCCTGTTTATCGAAGATGTGGGTGAGCAATTATATCACCTTGATCGCATGCTTCAGACTCTCAAACTGGCCCATGTGCTGGATAGCATTTCCGGTTTGATCGTAGGCGGGATGACCGACATGAAAGAAACCGCTATTCCCACGGGCTGGTCGGTCGAAGCCTTGGTCAAAGAACAGCTTCGCTACCGTCATATTCCCGTAGCGTTCAACGCACCGATCGGCCATATTCCCGACAACCGTGCGGTGATCTGCGGCAGGGAAGGAACGTTGACAGTGGAAAACGGAATCAGTAGCTTAACGCAATGATCAATTCTCAATGATGAATTAGCAAGTGGTCACACCTTCATAATTGATAATTGCCCCATTGATAATTTAATTAGTCCGTATCTTTGGTATTGTTTTTGAAAAGTGCCATCTCCGTATAAATGAACCGTATGAGATTCTTTGCTGTTTGCCTCGGCCTGTGTTTTTTGATGACTTCCTGCGTGGATATTTTCGATGAGATCATTCTGCACGCTGATGGCTCGGGAACGTACAAATACACCATCAACATGAGCGCCAGCAAGGTGAAGATCAATTCCATCCTCGCGCTCGACAGTCTCGATGGTCGCCGGGTTCCCAGCATTCAGGAAATCAAGGACAAGATCGAATTGTACCGCGGGAAGCTGGAAGCCAAGAATGGCATTAGCAATGTAACGGTGGAATCCAATTTCGAAGATTTCGTTTTCAAGATCAACTGTGATTTTACGTCCGTTTCAGCACTACAAACCGCCATTCGGGAAGTGATCCTCGAAGAAAGCAGGGACAAAAACAACCCGCTGATCAACGAAAACTGGCTCACGTGGGACGGCAAAAAACTGGTGCGTTCCGTGCCCGATTTCAAAGCGCCGCTGCACAAGCTGAAATACGAAGAACAGGAAGCGCTGAAGAACGGAAAATACATCGTCGTTTCCCGTTTTGACAGCCCGGTGCTCAAAAGCGAAAACGCCAGCGCTCAAATCTCACCCAGCAAAACGGCGGTCATGGTGAAATCCACCGCTCATGCCGTAGCACAGGATCCGGGCATCCTCCGGAATGTGATCTACCTCGAAGAGTAATACAACTACATCAGATTGCTCATTTTCCCACGAATAAAGCGTATTGTTCATGAAAGCGAATATTCGCCAATCGTCAGCTTAGCTGACGACCCATTCGCATGAATTATATCCAGCTCATCCATTTGTGCATTCGCGGGAGGAAAAAAAGTTGCGCCTTGTTTACTTCAGCTGAAGAACGATCGGTAAGTGGTCGGAATAACCACCGTAGTAGTTCGGTCCTCCATAGGTCGTGTTCGGTTTTTTCGTTCCGTCGCGCTGCGTGAACAATAACACTTCTTCGTACACGATCTTTGCGTCTTTCCCGTTGATTTTCAATCCTTTTTTGCCGTTGTAAAACGTCTTTGAGACAATAAACTGATCGAGTACGCCCCATTCGCCTTTGAAATTGTGCGTCCCTTTTCCGGCCGCATGATCGTCGTACAACAGGTTCACAAGGTCTGCCGAAAGATCCGTCGTTGCTTTTGCTTTCAGCGTTTGCTCGATGCTCACATCGTTCGGATGGTCATTGAAATCGCCCATCAGCAGGATATTGGCTTTTGGATCGGCTTTCAGAATCTCGTCGATTTTTGCGCGGGCTACCTCTGCGGCACGAATGCGTTTGTGTTCGGAAGCCTGTTGCCCTTCGCGGCGGGAAGGCCAGTGATTGACGAAAATGTGCAGCTTTTTCTTGCCCTTCAATTCGCCCTGAACGTAGAGGATATCACGGGTTTTGAAATCCGGAACAGAGTCGATCTGCACCGGCAGGTTGGCAATAACGGTTGGTTTGAAACGATCGCTGTCGTAGAGCAGGGCGCAGTCAATTCCACGTGCATCCGGTGATTCTTTGTGCGCAAGCTGGTAACGCGTAGAGCTCAGTCGACCGGTTTTGGCCACATCCATCACCACTTTTCCGTTCTCCACCTCCACAAAACCGATCAGCATCGGGTTTTCTTCCAGGTTCAGCGTCAGGGCTTCCACGATGTGTTCGAGCTTCTTCTGGTAGCGCGTCGTGTTCCACTGCAGCTTGCCGTTGGGCAGGAATTCTTCGTCGATGACGTTCGGATCATCAATCGTATCGAAGAGGTTTTCCACGTTGTAAAACACAATGGAGCGCCCGTGAAAGTCTTTCAGAACGACCTTTTTCTCTGGTTTGCCAGCTTCGGTGAGGCCGCAGGAAATGCCCGCAAATGCCAGGATTGCGATCAGCGCAAAAGAAATATGCTTTTTCATGATGAGATGCGAAGAGTTTCTGACGATAAAAGTAGCATAATTCAAATGTGCCTGTGGGCATTGCGGAAGGAATTCACGATAGCTTAACAAAACCCGGCGTTTGCACATATTAACAACGGCTTCTTTATTTTCAGTCGAAGGAAAGCCGAAAACCTGGAATGAAGTTCCCTACATTTGTGTATACACCCATTCAAAACCCAAGGCTTATGAAAAAAATTGTACCCATTCTGTTTGCAAGCGCTTTTACCACCTTTGCCTTTTCGCAGCAACAAATCGGAAATTCCGATTTCGAAGACTGGGAAGTTGTGGCCAATCCCGATATGGAGCCACTGAACTGGAACAGCTTCCTGACTTCCGACGGCGATTTTTCGCAGTTTGCCAATAACCAGCTCACGCGTGAAACGGATGTGCGGCCGGGATCGACAGGTACGTACTCCGCTCACATTTTCTCCGTCGAGATTTTCTCTGTAGTTGCGAACGGTAACCTCACGGTAGGCCGCATCAACATGGGTGCTATCGATCCGGGAAGTGCCAACAATTACAACTCGTCCATTACAGCCGATGCGAACTTCTCGGAAACATTGACCGACACGCCGGATTCGCTTGTTTTCTGGGTGAAATACACACCGATCGACGGCGCAACGCTGGGGAAAGTAGCGACCATTCTCCATGATAACTAC
Organism: uncultured Flavobacteriales bacterium; assembly: GCA_946482515.1. The sequence goes on along the minus strand of CAMLRS010000004.1, from coordinate 190,947 downwards.
GATTACCGCGATGGCCCGCAGGTACATGCCGGCTCAACGCCACATACGGTTGCTACGGCAACGGAAACCATCGCAACGACCAACGGACAGTGGGTGCGCAAAAGCATTCCGTTTGATTATGTTGGTCCGGCGAGCACGAATACACACATCCTGATCACTTTCACAACCAGCGCTATTGCGGGTGGCGGTGACGACAACGACCAGATGTGGATCGACGATGTGGAATTGATCTACAATCCTACTTCCGGTATCGGCGAGCTCGAAGCAAACGATGTAGCAGTAGCGGTAAACGACGGTCAGCTGAGCATTTTATCCGACAAAGAGCTTTCAGGTACTGTAGCTGTTTACGCAGCCAACGGTCAGCTCGTTCAGACAGAAGTACTGGACAGCTCTATGCCGTTCAACCACGAACCGGGAATTTACTTTGTGCAGCTGGAAACGCCGTTCGGCACTATCAGCAAGAAAATTGTCCATTACCAGCACTAAAATAGCCTGAACAGGCTGCTCCACGAGGGCAGCCTTTCTTTTACCCGCTTATGAGAAAATTGATCGGTCTTTTCCTGCTCGTGTGTTCCTTTTCGGCATCTGCCCAAACCGGAAAAGTGGTCGGCAAAGTGCGCAGCTCGGATGGTGAAACACTGCCGGGCGCTTCGGTGATCGTTAAAACAGACGTAACCATCGGTGCAGAAACCGACGAACAGGGAAACTATATTCTTGAGCTTCCGGCCGGAAGATGCCTGCTGATCTGTCGTTTTACGGATATGATCACTGACACGGTCGAAGTAACAGTGATAGCCAACCAGACGATCCAGCAGGATATCACCTTGTATGAATATGGCACCGATCTCGATGAATTTGTGCTCAAAGTGGGCAAATTCGACACACCGATCGAAGACCAGACCGTTTCGCTGGAAGTGCTCAAGCCGGGCCTTATCGAAAGCAAGAACACGCGCAGCATCGAAACGGCGCTCGATCAGGTTCCGGGCCTGAACATTTTAGATGGCGAGCCGCAGATCCGTGGCGGAAGTGGCTTTACCTTCGGCGTTGGGTCGAAGGTTGCAATCATTGTCGACGACATGCCGTTGCTTTCCGGCGATGCGGGTCGACCTGAATGGGGCTTTGCACCGGTAGAAAACATCCACCAGGTGGAAGTCACCAAAGGAGCTGCTTCGGTGCTTTCGGGCAGCTCGGCTTTGTCGGGATCGATTCATATCCGCACAGCTTATCCGGGCGATAAACCAGTAACCCGGGTGAATATCTACAGCGGCATGTACGATCGCCCGAGCAACGACCGGGAAGCGAAATGGTGGACAGATGTTCCGCTAATCGCAGGCACCAGCGTCTTGCATTCGCGCAAATACAACAACCTCGATCTCGTGCTGGGCGGAAATTTCAATTACGACCACGGCTACCTCGGCCCGCCAATGACCGATTCCATTGTCACTAAAGACACCATTACGAACTTCTCCAACAAGCAAATGGCCAGTCAGCGCGCGCGGTTCAACTTCAACTTGCGCCACCGCTCGAAGAAATTCCGCGGCATGTCCTACGGCGTGAACGGCAATTTCATGGTTTCCCATTCCAATCTCGTTTTCGCCTGGCTGAATGATACCAACGGCTTGTACCGCGCTTATCCGGGAGCGATGTTTCTGCAGGATCAGCTCATTTTCAACGTCGATCCGTTCTTTCACTTTTTCACCACGGCCAACGGAAAACACAGCCTGCGAACGCGGATGCTGCGAACAGTGAACGAGCTGACGGCCAATCAATCGAACCAGTCGACGGTGCTCTACGGCGATTATCAGTTCCAGAAACGCTACGCTTCACTCAATGGTTTTGAGTTCATCGGTGGTCTTTCAGGTCAGCACACGCATTCATACGCGAACATTTACGCCGGTTCCGGCAGTCCGATGAACAACCTGCTCAACCTTTCGGCTTATGCACAGGGAGAGAAGAAGATCCGGCAAACGGTGAATCTTTCCGTGGGCGGGCGTTTGGAATACTTCCAGCTCAACGATTCGATTACAGCCCTGAAACCCATTTTCCGCGCCGGAACGAGCATCAAGCTGTACCAGGAAACCTATATGCGGATGTCGTACGGACAAGGCTACCGTTTCCCAACCATTACCGAACGGTTTATCAAAACCGGCGTCGGGAATTTCGGTGTATTCCCAAATCCGGCGCTCAAACCGGAAAGCAGCTGGAATGCAGAGATCGGCATCAAGCAAGGACTGAAATTCGGCAAGCTGATGGGTTACTTCGATGTGGCCGCTTTCTGGCAGGAATACGAAAACACGATCGAATACATGTTCGGTATCTGGGATGCGGCGAGCACGACATCCTTTGCCGGCTTCAAGTTCCTTAATACGGGCCGTTCGCGCGTACTCGGAATCGATGTTTCCTTCTCGGGCGTGGCGAAGATCAGCAAGCAAATGGAAATCACTTTTCTTTCCGGCTACAACTACATTTCACCCAAAACGCTCAATCCGGACTACGTCTACGCAACCGATGACCTGAACCGGGAATTCAGCTACGAAAGCACCTCACTGAATCCGGAAAGCCGGGTGTTGAAATACCGGTTCCTCCACAATATCAAGGTCGACGCTGAAGTCGTTTACCGGAAAAAGCTGGCCGCTGGTTTCAGCCTGAAGTATTTCAGTAAGATCGTGAACATGGACCGCATCATCCAGGAATTCGAAGAAACGACGATGAACATGCCCTACATCCAGGATATCCGCTACATGGATTACTTCTACGCACACGATTTCGGGAATGTCGTACTGGATGCACGCGTTTCCTATGCGTTCAACACAATCCACAAAGTGGCGCTCATCGGAACAAACATCCTCAACCGAAGCTATTCCCTGCGACCGCTGAAGATCGAGCCGCCACGCACTGTTATGCTGCAATATACGCTCAGCCTTTAAGAAGATGTTGGATTTTTGATGCTTGATGTTGGATGAAGCATTCGTGGTAGCGGATGAGACTTCGCACCCTTTGCGTATAACTCCGCGATTAATAGAACACCAAAGAGCGGATTACTATGTGCTCTATGTGTCTATGTGGTAAAAAGACTTGAGACCGCCTGACCGGAGACTAATTCAGCGGTGCTTCGAAATCCTGATGACGTGGCGCAAAAGCATATCCAAGACCGAATCCGCCGCCGAGACCCCAGTTAAAACCGGCTACTTTGCGCGTTTCCACGAACAGACTTAAAGTCGCGCGATCGTTGAGCATATACGTAGCTTTTGTTCCGAACGACATGGCGTATTTGAAATACGTTTTGTCGATATCGCGGTTCCGCACTACATCCACGCCCAGCACGTTGGCATAAGGCGCCAAATCCCATTTATACGAAAGCGGAATGTGGTACGATATACCGTCGGGAGCGATCAGCACGGCAATTCCGAGCAAGATTCCGAGTGGACCGAGGTTGAAATCATCGTTATCCCAGTCGTCGCCATCTGAAAGTGTTGCCAAAGCTCCGATCACGATCAATGGCGGACCGGCCAGCGCACCGATGGATGTATGGAAATGAAAATAATCGTCGTTGCGAAACAGGAAATCGAAATTGTAGGTCAGTCCGAGACGGTCTGTTGGCATATACTCTGCACCGAGCGAGAAGTTATTGTAGCGGGCAGTTCCGATAGCGCCGTAGCTGTATTTACCGGAGATATGCCATTTGTTGGAAGTAAGCTGAGCATTTGCGGTGGTTGTGAAAAGCAGCAGCAGCGTGATTAGCAATAGTCGCATGTGTTAGTATTAATTAAAAAAACAGGTATTTGTCGTGAACAAAAAACAGGCCACGATGACAAATACGGATGCTTTTTTTACTTCAGATTGAGAATCGTTCCGCTATTGGGTGCCAATGAAGTAGTTGGGAGTCGGCCGTCCCATTTCTGCACCTTCATGTATTCCACATAAAGCGGAGTCAGCTGCTGTTGTTTCAATTGCGTAGCCTTTGCTTCACCACTTGCGCGGATCACGGCTTCGGCAGAATCTCCGCGTGCGATGGCGATCTTTTTCAGTGCTTCCGCTTCAGCGGTTTTGGCTTGCTGCATTTCTGCTTCGGCCTGCTGAATGGCGCGGGTTTTCGCGTTGATCGCATCCTGGAGCGCCTGCGGCGGAATGATATTCGTGCGCAGCTGACTGATGGTAAACCATTTGCTCACACGCTTGTTGGCTTCCACCATGATGGCAAATTCGAAGTTCTCGCGGTCGTTGAAGATCTTGTCCACTTCCCAGCGGTTGGCAACGTCGTTCACAGCACCAACAATCGCCGTTTTCAGCCATCCCTGTTCAATTTCCTTGGTCGTGAGGCGCAGGTTGATGAACATATCGCCGATCGCATCTTCCTTCAGCGAGTAATTGAACGTAGGCTTGATGGTAGCGATGAATCCACCTTTCGTGATCACTTCCTGGTCGGCATATTCGATGTGCTGCTGATATGTCGGGAACTCGAGCAATTGTTCCGTCCAGGTATTGTAAAGCACCCAGCCGGTTTTGTACTGGTAGCGGGAAACACCACGTTCCGATCCGGTGAGGTTGATCTTGATGCCTTTGAATCCGGAATCGACGCGCTCAAACGTAAACGGCTGCACGATCGCGATGATGATCATCACCACGGCAATGGCCAGCGGACGGATAATTTTAGGCGAAAAACCGCCTTCCGGTCTGCGGTATTCGGCGCGTTTGGCAAAGAGATGGACTCCGAGAACAAGTAGTGTGAGCAGGATAAGGATGAACGTGATCATAAGCGCAGTTTTTTAATGAGGAAGGGGATAAAGTGACGCATAAACAGGATGAACAACACAATAATACCGGCCGTTGCAAGGATGCCCAGCAGGTTGTTGATCGGCCTGCTGATAACGTATTCGGCATAGAAGCTGAAAGCAACGACGAACAACAGGAAAAAAACGAGTGTTTTCATAACTGTGCGATGGTTATGCGAATATAAGTACAATCTTTCAGTTTCGTTTTTGAATTCACGGTTCCACGCCTTCAGCTGCTGCTTTTGTTGCTATCTTTACGGGCAAAACCGAACGATATGCGCCTGGTTATTGTTGGTATTATTGCCCTCGCCGGAATCATTACGGCTTACAGCATTCTGAAACCGGATGACGAGAAGCCGCTGCCGGTGATCAATCCGGTAGATGTTTCCGAAGAAATGGTCGATCGCGACCTCGTTCGCAAAGGATTGGGCCACCGCATCGGGCCGTTTTCATTTACTGATCAGACAGGTAAGCCGTTTGGGCTGGAACAGGTGAAAGGAAAAGTATTCGTTGCCGAATATTTCTTTACCAATTGTGGCACCATTTGCCCGAAAATGACCGCTCAGATGGAGCGCGTTCACGCTAAGTTCAAAAACGACGATCGCTTCGAGATCCTCAGCTTTACAGTCGACCCGCAAAACGATACCGTAGAACGAATGGCCGCTTATGCCGCTATGCACAACGCCGATGGCAATCAATGGCATTTCCTCACCGGCAAGCAGGAAGAGCTTTACAAAGTGGCCCGCCGCTACTTCTTCGTGCTCAAGCCCGCCGAGGCCCAGAACCAAGGTGATGTAGGATCAGATTTCATCCACACCAACAACTTCGTGCTCATCGATCAGCAACAACGCATCCGCGGCTACTACGACGGCACTTCCGAAAAGGAAACCGACATGCTCATGCACGACATCGAGCGATTGCTCGGCGACCACTAACTCCCTTGTTCCGGTGTGCCGGAACAATTCGCGCTCATTCGCCAATTCGCGGGAAACCAAAAACCCCAGCATGTAACGATAATCGAAAAGGAATGACCTCTCACTATCAACAATCTGCCTCAGGCAATTGAATCAATCCAATTCGAACGATTATCATTTACAAAATAGCTGCATCATTACTGAAAGAAACCCTTCAAAACACACACATTTTCAACGGTTTTCGCAGTTAAAAAACGTTAATCCATTCCCGCGGTTTTAACATTTCGCCTACATTCGTTCACCCTCACGCTATGATTAAAATTCGAATCAATCTGGTTATTACAGCGGTATGGATTGCCATGCTGGCCTTGCTATTGATTCAAATCTATCAGACCGTACAGCTCTACGATCGCAAAACCGACGATTTTAAAGCCAAAGTCAATACAGCGATCGAGCGTATTGTGATCCGGCACGAGAAAGCAGAAGACCTGCGCCGGTATATTGCCATTTTAAACCGCGATTTCAGAGGCCAGTACCAGAACGTGCTACGTGAAGAATTCCAGAACCTGTTCGAAGTACAGGAATCCATTTCCATCCGCGATACCGTTTTGTTCAAAGATGGCGTCCCGGAACATTACCTGGTGGTAACCGGTGTCACCGAAGACACCGTTTCCGGCCTGGCCGCCAAGCAGGAAGTCCTGGCCCGCGATGTACGCCAGATCAGGCAGCTCTTCGACCAGGAAGAAATGACCCTGTTCGAGCGCGATTCCATTGAGGCGGCCCATTTGCTCGATCAGCGCGTGATGCACAAAATCATCAAAAAGGCCAAGTACGTCAACGAGCTGATCATGGAAACCTTCCGTGACAACATCTACCTCGAGCCGTCCAAACGCATCGACCCGAACGCACTCACGGCCATCATGTACAAAGAATTCAAAGCCGATGGCCTTCCGACCGACTACCAGTTCTCGATTTCAGAAGAAAATCACCAGATGATCCGCTTCGTACAGGGCGTGAAGCATTACAACCTGGGGCTCGATACAGCCAGCACCTACAATGCAACGCTGTTTCCCGGGAGCATCCTCGAAGATCAGCTCACCTTACACGTGTTCTTTCCCAACAAGCGCACATTCGTACTGAAAGCCATGGGAAGCCCGCTGATCATCAGCTTTGCGTTGGTAGTCCTGATCATCTTTACGATCACTTACATGTTCAAGACCATCCTTACCCAGAAAAGGCTCTTCGAGATCAAGAACGACTTCATCTCGAACATGACACACGAATTCAAGACCCCGATTTCAACCATTTCGCTGGCGTGTGAGGCCATGAGCGATCCGGCCATGATGGGTGGACAAACCGAAACGACAGCTCCTTTCGTGAAAATGATCACCGAGGAAAACCGACGATTGAGTACCCTTGTGGAAGCGATCCTGCAAAGCGCCGTAATTGATCGCGGCGAGCTGAAAATCAAAGAAGAGCGGGTTTCACTCACAGAGATCGTGCGGCAAGTGGCCAAGATGGCTTCGTTCCGCATTGCAGCTACGGATGGTGAGTTGGTACTCGATATTCCGAAGAAAGAAATTTACATCACCGCCGACCGATTGCATGTCACGAATATGATCTCCAATCTCGTCGATAATGCGATCAAGTACAGCAAAGATACCGTCCATGTTACCGTGAAGCTCGAAGAGAAGGCTGACAAGATCGTCTTTTCCGTCGCCGATAAAGGAATCGGGATCAAACGGGAACATATTCAGAAAATATTTGATAAATTGTATCGGGTTCCTACCGGAAACGTTCACAATGTGAAAGGTTTTGGATTGGGGCTGAGCTACGTACAGGCTTTGGTTGATTTATGCGGATGGACCATCCAGGTAAACAGCCAATATGGAGAAGGATCAGTGTTCACAGTTAATATTAAGAAACAATGAGTAAGCAAAAAGCAATTTTACTGGCAGAAGACGATGAAAATCTGGGCCAATTGTTGCAGACTTTCCTGAAAGCAAAAGGCTTTCACGTAGATCTCGCCCGGAACGGAAAACAGGCATATGAACGCTTCGCAGAAGGACACTTTGATTTTTGTATTTTCGATGTGATGATGCCTGAAATGGATGGTTTCACGCTGGCCAAAGAGGTGCGGCAGATCGACCCGAAAACACCCATTCTGTTTCTCACGGCCAAATCCATGAAAGAAGACAAGCTCGAAGGATTCAGCACCGGCGCCGATGACTACATGACCAAGCCATTCATGATGGAAGAGCTCGTAGCACGTGTCCAGGCGATCATGCGTCGTACCGGAACAGAAGAAAACGAAGACGAAGAAACACAGCAGATCGGGAGCATCCGCTATGAACCGGTTTCGCGCATCCTGCATTTGAAAGAAGAGCAGAAAAAGCTCACGACCAAAGAAGGACAGCTGCTGAACCTGCTCTGCAAAACCCGCAACGATGTGCTCGACCGACAGGCCGCCCTGCGCGCCATCTGGGGAGACGACAACTATTTCAACGGTCGTTCCATGGACGTGTACATTGCCAAGCTGCGCAAGCTGTTGAAAGAAGATGAGCGTATCGAGATCATGAACATCCACGGAAAAGGATTCAAGCTCATCGTGCACGAATAGCAATCTGATAGCATTAACCGAAAGCAGAATTCCATCCGGAGTTCTGCTTTTTTGCATGAAACGGTTCTGAAAGCGATCTTTTGCCAAGTAGGGCGCATTCAGTATCTTTGGCGAATGCAAAAGCTTCAGAATTTCATCAATGGTCGGTTCACCGATCCGATCTCAGGAAACTATATCGACAACATCGAGCCGGCAACCGGTGAAGTGTATTCCCTGATCCCTGATTCGGGTGCCGAAGACGTAGAAGCGGCGGTAGTGGCTGCCGAAGCTGCTTTCCCGATCTGGTCGGGTATGTCGGGCGAAGAGCGCGGCGCCATTTTGCAGCGCATCAGCCAGGGAATAGAAGACCGCATGGATGAGTTTGTACAGGCTGAATCGCGCGATAACGGAAAACCGTTGAGTCTGGCCGGTCATGTGGATATTCCACGGGCGGTTTCAAACTTCCATTTCTTTGCTACGGCCATTCAGCATGTCTCTTCCGAATCGCATTACATGGAAAACGTGGGTGTGAACTTCACGACGCGCAAGCCGATTGGTGTTGTAGGCTGTATTTCGCCGTGGAACCTGCCGCTGTATTTGTTTTCCTGGAAAATTGCTCCAGCTTTGGCTGCCGGAAACTGTGTGGTGGCCAAGCCGTCCGAGATTACGCCGTTTACTGCTTACCTGCTGAGCGAGGTCGTAAAGGCTTCCGGAATGCCGGATGGCGTGCTAAACATCGTTCACGGAAACGGTCAGAATGCCGGCGACGCGATTGTGAAACACCCGAAAATCAAAGCCATTTCGTTTACCGGTGGAACCAAAACCGGTGAATACATTGCTCGTACCGCAGCGCCGATGTTCAAGAAGCTGTCACTGGAGCTGGGCGGAAAGAACCCGAACATCATCTTCGCCGACTGCGATTTCGATGACATGATCAAAACAACGGTCCGTTCGTCGTTTGCCAACCAGGGACAGATCTGCCTGTGCGGTTCGCGCATTTTCATCGAGCGCTCCTTGTATCCGCGTTTCAGGGAAGCATTCGTGGAGCGCGTAAAACAGCTGACTGTTTCCCATCCTTCCGATCCGAACGCGAAAATGGGAGCCGTTGTTTCGCAGCCGCACATGGAAAAAGTACTGGGCTACATCGAGCTGGCGAAACAGGAAGGCGGAACTGTGCTTACCGGTGGTGAGCGTGTGATCCTGGATGCACCTTACGATAAAGGCTTCTACATTGCTCCGACCATAATCGAAGGCCTGGCTTACGATTGCCGCACCAACCAGGAAGAGATTTTCGGGCCGGTGGTAACCATTACGCCATTCGATACCGAAGAAGAAGCATTGATGATGGCCAATTCGACCGTTTACGGCCTCAGCTCCACAATCTGGACATCCGACCTGAAAAGGGCCCATCGCGTAGCCGATCAGGTGCAGGCGGGCATCGTATGGATCAACTCATGGCTTGTACGCGATCTCCGCACACCATTTGGCGGTGTAAAAGCATCAGGAGTTGGTCGCGAAGGCGGTTGGGAAGCGTTGCGTTTCTTTACCGAGGCGAAGAATATTTTTATTCCCTATTAGTTGAATAGTTGGAAGTTTAGAGTTAGAAGTTATCAAACTTTCAACTCCGTAACATCGAACTTCTAACTACTAGAAATATTTGCTTTTCCTGATCAACCGGTTTACCGGGAATTCCAGCGATCCGAATACTTCCCGTTCTTTCAGTGAATCGATGCGGAAAGCCACGGGTGTTCCGTTGTAATTCCACAAACCGCTGCAGGAAGCGTCTTTGCCGATCACGGGTTTCCGGTCGGCGGAATACGCGCAGATGTAATCCGGCAGGATGGTCATGTGCAGTGGCGGCGAAAACAGGAAGCGGTACTTGCGGTCCTGGCGCGTGATGATACCTTTCGCAAAGAGCGAATTCACCAGTTTATTACCTTTATCGTTCAGCGAAACGAGAATTGAAAAACCGGGAACAGGCACCAGTTTGGTAGTGCGCACTTCTGTCAGGTTGAATTCTTCGTCGTATTGGGTTTCGATGATCTCTTCTTTCACCATCTGCGTGCCGCCTTGCTGGAAGCTCAGATCGCCGTTCCATGCTTCGAAAAAAGCATCGGTTGGAAAGCTGACCTTGCGGCCCAGCTCCGAAATCCATTTGTACAGCGGATGCTGCTTGTTTTTCCGGAATTCCGTAATGTCGAGGTGCAGGTTTAATGAACGTTCCATGCCTTGCTGCTGATCGAGCGCTATAGAAGGTGCAGGTTTCAGCTTAAGCAATAAGGGCTGAAGCGATTTGACGTAGGTTTTGAGCTTGAACGAAACCGAATCTGTATCGTGGGAAAACAAGCCGTAATCGATACCGAGCTTCTGGAGCTTTTTCGAGCTGCTGAAGACTACCAGCTTTTCGTTCCGGAACATTTTTAGCGACTCGAATTTTTTCCATCCCGGTGATACTTCACCGTATTGTGCATACATGACGCGGCCCATCCGGCGTTTCATATGCGTGCCGTGGTAAACGAAAATGTAGCTTTTTTCCCAGAACAGGTAGAGATTCTGTTTCGGAAGGAAACGTACGCGCTTTTTATGGATGACGGTGTCTTTGATCTCCGTGAAATCCTGCAAACGAAGAATGCCCGCCTGGATTTTGGAGCTGTCGATCACATGCAGGAAAGCGCCCCATTCACCTTTGTCATTGGAAAAAAAGTAGCCCGGTTTCTGAAGGTCAATCCCGTAGTTTTTCCCCTGGCTGAGGAGGAATTCCGGTGAAACGAGATCGCGGAACGGCACTTTGTGGTAGTACATCATTGCGTGGGTTTCCCGGGCGAGATCGAGTACGTAAAATTTGCCCAGGATATCGCTTTCCGGTAAACGGTCGAGCAGGGTAGGCGAAGGAGCCGGTGAAAACAGGCGCGGACGGATATAGAGGAACAATCCGAGCGCGGCGCAGAGCATCACGATCAGGAAAATTTTATTCCCTATTCCTTCGGTACGCATTATTTTGAGAGAATGTAAGCTGAATTGATGAGGTCGAGCAGGTATTTGCCCGCGTTTTCATACTGTCCTGCGAAGGTGTATGTCAGGTTGTACTTGGTGCTGGAACGCGTCGTGCGGGAAGAAGTGAGCTCCAGTACGCCGGTTTTGCCGCGCATGGAATCCAGGATCTCATTTTGCTGCGAGGAGAACATTTCCTTCGGCAAACGGTCGAGCACTTCGCCCCAGTTCAGGTACGCATACATCGAGCCGCTTTGCTGGGCTGCTTTTGCGCGTTTCTTTGAAAGGGATTTTGCGCCGTAGCCATCGGAATGGTTCTTGGCCAGGTCTTCGTCGTTGGTGAGGATGAACAGTCCGTTTTTATTGATGATGTATAGCGGCAACGAATTGAGAACAGCGTCTTCCACCACCCAGTAATTGCCCATGTTTTTGAACTGGCTCGTGAGGCGCGCCATGTGCTTGAGCACTTTTTCCGGGATGTCGGGACGGGCCGTTGAAAAGCCCAATGTGAAGATCGGCATGTCTTCTTCGGATTCCACTTCGCGCTCGCCGTATTCGAACGTTTCTTCGTTCCAGTAGAAATCGATGCGGGTGGTTTTTACGCGCTTCACGCCGTTGAACGTACCGAACATACTGCCTTTGTAGGTGTTGAACAGCGCATCGGTGTTGATGAATTCGTTCATCAGCTCAAGTGTGAGCAGGTTGGCCGAAATGCGTGGGTTTTTCTCTTCCTCGAGAATCGGAACGATGATGTCGTAAGCGCGCTCATAGCCTGCCTTCAGGTCGATGTTGTAGGTGAAAAAGCCGGAGTTGTTTTCGTGAATGTACTTCAGTACGGCTTTGTCGAATTTCGAATTGTTCAGCTCTTCGTAGATCGAACCGAGCGCATCGCCGTAGTTGGCTTCGACCTTGATGTCAATGCTCGACTGGTTCAGGATAATGTCGCCGAGCATCACGTTGCCGGTATACAATTCACTCAGGTCGTTGTAGAGTTCCGGGAACATGGTCTGGAAATACCAGAGGTTGTTGGTGTTGCGGAAGTTGCGAGAATTGTCGAGGTAAAAAACACCATCCGACGGATGCGTAAGCTGCTGCGCGAACCGCTGATCTATTTTGCGCAGATGAATATTCTGGTGGTAGATCTCATCAATGATGGTTAACAGGTGCTTGCGGGAAAGCTCCGTTTCAAGACTGTCGCGCAGCTCGTAATAATTCTTGGAAAGATCGTCATCGCCGGCTACCGGCGTATCGTCGATTTCCTCTTCGATCACTTCTTCGATTTCATCACCATCCTGTATTTCCGGCTCATCCATATCGTCGAAAGGCTCGTCGATGTGTTCGTCTTCCATTGGCGGCATTTCTTCATCGTAGTAGTAATCATCGTAATTGTACCACGGGAATTCCAGGCCGCGTGCCTGCCAGATCGAATCGGTGAGCTCGCTGAGGCGTTCCTGGTTGGCGTCTACACGAATCAGCAATCCAACATTGCCTTTGATCATCAGGTGGTTGAAGTAGTTATTGTAGTATTCCACTTCCGGCAGGTCGCCTTCCACGCGGTCGAAATCGTCGAATACCGTGAAGAGCTTGTTTTTATCCGTGATACCGAATGTAAAGCCGGAAATTTCGAATTCGGAGTTCTTTCCGTAGAAAATATTCATCTTCTGGTTGAAGTCGATCCCCGAATCTTTCAGCGTTTTTCCCTGTGTTGAGCCGTCGAACAGCTCGGATTGCAGCTCCGCCATGAAATCGTATTGGACCAGCTCGTCCATCGATACTTTTTGCAGGATCGATATGTTGTTGAGACTGAACACCGTGACGGCATCCTTCGGAATATAATCCTCCGATTGCTGACAGTAGGAATACACTACTGAAGCCGTGAACAGTGCAGATAGAATGGATTTCATATTGGATGAATTAAACGCTAATACGAATGTAAAACCAATTTTCGAACTACCGCTTTGATTTGGGGTTTTTTACGGCAAATCCAATGGGTTCGGGACGAACGGATTGTTGAAATCCCGGCCGGCGCGAAAAAATTTCAAACGGGAATATCAGACAATTAAATTATTTACTATTTTTGTACCGTATGTTCAAATTATCACACAGCAACACGTATTATGCTTATCTGTTCCACAGGATCGGATAGGCAAACTTTTATATAAACCCCAGAGAAGCCCGGTCCGAACATTCGAACCGGGCTTTTTTTATTCAATCGAAAAATGAAACAAGACATGAATGCCTACACGGCACAGGACAGATTAGTTTGGAAAACGCTTTTCGAACGGCAGCAGCAAAACCTCCCGGGAAAAGTGAGTCGTGAATACCTCGAAGCGTTAGAAAACATGAGCGATGTGCTGAATGCCCATAAAATTCCCGATTTCAGGGAAGTAGACGAATGGTTTTCCCGCTCAACCGGCTGGCAGATCGAAGTCGTGCCGGGACTGATTCCCGTAGATGAATTTTTCGCCCTGCTTTCGCAGAAGAAATTCTGTTCTTCGACCTGGCTGCGTACCATGGCACAGCTCGACTACCTCGAAGAGCCGGATATGTTCCACGATACCTTCGGGCACATTCCCTTATTGTCGAATCCTGTTTTTTCCGACTTCATGCAGCAATTCGGTGAGCTGGGCTGCCGCGTGGTCGATGATGAGGAACAATTGCTGGCCCTGCAGCGGCTCTACTGGTTCACGATCGAATTCGGCATGTTGGCCGGCGAAAACCCGCTGATCTACGGTGCCGGCATTATTTCGTCGTTCGGTGAAACGAACCGCGCGATTTCAGGCGTTCCCAACCTGCGTCCGTTTGTGCTCGACGAAGTTTTAGCACTGCCGTTCCGCACAGATGTCGTGCAGGAGGAGTATATTTGTATAGACAGCTTCCGCACCCTTACCGGCTCAATCGAATTATTACAACAGGCATGGCTTCCAGTACTTGGCAATTAACAGATCAGGGCCTTTTCAGGCAATTTCGCTTTCAGACGTTCAGCGAGCTGACGTTGTTCCTGGCGGCTATCGGCCCCGTTGCCGATGGTCGTGATCACCATCCCGATATCAAGATCCACCGTGCTGTTTTGCTCGATGTGCATTTGCTGACACACGACAAAAAAGCCGTTACGGAAAAAGACCATGCGCTGGCGGATCTGATGGACGAGCTGTACGAGCGGGATTACCAGTAGAAAAGGCAAATTTTCCGGATTGAAAACGCTCTTAAGACCGTCGCAGTCCGGTTTTTAGTATATTCGTCTCGATGAAGACCATCTCCTTTACAACGGCACAGTACGTCAAGATCGATTACGAGCTCGCTCCCGCAGCTTACCGCGTAGTGGCTTCCTTTATCGACGTGGTGATGTTTGTGATCTATTTCGTGATCCTGATGATTGCGTTCGGTGAGGAGATCATTGGTATGAGAGGCGATCGTGATACGGCGACGCTCATCTGGGTGCTGCTGTGGCGATTGCCGTGGCTGCTCTACAGTCCGCTGATCGAATACCTCACCAATGGCCGTTCCCTGGGGAAATACATCATGGGAATCCGCGTGGTCAAAGCAACAGGCGAAACGGCCGGTTTGCGCGAATACTTCACCCGCTGGATCTTCCGTGCGGTCGACATCTGGCTGGGCGGATTCGGCTTCCTCGCAATCCTGCTGGCCGGAACCACAGAGCGTCGTCAGCGCCTGGGCGATATCATGGCCAATACGGTGGTGATCCGCACACGCGATACACAGGTCTATACGCTCCGCGATGTGCTCAACATCAAAAACCAGGACAATCACACGGCAACTTATCCGTCGGTAACGCGCTTTTCAGACGAAGACATGCTGCTGATCAAAAACACGATCATCCGCGTGCAGCGCTACCCGAACGATGCCAACAAGCAATTTGCCATCGAGCTGGCCAACGAAACGGCGAAGCTCATGGGATTGCCCGAAACGCCGGCCAAACGGATGGAATTCCTCAAGACGGTTTTGCAGGATTACGTTGTACTTACGCGCTGATACATGGGAAATTTAGTACTGGTACCGACGCCCGTCGGGAACCTTGAAGATATTACACACCGCGCATTGCGCATGCTCCAGGAAGCGCAAACCATTTATGCGGAAGACACGCGCGTAACGGCAAAATTGCTCAGCCATTTCGGGATCAAAAACCAACTGGTACCGTTTCATGCACACAACGAGCACCGTCAGCTGGAGCGCACCCTCGAAACCATTCGTTCCAATGAGCTCACTGTCCTGGTATCCGATGCGGGCACGCCGGGTATTTCCGATCCGGGTTTTTTGCTCGTCAGGGCGTGTATCGAAAACGATTTGGAAGTAACTTGCTTACCGGGTGCAACGGCTTTTGTGCCTGCGCTCGTGGGTAGTGGTTTCCCCAGCGATCGTTTTGTATTCGAAGGCTTTCTTCCGCACAAGAAAGGCCGCCAGACGAAATGGAAAATGCTGGCCGAAGAAGAACGCACCATCATTCTCTACGAATCGCCGCACCGCATCAACAAAGCGCTCGAAGAAATTTGTACCTTTCTGGGACCAGATCGCATTGTCTGCGTAGCCCGCGAGATCAGTAAGCTCTTTGAAGAGTTCAAGCGCGGAACGGCAGCCGAAGTGCTGGACTATTATACGGCAAAACCCGCTAAAGGCGAGATCGTTTTGCTGATCAAAGGAAAAGAATAACCGCTATGCAAACAACCGCATTTGTACTGAACCGGAAAGGCGATCCCGGTGAGGCGTTCGCGCTGTCGATAGTAACGTTGCCGGAGCTGAAACCCAACCAGGTACGCATCAAAGTTGAAGCATTTGGATTGAATTATGCCGATGTTATGGCCCGCCGTGGACTCTACCGCGAAGCACCGCCCATGCCATCCGTATTGGGCTACGAAGTAGTGGGTGTGATCGAAGCGGTTGGTTCAGAAACAGATTTCGGTTGTATTGGTCAGCGCGTGGTGGCGTTTTGTCGCTTCGGCGGCTATGCCCGTGACGTAATCACCGAATCACATGCATTTGCGGTTATCGGAAACATGGATGCGGCCCAGGCCCTGGCGCTGGCCACGCAATTCGTTACGGCGTATTACATGGTGGAATATGCGGCCAATGTGCGCTCAGGCGAACGTGTGCTTGTTCATGCCGCGGCAGGCGGCGTTGGAACGGCATTGATTCAGCTTTGCAAACGCAAAGGAGCGCTCGTCTGTGCGAAGATAGGTTCACGTACGAAGGAACGAATCGTACGCGAGCTCGACACCGATGAAGTGATCTGTTACAACGAAACAGATTATGCAACCGCTGCTCAGCGTTGGCTGGGAACGGAAAAGCTCGACGTAAGCTTCAATCCCGTTGCCGGATCGACATTCAAGAAAGACCGTTCTTTACTCGGAACCGGCGGAAGACTCGTCTTGTTCGGCGGGTCGGAGCTGCGGAAATCCGGGTTGTTTGGTGGCCTTGCTTTTGTGTGGAAAATGGGCTTTGTGATTCCCATCGGATTGATGATGACATCGCGCAGCATCTTAGGCATCAACATGCTCAAAATTGCCGATCACAAGCCGCAGATCATTGCCGATTGCCTGCGTGCAGTGGTACAAATGGCACAGGAAAAAACGATCACTCCGGTTGTTGGCGGCAGGTTTTCGCAGCAGCAATTTACCGAAGCACATACAGCGCTCGAATCTGGCACAACGATTGGTAAGCTCAGTGTGTTTTGGGATGAATAATCGTATTTTTGTTTGTATGAAACACTTAAGGTGGCTGATGGCAGGATGGCTGGTACTGAGTGGGTGCATTGAGCACCGGCCGGAAGATACCACTGTTGCACGTACGAATGAGACGGCAGCAAAACCAGCTGAAAAGAAGCTCAAAGGCCTGCGCGTTTATGCCGGTACCATTCCTTGTGCCGATTGCCCGGGAATCGAGCAGCACCTTTCCATGAAAGGAGACTCCAGCGGGATTTACCGTCTTTCCGAAACCTATAAGAATGCCACGCAAGATGGTGACGAAGTTCTGGTTTCCAATGGCGAATGGAAGCGTTTCCGGGACAAAAAAACGAAACAACCCATCTATTACCTTTCCGAAAACAACCTGAAAGATTCCACCAGGATCATTCGTTACCAGGTCTATAACGATCGGATTGTTCAGCTCGATATCACCGGCGATTCCATTCCGAATCCGAGAGCTTATACCTTAAAGCTGGTCGGAAGAAAAACAGAGTAATTTTTCACCGCAAAGTTCGCAGAGTCAACTATTCAAGTGCTGTGTGTTTTTGAGATCGCGAAGAATAATTAGTACTTACCTTGATAATTCCTAATTAATCATTGATAATTTCTCCATTTGGAGTGGTGATAAATTCCCTAAGCGCAATTCAACATCAAACATCCAGAATCAAACATCACTTCGGACCCGTGTATTCCTGGCAAGGATTGGTATACGTATAACAGCGCGATTTTACCGTAAACGCAACTGTCGTATCGTTTTCCACTTTCAGCAAGAAATCAGCGGAGTTGTACCAGCGCTGGAAACAATCGTCATCACGGTCTTTATAATACGTCGATGTGGCGCCGTGCTTCAGGCGGAATTCTCCAAACGTCATCAGCTTATCGGGATGAACCACTGCGTATGTTCCGGGCTTCAGCCGAACTGTAAACGCACCGGTTGAATCGGTTTGCAATTGCTTATCGGCGATCACAGCCGGATCATTGATGCTGCCGTCCTTGATATAATATGTGGTATTTGCTACCGGAACAGCATCGCCTTTGGCAGGTGGCTGACCGGGCTGACAAACAGGCTTTTCAATGTAAATGGTTCCGTTGACGCGTACTTGTTTTCCGCCGCCGTTTTTAAGCGTTCCGCACGCACTGATCAATAGTAATAGCAAGCAAAGGTTAATGCTTCTCATCTTTTTTCGTGTGTTTTAATTTTGGCAGCTGACTCAGCAGCGCATCGGATACACGCTCTCCTTTGTGTGTGAGCAAGCCGATGGTCATGATCAGGCTCGTGATCAGCACGGGATAAAGCAGTAATCCTGTATCAAACGCCGGGATGGTAAAGCCGTTGCTTTTCTGGATGGAAAAATACAGCAAAATGGTAATCAATCCGCGGGGTGCAATGAACAATTCAGGAAATATATGCGTTTTCGCCAGGAATCGCAGGCACAGGAATCGTATGGCGTACAGGATGGCGACAATCAGCAGGCTATTGAGCGCGATCTCCATCGAATACAGGGAAGCAACTGAGATACTGAACCCGAAGATCACGAAGAAAAACGTACGAATCAGGAAGGCACTTTCTAGGGTAAGCTTGTGAAAATCACTCAAGATATCCTTCACGATCTTGTCATTGAAATAGCGCTTGAGCCTGCCATGGAAAAACACATGGGTATTGTTCAGCACCAATCCGAAGGCGAGAATGAGCAACAGGGAAGAAAGGTGGAACATTTTCCCAAGCGAATACAGGAAAAGCAGTAGTGCTACAATGAGGAACAGCTTGACTTCCATTGTGAGGCGCTGCATGGAAAAGACGAGGGCAAACGCAGCGAAAACGGACAGCAAAACCGTGAACAGAATGTTCAATCCGATATCGATGGCAACGGCACTGTTACTGGTCGAGCCTTCGGCACTCAGCATGAAATAAAAGACCATGATTCCGATAATGTCCGAAAAAGTGCTTTCGTAGATCATGAATTCCCGCTTGTTTTTACTTAGCGAGCCCACGCTCGGAATAATGATAGAACTGCTCATAATGGAAAGCGGTACGGCGTACACCAGGCAGGTGTATAAGTTGCTTGCTGGGAAAAAGTACTGGAACAGGAAGCCGAGGGCAAAGAGGATTCCTGTAAAAGAAACCGCTGCAACGAGAAAAGCCCGTATCATCAATCCACGCTTTTCACGTGCTAGCTCCAGATCGAGCGAGGCTTCCAGCACAATCATCACAATACCGACATTGCCCAGCACTTCGAGGATCGTGTCCAGACCAAAATCCTGCTGCCCCAAATGGTAGGCATTCAGCATGGCTTTGATACCCATCCCCAACCCAATGAGCATCAATACGCTCGGGATATTCGTGCGCTTGGAAACCTGGTTGAAGAAAAAGCTCAGAATAACAATTCCGCTGAAAGCAATGATGGTAATATAAGGACTCATGTGTCTTAAGATACCTAATTCAGGTCAAAACACATGGAAAAATAACGGGAAGTTTCGTTTTTAAAAATGAATCAGGCTTTCAGCACGATCTTCAGCTCATCCAGCTGTGCAGCATCGATGGCAGAAGGTGCGTCGATCATGGTATCGCGGCCGCTGTTGTTTTTCGGGAACGCGATGTAGTCACGGATCGTTTCAGATCCACCCATAGTTGCAACCAGGCGGTCGAGTCCGAAAGCCAGTCCGCCGTGTGGTGGCGCACCAAATTCAAACGCGTTCATCAGGAAGCCGAATTGTTCTTCAGCCTGTTGTGGCGTAAAACCTAACAGCTCG
Organism: uncultured Flavobacteriales bacterium; assembly: GCA_946482515.1. The sequence continues at coordinate 171,221 of CAMLRS010000004.1, read as the reverse complement.
AACATCTGTGCCTGCAGCTGACGGTCGTGGATACGAATAGATCCCCCGCCCAGTTCAACACCATTCACCGCGAGGTCATACGCATTGGCGCGAACGGCCTTCGGATTGGTACTGATCAGATGAAAATCTTCCGGCTTCGGCGACGTGAACGGGTGGTGCATCGCGTGGAAACGACCATTGTCTTCGTCCCATTCCAGCAGCGGGAAATCGAGTACCCACAGTGGTTTGAACTCATCCGGCTTGCGCAGTCCGAGCGTGGTTCCCATATGCAGGCGCAGCTCGTTCATCTGCTTGCGGGCTTTGTCGAGGTCGCCGCTGATCACCAGGATGAGGTCGCCGGCTGCTGCTCCGGTCGCTTCGGCCCAGGCTTTCAGGTCGGATTCGGAATAGAATTTATCGACAGAGCTTTTGAACGTTCCGTCGGCGTTGCATTTCACATAGATCAGTCCTTTGGCACCAATTTGCGGACGTTTCACCCATTCGGTGAGCTCGTCGAGCTGCTTGCGTGTGTATTCGGCACAGCCTGGAACGGCAATTCCGATCACCGCTTCAGCGTCGTCGGCTACCTGGAAGCCTTTGTTTTTAGTCAGATCATTCAGGTCGGTGAATTCCATCCCGAAACGGATATCCGGTTTGTCGGAACCGTATTTCTCCATCGCTTCGGCGTAGGTCATGCGTGGGAAAGGTCCGTCGAAGGTCACGCCGCGAACAGCGGAAAACAAATGCTTCACCATTCCTTCGAAGAGCTGGAGGATATCTTCCTGCTCTACGAACGCCATTTCACAGTCGATTTGGGTAAACTCCGGCTGGCGGTCGGCACGCAGGTCTTCGTCGCGGAAGCATTTCACGATCTGGTAGTAACGGTCGAAACCGGAAACCATCAGCAATTGCTTGAACGTCTGCGGTGACTGCGGAAGGGCATAGAATTCACCTTCGTTCATACGGCTTGGTACCACGAAGTCGCGGGCACCCTCCGGCGTTGATTTGATGAGGTAAGGCGTTTCTACATCCCAGAATCCCTGACTGTCGAGGTATTTGCGTGTTTCGAGCGCTACCTGGTTGCGCAGGCGCAGCTTTTCCTGAACCGGATTGCGGCGCAGGTCAAGGTAGCGGTATTTCATGCGCAGCTCGTCGCCGCCGTCGGTATCGTCTTCAATAGTGAAGGGAGGAAGCTTTGCAGCGTTCAATACAGTCAGCTTGCTCACTTTGATCTCGATTTCTCCGGTCGGGATCTTGGTGTTCTTGCTCGACCGTTCGATGACCGTTCCACTTGCCTGTACCACGAACTCGCGGCCCAGCTTGCGTGCTTCAGCACACAGGTCAGATTGCTCTTCCATGTTGAATGCCAGCTGCGTGATGCCGTAACGATCGCGCAAATCCACAAAGGTGATGCCGCCAAGATCTTTGGATCGCTGGACCCAGCCTGCAAGGATAACTTCCTGTCCGATGTGTTCTGCGCGGAGCTCGCCGCATGTGTGCGTTCTGTACATAATGCAATGAAATGATGCGCAAAAATAGAAAATTTCTCCCCTTAAAACGGGGAAGTTGGTGATACCTCCTCCCTTGAGGGAGGATAGAGGAGGGTGGCTAGAACCGCGTTAAATCAGTCCTCCCCCTTAGTCCCCCTCCAAAGGGGGAAACGCCACACCTTATTTTTGAGATAAAATTCGAAAATTAATTAATTGATGTTCAACACATTATGATTTTATATCAAAAATTTTTTCAAGCCGCTGTAACAAAAACAGGCTTCACAGGTCTTACGGACAAATACCCCGGAACGATCGGGATGAAAGTGAAGAAAACGATTTAATACATAGAAGACATGAAAACAATTATTACCAGCGCACTCGGCATCTTGCTCGCATGGGGTGCAACAGCTCAGGAAGATCCGGATACAACACGCATCAACCTCGGAGAAAAGGAAATCATCATCATCACCAAAGGCGATGTGAAAGTGGAAGGCGATACGCTCACAGTTGATGGCAATGACGAAAACGGAGAAGAAGAGGAAGATAGAGATCGCCCTGACACAGACGGACACTGGGCAGGAATCGAATTCGGACCGACGATGTTGCTCAACAGCTCTATGAAAAGCAGCTTCCCGGATGATCCGCAATGGGAAAACGACCCGGGGAAATCTTTTAGCTGGAACATCAATATCCTGGAGCATAAATTCCCGATCTACCGCAACTACATCGGTATTACAACAGGTCTGGGCTTCAACTTTACCGGTGTTGGCCTGAAGCAACAGGTGCTGAATGTCGATAACGACTCCCTTTGGGTAACGCAGGATACCATCAACGATTTCGAGAAGAACAAGCTGCGCGCCAGCTACCTGACGGTTCCGCTCCTGGTTGAGTTCTGTAGCAACGGCGACGGCAATGACAAAGGATTCTTCCTTGCTGCCGGTGTAATCGGAGGTATCCGTATCGGTTCCAGCGTGAAAACGAAAACGGAAGACAGCAAAGCGGTGTCACGCGACACTTACGGTCTGAACGCTTTCCGCCTCGATGCTGCCGTTAAATTAGGCTATGACAGCTGGGGCGTCTTTGCAAACTATAGCCTGCTTCCGCTCTTTGACACCGGCAAAACGGCCGCAGTTTACCCGCTCACTTTTGGTTTATCATATACTTTTTAGGTTTTTAGGTTGGCTGAATTCGTAGCATAAGTAAAACACAGTCAGGAAAGGGATTCTTCATCGAAGGATCCCTTTTTCATTTCTACCGACCGCGAGTAATCTTACGATTGGCCGTGATTGCATAGATGAATTCAACCATCAGCGTTCCAACATCCAACATTATCACCTACATTTGAAACTGTTTTATGCGTATGAAAAAATTGCTGTCAGGGATATGCGTGATCGCCGTCTTTTCCGCCTTCGGGCAGAAACGCTGCGATTGTTCCCTGAAGGACGATTACATACGCCACCGCGATTTCGAGGCTGTTACTACCTACAAAGCCGAAAACATTCTGAAAGAAATCCATCTGCTGCGCAAAACCGGCTCACCGGCCTGTCGTGCATTTGCCTTCCATCTGGAGGCCGTGAACGCCATGCAAAAGGAAGATTTCGAGGGTGCCGGTCAATTCCTGAAACAGGAAAAATCGCTGCTCGATAGCCTGCGCTGTTCGGCCTGGACGTACCTCGAATACACGATTACTTCGGGCGATCTGCAGCTTCGCATCGGGAAATACGACAACGCCGTAAGCCTCTATAACCGGGCGCTCGGCCTGATGAAGAAAGCGGATAACAAAAGCCTGCAAACCCGTATTCTGCTTTCGCTTTCCAGCGCCATGTCGAAATTGGGCAAGGAAGACGTGGCGCGTGGCTACATCGCTATGGCGCATCCGCTGGCGGTGATCCTGCCGGACAGCAAAAACAAGGTCGAGAACCTGTACAGTCTTTCCTACCGCTATTACCACCAGTTCCAGGCTACGGGTAAAAACGAGCTGCTGGATTCCGCTCAGCACATGGCCGTTTTCGGTATCCGACTGGCGCAGCGAATTGGTTATGCGGAAGGATATATCCGCGGTTATAACCTGTTGGAAGACAAGGAATACCATGAGCGCAATTACCGCCAGGCGCTGGTTTACCTCGATAGCGCGCTTTACTTTACGCAGCCGGCCGTTCATTTCCAGGAACGCAATGGTATATATGCGGATATGGCCGACATCTACCTCGAGCTGAAGCAATACGACAAAGCGTATGTTTGCGCTGATTCCAGCCTGAGCTATGCGATCAAGCTCGACAATCCCTACAAGATCCGCGACGGCCTGGAATTGCTTTACAACTGCTCCAAATTGAGCGGCGACTACGAACGTGCGCTGATTGTTTACGAAGAGCTCGTGCGTCAGCGGGAAAACCTGCTGAAGCTGGAGACCCAGAAAGCACATGGCGATCTCGTGCAGATGGAAGAGAAATACCACCGCGTACGTCGTGAAAAAACCCAGTCGGAATACGAACAGGATAAGCGATTGCTTAAGCAGCAGCGGGAAATTGGTCAGCTGCGCTCGAAGCTGATCACGGTCGGGATCATCATTTCGGCACTGCTGGCCTGCTATATTTTCATCGTCTTCCGCCAGAAAAACATGCGCACCCGCCAGGAACGACTGGAAATGGAACAGCGCCTGCAACGCGCGCGCATCAACCCGGATTTCATCTACAACGCCCTCACGAGTCTGCAGCAAGGCGCCGCTTCCGGAAACAGTACAGAAATTGCTAAAAAACTGGCCATTTTCACGAAACTGATCCGCCAGTCGCTTGACAGCTCACACGATGATTTTCTGACGCTCGACAAAGAGATCGAATTGCTCACTTCTTACATGGAATTGCAGCGCGATCGCCTGAACAAGAGCTTTACTTTCTTGGTGGAAGTGGATGAGCAGATCGATCAGGCCAATATCTGCCTGCCAACCATGTTGTTACAGCCTTTCGTGGAAAACAGCATCGAGCGTGGTTTCCGGAATATTTCCTACGAAGGAAGGATAGAGCTGCGTTTCGAACAACAAGGCAATGAGCTGAAAATCAAAGTGACCGATAACGGAAAAGGATTGAAAGCAGGAACTTCCACGCGTGCTTCCGAGATCATCAACGACCGTCTCGACATTGTGAACAAGATCAACAAAGACAGCGCCAGCTACCTGATCCGCGAGCGCGATTCGGGCGGTGTGAGCGTGGAAATTTATTTGCCGCTGATCACCTGTGAAATGGCGGAATCCATGAAGAAAGAGCTTTGATTGAACCGATCAGGCCGCGTCTTCCTCTTTTACTTTTCGGGTAGTTTTCTTACGAACCGGCTTGGGCTGGCTCACCAATCCGCCATAATAGCGCATCAGCTCCTGCTGTGAATTGAGCGGCTCTCCGGTTGCTTTCCGGTAAGCATTGCGCTGCAATTTGTCCAGAATGCGGGCCTTGGCCGTATCCTTCCATTGAATATCGAAAATGGTTTCGAGCTCCTGTTGAATGGCTTTGTCGTAAATCGGCACACTTACTTCGATGCGCTTATCGAGGTTGCGTTCCATCCAGTCGGCTGAGCTGATGTAGTACAGCGGTTGACCGTCGTTGTGGAAGATCATAAAGCGCGAATGTTCGAGGTAGCGGTCAACGATACTGATCGCTTCGATGTGCTGGCTCTTGGTTTTCAATTTCGGGATCAGGCAGCAGACGCCGCGGATGATCAGCTCCACCTGTACGCCGGCATTGGAAGCGGCATAGAGCTTATCGATCACCTGTTTATCGACCAGATTGTTGATCTTCAGCCGGATCTTGGCCGGTTTGCCTTTCTGTGCGTTTTTGATCTCGTTTTGGATCAGCGCCATGATCTTGCGACGCATATTGAGCGGTGACACAAGCAAGGTCCGGAATGCCCGGTGACGGATCGTTTGTTCCATCATGTCGAATACATGCTGTACTTCCAGCGCAATCTTGCGGTTCACGGTCAGCAAGCCGAGATCGGTATAAATACGCGACGTTTTTTCGTTGAAATTCCCGGTTCCGATGTAGGTGATCAATTGTTCTTTCTTGTTGGACACGCGGCGGATCTGGATCAGCTTGGAGTGAATTTTCAGGCCTTCGTAGCCGTACAATACACGTGCGCCGTAATCCTTGAGTCGCTCGGCCCAGTAGAGGTTGTTCTCTTCGTCGAAGCGCGCCTGCAGCTCCAGTACCACCAACACTTCTTTCCCGTTGCTGACGGCGTTGATCAGCGCATTCATCACCTGGGAATTGTTGGCCACGCGGTAAACGTTGATCTTGATGGATTGTACCTTCGGATCGATAGCGGCTTCGCGCAGCAGGTCGACCACATAGTCGAAGCGCTGGTACGGGAAATGCAGCAGCACGTCTTTTTGAACTACTTCACGGATCAGGCTGCGTTTGCCTTCCAGCAGCGGGTGTGCGTGCGGCACCTGTTCCGGGTAGAGGTATTGCGGATTCCCGAAATCGGGAAAGCTCATGAAGTCTTTGAAGTTGTGGTATTTCCCGCCTGGAATGGTATTTACACCGGCTTTCAGGTTGAGGTGTTTGAGCAGCAGGTCGATCAGATCTTCGGGCATGCGGTGATCGTAAACGAAACGCACCGGTTCGCCTTTTTTCCGCTGTTTGATGCTTTTCTCCATTTTCTCGATCAGCGACATCGAAACGTCGTCGTCGAGGTTCAGCTCCGCATCGCGACTGAATTTGAACGTATAAGCCTCAATCGTATCGAAGGAGAACACGGGAAATAAATCGGCCAGGTTCAGCCGCACAATATCATCGAGCAGGATGATTGCCTGTCCTTTTTCGTGTTTCAGGGTATAAAAGCGCGGAATGGAAGACGGAATTTCGATCAATGCATAACGGGCCCGGCGCTTTTTGTCCCATTCCATGCGAACGGCCAGGTAAATGGCTTTGTCGCGGAGGCGCGGAAACGGTGTTTTTTTATCGAGAATGATGGGCACTACATCGTGCACTACGTCTTTGCGGAAATAGTCGTTCAGCTCGCTGCGTTGTTCCGGTGTTACGGAATGTTCATCCAGCTGGTGGATGCCATCTTTGGAAAGCTGCTCTAGAATGGAATTGTAGGCCTGTTCGAATAAGCGCTGCTGTTTGATCACCACGTTCCGGATCTCATCGTAAAGATCCTGCGGTGTGCCTTTGAAACCCTCCACTTTTTTGTTCTGGAGGTTGATCATGCGCTTGATATTGGCTACACGGACACGGTAGAATTCGTCCATGTTGTTGGAATAGATTCCCAGGAAACGCATGCGTTCCACCAATGGGACCTGGTGGTCGAGTGCTTCCTGTAATACACGCTCATTGAAGGAAAGCCAGCTTAATTCCCTGTTAATGTAGCCCATATTACAAAAGTGCACGTTTTTATCATGGCTTTTGTGCATTTGACTGGTAAAATTTCTGAAGTATTCCCGCAGGACAAAATTCACAAAGGCCTGCAGGAATATTCGCGCTCTAGACTAATAAGCATCAAAAGTAGCGGGGACTGGCGGCACGGATGTTACCGGATTGTTGTCTTTGTGTGAACCTATCTGCGACTTTAGTTGATACCAATAACAAAGGGCCGGATTTCCGGCCCTTCTTCTCGCAAGCTGAGAGGTTTAATAAGATTTGACTTTCGCTGAAGCCTCTATTTAGGCTCCTTGATAAAAATAGCAGAAAAGTCGAGCTTTTCCAAAGAATTGGTCTCAAAATTTCGCACGCGGGAGTTGATCATCGTAATGAAATCGCTGTTCATTACCGGAATAACCACTGCATCGTCGATGATCATCTGGTCGCATTTTACGATCAGATCAAGTCGCTTGTCGGCATCCAGCTCTTTGGAAGCCTGCACATAGAGTTTGTCGAACGCCGGATTTTTGTACTTGAACGGATTGATATTGGCATTCGCTTTCACGTGCCCGCCGTAGAAAAGGCTCAGGAAGGTTTCCGGATCCGGATAGTCGGCGATCCAGGTTGCCACCCAGATAGCGGCTTTTCCTGATGCCACGGCTGCTGAGCGCTCTTCAATTGTGCACAGCTTCACCTTGAGGTTCACGTTGAGATGTTGTTTCAGCTGATCGGCAACACCTTTGGCCAGTCGGTGGTAATCGGAATCGTTTTTGCCCGAAACATAGAGTGTCAGCTCAGGGAAGCCAACACCACCCGGATATCCGGCGTCTGCCAGGAGTGATTGCGCTTTGGAGATATCGAAGTTGAATCCTTTGACGCGGGAAGCGTTGTAGAAATCCGTATTCGGAATAAAACCGTTCTTCACCGGATAGCCTTCGCCCATCAACGTATTGTTGACCAATTGGTCGCGGTTAACAGCAATATTGAAGGCTTTGCGGACGCGCGCATCTTTGAACACGGCGTGGTCCTGCGACATTCCGATATAGGTCAGCGCGGCGGCCTGTTTCGAATCAACTTTGTGTTTTACGGTCTTGCCCGCCTGTGCTTCCTGCAATGACCCGAGTACGTTTTCTACTTCTTCAGCCGGAATTTCCAGTACGAGGTCGATCTTTTGGTTGCGGAAAGCCAGCAGCTCGCTGCGTTTGTCGGTTGCATAGGTGATTTCCACTGCTCCGAGGAACGGCAGCTGATTGCCGAACTGATCTTTCTTCCAGTAACGCGGATTGCGCTCCAGGCGGATTTTCTTATCCGTTTTTTCTTTCAGAATGAATGGTCCTGTTCCCACCGGGTGGTTTTTCAGGTCTTTGCCGTATTTATCGTACGCTTCTTTCGGGAAAACACCAAAGCCACTAAAGGTGAGTATTTTATCGAAATTGACGCAAGGTTCGGTCAACGTAACCACGAGCGTGCTTTTATCTGTTGCCTGTATGCCTTCCACACCACCTTCTTTGAAACTGGTATGTGAAGCGCTGTTGAATGCTTTCGCCCCTTTAACACGGTCTACGAGCAGCCAGCTCACTTCGTTTTCCTTAAGTCCGCTGCAAGCCATGTCTAAAGTGAACTTCACATCTTCAGCTGTCAGCTCGCGACCTTCGCCGCCAAAACACTCATCATCGTGGAAGTAAACACCGTTACGGATCTTAAACGTAAAAACGGTAGCGTCTTTCGAAATGGTATAGCTTTCGGCAAGCGCCGGAATGACATTTTTGCCCGTAGCGTCGAGACTCAGAATAGGATCAAACAACTGGCTGGTTACGCGTTGCGTATAGAGATCGATAGCCTGGATCGGCAGCAATGTCGACACTTTGTCGCCCAGCATGAAACGGAATTCGCCGCCGTAGCGTGCGCCGCCGGAAGCTTTCAGTTCGGAAATATCATCAACAGAAGAAGAACAACTCGCTACCAGAATCAGCAGGGTAGCAAGCAGGGGTGTTCGTTTAAACATACGAAGGTGTTTTCTAGTCTTAGCACAACAAATATAACAATTCATTCAGTTGAGCAATGGTGCCGGTTAGAAAATGAAAAAGCTCCCTGGAGGAGGAGCTTTAGCATTGTTGGTTTAATAAGAGTAGTTTATGTTGGTGTAACATAAGTGATTCAAATATACAATCTTTTTATTCTGCTGTATGCTTTTGTTGAAAAAAAATCCCTACGGCCAATTATTGTTAATAACTCCTTTTAGTAACCAACATGGGTGCGGACGCGCTTCAGCACTTCCTGGGCAACCGTACGAGCTTTGGCAGCACCAACGGCCAGTGCGGCATCGATCTGGGGCTTGTCGGCCATAAGGGCATTGTATTTTTCCCGCTGTTCAGCAAATTTGGAAAGGATCAGCTCGAACAACGCCAGCTTTGCATGACCGTAGCCATAACCCGGTGTCACATAATTCTGACGCATTGCTGCAACAGCATCTGTATCCGCCAGCAGTTTGTAAATGGCGAAAATGTTGCATTCCTCCGGATTTTTCGGATCGTCGACACCTTTGCTGTCCGTCACAATGCTCATGACCTGCTTGCGCAGCTCTTTTTCCGGCAGGAAGATGTTGATCACATTACCGCGCGATTTGCTCATTTTCTCACCGTCCGTTCCCGGAACGATCATCGTTGCTTCGTCGATGCGGTCTTTCGGCAATACGAATACATCGCCGTGGATGTGATTGAACCGTCCGGCTACGTCGCGGGTCATTTCAAGGTGCTGCAGCTGATCTTTGCCCACCGGCACTTCTTCGGCATCGTAGAGCACGATATCCGCCGCCATCAGCATCGGGTAGGTAAACAGTCCGGCATTCACATCGCTCAGGCGATCGGCTTTGTCCTTGAAACCGTGAGCAAGCGTCAGACGCTGGTAAGGATAAAAACACATCAGGTACCACATCAGCTCAGCTACTTCCGGAATATCACTCTGACGGTAAAACACGCTTTTCTGCGGATCCACTCCACATGCAAGCCATGTTGCCGCCGTTGAATAGGTGTTCTCACGGAGCTGATTGCCATCCTTGATCTGCGTCAGGGAGTGCATATCGGCAATGAACAAAAAGGATTCGGTTCCCGGTTGTCGTGACAGCTCGATTGCCGGCAGAATTGCGCCGAGCAGGTTGCCGAGATGGGGAGTTCCGGTACTTTGAATGCCTGTAAGTATGCGGGCCATGTTGCGTTAATTTTTTGTGCGAAAATAAGGGTTATAATTCAGGAAATGACACAGGCTTCCAATCGTCAATCCAATTTCCGGCATCCGAATACGGAACGAAAGCCTTATTTTTGGGGTCTATGAGAACTGTAAAAGGCATCCTGGGCTTATGTTTTAAGTTGTACATCGGGGTGATCTTTGTCGCCACGCTGCTGTTCTTCTATCCTTTTCTGCTCATCACCCTTTCCCGCAAAAGCTGGCGCAGGTATTCCTTCCCGATCAATGTGTGCTGGAGCTTTCTGTTCCGTATCCTGGCATTTGTGCATACGCGCAAAGTCGAGCGTCATCCGCTGCCGGAAGGACCGTACATGATCGTCTCGAACCACAGCTCGTACTTCGATATTTTCCTCATGTACTCGCTGTTGCCACAGCACCGGTTCCTGTTCATGGGGAAAAGCGAAATTCTTTCCTATCCGCTGGTGAAGACCTTTTTCAAGCGACTGAACATCCCGGTTTTCCGCAACGACCGCATCAAAGCAGGAAAAGCCTTTATCCATGCCCGCCAGGAAATCGCAGCCGGCTGGTCGATTGTAGTGTTCCCCGAAGGTGGTATTCCCGATGACGATACGCCGCAAATGATCCCGTTTAAAATCGGGGCTTTTAAGCTGGCGAAGAATGCCAAAATTCCCATTGTTCCGATCACTTTTATCGACAATTACCACTTGTTTTCCGATCCCGGACATATTCTCGGACCGGCGCATCCGGGTATTTCGCGTGTGGCGATGCATCCGGTGATCACAGTAGAGCAGGTGAAACAGCTTTCCGAGCAGGAACTAAGCGATCTGACGTTTAAGGTGATCGCGCAGCCGCTGATTGAACGGGGATTGATGAAAGAAGGCATTGGGCAATAGTTGAAGAGTCAATAGCTTAGGTGCTTTATGGATGTTTGCTATTGCCTGAATCCTATTGCCTCTTGAACTAGAAATTCTATCTTTGTCGCATGAACATTACAGAAGAAACAATCGATCACATTGCACACCTTTCCCGTCTGCGTTTTGAAGGGGAAGCGAAAGAAGCCATTCGTCGCGACCTGAACAACATTGTGGCGTTCATGGGCAAGCTGTCCGAATTGCCAACTGATAATGTAGAGCCGCTCGTGTTCATGAGTGATGAGGTCAATGTTCTTCGCGCCGACGAGCCGGAAGTGACCGTTACACAAGCGGAAGCGCTCAAAAACGCGCCGAAGAAAGACTCGGATTATTTCCGTATTCCGAAAGTACTCGATAAGTAATTATAAATGCTTAATTATGAATTATAAAGGGTCTTACCTTTATAATTTTCGCATTCATAATTGATAATTAGTCACGGATCGCCTTGATTCCCGGTAATTCAATTCCTTCCAGGTATTCCAGCATGGCGCCACCACCGGTAGAAACGTAGCTTACTTTATCTGCCAACCCGAACTGGTTGATCGCCGCTACCGAGTCGCCGCCGCCGATCAGGGAGAATGCTCCTTTTTCCGTAGCGCGAACAATGGCTTTTGCCACTTCAACCGTTCCTTTCTGGAAGTTGCTCATTTCGAACACACCCATTGGGCCGTTCCAGAGGATCAAACGGGAGTTTTCAATGATCTCGGCGCACGCTTTAGTGGTTTCAGGACCGACGTCCAGTCCCATCCAGCCAGCAGGAATAGCATTGATCGGCACGAGCTGTGTAGCAGCGTTGTTGTCGAATTTATCGGCAGCAATCGTATCCGTGGGAATATACAGGTTAACGCCTTTGGCTTTCGCTTTGGCGATGATATCCGTTGCAGTAGAAAGGAAATCGTCTTCCACGAGGGAATTACCAACCGATCCGCCCATCGCTTTTACGAACGTATAAGCCATTCCGCCACCCACGATGAGGTGATCCACTTTATCCAGCAGGCGCTCGATGATGGTGATCTTGGAAGAAACTTTTGCACCACCAACGATAGCCGTAAGCGGCTTCTCGTCGCTGTTCAGTACGCGGTTAACGCTTTCGATCTCTTTCTCGAGCAGGAAGCCGAAGAGCTTGTCGTGCGGGAAGAATTTCGCAACAACAGTCGTGCTGGCATGGGCGCGGTGTGCTGTTCCGAACGCATCGTTTACGTAGACATCGCCGTGTTGCGCCAATTGTTCCGCGAAGGATTCCGTTCCGGCAGTTTCCTGTTTGTAGAAACGAACGTTTTCCAGTAACAGGATTTCGCCCGGCTGTAAGCGTTTGCTCATGTCGTATGCAGAAGCGCCAACGCAATCGGCTGCGAATTTCACCGGTTTGCCCAGCAATTCTTCAATACGACCCACGATGTGGCGCAGGGAGAACTTGTCTTCCGGCCCTTCTTTCGGGCGACCGAGGTGAGACGCAAGTACGACACTTCCACCGTTTTCAAGAATGTGCTTGATAGTCGGCAAAGCCGCACGGATGCGTGTATCATCGGTTATTTCAAGTGTTTCCTTGTTGAGTGGAACATTGAAATCAACGCGCACCAAAGCACGCTTTCCTGCAAAATCGTATGTGGAGATCGTAGCCATTTTTCCTCTGTTATGGCGGCAAAGTTAGCTATTCTTTGCTGATGATTGGATGGTCTAACGACAATCAAGCACAAAATAGAAAATTCCCTGCACGAGCAGCGTTCCGTCCCATAACAGCTCCAGCGCAGCGAGGTTTTCCTGACGTTGCTGCCACCAGGTTCCTGCCAGTGAGCAAATGCCGATTGCTACAACGCCCCAGTGAAAACCGTGGTGCAAGGATAAGCTCGTGAGCAGGATGCTTAGCAATAGTGTGGCAAACAGACGTGCGTTTGTACTTCCGAGTAGCTGCGGAAGCGTGCGCATGTGCTTTGGATCGTAGCCGGTGTCGCGGATATCGAACGGGATGATTTGAATATAGGTCAGCAGCACGATGTGTGCGACGTCGATCCAGTCTATGGCTTTTTCGCGGTTCACGAGTGGCACGAGCACCAGAACGGTCCAGACAAGCACGATCCACAGGTTTTTAAGTCCGGGAAAACTGCGCAGCGCACGATTGGTACCAGGGAAAGGAATGGCGTAAAAGAAAACGATGACGCCGGTACCACCCAGCATCACAAGGGAAAGTGGTACGATGGGCAGGAAAAAGAAGATCAGGATTGCGGTAACGGCTGCAGCAGCAGACAGCAGGATGATGATCGTACGATTGCGATCCAGCCAGGTTGAGCGCTCTGTTGCGATCGATGCCCGCTGGAAGGCACGGTTGCGTACGAGCCGGTGAAAATTGTAGGTGCTGAAGGTGCCCAGGAAAGCGAATGTTGCGTAGAGATAACAGTCCGTGATACAGTAATAATGGGCCAGTCCGAGTACCAGCGTGGCAACGCTCAAAGCCACCCACACATTGGAAAACAGCAGAAAAGCGACACTATGCCGAAGAAGGGCTTTCACGATCGGCAATCGTTCAGGGCTTCCAGTACGCGGTTCACGGGAATTTCGGCGATGCAATTGCAGGGTTTTTGGGCTTTGCAGGTCGGACAGTCCGGATCGTTGACCAAAGTCGTTGCATTTGCACCTAGCGGTTTCCACCTTCCCGGATGGATGGGCGTTCTTGGAGAAAACAAACCGATGGCGCATTTTCCGAGGAAGCCGGCCAGGTGTAAAGGTCCGGTGCTGCAAGCCACCAGTGCGTTGGATCGCTGGATCAGCACGAGTAATTGTTCGATCGTCAATTTTCCGGTTGTGTCTACAATGCGTTCGTTGACCGGCAATTGATCACGGAAAAGCTGTCCTTCTTTTTCCGTTCCGGTAAAGAAAACGGTGGTTCCTTGAGCGGCCAGCGTTTCGGCCAACTGTGTATAGGATTCCATGGGCCATTCGCGGGCGCTTCCCTGTGATTTCGGATGCAGGATCACGCTTTTCCCTGCTGAAAGATGCGATTCGATGAAATCGGGCAACGGCGTTTCCGGCACAGCGAAGCGTTCGCACCAGTGATTTAATTGTTCAAGCGAAGGCAGCTCGGTCACTCCCAGCGGACGCAGCAGCTCGAAATTCAGCTGTGCTTCATGCAAAGGTGAGCGTTTGCGCGAAAACGACGGTCGGATGTTGCAGGTCAGCAAATGGAACAGGCGGTGCGATGTGCCGATACGATTCGGAACTTTCGCCTTCTTGAATAATTGCGCCAGCTCTTTCCGCGGAAATACGTGAACGATGGTATCGAAATGCTTCGACTCGATGAAAGCAGCCTGGTGTTCAGCCGGCAGCGCCTGTATGGTTTCGAGCAACAACACGTCGTCAACGCCCTGGTAACAACGAACAATCGCTTCTGTGTAGTTGCGGCAGAGGAAGGTAATATGACAATCCGGAAAACGTTCTTTGAGCCAGGCTACAACGGGAAGCGTCAGCATGACATCGCCGATGCTGTCGGTGCGACTGATCACAATGCGTTTGCCTGAACTATCCGGTAGTGTTTTCACGGTGTAATCTCCTTAATTCCTGGTATTTCAATACATTCGACTGCGCGCTGATCTGTGCGATCTTGAAGCCCATCCACCCGTCGAGGAATCCTTTTTTGAGGAAATACATCGCGATGAACCGGCCAGCAGCGCTGAGCCATGGCTTGAGCGGTCCGACTTTTTTCCCGGCAGCAAAGAATTTCTTCGCTGTCAGCAGGGAATATTTATCGGCGCGCTGCCGGTGGTCAAGGTACGAATAATAGGAATAATGTTCGACTACACCGGTGAAGGTCTGTTCGGGCAAGTTGGCCGGGTAAATGAGCGTCTCGTGTACGAAGGCACCATCCCAGTGCGCCTGGTCTTTCGGAAACAAACGTGGTTTGACATCAGGGAACCAGCCGCTGTGGCGGATCCACTTTCCGCAGTAATTGGTAAGACGATTGACCGAATAAACACCGTTGAAGCCGATGGCTTTTTCTGCCAGGATTTCGCTGATCAGCTCGGCACTCAGCACTTCGTCGGCGTCGAGTGACAGGATATAATCGTGCGAAGCCAATGTGTTGAGGTAATTTTTGGTGGCTGCATAACCTTCCCAGGCGCGTTGCTCGAAGCGTACATTTGGAAAGGATGCGCAGATTTCCTGCGTTTTATCGGTCGAAAAGGCATCCAGCACGATGATCTCGTCGGCTACGCTTTGTGCGGCTTGCAGGCAGCGGCCAATGTTCCGCTCTTCGTTGAGGGTGATAATGACAACCGAAAGCGTATGTCCCACGGTGGATTATTTTATCCGGATTTTCTGTCCTACGCGAATTCTGCTGGTATTTACGCCCGGATTGAGGCGTTTCAGCTGGGCAATCGTAACGCCATGCTTGCTGGCAATGCGTGAAAAGGTATCGCCGCTGCGTACGGAATAGTATTTCTTCGGAGCTGTGGCACGTGGTGTCGGCGTCGGAGGTGTATTCACTACCGGTGCTTCTTCCTGTATCGTGTCGTTAGCCTGTGACTCGATGTAGTCCGGGTTCTCGATCGTCGTCGTAACCTTGGTCTGGATTTTCAGCATTTGCCCCACGGTGATGCGGGTGCTCGTCATGTTGTTCCAGTCCATGATCTCCTGGATCGAAACATTGTACTGCGCGCTGATTTTCCCAAGACTTTCGCCGCTTTTCACACGGTGATAAGTGTAATTAACGGTCGTAACGACTTTCGTTTTCGGAATATCCTTATCCGGATTTGAAACAACGATCTGGTCGTTGTTGTTCGTGACCGGATTGTTGGTGATTGCAACCGGTTGTGTACGTCCGCCGCCGTAAAGGGATTTCTCCAAAGAGTAGAGGGAATCCTCGAGGCTCACCAGCAGACCGATCTTATCGAGCGGGCCGGTAATGCACTGCGCCGGCGATGTCGGTGGAATGTAAGTTGTCTTATAAATCGGGTTCAGTGCCTGAATTTCTTCACTTGGCCAGGCCGTGAGCGCGCTGATCGTTTGCATGTGGATACCGCTGCGCAGGCACATGGTATCGAGCTGGTAGTAATGGAATTTGTTTTCCGCCGGCACGATGTTGTGTTCTGCGTGGTAATGCAGCAGATAGGTCGCTGCAATGAAGTTTGGCACATATCCCTGCGTTTCACGTGGCAGGTACGGTCGTACTTCCCAGTAATTGCGAGCCCCACCAGCGCGACGGATGGCTTTGTTGACGTTTCCGGGGCCGGCATTGTAGGCAGCCAGCGCCAGGTTCCAGTCGCCGTAGATCTCGTAGAGCTTTTTGAGGAATTTGCAGGCAGCTTCAGTCGCTTTCACCGGGTCCATGCGCTCGTCGATGTAAGAATTTTCGACCAGGCCGTACATTTTCCCCGTTCCGTACATGAACTGCCAGAGGCCCAAAGCCCCGGCACGTGATTTCACCTGAGGGCGCAAACCGCTTTCGATCACGGAAAGGTATTTCAGCTCGAGCGGCAGACCGTATTCGGCCAGTTTTTCTTCAAACAGGTCGAAGTAGATTTTCGAACGGCCCAGCACGACTTTAGCAAAGCCGCGGCGGTTGGCTGCAAAGAATTTAATGGTTGTAAGCGAGACGTTGTTGCAGTCGAAGCCAAACGTGGAAATTTCGTTGAGCTTTGCCAGTCGCTGACAGTAAATATCGTCGGTAAACTGCGGAACGGTTCCGGCTTCATAGGCCAGCGCATCGATGATGGAATCAGCCGAACCGGCAGAAATATGTTCTTCGTAATAAAGCGCAAGACTCTGATCGACCATTCGGATGAACGCGTCCCCGCTGATGGTATCTTTTACCGGTGGATAACCGCGTTGCGCGTGGGAAACGATTCCCGTTAATCCTGCCACTAATACCAAAAGTAGTTTCTTGTTCAGTCGCATAAGTATCTATGGAGTAGTTGCGGCTAATTGCTGCGCAAAGTTTAACATGCGTTGCTCATCGAACTGATCTGCCATGACCTGGATACCGAACGGCAAGCCATTGCTGTGGTTAACGCCGGCAGGAATGGAAATAGCCGGATTGCCCGTCAGGTTGGCGTGTACGGTAAAAATATCCTGGAGGTACATCTGGATCGGATCGTTGACAGCTCCACGCTCGAAAGCGGTGGTGGGTGTTGTGGGCAGGATAAGCAGATCGTGATCGGCAAAGATCGCGTTGGTCTTATCCTGGAGTACACGGCGTACTTTCTGTCCTTTCGTGTAATAGGCATCGTAATAGCCATGCGAAAGCACGAATGTACCGGCCATGATGCGGCGTTTTACTTCTGTTCCGAAACCTTCGGTGCGGGAAAGCACGTAGGTTTCTTCCACGCCTTTGGCTTCTGTGCTGCGGTGACCGTAATGCACACCGTCGAAACGCGCCAGGTTGGAAGAAGCTTCTGCCGTTGTTAATACATAATACGTCGGAACCAGGTAATCGAGGTACGGGAAGCTGACCGGCTCTACGGTGTGACCTTCGCTGCGCAAGCGCTCGATAAGGTCTTCCATATAGCTCCGGATCTCGGCATCCACGTTGTCGTTCTCCATCGCTTCTTTCAAATAAGCAATGCGGAGCTTCTCTTCTTTTTCCAGTTTCGTGTAATGCGGAACTTCGCGCGAGCTGGATGTGCTGTCCATCGGGTCTTTACCAGCCATGATCTCGAGCAGCAAAGCGCTGTCGGCAACGGAATTGGTAAATGGTCCGATCTGATCGAACGAAGATGCGTAGGCAATGAGTCCGTAACGGCTTACACGACCGTATGTGGGTTTCAGCCCGACGGTTCCGGTAAAGGAAGCCGGCTGACGGATGGAACCACCTGTGTCGGAGCCCAATGCGGCGGTACACAAACCAGCGGAAACGGAAACAGCCGAACCTCCGGAAGAACCACCCGGAACGTGTGAAGGTCGCAGGTTGTTTTTCACCGGCCCGAAAGCGGAGTTCTCGTTCGAGCTGCCCATTGCGAATTCATCGCAGTTCAGTCGACCGATGATCACGGCATCTTCTGCCAGCAATCGCTCAACGATAGTCGCCGAATAAAGGGATTCGAAGTTTTCAAGGATTTTCGAGGAAGCCGACAAGCAATGACCTTTGTAACAAATATTGTCCTTCAGGCCTATCACCATACCAGCCAGCTTTCCGGCGGTACCCGCTTTCAGTTTCTCGTCGACCTTAGCCGCCTGCTCCAAAGCGCTCTGTTCGAACACTTCAAGAAAGGCATTCAGCTCTGTGGCAGCAGCAATGGCACCCAGGTAATGGTTGACGATTTCAACAACGGATTTTCCGGCGGAAAGTGCTTGTTTTACTTCCGAAAATGTCTTGTACATTCGAAAAAGGGGAGATTATTTTTTGTCTTCTACGGCAGTTTTGTCTTCGCCTTTGCTCGCGTCTTTGAATTCTTTGATTCCTTTACCCAAACCTTTCATCAGCTCAGGAATTTTCTTACCTCCGAACAACAAAACAACAACGGCCAATATCAAAATGATCTCAAAAGCACCAAACTTTCCCATAATTAAATTTTTTACAAAGTTACGGAATAATCTAAATGTAACGCGGTATTTAACGTTGCGGTAGCAATTTAGGGCAATGGCGAATAGGGAATGTGAATAGAGCAACGGGTCAAACCATTTTCTATTCCCTGTTTCCTATGGCCTGATTACAGCTCTTTTGCATACAGCAATCGTTCTCCTTCGAAGAGAATCTTTTTCAATTCGGCCCATTGTGCTTCGGAAGGAGCGAGGATGGCGACAGGCGAATTGTAACGCGTTATGTTGTTTACAACCAGTATTTTGTCGTATTCAGGAAGTGCTTCGGTATTGCCGTGAATGATCTCGAGGCCGTTGGCTGTAAATGTGAGCAGGCTGGGCTCGAAATAGCCGCCTTCAATGAAATTGAGCACATAGGTTTTGGCATCAAGGCGCGTGAGCTGACTCAGGCTGCCTTCGCCGATGATAACCTGCTTGTTGCGGATGCCGTAATAATAGCGCTCGCCTTCCAGGACGCATGGAACGGAATCGCCGGCGACAACGCCGAACAGGTAGCCGTTGCGCACTTCGATGGTGGACGATTCACGCAACTGTTCACGTGTGATGTATGCTACGATGGTGGAAACGATGGAAACCCCGGTTTCATCGAACTGATAGATCGTTCCCGATGTATTGCTTCTATAAGCGCCGAAATGGTTTTTGTCGACCTGTTTTACGAATGCCTGACCGGGTGGCAGCGGATCGGCAAATTGCACGGTTTTCTGGGAAAAGAGTGAAAAAGGTGCTGCTAACAGGCAGGCAAAAAGCATATTTTTCATAGTTCACGTATTAAGCCGGAATCGGACCAATGGGTACAAACGGGACCGGCTTTCGTTCAAAAATAGTACTATAAGCGCCGAAACGGCCCGATGTCACAGAAAATCGTGTAAAAAAGAAAAGGAGCCCGAAGACTCCTTTCCGAAAATATGATGTTTGTTTCTTAGTCGAACAACAGGTTGAATTCAACGCGGCGGTTAATAGCCTGACCTTCCTGTGTATCGTTGGTTGCTTTCGGCTGTGTTTCACCGTAACCTTTTACGGAAAGACGGCTTGCGTCAACACCTTTTGAAACCAGGTAGTTGGCTACGGACTGTGCACGCTGCTCAGACAAAATCTGGTTTTCGTTCGGATCACCAACATTGTCGGTATGCCCAGCGATATCCAGCTTATAGTTCGGGTTGTTCTTCATTACTTTCACAACTTCGTCGAGAACCGGCAATGAGGAAGGAAGCAATTCCGCTTTCTGGTAGTTGAATTGAACACCCTTGAGTGCTTTATTCATAACCGCTTCGTCTTCTTTTTTCACTTGCGGGCAGCCTTTGTCGATTGCCAGACCTGGTGTGTGCGGACAAGCATCTTCGTTGTCGGCAACGCCATCTTTGTCAGAATCAAGGCAACCGTTAGCTCCGAATGTTCCGGCAACTTCAGGACAAGCATCGTAAGCATCGGCAACACCGTCGCCATCTGCATCCTTGAGACCCACTCCTTTGGAATCTACCAGGCTGCCTGAAGCTGTAGCAGGCTCCTGATCGATGCTGTTCGGAACGCCGTCCTTGTCATCGTCTTTCGCTTGCTCTTCGAGTGTTTTGATACGGGCTTCGAGTGCAGCTGTCTCATCGCCGTTGTCGGCACCATACGTAGTCGGTGTCCAGTCGGCGTGCTTTTTATTCTTTCCGAAGTAGTATGAAGCACCAATGCTCACATTCATCATGTAGCCGTCGATAGCGCCATGCTGACTTCTTGCCTGCATGTCGAAACGGTTGGTCTGGTGTCCGTGGAAAATGAACGACAGATCTGCATTCAATGACCATCTGTCGTTGAGCATGAATTGCGGTGTTGCTCCGAATACGAAATTGAGCATTTCATCAGAGCGTGTGCCCAGGGATTCTGTTGTAGCGACGTTCGGGTTGTTATCGGACCACATATGGGAAATTCCGAAACCACCGTGAAACAGCAATCCGATGCGTGGCATCACCTGCTGGAAGTGGAAGATGTCACCTGCATTCACCACGCCTTCCAGGGAAGTACGGATGTAGTAGGTGTTGTAAGGCTGGTCCATGAAGTCAAGGAAATCGTAGTTCACACCCAAACGAAGACCGAAACGGTTATTGAGCATGTACCTTCCGTTCAGTCCAAAATGCTGGATCTGGTACAGACGGGTATTTCCTTTAGAGGGGGCCATTCCGTCGTGTGCACCGATTTCCGCACCGATCGACCAGCGGTTCATAGTGCTGAGGTCTGACTGTGCAGTTGCTATGCATGGGAGGAATGCTAAAGCAAGTAAATGATTTCTCATAGGTCTGTGTTATATGTTGACAAAAAGACAAAATTATACAAAAACACAAGGTGGGCGGGCGTTTCACAGTTGGGGGGCAATCTCTTGGCTTAAGGTCTTATGGCGCAATATGTTCATTATTAATTAATTATGGTTGAAACGATGCCGTTCAGAGACCCTTTTTTAACATTTTTACAACAATTTTCAACATGAATAAAAAGTAACTTTGCGATTGAAATCCAACTTTTTGCCACCAGGTGAGGCCAGGAGCCCTAATTCAGGTTCTTTTAGGAAAGCTGGGATTCCAATTATTTGAAAAGCGTATTGCAAATAAGGTTGAACAAGCAGGTAGCCTGGATTACCAGCTTCAAGTGACTTAAAACGAAGTATAACACACCACTGATGAGAGAAAAAATTGCACTGATCACAGGTATCAACGGACAGGACGGCTCTTTTCTTGCCGAATTCCTGCTGGAAAAAGGGTACAAAGTCCATGGTATCATTCGCAGGGCATCTTATTTCAATACCAGTCGTATTGAACATTTGTACTTCGACGAGTGGATCAAGGACGCGCATCAGCAGAAAAAAATAGAGCTGCATTACGGTGATATGACCGATTCCAGCTCGCTCATCCGTATTATTCAGCAGGTGAAACCGTCTGAAATTTACAACCTGGCGGCGCAAAGTCACGTAAAGGTTTCATTTGAAGTTCCCGAATACACAGCGGAATCGGATGCTGTGGGAACGCTTCGCATCCTGGAGGCCGTTCGCATCCTGGGAATGGAGCAAACCTGCCGGATTTACCAGGCATCTACTTCTGAGCTATATGGAAAAGTGCAGGAAGTACCGCAGTCCGAAACCACGCCGTTCTATCCCCGTTCACCATACGGCGTTGCCAAGCAATACGGGTTCTGGATCACCAAGAATTACCGTGAATCTTATGGCTTGTTTGCCGTAAACGGTATTTTGTTCAACCACGAAAGCGAGCGCAGAGGTGAGACCTTCGTAACCCGAAAAATCACCCTGGCGGCCAGCCGGATCGCACACGGTTTACAGCAGAAGCTCTATATGGGAAACCTGGACGCACAGCGCGACTGGGGCTATGCCAAAGACTATGTGGAGTGTATGTGGATGATGCTGCAACACGATGAACCGGAAGATTTCGTGATCGCTACCGGGCAGATGCATACCGTTCGCCGATTCTGTGAGCTGGCGTTCCATGAAATTGGCATTATGCTGCGCTGGGAAGGCACAGGTGTAGACGAAAAAGGCATTAACGCTGCAACCGGCGATGTGCTCATCGAAGTAGATCCGAAGCATTTCCGACCTGCCGAAGTAGACCAGCTGCTGGGGAATCCAACAAAGGCGAAAACCCTGTTGGGCTGGAATCCGAATCAGACTTCGCTGGAAGAGCTGGTGAAGCTCATGATGAAACACGATCTGGAATATGTTAAGAAAATGCACGATTCCAGAGTTCAGCAGCACTAATGACAGATCCTATGGCACTTCACAACAAGAAAATATATATTGCCGGACATAAAGGAATGGTAGGCTCGGCCATTTGGCGGGCGCTCGAAGCATTGGGCTACCAGCAGCTGATCGGCCGTTCATCCGGAGAGCTGGATTTGCGTTCGCAGGCAGCTGTAGAAGTGTTTTTCAGGGAAGAAAAACCGGAGATTGTTATTGATGCCGCTGCTCGCGTAGGCGGAATCCTGGCCAACAACAACTATCCCTACCAGTTTCTGATGGAGAACCTCCAGATCCAGAACAACCTGATCGATGCGGCGCACCGCTACGATGTAGACCAGTTTATCTTTTTGGGCAGCTCCTGCATTTATCCCAAGCTGGCTCCGCAGCCGCTGAAGGAAGATTCGCTGCTGACAGCGTCACTGGAACCGACCAACGAATGGTATGCCATTGCGAAAATTGCCGGGGTGAAAGCTTGTGAAGCTATTCGCAAGCAATTCAACAAGAACTTCGTGAGCCTGATGCCAACGAACCTGTATGGCATTCATGACAATTTCGATCTGACTTCGTCACACGTGTTGCCGGCCATGATCCGGAAATTCCATGAAGCGAAGCTCAACGACAATGCAACTGTTACGCTCTGGGGATCCGGAACACCGATGCGGGAATTCCTTTTCGTAGACGACCTGGCTCAGGCCGTTGTCTTTGCGATGGAACATCAGCTCAGCGACAATCTCTACAACATTGGAACCGGCAAAGACCTTACCATTAAAGAGCTGGCAGAGCTGATTCAGAAGATTACCGGTCATACCGGTGCTATTGAATGGGACAGTACCAAACCCGACGGCACACCGCGCAAGCTGATGGATGTTTCCAAAATGGAACAGGCCGGTTGGAAGGCTAAGACTGAGCTTGAGGAAGGGATTCGGAAGACGTATGCGTGGTTTTTGGAGAACGAGCAGACGTATTTACAAAGACATTTCTAGTTGCTCATCTCTTTCGCCCTGGCCAACTGATCGTAGTCGTCGTCGATCCGTGCGATCACTGCGGAGGCCATAAACCGTTCATGCGCAAATTGCTGGTTGAAGGCTTTGATTGCATTCATCTTATTGTCAAAGCGAAACTCCTGTATAGCGTTGCTGTAGTCGGTAGGTTCACCATCGACAATCATTCTTCCCATTTGATCTTGTACAAAGAAATCCTTGATAGCCCCAGCATCAGATGTGATCAATGTGAGGCCGAATCCCATTGCTTCCAGGAGAGATGTTGGCATTCCTTCATAAAGAGAAGGGAATAAGTAGATGTGAGCACTTTGGAATACGCTGGCCTTCTCCGCGCCACTTACATGACCGATAAAGCGAACGCCTTCCAATCGATTATCCTGGACAAATAGTTTCGCATGTTCTAATTCGTTCCCTGTTCCGGCGACTATCAGCTCGCACTCACAACCTCTTTCTTTAAGGAGCTTAAAAGCCTCAAGCGCTGTGTAAATGCCCTTGTTAACAGAGATTGTGGAAAGAAACAATATTCGGAGGATTCCACCTGAAGGGGCCTTTTCCTGGTTGTTCTTCAGCAAGGCATCATCAATAAAGGTGCTTCCTAAAGAAAGCTTATTACTAAAGCCCAGATCTTTAAAAACAGTCAAAAACTGGCTCGATAGAAATTTTATATGGTCTGCTTTGAAAAATGTCCGTTTTAAAAATCGCTTGCCTCTGTACAAGAGATGCTCGTTGGCCGGGTTCCAACCGTGCCAATGGATATAGACCTTTTTTCTGAAGATCTTTGCTACCAGCGTAAAGTAACCGTCTCGTTTCAGCGCATTTTTTGCCAGCGAAGGATTCAAATGAACCATATCGACGGACCTGGTTGACAGGATAAACACAAAACGCAGATAATCCCACAAAAGGGAAACCAGTTTGAAGATGTTCGATTTTCGTTTACCGCTGGTGAGCTGAAACACGATAAATTCAGCATTGCTTTGCTCAATGAGCATCTTGTTGAACTCAACAACGCCGCCTTTTAAGTCGAATGACGGCGTTACCAACAATACGCGGACTTTGCTCATCAGTATCGTTGTTTTTTTACTTTAAAGTATTTGTAAAGGAAAATGAGTAGTTCCGTCCGTTTGCTCTTGTAGAGTGCCCACTCTCCGTTGTATTGAATTTTTAATCCCCGCACGGCATTTTTGAACAGGTAAACACTATCCGTAGCATGATTGCTTGGAGGTATCCTGCCGAAATCGAAGCTTTCAAAGCCCTCTGACTTCAAGGTCTCGAAAATATTCGTCATCAATAAATAGATCGCCCCGCATTCTCTTGCTTTCATGGAATTTGCAGCCAGCACGTCCGAAGACCATTTATCTCTGACGTGTATAATCCTGGCTGCCAAAGGATTTCCGTCGGCATCGGAAACGACAAATATCCTCATGTCCTCTGAATGCATCAGCTGGAGCAGTGATTCCGGAGAAAGCCTGTACCCTAAGCCTTTGAAATCGGCCAGCTCGCTGAACAGCGCAACGAATTCATTGGCAGTGTCAATGGTCGGATGTTTAACTTCCTTAAATGCCAGGTTCTTCTGCGCGGCATTTTTGACATTCCTTTTCCAATTGCGATTGAATTGTAAGTCCAGCTGTAAGGGTACATCGATCGTCAACGGACAGGCAAAACTTCCCAGCGGCCGCATGAAACCGGAACGTCTGATGCCAACTTCGTACTCTACGGAATAGCTGTTATTGCTGTTGACTTCAACGGCTACATATTGCTGATCCCGCAGGTTGGAAAAGAAGTTTCTGAACTCATCTTCTTTTACGTCTGATGCATAAGCTTCGCCCTCAAAACGCAGCAATTTTGATCCGGTAACAGGTAGGCGCTCTTCCACACCCCAGCAGGCAATCCTTGGAGTTTCCTGGTTGTCCACAAAGCAAACAAGCTGCTTTTGCTGACTTGTCAGGTAATCGAACCAGCCCTTCGATTGAGAAAAGGGGACTTTCTCAAAGTTCTTCTGTAGTTCGAAAAAAAGCCTTGCGTCTGTCTGATGCATCAGTTAATTGTTTTTTCGATGATCCTGGTTTTATTCATAAAACGAAGACAAGTGTATTTTTTATGGATGCTAAGCCCGCTTTTGTATTGCACTTTGAGGGCAGGCTGATTTTCCTTCAGTACAAGTGCCAATGCGTACTTTTTATGCTGCTCAGCTAAATTCAGGAGCCGGTAAAGATTCATTTTTTTGTGGTACGATCTGCCGCGAAACGAGGGTAAGCAATAAGAATCCTCCAGGAATGCCGCGTCATCTTCCAGATCCTTCTGCATGTTGAACAGAACAGGGAAATTCATTTTCTTCCAGCTGATCCAGGTGAAGTAAACAATCTGGTTGTCCTGAATAATGCCGTAGCAACTATATAAGCCGCTTGCAAACCGGGACCGGAAGCGTTCCAGCTTGGCTGCGTCAACTCCTGTAAACAAATCTATTTCATGAATGGTGATTTCATGAACGTCGTCGTAGGAATAGGCTTGCATCTGTTTTTCCACCTCTTCTTTGACAACTTCCGTTCTCATCAGGTAAAAGGTTTCGAAAACAAATCCGACCCTTCTGAGAACGGACTTGAAAATGCGTGGAATAATTCTGAGCCCGTATTGCCTGGTTTTAAGGAGTAACGCGTTCATTTGGTGCAGGCTTTTAGTACTTTCAGAATGATCAGCCCGATAGAATCGCTGGCGTTTATTCCTATGCGCTTCAACGTCAATGGAGCATCGGACTGGTGGTTCACGCCGTTTTGTGTGGTGTAAGCAAATTCGATCGCATGTTGATTCAAAATCGCTTCGCACTTATCATCAAGCAAACCGTTGGGATACGCAAAATGGTTGACTTTTCGGCCAATTTTAGACTGTATGACTTCGATGCTTTTTTCCAGTTGGTAAGACCGGTCCTGTTCGTCGAGGAATAAGAGTGGTGCGTGTGTGTGCGTATGGGAGCCGATAATGAATCCTGCATCGGCCAATTCGCCAATTTCCTTCCAGTTCATCATCAGTCGATGGCCCGGAATGGCGTCGAACAATTGATCGCAACGTTTCCTAAAGCTTTCACCGATGGCAATGCCCTTATTCATACGTTTTAAGACTGCTTCAACTTCCACGGTGTCCAGCTGTTGTTCACTTGCAAGATACCTCAGTTTATCGTGATCCAGCCAATTATTTGTGTCCGTCAAATCGGATACGATAAAAAATGCGGCTTTCACCCCATATTTTTTTAGTGTTGGAAAAGCGATGGTGTAGTTGTCCAGGTAGCCGTCGTCAAAAGTGAGAAAGAGGTCTGGCTTGCCCGATTTCTCTGTGGACCGGTAAAAGTTTTCGGGGTCGTTGAACTGAAAATGGCGGTCAAAAAACGCAACTTGTCTTTCAAATTCGGCTGCAAAACCGGATTCTGTCAGTTTGCCTGACTTGTCAATGGAATTGTTGTAGTTGGAGAAATTATGGTAGTTGAAGACAATGAGTACCTTCTTCCTGCGCAGCAGCCATTTTAGGAGATAGATCCCACCAAACAAGCGTGCTGCAACCGACATTATTTGTTTCAAAGCTATCAATTTGTACACTATTAATCGGTTAGAATTAATTGTTCAGCAAAGCTTCGTATTTATCGACCACACTATCAATGGAGAAATCGGAAATATTGAATTCGTCGAAATCGGCTTTCGAATAATCGCCACGCATAAATGCCGCAAACTTATCTGTGTCCAGTTTCTCCTCCGAGAAGGAGAAAATAGGCCGCTTGGTCAGCTTATAATCAACTATTTTGCTTGGATTTTGATTTTCAGACAGATTTTCCTCGAAAATTAGAAAGTCAAATGCGCTCATTACTTCAATGACCTCGATGCGCGGGATCAATCCCTTGAGAACGAGTTTATCACCCAGAAGTGTGCTGTAATGATCAAATAGCTGTACCAGTTCCGGATCCTTTATACTGCTGTAAACGATGAAACGAAAGTCGGCTTCCAGCGTCGAGAGAAAATCCAGGAAGATTTTCGGGTTTCTCACTTTGGCATGGAAACTTCCTGCGTACCCGAAAGTCGGAACATCATTCACACTGTAAGGCTTCAATCGGGTATCGCTAAAGTCATAGCCCTGACTGATGACTTTAACAGCATCTTCCGATTTGTAAAGCGTAAAATGGGGGATGGAGCTCTGTGTAGGAGTCACCAGAAAATCCGAATTTTTCGAAATGAATCGCTGAATCATCTTGTGTACAAATGATTTCGGCAGGGCAGGGCAGCCCACCAATGTGTCTCCAAATTCAACAATCACTTTTCCGGTTTTCAGGTAACCTAATTTACGACTTATAATTGTCCCCATGTGCACAGAATAGGGATAAGATATGGATATAACAGTGGAAGCTGATGAGGGATTTCTGCGCAGGTAGCGAATGATCTTTAAGGCAAATCCAAAATCCCTTCCGGATGGAAAAATAAAATAGATCAACCGATGCACTGCCGCAGTCACAGACTTGGACAGCCTTGAATTTTTCTGTGCGACCGATTTTTTGGTCTGGTCAATCGATTTGCTTACAGACGGCATCGTTTTAATGGTGATCAACGGATATTGCGCTTCGATTTCGTGATAGCTTACTGGCACATTGGCTGCATAGTAAGTCGGGATGATGACCTCAACTTCATAGCCTTTGTTTGCCAAACCTCTCGCCAGCTCATAGGTCCGGAATGCCCGGGGCTTGTTCTCAGGGTAGAAAAAATAGGAGATGATCGTTACCTTATGCCGGCTTGTGTTCGAGCTCATACTTATGTTTATAATCGTAAACTATTGCGAAGGCGAAGAAGACTTCGAAAATGAAGAAGTGACCGCCCTGGAACAGCAAGATGGTGAGATAAGACAGATATATAGGCATGGACAACCCTCCTTTTATAGAATTTTGCCTAATAAAGAGGTAAATGGCTCTGAGATACAGCAGATAAAGTGCCAATCCAACAAGGCCATTTCTTATCAGAACATCCAGAAATTCATTGTGCGAGAAAAAGGGTTTGCCAATCTTGACACGCATGCGTTCGAGGGCTCGTTCAGGACCAAT
Source organism: uncultured Flavobacteriales bacterium (assembly GCA_946482515.1). The sequence goes on along the minus strand of CAMLRS010000004.1, from coordinate 142,966 downwards.
ACCCAATGCTTTTTCTATTGGGTCCAGTTCCATCCAGTTGCTGATCGTGATTCCCCAGATGACAAAACGCCCCGATCCTGCATTTTCTGCAGTCAATTCCTGTTTTGCATCGCGCTTGTCCAGGATTTTGTTCTGAATACTTTCATTGTTCGAAACAATGTAGTAAACAGGTATAGCGATCAGCGCAGCAGCAAGAAGTATCTGGAAGAAATTGATCCGGACAGAGTTCTTTACGAAATAGTAGATCAGGCTGATGATCAACGCAATCAATCCGGTTCTTGTATACGTAAATAAGAGGATGTAAAGCGCGTACATGATCAGCAATCCCACGAGAATTTTCGTTCGGGTGTTGAATTCCGAGAAGAAGAAAATCAGCACCAATATGCTCACTGATAGCGAGACGGCCGCATTGTGTGCAGAAGAAAAAACGCCCATTATTCCCGATTCACCTCCAAAGATCTCCGCATTTACACCCGAACTGACGGAACTGATCAAACCAAGGGTAAAGGGAACGAAGGAAATAATGGTGTAGAAAGCGAGGCTTTTTAAAATGATTTTTAAGACCCTGGAATACTTGTAGTAATTAATCAGAAAATAGGTGAACAGCGACAGGTTGATACCTTTTACAATTTCAACGATGTTGCCTATTCCAAATGAAAGGCTGGTGTTCAGGTTCTTTTCCAGCGTGAGCAGGATTCCTTTGCCTCCGAAATAGATTCTGGTTGATCGCTTTAGATGTAAGATATACCATAACAGTCCAATCAACAGCGGAAATTTCCACAAGAGAGCAAACGGCACAGCGCCTACGCTAAAGTTCTCGCCATAGATAATAGCGAAGAAAAGAATGAAGTAAAAAATATGTTTAGTCCCCTTCAATGGCTGTTCCTGATTAATTTCCCATACCCCGGCGAGAAGAACTCATTCGGGGTAAAATTTGTTGCAAATTCGCAATTACAGTAATCCGTTACAATAATTTGTGACGATTTTATAGTTATCGTTCTCACATGTTCGTACGCGTCATTTGCAAAATGGCCCATGAGCATTTCCTTGTCAAACCGTAATAACGCGCATCGGCTGTCATTTGAAAGCCTGAAAATACCCTTTCGGCCTTCTGCCCACGCATTTTGTTCAATTGGAGCAACATAGATGGTGTTATGAGCCTTGGTCGACCTGAAATAATTTCTCCAATCAGGGCTGGGATGATAGGTGTAAGTTCCGGGATCTGAAAACAATACCTGATTGTCGATGGCCAGACTGAAGCTCATTTTATCGTTGTGCGCATGACCGCCTTTTCCGTGAAGGCCATTATCGGCATAGGAGAAGATCAATTCGAAATCGGATGACTTATAGCCACAAACGCCAAAATGAGGATAGTTGAACAATCGGATGTCTCCTTTCACCTCCTTCTTTAACTGAAAAGTATGTTCTTTCTTAAAGGTTAAACGACTCAGATCAAAATCCTGGCTGTTTTCGAGTCCCTGTGTTTGCTTGTTGAGGACTACAGGCTGCAGTGATGCGCCTTTGAGAACGGACAGCATCCATTGTTTTTCAATGGAATCATTCTCCGCCGGATCTGTGGAAATATCCGGAAAGAGGACGGAAAAGCGCTCCAGTAAGTGCTTTTTACACAACATATTTTCGTCCCAGTAATCTTGACCTTGCGGGGTGTAATTCCCCGTGTTCAAACTTTCATACAGCTCTTTTTCGGAACCGTTTTGCAGCATCCTGCCGCTGTTGCTGAGCTTAAAAATAAAACCGCTGTCGTTGTCGCCGATCTGAACCAATTCTCCGTTGTTGAAGGACAAATCCCGAATAAACAGCCCGGCTTTATGGAGCTTTTCGATATAGGCTTTGCTGAAAAGCGCTGTCGAATGGGTTTCCTTAAGAATATGCTGTTGCATGCTGTCCTGAAAACCCAATGCGTAAGCTGTGAACAGCAGGTAGATTTCTGAGCTCAATGCATGGTAACAGCTCGAGCCTTCGAAATTGGAACCGTCTGCATGGAACTGTTGGTCAAATTCTTTCAGAAATTGGTTGTAAGCAAACAATCCCCATTTTTTTGTTTTTGCTGTGGGCTCCGTAAAGTAAGCAATACTGATCAATCCCAGCAGGTTGGATAAATAGTGGTTGTTGTTCGGGTAAGCCTTGTTTTCGAGGAAAGAAAAGATAAAGTTTCCGTGTTCTGAAATCAGCTTCGACAATAGGCGGTCAAAATGTGCGTCCTTCTCCAATTGGCACATGGAAACGGCAAGCAGGATATTATGGATCCGGATTCCTACGTCCATTGTGCAGCTCCAGTTCACACCTATCCCAACAGGATTCGAATAATAGAAATCCGTCAGCTGATCTTTGATCTCCTGAGCACACGCGCTATTTCCCTGTGAACCCAGAGCGAGTACGGGTAAGTGTTGTAAACGAGACATTTCCCAGGGAAATTTGATGTCCATGTTTTCTACTCTGCCTACCCACTTCAAGGCATCTTTGCAGAATTCCTTGTCGGACCACACAAACCCCGATTTAAAATCCTTGTACCAGTCGTGTGGAGCATAGTTGGAAGATACCCTGGACAGGATTCTGCGATTTATTGTTGATTCGTAATCCTTTCTGTCGCTGGTACAGGCATTATTAAACCAGCCGCTTCCAAGGATGTCGTACCGATGATTGAGGTAGTTCTCACACTTATAGTTTGTTATTGGATCTTCAGCACGTGGGATGGCAAGGGATCGTATGTGCAGGGTTTGCCCTGAATGGTCGACGACCATGAAACGAAAGAGCTTGTAAAGCGCTTTCTTATGATAAGAACCGGCGACAGCTAATCCTTTCCTGTAGTATCGCTTAAACATCCGTTGCTTTTCTGATTTGACGGTTGATTACTATCCCTGACAATAATGACGACAGAAATGAGGTCACCGACCTGCCGATAGCTCCGCCAATTATGCCAAAGTAGGCTGTGAAAATGGAGATCCCCATCACAGAAATGATCGTGGATAGGATATTTTGCTTGAAACACAGATCCACGCGGTTCAAAGCCACCAGTCCTGTATTATTCATTGCAAAAGCGTTTCGGAAGATCCACGAGAGAATCAATACGTTGAACAGGGGAACGGCCTGGATGTATTCTTTGAACAACATTTCAGTGAAAACCGGAACGCAGAAAAAGGCCAGCACACCCACAACAACAGATACAATAAGGAAGCTTCGCTGCTTTGATTTCAGGGTGTTTTGAAACTTGACAATGTTATTCACGGAACCCGTTATCTGCGGGGTGAAGTATTGTTGCAACGTTTCTGAAATGATGTTCAGACCGGCCATGAGTGTAAGAGCAAAACCGTAGAGTCCGATTTGGAACTCGTCTGTAACGAAAAACTGGATGATCAAAATATCCAGGAACAGCGATCCTTTCCCCGTAAGAAAGGTCAGCATCGAGTAGAATGCGTTTCTTCGGTTTGCCTGGGTATTGAAAGACTTGTATGCGTTGTTAGCTAACGAAATCTGAGGAAGCCTCATGTAGAATGCAGAAGTCAGAAAATAACCTGCCACGGTGCCCAATAAAAATCCGTTCAAACCGTAGAGATAGGTTAGCAGAACGACCAGTCCGATTGAAACCGATTTAGCAATCAGGAGAATGCGTGAGTTCTTTTTAAACAGACGTTGGGCTTGTAGGTAGATGCCGGAAAGGGAATTAAAGGCAAGGGGAAGAAGGCCAACGAAGTAGATAAGAAACATCCAGCTGTTTTCTTTTGAAACCGTTAACAGGTCGAGCGAAATTAAAAGCAGTAATACAAGAAATACGAGCAGGAACAGCCAGAAATTAAAACGCAAGGCATAAGCAAACAAACCTTTCCGTTGGGATTCCTGTTCGATGAGCGGTACTTCTTTCATCAGAACAGTCGTCAATCCGAAGTTGACGAAAATAATGGCGATTCCGAAGATCGCCTGGAGCGTTTTTATGACTCCTAAATCAACAGGTCCAAGCCAGTTGGCAACAAAGAATTGCGACCCAAACGAAAAGACGGTAACTAACAGGTTCGCCGATAGGATACTCCACAGCCCACTCTCGAGGGCGACTTTAACTCTGTTAATACTTTGATTAAGCATCTCTGTCGCGCTCTTTGATCACTTTCGCAGGATTCCCCCCAACAATGGTATATTCAGGAACGTCCTTTGTAACGACTGAGCCTGCTGCTACAATCGCACCATCGCCGATATTGCATCCGCTGAGTATAATGACGCCTGTGCCCAGCCATACATCCGATCCAATGGTAACTTGCGCAAAGGTGTGCCCCTGCTTGTTCATGGGGATTTTAGTTGAAGCGAAGTTGTGATTAGACGACCATATTTTACAATAAGGCCCTATTAAAACATCATCTCCTATAGCTACGACTCCACTTCCCTGAATGAACGTTCCCTTCCCGATAAACGACCGGTTGCCAAGACTTACACGCTCCGGAAATTTTATGGTTACCATCTCGGAGATAATGGCTTTCTTTCCCAGCTTCATTCTTCTGCGATAATAGCCTCGTCTCAACCTGATTCCCGTATTCCCCGGAAAGAATGACAGGAAAAAGTCAAACCAGATGTGAAAGATGGATTTAATCTTATTGAATAACCGTTTCAAAGTGTGTTCTTGAATAGCTTTTATTAGTACTTCTGCTAACGATGGCAAAGATACTGTTTTTCATTCCAAGCAAAAAAATCAGCTCCGGCGAGAAGGGCGCTTCCGGGATTGAAACGGGCTACCGTTCAATGTGCCATACTCCGGGCTCACGAAATCGAATTAGTTACAACTAATTGCTTCAACCTCCTGCTATAAGCTATGTTGCCAATATTGCAGGTCTTTTTTTCGTGTTCTGCCAGGCCATATTCAACGACAATTTTCGGTTACTTATTAAAAACTGTTAAACAATTTGTAAAGTGGGTGTTTGCCATGGGAGTCAATGATAGACCTGGAGTTTTTCGAGGTATCTTTGCATTTCATTTCAAACGGCTTTGTTTTTCTTATGAATGGTAATTCCAGAACTGCGCTGATCAAGTTGATGCACTATTGTGAGAAGGAGCAATTCAAAGGCTGGGATCCCTATGATGGATTAAACTCAAAGGTGTTCCGGGCGCTTCCATTCAAGCATTGGGATCTGGCCCGACTGATGTGGATTCAGGGATTCAAACGAAGCCCCGTCAATTTCCGGAGGTTGCTGCTGGTTCCCAAAGAACACAATGCAAAAGGTGTCGGATTGTTCCTTTCGGGTTATTGCAATCTGTATAAGCTGGCACAAAACGGCGACACCCGATTTGGTGCACCGGAAACCATACTGAAACAGATCACGGATCTTGCAGAGCTCTTGCACCAATTGCAAAACAAGGATTATTCGGGCGCTTGCTGGGGCTACAACTTCGATTGGCAGGCGCGGCGTTTATTTCTGTTCCCGAAAAACACACCCACGGTTGTTGCAACCACATTCTGTGCTTCCGCTTTGATGGATGCCTATGAAGCAACAGGAAATCAAAAGTACCTGGACACCGCGCTGGCATCCGCCGATTTTATTCTAAACGACCTGAACCGGACCGCTTGTGAAGGCGGATTCATTCTTTCTTACAGCCCGCTGAAAGGAAACGATACGGTTTACAATGCTTCGCTGCTGGGTGGGAAACTGCTTAGTCGTTGCTATCATTATACCCAGAAAGAAGTATACAAGGAAACAGCTTCTCAGATTGTCAATGCAGCCTGCAAGGGACAAGCAGAAGACGGTTCCTGGGTATATGGCTTATTGCCTGTTCAATCCTGGATAGACAGCTTTCATACAGGGTACAACCTGGAAGCCATTGCGTATTACGAAACCTATTGCAACGACAATACGTATCACGCTAACCTTGAAAAAGGAACGGCGTTTTACCTTTCAAACTTCTTTTTGCCCGACGGTACACCTAAATACTACCACGATAAAATCTATCCGATCGATATACATTGTCCTGGTCAACTTTGGGTAACTTTGCGTGCGCTTGGCATCGGGAATGATAACAGGCAGCTTGCAGATAAGGTCCTGAACTGGACACTTGACCACATGCAGGATAAGAAAGGTTATTTCTACTATCAACTGAAAAAAGGAATCAGCTCACGAATCCCCTATATGCGATGGAGTAACGGATTCATGTTTCATGCCCTTAGCTGCTACCTGCTAAACACGTTGGAAAATGGAAAGTAAATTATTGAACGGTGTGAATACGTACGCTCCGCAATCGCGGGACGAGCTGATCCAGTATGCGTTTTCCAATAATTCCATCCTGGTGGCGGTGAATGCCGAAAAAATCCTGCACGCCAATGAGCTGACCAAAGCCATCATTAACCGCAATATTGGTTATCCGGATGGGATAGGTGCTGTCTGGGCGCTGCAGAAAAAAGGCTTCAAACAGGTACAGAAAATTCCGGGCTGCGAGCTGTGGCTCGATATCATCGAGAAATACCACGCAAACAAGCGGTTTTACCTGGTGGGCGGCACAGAAGAAGTCATTACCGAAACCATCAAGCGACTGAAAACGCGCTACCCGGCGATTGATATCGTTAATCACCGAAATGGTTATTTGTCTTCGGAAGAAGAACGCCATGCGCTTATTTCAGACATTGTACAATTGCAGCCGGATGTGGTTTTCGTGGCCATGGGATCACCGAAACAGGAACTGCTGATGGAAGAAATGCAGCGCGCCCACAAAGCCGTTTACCAGGGATTGGGAGGCAGTTTTGACGTGTTCACGAATACCGTAAAGCGCGCTCCTGACTGGTGGGTACGCAACAACCTCGAATGGTCCTACCGCCTGGTAAAACAACCCTCGCGTATCACACGGCAAATCCACCTGGTACGATTCTTTCTTTTACTTCAATTAAATCGTTTGTAATGCATATCACATTGATCGCCGGTGCCCGGCCCAACTTTATGAAAATCGCTCCGATTATTCACGCACTCAATAAAGCGGCTGAAGAAGGAAAGGATTTGCGCTACAGTCTGGTGCATACAGGACAACACTACGACGAAAAGATGTCGGGTAAATTCTTCGAAGAGCTGGAAATCCCTGCTCCGAACGCCAACCTCGAGGCGGGCGGCGGAACACAGGCCGAACAGACCGCAGCTATTATGGTGCGATTTGAAGCCTATCTGGAAGAGAATCCAACAGATCTGGTCTTGGTTGTGGGGGATGTAACATCTACGATGGCTTGCGCTATCGTGGCACAGAAATTGAAAACGAAGGTCGCGCACGTAGAAGGCGGTATTCGTTCGAATGACTGGACAATGCCCGAAGAGATCAACCGATTGGTTACAGATGCCATCACCGATTATTTCTTCACCACTTCCGAGGTTGCAAATGAAAACTTAAGAAAAGCCGGAGTGAAAGAGGAACAGATTTTCTTCGTTGGGAATACCATGATCGACACGCTGCTGAAGCAGATGCCGCGGTTTAAGCAACCTGCTATCTGGAATGAGCTCAACCTTCAGGAGAAATCCTATATCGTACTGACGCTGCACCGTCCTTCGAATGTTGACGAAGAGCACAAGCTCAAAAGTTTGATGGATGAAATCATGCTGCATTCCGGTGATTCTCCGGTGATTTTTCCCGTTCATCCGCGAACAGCCAAAATGATCACGCAACTAGGAATCACACATTCGCGTCTACACATGGTAGATCCGATGAGCTACCTGGAATTCAACTACCTGGTGAAAAGAGCAAGACTGGTTATCACAGACTCTGGCGGCATTACCGAAGAAACAACGGTAATGCAGGTTCCGTGTATTACCTTGCGAACAACCACTGAGCGTCCTGAAACCGTTACGATGGGGACCAACGAATTGATTGGAACCGATCCGAAAGCGATTGCACCCGCCCTTGAAAAATGCTTTTCCGGCAACTGGAAAACCGGCTCCATACCACCGCTTTGGGACGGTAAGACAGCAGATCGAATCGTTAATAATTTACAATATTTGAACTAAAACCACACCTGAGCGTATAGTCAACCGTCATTATAGCCTAAATTTAAATCATCCCGCAATTAGAAACATGCAACCACTCATTATTCATACGATAGCAGCGCTTTTAATATCGATCATTGGTACGGCTTATCTCGTGCCGAAGATTATAGCGATTGTCCGGTTTAAGAAGCTGATGGACAAGCCGAATGAACGGAGCTCGCACAAGGAAGCTACACCCAGTCTGGGTGGTATGGCTTTTTTCATCATATTGATCCTGTCCTTTTATTTCAATTATCCATACGACAGCTACAATACGACTGTGAGTATGTTTCCGGCGCTGACCGTTCTGTTCTTTTTAGGATTGAAAGACGATCTGGTGGTATTGGCTCCTACAACGAAGTTAATTGGGCAAATCGCGGCATCGCTGTTCATATTGATGAATACAACCTTTGAGATCAATACCTTTCATGGATTATTCGGTGTCGAAGCTATTCCACAATGGATCGGTGTTAGTATCGGATTGTTCCTGATGCTGGCGGTGATCAATGCCTTCAACCTGATCGATGGCATCGATGGATTGGCTGCTTCGGTAGGCATCGTTGCGTTTTCAGGATTTGCTGCAGTCTTTTTCTTTGCCGAGCGATTTTTCTTCGGTCTTACGGCCGTTGTCATGGTAGGAATCCTTACGGGCTTCCTGTTTTTCAACCTTTCCAGGAAAAACAAGATTTTCATGGGTGATACAGGGTCGATGATCATTGGTTTCATGCTGGCTGTAATGTCTGTGCGTTTCCTGGCCCTGGACACTATTTCGCTGAACAAGCTGCCATTCAATGCCATTGACATTCCGATCGTATTAGTTGCGTTCCTCATTATCCCCTTGTTCGATACCGCCCGTGTGTTCAGCCTTCGTCTGATGAGAGGCCGTAACCCGTTTTCTCCGGACAGAACGCACTTGCATCACGTATTGGTGGATGCCTACAGGATTTCGCACCGCAGAGCCAGCTTTTCCATTGCGATTGTGCATATCGTGTTTGTTGCCATCATTTCCTTGATTATGAAAACCACCAACAGTTACATTACGCTGGCTGTAACCGGTTTGTTTATTGTGGCAGCATCTGTTTACCTGTTTAAGCTGCGCCAGGCCATTACATCGAGAAACATTCGGCGTGCATTGGCCCGCAAGAACAGAAGATCTATGAAACTTCATCACATAAAGCCCGTACAAGCAGTTGAACGCTACTCGCAGGAGGAATACCAGTCGTAGCGTTTTAATATATTTGCAATGGTTTTATTTATTTCTCAACAGGATGTTTAAATCTTGTCTCTCATTTATTACAGTCGTTAGTTTCATTTCCCTGCTGCTCACTTCGTGCAAAACAGCAGAGAAAATCGTGTATTTCCAGCCTGGCTCGGAAGGAGATACGACTGTTATTGCTGCTCAGGCGGGATTTACACCCAAATTCAAAGTGGATGATTTCCTTTCGATAGTCATCACAGCCGAAGATCCTGAAGCAGCGCTTGTCTATAACCTCCCACCATCAACGGCCCCCAACCAGGGATACGTGATGGGAAACCCGGCAACTTATGGCTACCTGGTCAATGCCAAAGGCGAAATTACGTTGCCGGTATTGGGTACAATAGTCGTTGCGGGCAAAGATCGTATGCAGCTGGAAGCGGAGATCAAGCAAAAATTAGAGGGTCAGCTGAAAAACCCGACGGTCCTGATACAGATACAAAACTTTAAAATCACCGTTCTGGGAGATGTAAAAACCCCAGGCACTTTCAAAATACCGAACGAGCGCATTACATTGCTGGAAGCCATCGGCCTGGCCGGAGATCTCCGTATGACAGGCGTTCGGAATAATATATTGGTCATCCGCGATTCGAGTGGTGTAAAAACCGAATACCGTGTTGATCTGACGTCAAACGAAGTGTTCAATTCACCGGTTTATTACCTGGAACAGAACGATGTGGTTTATGTACAGCCGAATGCCGCCGCCCGATCGGAAGGAACCGTCTGGAGGACTTCAGGAGGAATTTTTATTTCCCTGACTTCGTTAATTGTTACCACTATTGTCTTAATTACCCGATAATGCACAAAGAAGATCAGGTTTTTCGTTCAAACGATACAGAAGAGAAATCCGTTTCAGTGCGTGAGCTGGTTGAAAAATACCTCGTTTACTGGCGCTGGCTGGTTTTGTCGGTGATTTTGTGCATGGGCATCGCGTGGTTCTATGCCCGATATGCCTCTCCGAGCTATGAGAGTGTTTCGACCATTCTGATTGAGCAGGAAAATAAGAGTATTGCTTCAGAAGAATTAGGTATGCTCCAGGATCTGGGGCTTACATCTGACGGTGGCGTACTGGAAGATGAAATCGAATTGTTCAAATCCCGTTCATTGATGGAACACGTGGTACGTGACCTGGAGCTGAACTGGAAATACGAAAACCTGGGAACCAAAACAGGCTTGGTCAGATCGGAACTTTATCAGAACAACCCGTTACATATTCGTTCTGTGCGGCCTGATAGCCTGCTCTACGACAAAAGCTACACGCTTGATGTATTGCTGGAAAATGAGAAATCCTATCGTGTCATCGAAGGACTGGGATTAAAAGGCAGGAAAAACAATTACGGTGCGGTTTTAAGCACACCGATCGGTAAAATCATCCTGGAAAAATCACCGGTTTTCTCTTCGAAATGGATAGGTAGATCGGTTCGGATCACGTTAAGTCCGGTTGTACAGGTAGCAGGCGATTTGCAAGGCAGGTTGAAAGTGGAACCCGCCAGTAAAGACGCTAATATCCTGGTGTTGCGAATCGAAGGTCACAACGTGGAAAAGAACAATGCCATCCTCGATAAGATCATTGCAGTTCACCAGCAAAACGCCATCAGCAATAAAAATGAGGTGGTGCGGAATACCACTGCGTTTATCAACGACCGTATGAAATTCATCGCCGCCGAATTGTCGGATGTTGAGAAACAGGGCGAGAATTACAAATCGGAACACCAGCTGGTCGATGTGACCTCAGACGCTGCCATTTACCTTGGAAAAGAGGGAGAAATCGAGAAAAAGGTCGTTGAAACGAGCATCGAAATGAACCTGGCCGACTTCATGAATGAGGTTATCAACGAACAAAACGGCTATGATCAGCTGCTTCCGGCGAACCTGGGTTTTAAAGACGAATCGGTTGGTCAGATGATCGGGCAATACAATACGCTGGTCATGGAGCGTAATCGTCTTCGTGAAAGCAGCGGTGACAAACACCCGGGAGTGGCACGCATTGAATCACAGCTGTCAGGCTTGCGCTCGTCGCTGAATGCCAGCTTGCGCAATATGCGCAGCTCCCTGCAGATGCAGTTGCGGAAATTAAAGAGCGAAGAAGCGATCTACCAATCGAAGATCGGTTCTATTCCGCAATTCGAGCGCGAATACCGCGATATCCTTCGCCAGCAGCAGATCAAGGAAAGCCTTTACCTGTTCCTGTTGCAGAAGCGCGAACAGAACGAGATTTCACTGGCAGCTACAGTAGCAAATTCCAGGGTCATTGATTCGGCCTACAGCTCAGGTGTGCCGATATCACCCAAGAAAAAAGTCATTTACCTGGTAGCGCTGTTAATTGGACTTGTGATCCCGGTTTCGATTATCTACCTACAGCATCTCTTAAATAACAAAATCACTTCCCGCGAGGATTTGCAGGATACCGGCTTATCTGTGCTCGGCGATATTCCTGAAACAAAAAACACGGAAGAACTGCAAGCGCTTAATCACCCGCATTCAGGTATTGCAGAAGCATTCCGGGTGTTGAGAGCCAATTTGTCGTTCGTGTTGCCTACTCACGATGAAGGTGCTAAAGTGATCAGCATTACGTCCAGTATCAGTGGTGAAGGGAAATCCTCCACCTCCGTAAACCTGGCGTTCATTTATGCAGCTATCGGCAAAAAAGTACTGCTGATGGGATTCGACCTTCGGAAACCGCGACTGAATGAGATCCTGGATATCGAAAGCCGCCAGGGACTTTCCAATTACCTGGTGAATGAATCCCTGAAGAAGGAAGATCTGATCGTAAAAGCCTCGATGGTGAATCAAACGATTGATGTCATCTCGGCAGGAGATATCCCGCCCAATCCAAGCGAATTGCTGCTGAGTCCGCGCCTTGACGAGCTGGTGGCGGAGCTGAAAAAAGAATACGATTACATCATTATGGACAATGCGCCGGTTGGACTGGTAGTGGATGCCATTACAACCAATCGCTTCGTTGATGCTACGCTGTACCTGGTCCGAGCAGGGAAAGTAGACAAGCGTTTCCGCGATCGGATCGTAGAGCTCAAAAACCAGGAGAAGCTCAAGAATATGTACATTTTGCTCAACGCTGTAAAGAAAACAGGTGGAACCTATTACTACACTTACGGCTATGGCGAGAATGCGCAGAAGCGTAAATGGTGGAAACGGTTGTTGAGCAAACGCTGATTGTTGATAATCACCAAAATTCCTGTCTGAGGAGAAAAACAAGCGAACTTTTTTCCTAACTTAAATTGGAAAAGCTCCCCGATGCAAAAACGCTGGTTTATCCGACAAACGCCTTCCGCCGATCAGATCCGTGAGGTAGAATCCACGTTGAAAGTGGCACCCCTGATGGCTTCCCTGCTCATTCAGCGCAATATTCATACAGCCGAAAACGCCCGTTTGTTTTTCAAGCCTTCAACCGATCAGCTCCACGATCCGTTCCTGATGAAAGACATGGACCGGGCGGTAGACCGTCTCGAACAAGCGATCCGTAACAACGAACACATTTTCATTTTTGGCGATTACGACGTCGACGGCACATCCGCTGTGGCGCTTTTGCACAGCGTGCTGGAACCGATGGCAACGGTTTCGTATTACATTCCCGATCGTTACGAAGAAGGCTACGGCCTTTCTTTTACCGGAGTTGAAACGGCGATTGCCCGCGGAGCTGGTTTACTTATCGCGCTCGACTGCGGAATCAAAGACGTGGAAAAGATTCGTCTGGCGAGGGAAAACGACCTGGATGTGATTGTTTGTGATCATCACACGCCCGGCCCGGTTTTGCCGGACGCCATCGTGCTCGATCCCAAGCGGGGTGATTGTGCGTATCCGTTTAAAGAATTGTGTGGCTGCGGCGTAGGTTTTAAGCTGTTGCAGGGCCTTTTCATGCAAATGCAAAAGCCTGTGACCGATCTGTTCAGTCACCTCGACCTGGTAGCCATTGCCATCGGGGCCGATATTGTTCCGCTCACGGGTGAAAACCGCGTGTTGTGCCGGCTCGGACTGGAACAGCTGAACGCCCATCCGCGCCCGGGAATCAAAGCACTACTGCAACAGGCCGGGAAATCGTTCCCGCTGGACCTTTCCAATGTCGTTTTTGTGATCGCGCCGCGGATCAATGCGGCCGGTCGACTGGAAACGGGCAAGAAAGCCGTAGAGCTGCTGCTTACCACAGAAATGGAAGCGGCTTCGGATATCGCAGCTGAAATCGATCGCTACAACCAGGAGCGCAAGGTTCTCGATGCACAGATTACGGAAGAAGCTTTATTGCAGATCGCCGATGATGCCTTGTTCGAATCGCGTAAATCCACGGTGGTTTTCAACGGTCAGTGGCACAAAGGTGTTGTGGGGATTGTTGCTTCGCGACTGATGGAAACCCATTACCGCCCAACCATCGTACTGACCGAAAGCAAAGGCCTGGCTACCGGATCGGCGCGCTCTGTTGATAATTTCAATGTGTACGAAGCCATTTTAGCCTGCGAGCACCTGCTCACGCAATTTGGCGGGCACCAATACGCAGCCGGCCTTACCTTGCCGCTGGAGAACCTGGAAGCCTTCCGGGAAGCATTTGACGGCATTGTGCGCGAAAGGCTCTTAAAAGAAGCCGAAACACCCGAATTGACGATCGACCAGGAGATTCGTCTGCACCAATTGTTCATTGCCGGAGAATCGGTGAGGCAGGTGCCGCGTATTATGCGGATGCTGAATGAAATGGAACCGTTCGGTCCGCAGCATGAAAAACCCGTTTTTTGCGTGCGTTCGGTCTATGCCAGCTCGAGCCGGATCTTAAAAGAAGCCCATTTGAAGCTCGACCTCTTCGATCCTGTGAGCGGAGTTACCTTGCCGGCAATTGGATTCAATATGGCCGATAAAGCCGATCATGTTGCTTCGGGATGTGCTTTCGATTGCGCCTTTACGCTTGAAACGAACACGTGGAACGATCGCACGACATTGCAATTGCAGCTACGTGATATCAGACCTACAGTTGATGCTTGATTTTTGACCTTGTCTGCGCCTGTCTGCCGATAGGTAGAGCAGGCAGGTGTTGAATTTTGGATGAACCTGGTGATTCAATCCGTAAAGAATTCAACACCGTTTTCGCCAACGTAAACCGTTTGTCCTGCTTTATTGGTTACTTCGAAGATCTCAAAGTCCCCAACAGACTCATGTTCGTATTTACGAATCGCGGTATAGCCTCTTTTGGTGATGATCTTGTGCTGGTTGTTGTCGTAAATCTCTGTAGATCCCGATTTAGTGATGGCTGTGTAGGAATAGTAAATGGGTGAAAAAGCATCGTATTCAAAAGGCAGCAATTGCGTTAATGTATCGGATGTGTCCTTTTTCCCAAGCACACCCCATTTGCCGTTTTGTTTTACATAGAACGTGCGTGTATGTTCTAACCAGTGTTTGTAGTGTTTGCTAAGATCGTAGTGAATGCTATCGTATTCGATAGGCAGAATAAGGTGGTGTTTATTGTCTGAACACCCCCATTTGTCGCCCTTTTTTACCGCAAAAAAATCTTCAATGAACCCGTAGCCCATCACTTTCTTGTCCATAATAACGTTGTCATAGATTACAGGAATAAGCGTGTCGTACTTCGGTTTACCATAGGAATACTTTTCCCGCACTACACCGTATTTCCCATTAGAAGAGACAATGATCGGGGGAGGTCCATCGCCTTCGAATGCGGAAGACCATTCTTCCAGAGCGATAGCGTCTACCTGTTCTTTTGTCAGCAGCTGGCCTTCTTTATTAACGAAAACGGTTGATGTGCCATTGGTACAATGAAACACCTTTCTTGACGGATCGAACATGATCTTTGAATAGCTGCATGGAAGAATGACTTTGGGCTTTCCTGCTACTAAGCTCAATATGCCGTATTTCTTGTTTTTCGATACCACATACCGGTTATTGTTGATATCCGACCAATCGTAGTCGCGATTCAGGTTGATAGAAGGATTCGTTTCGATTCCTACCGAGTGTTCACCATGAAATACCTCATAAATGCGGTGGCAGTCGTCGTATTCGAGCGCAATCACAATAGCTCCCTGCTTATTGATATACCCGAATTTTCCAGCCTTTTTTACTTTGGCCAGATTATCACCGGAATAGAAATCGGCTTGGTCGTAAGTACATGGAATAACGAGTTTCCCTTCTGTTGAGGCAAAGCCCCATTTGGTTTTTTGACAAAATGGAATAAGCTGACAATAGGCTTCGCCTCCGAGGAACAGAAACAACGTGAGAACGAGAAGGGTTTTAGTGGGTTTTTGCATGATTTCTGGTGTGCTAAGCATGGGCGGTTGAATTCCCGGGTTTGCGGTTGATGCTTGATTTTTGATGTTGAATTTTGGATGAGTGTAATCAAGCACCCAACATCAAAAATCAAACATCAGAGTGGAATGTTTCCGTGCTTTTTCTTCGGCAGTACTTCGGATTTGTTTTCGAGCATTTTGAAGGCGCTGATGAGCTTTGCGCGGGTCTCTTCCGGCAGGATCACGTCATCCACGAAGCCGCGTTCGGCAGCACGGTAAGGATTGGCAAACAATTCGGCGTATTCCGCTTCTTTCTCTTTCCATTTTGCTTCCGGATCTTCCGCTTTGGCGATTTCGGCTTTGAAAATGATCTCGGCAGCTCCTTTCGCACCCATTACAGCGATTTCTGCCGTAGGCCATGCGTAGTTGAGGTCGGCACCGATGTTCTTGCTGTTCATAACGTCGAACGCACCACCGTAGGCTTTACGGGTAATGACCGTTACACGCGGAACAGTGGCTTCGGAGAACGCATAAAGCAGCTTCGCCCCGTGACTGATGATGCCGCGCCATTCCTGGTCGGTTCCCGGCAGAAAGCCCGGCACGTCTTCGAGTACCAGCATCGGAATATTGAACGCATCGCAGAAACGCACGAAACGGGCACCTTTGCGCGAAGAATCGATATCGAGCACGCCCGCCATTGCCATTGGCTGGTTGGCGATCACGCCGATAGATCGACCGTCCAGACGAGCGAAACCAACTACAATATTAGGAGCAAAAGCTTCGTGTACTTCGCGGAAGGTATCGTCGTCGATCAGGGCGTCGATCACTTCGCGGATATCGTAAGGCTGGTTCGGATTTTCCGGAACGATGTTGCGGATGCGGTTCAGCTTTTCTTTCGCAAAAGGGGAAACATTGGATTGCGGTGGCAATTCCAGCGCGTTTTGCGGCATAAAAGTCAGCAGGTCGCGCACTTTGCGCAGGCATTCTACATCGTTGGCGGCTGTGAAATGCGTCACACCCGATTTTTCAGCGTGTGCTTTGGCGCCTCCGAGATCTTCGCTGGTTACTTCCTCGTGGGTCACGGTTTTCACGACGTTTGGACCGGTAACGAACATATAGGAAGTATCTTCCACCATGAAAATGAAATCGGTGAGGGCCGGGCTGTAGACGGCTCCTCCGGCGCAAGGCCCCATGATCACGCTGATCTGCGGAATCACACCGGATGCGCGGGTATTGCGGTAGAAAATATCGGCGTAACCGGCCAGCGAAACAACGCCTTCCTGGATACGCGCACCTCCTGAATCATTGATTCCGATAACCGGCGCGCCGTTTTTCATGGCGAGGTCCATTACTTTGCAGATCTTTTCGGCATGTGTTTCCGAAAGCGATCCGCCGAGTACGGTAAAATCCTGCGAAAAAACGTACACCAAACGGCCGTGAACAGTCCCGAAACCGGTTACAACGCCATCGCCGGGGCTTTTCATTTTATCCAATCCGAATGAAGTCGCGCGGTGTTCTACAAACATCCCGATTTCCTGGAATGAGCCTTCGTCGAGCAGCAGTGTAATGCGCTCACGTGCTGTAAGCTTGCCCTGGGAGTGCTGTTTGTCAATACGCGGCTGCCCGCCACCAAGCTGAGCGCTCTGGCGCTTTTCTATCAATTCGGAATTGCGACTTTTCATCAGTTTTAATTAGAGGCGTTCAAAGATACTATTTCGATTTAAGGAGCGATGAGAAAATTTTTCAGTTAAAAAATTAGTTAAAAGGAGTTGTGTATGTTTTTTAATGTGTAAGTTAAGGGTCGGATAAGTTTGGTGTGTATAGGAGGTGTGCTGCTAAGTGACGCTTTCTGGCTATTCACGACCTCATCCCCAACGGCTATTTAATCGAACTAAACGTAACACACAATGAACCAAGAATGGAAAAAAATTCCCGGATTTTCGGACTATGAAGTTTCCGGTGATGGCAAGATCCGTTCCTGCGACCGCACAAAGGAGTACAGGTCGGGCAGAAAAATGATGCTCACCGGTAAAGAGAAATTGCTTCGTCAACACCCCGCGAATGGCTTTTTGATGACCGACCTGATAGATGACCGGGGTAAACGGAAAACCGTTTACCCGCATAAAGTAGTGGCGCAGGTCTTTGTACCGAATGACCGTCCCCGCAAGAAAAAAGTCGTGATCCACCTCGACGGCCAAACGGAAAACAATCATTACACGAATCTTCAGTGGGCCACCGTGAGCGAATCGATACAGCGCGGTTTTGACCTCGGCCTTCGCGATAACTCGGGTCTATGGGAAAAACGCCGGGCAAAATACGGCCCGAAAGGTGGAAATAAATCAATGGGTCGCCCCGACCCGCTTTCTCTGGAAGACAAAAAGAAGATCATCGATCTGCGAAAAAACGAAAATCTGACGCTGGCTGCTCTGGCCAACCGTTTTAATTGCAGCATTTCGCATATCCACAAAACCATACGTTCGGCTGGCTGATTTACAGTCGTTTCAAAAACCCTGCAAAGCCCGGTATGTCAGCATCCGGGCTTTTTTAATTATCTTCGCGCACTCGTTGCGCGTGTTGCCAGCGGAATTTTAAACAACGGACCGATGAGTCGAAAATACCAGGAATACAATCGTTTGGACCTGCCAGCAGTGGCAAAAGAAGTACTTGATCAGTGGAATGCGGAGCACATTTTTGAAGCTTCGATTAGCACACGTGAAGGGAAACAGCCGTTTGTGTTTTTCGAAGGACCACCGTCGGCGAATGGACTTCCGGGTATTCACCACGTAATGGCCCGTTCCATCAAAGACATTTTTTGCCGCTATAAAACGCTCAAAGGCTTCCAGGTAAAACGAAAAGCCGGCTGGGATACGCACGGCTTGCCCGTGGAATTGGGTGTTGAGAAAGAATTGGGTATCACCAAGGAAGATATCGGCACCAAGATTTCTGTTGAAGCTTACAACAAAGCATGTCGCGAAGCCGTGATGCGCTATACCGATATCTGGAACCGCCTGACCGAACAGATGGGCTACTGGGTCGATATGAACGATCCGTACATCACCTATGAGCCCAAATACATGGAATCCGTTTGGTGGCTGCTGGGGCAGATGTACGAGAAAAACCTCCTGTACAAAGGCTACACCATCCAGCCGTATTCACCGGCTGCCGGAACCGGTTTGTCGTCGCACGAGCTCAACCAGCCGGGTTGTTACCGCGATGTAACGGATACGACAGTGGTTGCACAATTTAGATTGGTACCAGGATCTGTTTCCCCCTTTGGAGGGGGAGAAAGGGGGAGGACTTTCAACGACGATACGTTTTTCCTTGCCTGGACGACCACGCCGTGGACTTTGCCATCCAACACAGCATTGTGTGTAGGACCGAATATCGAATACGTACTTGTTGAGACTTTCAACCAATATACCCACCAGCCGGTAAATGTCATTCTGGCGAAAAACCTGCTCGGCTTGCAGCTGGGAAGAGGTTTTAACGCTGTGGAAACGGCCGAAGAGCTGGCAGCATACGAAGCCGGATCTAAAGTCATTCCATACCGTGTGGCAGGTTCCTGCACAGGAAAAGACCTCGTTGGACTCCGCTACGAGCAATTGCTGCCGTTCGTTCAACCGGCTGAAACTCCGGAAGAAGCGTTCCGCGTCATCTCCGGCGATTTCGTTACCACAGAAGATGGAACCGGTATCGTACACATCGCGCCGACATTTGGTAGCGATGATGCCCGCGTGGCAGCAGAATCGGGTGTTCCTGCGATGCTGGTCCATGACGACAACGGCAATCTTGTTCCATTGGTCGACCTGCGTGGTCGTTTCCGCAAAGAAGTGGGTGAGTGGGGCGGTTTGTTCGTGAAAAACGAATACTATACCGACGGCGAGGCACCGGAACGATCCGTCGATGTGCAGATCAGCATCTGGCTGAAGGAACGCAACCGCGCTTTCAAAGTAGAAAAATATGTTCACAGCTACCCGCATTGCTGGCGAACAGACAAACCGGTGTTGTACTACCCGCTCGATTCCTGGTTCATCAAAGTGACCAACGTGAAAGAGCGCATGATCGCATTGAACAACACGATCAACTGGAAACCGGCTTCAACCGGAACAGGACGATTTGGTGAGTGGCTCAAGAATGCGAACGACTGGAACCTTTCCCGCTCGCGTTACTGGGGTATTCCAATCCCGATCTGGTCGACCGAGCAAGGCGACGAGCGTTTGTGCATCTCTTCCGTGGAACAGCTCAAAACAGAATGCGACAAAGCCGTTGCAGCTGGTATGATGACTGAAAACCCGCTGGCTGGCTTCGTACCGGGCAACTTTTCCGATAGCAATTACGGTCAGATCGACCTGCACAAGAATTATGTAGATCAGATCACGCTGGTTGCTCCTTCCGGCAAGCCGATGAAGCGTGAAAGCGACCTGATCGACGTTTGGTTCGATTCCGGTTCGATGCCGTATGCCCAATGGCATTACCCATTCGAAAACAAAGAGCTGATCGACAACCAGGCTGCATTCCCGGCAGATTTCATCGCGGAAGGCGTTGATCAGACCCGCGGATGGTTCTATACGCTGCATGCGATCGCTACGATGGTTTTCGATAACGTGGCCTATAAAAATGTTATTTCCAACGGCTTGGTGCTCGACAAGAACGGACAGAAAATGTCGAAACGCCTCGGCAATACCGTAGATCCGTTCCAGACGCTGGAAACCTACGGTCCGGATGCAACGCGCTGGTACATGATCACCAACGCCCAGCCATGGGATAACCTCAAATTCGACGTAGACGGCATCACCGAAGTGCAGCGCAAATTCTTCGGAACGCTTTACAATACCTATTCGTTCTTCGCTTTGTATGCGAACATCGATGGATTCAGCTATGCAGAAGCCGATATCGCCATGGAAGAACGTCCGGAGATCGATCGCTGGATTCTTTCCAGGCTGCATTCACTGATCGCGCAGGTCGATGAAGCTTATGCGGCTTACGAGCCAACCAAAGCCGGCCGACTGATCCAGGAATTCGTTTCCGACCAGCTTTCGAACTGGTACGTGCGCCTGTGCCGCCGCCGTTTCTGGAAAGGTGATTACACGACCGATAAAATATCGGCTTATCAGACGCTGTATACCTGCCTGGAAGCCATTTCGATCATGGGATCGCCGATCGCGCCGTTCTGGTTCGATCGCCTGTTCCAGGATCTGAATGCAGTAACCAACCGACATGCTGTTTCATCGGTGCATCTGGCTGATTTCCCGCAGAGCAATGCAGCATTGATCGATGAAACCCTCGAGGCCCAAATGGATATCGCGCAGCGTGTTTCATCGCTGGTGCTCGGATTGCGCAAGAAGGAGAAGATCCGTGTGCGTCAGCCATTACAGAAAATCATGGTGCCGGCGCTGAATGAGACGTTTGCGCGTAATATCGACCACGTAAAAGAGCTGATCCTTTCCGAAGTGAATGTGAAAGAGCTGGAGCTGCTCGATGCCGGCAATGCCATGTTCGTTAAGTCCATCAAGCCGAACTTCAAGACCATCGGTCCGAAATACGGCAAGCAGATGAAAGCGATTGCGGCCATGACAGCTGCTTTCGACCAGGAAACCATTGCGGCTATCGAAGCATCAGGTGGCTGGAATGGCAACATCGAAGGAACGGCTGTTGAATTGACACTGGAAGATTTCGAGATCCGTGCCGAAGACATTCCGGGTCTCACCGTTGCTTCTGAAAGCGGCTTGACCGTAGCGCTCGACACCTCTATCACGGATGAGCTGCGCAACGAAGGAATTGCCCGCGAGCTGGTGAACCGCGTTCAGAACATCCGCAAAGACGCCGGATTTGAAGTAACCGACCGCATCCGTCTGACACTGGAAACATCGGCTGAGATCCAGCAGGCCATCGCTGCCAACAAATCATTTGTGAGCGATGAGGTACTGGCAACAGATATTCTTTTCGGGAATCCGGACACCAATGCCCAGCTGATCGATCTGGTGAATGAGGGCGACACCCGCATTCTGGTCGAAAAAGTTTGAGATAAATTTTGAAACTACTTGGAAGCCGGCTCATTACGCAGCCGGCTTTTTTATTGGAATTTTAATTCACAAAAGTCGGGTCAGACCGACTAAATCGAACACGTTCCTACTAAAATTCACATTAGTTTCAAAAAAAGTTTATTTTTGGGGTGCTAAATGAAACCCCCTCCCCCTCAAATCCTCTTCGGGCGGAAGTTTGTTTAGTATTAACTATTAACAAATTTAATCTGCTATGAAACAGAAGCTTTTTCTGGTTTGTTCTCTTTCGCTATTATCGATCAGCTTACAAGCCCAAGAAACAATTGTGCAGGATGTACCTGCCAATCTGATTGCTCAACCGAGTGTAACAAAAAACCTGTATCAATCTACATCCCAGGTCAAGACCACTACTTGCGTTGACACCATTTCTTATACTTATTTTAAACAGGCGATCATCGGTGGTGGTACCGGCGCCGGTCAGTTTGGTGGAACCCTGCTTTCACAGGCACAGGGCTACAGACTCTCACAGACTTACCTCAACAACGGCGACATGAACATCAATGGTGTGGAGTTCGTAGGAGCTGTTTATACGGCAAGCGGCGGACCAGCTGTGATCACGGTGAATGCTTCGATTTATACAGTTGATGCCAACAAAACACCGATTACCCAATTGGGAACAGCTGCAGTTACCATGACCAACACGGCTTCTTACGCTTTCACCTATGTGAACTTTGCTTCACCGATTGCTGTAAACAGTGATTATGCGATCGTAATCGACGTGGCTACGCCTAACGGCCAGCTTGCGATGTACCGCAACAACCAAACTGTAGGTCAGACACAAGATGAGGACCTTGCCCGTATTACTGCAACTGCATTGGCAGGCAGCTGGGTGAGCATTCTTGCAGCTACAGGTAATGCCCAGGATTGGGAAGGTATTATCGGACCGATCGTTTCGTATCCGATCACGGCGGGATTCACAGCAGCAACAAGCCCGGCGTGTCTGGGTGAAGCTGTTGTATTTACCAGCACGACCACGCCAGCAGGTGTACTTTCCAGCAGAATGAACAACGGGAATGTGTTCCTGAACCATTTCCTGCCCGGGGCTGTGCCGGCTGACTCAACCTATACATGGGATATGGGCAACGGCGTTGCTAACGTCGTAGGTTCTACAACTACGTATACGTATCCGGCTGCCGGAACATATACCGTAACACTTGATGTTTCATCAGGATTAGCATCTGTTTGCGGCGAATCCGCTACGCAAACAATTGTGATTAATCCTGTTCCGGCTACACCAACCATTTCACCGGCCGGTCCATTGACCTATTGTGCGAACGCACCAGCTACACTGACTTCTTCAGCAGCTTCCGGAAATACCTGGTCTAACGGGCCTTCTTCCGCAAGCATCACGCCAACCGTATCGGGAGACTATACAGTAACCGTGACTGAAAACGGCTGCACATCCGGTGTTTCCAATACCGTTTCCGTAACCGTAACACCGGCTGAAGATGCATCTTTCAGCTACCCGTCTTATACGCTTTGTACTTCCGGTTCCGCGGTAACAGCAACAGCTACGACAGCTGGGGGAACTTATTCCTCTACACCAGCAGGACTGGCCATCAACGCTTCAACAGGTGAGATCGATATCGCAACCAGCGCCGAAGGAACATACAACGTAACCTATACAACAGCCGGCAGCTGCGCGGGAACTGCTTCCCATACAGTGGTAGTAACATCCGCACCGGATGCATCCTTCAGCTATGCAGTATCTACTTACTGTATGAGCGAAACTGATCCAACTCCTTCATTCGGAGCAGGAGCAAGTGCCGGTACATTCAGCTCTACTACAGGTCTGGTGATCAACGCTTCGACAGGTGAGATCGATCTTTCTGCAAGCACGCCTGGAACTTATGTCATCACAAACGGTATTGCTGCTTCCGGAAGCTGTGCTGCTGCAAGTGCAACACAGACAGTTGTGATCGAACCGGTTGCTGCACCGGATTTCAACGCTATTGCACCGATCTGCCAGGGTGATGCTTTGACATTGCCTGCAACATCCAATAACGGCATAGCCGGAACATGGTCACCGGCTATTAACAATACAGCTACAACGACTTATACGTTTACACCTGCTAACGGCGAGTGTGCTTCAACAGCTACGCTCACTGTAACCGTGAATACACCGGTAACGCCAACGTTCAATGCTGTGCCATCTTACTGTGAAGGAGCGACGATCCCTGCACTTGCAACAACTTCTACCAACGGTGTAACAGGAACATGGTCGCCAGCGATCAACAATACGGCTACAACAACATATACCTTCACACCTGGTGCTGGTCAGTGCGCGAACACTGCCACAACGACGATTACCATCAATGATCCGGTAACACCTGCGTTTACAGCAATTCCTGATCTGTGCCAGAACGATGCAGCTCCTGCGCTTCCTGCAACCTCCAACAACGGTATCCCGGGAACATGGGCACCAGCAACGATCAGCACGTCAACAGTAGGAACAAGCACGTATACGTTCACGCCAACTGCTGGTCAGTGTGCAGACGTAACAACGCTTACAGTGACAGTAGAAGACTGCCTTGGTCTGGACGAATCGGTATTCAGCGACCTGACAGTATTCCCGAACCCGGCAACAAGCGAAGTAACGGTATCCTTCACAACGGAATCAGCTGTTGAGCTGACAGTTGTAACCAACGATGGCAAGCTGTTCACAACACGCCTCGTGGAAGCTGGTACAGGAGTATCTGAGAAAATCGATCTGAATGCAGCTGCGAAAGGCGTTTACTTTATCCGTCTGGCTACTGCCAACGGTACAGTGGTGCGCAAAATAGTAAAGCAATAATCGCAACAGCTTATTAATACATTCAAGCCGCCGGCAGATCGCGTATCTGCCGGCGGTTTTTTGTTTGCGGCAATATCGTTTTAGTTGTTAAACTCTTCAGATACAAGGGAAATCCGCTGTTAAAAACTTCATGCTGAAGCAACGAAATGTTTAATTTGAGGGTCTGATTTACTAAACATTAATTGATACCCTCACTATGAAAAAACGCATTCTAATGGCGTGTTGCTACACGCTTTTTGGCAGCGTCACGGCATTGGCACAGACCAATACCGGGCAACAATCAGCCAACTCCCTGACTTCCAATTTCGAACATCAGGCAAATCCCCAAAAACGTCCGGTACTGGCCACAGGCTCCCTGGACACAAAAGCTCCCGCAAGCTCCGAAATGACCAAAACAGTGGTTTGTGCCGATACACTTCGCTATGCGCAGGTCAAAGAACAGTTGTTGGGGACCAGCGCCTTTTACGTTTTTGCTGTCTGGCAAGCTGATAACGAAGCCGTATCGCAAACCTTTTTGAACTCTACCAGCCATACCATCAGTGCTGTGGAGTTCTACGGAGGAAGAAGCACCAGCTCTGGCGCAGGAAATCCTTCGATTACCGTAAGAGCGTCCGTTTACAATGTGGACGCGAGTAATAACCCGACCACACTGCTGGGCAGCGGAACATTGGCTGTAACCGGTAACAACATCGATGGCTACCGCCGCGTAGTATTAAGCGCCCCGGTAACAGTAACCGGCAATTATGCACTTGTACTGGATGTAACCTCGGCCGGAGGTGTAGCACGCTTCTGGACCACTGACTGGGTTCCGAGCCAGTCTTACGACGAGGATTTCACGCGCTACAAATCATCGTACTATATCAATTCCAGCGATGCATGGGTAAGTACGACTACGCTGACTACAGGCGACCCGGACGAGTTTCCTGATGGGACGTCGCAGTTTGATGCGTTGATTTCACCTATCGTTTCGTACACGATCAACACATCGTTTACGGTTTCAGACGCCAGCTCCTGCCTGGGCGAATCGGTGGCTTATACCAACACCACAACGCCAACAGGCAATCTTGCCAACCGCATGTACAACTACCAGCGCTTTAACCTGCACTTCGGTGAAGCAACGGCCGATTCCACTTTTGCGTGGGTAATGGACCCAAGTGTGCCGACGTCTGTGATCTGGGCAACTTCGCACAATTACACGTATCCTACTGTCGGAGCGAAAACACCTACACTGGTTACCAACGGCGGTTTCTGGTCGTCTTGTCCTGATTTTGCCGATATGCCGGTAACTGTGAATGCATTGCCTACCATTGGCGCCGGATCGGATGTTTCGATCTGCCAGGGCGCTTCTACAACGCTCACAGCAACAGGAGGAGATACGTACAGCTGGAACAACGGTCTGGGAGCAGGAGCAACTCATTCACCTTCTCCGGGATCAACGACTACTTACACGGTAACCGGAACAACAACCGCAACAGGCTGTCAGAATACCGATCAGGTTACCGTAACCGTTACACCGCTCGAAAACGCAGGCTTCAACTACTCTTCGAATACA
This sequence comes from uncultured Flavobacteriales bacterium, assembly GCA_946482515.1. The sequence continues at coordinate 117,067 of CAMLRS010000004.1, read as the reverse complement.
CTCTGCACAGGTGGCGGCAACGAAACACCAACAGTTGTTACCAGCGGAGGATCGTTCTCATCGACTGCAGGCCTGGTGATCAACGCCGCAACGGGTGAGATCGATATGACGGCTTCTGCCGACGGAACGTATTCCGTTACCTACACAACTGCCGGAACTTGTCCGGGAACATCCAGCCAGAACGTGACCATTACGGCTGCGCCGGATGCAACCTTCAACTACAGCTCAGCGACTTATTGTTCTGCTGATGCCGATCCATCTCCTTCCTTCGGGGCAGGAGCAAGTGCCGGAACATTCTCTTCGACTACCGGCCTGGTGATCAACGCTGCAACAGGGGCTATCGATCTTTCTGCCAGCACAGCGGGTACGTACTCCGTTACCAACACGATTGCAGCTTCAGGCGCTTGTCCGATGGATGATGAAACCGTGAGCGTTACCATCAACCCGACACCTTCTGCTACCGTTTCAGGCGGCGGCCAGATATGCGGCACAGGAACCGTTCCGGTAACTGTAACCCTGACAGGTACAGGACCATGGGATTTCGCGTACACAGACGGAACTAACAACACCAACGTAACGGCTCAGGCTACTTCTCCGTTCACGATCAATGCATCTGCCAGCGGAACCTATACTGTAACAACCGTATCTGGCGGTGGCTGTTCTGCAGCCGGAACAGGATCGGCTACAGTGAACATCTTCACAAACCCAACTGTGACCTTCGGACCGATCGATGCTGTGTGCGAAGACGCTTCTGCGGTAACACTTCCTGCGGGATCTCCTGCGGGCGGATCGTATGACGGAACAGGTACAACGGGTAACAGCTTCGACCCAACTGTTGGTGCTGGAACGTACACGATTACGTATACATATGTTGACGGAAATGGCTGCGAAGGCGAAGCCAGCTCTGATATCACAGTAAATCCAACACCTTCTATCGTATTCGATCAGGTAGACGATCTGTGCATTTACGATGCGGCTATCACCCCTGGATGCAACACCGGCTGGCGGTTCTTTTACCGGAACAGGTGTTAGCGGTACGTCATTCGATCCTGCTACAGCAGGTCTTGGCGCACACGATGTGACCTATGCATACGAAGACGGAAACGGCTGTTCGGCAACTTCTATCCAAAGTATTGTGGTAGGCGAGTGCCTTACTGTAGACGAAAACGAGCTGGATAATCTCGTGATCATGCCGAACCCGGCCCATGATGTGATTGCCGTAAGCTACGACGGCGATGAAGCGCTGACACAATTGACACTGTTGTCTGACGATGGAAAAGTAGTAAGCACACGCGTACTTTCCGGAGGCGGCTTCAACGAGCAAATCGAAGTAAGCACACTGGCGAAAGGCATCTATTTTGTTCGTCTGATGGGTGAAAACACCCTGATTACGAAGAAAGTGATCGTTCAGTAATACTTTTTGACATAAACCAGGAATGCCATTTGTTCGCTCCGGCGGGTGAATGGCATTTTTTACAATTCTTACTCATAACCGGTCTGCCTTAACAGAATCGGTTTTTTTAGTTAAAGAGGAATGGTCCTCTTCTTTTGAAACGAATAAGTAAGTTATATTTGCGGCTGTTTTTCAATAACTAAGAAACTTAATCCGCAAAACTCGAATGACTAAAATACCACCTTTACTAGGCTTTTTCGCCTGTTTTTTCTTTTCCCTAACGGCGTTTGCACAGCCCTGTCCCGGCTTCCAGAATGGAAATCCGGGAAATCACCTGCAAACGGTTACTTTTTACGATCTCAGTGGAAACCTGATTGCCAGCTGCGATTGCCAGCTCACGGGAAATGCGTTCAAATGCGGCAGCTGTCTGCCATCTACGTTCACAACCTACCAATATGTTTCAGGAGGAATAACGGTCAACTGTATCAACGCCGCTATCCTTCCTGTTGAGCTGCTTCGTTTTGAAGCGCTGGTTACGGACGGAAATGTGCAGGTAAGCTGGATTACTGCTGCCGAGCGCGAAAATGAGAAGTTCATTGTTGAACGTTCTGCAAATGGTGAGACCTTCGAGCCCTTCCTGGAAGTCGAAGGAGCCGGCAACAGCACCTTTAAGCAATTTTACACGGTCGAAGACAGCGATCCGATCAGCGGCGTGAGTTATTACCGCCTTTCGCAGGTTGATGTAAACGGAAAAATGACCGAGCTGGGCTTTGTTGCTGTGGAAGTGAACACCACACTGACCGGGATCGTGCTCGCTCCGAATCCGTCGAACAATGTAGCGGTGTTACAACTGCCTTTGCATGGCGGAACGCAGGAATTCCACGTTATGGTGAGCAATTATTCCGGTCTGGTCGTTCAGGAGCAAACAGTGACCGAAGATCTTTCGCTGGACCTTCCCGCCGGGTTTTACCAGGTCGCGGTGCTTTCGGGAACGCAGCGCTGGTCGGAAAAGCTGGTCATCACGAAGAACTAGTCTGAACAAACAAGCTGTAAAATGACAGTTGTCTGCCTGCGTGGATGAATGGCATTTTTTATGACGCCTGTCATGCCCATGAATACGCGGAATTTGTAATTTAGGTCGCTCAGAGTGACCATGGAAAAGAAATACGCAGCCATTGATATAGGATCGAACGCGGCACGTCTGCTGATCGGCGGAATTGCTTCGGACGAAGGACATCCGTTTGTGAAGAAAATCTCCTATACCCGTTTGCCGCTGCGACTTGGTGATGAGGTGTTCGAAAGCGGGCGTATCAGTCCGGCGAAAGAAACCGCGTTTGTCAAGACCATCAGCGCGTTCAAGCTCATTTCAGAGATTTTCCAGGTGTCGAAATTGCGGGCCTGCGCTACATCTGCCATGCGCGACGCCGAAAACGGTGAGGCCGTACTGGCTTCTATCCGTGAAGCAACGGGAATCGATATCGAAATCATTTCAGGTGATGAAGAAGCCCGGTTGATCTTCGGGACATTCAACCTGCTCGATATTGCTTCGGAAAAATCCTACCTGGTGATCGATGTGGGAGGTGGCTCGACGGAAATCAACGTATTTGAGCACGGAAAACGCGTGGCAGCCCATTCGTTCGATATCGGAACGCTGCGAATTCTGAAAGGCAAAGTAACCAAAAAAGACTGGCAGGCGGTGAAAACCTGGATCGCAGAAAATGTCGAAACAGACCCGCATACGATCTACGCAACGGGCGGAAACATCAATAAAATCCACAAAATACTCGGTGTTAAGGAAAAATCACCGGTCCGTTTGTCCGAAATGAAACAGCTTCACAAAGCCCTTTCGCCACTTACCGTAGTACAGCGTATGGACCTTTACCAGCTCAAACCCGATCGCGCCGATGTCATCGTTCCGGCTCTCGAAATCTTCACGTTCTGTATGAAAGAGCTAAAATGCCGGGAGCTGTATGTGCCTAAAATCGGGCTTTCCGATGGAATGATCTACGATATGGACCGAAAAGGCAAAAGATAAGCTATTTGATTTTGGATGTTTGATTGTGAATGATTTCCAGCACCTTCATCAAACATCCAACATTAAAAATCCAACATCAATTGTTAATTACTTGTTTATAACGATTCTAAATTACCTGCTCTGACATTATTCTGACAAACCAATGCGTTTCGTTAGCGAATTTTGTAAAAAATCAAGCAAGAGAGGGATTTCAGCGTGTATTCACATTTTCACACGATCGCTTTTACTCACCGCAACCTGGATGTTTCCCAGATTGGTCGTCTGCACATAGAGGCAGACCGTCAGCAGCAACGCTTCAGTACACTGAAAGAAGCGCTGGAGCTGGAAGAGGTGTTGTTCCTTTCTACCTGCAACCGCGTAGAATTTCTGCTGGTTGGCAAACAGGTGGCTTCCGATGATTTCCTGCATGCATTCTTCGCTCAGCTGTATCCTGAGATGGACACTGAGACGGTGCATTTTTTCGCGTCCCACGCTACGATCGTTTCCGGAACCGATGCCGTTGACCACATTTTGCGTGTGGCTTCATCAATCGATTCACTGGTGATCGGCGAGCGTGAGATCATTACGCAGGTGCGCCAGGCTTACGATTTGTGCCACAAGCTCGGTCTTTCAGGCGATTTTATCCGCCTGTTGATCCAGCACACGATCCAGACAGCCAAGCGCGTTTACACCGAGACAAAAATTTCCCTGAAACCGGTTTCCGTGGTTTCCATCGCTTACCAGCGCTTGCAGGGCATGGACGTTCCTGCCAATGCACGTGTACTGGTAGTTGGCGCCGGCGTTACGAATACCGCCATGTGCCGCTTCCTGAAAAAACACGGCATGTCGCAGTTCGTGGTGTTCAACCGCACACTTTCCAAAGCGGAAGATCTGGCCCATGAGCTGGGTGGCAAAGCCTTCCCGCTGGAAGAATTGCCAAATTTTACCGATGGTTTCGATGTGCTCGTAACCTGCACGGGAGCTGAAAATACGATCATCACGGAAGCTTTGTACGAACACTTGCTGCAAGGCGAAACCGTTCCGAAAGTGACCATCGACCTGGCATTGCCAAACGATATCGAGCCACTGGTGCACACTTCTTTCCCGACACGTCCGATTTCCATCAACGTGCTGCAGGCTATTTCCGATAGCCACCTGGAAGAGCGTTCGCAGGAAGTAACACACGTAGAAGCCATTATTGCCGAAGGTGTGGAAGCGTTCCATAAGATTGCAAAGATCCGCCAGGTAGAGCTCGCTATGCGCCCGGTGCCGCAGATGGTGAAAGATATCCGCGCAACGGCATTCAACGATGTGTTTAAATCCGAGCTGCAAAGTCTCGACGACAATTCACGGGAAGTACTGGAGAAAATTGTTGGCTACATGGAAAAGAAGTACATGAGCATGCCGATGAAAATGGCCCGGGAAATCCTCATCAAATCCTGAAAATAATATGATTACGATCCGCATTGGCTCGCGCGGCAGCGACCTCGCTTTGTGGCAGGCCAATCACGTAAAACGCCAGCTCGAGGAGCTCGGTGCACAGGTTACCATTACCATTATCAAAACCAAAGGCGATCAGATCCAGCACCTGGGCTTCGATAAGCTCGAAGGAAAAGGCTTCTTCACCAAAGAGATCGAAGAAGCGCTACTGGCGAAAACCATCGATTTGGCGGTGCATTCACACAAGGACCTGGAAACAACACCACCGGATGGATTGATGATCGCTGCCGTTTCCGAACGCGAAAATCCTTCCGATGTGCTGCTGATTCACCCCCGTGCTGTCGATACGTCACAGGAATGGAACTTGAAAAAAGGCGCTGTTGTGGGAACTTCATCGGCCCGACGGAAAGCCCTCGTAGGCTTTCATCGCGAGGATGCGGAGATCCGCGATTTGCGTGGAAACGTACCAACACGGCTTCAAAAACTGCTCGACGGTGAATACGACGCTATTCTACTGGCGAAAGCCGGACTGGACCGTTTGCAGTTAGATCTTTCCGGGGCGCATGTAGAAGTGCTTGATCCGGAAGAATTCGTTCCCGCACCTGCACAAGGTGTTCTCGCTTTACAGACCCGTGCCGGTGAGCAGGAGCTGGCCGATTTTATCGGGCAGATCAATCACCCGGAAGTGCAAAAACGCATTGCGATCGAGCGCGGTGTGCTGAATCGCCTCGATGGTGGTTGCCAGCTGCCATTGGGTGTTTATTGCGCTGAAAATGGAACCGTACACGTTGCTTATGCACCTGCTGCGGATGATTATATGTCGCTGTTCACCTTCGAAGATTTCGATGTGAACGAGACCGAAATGATCGATACGGTAATTGAAACCATTACCCGTGACGATGAAAACGACGACGAAGCGTAAGCTCTTTTTCTCCGGTGAAGCCGGCGAGACGTTGCAGCAATTTTGTCAGCAACATGCCATTGAGCTGACTTCAAAATCGCTGATTTCCTTCAAAGCTGTTTTGTTCGAAATTCGTCATCCATTTGACGTTGTGTTTATATCAAGCAAACGATCTTTCAATTATTTTATTAGTCAGGTAAAAAATTATCAGTCATTTGATTATGCTGTCATAGGGCAAGAAACGGCAAATTATTTAAACGACCTAATTAGTTCTATTAAATTTATAGGTGAATATTCCGGAAAACCCGAACAGGTTGGCCAGGATTTCAGTAATTGGCTGGGCGATCGACGCGTGCTTTTTCCGGTATCGCTGCGTTCACAGAAAACCGTTGCGAGCGCCGTTCCCGATACACAGAAAGAAATCGTTTATTGTTACGATACCTTATTGGTCCGTGAGGTGGTTGAGCAACACGATCTGTATGTATTTACCAGTCCGAGCAATGTGGAAGCTTTCCTGCTGGAGAATGCTTTTCCGGCTGATTGTACAATTGTAGCCTGGGGAACGACAACGGCGAAGTATATGCGTTCGAGAGGTGTCGAGCCTTCCATTACTTTAGAGCGTTCTTCTGAGGCTGAATTGGTCGAAGTCCTTCAAAACAGGCTCTCTCCGTAATATTGCGGGATTACTGGAAGCTCGGATCATGAAAGATATTCCCTGAATCACCATCAAGGCTGCGGAAATAAGCTTTCCACACCTAAAACACTTTAATAGCTCTTCCCGTAATATTGCGAAATCACCGGCTGATTAAGAAAGGTATTCCCGGATCACCGGTACCGATTTGAAGTCGCGCAAACCGGGCAAATGATTCTGGAAATAAGCGATCCACGCATCGAAACACTTCAAACGCTCTTCCCGCGGAATAGCCATCGCCAGGAAAACAGCTTTTTCTTCCTGCAAGGCCGTTTCCAGCCAATGCACCCATTCACCTTCCACATACTGCGGATGTATAGGTCTGACAGTGGAAAGCTTGCCGCCAGCGAGGTCGAAAACGGTCGGATGAACTGCCTCAACAGAAGGAGCAATCCCGCATTCACGACTGAACAGACCGAACAGCCATATAGGATAATTCGTCAGCTCGTCGGAAGCATCCAGCCAGCGGATTTCCTGTTCCAATTGCCGGAAAAGCGCCTTTTCGGGATGGCCGGGTTTGATCAGCAAATGGATGAGCTCCGCCATGAAAAAAGCGATGCTGGATTTGACGGGATCGAAGGGAATATGCTGACTAACGACCGAAAGATTGACTTCGCTGATTTTCCCCAAAGAGCTGTCGAGCCGTTTGTAATAGGAAAATTCGATTTGTGCGAGAGGAAAGAGGATGTTTCCTTTCTTCTTTTTACCGCCCTGGAACAGGAACGTAGCCAGGCCATGCTCACGGGTGAGCAGCGTTACAAGCAAACTGGTTTCGGAATACGGTGCGCGGTGAACGAGGATGCCCTGCTCAATGGTTTTCATATCAACGGATCACGACCACTTTGCCCACTTTACGGCCTTTCCCTTCGTTGGTGGCCGTCCAGATCAGGTACACGCCCGAAGCAACATCTTCGCCGGTGAGGCGCTTACCGTTCCAGGTAGCCGTTCCGCCATTGGAAGTGGTTTGATACACCAGGTTTCCGGCTGCATCGGTGATTTTTACATCCGAATCATAGCGGATGCCCTGGATCGTGATCGGTCCGAAGTAATCCGGCTTTACAGGATTCGGGAAAACGGTTGTGGTGGCATATTCAAGATCTTCTTCGGAAGCATCGGTACGGAAGGAAACGAGTCCTTCGTCGGTTACGATGAACAGCTCACCGCTGATATCGTTGAACTTCATGTCCATGATGTTGTTGGAGATCAGCTGACTGTTTTCCTTGGTGTATTGCGCCAGTACTTCCTGACCATCGGCAGAAAGCAGGAAGATGCCCGAGCTGGCCGTAGCGATCCATTTGCGGTTACCGCCATCGATCTCGATGTCGGTGATGTACGTATCGCCGAGGAGGTTTTCGATGTTGCCTTCGAAATCGATCAGGATGCGTGAAGCGTCGTAGCTGGACGAGGTGAAAATCCCTTCGCTGTTGTAAAGTACGGCAAAACCGGCTTCTGTACCGATCCAGATCTCGTTGTCGCGGTCGACAGCAATAGCCGTTACGTTGCTCGAAGGCAGGCTTCCCTGGCCTTGCTGGTCGGTGAGCAGCTTGTAGGTATCGTCGTTCGGGTTCTCTGGCGTATCGTTGTCGTTATAGCCCACCATACCAACGGTGTAGACCCCGAACCATTTGTTGCCGTTGCCGTCGATGACGATCTTCGAAGTGAACTTGGCTTTGGTCGGCGTACCGGTTTCGAATGCTTTCCAGGTGCCATCAGCCAGCAATACCTTCAACGGCTTGTTGGAATAGCAGTTCAGCAGCCAGAGATTGCCTTCTTCATCATATTCCATGTTGGAAACGCAGACGTTGCCGTTGCCGAGTGTTGTTGCCTCGAGCAGGGAATTATCGGGATTGTAGACCTGAGAAACCTGGGTGCCGTTTACCAGCGCTACACCTTCCGGACAGTAGCACCCGAGTGCCATCTGGTCGAGGTTTTCCGAATAAACCGCCGCCGAGCCGATGTCCCACATATCGTCCGTCCAGTTGGTCTGGTTAGAGCGATCATAGAGTGTCCAGCTTTCATCGAGGAAGGTGTAAGCCCCGGCGCTGCTGTATTTAAACACCACGCGGTCGATGGAACCGCCGGTCACGAGGATTTTATCTTTGGCGCCGCTCAGGGAGAAGAATTCGTTTTTCGGCGGACCTTCACGTTGGATGAAGCTGAAAAGCATAGGCCCCTGGAAACGGATCAGTCCGTATTTGTGATCCGCCACCCAATATAAACCGTCGTACGCAACGACGCGCTTTGGAGCAGCCACCAGATTGTGATACTCGACACCGAAATTCACCGACAAATCCTGGTTAAAAGCCACCATTTTGTCTTCGTAATAAACATAAAACAGGCCATCCTGGATTTCAAACCGTTTCACCTCGAATCCGTTGGCGATAAAGCTCTCGATTCCAGTAGCTGTGAGGTGGAAAACACTATCACCGCCGTTGGCGTCGTCTAGGTACGAGAAATAGATTTCGTTGTTTTTTACCCCGATATCACTGTAAGATCCTCCCGTTGGAACAGGCAATCGGTTATCGATGGTCCATTGCGTCGGGTCAATCAGGAAGGCGTTGTTGACATTCCCGCGGTAGAGCCGCTGATCGGTCAGTACGTAAACGGAATCGTTGCGAAACGTGAGGTCGTTGACGGATAATAGCCCGTTTGTCGGGTACCAGGTATCGTCTACTTCGCTGTTGGCCGGATCGAGGATCACGACGCCGAAACCGCAGGCCACGTAGATTTTGCCGTTAGCTGCGATCATTTTATTGATGCGCTTGCTGCCGGTAATGGCTGCCAGCTTGATCGCCGGAATGTTGATAATGGACGATGACGACGTGTAGCGATCGATGTTCCCGTTCTCGTAGCCGATGAAAAAGGAATGCGTCTGCGGCTCGTAAACGATGCAGGTAACGTCGATATCGGAAAGTGCGTTGAGGTTGTTCAGTATGCGGTTTTCACCCGCTGCAATGTCGTATTCGAGCACGCCGCTGGTGAGCGCTGTCATGACCAGTCCGTTGCCTGCAGCCACGTCGATCGCCTCGGATGCGGGGATGTGCATACGCCATTGCCCCATGCCGATCTGGGCATTGGAAGCGAAGGGAAGGAGCAGTGCCAGGAAAGCAAGTAAACGCAGCATGAAATCAGTTTGATATGTAAAACGAAGCCAGATCAAAATTATTGGAAAAATCCGTCGGGTGGTGGAAAAAACCTGTAAATTTGGCCCTTGTTCGGTTTTCACCGGGCGTTTTTTGGTCCCGTAGTTCAATTGGATAGAATGACGGATTCCGGTTCCGTTGGTTGGAGGTTCGAATCCTCTCGGGATCACGAACAAGACTCATCAGAAATGGTGGGTCTTTTGTTTTTAGTGGGTTTGTGATCTAGGTACGGATTCAACTTATAGAAGTAGTGACGAAATATGGGGACAGAATTAAGTTATAAGTACAAAAAAGGATGAAAACAAATAGCTTCCATCCTCTTTTTTGGCGATTCTTAACTTATCGGACAACGTTAGTCCCCTTTCGTATGTTTGTGTTTTTTTAAAGGAGGATTGTGTTTGGGATCCACTGTACGTTGTCTTTTGTCCGGTGTCCCATCTTTGTTTGTCCTTTTTGGACCTGGTTTAATTGGCATGATTTCTAATATTAGAATTAATAAATTAAGCTGCTTGGTTACTTCTATCTACTACGGAAGAATTTGGTCCATTTTCCTTCACGGAAGCAATCCCGTTATCTCTTCCTTGTGCAGATACATACATCTGACTAACACCAATAACTTGACCGTTTGATGAATGCAGTGTGAAATAGTACTTGCCGTTTGTTGCTGTTTTACGATCGTAATATCTATCGTATGGCGAGTGCGTTTTCACAGATTCAATGCCGTTCAAGCAATTCTGTTTCGTTGTATACATTTCGCTTGTTAGTATAACCTCTCCGTTTTTCGCAGTAAGAACGAAGTAAAACTGACCATTGCTGGATTTTTGGATTATGTATTTGTTTAAGTACATGGTACAAAGTATTAATGTAAAAAATTCAATTACTCAATTTCCGACGTATTGAGTTTGACCACATGTCAATTCGGCAACGCTTCCAGTTTTCGTCTATGCCACAGACGTTTTCATCTAATTTCTTACCCTTATTACTTGCAATCCATCCAACTTTTCCTATCTTAGCTAAGAATTTAGGGTGATAACCCCCATTTCGGATAATAATACCTCCTACAGTATTGTTTATTGATTGGTCGGATTTCTAAAGAGGTTCGACTTTTTTTATCCCTATTTTATTTTAATAATTCAACATTTGAGTTAGCGAAGTATTCTGTACAGTGTAACAAGTAGTATCGAAATACACACAACACTCAACAGAACTTCTCCGTTTTTTCCTTTTGCACTGATGCATACACCACTGCTACAAAGTTTGACCTCATTTGGAGTCATAAATATTTGGTATTAATTAGTAATAGCTACCGTTTGGTTTTAAGAAGCAGTAGAGAACAATACGCGTCCTAGAACAAAGGTATATTATTTTTATAATTCAAACAACAATGTTCTATTTTTATATATCAATAATTAATATTCAACTTTGAGCATTGAATATTCATCGTATATCAACAAACGTTTGACATGTTAAAAAGTTGCTTACCATAAATAATATCACTACATTTCGTACAGAAACCTAGGCGATTCTATTTTGTTGCACGTATTAAACTTTTACTAAATTTGCCACAATTATGGAAAACAAGATTATAAAATCACAAGTTTCCCATCCTGGGGTTCTCCTTAATCAAAAATTGAAATTGTTGGATCGCGGAATTTCTCAACGTGAGATAGCATCAATTCTTGGAATAGCACACTCTCATCTTAACGATATCCTTAACGGAAAAAAGAATATTAATGTCTCAATTGCCGTATCGTTGGAAGCTATTGGAATTGGAAACGCTTCTGATTGGTTGAAATTACAGATGGAATATCAACTTGAGCAGGTTAGAAACGACCATAATACGATTAGGAAGACCCGATCAATACAGGATTGGAACTCATACATGAGCCTTATACCCTTAAAATATTTCAAAAATCAAGGAGTGCTAGGTGAGGATATTGCAGAGAACGTAGAGATTATCAATAGTTTATATGGTGTTACGAACTTCGAAGCTTTAGAGCAACGAGTTTCTGAGTTTAATCCTGTGCGATATAGAAAATCAGCAGCTTTTACAGAAGAGCGTCAGAATGTATTGGGCTGGGAGGTATTGGCTTACAAGACAGCAAGTGAAGTAAAAGTAAAGGAGTCTTTTGACCCATCAAATAGGGACAGTCTTGTTTCTGAATTGAATTCAATTTTCAAAAAGAATATCAAAACACTGGAAAACACTGGTAAAGTGCTATCTAAGTATGGAATTAAATTTGCGGTATTGGATAGACCAGCACAAACTCCGGTTGATGGGAAGACATTCAGAATTGGCGATGCCCCCGCTATATGCCTTACCCTAAAGTATAAGAGGCTGGACAATTTCGCTTATACCTTGATGCACGAGCTGGGTCATGTCTTTTTACACCTGACTCAGGATAACCTATATAAGGATGGTTTCTATTCAGACGACAAACCTTTAGATTTGGTTAAAGAGGAAGCCGAAGCTGATAAATTTGCTACTACGAACCTGATTCCCGAAACTGAATGGAATGACTTTTATTACTCATATAACTTTTCTGATGAAGCTATATTGAAATTTTCCAAGAAAGTAGGTGTACATCCTGCAATTGTTAGAGGAAGAATCTGCTATCTGCACAATGAATACTATCAAAGACGGACAAAAATAAATGCTTTAAATACGCGAACTTAGGCGAAAGAACAGTTTTCTTTTTGTACCTCATTCTCATTTTGTTTCTCATTCTTTTCTGGCTTTTCTTTTTGAGAGCGAGAATGATGATCGTGACGTTCTTTCTTTTCCGCCGTGGACGAGCGTGAGTTCCGAGTGTCGACGAGCTGCTGATTTATTTTAATACTCTCAAACGACAGCAACTTATTATTCGCCACTTTCGCCTAAATTTCCGGTTGTCTTGACAGGAAAAGAACTTTAAAAGCAGCATCATGGTGAAAAGCAGATTAATGGAGATGAACAACGTTGGCATCGTAGTAGAATCCCTCGACAAAGCCATTTCCTTTTTCACAGAAATCGGGCTAACGCTCGAAGGAAGAGGAATGGTGGAAGGTGAATGGGCCGGACGTGTAACAGGACTTGGAAATCAGTCGGTAGAGGTTGCTATGATGGTCACTCCGGATGGTCACAGCCGATTAGAGCTTTCGCAATTCTTCACCCCGCAAACGGTGGCAGACCACAGAACCGCTCCGGTAAACGCTCTTGGTTATCTCCGCGTGATGTTCCGGGTTGAGCATCTCGACGAATTGCTATCCAGGCTTGCGAAGCACGGAGCCGAAGTCGTTGGAGAAGTGGTGAATTATGAGAATGTTTACCGGCTTTGTTACATCCGCGGCGTGGAAGGACTGCTGATCGGATTGGCCGAACAACTGGGAAGCCAGACAGCCAAAGACATTTTAAAAGAATCCTGACAAGGGATTTTGCAAAGAAATCAGACCGATAAAAAAGAAAACCTATGAGAAAAGTCATTTCATTTATGCACGTATCGCTTGACGGTTTTGTGGCAGGACCGAACGGAGAAATGGACTGGATTAAAGTTAACCAGGATATTTTCGATTATGTCGGTAAGCGAATAAGCGAGGGCGACACGGCGTTATACGGGCGGATCACTTACCAGATGATGGAAAGCTATTGGCCTACAGCCGGAGACAAACCGGGAGCAACCAAGCACGACATCGAACATTCCAGGTGGTATAGCAAGGTGCGCAAGATCGTTTTATCCAAAACAATGAATCCCGACGATCATCGGCAGAATAACGTAACCATTATCAGCGACAACCTTTCGGACAATATCAACGCACTCAAACAGGAAACAGGTGAAGACATCCTGGTTTTCGGCAGTCCTACGGCAACACATGCGCTGATGCAGGAGAATTTAATCGACGGTTACTGGCTGTTTGTTAATCCTGTTATTCTCGGGAAAGGTATTCCGTTGTTTGTGGATATCAAAGACAAAATCAAGCTGAGCCTATTGACAACCAAACAGTTTGATTGTGGCGTCGTTGAGCTGAATTACCTGGTGGATAGAGCGTAGGCGACAGCTGCTGTTGAGCTGATTCTATAAAACTTTAGCACCCATCCGAACCGGTAATCGGAATTATACAACAACTAACCGCTTGAGGATTACCATCTTTGCTTATACAGCAAACCGTTTCAGCAATGAACAAAGCCCTCTATAACTGATCACTCCTTCTTCAAAATCCCTTTCTCCACGCTTTCGTTGATCAGCTGTTCGGCAAAATCCCAGATGGCGGCTGAGCCCTCTTTGATCACGCTCTTTTTTTGATGGACTTTCTCAAAGTTGACACCAAACTCTTTCCAGGTTCCGCCGTTGTTGGAAGTATTTTGCAGCAAAGGCTCTAAGCGATCCATTGACCGGGCAAATTTGGCTTCATTAGTCTGGCCGGCTTCGAATTCTTCCCAGATAGCGATCAGCTCTTCTGCCTGTTCGGTTGGAAGCATTCCGAAAATGCGGTTGGCAGCCAGTCGTTCTTCATCCGTGTTCGAATGATTCTTCTGGGTGTCGTAGATAAACGTATCACCGGCATCTATCTCAACGATGTCGTGGATGAGCAGCATCTTCACCACTTTCAGCAAGTCGACAGTCTGGTTGGAATGTTCCAGCAAGACGATGGCCATCAAGGCTAAATGCCAGCTGTGCTCCGCGTCATTTTCATTTCTGTCGCTGTTGAAGAGCTTTGTTTTGCGCTGAATGTACTTGAGCTTGTCAATTTCCTTGATAAAATCGATTTGCTTCAATAAGTTTTCGGGAACCACGGCCGAGGGATTTTACGTTGAACTAAAGATGGGTACAAAGTTACTGAACAACGACGTGCATTGCCTTCCCAAAAATGCGTTTATAGGGAATTCCCTATCTTCGTAACTGACCACCAGGCGTCACGAAATAAGATCATGAAAAACCTGCCCTTTATCTTCCTGCTTCTCTGCTGCATTTCCTGCGGAACGGCACAAAAAGAACCCGTCAGACCGGGTGATAGAAGCGACTTTTTTATTGGTCGGTGGGAATTGAAAAAATACCTGTATGAAGATCAGGTGCTGATTGATGTTTCCGACAGTGCAAAACCCTTCAGGGATTCGGTCACAGTATATACGCAGAAAGGAATGCAGCTGTCGCAGGACGATTCCACCAGGATTATGAACAACATCAATCAGCTGTTATCGTCGCTGAAAGAGAATACGATTGAATTCAAAGAGGAAGCAAAGATTGTTGCAAACGTGGTTACCTACAATCCGAAAGGAACACCGATCACCCGAAGACTGGAAGGTATTTATGAGGTCGATTACCACAAATTGCGCATCGAGCTTTCGGATGAGGTTACTTACGAACCTAACCCGGCGGGTGCGTTTATCTGGTTTTACAAAGGAGGTCAACTACTGCTCTACCGGAATTACCAGCGAGCAAATGAATCCTGCGATGTATACGAACGCGCTGATTGAGTCTATTGATGAAATGAAACGAACATGAGAACCCTTTTTGCCTTTCTGACCATCCTTTTCTTCCACCACAACGTGTTTTCCCAGGCTGCCGATTCGCTGCTTGTGGGCGAATGGCGGATCGACAAGATCAATGTGAACGGAACGATCGTATTCGATGCCGAACATCCCGAAATCTTTATAGCCAACTATCAAAAGCGACAGCTACGCGGGCCGGAAGACGATTCCGTTTCCTTGTACAAAAAAGCGCAGGAAGCATTCAAAGTGATGTCGCAGAATTTCCTGCTGTTCACTTCCGGCAACGGACTGAAATCGGGTACTTTCCACGAAGACAGGACCGGCGTGCGCCTGCAGACCTATAACGGATCGTACCAGACAGACGGTCAGCGACTGCGCATCACCTTGTTCCAGGAACGTGCCACCAACGAGGAATACACCTTCGAACTAGACGGCGACCTGCTGATCTTACGCTCAAAGAGCAACAAATCGGGGTATTTGCATTACAAACGGGTGATGAATTAAATCGACGATTATGGTACTGGAATGTTATGATCTCCTGAAGCGCATCGAGCCACGTCCTGCAATGTGGCTGGGCGAAAATACGCTCCACAATCTTTATCTGTACACTTCCGGCTATTATGCAGCGCTGCTCGAATTGAAAGCTTACAGCGTGCCGAACACAACAGACCCGTTTTTCGACTGGACAGCAAAAAGGTTAGGGTATTACGAATCCACCGCCGGTTGGGTGAATATGATCGTTGCCCACAGCCTGGGTTTTGATCCCCAACAAATCACCTGGGAAGAAGTGCTCGAATATAAAATCACCCCCGAGCAACACGCATTGTCGGTAAAAATCTTCTATCAGCTGTTGGAGGAGTTTAAACTGGAGATGAAATCAAACGCCTGATCAGAACCTTATTTTCCAAACTTAGCTTTGATTACCTCGATCAGGTTATCAGCCGTAGATGTTTGCTGCATGTCCGTGATATCATACGCCGTTGGGGTGAAAAGCTCCATGAGCTCTTTGAGATCAGATCCCGAATTCAGGGTATGGTATTCGATAGCATCTGCTTTTGCAAGGTAAAACGCCGCTACCCGCAACAGGTACTTGAATACTTTGAACAGTATCTGAACTAAAAAGATGAGCAAAACGGATACGCCGATGCGGATTGTTAGGCCGACTGTAAAATCTTTGGGGTTATCATTGGCATGGACCAGCAAATAAAAGCCGGAAAATATCACGATCAATGTGAAAAAGAAGATGATGATCGCTATGTTGTTAAACAGCGTCGCTCGATAACGGATCTTTTCTACCAATTCATCGAGCGTTTTATTTTTATCGTACTCACGATTATCATAGATAATCTGCCCAATAAGATGAAATGGGATAACACATAATAATCCGGCCGTGAATGCAAGCGTCGTCAGAAAAGATTGTAGGTTGACTGACAGATCAACTTTATCTATCATCTGGTAATGCCCTAGCAGGAATAAACCTAAAGCAGCCAGCAGCAGAACTATTCCCACTATATTTTTAACTTGTTTACAGAGCCGAATTCTTTTAAGTCGTCGAGCTTTTTTAAGCCGTTTGTCGTTTTCCATGTATCAGGTCAATGAATAGATAACAATAATAAGAATTTATAGGATAAAACCATTAAAATGAACAATCTATGTCCGATTGACAGCCAGACTCTACAACTCAGTAACTCATCAACCCACGAACCCTTCAACTCTGAACCTCATTAACTCCTCAACCCACCAACTCTTTAACTAAATCACGCTTCTTTGTCTGTTTTTCAGCTTTCGAGCAACTATCCGGCGATTTGGATCATCTTACAGAAAAACACGCTTATGAAAAAAATACTACATGCATTAGCGCCTTGTTTACTGGTTTTTTCCGCGGCAACGGCGCAGGTTTCTTTGCCTTACACAACCGGATTCGACAACGCAGGTCAGCAAAACGGCTGGCAGCAATTCCGGAAAGGCGTCGATAGTCAGTTCCAGGAATGGGATTTCGATAATGCTCAGGCTGTTTCGGACCCGAGTGCGCTGACACATTACTACCCGGTTGGCGGTGCCGATCCGATGGACGACTGGTTCGTTTCTCCTGCTTTTGATATTTCCGGTGGTGGCATGCTCGATTCGTTGCGCTACTATTTCAGCGGCTTTGGTGTTCCGCAAGCCGGCGATACGGTTTTCATTTACCTGCTCAACGGTAACGCTGATCCAGATCTGGCGACTTCGGTCGATATTCTGTACGAGTTCAGCGGGCTGGCCTATATCAACGACAATACCTGGCGTTTGCTGGAACCGATCGCGCTGCCGGCACAGTCGGGCAATAGCTACATCGCGTTCCGTTACCGCACGGTCAACAACTGGCTCGATGTGCGTTTCGACAACGTAGGCATCAGCGGTGATGGAACGGTGGGACTGGAAGAATTGGACAAGGACGCCGTTACGCTCTTCCCGAACCCTGTGACGGATGGCCGTGTGCAGTTCCAGACAGAAGCCAACCTGGCCGGTAAGGAACTGGAAGTATTCAATACAACAGGTCAACTGGTGTATAGCGCAACACTTTCCGGCAACGAAGCCATCGATCTGCCATTGGCAGCAGGATGCTATACGTATCGCCTGCTGGAGAACGGAACTGCTGCATCGCTGTCGGCCGGGAGATTGGTCATCCCGTAATATTGCGGGATGCCAGAATCCATGTAGAGCTTGAAAAAGGCGATTTCTACTAACCTGATGGGTTCTACATACTATTTCACTCTCCGTAATATTGCGAAATTACTTTTTTGCCTATTAATTGCCGGAACCTGCATTAAGCGCATAAAAGCCAGCTTTCCTACAAAACTCTCAACCATGTAATATTGCGATATTACTGGAGTTGGTATTAACAAGGAGAAAATCCCGTATTTATACGGTTGATTTTCTCCTTTTGGTGTTGGTATTTTGCAGCCTATTAGGCGACTACTATAAACAGCTACTTATGAATCACACACCACCCATCCTACTTTCCCACGGCAAAAATACGATCGCTTATTTTGCCTTGAATGCACCGAAAACCCTGGTCGTGTTTGTGCATGGGTTTAACGGAAGCGCCATCGATACCTGGAACGATTTCCCCAGATTGCTGCGCAGCGAAAACCGTTTCAGAGAGGCGGATATTGTGTTTTATGGCTATGAAAGTCTGAAAGGTCAGGCGAACAACAATGCCCTGCGCTTTTATTCCTGCCTGAAAGAGCTCGTAAAATGCAACCCGCGTGTGTATGGATTTGACAGACGACAGGCAATCGATCAGCGGTATGACAAGATCATCATTGCAGCGCATTCCCTCGGAGCAATCATCGTGAGACGGGCTCTGCTCAATGCCAAAGCGGAAAACAAAAACTGGCTGCCTTCCGTGCGCATGATCTTATTCGCTCCGGCACACAGAGGCGCGCGGATTCAGAAACTGGTCAATGAAAGTGTGCCCGGCTGGGGAAAGCTGATCATAGGCCTGGGCTTTATCAAGTACCCCGTTTTAGACGATTTGCGGCCTGATTCCGAAACAATTCAAGGTCTTATCAGGGATACACAGGCGCATCTGAATAATAATGACGGACATTTTACCATTGCCCATGAAGTAATCTGGGCCAATAACGAGGTTGTGGTACACAATGAGCGGTTTTGCAACGATCCGATCGCCAACCTGGTCGATGGCAAAGGACACATGAAAGTATGCAAGCCCGCAAATCCGAATTACGTTCAGCCAATGGATAGCATCATCAACGCCCTTTAAAAAGAGAGCTCATGGAAAACAAAGCATTGAATCTTGAACTCATTACCTTTCAATACCGGCATACAGGGGCGGCAGCAAAGGCGTATACGTTATTGTCGGATCTGATTGCTCAAAACAGGAGCGAAGCATTGAGAAAGTTGCTGCGGGATCATAAAAAAGACCCAATTCAAACCAATGATGAAGTAAACAAGCGCGATAACGTGGATTACCTGCTCGAATACTATGCTATTCTTGAGCTGGGCCGGATTGCCAATTATTTCCCGGAAGATCTTACACCTTCATTGAAAGCCGAAATCAGGGAAATTCTGGATAATGACTATGTGAAACGCTATTACATGGATTTTTATCCACTGGCATTGCCCCAGCTGCTGCTCGAGCAGATCGAAACGGATAAGGTTTTTTACAGTGATGAAAACAACGACCAGCTAGCGGCTTATTTCGAAGAATTTCTGATGCTGACATCCATCAAGCGCGATGAAGACGTGCTCCAGTTCCTGTGGTTTCTCGACGATGGCCTCACAGAAGGATATTCTATCCACCATCTTTGGAACGTCCTGATTAATAAAGATAAGATCAAATACAAGCTGGGCAGCGATCCAAACCATACGTTGAACAGGGCTTTATTCGGATTCATCAAGTATATCCAGTTTCTCGACGATTACGCCGAATTTTTGAAAAAGCTCGATCAGTTACGCATCCTGCAATCCGCTTGCTGGCACTTTCATTCGTACTGGTTCGAACACATGCAGCACAAGCTGGGCGATATAGTCACGGTAGCGCTGAAAAACATCCGGAGCGCCGCCAGGATTACCCCGAAAGAAGAGCTGTTCGCCGACAAGAATTCGTACATCGATTCAGAAGAAGATTACAACGATTGGCGGGCTTCATTCGGAAGCCTGGGACTGATTGAGCGCCAGATCGATTACCTGACCAATGCACAGATGGGACAGGCGATTTACGATCAGATGCGCCAGCCACAGCCAGCCTACTAGGAAAATTACGGACAGGTGTACATCCGGACCAACAACATCGGCCAGTTGTATCAATCCTTCCTGGATGCGAATGTGGGTATACATTGTCATGTCCTCTGCGGTGAAACCTGTCCTAAAATCTTAATATCCTGAAGTCTTAAAATCCACTTTAAGGTAATTTTTTCCCTCTCGAAAGCTCGCGCAGCAGCGGCAGGATAATCACCATCAGGATAGGCAGGCAGAACATGAGCCACGGATTGTCGCTGATGGACGTTTCAGTGTCTTCGGTGCACATATGCTGAAACACCATACCCACGAGCGTGAACAGTTCGAAAAGGTAAATAATGGAGCTCAGCAGCACAATGCCCATATTTCGGTTCAGCAGGTAGGCAAACGGCAGGTAGAGGAAATACACCGCGATGACGATAATGCCCAGGATGATCAGCCCGATCAATGCCCATAAATAAGGTTCCCAGTTGTTTTCCGGGTAATCGGCAGTGATGAGGTCTTTGATCTTGGCAGCCGAAAAGTCGGTGATGTCGTCATGGGTGAAGTCTTCCGCGTGCGGCGTGTAGCGTGCCACATAGAAGTGACTTTTCATGCGTGTAATGAAGTTGATATCTGTTACCTCGTCGCGTGTCATGTGGTCGCCTTCGACATAAAAATTTTCGAGCACATCGGCGGCATTGATGAAAATGAGCTCGCTGGCCTTGAGCATGATGGCGTATTTGAAATCTTCACCTATCTGGCTCTCCTTGTTCTTCTGATCGAGGAAAATGACATTGAGCCGGGTTTTGCCGTACTTAAAGTTCTTGGAAGCGTCCATGACCACGCGAACAGATTTGACGAACTGCACCATTGCCCGTTTTTCCCGGAAAGTGAAATCGGGGAAATAGAGGTTGATGGCTTTCACGCCGACAGGATCGTTCTGCATCTGCGTAAAGAGGTACGAAATGGCTTTCAGAACGGCATCCGGATCGTTCAGGAAACGGTCGGTGCGATTGGCACCTTCACAGGTGAACAAAATCTCGCGGCTGAAATCCGGATCTTTGTCGTCGAGCAAGTCCTGTACGGATTGCATGCTCGCCTTGAGGTTCTTATCGATCTTGAATTCACGTACAATCACGCTGTTGGATAACTTCCCGGCTTTCTGATTGCGCAGGAAGAAGTTGTAGTACAAGTGTTCTCCAGTGACCTTGTTCAGAGAATCGATCGTCTGTTTCATCAGGTTGTAATCGGCCACCAGGCGGTTCAGATCGATCTTACCGTTGTAGTATTTTTTCAGGAATTCATCTGCATCGGATACATAGACCGTGTCGTAGATCTTCAACGTATCGTGAGGCAATTCTTCGATCTGCTCGATCCCGGCATAGGTTTCCACGTAGTAAACAGGTGGATAGGGATAATAACCGGCCTGTCCCCAGACAGAAAGAGATGTTAGCAGGAGCAAACCGAATAGCAGCAAGCGGCAGTACGTGTTCATGGTATTCATTTTAGGATGCGTTGACTAATTTTCCTTCTTTTTCGAGCTCTTTTTTCATGGCTTCCCGCAGGATAGCGGCGCTCAGCAGCGGCTTCGGCTCATCGTACAGCTGCACGGCACACGACTGCACGATGTTGATCATGCTACCCGCTGAAATGGGTGTGGTAGCCGCTTCGTTGAGCAGCTCCTCGGATGTTTCGTCGAGCCATTCGTCGGGCAGGAGGCGCTGCCAGAGCTCGTAGCGCAGGCGCTCGTTCGGTACGGGGAAGTACAACACCGACTGGAAGCGGCGGAAAAAGGCTTCGTCGAGGTTATCTTTGAGGTTGGTGGCCAGGATGATCATGCCCGGGAAATCCTCGATGCGCTGCAACAGGTAAGCCACTTCCTGGTTGGCGTGGCGGTCGTTGGAGTTGTTCGTTTCGGTACGTTTTCCGAACAGCGCATCGGCTTCATCGAAGAACAGGATCCAATTCTGATGCTCGGCCCGGTCGAAGATCTTGGCGAGGTTTTTCTCCGTTTCACCGATGTATTTCGAAACGATCATCGACAGGTCAATGCGGTAAACGTCCATGCCGTGCTGTTTGCCCAGCAGGGAAGCGGTGAGCGTTTTTCCGGTTCCCGGAGGACCGTGGAACAGACAGCGGTAGCCGCGCTTCAGAAAAGCATCGAGCTGCCAGCGTTCGCGGATAGCTGTTCCGTTTGCCAGCCAGCGCGAAATGTGATCGAGCTCTTCACGCAGATTGTAAGGCAGTACGAGGTCATCCCATGTAAGCTTGGTATCCATGCGCTTAGCCGGGAAATCGCTGCTGTAATCGGGCCGGTACAAACCATCGTGGAAGATCTTGGCCAGGAATTCATCGGAAATACAGAGCTTTCCGCTCAGCATCGGCTCGCCTTGTCCCTGGGTTTCCAGTCGCAGCACGTTTTCCTGGTGGAACCAGTGTTCGCGTTCGAGCAGCTGCACCACTGCTTTTCGTTTGGCCACATCGTGAAAGGCCAGCAGGAAAGCCGCCGTTTCGCCGGTTGGCAGGAAACCACTGTGTGAAGCGCCTTTCCAGCCACCGAATTCCGTATACGGCCGGTCGAGGTTTTTATTCAGGATGAAAAACAGGTCCATAGTCTGTGGATTCACGTGCGGCATCAGCGCCAGCAACAATACGACCCGCTCTTCCCATTGCAGCTCGCGACCGGTGAGTCCGGCCAGCGTATCTTCTTCCGGCAGCGGTACATCTTTCAGCGAAGCAAACTCGCTTTCGTGCCCGAAATAGAGCGCGAATGCGGTGTGGAGGAGACTTTGGAAGTATTGAATGGCATTTGTCATGAGTCTTTTCAGCTTAGTATGTGTTAATCCTGGAATTCGGCATCGATAATTCCATCTACCGTTTGGATTTCAGCGGTTGACAGCACTTTGGTGTCGAGTGCGTTGTTTTGAATCAGGTTCTGATGACCCAGCGCAGTCATAATTGCTTGTAGTTTTGTCCGGTCCCTGTTGCGTACGTCTGTCAGCTTGTCGCGCACGGCTTGCTCTGCCTTGCTTCGGTTGACTTCTACCATAGCATCTTCGCCAAGATTGTCGGGAGCATTAATGCGTGTCTCGAAAGGTTCCGAAACAACTTCATCTGCTGCCCCCATGTTGGGAACAACCTTAGCTTTCACCATTTCTTGTTTCACCTGCTGGTCCATGGCTGTATCCATATCTTCTATTCTTGTATTGGATCCCCTTGGATCCAATTGCCCGCGATCGATGGTTTTGTTTTGATCATTAATTAAGAATTCAGCAATGGCCGGTGCATCCATATTGGCATCCACGTCGAAGTTGGACGCCATGAATCGTGTATTCTGTTTCGGAGGGCCTTTGTATCCTTTCGCCAAGGAACCACCGTAGGAAATTTTCCAGTTTTCTCTGTCGACACGGCTCGCCCAGTCAGCATCTTCGCTGTCATCGCCAATGTTGGTCTTCGCTTTCCCTTTGAGTGTTGCCTTCCAGGGATTCCACAATGCTGTCATGGCCGTGTCTACAGCTCTTTTTGTGGTGAGCCACTGTTTGCGCCACAGTTTATCGCCCACTTCACCCAGCGTGCCTTCACCGTTCAGGTAGTTATTCTCCTGGATGACCCTTTCACCGGCGTCAGCGGCCCGGTTGAGCCGGTCGGTGAGAGCCCTCATGTCATCTTCATACGTTGTCCTCAAACCTCCTGTGGCTGTATCGGAAGAAAGATTCCGCATCGATGTTTTATGGCGTTTTGCCAGGTCTTTCGCATCATGCTGAATATCATTTATTTCCTGGAGCAAGTCCTCCGTACTTGGAACTGGATTTTCAACGTCATGTTCTTCTTCGCTTCTGTCGGATTTTTTCAGCACCAGTACTACATTGTGCAGCTTGTGCATAGCCGTTCGGTACTCATTGATCAGCGGCACATCGTCGGGTCTTCCTTCACCTTCCGGTACGGTCCGGATTCCATTATTGTCTTCACCAACTGCATCCGGATTAATGTTTTCATTTGCAGGAGATTTGGCGAAATCAGTAGGTTCTGTCGCACGGTGACCGATATAACCGCCGATCGCTGCTCCCGCTGCCATTGTCAGAAATCCCAGCGGTCCGGCAAGAAATCCTAATGCGCCGATGGCTGCTCCGATCACTGCTCCTATAGCGGCACCTTTCGCAGCCAGCTGAATGGTTCCCGAAGCTTTTCCTGTGCTTTTCGAACGTTCTTTCAGCTGAGTTGTCTGCAGAGCTTTTGCACCCATTACGTCGGCTTCATGTTCCAGTCCTGCGTCATCGTTGATGGCCGTTTTTCCTTTCAGCTGGCGGGTAGGTTGAACACGTCCCTGTTTTTGCTGAACAACATGCCACGCCTCGTGTGGAAGGTGTTGTTCCTGTCCCGGTGCCACGTGGATATCCGTTCCCTGTGCATAAGCGTGTGCCTGTAAAGTCGCCGGCTGTGAGGAGTTGTAGTGCACTTTCACATCGTCCAGGCTGTAACCGGAAAGGTTTTCAACGCCATTTTTCAGGTTGTCGGGCAAGCCGGTATTATTGGTCCTGTCTGCCGATAAGGCAGGTTTGCGTTGCAGTGTATCATCGTCATTGGGTGTTCCGGACGTCGGTCCGTTATGCTTGTATGCTTGCAGAACTGTTTCCACCGAAGCCTGTTTTTCGGCTTTGGATTCTTTCAGGCCATCATGGGCGGGTTGTTGTACGGGTGTTTTCATAGTGCGTCAGGTTTATTCACCGGGATCGATGCCTCGTGCTTCCAGCCAAAGAATAATTTCCAGGTACTTATCATACAGGGTTTTGTCGTCACCCACAAGTGTGTCGTAATCCTCCTGTGTCAGGTCCTCGATATCGTCTTTCTGTGTCGCATTCAGCAACATATCGAAGATATCATTGATGCTTTCACCGTGCTCGTCCAGGAACAGAAGGCCCGTTGCAACGCTGTCTACAGGGGCTTCGTCGCTGGCCGGCGTACTGATGATTTTACCATCATCAATGAGCTGCTGGAAATTCTGCTGACCCGATCGGCTTTGGTGGTTCCAGGTTGCGAGGCCGGAGCTGTGTCCATAGTTCCCCACACCACCACCTGCTCCGTCGTTCGCCGATCCTCTCAGCCCGGCATCCCGTTTAGGACCGGTTTTTTTAGGGGAAGAAACTACATTGACCCGCAGCAGCTGTGCCCCGATCCGGCCCTGGTCTTCCACGTCATCCCATTCATGTGCTACGCACTCGAAGGTAGAAACAGGTGCATCCGTTGTATCGTCTTTTGAGCCGGTAACATTCACTTCATAGTAAACACCTTCTTCGTCTTCATCTCTGGAATCGGCCAGCGCCTTTTTAACACCGTATTCCACTGTTCTTAAATGCACACCGTTGGCGGCAGAAGTGATAGGAAAAAGATTGGCTTCCACCCCGAAGCCACCCAGGTCGTGATTCAGCAGGTGACCGCGGATCATGTTGTCGTTTCGGAACGTTTTACGCATTTCTGTAATGAAATCCTGCTGCGGACCACCGGTTGCCGATCCTCTTACAGGCTCATTCGGGTCGAGGAATGCCCGCATACCGACGCCTACAGTCTGGTTTTTGCGCTGTCCGTCCCGACTGTCGAGGTAACTGTAATTATCGTGGTCGTGCGTAATCGTGGTGGTCAGCTGGGCCGGACTGTCGTTCACCGTTGCGTTTTGCAAGGAGGAATTTTCCCCGACTGTTTTCATCTGCAAGGCTTTCGCACCCATCACATCGGCTTCTTTTTCCAGTCCTGCGTCATCGTTGATGGCGGTTTTACCTTTCAATTGCCGTGTTGGCTGAACGCGTCCCTGTTTTTGCTGCACCACGTGCCAGGCTTCATGCGGGAGGTGTTTTTCCTGTCCCGGTGCTACGTGGATATCCGTTCCCTGTGCGTAAGCGTGGGCCTGCAATGTAGCCGGTTGCGAAGAATTGTAATGCACGTTCACATCGTCCAGGCTATAACCGGAAAGGTTTTCGATGCCGCTTTTCAGGTTATCGGGCAGACCGGTATTGTTGGTTCTGTCTGCGGTATCGGCAGACTGAAGTTGAACGGCTTCCTCCTCCTCGGGTGGTTTTGGAGGCGCTATTTGCTGTTTATACGCCTGCAAAATCGTTCCCACCGAAGCTTGTTTTTCTGCTTCGGGCTTTTCCTGCCGGGACAGTTCAGGTTGTGGCGCATTCGTTTTCATGGCTATCAGGTTAAATATCAGCGTTGAGTGTCAGGTTTTCATTTTCCTGGGCGTAGATATTGTTGGGATCGTAGCTGGCATAGTAGTAATCCACGTCATTGTCGAAAGTGCCCGGGAAAGCGTTGTCGGCGAAGTTGGCGGTGAAGGCGTTAATGTTTTGTAATCGCTGATTTTTAAGTGCCTGCTGGTTGGGCTTTTTCAGATTGTTGGCTTCATTCGTTTCATGAAGAACATTTCCCCCAATGTGCGCCGGAGCACCCGTGTAATTAGGTGTTACGGTATACTCCAACCACAAATGCCGCAGCCCGTTGTAACCGTTCGGATTAAGCGATTTTCCGGTCGGATTGGCTATTTTCTTTTTCTTCTGCTGATTGCCGCCCTGTACAGCCGGTCTGGCCACCTGGTTATTGTGATCGATGTAAGCATCTTTTAAATCGTTAGGTCGTACTGCATTCGCCGCAGGAAGCGCATTGTTTGGCCAGTACAGTACATTCGCGCCGTTTGTATCGGGTAGCTGTTGGGCGTTACCCATGGCGGTTTCATAGTTGGCTTTCGCTACTGCCTGAGACCTGTGATTGGTCACCGCGTTGATCACAGGCGTTTCCACCTGGTGCAGGTGAGTCGGATTGTTCGTTTTCTGCGTTCCCAGGAAGATATTGGACGCCACATTCTGAGTCGGACCTGTATCCAGACGGTGATTGATCAGGTGCATTTTGGTGGACGCGGTTTTGGTGGTTTTATCTTTCACGAGTCCCGCTCTTCGGGCATATCCTACCCGGTACGTGTTCATATTTGCAGGTGTTCCGGGTTTGGAAGCCGCTCCCGGTCTTAATTGCTCACCACCTGTCCGGATCCTATTTGACACGCCGCAACCTGTGTTGGGCATCACACCGCCCGGAAAGTATTGGTGACCGGCATAGTTTCCGTTGTGATTACCAGCCTGGTTAAATTGCGGACCGGCAAAAACCAGCTGCTTCACTTCACCGTCGGCAGCTGCATCTTTTAACGGCGATTGTGGTTGTTTATACGCCTGCAAGATCGTTTCCACCGAAGCCTGGTTCTGTGCTTCGGATTTCCGCTTCGGAGCTGTTTCGGGTTGTGGTACGCTTGCTTTCATAACGCTTGGGTTTAGATAACCTGGTAGTAGACCCCGTTGCTATCGAACTGGGCACCGGAAGGTCGTAATGGTGCGCCCACCGGATAAACCGTAGGGTTGAGGTGATTCACCCTTCCGTCGAGTCCGGCTGCACGGGTGATTTCAGCAAATCCGTCGTTGGCCGCTGCTGCCTTCATAATAGCCCGCACACCTGTTGTTCCGCCTTTGGAAGCCGATAAGCGTTTCGGGAAAGTGGTGCTGTTCTTCACATGAATGCGTTGCCCGGCTGTACCGTTTCCTCCGGCCTGGTTAGGATTGTACCACAATACCTGTCCCACGGAGTCATGGCCTACATTCGCCTGCTCGACGATGCGGACACTGCCCGGAGCAGCGCCGTTGGTCTGGTAAGCATGGAAACCCTGTTGGGCTCCGGCACCGCCTTGTCCCTGTTCGACGTGAGTGATATAGCCGGCGATGCCCTGCTGATGGATCTGTGGCCGGCTTTGGTATTCGTGCAGCCAGTTGGGTGTACGACTGTTTTTGAACTGGAAAACAGATCCCGCGCTCTTGCTCTTCAGCTGCGTTTTCTCTTCTTCCGGCTGCATCTGTGCGGCTTTGGCACCCATTACGTCGGCTTCATTTTCCAGTCCGTCGTCGTCGTTGATGGGTGTGGTGCCTTTTAGCTGACGGGTGGGCTTCACACGGCCTTGCTTCTGCTGGGCTACGTGCCAGGCTTCGTGCGGGAGGTGTTTTTCCTGTCCCGGCGCCACGTGTATATCCGAGCCTTGTGCGTACGCGTGCGCCTGCAACTCCGCCGGTTTGGCAGAATTGTAATGCACTTTTACGTCGTCCATACTGTGACCGGATAGGTTTTCCACGCCGCTTTTCAGGTTATCCGGCAGTCCCGTGTCATTGGCCTTCCGTTGCGCAGGCTCTTCATCTTCTTCCATGCCTTCCAGCTGTGCTGTGTCCTTGGATTTGGTCTGTGTCGGCTCTTCTTCGTCCAATGCTTCGCGCTGGGCTACATTCTGTTTATAAGCTTGCAGGATGGATTTCTCCGAAGCCTGGTTGTTGGCTTTGGTTTGCGCCGGACGGCTGTTTGCGGGTTGTTTTGCATGTGTTTTCATAACTGTAAGGTTTAATGATGTATTGTATTATCTCCATTTCACATGGATAGCCTTCGGCATCCAGCTGTATTTGATTGTTTTAAAATTCCATGGCAGCGTATCGAGCAGCAGATCGTAGGTTTTTTCCTCGATCGAAAGCAGGTACTGATCATCCTGATTTTCCAGTCGGCCGTCGCGTTGCAGGAAGCTTTCGCGAAAGCCCGCAATACTGCTGTTGGAAAGTTTGCCCGATTGCTTGATCACGGCTAGTAGCATGCTTTCGACGGTTGTTTTTTCGTTTTCGGTCAGCTCCAGCGTGCGCGGAATCGGAATCCCGGTTTTGAAATTGGTGAGCAGCTTGTTCAATCCCATTTCGTGCTCGGGGAAATCCCGTTCGCCGAAGACTGTGTATTGCAGCAGGAATATGGCGCGGATTTGCGCATCGCGGTCCACGAATTTGCCTTCTTTGACCAGCTCCAGCCTCGAAAACAGGTGCGGCAGGTAAGGTGAAAGCAATACCAGCCCGGCGTTGGAAAGGTAAGTTGTTGCTCCTACCATCGTTTCGGCTTCATCTTCAACTTTGGGTTCTGTTTCTTTGGCAGAAGCGGCGTCATCTTCACCAGCGCCAGCTTGTAATGCTTCCGGTCGTTTCAGCCCGTTCACGATCGGATGGGCAGCAGCCATGCGGTCGAGCTGTTGTAAAAGCGTTGTTTGCTGCGTTACGGTGAGCTTGGTGGCGAATAATTGCAGCAGCTCCTGTAAGATAGCGGCCTGGCTCATATAGCGGAACCGCGGCGATAAGCGCAGCAATAACCAGAGAATAAGCTCGCGGCTGACAGCGATTTTCCATTCGGCTTGCAGGAACCGGTAAACAGTGTCGCCGGCTTGCAGAACAGGTTCCAGGAAACGCACGAAGTGAATCTGAACGGCCAGCTCGGCGATCCATTTCCGCACTACGGCTTCAGTACCAAAGAAGTGTTCCAGTAAGGCTTTCGCCTGTTCGATCTGTTCAGCCGTAGCTTGTTCGGAAGTGGTCACAGCGCTGGGCTTTTCCTTCTCTGCCTGTGAAGTCACCTGTGTTTCATGCAGGTTTTCAAGCACGCGCAGCAGGTCGAACGGGAACACGACACCGGCTGTTTCCATTTCCGAGCGGAAGAACGCCAGCAATTCGGTGTAGCTCACGTTGTAATGCGCGGCCATGCGTTGCAAAACGCGACTTACCACATATTCGGCGTTGAACGAAAGGTGTTCCGATGCATACAATACGTCGTAGATAAAGGTCCATTTCAGGCGCTGCAAACGACCGCCCGTTTTGCCTTCCAGCACACCATTTTGCTGTTGCAGGTCGAGTGCTGTGGCATAGGCTGTCAGGAAACGTTTTTCAACCGGGAAAAGCAGGTTTAACAGGAAGAAACGGCTTTTTTCATTCAGTGCGTTCAGCAGCGATTCCCGGAAATCGGCGCGGCTGAACCGTTCCCTCAACAGCTCGGTTTCTTCGACCGTCAGAGCAATTTCGCGTCGGATCACAGCAGCAATTTCGTCGGCTTCTTCCCACGATTGCACGAGGGGATCGGGATTGCCCTGTTCGCGGGTTTCGCGGTACAAATCGGTGAGAATGGTTGCCAGGCTGCGGTCTACTTTGTGGATTTCCAGCTCGCGGTACAGGTAGCTCAGTAGTTCCTGAATGGTCAGGTTGTAGCGGGAAGCGATGCGTTTGAGCACGCTCCACACCAGGTGTTTCCGGTTGAACGAAGCGGCGTTGGCGGTAAGCAGCAGCGGGAAAATCACTTGCCACTTAAAGATCCGGAATTCGCCGCCGGCTTTACCCTGCAAAACACCCTGTTCCTGTTGCAGGTCGAGGGAATGCGCATAAGCGATCACAAAGGTGCTTTCCTGCGGTATTACGAGCTTCACCAATCGGAGGATTTCCACTTCCTGCATCTGTTTCAACAGGCGGTAAGCGCTGTCTTCCTTCGAAAGCAGAACGATCAGGGCTTTCAGGCGCTGCGATTGGGTTGGAATGGTGTGTCCCGCTTTCCAGGTCGTGGAAAGATAGCGGTACCACTCTTCCGCATCGGTTTGCGTTTCCGGTAGGGCCGAGGCCACAATTTCCTGCTGCAATTGCGCAATCAGGAGGAACAAGCCCGGCGGCACAGCGCCAAAACCCGACAGGTTCGAAGGCACGTTGGCCAGTATGGCGAGCAGCGTTTCGTACGAAAGATTGTAATGGGCCGCCAGTCGCGTAATGGTCTGCATCACGAAACGCTTGCGGTTGAACCACGAGCTCTGGTTGTTCAGCAAATACGCATAAACGACCAGCCAGACGGCATTTCTGTGATCCGTTTCGCGGATGTCGGGCTGCTCCAGCTGACGGTATTTCGCTCGCAAAAAGCGCACATAGGATTGAATGAACGTGCTTTCGCCCGGCGCCAGCAAGCGGATGCCTTCTTCCAGCTCGCGATCGTCCAGTTGGTAAACGAGCCGTTGCTGCAAGCTGGTGTAGTGACCATAAGTCTGAAGAAATGCGCGCAATCGCCCGGCTTCCTGCTGCATCACCGTGCGAAACAGCAACCCGATATCGCGGTATTGGCCCGAAAGGTGCCACGGCAGCGAGCCTTTCAGCAGGAATTCGAACAGCAGGTCGGCGAAATGTTCTGTTTCAGCGCGACGACGGATGGTATTTCCCGAGCCATAAAGCAAGCTTTTCAGTAGCGCTTCTTCGAGTTTTTCTTCGAGTAACAGCGGAAAATTGCGGTCGAACTGTTCTTCGCGGATGGAACCCAGGTCGACTTCCAGCTTCGTGATCTCAATCACCGTTTCGGTTTCGTCGCGGCGGGATAGTACGCGATCGGCGATGCGCACCAGGTGTTGTTCGACAAACGCTTCCCAACGGCTATACAGCTCGCGAACGAATGCTTCGTTGCCGGCTTTGAGTTGGATCGCTATTTTGTCGACGGTATTCATCTAGATTTTTTTGACATAATCACGGCTCACCCGAAAAAACGCCCGGATGGATTCCGAAAAGTGGAGGATCTGTTTTTCATCGCTCGCGGCCAAAGCCTGTCGCCATTTGTAATAGATCTGCTCGAAAGCGTACAGGAAATCCGATTGCACCCGGAAGATCTTTACTTCGAGGTGTGCCGGTAAGCGCTCGCGCAGTAATTCTTCGAGCACTTTCTGCTCGGCGTCGTTTTTGAAGCGCCCGGAAATAACGATGGACAAACGATGCGACTCGTCTTCTTCCGGGGCATCTGCATAAGATCGTAAAAGAGTATGCTCTACTATGTAGAACAGCTGTCGCTCCGGATTTAATTGCCGAATGAAGGCCCAGAACTGGTTCGCAGCGGTGATCAACCGGTTTTTATCATGGAACACACCCATCATCATCCATTCGTTGCGATCGGGATAGTTGAACAGCAACAAATAGCGATCGGTTTCCGTAAGGTGCATCAGTCGGTAATTGGCCGGGTTGCTGCCCACCAGCAGGAAGCTTTCGAACAGCGCATTGCGTCGCAGGAAAGTGATCTGGCGTTTCAGCTCGTCGAGGTAATGGTCTTCCCAGACGACTTTTTCCACCGGCACTTCTTCGGGCTCGTCGTTGAAGATCGGCTCGTAGAAAACACCGGCCAGGGCGTTGAAGTTGAGGTAAACGTCGTATTGCTCGAAGAAATGTTCGTCGGTCAGCAAGTGCAGCCCGTAACGGTCGAGCAGTGCCTGAACGGGAACCTCGCGATCGGAGTCGTAGCCCAGCAGTGCAGCGATCAATTGTTTGACGGCCGGCATGGTCTCGCGCTGGTCGAGGATGTTGAACGAGCGGAAACGATTGGCATTCAGATCCGGCAATGCACGGATGAGCAAAGCGCGCTGCTCATTGCGGAACGCGGTGTTGCGGTATTTGTAGGTGTAAGCGGAGGTGTCTTCGCCGTATAGCGTATCGAGCAGGTCCATGAAGCGCGATTTCTGCTCCTGGAGGAACTGGTCGTCGTGCAGCGGCTTGCTTTCCCGGAAAGCGGAGCGGTCAACAAGCTTATCGATATCTGGAATTTCGATCCACGGTAATTTTCCGTTCGGTACCTGGTCGGAAAGGCGGAGCAGCTCGCCAGTGTTGTGTACCTGCGAAGCCACATCGGCCATCATGAAATCGGCGATCAACAGGTAAGCTTTGAGCTGTAAAACCTGCGAACGGAAGCTGTCAGGTGCTTCGCCGGAAATACCGCGCGGACCAATGCCATAGGCTTCCGGGAAGTCGTATTGGAACGATTCATAAGTTCCCGGCGGCC
Source organism: uncultured Flavobacteriales bacterium (assembly GCA_946482515.1). The sequence continues at coordinate 84,630 of CAMLRS010000004.1, read as the reverse complement.
GCATTTCCAGCAGGATGCGTTCAGGTGTTTCGCCCTCGTATTGTGGCCGGTCCTGCAGCTGCAAGCGTTTACGACGGCGCGGCAGTTTCCCGATTACTTCAACGGAAGCGAGGTCTTCGCACAGGTTGCGGTTGCGGTGGTAGAGCGCAATCACTTCCTTACGCACTTCATCCGGCGATTGTTCCTTGAAATGCGATTCGAGCGAAACCTGGATGTGGTAGCGGCTGTTGTGCATGGTTACCGAGCAGGTTTCAACCCCCGCAATTTCCTGCATGATCAGCTGCTCGTAATCGCCTGTCGTGACGACAGACGGAGCGAATATTTTTCGCGCGGAAAAGATCCCGCTGTCTTCGAAGCGGGCCAGCGTAGTGCCAAGATACGTTTCGAAAGGCAGGTCGAGCTTGTACTGCATTTCGAACAGGGCATAGTTCATGTAGTCGGCGATGGTCACACCCGGATCATGGGCGTTGTAATCCGTCCAGACACGGCCGCTGAGCTCCTGCAGCCGTTCCAGCGTCTGCTCCTGCATGCGCTGGTAGATATTGTCGGTCTTTTCGCGTTTTGGAATGAACATGGCTGTGCGGGTTTAGTGGTATTTTTTCTCCATCATCGGGTCGTCCCACAAGCGCGAGATATTGCTGCGGATGAAGATATCGTCGCCCAGGAAGAAGCGTGTGCGCAGTTGCAGGCGGCAACCCAGGTTGTTTTTGGAGCGCACCCAGCGGATCTTGATGCGGTTACCGAAAGAGCCGTAGTGCGAACGCACTCTCCGGATTCGCGCCCGGCTGCCGAAGCAATGCGTGGCTTGGGCGATCAGCACACCGTGTTTCCCGGTGTTTTTCTTTCCGTAAACACTTACGATCTCCAGGGCGCAAATGCCTTCCAGGTCTTCCGTTACGTCGTGCCATTTGCCATCGGCCGGAATGCTGGCTTCGACAAAATTCCCTTTGCGCTGTGTCACGTCGAGTGTGCCGATAATGGACACCTGTTTCCCTTCACAACCCAGCTCGATATCGCCGTTGTCTTTCATCACCAGCAGCTGCTGACGGTCTTTGCCCGTCACTTTGCTGATCTTCAGATCGTGGAAGTTCACTACGGATACTTCCCAGCGCGAGGTTTCGTCGGCGAAGTTTTGCAGGAAGGTCAGCATCGTGCCTTCTTCTTCCGACAAAGGTGCGAGGCGGATACCCGTTTGCGCGTTCTTGGAAAAGCCGTCGTCGAGGATATTTACCGTCGAATCGATCAGGTTGCGGAAGTCGTCTTCCGTAGGACGCTGTCCTTCACTGAAGCTTTTCTTTAAGGTATCTCTGTTACGTATTGCCATGGTACTGCTGATTTCAGATAATGAATGTTCGGCCCACTTCCATGTCGCCGATACCGAATGGTGTATCGGAATCGCCGCGACCTTCTGTAAGGTGGATGATGTGTGATTCGGACGGTACAAAAACCGTATAGGGCTCGGACGGCTCGATCAGGTCGGCGCCTTTTCCGTATTCGTAAAGTGTATAGTATTCCGGAATGTTGTGTTCGGCACGTTCTTCAGAAACCCGCACCACCGAGAAATAGTCGATGGCTTCCACAAATTCGGCCTGGCGCAGCTGATCGTAGAGCTGGGAAACACTCACGGCGGAACCGAGCTTTGGCAGCTGGCGGCTTTTCTGCCACGGCGCAATGAGCTGATCGAACATGGCTTTGAGCTGAATACCCAGCATAGGCGAATGGGCGTCTTTGCGGAAGCGGATGCTGCATTTGATCATCAGCTCTTCGTAAATCGGGTTGATGACGTCGATAGATGCGCTGCCCGAAGCCCGTTTTTTGAAGTACTCTTCGATCGAAGCCATCAGGCCGGAATGTGCAACGGGCTTGCGGTAATCGCCACCTGCAAGTCCTATCCGTGGCACCACGACCAGCGTCACAACGCCTTTTTTGGCGTTTTTAACGTTGTAATCCGGCAGGCATTTCACTTTTCCGATGTCGGGGAAAGCCTGAAGCGTCAACCGTTCGTAATCGCGTGGCGTAACGGCCCGACCGCGGTGTGTAACGTATTCGGAAATGCGGGCCTGCATCTGCAACTGATCTTCGCGCTCCTGTCCGGCATAAAACGGCGTGATCTGGTTCACAGCCACAATTCCGGGTAATTTCTTTTCCGGTTCGAGCGGACCGTTCACGGTTTTGAACGTGTTCCATTTTTCCGCTTCCGGATCGTCGATTTGCAGCACGACCTTCCCGGCATTGGGATAAATGCCTTTGAATCCCGGAATGCAGCCGGCATTTTTAGCGATTCCGGCGCGAATCCACAACAGGCCTTGCTTGTCGTACATCGACGGATGAATGGCGTAGGGAAAGCGGATCACCAGCGAGCCGCTGATGAGCATGCGGTTGGTTTCGTCCTGCAGGATGAATCCTTCCGGAACCGGCTGCCAGTGGTAGCCGTCGCCCCAGTACATAACGACCTGCGGCAGCTCATCGGCTGAAAATTCGTTGCTGATGGTGTGAAAATCGAGGTAAAGCGACAGCGTTTCGCCACCTTTTACATTGGTCATCCCCAAAAGGATGCTGGCATCGGTATCCTGCGAAAAAACAAGCGGAACGGCGTTTTTCTCTATGCCCGCAAACGACGAAACGTGTCCGAACGGGTAGAGCTGGTAGACTTTCGGGCCGTCATCCGGTTGAGCTATGCGCAGATCGATCTCATCTTCGGCGATGTAATCGAGCGAGATCTTTTCAATGACCGGCGCAATCGGCGGATTCAACGGTTTGAGGCGTTTCTTGCGCCACTTTTTCATCATCATGCGCTCGGCAAAGAGCTGACGGTAGCGTTGTTCGCCAAAGCCGCCTTCGGGTTCTTCCAGCGTAAGGCGGATAAAGCCAGCCCGCGATTTGATCGTGTAATCGTAGCTTTCTTCGGGCTGGTTGACAGCGGTCATTTTCTTGATCGAAATGTTGTCGAACCGGCTTTCGGAGGCCAGCGGTGCATCCGGTAAGGTGCGCCCCAGCTCGTCTGTATATGTGCTCTGGAAAAGCGTGAACTGGCTTTTGCCCTGCGAATCGTGCCATTTGTAATCGGTCAGGTAACGGGTGCGTACTCTGAACGAGCGGTTGGTGAGGTTGTTTTTATAAGCTTCGTAATGACCTTCCAAACCTCTTGGGTTGTTGGGAAGCTGGTTCCACTGCACCACCAGGTTGATATCCGTGGTATTCTTGATGGCCATTTCATAATTACCCACGGCCAGCCAGGTTCCTTGTTCGGTATTGATGCCGAATGGCGGGAATGGCTTGGAGTTATCGATCTTGCCAAGCTCATTGTAAACGAGTACGTTGTTGATGCCTTCCACGTGCGTGCGGATGGTGATCTTCTGCAACATGAATTCCTCCATCCAGGAATACGGATACAGCCATGCATCGAAGTTGAGGTAAAGCCGCAGCGCCGGGTTGTGCGAATTGAAGTAGTGTTGCTCCTCGTTGCAGGGAACGGTAGCCGGAAATTCTTCCGGGAGTACAAATCGCAGTATGAGGCTACCCTCATGCTGGCGCACAACGAAAACAGGAATCTTGCTCCAGCCTTCGGTGGTGCTGATGGTGAGGTAAAAGAGGTTGTTGAAGAGGTCGAAACGGATTTTTTCTTCGCTGTCACCGTTGAGCTTCAGCATATCAATGGCCCGTTGCAGCTCCATGACCCATTTGTACCGATGCGGCTCGAAAGGCTCGTTTTCCGCATGACGGCTGCCATCTTCGGAATGCGAATGCTCGGAATGCAGCTGAATGGTGACTTCCCGCTTGCCTTCGCGCAGCAGCAGGGAAGGAGCCGTGATTTTAATTCCCACAGCTTTGCTGTCCTGCACGCTTTGCTGGGTGCCAAACAACAGCTTTCGCTTCGAAGGATCGGGCGCCAGCAGGTCTTTGATCTTGATCGCGGTCACATAGCCCAGCTGCGAGGCCGGAACACGGTGGTGATTGCGCTCGAAGTAAATCGACCAGGCCTGTTCAATGGTGATATCGTGTACGTCCAGCGCTTCGGCCAGGCGGTAAAACAGCTGATCCTGGTTGGCATCTTTTGCGATGAACCCGAAGTTCTTTTCGATGGTAACAGGATCGGGCGTGTTTTTGGTAAACGTGAGCCAGACCCTGTCGCCGGTAACAGGTAAGGGCTTGACTTTCAGAAAATCGTTGAGGTACCAGCCCGGCAAGTTGTTCCAGCGGTCGTTGTAATGATCTGTAACGCGGTGCAGATTTTCCACGAAAGCCAGCAACAAGGCCTGCGAAGGTTCCATTTCGCCGCCCGGATCGAAGGATTTTTTCTTCGAAGTCAGCTCCTGAACAGTACGCAGCTCATCGAGCAGCTTGTCGAAGTAATTATTGGGAACGAGGTCCTGGTTGTAATACTGGATGCGGCTGGCAATTTCGAGCAACTGGCGCAGCAGTGAGGCTTTGGAATTGTCCACAACAGTGAAAGGGCTGAGTGCCGTGAGGCGCTTCAGCCGGTCCGATCTGTCATATCCATCCCTGTAAGCCATGCGTTAAAGTTTAGTTCCTTCCAGGAAATAGAACGGGTACACCATACTGCTACGACTGTTCGTCTGGCGGATCATATAGCTGATGCGGATCCACAAAATGCCTTCGCGCTCGTCGCGCACTTCCACTTCCACCGATTCGGTAACGATGCGTGGCTCCCATTCGCGAATGGCCTGTTCGATCACGTCGCTGATAACGGTTTGTTCCGAAAGGTCGATCTTCGAAAAGACCCACTTCCGGACAGCGCAGCCGTATTCAAAGCGGAACACCCGTTCGCCCGGAATAGTGGAGAACAGGATGCGGAGGCTTTCCTGGATGTCTTCATCTTCCGAAACCAGCTCAACGCCTTTCGGGTGAAAACGCACCGGGAATGCCCAGCCAGTTCCGAGGTAATGTCTGTCTTCCATTGCTTCAGCCTCCTATCAGAACAGTTGGACATCCGAGTACAATAGAACCGCCATGCGCACAAGTATCACCCATGCGTGCAGCGGGTTTCTTTCCGATCATTACCGTGGCCGATCCCATTACAATAGAATCGGGCGGACCGGTGCATACGCACATATCACCCATCACCGCTGCCGGAAGTCCACCGATCAGTACGGTTGGAACGCCCGGTCCGCTTACAGGCCCACCTACATGAGGAACCGGAGGAACCCCCGGAGTAACCATCGGGCAGGCGTGCATATCTGTTAATCTGGCTGCAAGTCCCATTGTTTCGTTTTTTAATTGATCATCACCATGGCTCCTTTGATCATGGTTTGCCCGGAAGCCGAAACTTCCGCACTGGCGTTGCCTTTTGCCGTAAAGGATGCGTCGGCAGTTGCCTGCACGTTTACGCCTTTCAGTGTAAGGCCGTTTCCGGCTTTGGCATCCACGTTTACACCTCCGTTGATCGCTACATTGTTGGCAGCTTTCAGCGTAAGGTCTTTCACGGAGTCGATCACAATGCCGCTGTCCGATAACACGATTTTGTTGCCGTGCTGGTCGGTGAGCTTGATCGTTTTTTGATCGTCGCTCAGCAACACGGAGTTCTTGCCCGGAGTGGTGATCGTTATATCTTTCTTTTCTTCTTCCAGCTCGATCTTTAAGCCTGATTTGCTGAAGATCGTGCGGAGGTTGTTTTTCGCTGTAATGGTATTCGAAGGCGTTTGTTTCGAGCTGTACATGCTTCCCAGGATCACGGCGTTGCACGGATCGTTGTTCAGGAAGCCGAGCACGACTTCGTCGTCGATGTCGGGGATGAAGAAGCCGCCGTATTTGTTGCTGGCCCAGAACGAAGCCAGGCGTGCCCATACGGTGTTCTTATCGCTGTTCAGCAACGGAATTTCGACCTGGATGCGGTTTTCTTTTGCCGGATCTTCGTCGAGCTTGGTCACTTTGCCGATGTGCAACCCTTCGATGCCGGGGAGTAATCCGGAGGCAGCCGGTGCGACCACATCGGGGTTATCGGTAATGCTTTGCGGATCGATTCCCATGCCGGCGGTGGTGACCCATTCGCCTTCGGTGATCTGGTGTTCCACGGAACCGATGTAGGCATCGCCGTTGAAGCGCTTGCCCAATCCGGCCAGCGTAATGAGACAGCCCGGAACAGCCAGTGAGCTGCCCTGGAAACGGATCTCGCCACGGATGCGTGACATGCCGGCTTTCAGCAATTGCGCATCGGCCCAGGACTGAAGGGCGGTTTTGTCGGGACAACTTTCGGTTTGAAGCGTCCATTTTTCGGCGCCAACGGCCTCGGAAAGGGCAGAAGGTGTGTCGCTTCCCTGTGCATTCAGCGAAGGTGCGGCGCCTGTTGCTGTGATGATTTTCTGTGTAACGCTGTCCCACGAAATAGCTTCGATAGCCGGTGATTGCTGGGCGGCCTGCAATTCGCCACGGAAAGCAATGAGGTCTTCGCCGTAGGTAACGCTCAAAACAGCGCTGGCCGAGAGATCGGGTTTTTTGACGGTGATCTTTTTGCCTTCGGTGATGACCAGCAAACCGTTTGCATCGGCGCGCGAAAGCAGGAAATCCCAGTCGGAGCTGTAATACTGGACCAGCTCGTTGTAGGTCGTATTGGTGGCATCGACAGTGGCCTGCAAATCCGAATAATCTTTCAGGATCTTCGTAATGGCTTCGCTGTCGGTGCTTTTTTCAAACAGGCGGTTTTTGCGGTTGAGGGTCGTCGGGAAGGCATAATCGCGGCATTCGACCTGCAGTGTTGCCTGGTCGCGTTCGGGAATATCGAGGTTGTGGGAAGTAACGATCCCCTCGAAAATCACGCTTTCATCGCTTTGATAGCCTGCTTCGATGCGGATCACGGCACCGGGCGCAAAGGTTTCGGCATCGCTTTCGGGGATTTCCTGTTTGGGCATATCCCCGGCGATGAGCACCAATACGGCCTGACCGATCCGGTTCACTTCTTTACGAATCCAGATAGACGCCACTTCGTACGAATCGTTGATCTGCTCTCCGTCGCTGAAGACCTTGAACGTTACAAGGCCAACGCTGCCTTTTTCCGGTGATGTGCTCATCTTCCTGCCAATGGTGGGAACATGACTTTGGTCCCTGGTTCAACATTCCTGAAATTCCCGAGACGATTGTACCGGGCAATGTCGGCGCAATAAGATGCGTCGCCGTAGATTTCGTCGCAGTAATGCGCGATGGTGTCGCCGGCGCGAAACGTGATCACGCGTGAAAGGTCCGGGGAGTTCTTCTGGGTCACATCTTTATCGAAATGACCGGAAACACTCAGCGATACTTTCACCCGCAAAGGCGTGCCGTTGGGCGCAAACAGGGTGTAATCGTAATCCATCGAATCAACGCGGCCCTTGAAGATCATCGTTCCCCAGACTATTTTCACATAGCTGGGCTCGTGACTTTCGGAGTTGATCCGGTACAGTGTTTTTTCGAGCTGATTGATGCGGTCTTTGATCTTCCCTGTTGTGCTGGGAATGATACCAGTGTCGTCCATGTAAATGTCGAAGCCAAGCGAATCGAGTCCCTGCGAGCGGAATTTCTTATCGCTGGCGGTTCCCTGCGCTTCCGCACCTTCCTGGTAGTTGATCTTCTTACCGATCTTCAGGGACGCAGGATTGATCTGCGCCGTGAATTCGCCGCTTTTCTTCCCTTCGTTGTAGGTGGGCACTTCGTAGCCCGACATTTTCAGTTTTATCAGCTCAGCCATTACCGTTGTGCTTTACGTAATCGTTCGTTTCGAAGCATTTCACGGACTTCGCGCATCATGTCTTTTTTCAGGCGCAGCAGTTTCCGCTCGTCGTTGACCGACGTGCTTCCCGTGCGCTCGATGGTGGCACGTATGCTGATTTCCTTGATGATAATGGTCATAGCGCTTATGTTCGTTTAATGGTTGTGTAAGCCAGCTCCAGTGTTTCGATGAGCACGCTGTTCTTTTCTGCGTCGAGCGTGTCCACTTCCCATTTCACCGGGTAGGCTCGGCTGCACGACCAGGTGTAGATCGGTGTGCCGTCAGCGCCCAACAGGTTCACGATTACGTCGCGCGGTTGAATGGCGACGGAAAAGTCGCCTTCGAGGATTTTTTTAATCCAGACGACATCGTTCCGCTTGGTGGGCATGAGGGCGCGTTTCAGCACCAGATTGCCGTGTTTGATTTGTTTAGGAAGGAGGTGCACGTAATCGTTCACACCTCCTTCCGGAATAGGTTCGGTTTCCATTTCCGCCGATAAACCGGATACTTCCTTGAAGGCAAATTCTTCATTGCCGATTTTTACCTGGAAATAAAAAGCTACGGGAAGCTCCCATTTTTGTGCGGCCATGGATTCCGATTATTAGCCGTTGGCGATAGTGAGACCTTCGTGTGCTACTTCGACCGTTTCTACAGCGATCTCGTTGCCGTCGGATTTCATATCCGTACCGGTGATCTTCGTTGGCCACGCGTTTTTGAGTGTCCAGACCATTGTCGGGGCACCGGCTTCGTCGAGCAGACTGATGGTTACCGTCTGACGTTCGATGGTGTTCATCTTGATCTTGTTGAACCAGTCCCAGAAACCGTTGTCTTTCACGAAAATGCCTTTCTTCAGGGTGATGTTGCCCGATTTCTTGATTCCCGGCATCTTAATGGTCGAGAATTCTTTGCTGTTACCGTGACGGTATTCAATGATCTGTGCTTCAATGTCCAATCCGGATACTTCCTGGAAAGGAACTTCTTTGTCACCGAGCTTTACCTGGAAATAAAACTTCGGCAATGGCCATACGTTGTCTTGTGCTTCTCCTGCCATGATTTCTTATATTAAATAGTTGTAATTAAGTTTATTAGTTATCAGCTTTTCTGCATTTGCTGCTGGAACGTGATCTCGATGAATTCCGCAGGGCGCGAGATGGCAACGAGTACGGTGATACGCAGAATACCTTCGAGGATGTCTTCCGGGGTCATTGTTTCGCCCAGTCCGACGTGTACGCTGAAGGCGTCTTCCGGAATCGCTCCTGCGAGACCGCCGCGCTTCCAGATTCCGTTCAGGAAGTTGCTGATCATGCTGCGCATGCTCACCCATGTATTGGCCACGTTCGGTTCGAATACGAATGCTTTTGCCGAGTTCTTGATGGATTCCTCGAGCATGATCATCGTACGGCGAACGTTGATATAACGCCAGTCGAGCGAGTTGCCGTCGAGTGTACGCGCACCCCATACTTTCACACCTTCGCCAACGAAATAGCGGATAGCGTTTACGGCCTTACCGTTGAGCGGAACGTTCAGGTCTTCCTGGTCAACGTGTGAAATGTTCACAGTCGGGCTGATCACATTCGCCATAGAGATGTTCGCCGGTGCTTTCCATACTTCTTTGGTATGATCCACGAGGGTGTAAATACCCGCCATAGCTGATGCCGGTGGCAGCATGTTGAGGGTAAGCAGCATTTCGCGCATCACTTCACGGTAAACCACTGATTGACGCGACAGGATTTTGTGCGCAACGTCGCGCGCTACCTTGATTTCCTGCTCCGTGCCTTCTTCGTTGCCCATCTTGTCGATGTAGTCTGCAAGGTCGGTGCTTGGTTTCGGCGAAGCGTCGTTTTCAGCCTTCAGAAGCGTTTTGAAAGCCTCGAGGTTGTCTGCGCCGATGTTCATGAACGTGATTTCGTTTGCCGGCACCACAGATGTGTTCAGCCATGGGTAGTAAGCCGCTCCGAAGTCGAGGAATTCCGTTCCGATCTTTTCACGGAAGTTGGTTACCACGTCTTTGTCCTTGAAACCGTCGTACACGTCGAAGATGGCTACGCGATTGCGCATATCACGACCGCAATGCTGGAGCACAGCTACCTGGATGTCGTAGCATTCCTGTGCTTCTTTCAGGTAAACCGCTTCCGGTACCACGACCATTGTCGGCTCCTGCTCTTTCAACAGGGAAGGAATCCCTTTTTCGAGCTTCTCTTTGGAGAGATCAGCCGTATACCCTTCATCTACTGAAACGATATAGCAAGGACCGCCGCCATTAGCGAAGAAAAAGCGCATCTGATAGTAGAAATTGTACTGATCAACGCGATTAACCACATAGCGCTTGTCGCCGATCAACAGGGAAGAGCTGCCCAATACGGCTTCGGCTGCCGGATCGGATGTGTCTTCCGTTACCGTGAATTTCGGAACGGGCGCACCGCCGAAATACTGCTCGAATTCAGCCAGGGAGCTGATCTTCCAGGGTTTGTTAATCAACGATTTGTTGCCGTCTTTAGCGGTCTTGGTGTAGCCGATAAAGGCCGGGACTGCAGTTGCCACTTCGACAACCGAGTTGGGGAAAGCGTTTTTTTCAACGATGTAAACCCCAGGTGTTTTCATTGCACTCATTTGTTTCTGGATGTATTAATTAAAAATAGAAGTAACTGGTTATGGTGTCGTGCCGACTAAAAAGCGACACGGATGATGCTTTGGGCAGTGGAACCATGCCGAGCGGATTTTCGCCGCTTTTGCGCATTTCCCACAATTGTACACGATATGGGGAACCTTCTTCCAGGACGACCGGCTCGGTGGTCACGAACCGGTAAACGGGGCGTTCTTCGGAAGGGAAATCGACCTGAACGGCTGGCTGAAAACGGATCCGGTTACGATCTTCTCTCAGCTCGAGGGCAACTTCTTCCCGGCGTCTCCTTGGAACAACAATAAATTCGAGAAAACGTGAACGTGATTCCAATGTCAGTGAAATGGTTTCTTTTGTTTGCAGACGACTTTCCGTTGCCGGTACGATCAGTCGTTTCCAGGTGCCGTTGCGGTTTTCGGTCTCGCAGGTGCAATCGCCGGTAACGGTAAGCTGGTCGCTGGTCACAAAATAAAATCCAGGCGATGTGTTCCGGAGCAGAAAGACCATCGATATTCCCGCTTCGATGATCGGGTCACCTTCCGGACGGATAAGCACCCACGAGGACGGTGTCTGCTTCCGGAACAGTACGCCTGCTTTATGTAGCAGCTGAGCTGTGGCAGGATCGGGCTCGAGCTCAAATCCGCAGCGGCCTCCCGAAAAATACGGGTGCTCTGCGGTGAACGTCAGCCAGACCTCATATGTGGCCGTCCAGCTCATTCTTTCTTCAATTCTGTACCTGTTTCAGGTTGAGTAACCAGGTAAGACAGGTCGGTTATTTCATTTTCGTCGACAACCAGCAAGCGCAGCTTGCACATGATCGACGGGTAGTAGTTCTCGCCACAGATGCTCCACAGGTTCGAGAGCTCGTGAATCGACAGGTTCACCGGCTCCAGCGAAAATGCATGACCGGAGCCGGGTGACCTGACCAGGTGGTTATTCTGCACAAACGCTACTAAAGCAGAAAAAACCCTTAGCGACTCTTCGTATTGCTTTTCCTGGAAGATGACGGATAGCAATACGTTGACGCTGACCTGCCACGAAGGAGAACTGTTACCGGCGGCTTCACCGGACAGGTTCCTTCGCTGAAAGCTGATCCCTCCCGCTGTCTCTCTTTCCATGCCCACAACTGCGATACTTACGCGATTCGGAAATGCACGATCGCTGTCCTTAACCGGCGAGAGTATCGCAATATCCTCGTTGAAACCAAACCTGCCTTTCAGGTACTGGTTCAACTGCATGGATAGTAGTTTCAGCGCGTCGAATATCATAGTGTGTGTTGTAACTAAACAAAAGGGGACACGCGGTTGGTAGATTCCTCGTATCCACAACACCAAATGTAGACGGGAAGCCAGTATGCAGCCCGCGTGATTTTACCTGTTTGTTAAAATCAGGCATTTTTATCACCTGTTACCGTATAAATACGTACACGCACCATTGCACCGGGATTGCAATCGTTTTCAGGCGGTTATTTTAAAATTACCATAACGCATTTTCTTCTTCCTCTGACCCCCGACTTGTTGGAAAAATGCTATATTCGTCAAAGACTTTTTACGCTAAAAAATTGACTATCACTAAACTGTAATAGAATGGAACAGTTCGATAACACGACTACAATGACATTAAACCAAATCCTTGACTGCATCCGCAAATGGGATTCTTACCGCAGCAAACCGGATGAGCTGAGCGATTTTTTCGGCACTAAAAACCATTTCGAATGTGGCTATAACGACAGCTGGAGCTGCAACATGCACGTGTATCCGGGAATTGATACCGAAGACAAAATCTGGTACTTCGCTATTCCGAAAATTTACGATACAGCTTCCTATAGCGGAGATCTGGCAGGTGTTATTCAGCAATGCCTGCTCTTAGCGGCGCTGCCGGGCGAAGAGATCACACCGACAGAAGCGCATCGCAGAATCAACAGCTGGCTCGACGATCACAGCACGTGGCTACCGGCGCAGGCTCAAACGCAATACGGTATTTTCCAGGCGTTCGATATTCCGAAAGCCGACATGACGACCTCACATTTTATCGCTTACCAGGCACTTGCAACCGCTGTCAATCCAACAGGCTACCGCGCCGACCTCGTTATCGACGACGGCAATGCCAACACAGGAGCTTTCTACGACACCGTTCGCCCGGTTCCACCCTTTAAATCAACCGCAGACCAAGCCAGCTTCTACTTATTAACGCTGGCAGGTGTGTAATGACCTTTTATGATTTTATAGATTATCTGACTTATTTATCCCCGGCGGCCCTGCTGCTGGGGATTACATTCGGCCTCTGGCACTTCCGCTCGCTCGACGACGCGCACAAGACTGTCACGCTTTACTTATTCATTTCCCTGCTGACCGATCTGCTCATGCGGATGTTCGCCTACCTGTTCGACAACAACCTGGTGTTTATCCTGATCTTCAGCTTAGTGGAGCTCGCCTTGTTCGCGTTCCTGTATTTCCGGCTGCTGCTCGAAAGGCGGTACCCAACGCTGCTCATCCTGGTCCTTATCGGTATTTTGTTCATCGGCTGGGAGCTGCTCAACCTGAAATTCTTCAGCATTCCGCAATTCCAGTCCTATTCGAAAGTGGTTGACACGCTCCTGATCGTGCTGTTGTCCATTACCTTCTTTTTCGAATGTTTGCGCAAGGAAAAAGATGCGCGCTGGAATTTCTTCCGCTTGAATGCCGTTATCCTGGCCTTTTTTTCCCTGAATCTCATCTTTTTTCTGCCGATCAACTTCCTGATCAATGAAAAATCCAACCTCAAGTTTTACTTTTGGCTTGGAAACCTGGTTGCAACGATTGCATTTTACCTGTTTTTAACCCGCGAAATATGGAAAAATGGCACGACGCGGAAACGATTACGTTCTGGCTGATTATCGTTTGCCTCTTATTGCTTTTGCTCGTATTTGCCGTTGTCGGCGTGTCTTATCTCGGGTTTAAACGTATCGTTCAGGCCGAGCGGAACGAAGCCAATATGCAGCTCGAGCACCAGCGAAAATTGCTCGAAACCAGTATCCTCGTCCAGGAAAAAGAACGAACGCGCATTGCCGCGGATCTCCACGACGCCCTGATCGGGAAGCTGATCAGCACCCAGCTCAAGCAGCAGCTCAACCGCGATCCGATCGAGATCAGCCAGCTGTTGAAAGAAAGCATCGAAGAAGCCCGCCGGATTTCCCACGACCTCAGTCCACCGATGATCGAGGAGAAAACCCTTTCCGAGCTGATTCAAACCGTTGTTACGGCCTGGAAGAAAACCTTGTCCGTTACTTTCCACCGCGATGTCCGCCTGCCGGATTCGCTTCCCGTTATGGTGAAAATCCAGTTGCTGCGCATCGTGCAGGAGCTCGTTACCAACGCCTACAAATACGCCGAAGCAGAAAACGTGCTCATTCATTTGCGCTATACACCAACGTCCCTGTTTTTGCGTGTTGCCGATAACGGTAAAGGATTCGACATTAAAAAACACGAAAAAGGACTCGGCATGTACAACATCGAATTGCGCATGCAGCAGCTGGGCGGACTTTACCGCGTTAAATCGGCTGAAAATAAAGGTGTTTCGGCGCTGTTTACCGTTCCGCATATTCCGGTTGAAAAGCCGCAAACCACCTTTTTTGAGGAAGACATTCCTGCATTTCCCGCTTAAAAATAGCGCTTACCTCATCTGACCTACGTATTTTTACCGCTGACTGCTATACAGTACACGCTATGAATAAGATCCGATTGGCCATAACAGATGACGATGCACTGGTTGTTGCATTGTTGCAGGAATTCCTCAGTTTGAAGCCGCAATTCGAAGTGCTTTTCACCGCGACCGGTGGCGACGAGCTGTTTACAAAACTGGCAGCGGCTGAAGTGTTGCCGGACATCCTTTTGCTGGATCTCAAAATGAAAGATACCGATGGCATTGCCGTAACGAAAGAAGTGCGCAACCAGCATCCTTCCGTTCAGGTGATGGTAATCTCGTCGCATTACCAGGCATCCTATACCGGCTTCATGCTGAAAACCGGCGTGGCGGCGTTCCTTCCGAAAGGTATTTTGCCACAGGAGCTTGCCAGCATGATCGAAATCGTGGCGGAGAAAGGCATTTACTTCCTGCCCGAGCAGATCGAAGTCATCCGCGATCAGATCTCTTCCAAAGCTGTGCAGCCGGTCATCGAAACCGAGAACAGTCTCACCGATCGCGAAATCGAGATCATTCGATTGTTGTGCCAGCAAAAAACAGCCAAAGAAATCGGCGATCAGTTGTTCATCACCCAGCGAACGGTGGAAGGTCACAAAAGCAATATTTTCATCAAGACGGGCGTCAAAAACATCGCCGGATTGGTCATTTACGCCATTCAGCGCGGGTTGATCCGGGTGGAAGACCTGCCCGTGATTTAGTTCCGGTCTCCAGTCTCACGGCCTCCGGTCTGACGGTCATTGAAATCTAAAATTGCAATCCTATGAAAGCTCCATACTACGCTGTCATTTTCACTTCCCGCAAAAAGCCGGACAACAACGATTATTCCGAAACTGCCGATCGAATGGAAGAGCTGGCGCGTCAGCAACCCGGCTTCATCGGTATCGAACACGCCCAAAGCGAGATCAGCATCACCATTTCCTACTGGGAAAGTCCCGAAGCCATTGCCGCCTGGAAAGCTAATGTTGACCACCTGGAAGCCCAGCAGCGCGGCCGCAAAGACTGGTACGAATGCTACCAGGTGCGCGTATGTAAAGTGGAGCGGGAGTATGGGTTTGGGGTAATGGACAATTGACTTGACAATGTCCCATCTGTCACTTTTGTGGGGCTTAAAATACTGTACAGATTATTTTTTGGTCGCTGGTGGTTTTGTAACCTTTGGTGGAATTACGGTTCCAAATCCTTCTTTGGATGGACGTGGAGTTGCTGGTTTTTGAGGTGTCTGTTTAGCCATGCGCTTGGCGCTATTTTGTTGAAGGAGGTGGTGGAGGCGGTGTTTGTACTTGCGGAGGAATCGGTGTACCCCTTGTTCCGGGACTTGGCAGACTTGGAATAGTAATGGGAGGCGTTGGGTTATGTCTACTCATAACTACAGATTTAATGAAATGAACCAAACCAGCTGAACACAGCCGGTTCCTAACCCTAAAATAGAAATAATATTCAATCCCTGAATCACATAGTTCCAGGGTCTGATTTTTTTGTTGAAGTCTTCAGGTGAAAGTGCAGCATTCTTAACTGCCCAGACATGATAAGCTGTTGAAATGAAATGTCCGATAAGACTTATAAATATTACGCCCAGGAATACTACCCAGGCTGATATGAGCAACCACTTAAAGTGTGCCTTTTGTAAATCTGGTATAATGTCGGTGATGAAAGCAAAGGAAAGTGTAAATGCTCCTGAGGAAATGTACATACATTGCCGTTCAAATTGTTGTGAACTTTGACTGAGCGAGCTGTAAAGGCTTCTAATATGCTCTTCCTTGTTGATATTACTTTCGGCGCTCATGGTCGATTGATTATAGTTGCTTTATGGTATTGTAGGCAAACATAAAAATATTGCATTACAGTTTTAGTAATTCCCATATTGGCATTTCCAATGCTTCTGCTAAAATAGCAATGGTGTATATTCGGGGTCACTTTACCTGTCTCAATTTATAGAGATATTGCCTGTTCTTTTCCAACAGTAATATTCCATCGGTGTTGATGGCTCACCTTTAAAGATCTATCAATTGAAAATACGGGGATGATAGAGCTTCATCTATATGATTTGGAGTGCTTAGAAGTGTGTAAAATGCTTCTGATACCTCTTCGAGTTTTCCTCCACGGCGGATTGATTTGGTAATATTCGCATCCATCACGTTTCACTGCGAGAGAATAATGTCCTAGAACGTAAATCCCTTACGAACACCCACCCTAATTTTGCACCTCAAATGGTTCCCGCGAATAGCATGCATGCGTTTTCCAGGGACCAACGGCGTGATTTTGGGGTGAAATGCATTCAACGAAGCCCGTGGCGTTTCATCCCAAAACCGCCCCCCAATGAATTATCAATTGGTTAATGATCAAGTATGAACGTTTGAGTTTGAAAAGATCCGTTTAGAGCAACCTCGCTCTTTCGGATAGCGACCAACTCGTAACTTCTAACTAGCAACTAATTCTCCAACTCATCAACCCAATAACTCATCAACTCAATAACTCACGAACTCAATAACTCACCAACTCATCAACTATTCACCACACCTACAAACAAAATCGCCCCGGTCGCATTATGACGGATCACAAACAAAAACGGGTGATCGGCGTGGAAATACTTCGGTTGCGGTCTTGGCGGACCAACGGATGTGGTTTCCACCATCACCACGGCGGTGGCCGCTGCGGCTTCTGTTCCGAGCTCGTCGACTTCCACGACCGCTTTGTGGATGACTTCGGAGATTTTTAGCGGTGTCTTTTTACTGACACCCGAGAAATCGGCGAAATCGGTGAAAGCCAGGGGCATGCCGAGCGTTTCCAAGTCGTTTTTCATCAGGTAGCTGGTCTCGAACTTGAATTTCGGTAGCCAGACGTTTACCTGTTGCCTGCCCAGTTGCGCGGTAAACGCGTTGTCGATGTCTTTACGGCTGATGTTGGAAATATCCCGTTCTTTCTTCGGCAGCAGCACAACCATCGAGATTTCGTTGTCTTTGTAGGGCAATTCCAGTACCTGGAACTGGTTGTTTTCAAAATAGTTGAATCCGCTGGTTTGCATCATCATCGGCAGCTTGGTTTCCTCGCCGCTGCTGGTCGTGAACGGCATGGGCTGTGTGCGGTCGGGATCGAAGGGCTGTTCCCAGTCACCCTTGAAATAGATGGTGTTTGTGAGAATGAGCTTGGTCAGATCAGGCTGAATAATGCCCGGAGCGATCAGCTCTTTGATCAGGTTATTCGTTTTGGAAGCCACGAAATCATTAATGGTATTGCGCGCTTTCTCCGCATCGGCCTTGTAATCGACCAACTCGGCGCTGGCCTGGTAATGGTTCTTCGTGCTGTGCAGGAAGTCTTTCTCCAGCACTTCGCCTTTCTGGATCCACAGCGCGTTGGTGGTGTTCAGCGTGTAGTGCGGATGCTTTCCGTTGATCATCGAAATGAGGGAGGAAAATCCCCATTGGCGGATGGAATCGTTGTCCTGAAAATGAAACACCTTGCGGATTTCGTTCAGCGTGTTTTCTTTAGCACCTTCGGCTGTCATACCAATTGCACTGGAAATACTGAAGGGTGAAAAGAACAGGTTCTTTCCTTTTTGTTCAGTTGAATGCAGGTAGTGGTCCAGCAGATCGGCGGAAAATGCGTTGTTGCTTTCGGCGGTTTTTTTGGCCAGCTCGAGCCTCTGCTCCTCATTGGGAAGCTGCTGCGTGAGCTTTCCCGAACGGGACGATGTCAGGGTTAATGCAAGCGAGACGGGTAAGAACAGGTACAATTTCATGGCAACCTCCTTTTTGATGATTTCAATGGTATACAGTTTTCCTGCCAAACCGTTCAGCAGTTCCTGTAATCAGCGTAGAGATGCAAAAAACTCCAGAATCCATAAACCCCAACTTCCAACTGATAACTTCCAACTCGCAACTTCCAACTATTTCTGTATTTTTCATTCATGAATATTCCTTTAATGCGCCTCGCTGCCCAGCAAGTTGCGGGAAAGACTTTCAAAAAACCTTCCGACCTCGTCCGTCATATGACCGCTATGCAGGCGCAGGACCCATCTATGATCAAATGGGCAGTTGGCTGCCGGATTCCCGGAATTACCGAAAAAGCGGTCGACGAAGCGCTGGTCAACGGAACCATTTTGCGGACACATTTGCTGCGACCGACCTGGCATTTAGTAGCGGCTGAAGATATCCACTGGCTGCTCGAGCTCACGGCGCCGCAAATCCGGACGATCGCAAAAGGTCGTACGAACGAGCTCGGATTATCGCCCGAAGTGCTGAAAAAAAGCAATGCTATTATCGAAAAGCTGCTTTCGGATGGACAATCACATGCCCGTGACGAGCTTCAGAAGGCCTTGGAAGCACAGTCGATCACCAATACAGAAAATCGGTTATCATACATCCTGTTCCATGCTGAGCTCGACGGATTGATTTGCAGTGGAGCGGTGAGCGGGAACAAACAAACCTACCGCTTGCTGGAAAGCTGTGTAAAACGCCCGAAATCCCTTTCGCGCGAAGAAGCCTTGCATCAATTGGCGCTGCGTTATTATACCAGTCACGGTCCGGCAACGCAAGCCGATTTTACCTGGTGGTCGGGACTTTCCATCAAAGACACCCGCACGGGCATGGAAGCGATCAAAGACAAGCTGCATTCTGAAACGGTCGATGGCGAAACCTACTGGTTCGATTCCAAAGTCGTAAAAGACGTTCCGAAACAGCAGGTGCTGTTGCTTCCGGCTTTCGATGAATACATCATCAGCTACCGCGACCGGAGCGCTGCATTGGAGAAAGCGCATCACAGCCGGGCCGTTTCCACCAACGGTATTTTTCGTCCGGTTGTGGTCATCGACGGCAAAGTGCGCGGATTGTGGAAACGTTCGGTGAAAAAAGACCAGGTGCTGATCGAAACGGAGCTGTTCGGAAAGCTCACTGCTGCCGAGCGAAAAGGGCTCGAAGAAGCAGCCGGGCACTTCGGGCAATTCCTGGGAAAAACGGCGGTGGTGCTTTAAGAAACGCAAAGCGTTTTTGGTTTGGAAGGTTGAAAAGCTATGAGGCATCCGATGTGGAAATTTTCGAAATCAATTGCTTTGAATCCCTTGATTTTTTAGTAATCTCCGTAATATTGCGAAATTACCCGGGAAGCAGGATTTTGTTGGATTCCTGTCGGGAACTGGTAAGCTCATGTACGACATTCCGCAAGGACTCAAACCAGCTGTACGACTTTCCGCAACTGCAGGCAAATCAGAGCGTGTATCTTTACCAAAGAGAAAAAGCTCATGAAATCCGGCTTGCTGCATACCATCCTTTTTGAAACGCCCTATCCGGTGCTGTTTCTGCTCACAACAGGCTACTTCCTGCTGCTGTATTTCGGTGTAGGAAAATTGTTCTCGCGGGTGACCGATTGGCTAGTGCAAACGAAGCGGGCCGTGAAGATCGTCGACAAACCTGTTTCCGACGAACAGATCCGTACAGAGATCCGCCATTCACTCGTTTCCATCCTCTTATTCGGTCTTTCTTCGCTTCCCATCATCTGGCTGGTGCGAAACGGCTGGATCAGCTTTTCGCCCGATACGTTTTTCACCATCGTGATCGGACTGATCATTCTCAATGCCTGGAATGAAATCCATTTTTTCATCGTCCACCGATTGATGCACACACCGTTTTTCTTCCGGAAAGTGCATCATGTCCACCATCGTTCGTTCGTCCCGACGGTTTGGTCCGTTTACAACTTTCACTGGTTCGAAGCGTTATTGCTGAGTACCGTTCCGCTGACTATTCTGCCGTGGCTGCCGCTTTCACCGATAGCTGTGGCGCTGTACCCGCTTTCGAGCATCCTGATCAACTTTTCGGGGCATTGCAATGTGCGTTTCGGCAACGGAAAAGGTTCGCCTTTCCGCTTATTCGGCACGCTACACAACGAACACCATTCCAAAGGACGTAAACACTTCGGATTTATTACGCCCATCCCGGATTACATCATTTCACTTTTCACAAAATCCAAACCATGAAAAGCATCTACATCACCGCTATTGGCAGCTATTTGCCCAACGAGCCCGTTTCGAACGACGAAATGGAAGACTATCTCGGCACGATCAACGGCAAAACCAGTAACGTACGTCAGCGCATCCTGAAACAAAACGGCATTCAGTCGCGGCATTATGCACTCACGAAAGATCAGCAGAGCACGCATACCAATGCACAACTGGCCGCCAAAGCCGCCGAAACAGCTATTTCCCGCAGCGGTTTGCGCCTGAACCAGGTGGATTTCCTGGCAACCGGAACCACACAAGGCGATTTGCCAGTTCCCGGTTTTGCGAGCATGGTCCACGGCGAATTACCGATGAAAGCCTGTGAAATAGCCAGCTTTCAAAGCGTCTGTGCAAGCGGCGTCATGGCCCTGAAAAGCGCCTGGAACTTCCTGCGTGCGGGTGAAGGCAACAGCGCAATGGCGATCGGCAGTGAATTTGCCAGCCGCCTGTTCAAAGGCTCGCGGTTCGAAGCCCAGCAACTGGAAAGCGTGCCGTTTGATACCGAATTCCTGCGCTGGATGTTGTCCGACGGTGCCGGTGCGATGGTACTCGAAGACCGTAAAAACGCGAAAGGACTGTCGCTGAAGATCGAATGGATCGAGCTGACTTCGCATGCGCATGAGTTCCCGCCGTGTATGTACACCGGCAAGAACAACAACCGCAACTTCGAAGAGCAGACCTGGCTCGATTACGATAGTTATGAAACAGCTTCCCGGGCTGGTGCGATCAACCTCAAACAGGACATCCGTTTGCTCGATGAGGTGGTGAAAGAAGGCGTGGCACATTATTTCCGACTGATCGACGACCGGAAGCTTGATCCCGGAAAAATCGACTGGCTATGCTGTCATTACTCCTCGGAAATTTTCAAAGCGCCGATCAAAACCCTCATGGAAAAAGGCGGTGGAACGATTCCGGATGAAAAATGGTTCTCGAACCTCACCACCAAAGGCAATACCGGTTCGGCATCGATTTACATTATGCTCGAAGAGCTGCTCTATTCCGGAAAATTGCGTCCGGGCCAGCAAATCTTGTGCATGGTGCCTGAAAGTGGCCGCTTTATCACGTCGTTTATGCTGCTGACAGTCGAAGGCGAAACAGCCGAAAATGCGCGCTATGCCGTTCGAACAGTGGAAGCGCCCGAGCTTGTAGTGGAACAAACACCGGTTTCCGAATGGCTGGTGCGCCAGTTGACGCAGATCTGGGTCGACTTTGAAACCCGCTTGCTCAATGTGCCAATCGTACAGAAAATCCATGACGGGAAGCTCACACGCGACGATTACAAATTGCTGCTGATGGATTTGCGCCAGCAGGTAATAGACGGCTCGCAGTGGATTTCCCGCGCGGCGTCGAATATCGATATCGACCTGTTCGAGCTGCGATCGGCCTTCATCAAACATACGGCCGCCGAACACAAAGACTATCAGTTGCTCGAAAAGAACTTTATGGCGCTTGGCGAACCGCTCGAAGCCATTACCGGCCGGAAAAAGAACATCGGGAGTGCGGCGCTTTCTGCCTTTATGTTCCAGCAGGCCAGTAAATCCAATCCGATCGATCTGCTCGGCGCCATGTTCATCATCGAGGGCATCGGCAAGCGACTGGCGGGCTATTGGGGCGAAATGATGAAAGAACAGCTTGGTCTCAGCGACGACCAGGTGTCGTTTTTCACCTATCACGGTGTAGCCGACGAAAACCATTTCCACAACCTCGAGCAGGCGCTCAATCATCCGGCGCTGACACAGGAAGTGGCGGAACGCATTGCAGTAACGGCCAAAACAACAGCGAGGCTTTACGAGTTACAGCTGGATGAGCTGGGGAACTATTAACTCCCCCTTTGGAAAAAAACTAATTTTAAAACCATGGAGCAACTGTTCAATAACTCAACACAATAGCTCTCCACCTAATTAAAAACTTGACACCTTATGTCCCATACCCAAATCTCAACGTTAGCTAACTCGGTTTTCCTGTTCAATAAAGTGCTGTCGCTTGTTTCAGATGGTTACAATATGAGGCAGCTGGATATGCAATTTGATTTGAGTAAAAGATTGGACGAGCATTCGACCTTTATCTTTGCTTCACCCAACCAGATTGGGACCGAAGAGTACTTTACCGAACACATTCTACCGACTAAACGATCAGTAGATGATCCGAAAACCAGCATTGAAAAACACTTTGATCGGACCAGAAAAATAGAAGGCTCCACAATCTATCAAACCGAAGTCATAAGAAGCGCCTGGCATTGGAATCATTTTGTGGACATTTCAGATTTTGTCAAAAATCAGTTGTTGGAAATTACGGACCTGTTTCCGGAAGAAGCAAATCAGTATACTATCGATACAAAGGATGGAAGTATCCGCGAAATTCTGTTTCTGCATGGAAAAAATGAATCCCTGCGATTGGAATTTGGGAAATATATCCACTG
Source organism: uncultured Flavobacteriales bacterium (assembly GCA_946482515.1). Next base: position 62,225 of record CAMLRS010000004.1, on the reverse strand, counting down.
ATCCTTTTACTAATTTTAAAACCATGGAACAACCGTTCGACAACTTCAAACACGACAGCCGCGATCCGAATCCGTGGCTGGCGATGTACCTCGACAGCAGTATTCCGATCAACAGCGAAACAAAGCTGGCGCTGATGCGTGACAACGATTCGCGCTCGGCGACGTACCTGCTGCCGGTGATCCGGTTTTTCTCCAAGATCTGGATGTTCTTCATTCACGTGTTCAAGTTTTTCTTCCCGAGGCTCATCAATTCCTCGAAAGTGTTGCACCGCATTCTCGCCTGGGGTTTGAAGAACTTCGTGAGCAGAGATGCCAACCTGCTGATCTTCCGTCATTTTCATGTGGGAAGCGAGATCATGACCTTCATTTCGAAGAACATCGATGGCGTAGACGTGCCGACTTCACCCTTAAAACCACGTGATTTCAAGGACATTCGCGACGATATGTTCCTCAAGCACGATCTGAATCTCTACAATTTCGTGATCAACCTCAACAAGCAATTGCAGGAAAAAAACCTGCCGATCAAAGGCAAGCGTCCGCTGGATCTGAGTATGATCACACCCGGTCAATTCGATCACATCGACTTTCCAAATCGCTGGACCAACGTCCTCGACCTGCGCTCAGCCATTGAATTGTTCACACCGTTTTACCAGTTTTTCCTCACTTCCAACGACTTCATCCGGGCATCGAATTCCCTACAGCTCGATGAAACGATTGGCATTTATACATCACAGATTCTCAACGCACCGGCTCACCTCGGATTGATCAATAACCGTCACCCGATGGTTCCCGAAACGACCTACAGCGCGGCTTATCGTCTTGTGTTGCACGGATTGGCTGCCGAAACGCTCCACGCCATCCTGGTCAAAATGAAGCAACAGGAACACGCCGATGGGGTTATCACTCCTGCGGAATAGTTGGTGAGTTACAAGTTGATGAGCTGTTCCGCGAACTCCAAAACTCATTAGCTCTGCAACTCCAAAACCCATTAACTCAGAAACTCACTAACTCGTTAACTCAAAAACTCATCAACTCGTAACTAGCAACTTCCAACTAAATCACCGTATCTTTGCACCATGCTGGAAGAAAGGCCGATAACGGATTGGTTACCGCTGACGAAAAAGGAAGTGGAAAAAAGGGGATGGGATGAGCTCGATGTAGTACTCATTTCCGGCGACGCCTATGTCGACCATCCGGCTTTTGGTACAGCTGTTATCGGGCGCATCATCGAATCCGAAGGCTTTAAGATCGGAATTATTGCGCAGCCCAACTGGCGCGATGATCTCCGCGATTTCAAGAAGCTCGGCAAGCCAAAGTATTTCTTCGGTGTAACGGCCGGTTGTATGGATTCCATGGTGAATCACTATACCGCCGGGAAGCGTCTGCGCTCAACCGATGCCTACACGCCAGGTGGTGAAGCAGGTTTCCGTCCCGATTACGCCACAACAGTCTACACGAAAATCCTCAAAGAGCTCTATCCGGATGTGCCGGTGTTGATCGGTGGAATTGAAGCCAGCCTGCGACGCGTAACGCATTACGATTACTGGAAGGACCAGCTCATGCCGTCTATCCTGGCCGATTCCAAAGCGGATCTGCTGGTTTACGGAATGGGCGAACAGCCATTGCGCGATGTGTTGCGACTGCTCAAAAAAGGCGTGCCGTTTTCGTCCATGACGACCGTTAACCAGGTGGCATTTATGCAGGACGGTGCCAAAGAACTCCCGAAAAACAAGCAATGGGAAACCGTTGAGCTGTCGAGCCACGAGAAATGCCTGGAAGACAAGCTGTCATATGCGGCCAACTTCAAAGTCGTGGAGGTGGAATCCAATAAATGGAAAGCAAACCGCATTATTCAGCGCGTGGGCGACCAGGTACTGGTGATCAATCCGCCGTACAAAACCATGACGGAATCCGAAATGGACCGCTCGTTCGATCTGCCGTACACGCGCATGCCGCATCCGAAGTACAAGAAACGCGGTGCGATCCCGGCCTACGATATGATCAAGTTTTCGGTGAACATGCACCGTGGCTGTTTTGGAGGCTGCAGCTTTTGCACGATCTCGGCGCACCAGGGCAAATTCATCGCTTCCCGCAGCGAAAAAAGCATCCTGAAAGAAATAGACGAAGTAACCCAGCTTCCGGATTTCCGGGGCTATTTGTCAGATATCGGTGGGCCTTCTGCGAATATGTACCGCATGAAAGGCAAGGACGAAGCGATCTGCGAACGCTGTTCAAGTCCGAGCTGTATTCACCCGGTGATCTGCAACAACCTCGATACGTCGCACAAAGCGATGACAGAGATTTACCGCAAGATCGACGCCCACCCGAAGATCAAGAAAGCATTTGTGGGCTCCGGTATCCGCTACGATTTGCTGGTCGATGATTTCAATAAGAACAACGCTGATGGCAACCACGACGAATACATCGAACAGCTGATTACCCGTCACGTGAGCGGTCGTTTGAAAGTAGCACCCGAACACACGTCCGATGCCACGCTGCGCGTGATGCGAAAGCCGTCGTTCAAGTACTTCCACAAGTTCAAGGAGAAATACGAGGCGCTTTCCAAAAAGCACAACCTCAATCAGCCCTTGATCCCGTATTTCATTTCATCGCATCCGGGTTGCGAAGAAGCCGATATGGCCAATCTTGCTGCCGAAACCAAAGAAATGGGCTTCCAGCTCGAACAGGTACAGGATTTTACACCAACGCCGATGACCGTTTCCGAAGTGATTTATTACACGGGCGTGCATCCGTATACACTGAAGCCAGTCAAAACGGCCAAAACAGCCGAGGAAAAGAAAAACCAGAACCGTTTCTTCTTCTGGTACAAGCGCGAAAACCACGACTGGATCCGCGATCGCCTGCGCAAAGCCGAACGTCCGGAACTTATTACCCAATTGCTGGGCGAGACCGTTCAACCTTCCTCGTCGGCAGGCAGGAAGGAACATCCGCACCGCAAAGCACATCCGAAGCAGCAGCAAAGTCAAGGCCAGCAGCAACGCAAGCCGGCTCCTAACTGGTTGCAGGAACGCCGTAAACGCGGGAAATAACGAATATCAAAACTTGTTTTCGCGTTAATTCGCTCATTCGAGGGGAACAATCCTCCCCCCAGCCCCCTCCAAAGGGGGAGTAGTTTCAATCTTCCTCCGTATGTTTCTTTCCAACGCGGAAATCGATGCGGTAATAGAAAATCGGCAGGAAGCCCAGCTGTGTTTTCTCTGCTAACGGTTCCTTGTTTGGATCGGCCAGATTAGGTGCGTAAGCAAGGCTGAGCAGGTTGCGCGTATTGAAGAGGTTCACGAGGTCGAGACCGATCTCATGCGTGATCTTCTGCGTGTTCAGTTTCCAGTTGATCTTCAGATCGGCGCGGAAATAATCGCGGAACTGGCGCTCGTTGAACAGCGAATCGGAGAAAACAAGCTCGTCTACCGCGCGGGAAGCCGCAATATCGACATAACCGTAGCGCTTGCCGCCGGCCACTGTTACTTTTCCACCCACAGAGAACGATTGACGGTTGTTGATCTTGAATTCCTTCCCGAAGAGGAAATTGGCCACATACAAGCCGTTGTAGGATGTGTTGCGCTCGATGCCATCGCTGCCGGTGTATTTGGAATCGTAGATGGAAGCCGTGAAGAGCAGGAAGAAGCTGTTCTGGAAGAATTTCTGAACCGTGAGCTCCGCTCCGTAGTTCTTGCCTGTGCCTGTATTTTCCAGTTTTTCCGGGAAAAAGCGCGCAAAACCGCTTCCCTGGTTGATGATCGAAAAGGAAGAAGGCTCCACAGTTACCGGAACATTGTACAGATACTGATAGTAGACTTCTGTGCGAATGGTGAACGATTTCCCAAACGCTTTTTCATAGCCAAGTGCGGTGTGAATGGACTTGGAAAAATCCATGTTCTTGTTTTCATACACCTTGTTGCCATTCGCATCGAAACGGTGGTAAGTATAAGTGTAATACGGCTGAACCTGGCTGTGTAGACCAGCGCCTGCGAAAATGCTTTGATCGGCGCCGATGCGGTATTTCCAGCCCAAACGCGGCTCAACCGGGCTGATGCTGTTGCTAAGCGAAAAATACTGGCTGTGGAGACCGGCGGTGAAATCCATCGCCTCACTAACACGCCATTTCCATTGCACAAACGGCTGCACGAGCATGGAAAGTCCCTGGTAGTCCCAGCGATTAATAAAATACGTGTGCGTGGAATCGAGTACGCTGTCGGTCATGTTGAAGTAAAGCGCGTCGACATTGACACCGAATTTCAGCAAATGCTGCTTGGAGAATTTATGGTTCAGGCTGAAATAGCCCGATCCGCGTGTCGTGCGGTACTGGTAGCCCATCAGGCGGTAGATTGAATCGATGCGGATATTTACCTGCTGCTCGCCGTTATTATCGACCGTATCCAGCGAGCGAATGAGGAAGTTGTGGTGCGAATGCTGTTCGTCGAATGCCGAAGCCAATGTGGCAGTAAAGAAGGTTTTCTCCGAAAGCGTTTTCTTGTAGGTGAGGCCTGTAACGCCCATGGATGTACCAAAGTACTGGTCGCGGTCGCCTTCACCATACAATTCTTCTGAAAGCGTGGTCTGCTCGGAAATCATGATCTTGATATCGCTCTTTCCGCCGATTCCCCAGAAGGAAAGCGTTCCACCCCGCTTCAGCGGGAAGTTGAATTTGAATGAAAGATCGCCGTAAACCGGAACGGCATCGGTACCGATCTTGATGCCCATGAACTGGAAAAGACTCAGCGTGGAATAACGGCCCATGACCAGGTAGCTGGCTTTGTGGTTCTTCCCAAGTGGTCCTTCCGCCATCAGCTCCGTTCCTAAAAATCCCAGCTGACCGGTCAATTCGTGCAGATTGTTGTTTCCTTTCCGCAATTTTAAATCGAAAATACCGGAGATGGAGTTTCCGTATTCTGCCGGGAAAGCCGACATGAAGAAGTCGGAATTGCCCAGGATTTTGTTGTTGATGATGGAAACCGGTCCGCCCGTACTGCCTGAAATGGCAAAGTGCGATGGATTCGGAATGTCGATGCCTTCTACTTTGTAGACAATGCCCAACGGTGAGTTACCACGGATGACAATATCGTTGCGGGAATCGTCGGCGCCCTGGACACCGGCAAAGTTGCTGGCCATTCGAGCAGGATCGGCACGTGATCCGGCATAGCGCTCGGTTTCTTCTACGGAGAATTGCTGGGCCGAAACAGTAGCCAGCTCGTTGATCACTTCACCTTTTTTGCGAGCGACAACCACTACTTCTTCGATTTCCGTGATGTTTTCCTGCAATTTGACTTCGATCACGCTTTCCTTTCCGGAATTCACGATCACAGGTATCGTTCGCACGGCAAAACCGGTATACGAGACTACGACATTGTGTTTTCCCACGGGCACCTGGCGGATTTCAAAAACACCTGCCGTGTCGGTCGAAGCCCGGAACCGCTGGCTGGTATCGCCCGTGATCACTTCGACCATTGCGCCGTAGAGCGGGAAATCCGTTTCCGATTCGGTTACTGTCCCTCTGACGGTCTGCGTTTGAGAAAATAGGGGCGCATTACCCGCTAAAAAGAACAGGCAAAACAACAATTTTTTCATAGTCAATGTGTTACGGAATCAGCCTTACTGGATGTTTTTCAGGTATTCTTCCTTCGTCCAGTCCTTGAAATACACGCGCTTCAGGTCGAGAATGCCCATCGGGTTGTTTTTCAGGTTGCGAACGTTGGAATACTTGAGCTGAATATCGCCGGCATACCACAGCACGATCAGCGGCGGATTTTTCATCAGCTCCAGCTCTGCCAGGTTGTACAAACGGTAGCGCTCAGTCTGTGATCCCGCCACGCGTGCACGATCGATGAGGTCGTCGAACACCGGATTTTTGTAGCGCGACTGGTTGATCTGCGAAGGCTCGTCCATCGTAGCAGGAACGTATTTGCCGTAGAAATTCGAAAGGAATGTTTCCGGGCTGCAGTAATCGGCAAACCAGGCCGAACGGAAGAGGTCGCCGCGGGCATAATCCGCATCGACGTCCTTTTGCTCGAAAGTAGATCCGTCGATGTTGACGTTGATGCCCAGTGTCTGGAAGATCTGCTCGGAGATTTCTTCCGCCACAGCCGAATGAACATCGCCGATATTCACGCGCAGGTTCACGCTTCCAAAGCCTTTTCCACCCGGATAACCCGCTTCAGCAAGCAATTGCTGCGCTTTTTCAGGATTGTAGTCGAAGCCTACGGATTTAATACCCGAGAAATCGTAGCCTTTAAAGGTCGAGCTGATCGGTGGAACGACGCCGTAGATGCCGTTTTCATAAGCCTGGCCGCGCAGAACATCCTGTGTGATCCGGTTGCGGTCGATGGCGTAATTGAACGCCTGGCGCACGCGCGGATCCTGGAAACGCGGATCGGTCATGTTGAAGAAGTAGAAATTCGTGTTCAGCAGCGCGTTGTTATAAAGCACCATGCGCGGCGGAACGGAGTTGAAATCTTTCATGCGCCCTTCGAGCATCTGCGTAATGCGGCTCGTAGGCAACGTATTGATAACGTCTGTTTTTCCTTTTTCGAACAAATCGAGCTGTTCCAGCTTGCGCGATTCCACAATGAACTGCACGCTGTCGAGGTAAGGTAAGGCGTTGCCTTTCTCATCCGTCATGTAGTAGTCCTTGTTTTTCAGCAGCACGATGGTCGATGGCTTGTCGGGCTTGTTGTAAATAAACGGCCCGGTTCCGATCATATCGCCTTCGAGGTTCGCTTTTACGATCTTTTCCGAAACAATAGCCGTGCTGATCTGCGCCATTCTGTTCACAAACGTTGCGTCGGGCGATAACAGCGTCAATGTGACCTCGTTTCCTTTTACGGTAAGGCCGCTGATGCTGGTAGATTTCTTGTCGTAATATTCAGCAGCGCCTTTGAGCTGTCCGCTGAAAATGGAAACAAAAGCCGCTGAAGCTCCTCCTTCGGCATTGGGCTGACAAGCTTTTTCGATCGAGAACTTCACATCGTTCACTGTCATTTTTCGGTCTTCTTCCGATTTGAACGTAGGGTTCGGGTGGAAGAGCACGTCGTCGCGGATAACGAAGGTATACGAAAGGCCATCGGGGCTTACTTTCCAGCTTTTCGCCAGCTGAGGCTGAATACTGAGGTCTTCGGGATTGATACTGACGAGGCATTCCATGACCTGGGCCAGTACGGTATGAGAATAAAAATCGGTTACTTCTCTGGCAATGTGGGTGCTGGGCTCGTTATCGATAGCCATGGTAAAACAGCCGCCCGCATGTTCGAATTGCTTGCGTTCCGGTTTGCTGCCGCAGGAAAAAAGGAGGAAGGCGGAGAGCAGGAAAAGGCAGAAAAACTTCATAGCGCGTTTTTGCATTAGGTGACAAGATTAATAAAAAAAAATACGTTTCGCAACGTTTTGACGCGCTGAAGATTAGCTGGTCTGGTGATTGAAAAGCGCTGAATCCCGCTATCGACTAACCTCACAGAAGCTTCGACTAAAACGTTTTTAGATACCATGGTAGCCGGATTTAGGGGTTTTTTGAAAATGTACACCGTAAAGGTTTGGTTTTCTGAAAAATTGCTATTATACTTGTCGCTGATTTTAGTGTAGCAACTAATCATATGAAACCAAAAAAACTCCTCTTACTCCTCCTTTCTACTGCTTTTTGTGGCCTATCCGGCTTTGCGGCACTTTCCATCGAAGGCAGTTACCAAGGTAAAAACTTGTATGTTCAAAATCCTGAAGATGGCGACGGATTCGGTTTTTGTGCAACAAAAGTCACTGTAAATGGTGACATTATGCCTGGAGGATGCAGTTTCAGTGCTTTCGAAATCGACTTCTCCGTCTTCAACATTGAGATCGGTGAACCTGTTTTCATCGTAATTGAGCACAATGACGGTTGCAAGCCGAAAATCCTCAACCCTGAAGTCTTGCTGCCACGCAGTACCTTCAAGGCCACTTCCATTACCGTTACCAATTCCGGAAAGCTGACCTGGCAAACGACAGGTGAGCAAGGAAAGCTTCCGTTCATTGTTGAGCAATACCGCTGGAACAAATGGGTGCAGGTAGGTGAAGTGCTGGGTAAAGGAACACCAGGCGAAAACAGCTACGAATTCCAGGTAGCGCCGCACTCAGGTGAAAACACGGTGCGTGTCGTTCAGATCGACCACTCGGGAACCAAGCGTACTTCCCAGGAAGTGAAGTTTGTTTCCACCGTACAAATGGTTGAAAAGAACCCGGTAAAAGTCAAAGACGTCATCAACTTTACATCAGCTGGCAAGCCGGTTGAAACGAAGTACGAGATCTACGACGCCTACGGAAACATTGTCAAGAAAGGTGTAGGGACTTCCGTTCCGTGCAGCAACCTCCTGAAAGGTGCTTACTACATCAACTTCGACAACAAAACAGAGAAATTCTTCAAGGGATAATCTCCTTTTTAAACGACACGGAAAACCCTCTTGCTTGCAGGAGGGTTTTTTCTTTTGATACCTTTGCAGCATGAACAAGATTGAACACATCGGCATCGCCGTGACGAACCTCGAAGCAGCCATTGCCACCTATACAGAATTGCTCGGAACACCTTGCTACAAGCTCGAAGAAGTGGAAAGCGAAGGGGTGAAAACGGCGTTTTTCAAAGTCGGTGAATCAAAGATCGAGCTCCTCGAAGCATCGAACGAAAACAGTCCGATCGCCAAGTTCATTGCCAAAAAAGGCGAAGGAATCCACCACATTGCCTTTGATGTAACCGACATTCAGCAATCCATGCAGGAACTGGCCGGAAAAGGCTTTCAGCTGCTCAACGAACAACCGAAAAACGGCGCCGACAACAAGCTCGTGGCGTTTGTTCATCCGAAATCTTCCAATGGCGTATTGGTAGAGCTTTGCCAGGAGAAGCCATAATTATCCCCCTTTGGAGGGGGATTAAGGGGGAGGAAATCCCCAATTTTCAATTGAATAAAGATTGAATATCTTTCCCCTTCTCCAGGTAAACCGCCTGCAATCCAGCTGATCTAGCGCCTTCTACGTGTTGCGGACTGTCGTCAATGAAGAGCGTGCGCTCAGGCAACAGCCCTTGTTCACTACAGACCTGAAGGAAAATCGCAGGGTCGGGCTTGCGAATGCCCATTTCCCAGGATAAATAGACTTTTTCGAAGTAATCTTCCAGTCGCTGGTGTCCGGTTGTATGGTGCAGCGAACGACGTACGGCGTCCATATGCAGCGTGTTCGTATTGCTCAGCAGGAACGTGCGGTAGCTATTCTTCAGTCCCAGCAGGAAATCGAGCCGTTCGGACGGAAAATCGAGGATCATGGCGTTCCATGCATGAACAACCTGGTTGCCGTTGCAGCCCCGTGGAAGCTGATCCAGTATCCGGTTGATGAAATGGAAGGGAGAAACGTGGCCGGTCTCGAAGCGATCGAACAATTCAGTTTGCGCCAGCTGCGAATAAACATCATCGAAATGGGTAATCCCCAGTTCCTTGAAAGCCGTTGCCGTGCGGTTGTAATCGAGGTTCAGCACCACGCCGCCGAGGTCAAAAATCACCGCATCGAAATCCTTGTTTACCATGAAAGCAAAGGTAGGAAATTATTCAGCGATTCTTCCTCCCCCTTCGTCCCCCTCCAAAGGGGGGAAGCGTTTCAACCTCCTCCCTTGAGAAGAGAAAGCATGGCTTTCGAAGACCAAGCGGTAGCGCCGGGAAATAAGGAGGGTGGCCGAAACGAAATAGTTAACTTTACAGCAATGACACCCATCCCTTCATCATGGCCCGAGATCTCGTTGTTACCGGAAAACAGCCGACAGGAGCAGATAGCGTTGCTTTTTCAGCAGCTGGAACGCGATTTTGAACGGGCGGCCGTGCATTTGCCGTTTACCCGTCATGATCCGGTGGAAACCTGGGTTGGCTCGCTGGCAGCACAGCTCGAAACACTCGACAGCCACCAGCTGCACCGATTGATTTACCTCGTCGATCTGCCCGAAACGCTTGTGCGCAGCCTGGCGGGAAGCGAGCCGTATTTCGTTGTTTTGGCCGAAGCGATGCTGTACCGGGAATTCGTCAAAGTGCAGTTCAAAAGGCATTTCCGGGAAGGAAATCCGGGTGAAGGTCATTCTGCGTGATCGGATCGCTCGTTAACGAACACCAAAATTTCACTGAAGCCCCTTTTTTCCTACAAGATCCTATCCGCTCTTACGTAGAATAGTGTTACTTTTACGGACCCCATTATTTGTATACAAACATGGATAAAGTTACCTACGTCGGAAATGCAGACGTGAATGCGATTGATCACCTGTATCAATCGTATTGTAAAGACCCTGAAAGCGTAGATGAGGGCTGGAAAAAATTCTTTGAAGGATTTGATTTCGCCCGCACGAACTACGAAGACGGCGGTGAAATTCCGGAGAACTTTCAGAAAGAATTCAAGGTGATCAACCTGATCAACGGTTACCGTTCGCGTGGCCACCTGTTTACCAAAACCAATCCCGTTCGCGAGCGCCGTCAGTATGAGCCGACGCTGGCCATTGAGAATTTCGGTCTCGAAGCAGCCGATATGACAACTGTTTTTCAGGCCGGAGAGCAGGTGGGTATCGGTCCGGCGACCCTGAAGGAGATCATCGATCACCTCGAGGAAACGTATTGCCAGTCGATCGGTATCGAATACATGTACATGCGTGAGCCGGAGCGTTTGGATTGGTTCCGCAACAAGATCGAATTGAAGAATCGTCCGAAATTCGATGCTTCGCGCAAGCTGAATATCTACAAGAAACTCGTTCAGGCAGCCAATTTCGAGGCTTTCCTGGGTAAAAAATACGTCGGACAGAAGCGTTTCTCCGTTGAAGGAGGCGAAGCCCTGATTCCGGCCCTCGACTCACTCGTTGAGAAAGGCGCTTCACTGGGCGTGGAATACTTCGTAATGGGAATGGCCCACCGTGGTCGTCTGAATACCCTCACGAACATCTTCCAGAAACGTCCGAGCGATATCCTTTCCGAGTTCGAAGGAAAAGAATTCGATTTCGACGGTTCGTTCGACGGCGACGTGAAATACCACCAGGGCTTCAGCAGCACGGTGGAATCAGCTGGCAAAAAAGTCGGGCTGACACTGGCGCCGAACCCTTCGCACCTCGAAGCCGTTGACCCGGTGGTGCAGGGAATTGCCCGCGCTAAGCTGGACCTCGATTTCAACAACGACGAAAACAAAGTCTGCCCGGTAATGATCCACGGTGATGCCGCCGTTGCAGGTCAGGGTGTGGTGTACGAAGTGGTGCAAATGGCGCTGCTCGACGGTTACCGCGCCGGCGGAACGATCCACATCGTGGTGAACAACCAGGTTGGTTTTACCACCAACTACCTCGATGCGCGCTCATCCACTTACTGTACGGATGTTGCTAAAACGACCCTCACGCCGGTGTTCCACGTGAACGGCGACGACGTGGAGGCAGTGATCCAGACCATCGAAATTGCGATGGAATACCGTCAGCAATTCCACCGCGATGTGTTCATCGACCTGTTGTGCTACCGCAAATACGGACACAACGAAGGGGATGAGCCTAAATTCACGCAGCCAAAGCTGTACAACATCATCGCGAAGCATCCGAATCCGAAAGACATCTACCTGAAACAAATCCTGGCGGAAGGTTCCATTACCGATGCACAGGCGAAAGCGGTAGAAGACGAATACAACAACTACCTCGAATCTGAATTCGAGACAGCGCGCAAGAACGAAAAAGCCATTGTCTGGAATTTCCTCGGAAAAGTGTGGGAAGACTACCGTCACAGCAAAATTGAAGACTTTGACCAATCGCCGGAAACCGGAATTGCCAAAGAGCGTTTGCTGGAGCTTGGTCGTAAGCTTTCGACCTTACCGGAGGGCAAAAAATACTTCCGCAAGATCCAGAAGATCTTCGAAGACCGTTTGAACAGCATCGAGGGCGACAAGCTCGACTGGGGCTCTGCTGAAATGCTGGCGTATGCCACTTTGCTCGAGGAAGGCCATCCGGTACGTATTTCCGGTCAGGATGTTGAGCGTGGAACGTTCTCGCACCGTCACGCGGTAGTGAAAACCGAAGACACCGAAGAAGAAATCGAAACGCTGAACCTGCTTTCCGATAAACAGGCGAAGTTCTGGATCTATAACTCCCTGCTTTCCGAATACGCGGTGCTGGGCTTCGAATATGGTTATTCCCTGGCAACTCCGGGAGCTCTGACTATCTGGGAAGCGCAGTTCGGTGACTTCTTCAACGGGGCGCAGATCATGATCGACCAGTTCATCACGGCCGGCGAAGACAAATGGTCTACGCAAAGCGGCCTGGTGATGTTGTTGCCGCACGGTTACGAAGGACAGGGTGCCGAGCACTCCAGTGGTCGTATGGAGCGTTTCCTGCAACAATGTGCCGATGAAAACATCCAGGTGGTAAATACGTCTACACCGGCGAACCATTTCCACCTGCTGCGCCGTCAGCTGTCACGTCCGTTCCGCAAGCCGCTTGTGGTGTTCTCACCAAAGTTGCTGCTCCGTTACCCGGATGCGACTTCTTCACTTGATGAGCTGGCCAAAGGCCAGTTCCGCGAAGTGCTCGACGATCCGACGGCAGTGGTAGGATCTGTTGATACCGTTGTCTTCTGCTCCGGTAAGTTCTATTACGAAATGAAAGCCTACGCCAACGAGCTGGGCGCCGATAATATGGCCTTTGTGCGTATCGAACAGCTGTATCCGTTGCCAAAAAAGCAGATCGAAGCCATCATTGCGAAATACAACGCGAAAAACGTTGTCTGGGCACAGGAAGAGCCAGAGAACATGGGTGCATGGAATTACATCGCCATGAAGCTGCGTCACATTCCGTTCCAGGGCGTTTACCGTACAGCATCGGCCGCGGCGGCAGAAGGCTCGAAAAAGCTGCATGAACGAAGACTGAAGAAATTGTTTGCCGATGTGTTCAGCTACGCATCCGTAACAGCGAAATAATTTACCGATCCAAAAACAAAAAATATGTCTGTACTGGAAATGAAAGTACCCAGCCCGGGAGAATCGATCTCCGAAGTGGAAATCGCAACCTGGCTGGTAGCAGATGGTGACTATGTAGAAAAAGACCAGGCGATTGCCGAGGTAGATTCTGATAAAGCAACGCTCGAGCTTCCGGCTGAACAAAGTGGCGTCATTACGCTCAAGGCAGCTGAAGGTGACGTGGTGAAAGTAGGACAGGTGGTTTGCCTGATCGATACATCAGCTGCCCGCCCGGAAGGTGCTGCTCCGAAAGCGGAGGCAAAACAACCGGAAGTGGCTCCTGCAAAAGCAGAGCCTGCGCCTGCAGCTGAAAAAGCACCAGAAGCTGAGAAGGCAGCTGCTCCAAATCCCGGACCGGTAAAAGACAGCTACGCGAAAGGCGTTCCTTCCGTTGCTGCCGCGAAAATCATGGCCGAAAACAGCATTCCTGCCGGTAAAGTAAACGGTAGCGGCAAAGACGGTCGTGTAACGAAGCAGGACGTGCTGGCAGCAATGTCGGGTGGTTTTGCTGCCGACTCAGCACAAGGTTGGGGCGGAACGCGCGAACAGACCCGCGAGAAAATGTCGATGCTGCGCCGCAAGGTGGCTGAACGTCTTGTTTCGGTGAAGCAGGAAACCGCTATGCTGACGACGTTCAACGAGGTGGACATGAAACCGATCATGGACCTGCGTGCCAAATACAAAGACAACTTTGCAAAATTCCACGAAGTGAACCTCGGGTTCATGTCGTTCTTTACCAAAGCGGTTACGGAAGCCCTGAACCATTTCCCGGCTGTCAATGCACAGATCGATGGCAATGAGATGGTGTTCCATAACTATGCCGATGTGGGTATTGCCGTGTCGTCTCCGAAAGGATTGATGGTGCCGGTAGTGCGCAACGCCGAGCAGATGAGCCTTGCTGAGATCGAGCGCGAGATCAAGCGCCTGGCGATCAAAGCCCGCGACGGAAAGATCACACCGGACGATATGACCGGTGGAACATTTACCATCACCAACGGAGGTGTATTCGGCTCTATGCTGTCTACACCTATCATCAACCCGCCGCAATCGGCTATCCTGGGAATGCACAACATCGTGGAGCGCCCGGTAGCGATCGACGGCAAGGTGGAAATCCGCCCGATTATGTACGTGGCACTTTCTTACGACCACCGTATCATCGATGGAAAAGAATCGGTTGGTTTCCTCGTTAAAGTGAAGGAAATGCTCGAAAATCCGGAGCGCATGATCTTCGGCGGAAAAGACCCGCTGGCGGTATTGCTCGGACTGTAAGCATCCATACAGACTTGATACAATAAAAACGGGGGTTAGATTCTAACCCCCGTTTTTTGTTTGTTTCCCAGTCAGAAAAGCCGCAGTGGAATTATTGTCGGAATATTCGTTGCGACGATCCGTCTTCGTAGAGTAGTATAACAAGGCCTTTGGTATCGCGTGGAATTTCCTGTCCCATGGTATTGAGCACTTTTGCGATTGGTCGTTCTATTGTGGTGTTGTCAACAGCAATCACATCGAATGTGGTGCGCTGACCGTCGAAATCCGTTTGCGTGAGGCGGTAGTAATTTACTTTGCCCGGCTCGAAGCTGTAATCTTCAAACTGGTAGTTGTGGAACGAGGTGGTGGTTCCCGCACCGTCCTGCTGATCGATCACAGCCCAGGCAGAGCCGTCTGTTGAGCGCTCAAGGCTGAAGTAATCGTTATCGCGCTCCGAAAGCGTCGACCAGGATACTTTGTTCACATTGCGGTTTGCATCGTAGTTGCTCATGAAAGAAACCAGCTCTGTTGGTAGCGTAATCGGCGTACAGTTCAGCGTAGCTCCGTTCGAGAACGTCCAGTCGAGTGTAAACGGTGTGGAGTTCGACGTAAAGTTGTCGATCAGCATGATGTAAATCTGACCCGCAACTACGTTCAGTGGTGCAACCCATCGATTCCCGCTTGCATCCTCGGTTACGTCGGCTGCTCCATTGCCCAGACCGGTATTTCCGAAAGACCCTGCATACGAACAGCGTACGGGAGATCCGAGGTTGCCGCAGCCGCCTGTCCAGATGGCAAAGTCGTAATCGATTGCCGTTGTAATGGTCAGCTCGACGGTTCCGGATGTTACCGGCTGGAAATAGTACCAGGAAGACTGGTGCTCAACGGTGAGACAACCGTCAGTCGTATTGTTGTTGGGCAATTCCTGTGTTCCGAAGCCGGTGTTGTTACCGGAGAAAGCGGCGTCGCTGCACACCTGAGTGGCGTTCGGACAGTTGGTGTTCTGAGCCAAAGCTCCTGCTGTGCTCAAAACGGCGAGTAGTAGTGCTGAGGCTCTCATTGTTTCTCGGAATTAGTAGAATAATCTTCAGAAATCCAGGCAGTCAGTACCAGGCCGTTGTGCTCCAGGATGGCCTGAAGCTGGTCGCGTGTCACCAGCACAGAAGAGCTGAAATCGAATGCATCCCTGTTGTCGTCAAACGAAGGGAAGAAAGCGAACGGCTCGGCTTCCGTATTGAAAACCGGGCGAAGGATGTCCGTAATATTTTTCGCTGATCCAAGATCGGTCACACCCTGCACACTGAAGTGGTAATGGCGTTCCTGCCCGAAGAGCGAAAAACCGGAAAAGAGAAAACCTGTCAGCAATACTAGTCGGAAGAATTTTCCTTTAGCAGCTATTGATTTAGTAGATGGTTGGAGGCGCAATTGTAGTAATAGATTCTTCATAAGCTTAGCGATTTATGTTAATTGCGTACTGAGAAGTTTGCAAAAAACCTGATTTCTGCCGGTGTTAAAAAAATAAAGCCGTCCCGAAAACGAACAAACAGCCTTCCGTGATGAGCAAAATTTAAACTATGCATGCATAAAATCACTAATTGTAGATAATTTGCCAACCATTCATTCCCTGCCAGCGTTAGTTTACGCAATGGTAAAATTCATGAGGGCATTCCTGTGGCCTCTTCCTGAAGATTTCAGTAACTTTGGCATCCAACGATGTACTATGCGTATTGTTCTGTTTTGTATTCCTTTCCTGATCCTGGCAGCGTGTGGCTCTGCTCCTGAAAAACCGGCTAAAAAGCTCACAATTGATGAGCTCTACAAGCGCTACCCGGACAGCCTGCCTATTATCATTCAGCATGGAAATGTGCTCATGGAGCGCCACGATTATGATAATGCCCTGAAAGACGGTGCAAAGGCCTACCGACTCGATTCGAGCAATGTGGAAGCGCGTTTCCTGTATGCATCTGCGCTCAACAACCGCGCAACCCGTACAGTAAGCGAAGTCATGGTTGCACAGGATCATTTCAAAGTAGTGGTCAAGCGGCAGCCGAAGAACACCAAAGCATTGGTAGCACTCGCTTCCACGTATGTTTTTCTGGACAACTACGATCTGGCGTTCTATTACATCAACGAAGCGCTGCGTGTCGACAAGCGTTACCGCGATGCGTATATCATGAAAGGAACGCTATACCGCAAACTGGGCAACGCCAAGCTGGCCAAATCATCCTACCAGACGGCCATCGATCAGGACCCGGATTTCTTCGAAGCGTATATCGCGTTGGGCGATCTGTACCTGCAGGACAACGATTCGGTTTGCCTGGAATATTACATCACGGCGACACAGCTCCGTCCGAATTCCATCGATGCGATGTATTCACTGGCCTATAGCTACCAGCGCCTGGCCGATTCGGATAAGCTGACGACACAGCAGCGCATGCAGAAATCCGAGCAGGCATTGCAGATGTACCGCCAGATGGCCAAAAAAGACCCGAATTTCAGCATGTCGACATTCCAGCAGGGATGGATCAAGCAGTTCCAGCAAAACGATATCGACAGCGCGATGATTTTCTACCAGAACACCCTTCAGAAAGAACCGCGTTTCGTGGAAGCATGGCACAACCTCGGACTTTGTTACGAAGACCAGAAGAACTATCCGCGGGCATTGGAAGCCTACGGAAAGGCGTTGAAATACGATCCTGAATTCACGCTTTCCAAAGAAGCGGCTGAGCGTATCCGCTACAAAAAATGACACCGCAGCGTGCTTTTCTGATCCAAACATTCCTGGAGGCCGCCATTCCGGTGATCGGCTACCTGGCGTGGGGCTGGGACCTGTCGTTTATCCTGCTGTTTTACCTCATTGACTGGCTGCTGGCCTATGGTCTCACGATCGCCAAAGGACTCAAACGACTCCGCTACGCAGGAAAAGCAAGCGAACGCCAGCTATTCAATAAATCGTTGATCATGTCATTGCTGTTGATGCTGGCAGCCTGCTCACTGATCGCACTGGCGCTCGTACAGCTGAATCCTGCGCTCGACTGGAAAGTGCGTACATGGGAATTCCTGGTATATGAAGAATTGGGGATCCAGCAGGGTTTGATCCTCATTCCATTGATCGTTCTGAACGGCATATTGGTTTATCGCCAGCAATTTCTCTTTCCACAGCGCTTCAAAGTACTGGATATGGCGCAGATCACCCGGCCGTTGCAGCAGCAGAACCTGTTATTGTTAGCAACAGGAGGTGTTTTGGTCGGCATAACGTATTTCGTCACTTTCCCGGAAGAAATTCTCATTGCTATCGCTGTGGCTGGAATCAGCTGTTACCGCTTTTTCGTCCTGCGAAAAACGCACTGATGTTTCAAGGGTTTTCACCACAAAGAAGCAAAGGGCAATTACCTGGCTGTGTTTGTTAAGGTAGCAAAGGGATTTTGTTAGCCTAAAGGCTTACACGACAAAATATCTTTGTTTTCTTATACAGTATGCCTTATATGAGTCTTTGCTCCTTTGTGGTGAAAGATTTTCTTCCTAATGGTAGAGCAGCAATCCGATCGTGAAGTAGATGAACAGCCCGAGTACGTCATTCGAAGTGGTAACGAAAGGACCGGTGGCCAGAGCCGGATCGATCTTGTAGCGGTTGAGTACCAGCGGAACCATCGTGCCGAAGACGGCTGCGAAAATGATGACCGTGAAGAGGGAAAGGCTCACAACGAGGCCGAGTCGCATATCGTTGAACAGGAGCGCGAATCCGAAGATCAGGGAAGCGCACAAAGTTCCGCTCAGGAGTCCACCTAAGGCTTCTTTGCCCACTTTGGAGAAGATACTGTCGAAGGGATCGTTACCTCGCGCCAGTGATTGTACCACGATCGCCGAGGATTGTACACCCACGTTTCCACCCATCGCCGTGATCAGCGGAATGAAAAATGCCAGCGCCGGGATTTTAGTGATGCTGCCTTCGAAGCTGGAAATGACCTGCGCACTCAGCGTTCCGCCCAGCATACCGATGAGCAGCCACGGCAAACGTGCACGCGACATCCGCCACACGCTGGAGCTTGGTTCTACGTTTTCGGAGATACCGGAAGCCAGCTGGAAGTCTTTGTCGGCCTCTTCCTTGATGATATCCACGACGTCGTCGATGGTGATGCGGCCTACGAGCTTGTGCTGCAGATCCACCACCGGAATGGAGACCATGTTGTATTTATCCATCACCCGCGCAACTTTCTCGCTGGTGTCGTTCGTTTTAACGAAAATGACGTTCTTTTCTTCGTACAGATCGCGGATCTGCGTCTTTGGGCTGGCAAACAGCAGGCGCTTCAGGGAAAGTACCCCGACAAGCTTGTTCAGGTCGTCGACAACGTAAATCGTATAGACTTTCTCCACATCCTCGGCCTGACGGCGCAATTCGACCAGGCAGCGATTCACCGGCCAGTCGAGCCGGGCCTGGATGAACTCTTTCTGCATAAGTCCACCGGCGGTATCTTCATCATAATTGAGGAGGTCGACGATATCCGCGGCTTCGTCATCTTCCATCTGGGAGATCACTTCCTGGACCTTGTCATCGGGCAGCTCACCAAGGATGTCTGCCGCGTCATCGGAATCGAGGTTTTCGAGCTGTTCGGCGATTTCCTTAGAAGAAAGAGAGGCGAGGAAACGATCGCGGTTGTCCTCTTCGAGCTCCATGAGCACATCGGCCTGCAGGTCCTCATCCAGTTGGTAATACAGGAATTTGGACTGCTCCATCGGCAGCTCATCCATGATCTCTGCGATGTCCGCAAAGTGAAGCTGGGCAACGTTCTCCTGTATCCACGCGTAATCAGCCGAGGAGATGGCTTCCCGGATGCGCTCGAGGAATTCTTTGGTCAGCTCAAACCGCATGGATGACAGAATTTGAGCGTAAAGATAAAGGAATTATGAGTTACAAGCGGTTGTAACGATCAAGACTTCGTTACGCGCGGATTAATTTGGAAGTAACCGGCGAATAATCCGTAGAAAAAGGCAACGAAAGTGATGCCAACCTGTGTTTCGAGCGTGTCTTCCACCAGGAAGGAACAAATGGCGATCGCGCTGAAACACAATGCCGCATACCGGTGCTGTTTCCAGGCTGCACGGAAAAAACCAATCCACCAGAGTAAAAAGGCAATTAATCCTGCAATTCCGGCACTGATCCAGCTGGTCATGTACTGGTTATGGGCACGTAGTTGCATTTCCTTTTCGAGCAACGTCCCGGAAGTTGCGTAATGGGTTTTGAAAGCGTTGTCGACATCGCCGAAGCCCACACCTGTCAGCCAGTGACCGCGAATGATGGCCGTACCGGCTTTCCAGTATTCCAGGCGCTGCAACAGCGAATGACCATTCGGGTTTTCCGGGTGCTCAAGCTGGTGCTTCATGCCGTTCAGCCGGGCGCGGAAGCCTGTTTTGGTGAGCAGGACAGAGGTATAACCGGCTTCCACGTTCGTTACGTCTTTGGCGGTCATTTTCGAAAAACCGGCCGAGTCCTTGTGCAGCCCTTTTGAAGTCATATACAGCCACAGGGTGTAATGCAGCGGCCGACGCTTGCGGTCTGTTCCTGTGTAATAATCGACCTCGGAAGCGGCGTTCCAGCCCGTTGAAAGCTCTTCTTCGTTGATAAAAGCGATAACGGGATAGCCGTTTTCCCAATGCGGATCGATCGTATCGTGCCAGTACCAGCCGCCGGCTTCGGTATATTTCGGCAGGTTGTGCATCACCACTTTGTGTGGAACGGGTTCCATAATATTGACCACCACAAGAATCGCGGTCACAATACATCCGACAGCGGTCAGGCTTATCGCAGCTTTCAACCACGTTTTACGGATTTCGCGCAAAAACCAGATGAATGTCACGGCTGCTACGGCCCCCAAAGCGAGGTAACCGGAAAGTACCTGCGAATAATTGGTGTAAGCGATCCACCAAATTGCCAGCAACAGCGGGATGATGCGATACGGCAGGCGCGCCAGGATCCAGGTGATGCACAGCGCAATTCCCATCACAATCATGAGCGCATAACGGATGTGCGAAGCAAACAGCGACAACCCGCGGATGTCATCGTAAGTGGTATTTCCCCACCAATGCCAGTAAGCACCAATGTTGATGAGCGATGTAACGAACAAGCTGGCTATGAACAAGCCGAGTAGCCAAAGCAGATGCTTTCTTTTTTCTATCGGATAGCAGATCAGCAGCAAGGGAATGGCGATCAGCGGCAGCTTCACCCGCAAATCGTGTGATGCATATGCCCAGTCGGATGTCCAGCCAAGGGAAAGCAGCAGAACGGCCAGGTAAAGCCACAGGCCCCACGCCAGGCGATTCGTGCGCAATTGGTTCCAGTAGGAACGGAAGTCGGCTTTGAGCAAGAGATTCAGCACACCGAGCATGGTGGCCAATGAGAGCGGAATTTTACTGGCAGGCAGTCCCGCAGCCAGCAACGAGCAACAGAACAAATGGAGGTAAAGATGAACGGGTTTGCCCGTCAGCCGGTCCAGCATAAGAATCGTAGTTTACCCGATAAACGCTTATCTGCCCAAAATAGTATTGTATTGCTTGCTGTCGCGGAGGATTTCCAGCGCTTTGATGATGTCGCGGTCTTCCTGGAAAGCTTGCTCGGCACGGCCTGTCTGGTAATAATAGCGCGATACGATCTCGTTGGCGAGGATGTCACGAATTTCTTCGTTGAATTTCTCCAGGTCGCGTTCTTTCGACGGCGTGACTTTCGCCATCAACGCATCGTATTCGGCCTTCAGATCACCGTAGAAACCTTCCGATTCGGCGGTTTCCTTCATGCGCTCAAGCTGTTCTTCGGAAGCGGTCGAATAGGTGAATTCCTGCTTCAGCACGTATTCCTTGAATTTCGCGTATTCTTCATCGCTGAGCTTAAACGTTGAAGCGGCTTCGATCGTCGGATGCTGGCGCGCATATTCGGTTGCGTAATTGAACACGATGTTGTTGAGCACGAGCATGGCGGTGAGTCGGCTGTAGCTCAGCTCATCGACGGAAATATCCGGTTCGATCCCGCGTCCTTCGATCACTTTACGCCCGTTGGCCGTGGTGAAGGTTTTGAGCAATGAATCGGGCAATTCTTTGGGTTTCTCGCCCATTTCGTGGTCGTAATAATCGAGTCGCTGCACACAACGGCCGGAAGGAGTGTAGTATTTTGAAATGGTGATCTTGATCTTGGAGCCGTATTTCAGGTCGAACGTACGCTGCACGAGGCCTTTTCCGAAGGACGTATTTCCCACGATTACTGCCCGGTCGAGATCCTGCAAGCTGCCGGCAACGATCTCACTGGCCGAAGCCGAGCCGTCGTCGATGAGTACTACCAGCGGAATATCGAGGTCGATAGGTGCATCCGGTGTTTTGTAATCGCGGTTTTCTTCTTTGATGCGGCCTTTCGTCGTTACCACGGTTTGTCCTTTTTTCACGAACATATTCACGATACGAACCGCTTCGATGAGCAAGCCACCGCCATTTCCGCGCAGATCGAGCACCAGCGATTTCATGCCTTTTACTTTCAGCTCTTCATAAGCCTTACGCACATCTGCCGAAGCTGTCTGGGTAAAGCTGTTGAGCTTGATGTAGCCTGTTTCATTGGTTAGCATGCCGGAATAAGGCACATCCGGTAATTTGATTTCGTCGCGGGTAATGGACAGCGTTACCGGCTGACCGTTGCGATCTACTTTCAACTGGATGGTCGAGCCTTTCGGTCCTTTCAATGCGGAAGAAACTTCATCACTGTCTTTGCCGCGCATGTCGACATTATCGATGGAAAGGATCTTGTCGCCGGCTTTCGCACCCGCTTTCATCGATGGACTGCCTTCGTAGGGCTCGGCGATGTAGGTGTATTCACCCATTCTGCGGATCAGCGCACCAATGCCGCCATACTGGCCGGTGGTCATCAGCTTGTAATCTTCCATGTTGGATTCATGGTAGTAAACCGTATACGGATCGAGCTCGCGCAACATGGCATCGATGGCGGTTTTTCCCATCGCTCCCGGCTGCGGATCGTCGACATAGTACATATCGAGCTGCTCGTAGATCATGTCCATGAGCTCGAGGTTTTTGAGTACCTCGAAGCCGTTCGTCTGCGCGGAATGGTAAAACGCCACCAGCGTAAATACTCCGCCAAGGAGCAGCGATCTGAAGCTATTTTTGAGTTGTTTCATCTGTCAGTTCTTGTGTAATTTTCTCCAGCAAAGCAGCTGTTTTGGCCAGCAATACCTGCAAGGGCAATTCTTCTTTGGCTGTATAAATAACAAACAGCGCCAATTGTTTATTGTGTTGCCGGAGCGCTTCTTCCAAAATTAACTTTTTCTTCCGGAATGCTTCCCTCAGCAGGCGTTTAATCCGGTTGCGCTCATGGGCCTTCTTGAAGGTGCGCTTGGGTGCCGAAAAAACGAGCTGAAAGGGTTGATCTCCTTCGACAGGTTGCTCCACAAACTGTACCAAAAACGGGTAATGCCTGACGGAATTCCCTTCATCGAAGATGCGGGCGATCACTTTGCGGCTGCACAGCTTGTAGGATTTACCAAAGCGTTCGTTCATGGTTGTACCGACCAGGTCGCCCCGTCTTTTCCATCTTTTACGACGATTCCGGCTGCAGCCAGGTGATCGCGGATTTTATCGGAAGCTGTCCAGTCTTTGTTTTCACGTGCCGTTTTGCGCAGCTCGAGTACCACTTCCATGACTTTGTCTACCAAGCCATCATCGCTGCGATTGTCTTCGACCGTCAAACCGAGTACTTCGCCAATGAAAGCATTCAACGTATTCAGCAGCAATTGCTTGCCGGCGGCAGTCATGCTCGCTTTACCGTCGTTTACAGAGTTGATCCATTTGACCGCTTCGAACAGCTGCGCGATGAGCATAGGCGTGTTGAAGTCGTCGTTCATTACGCGGTAGCACTCGGCAGCCCAGGCTTCCGGATCATTCGTGTTTTCAGCTGATTCGGGTAGTGAAGGCAGTAGTTTCAGCGCTTCGACCAAACGATTGTAGCCTTTCTCGGCAGCATTCAGCGCATCCGATGTGAAATCGAGCGTACTGCGGTAATGCGCCTGCATCATGAAGAAACGGATCACATCCGGGCTATACGGTTTGTCGAATACAGTCGTCGAACCTTCGATGATCTCTTTCGGCAGGAAGTAATTCCCCAGCGATTTGCTCATTTTCTGACCGTTCACGTTCAGCATGTTGGCGTGCATCCAGTAATTGGCCGGGTTTACACCATGCGAACCGCAGCTTTGCGCGATCTCGTCTTCGTGGTGCGGGAATTTCAGGTCGAGTCCGCCGCCGTGAATGTCGAATTGCGGACCGAGGTATTTGGTGCTCATAGCCGTACATTCGATGTGCCAGCCAGGGTTGCCATCGCCCCACGGCGAACGCCAGATCTGCATATCGTCCGGGTTGGCTTTTTTCCACAGGGCGAAATCGGCGAAAAAGCGCTTTTCATCCTGGGCATTGAGTGTGCGTGTTTCTTCTTCGAGCTCATCTACTTTCCGACCGCTGAGAATACCGTACTCAAATCGCTCGCTGTAGGCTTTTACGTCGAAGTATACGGAACCGTTGACCACATAAGCCAATCCATTCGCCAGGATTTGCTCGATGATCTCGATCTGTTCCTGGATATGCCCGGTAGCTGTTGGCTCGATGCTCGGTGGCAGCATGTTGTAGATACGCTGCAGCTCCTGGAATTTGACGTTGAATTTGTAAACGATCTCGAGCGATTGTACCTGTTCGAGCTTCGCCGCTTTTCCGATACTGTCGACCGCTTCGCCGGCGCTGTTGGTGATATGTCCGGCATCGGTGATATTCCGCACGTACTTCACATCGTAGCCGAGGAACAGCAGGTAGCGGTAGATCATATCGAAATTGATGAACGTACGCATGTTACCCATGTGGGGCTCACTGTAAAGCGTCGGCCCGCAGACATACATGCCTACACGGTTTTCGTGAAGGGGCTTAAAGGGTTCCTTCTGTCCGGAAAGACTGTTGTAAATCGTTAGATTGCGCGGCTTGTTCATGCGGTGTTCCTGTTAAAGAATACGAAGATAACAAGGAAATGCTGGCAAATCTCAAACTGGAATTCGAGAATTCGAAATATTGCGAATTGCCAATAGCAAGCAATGAGATCAGGAATTCTGGAATTTCCAAAATCTAGAATTCTAGATATTTAGACGCTTCCAGTAAAATCAGGGTTTCCAGCGTTTTTTCACAATTTTCCTTTCCAAACACGTAACCATTCGGTTACTTATTCTATATTTGTAACCAAACGGTTACCTATTTAATCCCAAACCGATGAGAAGAGACGTTTTCCAGGCCATAGCCGATCCCACGCGCAGGGCGATCATTCACCTGGTAGCCCAGCAACCGATGAACCTGAATGCGGTGGCAGAACAGTTCGACATCAGCCGACCGGCCATTTCCAAGCAGATCCGCATCCTGACCGAATGTGGCTTACTGACCGTGAAGCAACAGGGACGGGAGCGTTTTTGTGAAGTGCAGCTACAATCCCTGAACGAAGTTTCCGAATGGATCGAACAGTACAGCCGATTCTGGAACGCGAAGCTGGACGCACTGGGCGATTTCCTGGAAAAAACAACCGATCATCCTTAAAAACGAAAGCATATGAGTACACAACCTTTTGAAATCGAGCGGACCTACAACGCACCGGTAGCGCGGGTCTGGAAAGCCATTACCGACAAAGACCAGATGAAGCAATGGTATTTCGACCTCCCGGCGTTCAAACCAGTGGTGGGAACGGAATTCACCTTCGAAGGCGGGAGAACACCTCAAAACATGTACCTCCACATCTGCGTGGTCAAAGAAGTGATCGAAGAAAAGAAGATCTCTTACAGCTGGCGTTATGATGGCTACGAAGGCGATACACTGGTGACGTTTGAGCTCTTTCCCGAAGGCGAAAATCGCACGCGGGTGAAGCTCACTCATGCAGGATTGGAAACGCTCTCAGCCAACCCGGATTTCGCGGTAAGCAACTTCGAAGCAGGCTGGACAGGCTTCATTGGCAAGCGCCTGATGGAGTTTGTAGAAAAGTGATCAGAGGGACGGTTTTCCGTCCCTTTTGCTTTCCGAAGCGGGGAAATTTGTACATTCACGCCTGTGAAAACGATCTTCCTCGATACCGTACACGAAGTACTTGCCGAACGATTGACAGCCATCGGGTGGGAGTGTATCGACGCGTCTGATTGGTCGATGGAAGATTGTCAGGAAGGCCTCAAAGACGCCGAAGGAATCGTGATCCGCTCGCGTTTCCCGATGAATGAAGCCCTGCTGCGCTTTGCCCCGAACCTACAGTTCATTGCCCGTTCGGGGGCCGGTATGGAAAACATCGATGAAGCTTATTGCGCCGATCGCGGCATTCAATTGTTCAACGCACCCGAAGGCAACCGCAACGCTGTAGGCGAACACGCGCTGGGCATGTTGCTTTCGCTCATGAACCGCATTGGCAGCTCTCACAACGAGGTGCGCGCAGGAAAATGGGACCGCGAGGGCAACCGCGGGATTGAGCTCGACGGCAAAACGGTGGGCATTATTGGCTACGGGAACAATGGTGCGGCTTTTGCCCGCAAGCTCCGCGGATTCGATGTCAAAGTGCTCGCCTACGACAAATACAAAAGCGGTTTTGGAACGGATTTCGTTATGGAAGCCACGCTTGAAGCGCTATTGAACAAAGCCGACGTCATCAGCTTTCACATTCCGCAAAATGAAGAAACCATTTACTTCGCCGACCAGGAATTCTTCGACGCACTGGGCAATCCGATTTTCCTGCTGAATCTTTCCCGCGGGAAAATTGTGGAAACGACTGCGCTCATCCGGGCCATCGAAGCTGGTAAAGTGCTAGGCGCCGGGCTGGATGTCAACGAATTTGAAAAATCCTCTTTTGAAGCCTTTTTCGAGGGCGACATCCCCGAAGGACTCCGTTACCTGCTGGATTCCGAAAAAGTGCTCCTCACGCCACATATCGGCGGCTGGACGAACGAAAGCTATTTCAAGCTCAGCAATGTGCTGGCCGATAAAATCATCGACTGGGTACAGGAACAAGCGTGACTTTCTGACGACACGTGTGCGTTTGTTAGAAAAATGTTAGAAATACACGATTCCGAACTTTATTTTCACTTGATTTCGACCAATCTTCCTGCAACAAGCGAACAACTATGCCCGATCGGATGTAATTTCGTACTTCGATTACACCGGAATGAAAAAAGTCCTTATCCTGGGTGCAGGTCTTTCTGCATCGTCTCTGATTCGCTACCTGTTGCAGCACGCACAGGCTAATAACTGGCAAATCCGTGTTACGGATACCGATCCGCAGCTCGTGAAACGCAAGCTGGGCGATTCCCCGAACGGCGTAGCGCTGGCTTTTGATGCACTGAATCCGGAGCAACGAAAACCGGAAATTGCCCAGGCCGATCTTGTGATCAGTATGTTGCCGGCCCGTTTTCATGCAGAAGTGGCAAAAGACTGCATCGCGCTCGGTAAACACCTCATCACACCTTCGTATGTTTCGGCAGAAATGCACGCATTGCACGAAGAAGCAGTCAAAGCAGGTGTTTTGATCATGAACGAAATCGGCGTTGATCCAGGACTGGACCACATGAGCGCGATGAAAATCATCGACGAGATCCGCGCTGCCGGCGGCGAGATCACGAGCTTCAAATCATACTGCGGCGGGCTCATCGCACCGGAAAGCGACAACAACCCGTGGCATTACAAATTCACCTGGAACCCTAGAAACGTCGTAGTGGCCGGTACGGGCGGCGCGGCGCATTACATCGACCGTCACCAGTATAAAACCATTCCTTACCAGCAATTGTTCGTGCGCCTCGACCGCATCAACGTGGAAGGCTACGGCAGCTTCGACGGTTATGCCAACCGCGATTCCCTTTCCTACCGCAGCGTTTACGGGCTCGAGACCATCCCGACGCTTTACCGCGGAACCTTACGTCGACCAGGATTCTGCCAGCACTGGAATATTTTTGCCCAGCTCGGCATGACCGACGACAGCTATGCAATGCCGGAAGCAGCAGAGCTGACCCCAAGAACCTACATCAATACCTTCCTGCCTTATAACACCACGTTAAGCATAGAGGAGAAATTCCTCCATTTCTGCCAGTCGTATGGCGTTACATCCCTGGACCTGTTCCAATGGCTGGGATTGTTTGACGATACGACTGTCATCGGCTTTGAAAATGCCACTCCGGCACAGATCCTCGAAAAAATCCTGGTAGATAAGCTGGTACTGGAACCCAACGACAAAGACATGCTGGTCATGGTACACCAGTTCCGCTACACGCTCAACGGCGAAGAAAAAGGCATCGATTCGTCTATGGTGAACATCGGTCAAGATGATGTTTACACCTCGATGTCCAATACCGTCGGATTGCCGGTAGCTATCTGCGCCAAAATGATCCTCCAGGGAACATTACTGGAAACGGGTGTTCATATTCCGATCCGTCCGCAGGTGTACAATCCTATCCTCGAAGAGCTGAAAGGCTACGGGATTACGTTTGAAGAGAAGGAAATTTAAGCTCACTTTTTCTTTCACCACAAAGGAGCAAAGACTCATATAGAGCATACTGCTTAAGAACCTGCCTGCCGCAGGCTGGAGCAAAGGGACTCTTGTCTTATTTTTAGAATGAAGACTGAAGCCTCTATTTCAGCCTGAGGCGGAAGAAATGAAGGGTGGCCAAGACGTATTATCCTCCCCCTTAGTCCCCCCTGCCTGCCGGCGAGGCAAGCTCCAAAGGGGGAAAACAGAAATTCTACCACAATCATCTTTGCTGTCTTAACAAACACAGCGCAGTAAAAAAGTCTCTGCTCCTTTGTGGTGAAGCACGTCGTGACTTCCATTTTTATCTCATTGATTTTCAGTCACTCATGATTTTATTTCAAAAAATCTGCTACTTCAAAAATCCAAGTTTCGAATCCGGGCGTAAGTGAGTCAAAATCTTTACAAACCAAATTAACGATTATGAAAAAGCAGATTTTAACCTTCGGAATGGCACTGGCAACAGGCATGTTGATGACCTTCACTGCAAGTGCGCAGGACATGACAACCGTAGTAGGCGGTGAGAAGATGTACCCGGCTAAAAACATCGTGGAAAATGCGGTAAACTCCAAGGACCACACCACGCTGGTAGCAGCCGTAAAGGCAGCTGAGCTGGTGGAAACATTGCAGGGAAAAGGACCTTTTACGGTTTTTGCACCGGTAAACGATGCCTTCGAAAACCTGCCAACCGGAACAGTGGAAACATTGCTGAAGCCGGAAAATAAAGCGACCCTGACTAAAGTGCTCACGTACCACGTCGTAGCTGGAAAAATGGACTTTAAAGCCATTGCAGCAGCGATCAAAAAAGGCGGCGGTTCCGTTGAGCTGACAACCGTAAGCGGTGGCAAGCTGTGGGCGAAAATGAACGGTGATCACAATATCACGCTCACCGATGAAAACGGCAACACAGCTAACATCAGCACCTACGATGTGTACCAGTCGAATGGTGTGATCCACGTGATCGACAAAGTGGTGCTGCCGAAAATGTAAAAGCGTTCCAACTGCGAAAGGGGGTCCTTACACTTACTTATGCTGACGCACGTATGGCTTTTATAAGACCTATTAGCTCAAAGAAGACCCCGCAGTTAACCAGAAAATGCAGTTAGTTTAAATAGCGAGTTACAGAAAAAGCCGCTCTCCCAATAGGAAGGCGGCTTTTCTTTTATGGCAATGATTTAATCGCGCTCGTCGTAATAGTCGCCTTCGAAGTATTCTTCTTCGCCGTAGTAATTTTCCGGCGGATCGTTCGGGTTCATATTGATACCGTAGTATTCGGTTTTGATGACGTTGCCCATGCGGTAGTACACGACGGAAATATCCAGCAGTTTTTCCTGGTAGGCCATGATTTCTTCGAGGTTCGGCAGGTTCGGGTTCAGGCAGATGTCGCCGAGGTATTTTACCTGTCCGAGATCGCCGGAAAGCCAGCGTCCCTGGCGTTTACCCATCACGTATTCGCCAACATGGCTGAGGTTACCGGCATTATCGTACATTTTCCAGACACCGGTCGGCAAGCCATCTTTCATCCAGCCTTCGTTCTGCAGTACACCGTTGTCGTAATAGTTTTTCACGTAGCCATTGATGTGGTGAACGTTGGTGTCTTTTTCCCAGAACGTATACAGCATGCGCTCTTCGTAATGATCGGTATGCGAGCAATCGTATTTCTCGAATTTCTCGATCACGTAGCTGTGGCTCAGCGGATCGCCTTTTTCATCGACATAGGTCAAAATACCTTTTGATTTGAACTTGATGCTGTCGTTGACCACGATGATGGTGTCTTTATAGTCGACTTCGTACAGGAAGCGACCGGCGAAGTTGTAATAATTCCAGCAGCCGACTTTTTTACCGCTGGAGATCATGCCTTCGCGGGCAATTTTATCGTCCGGGTAGTACTTGGTCATTGTGTAATCGATGCTCGCTTTATCAACCAGGCTCGGGCGACCGAAATAAGGCTGGTATTCGCTGCCGTTGCTCCAGTCCATTTCCACGAGCAAACGATCGAGGCTGCTGGACTCGGCAATATCCCAGGTTTCGAACGGGATGGAATCGCGCCAGTCGAAGGTGTAGCGCACGCTGAGCTGGTTTTCTTCCCAGATTTTCTCTTCCACCGGCTGACCGTAGAGGAATTTCACGTACTGGTAGCGTACGCCGAGCGTGTCGAACGCTTCGTAATCGTCGATAGGCTGGTTGGAAAGGAAGAAACCGTGTTTGGCCAGCTTGCCGTTGGTATGATACGCTTTGGATTCGCCCTGCAAGCCACCGTTCTGGAAGTTGAGATCGTAAAGCAGGATAGGCTCGCGGTCTGGAAGCGTAATCCAGGTTTGTGCGAGGCCATCGAGCAAGCCGTCTTCATAATGGCGGGTGCTGTAAACGTATTGGTCGCGCTCGAAGCACAAGCCTTCGAGTGAACCGTCTTTGTAGAATTCATAAGAAGTGGTATCGCCTTTCCAGTTGTATTGAACAGCCGGGCCATTGGCCATACCGTTCCGGAAAGTTCTCGTCTCCGAAACGTAGCGCACTTTTTCCTGAGGGTGTTCCGATCGTATATCATAATGCTCTTCGGCGAGATAGTCCAGGTATTCCTGGTTCTTATTGAGCCACTTCAGCTGTTTTTTGGTGAGCGGGAGCGCCGTTCCGTACGTGGTGATCGTACCATCCGGCTCGCCTTTGACGAAGCTGGCCTCTTTGATCACATCACCGTATTGATCTATTGTTTTCCACTGTCCTTCCGGCTTGCCGTTCAGGTACATACCGGTGATCTTCGCATCTACAGGCTGTTTGTCAGACGCCAACGGGTTTTCGCCTTCGTAATCATCCGAATATTCCTGCATGAAATCCATATACGGCATCAGGTAGGAGACACCGTTGCTTATAGGCATGAAATTGCTCATGAAGGTATAATCCATCAGCGGGCTGCGTTTCCCTTTCGGATTCTTGTAGTACTTCGTGATGACTTTGTCTGCCAGCAGCGATTCGTTTTTCGGAATGCGGAAGGAAATGTTGTTCGGCGTCGTTTTCAGGGCATAGCTTCCCTGTTTGAGTGCTATGCTGAAGGAACCGGTGAACGGTGCTTCGTCCAGGTAAAGCGTCGCGTCCGATTCGCGGTCGTATTGCGCGCGCCAGTAGGTAATGCGCTCCGGTAATACTGAATCGCTTCCACCGCCTTTGTATGGATTGTCCGGGATATAAGACCCGTTGCTGTAATTGTGGTAACGCAGGTTGGCAATGCGGGCATTCGTTTCACTCGTAACGACAGAAAAATCGTCGCTGAAAGCCGTCTGGAAGGTAATAATCGGTTTGTTCGAGATGTCATAGCGCACTTCCGACAAGGTCCTGCTGACAGGATCGTAGGTTTTTAGGGTCGCCAGCGATGAATCCCGGATCCAAAGCTCTTCTCCGATAACCTGTTTTTCGGTCAGCGAATCTGCCAGCTTCAATTTTTCTTCGAATATATATTGGTTCCAGTACAGGTCCTGGCGGTATTCACGGCCATTGATCGTAACCGTTTTGTCGTATTCGTCATAGTAGCCGTATTCGTCATCTTCGTCTTCCTCACCCAGCGGATTACCTTTGGCGTCATAGGTTTTGCGCTGGAACAGCTTGCCGTCGTAGCCGTAGAACAGCTGCTCGTAAATGTTAGAATCCGGCAAAAAGTTGATCACGTTCGCAGCCTCCCCGTTGTCCCAGAAAACGGTGTCTTCTTTTACCAGCACGCCGTCCCGGACCTCGAAACGCAGTTTCAGCTGCCCGTTTTCGTAGTATTCTTCGTACACGCCTTCGTATTTGAACTGGTAACCCAGGGAATCGATCATTTTGTTAAGCGTGATATCCTCGTATTCCCCATCGAAGTAGGGCATTTCGTCGTAGTAATTGAACTCTTCCTCTGCACCTTCGTACGACGTGTTGTCTTCATGAGGCAGTTCAATGTCTTCGGTTTCTGATTCAGGATCATACAGATCGAAGAAGGAGCTGAAGGAATCGAATTGCAGCTCGACACCGTCGAGTTCGAGGTTGAATTCTTCTTCCGTTTCCTCGTTGTACCAGTAATCCATCGGCATGTATTCGTTGCGGATGATTACGCTGCGGCCGACTTTCTTCGGATTGGCGTAGGTAAAATGCTTCCGCAATACGGGATCTTTTGAACGCTTAAAGTTGTAAGCTCCTTTCGTCTCGATTTCCGTATACTGGTATTCTTTAATGATCCATTCGCCCGATTCCTTATCGTCGTGAAAGTGGCCCGATTCGAGCAGCACGCCTGACACGATTTTGGTGTATTTGCCTTCACGCAGTCCGAGCTTGAATTCCCAGTGCTCTACAAGTGTATCGTATTGCTGCTTTGCAATCGATTCTTCGAGCAGTGCCAGGGTGTATTCCTTTGGCTCCTCGATTTCCGGGGCATTTTCCTCGTATTTCGGGGTGTAGTAGAAGGTGTTCCAAACGCCGTCACGCGTGCCGTTGACGTACTGTCCCTGCTTGATGATTTTACCGTTAGCAGCGATCCATTGCGCAGATCCGTTCAGCTGCCCGTTTTTGATGGAGAACACGGCTGCCACCACATCGTTGCGGTAGCGCATGATCTTTCCGTCGAGGTAGGGGAGGTCGCGGTAATATTGAATGTAATCGCCGTCGGGTAAAGGCTCTGTTGCCGGAATAATGTCTTCACGGATGGAAGGTTCGGAGTGGTAGAACAATTCGGGATGTGCCTGCAGTGCCAGGAGGAAGAATTCTTTCGTTTTTCTGAATTTCCGTTCTTTCAGCAGGAAGGCAGACTGTTCTTCCTTTTTGATCGGTTCAACGGTCACGCTGATCACTTTCCGGTTCTTTTCGTCGCGCTGAAGCACTTCCTTCGATTCGGCGAGCATGGCAAAGATGTTGAACGAGCTGTTCCCCATCGACTGTGATTCGTCCTGGTGCGGATAGACGTAGTATTCTTTCCCGTTCCAGGTAGCACGTTCTACCTGTGCCTGAAGCGGTAATGCAAAAAGGAAAGCAACGATGAAAAGCCAGCGCATACGAGGAGGGTTTAAAGATTGATCTATAGCCTGCGAAAATACGAAGTTTCGTGACATTGAAACAAAAAAGGGGAAGACCAGAATCTTCCCCTTCAACTCCTTCAAAAAGGAACTTATCGGTTAACGCAGGTGAATATCGTCGTAGTAATCACCTTCGTAATATTCTTCTTCACCGTAATAGTTATCCGGTGGGCCTTCAGGGTTCATATTGATACCGTAGTATTCTTTCTTCTTCACCACGCCTTTCAGGTAGTATACCACGGAGATATCGAGCAGTTTTTCCTGGTAGCTCATGATCTCTTCGAGGTTTTCGAGGTTCGGATTCAGACAGATGTCACCCATGTACTTGATCTGCGACAAGTCGCCTGAAAGCCAGCGACCCTGGCGTTTGCCCTGCTTGTATTCGCCTACCTGGTTTAGCTTGCCGTACGGGTCGTAGAATTTCCACACGCCGGTAGCAACGCCGTCTTTTACCCAGCCTTCGTTTTGCAGTACGCCGTTGTCGTAATAGTTCTTCACGTAGCCGTTCATGCGGTGCACGGAAGTGTCTTTTTCCCAGAAGGTAACAAGCATGCGTACTTCGTAATGATCGGTGTGCGAACAATCGTATTTCTCGAATTTCTCTACGATATAGCTGCTGCTCAACGGTTTTCCTGCTGCGTCGAGGTAGGTCAGCACACCTTTCGATTTGAAGCGGATGCTGTCGTAAACGGTAATGATGGAATCGAAGTATTCAACCTCGTACAGCTTGCGGCCGTCGTAGTTGTAGAACTGCCAGCAGCCTACTTTTTTCCCTTCTTCGATAGAGCCGTCGCGGGCAATCGTATCGTTGGGGTAATATTTCGTCATGTGGTAATCGATCCCCGATTTATCCACCACGCTCGGACGACCGTAATACGGCTGGTTGTAGTAATCGCCGTTGAGTCCGAGCTGTGCCAGCATGCGGTCGAGGCTTTGCGAGCCGGCGATATCGCTGGTGTTGAAGTAAATGGAATCGCGCCAGTCGAAGGTATAGCGAACGCTGAGCTGGTTTTCTTCCCAGATTTTCTCTTCAACCGGCTGGTTGTATTCGAATTTCACGTACTGGTAGCGGAAACCGAGGGTGTCGAATGCTTCGAAATCGTCGATCGGCTCACCGTCGAGGAAAAATCCGTGCTTGGCCACTTCCCCGTTGAAGTGGTATGAGCGCGATTCACCCTGCAAACGTCCGTTCTGGAAGTTGAGGTCGAAGAGCAGCGTTGTGTCCTTGCCCGGAATGGTCAGGAATGTACGTGTAATGCCGTCAAGCGCGCCCTGTTCGTAGTTGGAAAGCGTGTAGGCGATCTTCGTTTTTTCGAAGGAAGGCCCTTCGCGCAGACCGTCCACGTAGCTCATTTTGGCTACGGTGTCGCCCATCCAGTTGAATTCGTACACATCGCCGTTGATCACGCCGCCTTTGTAGTGGCTGATGCGGGAGAGGAAATACGTTGGCTTGGCCGGCAGACTGTCTTTCAGCAGCGGATTTTCCTCATCGTAATAATCGTAGTAATGGTAACTATCTTCTTCTTTCTTTTCCGGGTAAGCGGTTGCGTAGTAGCGCACTTCGCCGTTGATCTCACCGTCGGTAAAAGGAACCGTAGCGGTAATATTGCCGTGCTGATCACGCGTGATCCAGGTGCCGTCGGGCTGGCCGTTGCGGAATTGCCCTTCTACGGTCTTGTCGAACGCCGGTGCTTTTTTCTCGCTGACTTTCTGGGTGCGCTCTTCGCCATTCTTGAAGGAGTAATCGTAGAAGTATTCTTCGGATACCGGATCGAATACCGCCGAAATGAACGGAGCGATGTTGTACAGTACAAAAGAGCTGGTTTCGTCGTTATAAATAGCCGATTGCGTCAGGAAAGGCCCAAGAGCGCCTATCTTCCGCTTTTTCGCGTATTTCATGTAGGCTTTCATGATGGCTTTCCGGTGGGCTGATCCGTTGGCGAAATCCAGCGAGATCTTTTCTGCGGAAGTGCTCAGGCTGAATTTACGCGTGTTGGTGGTCATGAAGAATTTTCCGTTGAACGGCTGACCGTCGTAGTTCAACACGTTGTCATACTCGGTTTCGTAGGCACGCTGCCAGTACTTCACACGACGGGTAATCACACTGTCTTTTTCCACGTAAAGCGGGTTTTTGTAGTACGATCCGTTGATGAGCGTATGCGATTCGAGCTTGCCGATCTGGTAGCTTTCGAACCCACTGAGGTTTTCGTAGTCTTCACCGAATTGCACATTCAGCTGGTACACCTGCTGTTTGTTGATGGCTTTGCTGCGATCGTCGTAAGTACGTGTTGCCGGATCGAACGTTACGATGCTGGCTTGCGTGGAGTCAAAGCGCCACAGGGCTTCTCTCAATACAACAGGCCCGGTAAGCGTGTAATTCATCGTGTCGTTGTCCTGGAACTCGAAAAAGTCGTCGTAAGCATTGGCGTGGTAGATCCGGTCGCCGATTTTGTGCTTGTTGGCCTCGAGTCCACCGCCGACTACACGCAGGAAGTTGCCTTTTTCGTCATAAACGAGGTGAGTGATAGGCTTGTTGCGGTAGTCGAATGTGCGTTCTTCGTATTCTTTCGTTTCCGGGTTCCAGGTTATGATATTCACCGGGTTCCCGTTGTCCCAGAAAATGGTGTCTTCTTTGACCAGCGTGCCGTCTTTTACTTCGAAACGCATTTTCAGCTGACCGTTGCGGTGGAATTCTTCGTAAACGCCTTCCACGCGGAACTCGTAGCCCAATGAATCGATCAGATCGTTGCGCGTATATTCCTTGCCGTTCACGAAAAACTTCCGGTCGTAGCGGCCATAGGAAAAGTCGATGTCGTCGGTGTTTCGGTAATCGCCGTATTCACCGTACATCTCGCCTTCTTCGCCCGGGTAGGAGTTCACTTTCTCATCCGGTAATTCCAATCCTTCTTCTTCCGGCTCCTTGTACAGGCTGTAAAAGTTGCTGAACGCTTCGAAGTAATTGTCGTATGGAACTTCGTATTTCAGGCGATCGATGCCCGAAATTTCGATCACGCGGTTCCGCACGATCACGCTTTTCCCCTTGATCGGCTTTTCAGGAATGAAGTAATGGCGCACGAGCACGGGCTCGTTGGTGTAGATGGTTTTAATGCCTTCTACCCTGATTTTGCGCTCGTAATGGTGCCATTCACCCCATTCTTTTCCGTTCTTGAAGTGGCCGGTTTCTGTCACGCGCCCGTTTTCGATGTTGCGGTAAAAACCATCCAGGAGTCCGTCTTTGTAGTTCACTTCCACGATGGTTGTGTCCTTGTATTCGCCGTTCAGGAAACCTGCTAATTTAACCTCGTCGGTATCCGGATCATAATCGTAGTTATTGTGTTTCCACGGACCTTCCTTCACGCCTTCCTTGAAATCACCGTATTTGATCGTATCGCCTTCAGCCGAAAACCAGCAGGCCGGTCCGTCGAGCTGATTATTCTTCAATGAGAATACTGCGCAAACCACATCGTTGCGGTAGCGGAGCACGCCTTCGTTTACGTAGGGAAGATCGCGGTAGAATTGCACGTAATTGCCATCGGGCAAAGGCTCCAGCGTCGGAATGATATCCTGCTCCAGCGGCAGGTTGTAGGAATACAAGATGTGCGGGTACTGTTCGCGAACGGTCAGGAACACTTTCTTGTTTTTCCGGAAATTCTTGCTTTTGTCCAGCGGCGTGTAGTACTTGATATTCCGTACTTCGGTCGAAACAATGTTGCGGTTAATGGAATCGCGCTTGATCACTTCTTCCTTGCGAAGCCCCATTTTGAAGCTGCGCATCGGGAATTCGAGCTCCTGCTGGTAAGGATAAACGAAGTAGGTTTTTCCGTTCAGGACGTGTGTTTGCTGCGCCTGAGCCGGCAGACAAAGCAAAAGTGCCGTAAAAGCATAAATGAGTTGTTTCATCATGGTGGAGGAAAACGTCTGTAACTAATTTTTTCTATGGTTCGGTAGCTGGCTTCAGAAGCGGCATGTCCTTTTTGGTGAACAATTTCCGTAGGTCGATTCCACTTATCCAGTATAAATGTAGTGACATTTCGGGTTACAAATGCCTGGTCAATAAAAGTTGAATCGATGAAGCCGCTGAAAGAGCCTCCGCGGTCGTACCGGAAGTAACGTTTTTGGGTAAATGGGTAGTCGCTCCAGGTGATCATTTCCGGGTAGTTCTCATTCAGGTACTGATAATGGGTAACGTTGTTTTCGGTTACAGTATTGCGTACCTGGTAGCGTTTAACCGGCCGCTCGGGTGTTCCATGAATGATCCAGTCCTGCTGTTCGGGGTCTGCGATCGAATCCACTGAAAGCGCTCCCCAGAAGCGTTTGTTGCTGAAAAAATGGTAGCGGACGTCGCTTTCGGCATCATCGTACTGGATCACGTTTTTCTTTTTCCCTACGCGGACCATGCGGATGTAATCCGTCGAAGGATCGGCGTTGAAGGAAATGTCTTCGGCCGTATAATAGCGGTTAACGGGTTTTTCCCCGATGCGGTAATTGCTCCGGGCTATTTCCAGTCCTTCGGCGTAATAGATGCGGGTAATTTCCTGGAGTTTTCCTTCGCGTGAAAAGAGGTAAACGATCTCTGTTTTCTTGAGGGTTTCGCTGTGAACGGTATCGTCGACTTCGTAACTGCCGAAGGTGGTCCGGGTGATTTCCTGGATATTGTGCAGCCGGATGAGCGAATCGTTGAACCAGAACGGGAAATTGAGCTGCGATGCGATCTCATCCTGGAAATACAAGGGATGAAAGATCGTGGGATACGCTTTAACGGCAGGCTTTACAACCGGTGCTTTGGCTGTGCAGGCGCAGGTTAAAGCAACGAGCAGCCACCCGAAAAATCCGATCTGTTTGTTCATGGTGGAAAAGTAGGTAATTAGTTTCAGAGTTGGTGAGTTTGCGGGTTTTAGAGTTAATGGGTTTATGAGTTAGAGAGTTTTTTGCTAACTCAGCAACCCAGAAACTCGTCAACTCACCAACTAAATAAAAAACACGCATAGCTACTAAACTTCACCATGCGTGCTTACCTACCCTATTGAAAGTTGTGGAGGGTCAGAGACAGGGCTATCCTCTGTTATTCACCTCCTTCTTCTTGTTCTTTTTGGCGCTTATCGAGCACGGCTCCGGTACCAAGACCTACACCTGCACCGATCACACCACCGATCACGGCACCTTTTGCCCGGTCTTTTTTACTGACGGCCGCACCGGTGACAATACCTACACCAGTACCGATCAACACACCTTTGGCTTTGTTGCTCATTTTCTTTTTAACAGGCTCGGCTGCTGGTTCTGCTGCCGTTGTTGCCGCACGGGTAGCGTACGTTCCCTGGCGCTCGTTAGAAGCTGTTTCTACAGGTTCTGCCGGCACTGGAGCAGGTTTTCCGGGATGGCGGGCTTCATAAGTAGCCCGGGCTGCGGCCTGTTCTTCCGGTGTGCCGTTGCGGTAGGCTTCTACCAGCTTGATGGAGTCGCGGACCTGCTGGGCTTCCATTTCTGCTTTTTGAATCGCCAGGTTGGCTTCTGCTTCTCTACGACCACAGGCGATTAAGATCATCGCCATGAGTCCAATGGTTGCTAATTTTTTCATGACTTTTAATTTGGGTTGTTGTTTATCGCAGTAGACATTCGAAGAATCATACCAAGCCCGCCGAAAAGCGTTCGGGAGAAGTTTAAGATTGTTAAAAGCCGTGCGATGTGCCTGATTGCAGCGTTTTTGCAGCTGTGTTCCGATTGGGGCCAGCGGAAGCAACAATAGGCCGGTTTTTTTCAAAATGAAAAAAGCGTATTCAAATTGAAGACCTTGAGACTCAACTGAAAATAAAAAATCCCCTTCACCAAAGGCAAAGGGGATCACAGCATGGAATGCTTTACTTATTGAACCAGGTCCACTGTCAACAGGTCATCGACCTTGTTTACTTTCAGGATGCCTTGCTTTGTCAGGTTTTTGATGCTGGTGTCCCAGGCTTTGTTGCTGAGTTTCACCTCATCCTTTAACGCGCCGAGCTCCATGGATTTTTCGCGCTGCACGATGTTGAAAATGAGCTTTTCGTTGTCGTTCAGCTCGGTTTTCGTGCTCTTTGTTTCCGGACGCATCTGCGGGAAGAACAGTACTTCCTGGATGGAATGGTTGTCTGTGAGGAGCATTACCAGGCGGTCGATCCCGATTCCCATACCGGATGTAGGTGGCATACCATATTCGAGGGCACGCAGGAAATCCTGGTCGATGAACATCGCTTCGTCGTCGCCTTTTTCAGATAAACGCATCTGCTCTTCGAAACGCTCGCGCTGGTCGATCGGATCGTTGAGCTCCGAATACGCGTTGGCTACTTCTTTTCCGTTGATCATCAGCTCGAAACGCTCGGTCAGCTCTGCATCTTCGCGGTGACGCTTGCACAGCGGCGACATTTCGATCGGGTAATCGGTAATGAACGTCGGCTGGATGTAGTTGCCTTCGCATTTTTCCCCGAAGATCTCGTCGATGAGCTTGCCTTTACCCATGGTTTCATCCACCTGGATGCCCATGGAAAGACACGCCGAGCGCAATTCGTCCTCGTTTTTGCCTTTGATATCGAAACCGGTGAATTCCAAAATGGAATCACGCATGGAAATACGCTTGAACGGCGCTTTGAGTGAGATCGCTTTGCCGCCAACGGTGATTTCCGTCGTTCCGCAAACGTCCATAGCCACCTGCTCGATCATTTTTTCGGTGAAATCCATCATCCAGTTGTAATCCTTGTAGGAAACGTAGATTTCCATCACGGTAAATTCCGGATTGTGGGTACGGTCCATTCCTTCGTTGCGGAAGTCTTTCGCAAATTCGTACACGCCGTCGAAACCACCAACGATGAGGCGTTTCAGGTACAGCTCGTTGGCAATGCGCAGGTAGAGCGGAATATCGAGCGCGTTGTGGTGTGTGATGAATGGACGTGCCGAAGCGCCACCCGGGATAGGCTGAAGGATGGGTGTTTCCACTTCCATGTAGCCTTTCGCATCGAAGAAACGACGCATGGAAGCCATCGTTTTGGTGCGCTTGATGAAGGTCTCGCGCACTTTCGGATTCACCACGAGGTCAACATAGCGCTGACGGTAACGCATCTCCGGATCGGTGAAAGCGTCGTGTACTTTGCCCTCTGCATCGGTTTTTGGAAAGGGTAGCGGCTTGAGCGATTTGCTCAGCAGAGTGAATTCTGTTACGTGTACGGAAACTTCGCCGACCTGTGTCTTGAACACATGGCCCTTCACGCCGATGAAATCGCCGAGGTCGAGCAATTTTTTAAATACGTCGTTGTACAGTGTTTTGTCTTCGCCCGGACACAATTCATCGCGGTTGAAATAGGTCTGGATACGCCCGGAAGCGTCCTGGATCTCTGCGAAAGAGGCTTTCCCCATCACGCGCTGGCTCATCATACGGCCGGCGATGCAAACGGTTTTGCCTTCTTCAAAATTGTTGACGAGGTCGCTCGCCAGATCGGTTACAGGATACAGCGCAGCAGGGTAGGGCTCAATCCCCAAATCCCGCAATTGTTGCAGGGTCTGACGGCGCTGGATCTCTTGTTCTGATAATTCTGTACTCATTTTATTTTTTGACTTTAAGACTGCAAGACCTCAGGACATTAAGATCCTTCTTACAGTCAATTGTATTTTTTTTGACTTCAAGACTTCAAGATTTTAGGACTTCAGGAAGATTCTATCCTGCCGTCTTGATGTCTTGTCGTCCTAACATCTATTTACCAGTGTGGGCAGCTATCGCAGCCATTTTTCGGGCGAAGATACAGCAAAAAGCCTGCTGCAGCATTGTATTCCGAGTAGCCGAAAGCCTGTCGTGCCCACGAGTTGCGGTCGTCCGGCCGCGTGCGCACATGGGTGAGGTGGATGAATCCCAGGTTGGCATTCATCTGCACAAAAAAGTGCTTGAAGAATTCCAGGCGGATCCCACCGTTGATCCCAAATCCATAACCCGAAAGCGAAGGCGTTGCAAACGTATGTACCTGCCCGAAATTCAGATCGCTGAATGTCAGCGCCGGACCGGTGCTCACACCCAAATGACCTGTCAAAGCCAGCTGACGGTTCATGCCCAGCTCATACAGATCGAAGGAACGCGTAAGCTCGATGCGCAGGAAGTTGCAGCCATTCGTATTTTCGTAATGAAACAGGTCGCGATTGGTTGTAACCGGCTCGTCGGTGTAATTGCCCGACCAGTTGGTGTCGACATCCTGACCGATAAAACCGTCGAGCAGCACTTTGTTCTGATCATCCATCACGTATTTGAGGTGGTCCACACCGAACGAAATTGCCCATTTGTTGCGGAAATAGTAACCCAATCGCGCGTTGTACTGAGGAACAGTGATTGTTTGCGGATTGAAATACAGGCTCGCGCGGAAAGCATCCGGACGGTCTTTCGCCGTTACGTTCTTCAGCCTGAAATCATAATCCGGTCCTACGAAACGGATGTTCGACTGCGTATAATAGGAACGGTTGTACCCCCAATAGAAATACAGGGTTCCGGCGGAAGTGCTGTTCTTAGTTTTATGCTTCACCTGGGCCTGCAGCAGCGGACTGCAGCAGCCGATGAGCACCAAGGTGATCAGGAGCCTCATTTTACTTGGTCATTTTTAAAAAAGCAACTTCTTTTTCGGTCAGGTGGCGGTAGAAACCGCGCGGAAGGTCTTTCTTCGTCAGACTGGCGAATTGTACACGGTCGAGCTTTACTACTTCGTAGCCGAGCTTTTCAAACATACGGCGAACGATGCGGTTTTTGCCGGAGTGGATTTCAACACCTACTTCACGCGCCGAAGCACCGTCTTTGACGTATTCGGCATGGTCGCAGCGGATCGGGCCGTCTTCCAGCTCGATACCACGTAATAACAGCTCCAGGTGCTCTTTGGTTACAGGCTTGTTCGTTTCTACATGGTAGATTTTCTTCGCCTCGTAACGTGGGTGCGTGAGCTTTTTCGCCATGTCGCCGTCGTTGGTGAACAACAGCAAACCGGTAGTGTCGCGGTCGAGGCGACCAACCGGGTAAATGCGCTCTTTACAAGCTTTGACAACCAGTCCCATCACCGTTTTGCGTCCCCACGGATCGTCCATCGTGGTGATGAAATCCTTCGGCTTGTTCAGCAGAACATAGCGCTTGATTTCAGCATTGATGGTTTCACCGTCGTATTTTACCACGTCGTCGCGCTTGATCTTGTAACCGAGCTCGGTCACGATCTGGCCGTTGACGCTTACAACGCCGGTCTGGATCAGTACGTCGGCTTCACGACGCGAGCAAACGCCTGCGTTCGACAGGTATTTGTTCAAACGGATCTCATCTTCGTTGAAAGACGGCAAGGGATCGCCTTTGCGTACTTTCGGTCGGAAGGAAGGTTTTCTGGAATCGTCACCCGTCGGTTTCGGCTGTGCCGGAGATTTGCGGGTGCGGGATGTAGCCGATGGACGGCTGTTGGCGGCCGGTTTTTTACGGTTTCCGCCGGAATTTTTTGTGTTCATCACGAGCATAAATTAAGTGTGCTTATCAGCAGACAGGTGCAAAGATAGAGATTTAGTTGGAAATTATATAGATGGAAGTTGCTAGTTAGAAGTCAGCTACGGCAATACGCGTCCATCTGTATATACGAAAAGCAGGTCAAGGTGCGTTAATGGATTCTAAACCCAACATACCATGCGCTACCCCTTGATTATCCTCTTCTTTTGTTGCTGTTCCGCTTCGTTCAGTCAGCAACCCGATTCCAGCCTCCATTTGGGCGTTCAGCTTTCCGGTGTTTTTTCCCGGAACAATGAAAACGGGATTACGCCTTCCGTCACGTTGGATTACCGTCGTTTTTCGTTTGCGGCAGGGCCACGCCGAGGCTTCAACGACAGACCCCTGATCATAGATGCCAGTCTGCGGTATTTTCCTTTCGACAGCTGTAAAAGAATCCGTCCGTTCGTACAATTGGTCGCAGAGTATGAATACGATAAGAATGTGAGTAAACGCTATTACAATACGGATGAGCTGCAAGCTTACGGTCCCATATTCGATCATTCGTTCGACGGCGAATGGAAAAGCGTTCATGCTGCGTTCAACCTCCATCTCGGATTGGGTGCTGAAATCCCTTTATGGAAAGAGCTGTATGTGGTTGTGGGTGGCGGAGCAGGACCTGGTTTCTACCAGTGGGAAAGCACTGTCACCAACAGATCGACCGGCGAAACCGAGTATCATGACGGAAAAAACTGGTATTACCGCGGAATCAGCTGGATAGCTTCAGCCGGTTGCGGGTATCGCTTCTGAAGTTCACCACAAAGAAGCAAAGATTCATATAGGACATGCTGCTTAAGGAAGCAAAGGTGTTATGTAGTTACTCTACATATTTGTGAAGATGAACTACAACCTGATCGATGAATTGAAGCACGGATTATTTCTTTAACCACATTTCCTTTGTTTCCTTAACAAACACAGCAGAATACCTGTCCTTTGCTCCTTTGTGGTGAATTAGGTCGTAAACGCATCCGCAATATGCTCCAGATCGGTGCGAAAGCTGTTGTGGACGATGGAAATGATATCGAACTGTACTTCGAGGTCGAGCTGGCGCGATTGCACGTAGTGATCGGCCGCGGTGATGATCTGTCGTTGTTTTTTGCGGGTTACGGCGCGCCACGGTTCTCCTATTTCAGCTGTCTGGCGGGTTTTCACTTCCACTACGATGAGCTTGCCGTTCTTTTCCGCCACAACATCGATCTCGTATTTTAAATACCGGTAATTTGTGGTGCGAATGTGGTAGCCGTTCTGACGAAGGTAACGCTGGGCCATGTGTTCGCCGAGGATTCCCAGTTCCTGTTGTGTCATGCGTTTTCTATTGAAGATACAATAGAATTATGAATTAGCAATGCGGTAATTATCAAGACCTTGATAATTCATAATTTATCATTGATAATTCAAGATTAGGGTTTGAACTGAACGCCGCCGGACTGGCCACGGATGAGCTCCATACCGTATTCGAATTCCTTCTCAACAACTACTTTGCCTTTTTTGTCGTAGATCTTCATTTTCCCGTGCTTGAGACCGTCTTTGTAGTCTACTTCGGAAATGAGGTTCCCGCGGCGATCGTACTCTTTCATCGGACCGTCGAGCTTGCCTTCTTTGTAGCTGGTTGTTACCGCAGGTACTTTTCCACCCGGATAATAAGCCGTCCAGACGCCGTCTTTTTCGCCGTTTTTGTAATCGCCTTCTTCGGTTTTCTTGTAGTCCTTGCTCGAGAAGGAAGTCCAGTGGCCGTCTTTCACGCTTTCCAGCACCACGTGGTCTTTCATCGGGCCGTAGT
The DNA here is from genome assembly GCA_946482515.1 of uncultured Flavobacteriales bacterium. The sequence goes on along the minus strand of CAMLRS010000004.1, from coordinate 18,114 downwards.
CGATCTTTGATTTTTGCTTCACGACTTTGTAGTTGCCAATGTCTTTCGGGCGACCATTCTCGAAGTTGTCAGTCCATTCGCCGGTCTTAAAGCCGTCCTGGTATTCACCCACGATCTTTACTTTTCCGTCATCAAAATACGATTTCCATTCGCCGTCGAGCATGCCTTCTTTGAATGTCGTTTCGTTCTTCAATTTGCCGTTTTCCCAGAAGTTTTTCCAGATGCCGTCTTCTTTTCCGTTGACGTAATTTCCGCTCATGAGCAAAGTTCCGTCTTCGTACCAGGTTTCCCATTTGCCGTTCTTCTCGTCGTTCACGAACTCGCCTTTTTTGAAAACCGTTCCGTCCTTGAAGTAATACGTCCAGGTACCGTGTCGCTTGTCTTCCTTGTACTGCGCTTTATAGGAAACTTCACCAGTGGGGTGCCAGTAGGTCCAATTGCCTTCCTGCATATCGTTTTTGAACGGACCTTCCATGTCCTTGGTGCCTTTGTTCGTATACCACGTCCAGATGCCGTCTTTTTTGCCGTCGACGTACGTTCCTTCTACGTTTTTCTGACCGTTGTCGAAGTAGTACACATAAGGACCGTTGAGCACGCCGTTGCTGTATGTGGACGTTTTCTCCAGATCGCCGGTATAGTACCAGTACGACCACGTGCTGTCTTTCAGGCCGTTTTTAAACGAGCCGGAAATAACCGGGTAGCCGTGTACGCTGTATTCTTCGAAAGGGCCGTGGCGCAGGCCTTCTTTGTAGTTATACCATTCTTTATCGCGGCCGTTGGTATAGAACGTCAGCAGCTCGCCGTTTCCGTTCACAACTGTTTGGGTGTGGAGGCTGTCAGGCAGCCAGAACTCGCGCACATACGTCACGGTGTCGATGGTTTCTTCGATCAGCTGGGTGCGCCCGTCGATGTAATAATGCGTCCATTTTCCGCTCGGCTGGTTGCGGAAGAAAAACCCGTCGATGCTCGGTTTCCCGTTTTCGTACCATTCACGGTAAACGCTGTCCTGCTCGTCGAGCTTGAAGTAGCCTTCCTGGCGCATTTTGCCGTTGGAGTACCACGCTTTTACCGACCCGTGCAGCTTGCCGCGGTAGTAATAGCGCTCTTCGATGACACCACCGGCTTTGTCGTAATAGACCCATTTCCCGTGCTTTTCATTGGTTTCACCCAGGATGTCTTTGTAATAAGCACCCATCGATTCCGGCTGCAGGCCATTGGCATCGTAGAAAAACGTGACTTTTTTGGTCAGATTGTCTTTGTGGACCACCTGCGCTTGCCCGAAAAAAGGGAGGCAACCAAAAAGGAAAAGGAAAATCGTTGAACGGAATTGCATATCGTAATAAGCCGAATTTCTGCCAAAGTTACACAACGAAAAGCATATCCGACGGATGGTGAAGCAATGGTAATGAACGGTCGAACGTTAGCAAACTCCTGCTATCAGAGTTTCATCATCGGGATCAGGTGAAGAACACCTTGCGTAAAGAGGGTAATACCCGTGATCAGGATGATCATACCGGTGAAACGGTTCAGCCCGGTGAGCACTTTTTCGGTAATGAACGGGCGCAGTTTTTTAGCACCAACAATTTTCAGCACGTCGACTGCGAAAAAGGTCATGAGCAAAATACCGATGTAGAGCAGCATGTAGCCGCCCAGGGAGCTCTCGGCGCCGTCTTTTTTGGCTCCGAGTGCGATCACACTGAACCAGTAGAAGATCACGGCCGGGTTGGCGAAGTTGAGCAGGAAGCCTTTCAGGCCCAGCATGAGGTAATCTTTCGTTTGTTTGATGCTTTCGGTTTCTTCACGGGCTTCGTCTTTGGGTTTTTTGAATAACGTCACAGAACCGAAGACGATAAAAATAAACCCGCCGATGAGCTTGAAGAGGTACGAATTCTCGCCGGATGTCAGGCTGGCCACCTCCGCGTAAAAGATGTAGGCGATGACAATGTAGATGAGATCGCTGAACAAAACCCCGAGGTCGAAAGAGATTGCCGCCCGGACGCCCTTGCGGATGCTGGTCTCCAGCAGCACAAAGAATACCGGTCCGATCATGATGCTCAGGATGAAACCGGTCAGGATGGCTTTTAAGATTAAATCAATCAATGTCCTCCGTTTGGGTATTGAGCAAAAATAATGATTTGGTCGACTTTCCTCTAATTTTTTGAAGCGAATAGGGTTGTGACCTGGATTCCAGGAAAATTTTAACGCAACTCTTTCAAATTTCCACGGGTATTTTTCCCCAAATCATGGGAAGTCATTACATTTGCACGTCGCTGGGTTTGCATGTAGGCATTCTGCAAGGCGGTTCAAAAGGAAAAACGTTGTAGTATGAAAACGGGCATTGCCAACAAAAAATTAGAAGACATCATTGCAAAAGTCGAGAAGAGCGGCATTTTGTACAAAGGGATCATTGAAGATCTGAAGGAGCTGCGTGAGCAGGCGCTGAAAGAGCAGGATCCGCTGGTGGTAAAGGTATTGCGGTTGTGCTACGAGTTCCTCCAGGACCGTCAGGCGTTCGATGTACAGGCTCAGTATGAAGAAGACGAAGAGGGCAACGAATACCCGATCGAAATCGAAGAGAAGGACAACCTGTTGTACCTGCTCAACCTGTTGAAAAATGCGGATCACAAGATCAACCGCGAGGAGATCAAGGATTACCGTACTTCCCTGAAGCAGGAATTGTACTAAGATTCAATTATCAAGATAGCAAAGGCAGTCTGAAAAGGCTGCCTTTTTTGTTTTTCAAGCTTTTTATCAGGATACTTTTTCACCACAAAAGGCACAAAAGTTTCTTTTACGTACTAGCATAGTTCGGAGCGTCCCGATCCGCGGCGGCGGAGACTACACAAAAGGTTTATAACTAAAAACAGGATATTGTAAAAACGTAATCCGCCGCGGCGGACGTGTGGCTTCTGGTTTGAATAGTCTTTGTGTAATCCCGATGCAATCGGGATGCTTTGCGAAAGTACACAGCACATCCAACCTGCTCTTTTGTGCCTTTTGTGGTGAAATATACCTAGTGCATCACGTCTTTACTTCAACGGAAACTGCTCAATAAACCCAAATCCGAACTGGCTCATGTTCTGGATGTCCGTCAGGATGATGATGCAATCGGCGTGCTCGAGGTCCTGTTTTAGAACGTTCGCGTCTACCGCGTCCATGCTCGGAAGGTTTGTGTAGCGCGTGTGGAAGTAGTAATAGAATGGTGTTTCGGGCTGAAAAACCTGGTGATGAATGCCCGACCATTCGATGACGTGGTAAAAGCTGTCGCCGATCACAACCGGACGTAAACGACGCTTTTGCTGAGTTGGTTCCGGAAAATAAACGTTGCGCAAACGACGATCGACCGGCCTGTACATCAGGTTGCTAAGGTTGGCCAGATCCACATCTTCCTTGTACAGCTCGTGTTTTGGCGAAACTTCCATCGTCACGCCCTGGAAATCGACAGCGAAATCGCTTCGCAGCCGTCTGACGAGTGAATCCATCGTTACGCCGGCGGCGTAAAGCGTCCAGTGAACGCCTTCTTTCGCCAGGATGGGAATTTCCTGCGGTTGCTTGTTGCTTAAATGCCAGGCGTGAGCGTCGAGCACCCGGATGCCGGCCTTCTGCAAGGCGCGTTTGTAAACGATATAATTCGTGCTGTCGGACTGAACGCGGTTAATTTCCGGCAGGTATTCGCTGTAATAGCGCATTTTGTTCGGTGCGATGAGCACATAAACGGGCAGCTTCGTCTTTTCCTGTATGGCGCGCAGCCGCTCAACCGTAGCGTTGATCTTCGTTTCGCCGAGGAATTCGTCGCGCTCGTTGTAATCGGGATAGGTAAAGCGGAAAAAAACGCCATTGAACGCGTACACGTCTTTGGCGTTCAGCTTATCGAAGAAGGTGTATTCAAACTGGTTGCGGGCGCGAACACAAGCCGGGTAGATCAGCAGGGAATCGGTGGCGGCATTTTCGAGCCGTTTTTGCAGATCGCCGTTCCACCATGAATACGATAGTTTAGTGGTATCGGGTTCTATAAATCCTTCCAGTCCGCGAACGGTCATCAGACGGCCATGGTGAATGAGCATCGGGGCTGCAATTCCCAGCAAGCAAATGATCCCGTAGATGATATTCAGCCGTTTCATCAGAAGTTAAAGTAAATGAAGGGATTGTAACTTCCTGCCACGACGTAGGAATAACTGATGAGGTAGAGCACGAACATCCACGCGAAACGCCCGGTTTGCCACGCTCCGTCTTGTAAGGTCAGCCAGCGCTCGCGCAAGGTTCGCAAAGGCTTCAGGTATTCGAGTACAATTAAACCGGCACAAATACCGAGCAGCGCTTTGAAGTAGAACAGATCGTTTACCAGTGGTAGCGGCTGGAAATCGAAGCTCCACAAATGACTATAGGTCGAAATGGCATCCGCAAAGCTGGTTTCGTGGAACAATACCCAGCCGTTGAGCACTACGATGAAGGTCCAGATGCCGGCCGTCCAGCCCAGCTTATCGAGGTATTTCCGCAGCCATAATCGTTCGATGATGAGCCACAATCCGTGGTAAACGCCCCACAGGATAAAATTCCAGGAAGCGCCGTGCCAGAGCCCGCTGAGGAAAAACACCAGGAACAGGTTGAAATACAATCGGGCTGGTTTCACACGATTTCCACCCAGCGGAATATAGAGGTAATGTTTCATGAAGTAGCCCAGGCTCATGTGCCAGCGCTGCCAGAATTCGGTAATGCTGCGTGCCGTGTAAGGCCGGTCGAAGTTCTCCGGAAAGTGGAATCCGAAAATCCGCGCAAGTCCGATGGCCATGTCCGAATAACCGGAAAAGTCGAAGTAAATATGAAAGGTGTAAGCGACCATTTCGACCAGTGCCATCGTGGTGCTGTCGAAACCGGCGGCTTGTTGTTCGTTGCAAACGGCAATCAGGGCGATCAATCCGTTCGACAAAATGACTTTCTTTCCCAAACCGACGCAAAAGCGGTATAGGCCTTTGGTGAGGTTTTCCCAGTCCAGTTTGCGGTCTTCGAGCTCATGGGCGATGTGCTGGTAGGTAACGATAGGTCCGGCAATCTGGTGCGGAAAGAGAAACAAATAGAGGAAAAACTGATCGATTCTGCGCTGCGGTGAAAATGTTCCGCGGAAAACATCCACGCCGTAGGTAATCGCGTGAAAAGCGTAGAACGAAATGCCCAGCGGCAAGGCAATGCTGGTCAGCGGATCATCGCCGGGATGTGTCCAGCCGAGCAAACCGGCCGTGGTGGCCACGAGAAAGTTGACGTATTTAAAAGCAACGAGCAGCGATAAGTTGACGATGATATAGCCGATCAGCCAGTGTTTCGGTCGTTTGGAGCGGTGCATCTGATGGACCAGCAGGTAATTCAGCAGCGAAACGGCCAGCAGCAGGAATACGAACAAAGGCTCGCCCCAGGCATAAAAAAAGAGGCTGGCAATCAGCAATAAAGGATTCCGGAAGCTTTTGGGAGCAAGCCAGTACAGGATGATAATGAGCGGCAAAAAGTAGGTGAGGAAGAAACCGCTGGCAAACAACATCTGCTGGCTCCGCTAAAGGGTTTAATCGAAAAAGCGGTACTTGAAGATGCAGTAAATCGCGCGGAAACCATCTTTCCAGCCGATCTTTTTGCCTTCTTCATACGTACGGCCGTAGTAAGAAATCCCGACTTCATAAATACGAATCGGTTTCTGGCGGGCGAGCTTGGCCGTAATTTCCGGCTCGATCCCGAAACGGCGTTCTTTGATGTCGATCTTCTTGGCAATATCCGAACGGATGAGCTTGTAACACGTTTCCATATCCGTCAGGTTGAGGTTGGTCATCATGTTCGACAGGCTCGTGAGCATTTTATTACCGATGGAGTGCCAGAAAAACAAAATGCGGTGCGGATGGTGGCCCTGGAAACGGGAACCGTAGACCACATCGGCGTTATCCATGAAAACCGGCTTGAGCAGCAGGTTGTATTCTTCCGGATCGTATTCGAGGTCGGCGTCCTGAACGATCAGGTAATCGCCGGAACATTCCTTGATGGCGCGGTTGATGGCCGCTCCTTTTCCTTTGTTCACCTCCTGTGAGAACAAACGGATGTCCATTTCCGGATGCAGCTGCATGAATTCCTCCACTTTCTGCACCGTACGATCTTTCGAGCAATCGTTTACGATCACGATTTCCTTCGCGATGCCTTCCGGAAGCTTCACCTCGTTCACCTTGTTGAGGATGACCTGGATGGTTTCTTCTTCGTTGTAGGCAGGGATAAGTATGGATAATTTATTGATCATTTCCGTTTCGATTGCGCCCCAAAGATGCACATTTTATTGATTTCTGGCTCTATAACGCTGTTATCGCCGGTCTATTTTATAAATGCGAATTTCGATCGGCTCGTTGGTGTAAACGCTGTATGGCTTGTTAGTGGTGATGAGCTTGACGAGCTTCATTTCCGGGTGCTGCGCGATGAAATCGAACGGCAATCCCTGTTCTTTCGGACCGAATGCGGGGTCGCGGATGATGATCGTTCCGTCCTTTAGGTCATCAATATTGGCCGGATTTTGAGCAAAAAACCGCTCCTTGATACGCGATTTCGGGTCTTTGATCCGAACGCCCATCTGCCAGGCAATCAGCGGATGGAAATAATAGACTTCGTTTTTCGGGAAGTTCGTTTCTACGTAATCGGCTGATTGAATGAGGATTTCTTCCAGCGGATGCGGAACGAGCGGATAAGGCAATTCGCACATTTCTTTCACGATGCCGCCGGTGAGCAGGAGCATGGCAAAGGCTTTCGGCAGGATGTGGAGCTCGCGCGTGAGGAATTCCGAGCCGGCCAGGATCAGCAGTAAAGCACCCGGCAATCCGAGTGTGGCAATACGGGTAAGACCCAATGATCCACGCAACCCGTAAGCCCACAGGTAGCTGTGAATGCAGATAATGCCAATGTAAATGGCGAATCCGAACAACACGATGGCCGAAGAGCGTGGAATAACGCGGCGTTTCAGGAAAACCATCAGACCAAACAAGCCGAACGGAACGAGCAACAACGTCAGGATGCCCGCGTGAATGTCCCAGTATTTCAGGTAATGCCACCACGGTCCGGAGCCGTAAACCGAATCGCCCTGGTAAGGGTTCATTTCAATGTACCACCAGAACGAGCCGAAAGCAAACCACCCGGCGATAGCGTAAAGCACGAAACCGAGACCAAGGAAAGGAATGGCTTTCCACTGACGGTTGTAGAGCAAAACGGGCAACGCCAATACGACCACCAACATGCCTTCGCTGCGGGAAAAAAGCGTAAACGAAGCGATAATGGCAAACCAGTACCACTTGCGCCGGAAACCGAAATACAACAGCGCTACCATCAGCAGCCCGAAGAGCGTTTCGGTCATGCCGCCGAGTACGCAATACGTGTAATCCGGAACGCACAGTAATAGCAATGGAAACAGCAGATAATAACCGATGGCGGCTTTCAGGAAGTCAAACAACTTGAAAGCGACCATGCAGGTTGCTGCATACACAAGAATGTTGAAGACGATGTACCACTTGAAGCTGATTTGCGCAAACGGCGAAGCGAGGAGCGTAAAAAGCGGTTTGCCCCAATGATGCAGCAAAAAAGTGGGATCAGCCCAGGAGTATTGTGCAATGGCGAAATGCTGGATTCCGTCACCGGCGTCGACCGGAATCGGATTTTTCCAGTTCATCACCAGCAAATAGGCTACTCCGATCAGCAGTGTTGCCAATTTCACCACATTTTTTCCCCCTTTGGAGGGGGATGAAGGGGGAGGATATAGTAGCGTGTTTTCCAGCTTAGTTGTGTTATACTAACAACAGTTTCAAATATTCATCTCAGGCACCACATCCGGCACTACCAGCTCGCCTTCGGTTTTGGAAACGATTTCCTCCACGCTCACGCCCGGTGCACGTTCGATCAGGTGGAATTTGTTGTCCTTGATTTCCAGTACGGCGAGCTCCGTCACAACTTTGCGCACGCAGCCAACACCTGTCAGCGGAAGGGTACATTCTTTCAGGATCTTGGATTCACCGGCTTTGTTGGAGTGCATCATGGCTACGATGATGTTGTCGGCTGAAGCCACGAGGTCCATCGCACCGCCCATGCCTTTCACCATTTTGCCCGGAATTTTCCAGTTGGCGATATCGCCGCTTTGCGAAACTTCCATTGCGCCCAAAACCGTCAGCTGAACGTGCTGTCCGCGGATCATTGCAAAAGAAGTCGCCGAATCGAAAAACGCCGCTCCCGGACGGGTCGTAATGGTTTGCTTACCGGCATTGATGAGATCCGGATCTTCATCGCCTTCGAACGGGAACGGACCCATGCCCAATACACCGTTTTCCGACTGGAATTCCACTTCAATTCCTTCAGGAATGTAGTTTGCTACCAGCGTCGGGATACCGATACCGAGGTTAACATACCAGCCGTCACGCAGCTCCTGCGCGATGCGTTTTGCAATGCCGTTCTTATCTAAAGCCATTATTCCGGGGTTATTTCGTAAAATTTGGTTCGACCGTCGTAAAAATACATATTACTCCGCTGAGGATTCCAAATATAGACACGGATTTCCTTTTCAGCGGGCTCGAACCGGTCGTAAATATAATGCTGGTGCACGGGAATGCGTTTTTTGTTCAGCCCATGACCGTAATTAAGCTGGTAATGCTCGTAGCGAATGGCCGCACCGTCTTCGCCAATGGTGGCAAAAGAAAGCAGCACGTCGCGGTACGGAAGCTCCAGTTGTAGCGTGAGATCGGTCGTTAAGAACCACGGTTTCCCGCGCATGCTGTCGGTGATCAGAACAGAAGCGATTCCAAGGAATTCCGCATTGGTTTTGTGGAATTGCGCGCCGCGTTCGAATACAAAAGTCTTGCTAATCGGTTTCGTACGCTTCCAGGCTTTAAAGCGGCTTCCCTTGTGCTCGGCCATCAGGGTGTAGAAGGGAAGATCGGCAGGTTTTTTCGGCAGATCGTCTTTGGTCATCACCACATCGTGGTAGCGGGAAAATTCGGAAAGTGCTTCCATTTCCATGTGCGCTCCGGGCTGACGGCGTTCCATCCACGTCCACATCAGCGGCATGGTGTAATAACCGGCCACCGTGCCGTCCGGACCGATGGTTTCGCGCACTTGCTCATACAAAGCGGTGTTCATGCGGTCATCGGGCGAGATCACCGAAGAATCGAGGTTGATCTTCCACAGGAATGCGATCGGGAAGAAGGTAAAAACGATCACTGCAGCTGAAAAACGCTTTGATTGCATCATCAGTGTGGCGATCAGCAGCAGGGTCAACGGCACGAGGTGCATCGCCACGCGGTCTTCCGGGTAATTTACTTTCAGCACTTTCGCCATGAAGAAAATAGCTGCCACGTTTCCTGCCAGGAAAAAGTAGTAAACGGCTTCGGGTAAACGACTGAAACCGATTAAACGGTGTTTGAACAGGCGAATCAGGGCAAAAGCGATCAGCACCAGGAAGAACAGGCCCAGCGGGTATTTCATCCATTCGCCATCGTAGAAAATGGTGTAGCGAAGCACGGTTTTACAGGTCACCGGCCAGAAACCATCGAGGCTGCCGTAGTAAAAAGCTCCTGCTTCTTTCAGTCTTCCGGCGAATTGCACAAAAGGGATCAGCGAGGCAAAAAAGCCCAGGTGAATGAGCACGTGTAAAAGGTGCTGTGCCCTGGAAAGGTTGCGGAAGTTGACCAGCTGGAAGAAGAGCAGGAACGCTGCACAAATGCATCCGGAAGTGAGATAGGTGAGGTTCGAAAGAATCGTAAACCACGCAAAAAAGTAGGTGATCAGCAGCACTTTCGCCGAGGGTGCCCGCAGCCATTTACGGCTCCAGACGATCGTCCAGACGAAGAAACCAAGCGCGAGTCCATAGCCGCGACACGCTGCAAAATATTCGAGCGTAAACGGAATGCAAATGATGGACGTCAGCACCAAAAATCGCTGCCACGGTTTTCCAAGGTCTTTCAGCAAGGCGTGAATGCCCCAGAAATAGAGTGGGAATGCCAGCAGGTTTGGAATGCGCAGCAGGAAATAGTTGCCGTTGTCGAACCCGTTGAAGAAACGTGCCAGAAAGGAATTCAGTATATGGTTGTTGGCGTCGAGAATGATATCCTGTCCTACAATTCGCCCTGGTTCGATGAAGAAAAAGTAGGTCATCAGCTCGTCTTTGAGCGGCTCGACGAGCCAGGCGCGCAGTACGAGGTAAACGAAGAGCACCAGGAACAACGTCATCGTGAACGCTTTGAAGTTCAGCCGGGAAGAAGCTATTGTCTGTGTGCGGGTCATGAATCAGTCTTTTATAAGGGAATAAACAGTCACTGTGCATTGCTCAACCGCCATCGGGTACAGGAATTTGTTCCACGCATAAACGGTAAAACCGGCTTCGTTCGTATCCAGTGCGGGCAATTCGTAGTGCATTTCGAACGGAATCTCAGCCTTTTGGATGCCGTTGTACCAGCGTAGATCGAACGCTTCGTAACGAAAGCCCGATCCGTCGGTTTTGGCCGAAGAGATTACAATTGTTTCGACCGGCGTATTGCCTTCACGCTTCAGCGTTCCTTTCACGGCAATGTGCAGCGGTTTTCCCTGCCAGTTGTCCTGTGTTTCGAAACGGGCAATGTCGATATACTCTCCTTGTGAAGCGTTGTTATCGAGGCTGATCATGGCCAGCGGCTTGCGCTGCGGTGCTTTGAAGCGTTTGTAAGCCCTGTAGCCGGCTTCGGTGTCTTCGGCAACGAGCTCATAGCCTTTGAGCGACGTTTTCGGATCTAACAAGGCGGTTTTCACCAATACAAGATCCGCATCAGGCTGGAAGGAACGATCGAGGTGCATGAAGTTTTTGAACTCGGCTTTCCGCTCGTGTAATGCCCATGTCAGCTCCATGGTCGGGTAGCCCAGCAGCGTTGATCCCGGCTCGAGGTGTTTCTTCACGCTGGCATAGAAGGTGTCGGTCATGCGCTCATCTGGGGTGAAAATGGAGGTGGAAAGCGACAGGTGCAGCAACAATGTAACAGGAAATACTGCCAGCAGGAATGCGGTCTTTCTCGCCAGCTGATGTTCCGCAACGGTGTAGACGAACAGTAGCAGGAAGAGTGGAATGAAATACATCCCCACACGGTCTTCCGGGTAATTGATCTGTAACAGCTCGGCCATTACGATGATCATGACCAGCAAACCGGTGAAGAAAAAGGTCAGTAAGCCACCGGTAGTTGCGAGGTAGCTCCACAGTCCTTTTCGGATCAAACGAATGAGTTGAACGACGAGCAGCAGTGCAATAAGACCAGCGAATGCCCAGCACAAAGCGTCGTTGTCGGTGAACAGCACGTAGCGTGAAAGCGTTTTCCCGGTAACATCCCACAAACCGTCGAGGCTGCCGTAGTAGAGCGTTCCGGCTTCTTTCATTTTCATGCTCAGCGAAACCAGCGGCCAGCAAGCCAGTAAAAAGCCGATAGTGATAACGGGAATGCCGATCAGCTGCCAACGTCCGATTTTGCGGAAGTTTTTCAGGAAATAGATTCCGGCAATCAGCAAGGCTAAACATCCTGTAGTCAGGAAGGAAAGATTGGCCGCCAGTGCCAGGAAAGCGAACAGGAACAATCCGGCGACGTTCAGCAGTTTGTAATTCTTGATGGTTCGCTGCGCAAACACGAGCACCCAGACGAAACAAGCAATGGAAATGCCGTAACCGCGGGTATAAGCGAAGTATTCCAGCACATACGGAATCGACGTAATGCCCAGCAAAGCGAGGTAGCCGGTTACAGGTTCCAGTTGTTTGGTCAATTGGCGAATTCCCCAGAAATACAATACGAAGCTGAGCACGTTCGGCAAACGGAAGAAGAAAAAGGATTCCCCGAAAAGCTTGTAGCTGATCCAGCCGCAAAGTGAGTTGAGCAAATGGTTGTTGGCATCCAGGATTGCACCATCGCCCCAGATGTAGCCGCTTTCGATGAAGTGGAAGTAAGTGGCTACTTCGTCGTGCAGTGGTGATACAAACGCGGCGCGCAGCAGAACGTAGCTCATCAGCACCAGGAACGTAGCCCAGGTCAGCAGTCGGGTATAAGAGGCCGTTTTGTGTGTCGTCATTCGATCAGGGTTACGCGGTAGCTGAGATTGCGGATCCGAAGCTTTTCGCCCGATGGACTCCAAAAATACACCGTAAACGCTTTTTCTGTGCCTTTTAAGCCGTCTATTTTCAGATTGAGGTGCCAGTTTTCATCCAGTTCCCGCCCCTGGAGCATAATGCGAAGGTCGGTCGATGAAAAATAAGCCGGTTGTCCGTTCGCATCGAAACCGCTGACGAATAACTTGCTGTTACTGGCTGTTTCCGGGGAAATAAACCGTCCCTTCAGCTCGAAAAACAGGCTTTGTCCGGGTTGCAGATCGTAGTTGTTCTTGTCGACCAATGAACAGCTATTCTCCCGGTTGGTTTGTGTCGTGGAAGCGCGATTTCCAATAGTACCGATGGCGATGACCTTCGGTGCTTTCCGATGATAGGCCCGCAATCCTGTAACAGCGTCTTGAGCTACTAAGTGGTAATTTGCAGGAATACCTTCCTGAACGAGGTCTTTCCGGGTGATCCACAGATCGGAATGGGTGGGTAGTTGTTCCCCAACGACGGCAAAATGAAAGCGATTACGGGTCAGTTCGTGGTAGTAAAACGGCAGCGAGATATTGGGATTGCAAAGAATCGTGGAGCTGTCATTCAGATACGGTTGCAGCTGGGTGTAAAAGGTCGTTGGCATGCGATCGCCGGGCGAGCTGATGGACGTATGCAGATTCCATTTTGATACGAAAACGATCGGAAAGTAGAGCAAAAGCCAATGTGCCACTTTCCCGAATCGCCAGCTATTCAGAACAACGATCACGCAAACGAGAAACAGCAGGGCGATGTGCAATCCGCCGCGCTCCAGCGGGTATTTCAGTCCGAGCAGACGAAAACCGAGCTCCGTTCCGATCAATAGCCCTAAAAGCAAAGTGATAAAAGCAATATCGTTGCGCAGGAACGCTTTCCATTTGTCCTTGCGGATAGCCAGCAGTATCTGGACGATGAACAATATCACTATTCCCAGCACAACATATTTCCAAATGGCCGCATCCCAGAATAAAATGCCGCTGGAAAGCGAAGAGCCGGTCGTTTCCCACAAGCCTTCCGTTCCGCCCCAGTAAAGCGCTCCTTCTTTGCGCAACTGGAAGGCATAAGCCAGTAAGTAGGCCAGCCCGGCGAAAAAGACGAGCAGGGAAATGCCTCGCAAAAGTCTGTTGGACTTCCGGGTAAAACTTACCAGAACTGCATAGCTGAAGATCAGCAAACAAAGTGGTAACAGGCTGAGGTTAGCAAATGCCGCCAGCAAGACTGTTAGAATAATTGCCCCGAAAGCGTTCGCTTTTCCTTCAAAAAGCCGTGTGAGCTGCCAAAAGGAACAGGTCAGGAAAGCAAACGACAAGCCATAGCCGCGGCAAAAGGCGAAGTATTCAAGCAGGTACGGAATGCAGGTCAGTGCGAGTAAACCGGTGTAGGGAAGCCAGCGATTCGAAAAACGGCTCACCAATCGGTAAACGCTGTAAAAGAATAACCCGAAGCTGAGCAGGTTCGGTAACCGCATCCAAAAGAAATGATCGCCGGAAAGGGGGTAGATGAGGTTGCACAGATACGTGTTCAGCAAATGATTGTTGCCGTCGATGCCGATATCGCTGTTGTGCGGACGACCGCTTTGCACGTAATAACTATACGTGATCAGCTCGTCCTGTAGAGGTTCATTGAAAATGGCCCGCAACAGCAGGTAAACGAACAGCCCTGCAAACAATACGATGGCAAACAGCCGGAATTGCTGGTGCTGTCGAAGTTGTTCCGGCATCGGCTGGGTCATGACCGTGTGTTATCCGCGCGGTCTTACTGTTCGCTGTTCGATGCGTTTTTCAAACGTTTCTCCCTTGAAAATGCGTTGTACGAAAATGCCTGGCGTGTGAATGAAATTCGGATCCAGCTCACCTGCCGGAACGAGCTCTTCCACTTCTGCAATGGTGATTTTGCCGGCCATGGCCATCATCGGGTTGAAGTTGCGCGCCGTAGCTTTGAATACAAGGTTTCCTTCGGTATCGCCTTTCCAGGCTTTCACGATGGCGAAGTCGGCGGTCAAAGCGCTTTCGAGGATGTGTGGTTTCCCATTGAATACGCGCACTTCTTTTCCTTCTGCGATCTCGGTTCCGTAACCTGCCGGTGTAAAGAATGCGGGAATGCCCGCACCACCTGCACGACAACGCTCAGCCAAAGATCCCTGTGGAATCAGATCTACTTCCAGCTCGCCGGAAAGCATCTGGCGCTCGAATTCGTCGTTTTCACCTACGTAAGAAGAAACCATTTTACGCACCTGGCGGTTTTGCAGCAACAATCCCAGTCCGAAGTCGTCGACACCGGCATTGTTGGAGATACAGGTGAGGTTTTTTACCCCCAGCTTTACCAGTTGAGCGATGGAATTTTCCGGAATGCCACACAATCCGAATCCTCCCACCATCAGCGTCATGCCGTCTTCAATTCCTTTCAGGGCTTCTTCCACCCCGGAAACTACTTTGTTCATAGGTTGTGCTATATATCAATGTCGCTGGCCGGATCACCTCCGCCCTCTACGGGCTCGTCATCGGCTGCTGTCGGGTCGTATTCCACACCCGTTAGATTAAACATACTGTCGTCAAAGCCCGCCGGTTTATCAAATTCGGTGGTCGATATCGCGATTTTCGGGTCCTTGTATACTTTGTTCATGTAATAACCGTAGATCGGCATGGCTGTTCGCGCACCCTGACCCTGATCGGTTGAGCGGAAACGCACACCGCGGTCTTCGGCACCTACCCAAACGCCGGTAGCGAGATCTGGTGTCAGACCAACGAACCAACCGTCGGAGTTGTTCTGCGTAGTACCGGTTTTACCAGCTGTCGGGTAACGAATCCCGCCGTAGTCGGCACCACCGCGCAAACGGCTTCCGGTTCCGCCTTCTACCACGCCCTGCATCATTTTCAGCACGGCATAGGCCACGTTTTCGTTCATCGCTTCGCGGGAAACGGATTTCGCATTGTAAATGACATTCCCGGCGCGGTCTTCGATGCGCAGAATGGTCGTTGGCTTGTTGAAAATTCCTTTGTTCACGAAAGCGGCCTGCGCACCTACGAGCTCGTAGAGCGAAAGGTCCATGGAACCGAGACACATGGCTGGAACAACGTCTGCATCGTTGAGGTGGATATCGAGACTGCGCATGAGCTTGGCTACGGTTTGTGGGCCGGCCAAAGCACCCATTTTGCCCATTACGTACACGGCTACGTTGTTCTTCGACATGGCGAGTCCGCGCTTGATGGAAATCGTTCCACCGCTGCCGCTGCCGTCGGAGTTGGACGGACACCACTGGCCATCCGGCGCACCGCTTGGATCGTACAGATCGACGCAGTAACGGATGTCAGGGATTACCATTCCCGGTTTTACTACGTTCATCGTGATACCGGCGCCGTAAACAAACGGTTTGATAGTAGAGCCTACCTGGCGTCTTCCCTGGCGCACGTGGTCATAGGCAAAGTAATCGATGTTGGTACCGCCCACCCATGCTTTCACGAAACCGGTACTCGGCTCGATGGAGATCAATCCGGCCTGCAGGAACGATTTGTAGTAACGGATGGAATCCATTGGTGTCATGGTCGTATCGCGCTCACCTTTCCAGGAGAATACGCGCATTTGCGTCGGCTCGTTGAAGCTGGCCATAATTTCACCTTCGGAAACACCGGCTTCTTTCATGCCGAGGTAGCGCGGACTACGCTTCACGGCGCTGTTCATGATCGCATCGACCTGTTCCTGTGTCAGCTGATTGGAGAACGGCCAGTTTTTAACCCCTCTGTTGTTGCGGTCGAATTGCGATTGCAAGGTTTCACGCAGGTGACGTTCAACGGCTTCTTCGGCATACACCTGCATATCGGCGTTGATCGTTGTATAAATGCGAAGGCCGTCGCGGTAAATATCCCACGGAACGCCGTCCTGACGTTTGTATTTCAGTGAACCGTCCGGGTTTTTCTCTGACAGCAGGGTTGTTACTTCTTTACGCAGCTCTTCGCGGAAGTAAGGAGCGATACCACGCTTGTGATCCACGATCTGGTAGTCGATTACGAGTGGTTTTTTACACAGCTCTTCGTATTCGGCCTGGGTGATTTTTGTGCGCAGTCCCTTATTACCTTCTTCGGAGTTGATCAGCCACTGCTTCAGTACCTGGTTGCGGCGACCAACAGCGCGGAGGCTGTCATTGGCGCGGGCATCGCGGATTTCCTGCTCGGTAATGTCTTTTGGAGACACCTCTTTTCGCTTGGCCAGCCACGTGCGGTAGTTCTTGATTTTAAACGTGTACGGATTGTACAGCGTCGGGTTTTTACACATCCCTACCAGCATGGCAGCTTCCTCTTTAGTAAGGTCTTTCGGCTTTTTGTTGAAGTAGACTTTGGATGCGTTGGCAATACCTACGGCGTTGTACAGGAAGTCGAACTGGTTGAGGTACATCGTAATGATCTCTTCCTTCGTGAAACGCTTCTCGAGACGGGTTGCGATGATGTTCTCACGGGCTTTTTCGTTGAGACGGCGCCACATTCTGCCGATACGTCCGCCACCTGGCTGTTCGATCTCTTCGCCGCTGGCACGGGCCATTTCTTCGCGTTCGCGAATCTGGAGGGTAAAGAGCTGTTTGGCCAGCTGCTGGCTAATGGTAGAAGCTCCACCGGCTCCACCCACATTCACGACGGCTCTTCCGAGTGCGCGGAAATCCACGCCCGAGTGGTCCAGGAAACGCTCGTCTTCGGTGGCGATCAGTGCGTCGGTTACGTTCGAGCTGATGGCTTTGTATTCAACGCTGGTGCGGTTGATTTTCCAGTAACGGCCAAGCTCGGTGGTACCATCGTCGGCATAGATCACAGACGCCAGCAATTCCGGTGGATTGTCGAGCATTGCAACCGGCGGCAGGTCGTCTTCGGATTGAAATAACAGCAAACAGGCTACAAACAACAGTGGAAACGTTGCTATCAACCAGTAGCTGATCGTAGCGCGTTTGTGTCCTTTTTCTGAAAATGAAGGCTTTACAACCTTGCTTTCTTTTGCCATAACACTCAAATGATGGGTAAAAATAACGATTATCCGATCTGGTTACAAATATCGCTTAAACGACAAAACGCCCTGTTGGGTACAAAGCGCTTTTCTCAACACCGAAGTGCTTATAAGATGTTGGATGTTTGATGCTGGATTTTTGATGGAAGACACTGTTCCTCAAAAATCCAACAGTCATCATCCTGTATTATTTTTTCTTGTTGCGTTCCTTGATGAAGTTCTCGATCGCGGCCGTCATACTAGGTGCATTCGGCATCGGAGCGTGGATATCAAGGCGCAGGTTGTTTTTCACCACGGCATTGGCCGTTGTAGGACCAAACGCTGCGATAACGGTATTGTTCTGCTTGAAATCCGGGAAGTTCTTGAACAATGATTCGATTCCGCCCGGGCTGAAGAACACGAGCATATCGTAGTACACATCTTCGAGATCGCTCAAATCGGAAGCTACTGTTTTGTACAGCATGGCTTTCGTGAACGGGATCTTGGCCGCTTCGAGCGTTTCCGGGATTTTATCGCGGAGAATGTCGGTACATGGCAACAGGAATTTCTCGCCTTTGTGCTTTTTCAGCGGGTCGATCAGGTCTTCAATGGTCTGTTTCCCAAAGAAGATCTTCCGCTTGCGATACGTCACATATTTTTGGAGGTACAGCGCAACGGCTTCGGAAATGCAGAAATACTTCATGGTATCCGGCACTTCGAAACGAATATCTTCGGCAATGCGGAAAAAATGGTCTACGGCCGTTTTGGACGTCAAAATGATCGCTGTGTACTCCGGAATGTTGACTTTCTGTTGACGAAAGTCTTGTACAGGCACACCTTCTACGTGAATAAAGGGTCTGAAGTCAATCTTCAGCTTGTATTTATCCGCCAGATCGTAATACGGTGATTTTTCGCCCTCAGGTTTAGGTTGAGAAACCAAAATAGTCTTGATACTCAAGGTTCTGCGAAGTTTTATAGTGTTAAACAATCATCCAATCCAATCCTGAAATTCATCGTAGTAG